>NZ_BBYM01000098.1 GCF_001570405.1 Microtetraspora niveoalba | reverse complement strand
AACAAACCACCGATCCCGCAGTTGCGCCAAGCCCTGGACGGCCTGCCCACCTACGACCGCACGTCGATCAACGCGTGGGAAGATCGTGAGTTCGTCGAGGCGGTCAAGGCCACCGGCCGCAGGAAGCTGGTGATGGCGGCGTTGTGGACGGAGGCATGCCTGACCTTCCCTACGCTCGACGCGCTGCGTGAGGGCTATCAGGTCTATCCGGTCACCGATGCAGTGGGCGGCACCTCGCTGGCTGCGCATGAGACCGCGTTGCGCCGCGTCGAGCAGGCCGGAGCGCGACCGATCACCTGGGTGCAACTGCTGTGTGAGCTGCAGCGTGACTGGGCCCGCAAGGAGACCGTCGGCGACTTCACCCGGCTGTTCATCGAGACGGGCGGCACCGCCGGCCTGCAGTTCGCCTACGACCGGGACGAACACTGAGGCCGCATACCGAGGCCGCGTGGTCACTCGTAACCTTCCTTGGCTTGGAAGGTAGCCTGCTGACCTGCATATCCGGTGT
>NZ_BBYM01000097.1 GCF_001570405.1 Microtetraspora niveoalba | reverse complement strand
TCACCGAAGCGCTGGCCGCCGAACTGGGCCTTACCACCGAGCGGCTGCTGAGTGATCATGGAGTACGGACCGGTCGAACGCGCGTGGATCTTGTCGTCGACCAGGTGGAGCAGCTTCAGGATGTAGATGTAGCCGACCGAGATCGGGTGCGGGAACGGCTCACCGGAACGGCCGTCGAACAGCCGCGCCTTGCCGTTCTCGCCGACCATGCGCGAACCATCCCTGTTGACCAGGGTGTTGTTCAGCAGGCCGACGATCTCCTCCTCGTGGGCGCCGTCGAACACCGGGGTGGCCACGTTGGTGCGCGGCTCGACCTTGGCGAGCCCCTTCTCACGCAGGCGCTCCGCCCAGGCCTCCTCGATGCCGGAGACGTCCCACCCGCGGGCGGCGATCCAGCCTAGGTGTGTCTCCAGCACCTGGCCGACGTTCATTCGTCCGGGAACACCCAGGGGGTTCAGGACGATGTCGACCGGCGTGCCGTCCTCGAGGAACGGCATGTCCTCCACGGGGGGGATCTTGG
>NZ_BBYM01000096.1 GCF_001570405.1 Microtetraspora niveoalba | reverse complement strand
CCGGAGGAGGCGGGGGTGTGTCTGGCCGAGGCGGAGGACCTGCTGTACGCGCGGGATCGGCTGACCTCGGCGATCGCGGTGCGGGTGGGCCGGGTGCACGCGGCCGGGGAGGCCAAGGGACACGGTCACGCCTCGACCCGATCCTGGCTGCGTTCGGCGGCGGGGATGAGTGTGGCGGGTGCGGGGCGGGTGCTGGCGCTTGCGGTGGAGTTGGCTCGTCTGCCTACGGTGCGGGCGCGGTTTGCGCGGGGGAGTCTGGCCGAGGGGTATGTGACGGCGATCTGTGCGGCCACGGCCCGGTTGGATGATGCGCAGGCGGCGTTGGCCGAGCCGATCCTGGTGGCGTTGGCGGATCAGGCGACTCCGGCGGAGATCGCGCGGGCGGGGCGGTATCTGCATGCGGTGTTGAATCCGGATGGGGAGGCCGATGACGCTGAGGCTGACTATCGGGAGCGGTTCGTGCTGGTGCGGGAGAGCGCCACGGGTGGGTTGGAGGGGGAGTTCCGGCTTCCGCGTGAGGCGGGGGCGCGGCTTCGGGCGTTGCTGGATGCGTATGCGAGGCCGAGGGTGGAGGGGGATGAGCGTCCGCTTCGGGTGCGGAACGCGGATGTGGTGATCGCGTTGTTGGAGCAGCGGATCGGGACTGAGCTTCTGGTGTTGATCAACGCGGAGTCCCTGCCGGATGACCCGCCCGCCCAGA
>NZ_BBYM01000095.1 GCF_001570405.1 Microtetraspora niveoalba | reverse complement strand
GCGCGCCCCATCCGTCAGTAAAGGGATGACAAAGGAACGTATAGGAGTAAATGTCGTAAGAAAAGTCCGGATGTAAGGGGGTGGTCGCGCAGATGGATGCGTCAGGGGTGTCGTACGTCCGCTCCCGTTTCCGCCTGCCGAGCCGGGAGTTTCGCTCGAAGGCCCCACGCTCGGCTGAGGTCATATGACGTGAATCCCGACGGTCGCCGATATCGGCGGGCGGTTTGAGTTGTTCGCCCAATTTGGCGGATGTACACGAAGAGTTGGCCGAAATGTCGGGTGAAATGCCCGTTTGAGGGAGGTCGGCAGGGTGAGCGGCCCCGTGATCCGGATATCCGTCGACAGGTGAAGCGGTGGGCGGCCATGCCGTCCCGGCCCAGGGGCTCGTTGTCCACGACCGTGCGGCCGGGTCGTCGGCCGCCGGGTACATCGTCTTCCGCGACCGCGAGGCCGGTTCGTTGAACACGCACCGTGTGGGCACGTCACCGGCGCGGGCCTCCGCGCCATCCCGCCGAGAGGTCGAGGGCGTCGTGCGTACAACTCGTGCGTACAAGAGGCGGAGAGAACGCGAAAAGGGGTCCGGCTGGATGCCGGGCCCCTTCTTCACCGCTGTGGAGGCTGAGGTGTCACCTCAGCCCGGATCGCTGACAGCAGGTCAGACGATCTTGCCGGACCAGAGGTTGGCCGCGGACTTGTAGACGCCGTAGGTCTCA
>NZ_BBYM01000094.1 GCF_001570405.1 Microtetraspora niveoalba | reverse complement strand
CCGGACTTGCCGGCGCAGGCCGGGTTGAGCGGTAGATGGTTGCTGGTGGAGGTGGAGGGCGGGGGGCTCTGCGGTGAGGTGGCCGCCGCGCTGCGCTGCGCGGGGGCGGATGTGGTCACGTTGACCGTGCCGGATGGCGGGGCGGCGGGTCGCGAGACTGTGGCTGATCTTCTTCGTGGGGTGGGGCCGGTCGCCGGTGTGGTGTCGGTGCTTGGGACGGCGGAGTGGCCGCTGCCTGATGGGCGTGTCCCGGTGGGGCTGGCGGCGACGGTGACGTTGATCCAGGCTCTCGGTGACGCCGATGTTTCTGCTCCGCTTTGGGTGGTGACCGGTGGCGCGGTGTCGATCGGCCGGTCGGACCCGTTGATGAGTGCGGTCCAGGCGCAGGTGTGGGGTCTGGGCCGGGTCGCGGCGTTGGAGTATCCGCGGCGGTGGGGTGGTCTGATCGACCTGCCCGCCACGGTGGACGCCCGGGTGGGGGCCCGTCTGGCGGTGGTTCTGGGTGGTGGTGCCGGGAGTGAGGATCAGCTCGCGGTGCGTGGATCGGGGGTGTTCGCCCGGCGTCTGGTGCGTGCACCTAGAGCATCCGGTGGTCCGGCCGAAGGCGTGGAGCGTGCGTCGCGGGTGTCCGATGGTCGGCCCTGTGAGGGTGAGAGCGGCGGGTGGCCGGCGGGTTCTGTGCTGGTGACAGGTGGCACGGGCGCACTGGGGGCGGTCGTGGCGCGCTGGCTGGCCGGTCGCGGGGTGCCGCATCTGATCTTGACCGGGCGGCGCGGTGCGGAGGCGCCGGG
>NZ_BBYM01000093.1 GCF_001570405.1 Microtetraspora niveoalba | reverse complement strand
GGTGATCGAAGACCATGGTCGCGGGCAGCCGCAACCCCGTCTCCCGATTGAGCCGGTTACGCAACTCCACCGCGGTCAGCGACTCGAACCCCAGGTCCTTGAACGTCCGCGTGGCCTCGATGGCCTGAACATCCGGATGTTTGAGCACCGCGGCGACCTCGCCACGGACCAGGTCGAGCAGGATCTGCCGCCGCTGGGACACCGGCAACGGAGCCAGACGACCCGCAAGCGCCGAACCATCCTCCTCACCGAAGGCCACAACCGGCCGCTGCCGCGCCTCGGGCAGATCAGCCAGCAACGGACTCACCCGCGTAGCGGTGAACGTGTCAGTGAAACGCGGCCAATCGATATCCGCGACCGTCACACAGTCCTCACCCGCCTCCACCGCCTGCTCCAGAGCCCGGACCGCCAACTCCGGATCCATCGCGACCATGCCACGCTCACGCAGATAGTCACGGGCGCCCTCCTGCGAGGCCATACCCGCCTCACCCCACGCACCCCACGAAACCGAGGTCCCGGCAAGCCCTCGCGCACGCCGCTGAACGGCAAGCGCGTCCAGGAAAGCGTTCGCCGCACCATAAGCGGCCTGCCCGCCACTGCCCCACACCCCCGCACCCGAGGAGAACATCACGAACATCCCAAGATCGATATCCTGGGTCAGTTCGTGCAGGTGCACCGCGCCCGCGACCTTGCCACCGAGCACCTCCGCCAGTTCCCCCGGCCCGGTCTGCTCCAGCATCGCGGCCTGCCCCACACCCGCGGCATGCACCACACCCGTCAACGGACAGTCCTCCGGGACGCCCG
>NZ_BBYM01000092.1 GCF_001570405.1 Microtetraspora niveoalba | reverse complement strand
TCCGCATGCGCCGGGCCGCAGCGTCACTGCGGCTACGGGTGAAACTCGGCGCGACGGAGCCTCTCTCCAATACGACCGGCCGGAACAGTGGGCGGATTCAAGGGGGCGTTGCGGTTTGCTGCCGGTGGCTGGGAGCAGATGGCCGGGTTGCAGCCCCCGTGGTGATGGCTTCAGTAAACGCCGACGCCCGATTTTTCCTGAAATATGATATCGATATTCTCCTCGAAATTCTTTACGAATTCGACTTGATTGGCGCCGACACCTCTGACATTATTCATACAGGTGTTCTAGTTGAGAACGGGGGTGGACATGACTCGGCTCTTCGAGTCCGCCGGCTTCTTTTCGGAGAAGTCGCGCGACGATGACGAGTCCCGCCCCTGCGACGCCGACTGGTGGACCCGTGTCGCTGCCCTCGGCGCCCCGCAAGCAGCGGAGACCTCCCAGACGCGCGCCGCATTCACCTTCGACGACTTTCTCCCTCAGGGAGACAAAAGCGGTCACCTGGAGTCAGATGACGCGATTTTTTCAATTGCGACACTCGCCCGCTCCCGGCGAGACGGAAACGGCTATCCGGGGCCGCATGCGGCGATTCCCTCAAATGCGACTCAGCCGCGTCGCGCTTCGGCCGCTTCCGCTCACGGCGTTGCGGCTTCACACTCGACTTCTTCGAACTCGGCCCCGGGTACGGAGGCAGGCTCGGCAGCGGCTGGCTGTGACAGTTTCCTAGCCGGTGACACTTCCGCCGGTGGTGGCTCTCCCGCCGACCGGGGGGCGTCCGCCGCTGGTGGTGGTGGTGGTGCTTCCTCCGGTGCGGATGCGGATGCGGATGCGGATG
>NZ_BBYM01000091.1 GCF_001570405.1 Microtetraspora niveoalba | reverse complement strand
GATCGAGGTTAGTGTTTGTGTTTGCCGCCCGGATTTCTATGCACGCCGGAAAATGGGTCGCGTAGCTTCTCGCCTGTGTCATTCCGTCTGGGTGACGGTGACTTCTTGCAGTTCCGTTCTACATCAGTGGGACGACTATTTGCAGGTCAGAGTTCCACGACGCGAATTGCCGCCGCGTCTGACAACGGCGTCCCGTTGCGTCCAATGGCGTCTGGCTGCGTCCGTAGACGTCCGCCTGTACTGGGACATGAGTAAGGGAGCTGTCACCCTCCGGTAAGGCTGGCAGCTCCCTCGCGGACCGGAAGACGTCCTGGACGTCTTGGGCGTCTGCATATCTGGTGGCCATAGGGGCCGCCGGATACGGTCCTTACATGACCGACTCAGAGGAAGCCATCAGCAGGCGCAACGCAGATGTCGTCCTGCGATACTTGCGGGTATTTGAGACGCGGCAGGTTGCTGAACTTGAAGAATTGGTAGCCGAAGACGTGCTTGTCCATGGTGCTGGTCATCACGTACAGGGGCGTCAGTATCCTGCCGGATCGGTGATGACCCCAGGTCTTTCCAACTGTCGCGTGCAGGTGCATGACCTCTTTGCAGCGCGGGACCGCGTCACTGTCGCATTTACGCTGACCTACACCCACGACCGTACCGGGCGTGACCTCACAATGACGGGCGTCAAGTCCTACCGCCTACAGGACGGACGGATAGTCGAATTCTGGGGCGAGACTGATTTGTACGGTCTCCTCCGCCAAGCTGGCCTCGTATCTGAGCAGATTCCGCCCTTTTGACGCCGCGGATTTGCAGGTGCTCAGTCCTCCCGCCAGATTAGCCTCGATC
>NZ_BBYM01000090.1 GCF_001570405.1 Microtetraspora niveoalba | reverse complement strand
GTCCTGCTTGGTCGGGGTGGCCCTTTGGGTGTTTTCCGGCTGTTGCTGTGTCGTTGAGAGCCGGCTCGGGTTCGGGGGCGGCCTGCGTCGCAGCGTGGGGTTGGAGAGCTAGCGGCGACAACTCTATTCGCGAGGGATGTCGTTTCCTGTTGCTGCTGTTGCGGGGGTGCTGTTCTCGAGGTTGTGGTAGCCGGTGGCGGCCTCTGCGGCGCCAGGGCGCCTCGCGGATGCGGGGTTGGATGGTGTGGGGGTCTTCGGGCTCCCTTTTTTGTTGTGTCCCCGATTGGTGGTGGGCTCAGGGCTTGAGGTCTCGAATGAGGACGGCATGACATCGGTGACCGTGAAAGGGCCGGCGTCTGACGGGCTCAGTGGCCGATCAGTTTGTGTCCGGGGCCGATGGGGGTGCCAGTTCGGTCGGGCTGCTTGGGGGCCGGTCTCGGGCAGTGTGAGGACTTTTCGGCGGCCGACTTTTGCGTTAGCAGTGGCGCAGCATCGGGTCGGATTGTGGCTGCGGGGCTGGGTCACTTTTGGCGCGCCTGTGCCTCTATCTCGGGCGCCGAGAGTGATCTCCGGGTGCCGCTGTCGGTCGTTTCGTGGTGCACAGAGCGAGTGGGAGCGGCGTGTGGCGGTGCGAGGCGGACAGGTTCTCGCGTATCGATTCCGGTGCTCCGCGGTGATGCGACTGGCCCCGGGCAAACACCATCGGAGGACCAGGCCGAACCGTGGCATCAGGCCGTGGAACGGGAGTAACCGGTGCGGATGCGGCGGCAAACCGACGATGCCAGCGACGTAAGGTGCGGGTTCTGACTTCGGCTCGTGTGGTAGTGGCGACTTGCTAGGCTTGACATGTCGGGCCACCCCCAATTGGGTGGCCTTCTTCGCGTCAGGCAAGGAGCGAAGGCCACGGCGAGCGACGAGAGCCGGCAGCCAATCAGACTTTCGGCCGGAAGCGGACGTTCAGCATCGTCCGGCTCATAGTTCATCTCCTGCGGGCGTGGCGAGGGAGCAACATCCCTGGCCGCCGTACGCGGTGAGTGAGTAACAGAGGACAGAAGTGAACAGAGAAGACGGGCGTGACGGCGTGGGCCGTGGCGAAGAGAACAACGACCGGCCGCGTCGTACGACCGGAGGAGACAGGGGCGGAGAGGGCTTCGCGGGACGCTACGGGGAGCGGCGCGAGGGGCGTTCCGGAGACAGGGGAGACTTCCGAGCGCGTGATCGTGGTGATCGCCCCTTCAGCAGGAACGCCGAAGATCGGCCGCAGCGGTCCTACGGTGATCGGGATGCCGCGCGTGGTGACCGGCCTCAGCGTTCGTTCGGC
>NZ_BBYM01000089.1 GCF_001570405.1 Microtetraspora niveoalba | reverse complement strand
CCGGGCGCCTCAGCGCCACGCCGCCCGGTCAAGATCAGATGCGGCACCCCGCGACCGGCCAGCCAGCGCGCCACGACCGCCCCCAGTGCGCCCGTGCCACCGGTCACCAGCACAGAACCTCCAAGCCCCGCACCGGCCCCGTGCCCCGGACCGCTGCCCGTTCGGGGTGCGCGCACCAAGCGCCGCCCGTACACGCCTGAGGCACGGATCGCCACCTGGTCCTCATCACCGGCCAAGACCGCGACGAGCCGCCGACCGGCGCGCTCATCAACCACCGGCGGAAGATCGATCAAACCGCCCCAGCGCTCCGGATACTCCAACGCCGCGACCCGGCCCAGACCCCACACCTGCGCCTGGACCGCACTCAGCAGCGGATCCGACCGGCCGATCGACACCGCACCACCGGTCACCGCCCACAGCGGGGCGGCGATGCCGACGTCACCGAGAGCCTGGATCAAGGCCACCGTCGCAGCCAGACCCGCCGGCACATGCCCCCCGGGCAGCGGCCGCTCCGCAGCAGGCAGCAAGGAGACCACCCCGGCGACCGGCCCGACCCCGCGAAGAAGATCAGCGACCGCCTCACGATCTGCCCCGCCATCCGGCACAGTCAACGCGATCACATCCGCACCCGCCGACCGCAACGCGGCGGCCACCTCATCGGCGTGCGCGGCACCCTCCATCGCCACCGATAACCATGTGCCACTCAGCTCAACCTGCGCGGGCAGATCCAG
>NZ_BBYM01000088.1 GCF_001570405.1 Microtetraspora niveoalba | reverse complement strand
GGCCGAGCGGGGTGTGTCCCGGTTCGTGGAGCTGGGCCCGGACGGTGTGCTCTGCGCGCTGGCGCAGCGGTCGGTCGACGAGGCCGTGTTCGCGCCGGTGTTGCGTCGCGACCGGGATGAGGCGGAGACGGCCCTGGCGGCGCTGGGCCGGTTGTGGACGGCCGGCGGCGACGTCGACTGGACGTCCGTCCTGCCGGGTGGGCGTCGGGTGGAACTGCCGACCTACGCGTTCCAGCGTGAGCGGTACTGGCCCGGTGCCGGATCGGCAGTCCCCGGCGACCTGGGCGCGGCCGGGATGGAGCCCGTCGAGCACCCGCTGCTCGGTGCCGCGATCACCGTGGCCGGTGACGGCGCCGTCCTGATGACGGGGCGGTTGTCGTTGGCGACGCATTCGTGGCTGGCCGATCACGTGATCCTCGGCCAGGTCGTCGTGCCGGGGACGGCACTGGTGGAGATGGTGTGGGCCGCCGGCGGGCGGATCGGCTGCTCTGTGGTGCGGGAGCTGGTGTTGCGGGCCCCGTTGGTGCTGCCGGAGCGCGGTGCCGTACAGGTGCAGGTGAGCGTGGGCGCGGCCGATGAAGGCGAGCGTCCCGTCGAGGTGTACGCACGACCCGAAGGCGGGGACGACGCGTCGTGGGTCTGCCACGCGGCCGGGGTGTTGTCCGCCGATGCCGTGGCGGAAGGCGTGGATCTGGCGGTGTGGCCGCCGCAGGGTGCGGTGGCGGTGCCGCTGGAGGGGTTCTACGACGCTCTGGAGGAGGGCGGGTACGGCTACGGCCCGGTGTTCCAGGGGTTGCGGGCGGCGTGGCGTGATGGTGAGCGGGTGTTCGCCGAGGTCGCGTTGCCGGAGGAGGCGGTAGCCGAGGCGGGCGGGTTCGGTGTGCATCCGGCGTTGCTGGACGCCGCGCTGCACGTCAACGGCCTCAAGGCCGCCGATGGCCAGGGGACGCGGTTGCCGTTCGCGTGGACGGGCGTGCGGTTGCATGCCGCCGGAGCCTCGATGTTGCGCGTGGCCCTGACCCCGGTCGGTGACGGTGTCGAGATACAGACCGCCGACGCGACCGGCGCGCCCGTCGCGTCCGTCCAGTCCTTGGTGATGCGCGAGGTCGACGCCGGGCAACTGGCGACAGGCGGCGGCCGGAGCACCCGTGACTCGCTGTTCGCGGTGGACTGGGTGCCTCTGGTGTCGGCGGGGGAGGCGGCGGATACCTCGGATTGGGTCGTCATCGGGGACGGTGCGATCGGTGACACCGAAGTCCTGACCGCGGGCCGGTTTGAGAGCCTCGTGGCGGTGGTGCGGGGCGGAGTCGCGCCGCCGGTGGTGGTGCTGCCGGTGGTGGAGCGGTGGGCCGGTGACGCGGGGCTGGTGCATGAGGTGGCCGGCTCGGTGCTGGA
>NZ_BBYM01000087.1 GCF_001570405.1 Microtetraspora niveoalba | reverse complement strand
CGTTCGACGAACCGCAGGTTCCGATCGTGTCGAACCTGACCGGGACGCTCGCCGAACCAGGGCTGCTCACCTCCCCGGCCTATTGGGTGCGGCAGGTGCGGGAGGCGGTGCGCTTCGCCGACGGCGTCGGGTGTCTGGGCGAGCGGGGTGTGTCCCGGTATGTGGAGCTGGGTCCGGACGGTGTGCTCTGCGCGCTGGCCCAGCAGACGCTCGACGGGGTGTTCGCGCCGGTGCTGCACCGCGATGAAGCGGAGACGGCGCCGGCCCAGCAGACGCTCGACGGAGTGTTCGCGCCGGTGATGCGCCGGGATGAAGCGGAAGTGCTGAGCCAGGCTGAAGCGGAAGTGCTGAGCCAGGCTGAAGCGGGAGTGCTGCGCCGGGATAAGGCGGAAACGGCGCCGGCCCAGCAGTCCGTCGAGGCGGTGTTCGCGCCGCTACTGCGCCGCGACCGGGACGACACCGAAACGGCACTGATGGCGCTGGGCCGGTTGTGGGCGGCCGGCGTCGACGTCGACTGGCGGGCCGTGTTGCCGGGCGGTCGTCGGGTCGAGTTGCCGACGTACGTGTTCCAGCGGGAACGGTTCTGGCCGAAGCCGAGGGCGACGCGAGCGGTGCTGCCGGGTGATGTGGTGGAGTCCCGGTTCTGGGAGGCGGTCGAGCGCGAGGACCTGGAGGAGCTGGCCGGGACGCTGAGCCTCGGTGACCGGGCCCAGGTGCTGGGCGAGGTGTTGCCCGCGTTGTCGTCGTGGCGCAGACAGCGCCGACAGGAATCGGTGCTCGACACCTGGCGCTACCAGATCGACTGGAAGCCCGTGGCGGTGACCGAGGGTGAGCTCGACGGCTCCTGGCTGGTGGTCGTCCCGGAGAATGTCGACGAGGAGCTGGCCGAAGGCGTGCGCGCGGCGATCCGCGGCGCCGGCGCCGGAGTCGTCGACATCATCCTCGGGGATTCGGAACTCGACCGGGCCTCGGTCACCGCCCACATCCAGGACGCGATGAACGGTGTGCCCGACCTGGCCGGGACCGTGTTGCTCGCCGCGGTAGACCATCCGAACGGCGATTCCGCGGTGCCGTACGTGGTGGCGGCGGCCCTGGTAGTGCTGCAGGCCCTGGGCGACGCGGACCTGAAGGCGCCGCTGTGGACGCTGACCCACGGCGCCGTCCAGGCGGGCCCCGGCGACACGCTGACCAGCCCGGCCCAGGCGCAGGTGTGGGGCCTCGGCCGGGTCGCCGCCCTGGAACACCCGCAGCGGTGGGGCGGCCTGATCGACCTGCCGCCCACGGTGGACGCGTCGGTCGCGCCGGTGCTGGCAGGGGTGCTCGGCGGCACGATCGGGGAGGACCAGGTCGCGGTGCGCGGCCCCGGCGCCGTGCTCGCCCGCCGCCTCGTCCGCGCCGTCGAGAGCGGCGTCAACGAGGCG
>NZ_BBYM01000086.1 GCF_001570405.1 Microtetraspora niveoalba | reverse complement strand
CCGCGGGGGCGAGCGCGGCGTCGCGGCCGAGCGCGGCGAGCACCGGCCGCCCCGACCGCTCCCGCGCGGCGCGCATCAGCGCGAGGTCGAGCACCGCGGCCGAGCCGTGCGTACGGCTTCCGCTCTCGCACAGGACCACCCGGTCGTTGCCCTCGGCCACGCAGTAGTCGGCGATGGCCAGCCACTCGTCCAGCGTGGCGGCCGGGCCGCGCTGGACGACCACGGGGAGGCCGAGCGCGGCCGCCGCGCGGACGAGCTGGAAGTCCTGCATCCAGGCCGCCCCCACGAGGACGCCGTCCGCCCCCGAGGCGACGGCGTCGAGGTCCCCGGCGGAGAACGGTTCGACGAGCAGCGGCCCGGGCCATGCGGCGCGCGCCTCGGCGAGGGCCTCGGCGGCCGGCCGCCGGCCGTGGTGCCCGCGCAGGCTGAGCCAGCGGGCGTCGCGTCCGCCGATCACGGCCACGGGCAGTCCCTCGCCCACGGTCAGCGCCCCGATCCGCACGGCGGAGCGGCGCGGCGCGCTGTCGGATGCCGCGCTTTCGGATGCCGCGCTTTCGGGTGCCGCGGGGTCGGACGGGGCGGCGGTCTGGGCGACTCGGGCGGCCGGGGACATGGCCTGGGACATGCGGTCTCCTCGGATGGGCCGGCCCCTCGACCGGCTCGTTGACAACGAAAAAGGCAGAGACGCTCGTCTCTGCCTCAGCCGGCTCCGGATGGTCGCTAGATCACGCGCCTGCGACCGGCCCTCCCGGAGCCGGCTGCGTAAACGTGAAATAGCAAGCCATAGCCCGACCTTACCAGGCAGGCTCCGCGAGCCGGACCGATCCGTCTCAGATTTCGGACACACCCTTATGCGACCGGGTTGATCCCTTTGTCATCCGTGGGACGATCTATGCGTCCAGGAGGGGATTTGATGGCGCATGCGGAAGGCCGGCTGGTCGGCGGCCGGTACCACCTGATCGAGCCCATTGGCCGAGGTGGCATGGGAATCGTCTGGCGGGCCCACGACGAGCTGCTCGACCGGGTGGTGGCGGTCAAGGAGGTCCGTTACGACAGCGCGATGGGCGACCAGCTCGACGAGCTCAACCGCCGGACCATGCGCGAGGCGCGCGCGGCCGGGCGGCTCACCCATCCGAACGTCGTCGTCGTCCATGACGTGATCGAGGAGGACGACCGGCCCTGGATCATCATGCAGCTCGTCCCCTCCCGCTCCCTCGGACAGGTCATCAGGGAGGACGGCCGGCTCTCCCCCGAGCGGACCACCGAGATCGGGCTGCAGGTCCTGGACGCGCTCAAGGCCGCCCACGCGCAGGGCGTGCTGCACCGCGACGTCAAGCCGGAGAACGTGCTGATCACGGACGAGGGGCGGGTGGTGCTGACCGACTTCGGCATCGCGCGCCTGGAGGCCGACTCCACCATGACCCGGACCGGCCTCATCGGCACGCCCGCGTTCATCGCCCCGGAGCGGCTGCGCGGCGACCCCGCCCAGCGCGAGTCCGACCTGTGGTCGCTCGGCGCCACGCTGTACGCCGCCGTGGAGGGCAAGCCCCCGCACGATCGCGGCATGCCGATGGCGACCATGCACGCGGTGCTCAACGAGGCCCCCGCCCCCGCCGTACACGCCGGGGAGCTGCGGGAGGTGCTCGAACGCCTGCTGGAGAAGGAGCCCGCCGACCGGCCCGGCTACGACGAGACGGCCGAGCTCCTGCGGCGCACGACCGGCGGCGCGGCGCGGCCGAAGAGGCCCGCCGCGTCCCCGGCCGCCGCGCGCAAGGAGCCGGGTGGCGACCGTCCCATCCCGCAGACGGGCCAGAGCGCCTGGGACGGCGGCGCGGGAGCGGCCGAGCCGGGCGCCCAGGCCGGGCGGCGGCCGTACGAGCAGGGC
>NZ_BBYM01000085.1 GCF_001570405.1 Microtetraspora niveoalba | reverse complement strand
AACTCGGTGGTCGTCTCGGGCGGCGCCGGGGTGATCGAGGAGATGGCGGCCCGGTGGGCTGCGGAGGGCCGTAAGACGAGCCGGCTGACGGTCTCGCACGCGTTCCACTCCCGCCTGATGGAGCCGATGCTGGCCGAGTTCGCGGCCATCGTGGAGACGCTGACGTTCGACGAACCGCAGGTTCCGATCGTGTCGAACCTGACCGGCGAGGTGGCCGAGCCCGGGCTGCTCACCTCCCCGGCCTACTGGGTGCGGCAGGTGCGAGAGGCGGTCCGCTTCGCCGACGGGGTCACCTGTCTGGCAGATCAGGGTGTGTCCCGGTTCGTGGAGCTGGGCCCGGACGGGGTGCTCTGCGGGCTGGCCCAGCAGTCGGCCGACGGGGTGTTCGCGCCGGTGATGCGCCGCGACCGCGAAGACGCCGAAACGGCGCTGACCGCGCTGGCCCGGTTGTGGACGGCCGGCCTCGACGTCGACTGGCGGGCCGTCCTGCCGGGCGGCCGTCGGGTGGAGCTGCCGACCTATGCCTTCCAGCGGGAGCGGTACTGGCCGGAGGCCGGGTCGGTTCCGGCCGAGGCGCCGGTGGCCGCGCCGGATGACGACGACGCCCGGTTCTGGGCGGCGGTGGAGCGTGAGGACCTCGCGGAGCTGGCCGCCACCCTGAGGTTGGAGGACGCGCCGGGGGTGCTGGACGACGTGGTGCCGGCGTTGTCGTCGTGGCGGCGGTCGCGGCGGCAGGAGTCGATCGTCGACTCGTGGCGCTATCGGGTGGAGTGGAAGCCGCTGAACGGCCTGCGCGACGCCGCCACGCTCACCGGAACGTGGGTGCTTGTCAGCTCCGGTGAGACGAGCCTGGCCGGCGAGGCGGAGAACGCGTTGCGCGCCGGCGGCGCGCGAACCGCCCGTCTGCGGTCCCTCGCGGAGCTGGATCGGGCCGAGCTCGCCGTCCATCTGACCCGTGATGATCTCGCCGGGGTGGTGTTCGCGGCCGGGCCGTCGACGGCCTCCGCCGATCTCGCGGCGATGTTGCTGGTGATCCAGGCGCTCGGTGACGCGGGAGCGGATGTTCCGCTGTGGTGCCTGACACGCGGTGCGGTGTCGACCGGTGGCGACGATCGGCTGGACGCTCCCGAGCAGGCGTTGCTGTGGGGGCTGGGCAGAGTCGCGGCCTTGGAACATCCCGCCCGGTGGGGCGGCCTGATCGATCTGCCGCCGACCGTCGACGGGGTGACCGAGGGGCGACTGACCGCCCTGCTGAGCGGCACGAGTGGCGAGGACCAGGTCGCCCTGCGAGACGGACGGGTGTTCGCGCGCCGGCTGGTGCGGGCGCCCCTGCCCACGGCGTCCGTGCCGGAGTGGACCACCGACGGCACCGTATTGATCACGGGCGGGACCGGCGCCCTGGGTGGTGATGTGGCCCGCTGGCTGGCCGGCCGGGGGGTGCCGCATCTGTTGCTGGCCGGCCGCCGGGGCGCGGGGGCGCCCGGAGTGGACGCGCTGGTGGCGGAGCTGACCGCACTGGGCGCCCGCGTGTCGGTCGAAGCGTGTGACGTGGCGGATCGGGAGGCGCTGGCCGGATTGCTGGCCGGGATCCCGGCGGAGTTCCCGCTGACGGGGGTGGTGCACGCAGCCGGAGTCGACGTGGCGAGTCCGCTGATGGAGACCGAGGCGGCCGACCTCGCCGAGGTGCTGCGCGCCAAGGTGGCCGGTGCCGTTCTGCTGGACGAGCTCGCGGGCGATCTGGAGCTGTTCGTGGTGTTCTCCTCGATCGCGGCCACCTGGGGCAGCGGCGGGCAGGGCGCGTACGCGGCGGGCAACGCCTTCCTGGACGCTCTGGTGCACCACCGCCGGGATCGTGGCCTGAGCGGCACCTCCGTGGCGTGGGGTCCGTGGGCCGAGGTGGGCATGGCGATGCAGGGAGATATGGAGCGGTTCCTGCGTCGGCGAGGGTTGCCCACCATGGACCGGGAGCCGGCGATCCGGGCTCTCGCCGTAGCCGTCGATCACGACGAGACGTGTGTCAGCGTCGCCGATGTCGACTGGGAACGGTTCGTGCCCGCGTTCGTCTCGGGTCGCCCCAGTCCGCTGCTCGGCGAGCTGCCCGAGGTGGCCCGGGTGCTGGCCGTCCAGGTGGCCGGGCCGGGTGACACCTTCGAGCTGCGGGAGACGCTGAAGGCGGCGCCCGAGACGGAGCGCCCCCGCCTGTTGCTGGAGGCGGTGCGGGCGCGTGCCGCGGCGGTGCTCGGGCACGCGTCGACGGCGGTGGTGGAGCCTCGCCGCGCGTTCCGCGATCTGGGGTTCGACTCGCTGACCGCAGTGGAGCTGCGCAACCTGCTCGTCGCGGAAACCGGGTTGAGACTGCCCGCCACGCTGGTGTTCGACCACCCGAACCCGGCGGCCCTGGCCGAGTACCTGCTCGGCGAGATGTTCGGCACGACCGGCCCCGTCGCGACGCCCATCGGCGCATCGGCCGCGGCCGGCGGCGACGAACCGATCGCGATCATCGGCATGAGCTGCCGGTACCCGGGTGGTGTCCGTACGGCGGAGCAGCTCTGGGAGCTGGTGGTCGCGGGCCGCGACGGCATCTCGGCCTTCCCCACCGACCGAGGCTGGCCCGACGACGCAGACGGTGCCTACACCCGTCAGGGTGGCTTCGTCGACGGGGTGGCGGAGTTCGACGCGGGGTTGTTCGGGATCTCGCCGCGTGAGGCGCTGGCGATGGACCCGCAGCAGCGGCTGCTGCTGGAGGCGGCGTGGGAGGCGTTCGAGTCCGCGGGTATCGACCCGCTCTCGTTGAGCCACTCGCCGACCGGCGTGCTCATCGGTGGTTCGGCATCGCTCTACGGCGTCGGCATGGACATGCCGGCGAGCGCCGAGGGGCACCTGCTGACCGGCACCGTGAGCAGCGTGTTGTCCGGTCGGGTGGCGTACACGTTCGGGCTTGAAGGGCCGGCGGTGACGGTCGACACCGCGTGCTCCTCGTCGCTGGTCGCGCTGCACCTCGCCGTCCAGGCGTTGCGCAACGGCGAGTGTGAGATGGCGCTGGCCGGCGGTGTCATGGTGATGGTGTCTCCCGGAGTGTTCACCGAGTTCGACCGGCAGGACGGGCTCTCCGCCGACGGCCGGTGTAAGGCGTTCGCGGGCGCGGCGGACGGCACCGGCTGGGGCGAGGGTGTCGGCCTGTTGGTGTTGGAGCGGTTGTCGGACGCGCACCGGCTCGGGCACGACGTGTTGGCGGTGGTGCGGGGCAGTGCGGTCAACCAGGACGGCGCGTCGAACGGGTTGACGGCTCCGAACGGTCCGTCGCAGGAGCGGGTGATCCGTCAGGCGTTGGCGAACGCGCGGTTGTCTCCGGCTGAGGTTGATGTGGTGGAGGCGCACGGCACTGGCACTCGGTTGGGTGATCCGATCGAGGCGCAGGCGTTGCTGGCGACGTATGGGCAGGATCGCCCGGAGGGTCGTCCGTTGTGGCTGGGGTCGATCAAGTCGAACATCGGGCACACGCAGGCGGCCGCGGGTGTGGCCGGTGTGATCAAGATGGTGCAGGCGATGCGCCACGGGGTGTTGCCGGCGACGTTGCATGTGGATGAGCCCTCGCCGCACGTGGACTGGTCGGCGGGTGCGGTGGAGTTGCTGACCGAGGCCCGGTCGTGGCCGTCCGCGGATCGGCCGCGCCGGGCGGGTGTGTCGTCGTTCGGGATCAGTGGGACGAACGCGCACGTGATCATCGAGGCCGCGCCGGTCGTTGAGGTTGAGCGGGTTGCGGGTGTGGCCGGTCCGGTGGTGTGGCCGGTGTCGGGCCGGTCGGTGGAGGCGTTGGCGGCGCAGGCCGGGCGG
>NZ_BBYM01000084.1 GCF_001570405.1 Microtetraspora niveoalba | reverse complement strand
TCCTGGTCCCCGGCCGGCCCATGCAACGACGCCGCCCGCACCAACCGCGGCACCCACAGGGCACCATCCCGAACCGCGACCTCCGGCTCGTCACCGCCCACAACCGACGGCCACATGCTCGCCGCGTCATCCGGGTCACCGGCGGGATCGAGGTCCACCAGCACGATCCGGCCAGGGTTCTCGGTCTGCGCCGACCGCAACAATCCCCACACCGCCGCCACCGCAGGGTCGATCCCATCCCGCGCGACCGGGGCGGCGGGGACGGCACCACGAGTCAGGGCCACCAAGCGGGAGTCGGCGAACCGCTCCTCAGCCAGCCACTCCTGCACCACTCCCATCGCCCACGCGGTCAGCCCATGCACATCGCTCGACTGACCCACCGGCAGCACCACCACCGGCGGCGCAACTCCGCCCTGCACCACCGCCGCGAGGCTCTCAAACCGGCCCGCGGTCAGGACTTCGGCGTCGCCGATCACCACCCAGTCCGAGGTGTCGAACTCCGTGGCGGCCGATCCCACCAGAGGCACCCAGTCCACCGCGAACAGCGCGTCCGACGCCGCATCCTCCGCAGGCCGCAATGCCTCAGGCGACACCTCACGCATGACCAGGGACTCGACGGATGCGACGGGCGCACCGGTCGCGTCCGCGGTCTGTATCTCGACACCGTCGCCGACCGCGGTCATGGCCACCCGAAGCATCGAGGCTCCGGCGGCATGCAGCCGCACGCCCGTCCACGCGAACGGCAACCGTGTCCCCTGACCACCGGCGGCGACGAGCCCGCTGACATGCAGCGCCGCGTCCAGCAACGCCGGATGTATCCCGAACTCGGCCGCTTCGGCTACCGCCTCCTCCGGCAACGCGACCTCGGCATACACCCGCTCGCCATCACGCCACGCCGCCCGCAATCCCTGGAACAGGGGGCCGTAGCCGTACCCGCCCTCTTCAAGAGCGTCGTAGAACCCCTCCAGCGGCACCGCCACCGCACCCAGCGGCGGCCACACCGCAAGATCCACGCCTTGCGGCATGGAATCGGCCGACAGCGCGCCGGTCGCGTGGCAGATCCACGGCCCGTCCTCGCCCGCGTCCGGCCGGGAGTGGATCTCCACCCGGCGCTCGCCATCCTCACCCGGGGCGGCCACGTGCACCTGCACCTGCACCCCGCCGTGTGGTGGGAGTTGTAGCGGCGCCTGCACAACGAGCTCCCGCAGAGTCAGGCACCCCACCTGCTCACCGGCCCGCAACGCCATCTCCACCAGCGCCGTCCCCGGCACCAGCACCTGCCCGTGGATCGCATGATCGGCCAGCCACGAATGCGTCACCAACGACAACCGCCCCGTCATCAGGACGGCGCCCTCACCGGCCAGCGCCACCGCCGCACCCAGCAACGGATGCCCCGCCGCGGCCAGGCCCACGGCGCCCACATCACCCGTCACGGCAGCGGGCTCCGGCCAGTACCGCTCACGCTGGAACGCGTAGGTCGGGAGGTTCACCCGACGGCCCTCCGGGGAGAGCGCAGACCAGTCGATATCGGCGCCGGCCGTCCACAACCGGCCCAGCGCCGCCAGGGCCGTCTCCGCCTCATCCCGATCGCGGCGCAACACCGGAGCGAACACAGCCTCATCGACCGACCGCTGCGCCAGCGCGCAGAGCACCCCGTCCGGGCCCAGCTCCACGAACCGGGACACACCCTGATCTGCCAGGCTCCTGACCCCGTCGGCGAAGCGCACCGCCTCGCGCACCTGCCGCACCCAGTACGCAGGGGAGGTCAGCAGCCCGGGCCCGGCCACCTCGCCGGTCAGGTTCGACACGATCGGGATCCGCGGCTCGTTGAAGATCAGCGTCTCCAACACCGCCGCGAAATCCGCCAGCATCGGCTCCATCAGCCGGGAATGGAACGCGTGCGACACCCTCAACCGGCTCGTCTTACGGCCCTCGGCCGCCCACCGCGCCGCCAGCTCGTCGATCACCTCGGCATCGCCGGAAACCACGACCGAGGACGGACCGTTGACCGCCGCGACGTCCACCCGGTCATCGACTATCTCGTCCTCGGAGGCCTGCACGGCCAGCATCGCCCCACCGGCAGGGAGCGCCTGCATCAACCGGCCCCGCGCCGCCACCAGCACACACGCATCCGGCAGCGACAACACCCCCGCACAGTGCGCCGCCGCGATCTCCCCGATCGAATGCCCCAGCAGGAAGTCCGGGCTCACGCCCCACGACTCCAGCAACCGGAACGACGCCACCTCCACAGCGAACAAGCCCGCCTGCGCCCACATGGTCTGATCGAGATCGACACCCTCGAACACGACATCCCGAACCGGCCGATCGAGCCGAACGTCCAGCTCCGCGCAGACGGCATCGAACGCGTCCGCGAACACCGGGAAAGACTCGTACAAGCCCCGCCCCATCCCGGCCCGCTGCGAACCCTGACCGGTGAACAGGAACGCCGTCCGACCCTCGCCGGCCACACCCGAGACCACACCCGCGGAAGACTCACCCACAGCGAGCGCGTTCAGCCCGCGAAGCAGCCCCGCACGATCATCACCGAGGATCACCGCCCGATGTGCCAACGCCGCCCGGGTCGTGGCAAGGGCCCACGCCACATCGACCGGGGCGTCGTCAGGCCGCGCGTCCAGGTGTTCGGCGAGCCGTACGGCCTGCGCGCGCAAGGAAGCAGGGGTCTTTGCCGACACCGGCCAGAGCACTGTCTCCGTCCGCTCGCCCGATTCCGGTGCCGACCCCGGACTCTTCACTGGCTGAGCGACCTGCACCGGATCGCCCTGCTCAAGGATCACATGCGCGTTGGTGCCGCTGATCCCGAACGATGAGACACCGGCCCGGCGCGGTCGACCCGCGGAAGGCCACGGCCGGGCCTCGGTCAGCAGCTCCACCGACCCGGCGGACCAGTCCACGTGCGGCGTCGGCTCGTCCGCGTGCAACGTGGCCGGCAGCATGCCGTGCCGCATCGCCAGCACCATCTTGATCACACCGGCGACACCCGCCGCCGACTGCGTGTGGCCGATGTTCGACTTGATCGACCCCAGCCACAGCGGTTGCTCCCGCTCCTGGCCGTAGGTCGCCAGCAACGCCTGCGCCTCGATCGGGTCACCCAGCCGGGTGCCGGTGCCGTGCGCCTCGACCACATCCACGTCGGAGGGCGTGAGCCGAGCATTGGCCAACGCCTGACGGATCACCCGCTGCTGCGAAGGACCGTTCGGCGCGGTCAGGCCGTTCGACGCGCCATCCTGATTGACCGCGCTGCCGCGTACCACCGCCAGCACCTGGTGGCCGTTGCGGCGCGCGTCCGACAACCGCTCCAGCACCAGCACACCGACACCCTCGGACCAGACAGTGCCATCCGCGCCGGCCCCGAACGCCTTGCACCGACCATCCGAAGCCAAACCGTCCTGCCGATCAAACTCCGCGAACACCCCCGGAGTGGACATCACGGTCACGCCGCCGGTCAGCGCCAGCTCGCACTCACCACGCTGAAGCGCCTGGATCGCCCAGTGCATCGCCACCAGCGACGACGAACACGCGGTGTCCACCGTCACCGCCGGGCCCTCCAAGCCGAACACGTACGAGACCCGTCCGGACAGGATGCTCGTCGCGGCACCCGTCATCAGGTGCCCCTCGGCACCGGCGGGCAGGTCCATCCCCGCGCCGTAACCGAACGCCGAAGCCCCGATCAGCACGCCCGTGGACGAACGGCTCAACGACAGCGGATCAATGCCCGCGGATTCAAAGGCTTCCCACGCCGCTTCCAGCAACAACCGCTGCTGCGGATCCATCGCCAACGCCTCACGCGGCGAAATACCGAACAACCCCGCGTCGAAGTCCGGCGCGTCGTGCAGGAAACCACCCCGAGGCGCATACGACGCATCCCCGACCTGCCAACCACGATCGGCGGGGAAATCCGTCACCCCATCGAATCCGTCGGCCAGCAGCCGCCACAACCGCTCCGGGCTGTCCGCCCCGCCGGGGAACCGGCAGCTCATCCCCACGATCACGATCGGATCCGCGATATCCACCGAGGCCACCACCGGCTTCGGCGCCGACGCCAGCCCCTCGAACAACGCCTCCATGAGATGGTCGGCCAGCGCCGCAGGCGTCGGGTAATCGAAGATCAACGTCACCGGCAACCGCAACCCCGTCGCCGCACCCAACCCGTTCCGCAACTCCACCGCGGTCAGCGAATCAAACCCCAACTCACGGAACGCCTGCCTCGCCCCCACCGCATCAGCACCGGCATGACCCAGCACCGTTGCCGCCTGAGCACGCACCAACTCCAACAGCCGCGCCCGCCGCTCATCCGCGCCCAGACCCCGCAGCCTGCCCACCAACGCCGACGCCGTGCCGGAAGCCCGCTCAGCAGCCCGGCGCACCCGCGGACGCACCAACGCCCGCAACAACGGCGGCACTCGATCCGCCGCGGCCCGCCCCCGCCCGAGGTCAAGCAACGTCGGCAACAGATGCGCCGCCGACGAACCACACGCACGATCGAACAACTCCAACGCCAACGCCGTCGGCAACGCCGCCACGGCCCGCGCCGCCCCCAGATGCCCGGTCATCGCGCTGGCCTGCTCCCACAGCCCCCAGCCCAACGACAGACCCGGCAACCCCTGAGACCGGCGATAGACAGCCAACGCGTCCAAGAACGCGTTCGCCGCCGCATAATTCGCCTGACCACCGGTCCCGAACGTCGCCGACACCGACGAATACAACACGAACATCTGTACGTTCAGGTCGGCGGTCAGCTCGTGCAGATTCACCGCCGCATCCACCTTCGGCCGCAACACCGCACTCAACCGCCGCGCGTCCAGCCCGGTGAACACCCCGTCGTCCAACACGCCGGCCGCATGTACCACACCCGTCAACGGACGATCGGCCGGGACCGCCGCCAAAACCGCGGCCAGCCCCTCCCGATCCGCAGCGTCACACGCGGCGACGGTCACCCGAGCCCCCAACATGGCCAACTCGGCCACCAACTCCGCCGCACCCACACCGTCCAGCCCCTGACGGCTGAGCAACAGCAGATGCCGCACCCCATACGCCGTGACCAGATGCCGGGCCAGCAGACCACCCAGCGTCCCCGTCCCACCAGTGATCAACACCGTGCCATCAGGATCCAGCGGCAGCGAC
>NZ_BBYM01000083.1 GCF_001570405.1 Microtetraspora niveoalba | reverse complement strand
GGTCGGGGATGCGTCGTATGCGCCTCGGGGTGGGTTCCTGCACGACGCGCCGGACTTCGACGCGGGGTTGTTCGGTATTTCGCCGCGTGAGGCGTTGGCGATGGATCCGCAGCAGCGGTTGTTGCTGGAAGCGGCGTGGGAAGCCTTCGAGTCCGCGGGTGTGGTGGCGACGGAGCTGCGGGGCACCCCGACCGGTGTATTCATCGGGGCATACGCCTCGAACTACGGCATGGGTTCCCAGATGCCGGCCGGTACGGAAGGGCATCTGCTGACCGGGACGGCGATGAGCGTGGTCTCGGGCCGGGTCGCCTACACGTTCGGGTTGGAGGGGCCGGCGGTCACGGTGGACACGGCCTGCTCCGCCTCACTCGTCGCTTTGCACCTGGCCGGGCAGGCGCTCCAGCGTGGTGAGTGCGAGCTGGCGCTGGCCGGGGGTGTGGCGGTGCTGGCCAGTCCGAGTCTCTTCGCGGAGTTCGATCGGCAGGACGGTCTGGCTTCGGACGGCCGGTGCAAGGCGTTCGGGGCCGGCGCGGATGGCACTGTCTGGTCCGAAGGTGTCGGTGTGCTTGTGCTGGAGCGGTTGTCGGACGCGCGGCGCAACGGCCACCGGGTGCTGGCGGTGGTGCGGGGCAGTGCGGTCAATCAGGATGGCGCGTCGAACGGGTTGACGGCGCCGAACGGTCCTTCGCAGCAGCGGGTGATCCGTCAGGCGTTGGCCAACGCCCGTCTTGAGCCCTCTGAGGTCGATGTGGTCGAGGCGCACGGCACCGGCACGAAGCTCGGTGACCCGATCGAGGCGCAGGCGCTGCTCGCCACCTACGGCCAGGAGCGGGACCACCCACTCTGGCTGGGGTCGATCAAGTCGAACATCGGGCACACGCAGGCCGCCGCGGGTGTCGCCGGTGTGATCAAGATGGTGCAGGCCATGCGGCACGGCGTGCTGCCCGCCACACTGCACGCGGACGAGCCGACCCCGCACGTGGACTGGTCCGCGGGTGCGGTGGAATTGCTGACCGAGGCCCAGCCATGGCCGGAGGTGGACCGGCCGCGTCGTGCGGGTGTGTCGTCGTTCGGCCTCAGCGGCACCAACGCGCACGTCATTCTGGAAGAACCGCCGGCCACGGAGCTCGCGGAGCCGGCGGCGGACGCTGAGGGGCCAGTGGTGTGGCCGCTGTCCGGGAAGACCGCAGCGGGACTTCGGGCCCAGGCCCGCTCTCTGCGTGACCATCTCGTCGCCGCCTCTGAACTGCATCCCGTGGATGTCGGCTGGTCGCTGGCCACCACCCGCGTTGCTCTGGACCATCGGGCGGTCGTCGTAGGAAGAGGCAGAGAGGACCTTCTCCAGCGGCTCGACCGGCTGGCAGCCGAGGAAACGGACTGGGACGGCCCTGAGCACGGCGGGCTCGCCTTCCTGTTCACCGGTCAGGGTTCGCAGCGGGCCGGGATGGGACAAGGCTTGTACGAGTCCTTCCCGGTGTTCGCCGATGCCTTCGATGCCGTCTGCGCGGAGCTGGATGTTCGGCTCGATCAGCCGGTCCGGGACGTGCTGGTCGACGGGGTCGATCTCGATCAGACGGTTCACGCGCAGGCGGCCTTGTTCGCGGTCGAGGTGGCATCGTTCCGGTTGCTGGAGTCGTGGGGCGTGCGCCCGGACTTCCTGCTGGGGCATTCGATCGGTGAGATCGCGGCGGCCCATTGCGCCGGGGTGTTGTCGCTGCCGGATGCGTGTGCGCTGGTTGCGGCGCGGGGCCGATTGATGCAGGCGCTCCCTGCCGGTGGGGCGATGCTGGCCGTGCAGGCGTCGGAGGCCGAGGTGGTCGAGGCGGTGGGCGGCCTGGTGGACGTCGCGGCGGTCAACGGCCCGGATTCGGTGGTCGTCTCGGGTGATGCCGGGGTGATCGAGGAGCTGGCGGCGCGGTGGGCTGCGGAGGGTCGTAAGACGAGCCGGTTGAGGGTGTCGCACGCGTTCCATTCGCGGCTGATGGAGCCGATGCTGGCGGAGTTCGCGGCGGTGTTGGAGACGCTGACGTTCGACGAGCCGCGGGTTCCGATCGTGTCGAACCTGACCGGCGAGGTGGCCGGGCCCGGGCTGCTCACGTCCCCGGCCTATTGGGTGCGGCAGGTGCGTGAGGCGGTGCGGTTCGCGGATGGGGTCGGGTGTCTGGGCGAGCGGGGTGTGTCCCGGTTTGTGGAGTTGGGCCCGGACGGTGTGCTCTGTGGGATGGCGCAGCGGTCGGTCGATGGGGCTGTGTTCGCGCCGGTGTTGCGCCGCGATCGGGATGAGGCGGAGACGGCCCTGGCGGCGCTGGGCCGGTTGTGGGCGGCCGGCGGCGACGTGGACTGGGCGTCCGTCCTGCCGGGTGGGCGTCGGGTGGAACTGCCGACCTACGCGTTCCAGCGTGAGCGGTACTGGCCGCAGCCGGCCGCCGGTGTGGGGGACGTGGCGGCGGTCGGCCAGATCGCGGCGGGGCATCCGTTGCTGGGGGCGGCGGTGGCGCTGGCCGGTGACGGTGGTGTGGTGCTGACCGGGCGGTTGTCGTTGGCGACGCATTCGTGGCTGGCCGATCACGCGATCCACGGGCAGGTGCTGGTGCCGGGGACGGCGCTGGCGGAGATGGCGTTGCGGGCCGGTGAGCAGGTGGGGTGCCTGACTCTACGGGAGCTCGTTGTGCAGGCGCCGCTACAACTCCCACCACACGGCGGGGTGCAGGTCCAGGTTCACGTGGCCGCCCCGGGTGAGGATGGCGAGCGCCGGGTGGAGATCCACTCCCGGCCGGACGCGGGCGAGGACGGGCCGTGGGTCTGCCACGCGGCCGGTGTGCTTGCCGAAGACGACGCCACTATCGGGCTTGCCGGTGAAGGGCTCGATCTTGCGGTGTGGCCGCCGCTGGGTGCGGTGGCGGTGCCGCTGGACGGTTTCTACGACGCTCTTGAAGAGGCCGGGTACGGCTACGGCCCGGTGTTCCAGGGGTTGCGGGCGGCGTGGCGTGATGGTGAGCGGGTGTTCGCCGAGGTCGCGTTGCCGGAGGACGTGATAGCGGAGGCCGGCGGGTTCGGTGTGCATCCGGCGTTGCTGGACGCGGCGTTGCATGTCAGCGGGCTCGTTGCCGCCGGTGGTCAGGGGACACGGTTGCCGTTCGCGTGGACGGGCGTGCGGTTGCATGCCGCCGGAGCCTCGATGCTTCGGGTGGCCATGACCGCGGTCGGTGACGGTGTCGAGATCCGGACCGCGGACATGACCGGTGCACCGGTCGCATCCGTCGAGTCCCTGGTCATGCGTGAGGTGTCGCCTGAGGCATTGCGGCCTGCGGAGGATGTGGCGTCGGACGCGCTGTTCGCGGTGGACTGGGTGCCTCTGGTGGGATCGGCCGCCACGGAGTTCGACACCTCGGACTGGGTGGTGATCGGTGACGCCGAAGTCCTGACCGCGGGCCGGTTTGAGAGCCTCGCGGCGGTGGTGCAGGGCGGAGTCGCGCCGCCGGTGGTGGTGCTGCCGGTGGTGGAGCGGTGGGCCGGTGACGCGGGGCTGGTGCATGAGGTGGCCGGCTCGGTGCTGGCGGCGGTGCAGGCGTGGCTGGCGGAGGAGCGGTTCGCCGATTCCCGGCTGGTGGTGGTGACGCGTGGCGCTGTTTCGGTGGGCGCTGGTGACGTCGATCCGGTCGCGGCTGCGGTGTGGGGGTTGGTGCGGTCGGCGCAGACGGAGAACCCTGGCCGGATCGTGCTGGTGGATCTCGATGCGGCCGGTGATGTACCTGCGTCCGAGAGCTCGGTGCTGTCCGCGATCGGTGGCGTATGGGCGTCGATTGTGGCCGGTGATGAGCCCCAGGTCGCGGTTCGGGACAGTGGCGTGCCAGCGTCCATCGTGGCCGGTGAGGAGTCGCAGGTCTCGGTTCGGGGCAGTGG
>NZ_BBYM01000082.1 GCF_001570405.1 Microtetraspora niveoalba | reverse complement strand
GGGGGTGGCGGGGTCGGGGGCCACGGCCGCCGGATCCGGGGCGGCGGACGCGGTGCCGGTGAACAGGGCGAACGCGACGGCGGTGAGAAGGATGAGTCGCTTCATGTCAGGCCCCGATGTAGTCGAGCGAGTGGGTCCAGAAGAAGGAGCCGTTCGAGACGTAGTAGTCGTAGGTCGTCCAGTTGTAGCGGGTGCTCGACGGCCATGGGTTGCTCCAGTAGACGAGCGACTGGCTCTTGTCGTAGCCGTAGACGACCTCCATGTGGCCGCCGCCGGAGGTCCACTGGATCCTGGCCATGATCGGACGGTCGGCGTCGATCTCCCTGACGATCGCCGCGTACGTCAGGTAGCTGTAGACGTAGTTGCCGGGGCTGATGCCGATCTGCCGGAAGGCGTTCTGGTCGTTGGCCAGGGTGGCCTGGTTGTTGGGGCAGGCCGAGTTGACGGCCCGGTTGAAGGCCAGGTTGCAGAACTGGTTCTGCGAGTAGCCGTAGCCGTACCAGGCGGCCACCGAGTTGCCGGTCGCCGCCCAGCACCAGTTGGAGTACTGCTGGGCCTGCTGGGCGAAGTCGAGCCTGCGCCAGGTCCAGGCGTGGGCCGGGCTCGTGATCGCGACCGACGCGACCGCGGCCAGGGCCAGGGCGACCGCGAGGCGGAACAGCTTCCGCATTGGTGCTCCTTGCGGTTGGGGGTGTTGCAAGGCATCGTGCGGAGCGCGCGGAAGCCGTACAAGGTGGGCAAAAGGGCCCGCGTTCTCAGTGTGAAAACCCGGCAGATGCCACCTGGCGTATACGTGAAAATCTGTGAATATTCACGTATGCCGGAGTTTCACGTCGCGCTTCGTGAGGCCGTCGAGGCCCGCGGGCTCACTCTCGAACGGCTGCGCCACCGGCTGGAGGAGCGCGGCCTGCGGGTGGGGGTGAGCAGCCTCAGCTACTGGCAGTCGGGGCTGCGCCGCCCCGAGCGGCCCGAGTCGATCAAGGCCGTGGCGGCGCTGGAGGAGATCCTCGCCCTGCCGCCGACCTCGCTCACGTCGCTGCTCAGGCCACGCCGCAGGGGGCCTGCGCCGTACGCGGCCATCATGCGGCAGGCCGCCGTGCTCGGGCGGCTCCTGGAGGAGCTGGGCGCGGTCGTCGACGACCGGCGGCTGCACATCGCCGCGATGTACGAGACCGTGCGCGTCGGGGCCGACCGCGGCATCGTCCGCCGGGAGACCGTGCAGGTGGTGCAGGCGCACGAGGAGCACGCCGACCGCTACGTCATGATCTATCGGGGCGATCCCGACTGCGATGTCGAGCGGGTCGGGGTCGCCGCGCTGGAGGACTGCCGCATCGGCCGGATCCGCCGGGACGCGGCGACCTGCCTGGTGGTGGCGGAGCTGCTGTTCGACCGCGCGCTGCGGGCCGGCGAGACGCACGTCCTGCGCTACGCGCTCACCGATCCCTGCGGCGCCGAGGCGCGGGAGTACGAGCGCGGTTTCCGCTTTCCGGCGGGCCAGTACACGCTCCGGGTGGGGTTCGACCCCGCCGCGCTCCCCGTTCGGCTGCGCCGTTACGCCAGGCGGGCGGCGGGCGACGAGTCCGTCGAGGAGCTGACGCTCAACTCCCACCAATCGGCGCACCTGACCGCGAGCTCGCTCCAGCCCGGAGTCGTCGGCATCGGCTGGGACTGGCCCTGACACGCCCAGAGTCCGCTTCCCCCGCGGCCTGAGGGCGGGGCGGGGAATCACAACCCATTGGTTGCACAACCCTTCGGTTGTGATTAGGGTCGTCCCCATGACAGTCGCGGAAGACGAGCTGACCCTGGTTTTCTCGGCGCTGGCCGACCCGACCAGGCGGGCCATCCTGGAACGCCTGGCGCTCGGCGAGGCGACCGTGAACCAGCTCGCCGAGCCGTTCGCGATGACGCAGCAGGCGATCTCCAAACACCTGAAGGTGCTCGAACGTGCCCGCCTGATCTCGCGGACCCGCACCGCGCAGTCCCGGCCGTGCGTGCTCGACGCCGAACGCCTCGACGCGGTGGCCGGCTGGATCGAGCGCCACCGGCGGATCTGGGCCGACCGCCACGACCGCCTCGGACAACACCTGGCCGCCCTGGGCGCGACACGGCACGACGACGAAGGGGAGGTCGCACCGTGACCGAGACCGGCGAGCTCACGTACCGGCGCGTGCACCGCGCCTCACCCGAGCTGCTCTTCGACTGCATGACGACGCCCGAGCACCTCACCCACTTCTGGGGGCCGACCGGGACGACGACCCCGGTCGAGAACATCACCGTCGACCTGCGTCCCGGTGGTGTCTTCGAGACCACCATGGTGAACGATGCCGACGGCAGCACGCACACCATGCGGGCCGTCTACGTCGAGATACGCCGTCCCGAGCGGCTGGTGTGGGTGGAGCCCGGCGTCGAGGGCGGCATGCTGACCACGATCACCTTCGTCGACCTGCACGACGGCCGCACCGAGGTGGTCACGCGTCAGACGAACGTGCCGGCCGCGTACCTCAGCGCCCAGGCGAGGGCCGGCTTCGGCACCAGCCTCGACCGCTTCGACGTCTACCTCGCCGAGCTGACCGGCGAGCGAAGGTAAGGGGACATCCATGCCGACAGTGACCTCGGCCGACGGCACCGCGATCGCCTACGAGCGCACCGGCGGCGGCCCGGCCCTCGTCCTCGTCGACGGCGCCATGTGCCATCGCGCCGTGGGGCCGATGCGACCGCTCGCCGCCCGTCTGAGCGACGCCTTCACCGTGTACGCGTACGACCGCCGGGGCCGGGGCGAGAGCTCCGACACCGCCCCCTACGCGGTCGCCCGTGAGATCGAGGACCTCCACGCCGTCATCGGGGAGGCCGGGGGCGAGGCGTACGTCTACGCCATCTCCTCCGGCGCGGCCCTCGCCATGGCGGCCGCCGCGGCCCGCCCCGGGATCACCCGGCTGGCCCTCTACGAGCCGCCGTTCATGGGCGGGGCGGGCGACGGCGGGCGGTTCGGGGAGTACACACGGCGGCTCCGCGAGCTGCTCGACGCCGGACGCGGGGGCGATGCCGTGGCCCTGTTCATGGCGAACGTCGGCTTGCCCGCCGAGGTCGTCGCCGGCATCCGGGCGCAGCCGGCCTGGGCCGCTCTGGAGGCGATCGCCCCGACGCTCGCGTACGACGACGAGCTGCTCGGCGGCGGCGAGGTGCCGCGTCACCTGGCCGCCGCGATCGACGTTCCCACGCTGGTCGTCTCCGGTGAGGCGAGCCCCGAGGGGCTGCGGCTGGCGGCCAAGGCCACCGCGGGGGCGCTGCCCGCCGCGGAGCACCGCACGCTTGTCGGGCAGACGCACGACGTGGCCCCGGAAGCGCTCGCCCCGGTGCTGATCGAGTACTTCGGCCGGGCGCGCTGACCGCCGGGCCGGCTGACCCCGGGGCGCGCCG
>NZ_BBYM01000081.1 GCF_001570405.1 Microtetraspora niveoalba | reverse complement strand
GATCGGGCCTGGACGTCCTCGTAGCCGGCCGGACAGTGTCAGCGCGGACAAGGCCTACAGCTCGCGCAAGAACCGCTCCTACCTGCGGCGACGCAAGATTCGGCATACCATTCCTGAGCCTCGTGACCAACGGGCCAACCGTCGCAGGCGCGGCTCGGCCGGTGGACGGCCTACCGGGTTTGACAAGGAGCGCTACAAGAAGCGCAACGTTGTCGAGCGGGCGATCAACCGGCTGAAGAACTTTCGAGCTGTTGCCACCCGCTACGACAAGCGCGCTTACATCTACCTCGGCACCGTCACCGTGGCAGCTCTGGTGATCTGGCTCCGCACGTGATCCAAGAAACAGGCCCTAGACGAGTTCAGCCACCTGTTCATTGATGAGGCCCATCACGTAGCTGCCAGGACATGGACCCGTCTTCGAAACGGCTTCGAGGGCCGTCCCGTAGTGCAGTTCACGGCCACACCATTCCGAACCGACGGCCGTCCTATCGGCGGCCGGATCGTCTACGCCTTCCCCTTGCGGGAGGCACAGACCCAGGGCTACTTCTCGCCGATCAACTACATCTCGCTGCCGAGCTTCGATGATCCCGACAGGGACATCGCCGAGCAAGCTCTGGCGCGTCTTCGCGCCGACATCGACGCTGGGTGGGACCACCTGCTCATGGCCCGTGCCCGTTCCATCAACCGAGCCAACGAGCTCCTGACTCTCTACCGAGAGCTGGCAGCCGACCTGAACCCGGTGGTCATCCACAGCAAGCTCGCCAGTAGGCAAGCAAAGGAAGCTCTCGACGCACTCCATGAGCGAGCCTGCCGCGCAGTCATCTGCGTAGGCATGCTGGGAGAGGGATTCGACCTCCCACAGCTCAAGATCGCCGCGCTGCACGACACGCACAAAAGCCTGGGGATCACCCTCCAGTTCATCGGCCGCTTCGCTCGGGTCTCGCCCACCGCGGTCAGCGAAGCCACCGTGATCGCGTCCCGGTCCGATGCGCCGTTCGACGAGCAACTCCGCCAGCTCTATGCGGAAGACGCCGACTGGAACCTCATCATTCGAGACTTGTCCCAGAGGGCCGTCGACGAACAGGAGAGCGTCAGCACCTTCGAGGCGGGATTCGGCTCCGGCCCCGAAGAAGTCTCCATCAAATCGGTGCTGCCGAAGATGAGCGCGGTCGCCTACAAGACCGACTGTCAGGACTGGGCGCCGGCCAACGTCCACCACCTCTTCCCAGAGGAGGCTCTCCTCACCTACCCCATCGCGGTGAACGGCCAGGACCATGTGCTGTGGTTCGTCACCGAAGAACGCGACTCTATCCAGTGGGGCCGCCTCCCGTTGGTCGAGGAAGTCATCCACTCGCTGTACGTCATGTACTGGGACAGTGTCCGGGGCCTGCTCTACATCAACAGCACCAACAACGACAGCGTGCACGAAGACCTCGCCAAGGCCGTCTGCGGGGAGACAGCAACACGCATCTCCGGCAAGCAGGTCTACCGCGTCATGGGTGGCATTGACCGGCTCGTTCCTACCAACGTCGGCGTACTGGACGTGAGAAACCGCAATCGGCGCTTCTCCATGCATGTCGGAGCCGACGTCGCCGAAGGGTTCACCGACGCGGAGAAACACACCAAAGCGCAGACCAACATCTTCGCCACCGGGTATGCCGCAGGCGTCAGAACCAGCATCGGAGCCTCGCTCAAGGGCAGGGTGTGGAGCCGCCGCATCGCGGACTCGCTCAAACATTGGGTCGACTGGTGTGACCAGATCGGGCGCAAGTTGCTGGACAACAGCATCAATATCGCCCATGTTATGGACAACTTCATCCATCCGGAAGATCTGGAGGACTGGCCAGAACTCACCGTCCTGGCAGTTGAATGGCCCCTGGCGCTGCTGGCCCGCAACGAGGACACTCTTCAGCTGACCTTCCAGGGGAACTCCTACTCGTTTTTGGACGCTGAACTCGAAGTGACACCCCATGTTCCGGGTAACGCGGTTCACTTCGCAATCCGCACGCCCGGCTGGCGAGTGCCCTACATGATCACCATCGAGGAAGGGCAGATGCGCATCCAGGCGGCCGGAGACAGTGAAGTGACGATCGTGAGCTCACGCCGAGAGATGTCTGCAACCGAATTCCTCGGCCGCCGCGATAACGTCCTGCAGGTCCTATTCGAGAACGACACTGTGGTGTACGCGCCCGCCAGATTGCTGCATCCAGTCCGGGACATCCCGCCCTTCGATGCCGCCCGGCTCCAGGTGCCAGACTGGACTGGCATCGACATCAAGAAGGAATCCCAGAGGGAAGCGCGTCACGCTGATTCGATCCAGGCGCGAATGATCCAGCAAGTCCTCGAGCGAGGACCGTGGGATGTCGTCATCGACGACGACGGGGCAGGAGAGATCGCCGACATCGTCGCCATCCGCGAAACCGAACGTGATCTCCACATCCTGTTCGTGCATTGCAAGTACTCCTCGGAGAGCACCCCAGGCGCCCGGGTGGAGGATCTGTACGAGGTATGTGGCCAGGCCAGCAAGTCCGCGACTCACCGACGTGATGTCACCGGCATGCTGACCAGCCTGATTAGGCGTGCGCGAAACAGGCAGAAGAGCCGCTCCTTCAGCGGTATCGAGCAAGGTAGCTTCGAGCGGCTAGTCCAGTTGCGTGACATCGCCAGGACGCGGAGGCCGCAGCTCACAGTGGCGATAGCCCAACCGGGCATGAGCAAATCGAAGGCCAGCCTCAAGCAGCTGGAGCTGCTGGCGTGCACGGAGGTCTACCTACGGGAGATCGCTGCTGCGCACCTCGAGGTGTACTGCAACGAGTAGCTTCGGGAGCTGCTTTCTTCTATCCAAGACACAACGCGTCTAGCGTCAACCTGATGAATTCACCGGCACCGGTGAACGTCACCTAGCGTCACATACGACAAAAGATGCCGCTCTGACCTGGCATGATCTGGATTGGCTAGATCTTGATCCTGCAGGAGAAAGTGAAGCGTACGACACCCGCCAAGTTGCGGCGGAAGATCAAGCGTGTTAGATGAGATGCAGCAGCGAGCGTAGTTGCGGGCTGGAGGCGCCGACGGGCGCGATGGCTGCGCCCGCCGTCACGTATCAGCAGCTCAGGTCGACTGGCCCGCGCCGTTGTCGGATCTCACACTTGAGTCGCCTGGAAGGTTGTCGGCCAAGTCCGGCCAGCCCACTCTGGTAAGAAGCACATGGGCCGCGAGCCGCAGGTCATGCGCTTTATCCGGATGGTCGATAATTCGCTGGGCGGCCGTTGCGAATACCTGCGCGAACCGAGTGGCCGCGTCGTCGGTGTTCTCACTAACCAAGGGACGGACGACTGCATCGAAGGAGTCCCACGAGTCCAGCAGGTGGCCCCTACGTAAGTGCTGATCAAACCACCAGATCCGGGCGCTTTGCATATCCGCTAACGCCGTGCTGGAGAGGTGCGCGAGACGATCGGCGGCAACTGCTTGATCAAGTTGCGCCGCACGCACCTCTTCGTCGAAAGCTGTGGCCCTTTCAGCGTCCTCACCGGTGAGAGCCAGCGTGACACGCGCCCTGATCCGTAGCCCGCGGTGCTGCTCGGCTTCCTGCCAACTGGCGAGGTCGAGTGCAAGCGCCTGCTCCGCCTCAAATGCCTTACCCGGTGGACAACAGGCAGTATGCCCCGTTGCCATGCGATAGATCTCGGTTAGCGCAGCGGCACGCGCAGCCCTAGCCGAGGACAGGGTGCAATCCGGACCGCCGTACTTGAACCAGACACGTCCACGCGCCGCGAAGTGGATCCCGGACACGGAGGTCCGCAGCGTTGTGTGAAACGCGGTGCTCCGCGCCCAGGGGAGAAGCCGCATCTCAGTCGACCCGTACCAGGATTTCAGGGCCGGCGAAGTGGATGGCCCGGGAGAGGATCTCGTGCCAGAGGGTGCCAGGATCCGGCAGCTTCTCCGCTGGCATAAATCTCTTGATGTGGTGATAGCAGTCCCCGGTGAACACCGACCCGAGTAGATCGATCACCATGCTTCTCGGTAGCGAGCCAGCTTCGGCTCGGATTGCCCAATCCCTAACCTCGATCTTTCACGTCTATCCGGTGGCTGGCTGAGCGGTTCGGCTGGAGTTTGAAATCGGGGCCGTGGTCAACCTGGCGGCCCGGCTATCGCGCCGGGTGAGCGGGGTTCCACGGGCCCTCAAGGTGTCCTTCCCTGATCGTCGGGGTGGCTTTGTGCTGGTCAGGTCGGGGCCGGGAGTGCCTGGAGCCGGGTAATGGCTGCGACCAGTTGGCTGGCCCAGGGCCAGGACGCGGCGATGCGCAGGCGCAGGCGCCGACCACCACGGACCAGCCGGGCGGCAACGGCGAACAGGCGCAGCCTCAGGCGTTTGGGCTCATACCGGCGAGCGGAAGTGCCGTGTAGGGCGAGCATCTGCGTCCAGGCGAGGAGTTCACAGGCC
>NZ_BBYM01000080.1 GCF_001570405.1 Microtetraspora niveoalba | reverse complement strand
ATCGCGCTGTATTCGACCGTGACCGGCGGATCGATCGACACCTGCGTGATGGACGCGGCGTATTGGTATGAGAACTTGCGGTCGCCGGTGTTGTTCGAGGAGACGGCGCGGGCGTTGTTGGCGGATGGCCGGTCGGTGTTCGTGGAGTGCAGTCCGCATCCGGTGTTGACGGTCGGGGTGCAGGAGACCGCGGAGGATGCCGGGGTCGAGGCTGTCGCGGTGGGCACGTTGCGGCGGGATGACGGCGGGGCGGAGCGGTTCCTGGCGGCGTTGGCCGAGGTGTGGTGCGCGGGGGTGGAGGTCGACTTCACCGGTTTCGTGCCGGGTGGCCGTCGGGTGGAGCTGCCGGCGTACGCGTTCCAGCGTGAGCGGTACTGGCTGGAGTCCTCGTCGGTCGCGGCGGAGGCCGACCCGGTCGAGGCGCGGTTCTGGGACGCTGTCGATCGCCACGATCTGGCCGAGCTCTCGGCGACCCTGGACCTGGAACCGGACGGGTCGCTGGAGTCGGTGTTGCCCGCACTGGCGACCTGGCGCAATCGGCGCCGCCTGGACGCGGCCATGGATTCGTGGCGTTACCGGGTCACCTGGAAACCGTTGACCGGTCAGCGCGCTGCCGCTCTCTCCGGCAGGTGGCTGCTGATCACCGTCCAGGGAGCGACGCCGAGCGAGGGAGTCGAGGCGGCGTTGCGCGCGGCCGGTGCCGAGGTCGTGGTGCTGGCTGTTGAGAACGCTGATCGCGAAGCGCTGGCCGATCGCATCCGCGAGGTCTTGTCCGAGGGCGAGCCGGTCGGCGTGCTCTCGCTCGCGGGGACGGCCGAGGGGCCGTACACGACTGGTTCCGCGGTCCCGGCCGGTGTGGCGATGACGCTGGGTGTGGTGCAGGCCCTGGGGGACGCGGGAGTCGCGGCTCCGTTGTGGGCGGTGACGGTCGGCGCGGTGTCGATCGGCCGGTCGGATCCGCTGGTGAGTGCGGTGCAGGCGCAGGTGTGGGGGCTCGGCCGGGTCGCGGCGTTGGAGTATCCGGAGCGTTGGGGCGGTCTGATCGACCTGCCGGCGGTCGTCGACGACCGTGCGGGTCGCAGGCTGGTCGCGGTCCTCTCGGGTGATGAGGACCAGGTGGCGATCCGTGCTTCGGGTGTGTACGGGCGGCGTCTGGTGCGGGCGGTGGCTGACGGCAACGGGTCTCCGTGGTCGCCGTCGCGGCCGGGGACGGTGCTGGTCACGGGCGGCACCGGCGCGTTGGGTGCGGTCGTGGCGCGGTGGCTGGCGGAGTCCGGTGTCGCGCATCTGGTGTTGACGAGTCGTCGTGGTACGGCGGCGCCGGGTGTGGATGAGCTGGTGGCGGAGCTGACCGGGCTGGGTGCTCGGGTGACGGTCGCGGCGTGCGATGTGGCCGATCGGGGTGCGGTGGCGGGTGTGCTGGCGGGGATCCCGGCGGACGTCCCGCTGACGGGTGTCGTGCACGCGGCGGGCGTCCTGGACGACGGAATGGTGGACGCCCTGACGCCGCAACACTTCGAGCGCGTGGTGGCGACGAAGGCGGCCGGTCTGCTCGCCCTGGACGACCTCACCACCGGACATGACCTCGACCTGTTCGTGGTGTTCTCGTCGCTGTCGGGCGTGGTGGGCAGTGCCGGGCAGGCCAACTACGCGGCCGGGAACGCGTTCCTGGACGCGTGGATCCAGCGGCGCCGCGATCTCGGGCTGCCCGGGTTGTCGATCGCCTGGGGCGCATGGGCTGAAGGCGGGCTCGCCACCGACCAGGTGGTGCTCGAACGGCTGCGGCGCGGTGGCGTGGTCCCGATGGATCCGGCGGTGGCGATCCGGGCCATGGCCAAGGCGATCGACCATGGAGAGACCACCGCGGTCGTCGCGGACATCGACTGGCCGCGCTTCCTCGACGGGTTCACCGGAGCCCGACCGAGTGCTCTCCTCTCCGATCTGCCCGAGACGGCGGCCCTGCCCGCCCCGGCCGGTCACGACAACGACTCACGGCTGTGGGCGGAGTTGGCGGCCGCGCCGGCCGACCGGCGCAGGCAGGTGTTGCTGGATGTCATCCGTACGCTGGCGGCGGCTGTGCTCGGGCATGATTCCGGCGCGGCGATCGCGCCTGCTCAGGCGTTCCGTGAGTTGGGCGTCGACTCGTTGATGGCGGTGGAGTTCCGTAACCGGTTGAACGCTGAGACGAAGTTGCGGTTGCCGGCGACGTTGGTGTTCGATCACCCGACTCCGGCCCGGCTCGCTGATCATCTGCTCGGTCTGTTGTTCGGTGGTACGGCTCCGCTGGCCGAGGTGGTGGCGTCCGCGGTGGATCGGGTGGACGAGCCGGTCGCGATCGTGGGGATGAGTTGCCGGTTCCCGGGTGGGGTGAGCGGTCCCGAGGAGTTGTGGCGGCTGGTGGCCGGTGGTGTGGACGGTTTGTCGCCGTTCCCGGTCGATCGTGGCTGGTCCGAGGATCCCGGTGCCACCTACGCGCAACAGGGCGGCTTCATCGACGGGGCGACCGAGTTCGATGCGGGGTTGTTCGGGATCTCGCCGCGTGAGGCGTTGGCGATGGATCCGCAGCAGCGCGTCCTCCTGGAGGCCGCGTGGGAGGTGTTCGAGTCGGCCGGGGTGGATCCGCGTTCGGTACGCGGCACCTCGATCGGTGTCTTCGCCGGGACCAACGGCCAGGACTACGGGGCGTTGCTGGCGGCCTCCGATGAGCAGGTCGAAGGGCACGTGCTGACCGGCAACGCGGCGGCCGTACTGTCCGGCCGGTTGGCCTACTTGTTCGGGCTTGAGGGTCCTGCGGTGACGGTGGACACGGCGTGTTCGTCGTCGCTGGTGGCCCTGCACCTGGCGGTGCAGGCGCTCCAGCGTGGTGAGTGTGAGATGGCGCTCGCCGGTGGTGTGACGGTGATGTCGACCGCCGGTGCCTTCGCGGAGTTCGACCGGCAGGGCGGTCTGGCTGCTGATGGGCGGTGTAAGGCGTTCGCGGCGGGGGCGGACGGCACCGGCTGGGGTGAGGGTGTTGGTCTGCTGCTGGTGGAGCGGTTGTCGGACGCGCGGCGGCTCGGGCACGACGTGTTGGCCGTGGTGCGGGGGAGCGCGGTCAACCAGGACGGCGCCTCCAACGGCCTGACGGCTCCGAACGGGCCGTCGCAGGAGCGGGTGATCCGTCAGGCGTTGGCCAATGCTCGGCTCACGCCCTCCGACGTGGATGTGGTCGAGGCGCACGGCACCGGCACGCGGTTGGGTGATCCGATCGAGGCGCAGGCGTTGCTGGCGACCTACGGCCAGGAGCGGGACCACCCGCTCTGGCTGGGGTCGGTGAAGTCGAACATCGGGCACACGCAGGCGGCGGCGGGTGTGGCCGGTGTGATCAAGATGGTGCAGGCGATGCGGCACGGCGTGCTGCCGCCGACGTTGCACGTGGACGAGCCGACCCCGCACGTGGACTGGTCGGCGGGCGCGGTGGAGCTGCTGACCGAGGCGAGGCCGTGGCCGGAGGTGGATCGGCCACGCCGCGCCGGTGTGTCCTCGTTCGGTGTCAGCGGCACCAATGCTCACGTGATCATCGAGCAGGGTGATCCGGCGCCGGTCTCGGATGGCGGAGAGCACGTGGGTCCGCTGCCGTGGCTGATGTCGGCGCAGACGCCCGGCGGCCTGCGTGCCCAGGCTGCCCGGCTCGCCCAGCGCCTGAACTCACGGCCCGACGACGGCACAGCCGATGTGGCTTGGTCGCTTGCCACGACCAGGGCGGCTCTGGCCCATCGGGCGGTGATCGTCGGTGGCGATCGTGCGGAGCTGCTTCGTGGGCTTGACGCTCTGGCCGCCGGTGAGCCCGGTCCGGGCTTGGTGTCGGGTGTGGCCGGTGAGTGCCGTACGGCGTTCTTGTTCACCGGTCAAGGGGCGCAGCGGGCCGGGATGGGCCGCGAGCTGTATGCGCGGTTCCCGGTGTTCGCGGACGCGTTCGACACGGTGTGCGCGGAGCTGGACCTGCGGCTCGATCGGCCGGTGCGGGATGTCGTGTTCGACGGTGTCGATCTCGATCAGACGGTGTGGGCGCAGGCCGGACTCTTTGCTGTGGAGGTGGCGTTGTTCCGGCTGCTGGAGTCGCTCCAGGTGGTCCCGGACTTCCTGCTGGGCCACTCGATCGGTGAGATCGCCGCCGCGCACTGCGCCGGAGTGTTGTCGCTGCCGGATGCGTGTGCGCTGGTGGCGGCGCGGGGCCGGCTGATGCAGGCGCTCCCCTCGGGTGGCGCGATGCTGGCTGTGCAGGCGTCCGAGGCCGAGGTGGTCGAGGCGGTCGGCGGCCTGGTGGACGTCGCGGCGGTCAACGGCCCGAGCTCGGTGGTCGTCTCCGGGGATGCCGGGGTGATCGAGGAGCTGGCGGCGCGGTGGGCGGCGGAGGGCCGTAAGACGAGCCGGTTGACGGTGTCGCACGCGTTCCATTCGCGGCTGATGGAGCCGATGCTGGCGGAGTTCGCGGCCGTGTTGGAGACGCTGACGTTCGCCGAGCCGCGGATTTCGATCGTGTCGAACCTGACCGGCGAGGTGGCCGGGCCCGGGCTGCTCACGTCCCCGGCGTACTGGGTGCGGCAGGTGCGTGAGGCGGTGCGGTTCGCCGACGGAGTCGGGTGTCTGGGTGAGCGGGGGGTGTCCCGGTTCGTGGAGCTGGGACCGGACGGTGTGCTCTGCGCGCTGGCCCAGCAGACGCTCGACGGAGTGTTCGCGCCGGTGATGCGCCGGGATGAAGCGGGAGTTCTGCGCCGGGATCAAGCGGGAGTGCTGCGCCGCGACGAAGCGGAAACAGCGCCGGCCCAGCAGTCTGTCGACGCGGTGTTCGTGCCGCTACTGCGCCGCGACCGGGACGACACCGAAACGGTGCTGACGGCGCTGGGCCGGTTGTGGGCGGCCGGTGTCGACGTCGACTGGACGTCCGTCCTTCCGGGTGGCCGCCGGGTGGAGCTGCCGGCGTACGCGTTCCAGCGGGAGCGGTTCTGGCCGAAGCCGAGAGCCACGCGGTTGGTGGTGCCCGGTGATGTGGTGGAGTCCCGGTTCTGGGAGGCGGTCGAGCGCGAAGATCTGGGCGATCTGGCCGCAGCTCTGGACGTCGGCGAGATGCCGGAGGAGTTCGGCTCGGTGTTGCCGATGTTGTCGTCGTGGCGCAGACGGCGTCGCCGGGAGTCGGTGGTCGAGTCGTGGCGTTACCGGGTCACGTGGAAGCCGTTGACCGGTCAGCGCACGACTGCCCTGTCCGGTAGGTGGCTGCTGATCACCGCCCAGGGAGCGACGCCGAGCGAGGGAGTCGAGGCGGCGTTGCGCGCGGCCGGTGCCGAGGTCGTGGTGCTGGCTGTTGAGAGCGCTGCTCGCGAGGCGCTGGCGGATCGCATCCGCGAGGTGGTTTCGGATGGCGATCCGGTGGGCGTGTTGTCGTTGGTGAGTGCGGCTGAGGAGCCGTTCGACACCGGTTCGGTGGCACCGATGGGGCTGGTGGCGACTCTGGCGCTGCTGCAGGCGCTCGGTGACGTGGGAGTGGCGGCTCCGTTGTGGGCGGTGACGGTCGGCGCGGTGTCGATCGGCCGGTCGGATCCGCTGCTGAGTGCGGTGCAGGCGCAGGTGTGGGGGCTCGGCCGGGTCGCGGCGCTGGAGTATCCGGAGCGTTGGGGCGGTCTGATCGACCTGCCGGCGGTCGTCGACGACCGTGCGGGTCGCAGGCTGGTCTCGGTCCTGACCGGTGACGAGGACCAGGTGGCGATCCGTGCTTCGGGTGTGTACGGGCGGCGCCTGGTGCGTGCGCCGCTGCCGCCGGCCCGGACGGCGTCATGGTCGACGTCGGGGACGGTGCTGGTCACGGGCGGCACCGGCGCGTTGGGTGCGGTCGTCGCGCGGTGGCTGGCGGAGTCCGGTGTCGCGCATCTGGTGTTGACGAGTCGTCGTGGTACGGCGGCGCCGGGTGTGGACGAGCTGGTGGCGGAGCTGACCGGGCTGGGTGCCCGGGTGACGGTCGCGGCGTGCGATGTGGCCGATCGGGACGCGGTGGCGGGTGTGCTGGCGGGGATCCCGGCGGACGTCCCGCTGACAGGCGTTGTGCACACGGCGGGTGTTCTGGATGACGGCACCTTGGACGCTCTGACGCCGGAGCGGTTCGAGGCGGTGCTGGCGGCCAAGGTGTCGGGGTTGGTGCATCTCGATGAGCTGACCCGGGATTGCGAGCTGGACTTCTTTGCGGTGTTCTCGTCCCTGGCGGGGGCGGTGGGCAGTGCCGGTCAGGGCAACTACGCGGCGGCGAACGCGTTCCTGGACGCGTGGGCGCAGCGGCGGCGTGATGCTGGTCTGCCGGGTGTGTCGGTGGCGTGGGGGCCGTGGGCGCAGGACGGCATGGCGGTCTCCGGAGCGGTGGCGGACCGGGTGCGCCGAGCGGGGTTGCCGGCGATGGACCCGGCGCTCGCGCTCGACGCGCTGGAGCGGATCGGTGACGACGGCGAAGTGAATGTCGCGATCGCCGACATCGACTGGCCGCGGTTCGCTGAGGCGTTCACCGGTGCCCGGGTGAGCCCGTTGCTGGCGGACCTGCCCGACGTGATGGCGGCCGGTCGGTCCGCGGAGGTGGACGGGGTGGCGTCGGTGCGGGCCGAGCTGGCGTCGGTTCCGCCGGTCCAGCGTGGGCGAGTCCTGCTCGACCTGGTACGAGGGTGCGCCGCGGCGGCGCTGCGACATGATTCGCCGGACGCGGTGGAGCCGGGGCGGGCGTTCCGTGAGCTGGGCTTCGACTCGTTGATGGCGGTCGAGTTCCGGAACCTGGTGGGTGCGCGGACCGGGCTGCGGTTGCCGGCCACTCTGGTCTTCGACCGGCCGACTCCGGTGGTGCTGGCGCAGTTCCTGGAAGAGGAGCTGTTCGGCCGGGACTCTTCAACCGGTGAGACGGCGGCCGAGGTGGTGGCGTCCCCGGTGGATCGGGTGGAGGAGCCGGTCGCGATCGTGGGGATGAGTTGCCGGTTCCCTGGCGGTGTGAACACCCCCGAGGAGTTGTGGCGGCTGGTGGCCGGTGGTGTGGACGGTTTGTCGCCGTTCCCTGCTGATCGTGGCTGGGCTGTGGACTCCGGTGTCGGTTATGCCCGGGTCGGCGGGTTCGTCGATGGGGTGACCGAGTTCGATGCGGGGTTGTTCGGGATCTCGCCGCGTGAGGCGTTGGCGATGGATCCGCAGCAGCGGCTGCTGTTGGAGGCCGCGTGGGAGGTGTTCGAGTCGGCCGGGGTGGATCCGCGTTCGGTGCGCGGCGCCTCGATCGGCGTGTTCGCCGGGACGAACGGTCAGGATTACGGGGCGTTGCTGGCGGCCTCGGATGAGCAGGTCGAAGGGCATGTGGCCACGGGTAACGCGGCGGCGGTGTTGTCGGGTCGGGTGTCGTATGCGTTCGGGCTTGAGGGTCCTGCGGTGACGGTGGACACGGCGTGTTCGTCGTCGCTGGTGGCGTTGCATCTGGCCGTGCAGGCGTTGCGTAACGGCGAGTGTGAGATGGCGCTGGCTGGTGGTGTGACGGTGATGTCGACCGCCGGCGCGTTCGCGGAGTTCGACCGGCAGGGCGGTTTGGCCGGTGATGGGCGGTGTAAGGCGTTCGCGGCGGGGGCGGACGGCACCGGCTGGGGTGAGGGTGTCGGGCTGCTGTTGGTGGAGCGGTTGTCGGACGCGCAGCGGCGCGGGCACGACGTGTTGGCCGTGGTGCGGGGGAGCGCGGTCAACCAGGACGGCGCCTCCAACGGCCTGACCGCGCCGAACGGTCCGTCGCAGGAGCGGGTGATCCGGCAGGCGTTGGCGAACGCGCGGTTGTCTCCGGCTGAGGTGGATGTGGTGGAGGCGCACGGCACGGGCACTCGGTTGGGTGATCCGATCGAGGCGCAGGCGTTGCTGGCGACCTACGGCCAGGAGCGGGACCACCCGCTCTGGTTGGGGTCGATCAAGTCGAACATCGGGCACACGCAGGCGGCGGCCGGTGTGGCCGGTGTGATCAAGATGGTGCAGGCGATGCGGCACGGCGTGCTGCCGCCGACGTTGCACGTGGACGAACCCACTCCGCAGGTGGACTGGTCCGCCGGCGCGGTGGAACTGCTGACCGATGCGAGGCCATGGCCCTCCGCCGGTCGGCCGCGGCGCGCGGGTGTGTCCGCGTTCGGTGTGAGCGGAACGAACGCCCACGTGATCATCGAAGCCGCGCCGGTCGTTGACGAGGTCGAGCCCGTTGCGGGTGTGGCCGGTCCGCTGCCGTGGCTGATGTCGGGCCGGTCGCGGGAGGCATTGGCGGCGCAGGCGGAGCGGTTGCGCGGGTTCGTGGCGGATCGGCCGGAGCTGGCATCGGTGGACGCCGCTTGGTCGCTTGCCACGACCCGGGCGGCTCTGGCCCATCGGGCGGTGATCGTCGGCGGCGATCGTGCGGAGCTGCTTCGTGGGCTTGACGCTCTGGCCGCCGGTGAGCCCGCTCTGGGCTTGGTGTCGGGTGTGGCCGGTGAAGGCAGGACGGCGTTCTTGTTCACCGGTCAGGGTTCGCAGCGGGCCGGGATGGGGCGGGGCCTGTATGCGCGGTTCCCGGTGTTCGCCGATGCCTTCGACGCTGTCTGCGCGGAGCTGGACCTGCGGCTCGATCGGCCGGTCCGGGATGTCGTGTTCGACGGGGCGGATCTCGATCAGACCG
>NZ_BBYM01000079.1:0-3225 GCF_001570405.1 Microtetraspora niveoalba | reverse complement strand
GGCGGGGTGGATTCGGTTGGCTGTTTGTTGTTTGTGAATTGCATAGTGGACGCGAGCATCTTTGTGGCCAAGTTTCTTAGGGCACACGGTGGATGCCTTGGCATCAGGAGCCGATGAAGGACGTGGGAGGCTGCGTTAAGCCTCGGGGAGTCGCCAACCAGACGTTGATCCGGGGATGTCCGAATGGGGAAACCTAGCACCAGTCATGTGGTGTTGCCTCCGCCTGAATGTATAGGGCGGTTGGTGGTAACGCGGGGAAGTGAAACATCTCAGTACCCGTAGGAAGAGAAAACAATAGTGATTCCGTGAGTAGTGGTGAGCGAAAGCGGATGAGGCTAAACCGTGCATGTGTGATAGCCGGCAGGCGTTGCGTGTGCGGGGTTGTGGGACCCTCGTGGGGGAGCTGCCGTTCCTCCGTGCAGTGAGAAATCAGTGTGGTAGTCGAAGCCTTTGGGAAGAGGCGCCGTAGACCGTGATAGCCGGGTAGGTGAAATCACGCTGACTGTTTGGGGTGTTCCCGAGTAGCACGGGGCTCGAGGAATCCTGTGTGAATCTGCCAGGACCACCTGGTAAGCCTAAATACTCCCTGGTGACCGATAGTGAACGAGTACCGTGAGGGAAAGGTGAAAAGCGCCCCGGTGAGGGGTTGTGAAATAGTACCTGAAACCGTGTGCCTACAAGCCGTAGGAGCGTAGACAGTTTCGGCTGTCTGTGATGTGACTGCGTGCCTTTTGAAGAATGAGCCTGCGAGTTATGGTGTGTGGCGAGGTTAACCCGTGTGGGGGAGCCGTAGCGAAAGCGAGTCTGAATAGGGCGTTTGAGTCGCATGCTGTAGACCCGAAGCGGGGTGATCTACGCATGGGCAGGTTGAAGCGTGGGTAAGACTGCGTGGAGGACCGAACCCACCAGGGTTGAAAACCTGGGGGATGACCTGTGTGTAGGGGTGAAAGGCCAATCAAACTCCGTGATAGCTGGTTCTCCCCGAAATGCATTTAGGTGCAGCGTTGCGTGTTTCTTGCCGGAGGTAGAGCACTGGATGGCCGATGGGCCCGACAAGGTTACTGACGTCAGCCAAACTCCGAATGCCGGTAAGTGAGAGCGTGGCAGTGAGACTGCGGGGGATAAGCTTCGTAGTCGAGAGGGAAACAGCCCAGATCACCGACTAAGGCCCCTAAGCGTGTGCTAAGTGGGAAAGGATGTGGAGTTGCCGTGACAACCAGGAGGTTGGCTTAGAAGCAGCCATCCTTGAAAGAGTGCGTAATAGCTCACTGGTCAAGTGATTCCGCGCCGATAATGTAGCGGGGCTCAAGTACACCGCCGAAGTCGTGGCATTCACACAGCTTTGTGTTGTGTGGGTGGGTAGGGGAGCGTCGTGCAATCCGGTGAAGCGGCGGAGTGATCCAGCCGTGGAGGTTGTACGAGTGAGAATGCAGGCATGAGTAGCGAATCAGAAGTGAGAAACTTCTGCGCCGGATGACTAAGGGTTCCTGGGCTAGGCTAATCCGCCCAGGGTAAGTCGGGGCCTAAGGCGAGGCCGACAGGCGTAGTCGATGGATAACGGGTTGATATTCCCGTACCCGCTGCGATGCGCCCATATCGAATCCAGTGATACTAAGGGTCCTTAGCCCCTGCTGTCCTTCGGGATGGTGGTGAGGGTGAACGCCTGGCCTGATCTGGTAGTAGGTAAGCGATGGGGTGACGCAGGAAGGTAGCCCATCCCGGGCGATGGTTGTTCCCGGGGTAAGCATGTAGGGCGGCAGATAGGCAAATCCGTCTGCCATGTGCCTGAGATGTGATGCCGAGCCGATTGTGGTGAAGTGGGTGATCCTATGCTGCCGAGAAAAGCCTCTAGTGAGTGTCGTGGCGGCCCGTACCCTAAACCGACTCAGGTGGTCAGGTAGAGAATACTAAGGCGTTCGGGTGAACTGTGGTTAAGGAACTCGGCAAATTGCCCCCGTAACTTCGGGAGAAGGGGGACCTCTGCTGGTGATCAGGCTAGCTCTGTGAGCTGGTGGGGGTCGCAGTGGCCAGGGGGAAGCGACTGTTTACTAAAAACACAGGTCCGTGCTAAGTCGTAAGACGATGTATACGGACTGACGCCTGCCCGGTGCCGGAACGTTAAGGGGACCGGTTAGCCGCTTTTGGTGGCGAAGCTGAGAACTTAAGCGCCGGTAAACGGCGGTGGTAACTATAACCATCCTAAGGTAGCGAAATTCCTTGTCGGGTAAGTTCCGACCTGCACGAATGGCGTAACGACTTCCCCGCTGTCTCAACCACAGACCCGGTGAAATTGCACTACGAGTAAAGATGCTCGTTACGCGCAGCAGGACGGAAAGACCCCGGGACCTTCACTACAGCTTGACATTGGCGTTTGGAGCGTCTTGTGTAGGATAGGTGGGAGACTGGGAAGCTTCGACGCTAGTCGGGGTGGAGTCATTGGTGAAATACCACTCTGGTCGTTTTGAACGTCTAACCCGCGCCCGTGTATCCGGGTGGGGGACAGTGTCTGGTGGGTAGTTTAACTGGGGCGGTTGCCTCCTAAAGGGTAACGGAGGCGCCCAAAGGTTCCCTCAGCCTGGTTGGTAATCAGGTGTCGAGTGTAAGTGCACAAGGGAGCTTGACTGTGAGACTGACGGGTCGAGCAGGAGCGAAAGCTGGGACTAGTGATCCGGCATCGGCTTGTGGAAGCGGTGTCGCTCAACGGCTAAAAGGTACCCCGGGGATAACAGGCTGATCTTCCCCAAGAGTCCATATCGACGGGATGGTTTGGCACCTCGATGTCGGCTCGTCGCATCCTGGGGCTGGAGTAGGTCCCAAGGGTTGGGCTGTTCGCCCATTAAAGCGGTACGCGAGCTGGGTTTAGAACGTCGCGAGACAGTTCGGTCCCTATCCGCTGCGCGCGTAGGAGACTTGAGAGAGGCTGTCCCTAGTACGAGAGGACCGGGACGGACGAACCTCTGGTGTGCCAGTTGTTCCGCCAGGAGCACGGCTGGTTGGCTACGTTCGGAAGGGATAACCGCTGAAAGCATCTAAGCGGGAAGCTCGTCTCGAGATGAGGTCTCCCACCCTTTGTGGGGTAAGGCTCCCGGTAGATGACCGGGTTGATAGGCCGGAGGTGGAAGCGCGGTAACGTGTGGAGCTGACCGGTACTAATAGGCCGAGGACTTGACCATAAGGTTTTGCTCGCGTCGACTGTGCGATTCAGAGACTGCAAACAGTCCTGCC
>NZ_BBYM01000078.1 GCF_001570405.1 Microtetraspora niveoalba | reverse complement strand
GCGCGGGCGCGGGCGCGGGCGAGCAGGCGTCCGGCGCGGGCGCGGGCGGCGGAACGCGCCTGATGGCGTTCGCGCCGCCCGTGTTCGTCGTGCTGTGGAGCAGCGCGTTCATCGCGGGCATTCCGGGGGTCGAGGCGGCTCCGCCGTTGCTCCTGATGTTCGCGCGCTTCGCCGTGGCCGGCGCGCTGCTCACCGCGTACGCGCTGATCACGGGGGCGCGGTGGCCGCGCGGCCGGGCCCTGGCGCACATCGCGGTCTCGGGTCTGCTGATCCAGGCGGTGCAGTTCGGCGCCTTCTACACGGCGCTCGGCATGGGCTTCCCCGCCGCCGTCGTCTCGCTCGTCCAGGGGCTCAACCCGGTCGTCATCGTGCTGGCCTCGCGGTTCCTCGGCGAGACGGTCTCCCGGCGGCAGGCCCTCGGCTTCGCCCTCGGCGCGGCGGGCGTGGTCCTCGCGGTCGCCGACCGGGTGAGCCTGTCGGCCTGGGGTGTGGCGCTGTGCCTGGTCGGGCTGGCCGGGCTGAGCGCCGGCACCCTGTACCAGAAGCGTTTCGTCCCCGAGATGGACGTACGCACCGGGACGGCCGTGCAACTGCTCGTCAGCGCCCCGGCGGTCGGGCTGGTCTGCGTCGCGGTGGAGACCCCGCGGGTGTCGGACTGGGCGGCGTTCGGCGGGTCCGTCGCCTGGATGGTGCTGGTCAACTCCATCGCGGCGTTCATCCTGCTGAACACGATGCTGCTCCGCTGGCCGGCCGGCCGGGTGAGCACCCTGTTCTTCCTGACCCCGTCGGTGACGGCGGTCCTGGCCTGGCTGCTCGCCGGCCAGACGCTGCACCCGCTCGCCGTCGCCGGGCTGGTGCTCGGCGCCGCCGGCGTGCTGCTCGCCAACCATCGGGCCCGCTGAGACACCCCGGCCGCCGGATGCCGCGGCTCGGCCGCACCGGGCCGACCGGGCCGTGCCGTACGCGCCGGACCGGCGGCCCCCGCTCGCGCGAGGCTCCGGGACGCCCGCCGACGACAACCCTGGAAACGTCTGGAGAGGTGATGTGATGAGGATCCGCGGAGCCGTGCTGGAGGAGATCGGCCGGGCACGCCCCTACGCCGCGTCCCGGCCGCTGTCGATCTGCGAGCTCGAACTGGACCCGCCCGGTCCCGGCGAGCTGCTCGTCAGGATCGAGGCCGCGGGCGTGTGCCACTCGGATCTGTCCGTCGTCGACGGCAACCGGGTGCGCCCCGTACCCATGCTGCTGGGCCACGAGGCGGCCGGCGTGGTGGAGCGGGTCGGCCCCGGCGTCGACGACATCGAGCCCGGCCGGCGGGTCGTCATGACCTTCCTGCCGCGCTGCGGCGCCTGCGACGGCTGCGCCACCGACGGCGTGACCCCCTGCGTACGCGGAAGCGCGGCGAACAACACGGGGACGCTGCTCGGGGGCGCGGTCCGCCTGCGCCGCGACGGCGCCCCGGTCCTGCACCACCTCGGGGTCTCCGCCTTCGCCACCCACGCCGTCGTCGACCGGCACTCGGTCGTCCCGGTGGACGACGACGTCCCGCCCGAGGTCGCCGCGGTCCTCGGCTGCGCCGTCCTCACCGGCGGAGGCGCGGTCGTCAACGCCGGGCGGCCCTCCCCGGGCCAGACGGTGATGGTCGTCGGGCTCGGCGGCGTCGGCATGGCGGCGCTGATCACCGCCCTCGCGATGGACGGCGTCGAGGTCGTCGGCGTGGACGCCAACCCCGGCAAGCTCGCCATCGCGCGCGGGCTGGGCGCGCACGCGGCGTACGGCCCGGCCGAGGTGATCGAGTCCGGGATCAGGGCCTCGATCGTGGTCGAGGCGGCCGGGAACGCCCGGGCCTTCGAGACCGCCGTCACCGCGACCGCCCCCGGTGGCCGTACCGTCACGGTGGGCCTCCCGGCGCCCGACGCCCGCTCGTCGATCTCGCCGCTCGGGCTCGTGGCGGAGGGGCGGACCATCGTCGGAAGCTACCTCGGCTCGGCGATGCCCGCCCGGGACATCCCGGTCTTCGCCCGGATGTGGCGTGAGGGCAGGCTCCCGGTCGAGGCGCTGGTGTCGGCGCGGATCGGGCTCTCGGAGGTGAACGAGGCGATGGACCAGCTCGCCGACGGGACCGCCGTCCGGCAGGTCATCGTGTTCGACGACGACGCCGGCCCGGGCGCGTGAGACCGCGGGCCGCCGGGCGTTCGGAGGCTAACCGCGCCGGCCCCTCGGGCGGATCCTGATGTCGCGCATGTCCGTCACCGCGATCTTGAGGATCTCGTACGCGTGACCGTGCGCGTCCAGCGCGACCATCGCCCCCAGGGCGGCCTCGTCCTCGCCGTCGTCCGGCCCGGCGGGCACCTGGCAGCGGAAGGTGAAGACGGACACGGTCGCGTCGTGCGTGAACGTCCCGGCCTCGGTGTAGGCGGCGCCGCCCGCGGCCGGCACGGCGGCCCGCCCGGCGTCGTCGAGCCCCGTGAACTTCCCCCTGATCGTCACCCTGAACACGGTCATCCCTTTCGTACGGCGTAGGTGATGACGCGCTCGCCGAGCAGGCTCTCGACGACGTCCAGCAGGTCCAGAACGGCGGCGGCGATCGTGTCGGGGTTCTCGCCCGCAGCCGTCCGCCGTCCGATCTCGGCGTAGACCAGCGAGTGCAGGCAGCCGATGTGCCAGGCCACCGCGCGCGGCAGCGGATCGTCCTCGGCCGCGCCGGTCTCCTCGGCCAGCACCACCGCCAGCGCGTCGGTCATCCGGCGGCCGAGGTCCTCCAGGCGGGCGGTCAGCGTGGGGGCGGCCAGCATCATCTCCAGGACGCGTCCGAATCCGGCGCTCAGCCCCACCGTGCGCTCGCGGGCGCGTATCTCCGCGCGCAGCCGCGCCAGCACGGCGCCCGCCGCGGACTCCCCCGGCGGCCGCTGCCGCACGATGTCGGCCAGCCGCCGCGGCGAGGCCTCCTCGGGCGGCAGGACCAGGTCCTCCTTGGCCTCGAAGTAGTTGTAGACGGTGTTGACCGACACCTCGGCGGCGGCCGCGACCTCGGCGATGGTGACCTGCTCGAAGCCGCGCTCCACGAACAGGCCGACGGCCGTCTCGGAGATGCGCTGCCGGGTCTGCCGCTTCTTGCGCTCCCGCAGTCCTTCGGACATGCGTGGACTCTACTCCAAATTTGGAGCCCACTGCATTTTTGCGTTCAACTCCACGAAGCCGTCCATCGGCCCGGCCCGCCGGCTCCAGGACGTGATCCAGACCGCGGCCACAGTACGCTGCGTCCACAAGCTGGAGGAGTTGCGATCTGTATGGGCGATGGGCACGCGCCCGGGCCGTCTGAGCGGGAGGACATGCTCGGAGCCGAATGGGAGAGGCACCGGCCCGCGGTGTTCGGTGTGGCCTATCGGCTGATGGGCAGTGTGGCCGACGCCGAGGACGTGACCCAGGACGTGTGGCTGCGGGCGGCCGGGACAGATCTGCAGGACGTCGATGATCTGCGGGCCTGGCTGGTGACGGTGGCCGCGCGGCGGTCGTACGACATCCTCAGGAGTGCCCGCTTCCGCCGGGAGACCTATGTCGGGCCGTGGCTGCCGGAGCCGCTGCTGACGGGGCCGGGCGCGTCGGAGCAGGTCCTCGTCGACGAGTCCGTCAGTTCGGCGATGTTGCTGATCATGGAGGAGCTGAGCCCGCCGGAGCGGGTGGCCTTCGTCCTGCACGATGTCTTCGGTATCGAGTTCGGCCGCATCGGCGAAGTGCTGGATGTCTCCGTGCCGGGTGCCCGGCAACTCGCCTCGCGGGCGCGACGGCGGGTGGCCACGGCGAAGGAGTCCACGCCGCAGGCATCGAAGGCGGAGCGTGAACGCGTACTCGGGGTCTTCCGTGCCGCCTACGAGGCCGGAGATCTGGCCGGCCTGGTCGAACTGCTGCACCCGGACGCCGTCTACGTCACCGACGGCGGCGGCAAGGCCGCCGCGGCACGCAAACCCATCCACGGCGGCGAGCGCGTCGCCGAGGTGCTGGTGCGGGTGGGGCGTAAGTGGCCTCCGGACCGCATCGACTTCGTCGAGGTCGGCGGTGAGCCGGCCCTCGCGTTCCACCGGGAAGGGCGCGTCTACTCCGTCGACACGGTGCAGATCACAGACGGTCTGATCATCGCGTACCGCAGGGTCGTCAACCCGGACAAACTTGTGCGCGTCTGAGCTGTCACATCCGGAGGGGCTACCTGTCTCCCTGATGGGAACGCAAAACGGGACGACGCGATGTCCCGGGCAGGTGAGACCGATCATGCGCAAGGGAATACAACCACCTGCCGCATCGCCTCGATGACGAGCCGCTGTGAGCCCTGCGTGTGAAGGGCTGCTCGCTCGAACCGTCCCTTCCCAGTAAGGACCTGTATGCGAGCCATCACTGTTCGAGACCGAGACGCCGGTATTGCCGGGCTGTCCCTGACGGACATGCCCTACCCTCACGCGGCCGAGAACGACGTCATCGTGCGGGTGTACGCCGCGGGTTTCACTCCCGGAGAGCTGGACTGGCCGGGGACGTGGACCGATCGCGCCGGCCGTGACCGGACGCCGAGCGTGCCCGGGCACGAGCTGTCGGGTGTCGTCGAAAAGCTGGGGTACGGCACCACCGGCCTGAGCGTCGGCCAACGCGTCTTCGGACTGACCGACTGGACCCGCAACGGTTCGCTCGCCGAGTACACCGCGGTGGAGGCCCGCAACCTCGCGCCGCTGCCAGCGGACATCGACCACACCTTGGCCGCCGCGCTGCCGATCTCCGGGCTGACCGCCTGGCAGGGACTGTTCGACCACGGCCGCCTGGCCCCCGGTCAAACCGCTCTGATCCACGGCGCCGCGGGCGGCGTCGGCTCGATCGCGGTACAGCTCGCCCATGAGGCCGGCGCCCGTGTCATCGGCACCGGCCGGTCCGCCGACCGGGACAGGGCACTCGCCATGGGCGCCGACACCTTCCTGGACCTGCAGACCGAGAGGCTGGAGGACGCCGGCGAGGCCGACGTCGTGTTCGACGTGATCGGCGGAGACATCCTTGACCGCTCGGCCGCCCTGGTCCGCGCCGGCGGCACGCTGGTCACCATCGCCATGCCGCCCAAGGTCCGGCCCACGGACGGGCGGGCGGTCTTCTTCGTCGTCGAACCCGACCGCACCCGGCTCACCGAGCTCGCCACGCGGCTCAGGGACGGACGGCTCAAGCCCATCGTCGGCGCCGTGCGACCGCTCGCCGAAGCACCTGCCGCGTTCGCCCCCGCCACGCGCACCCAGGGCAAGACGATCATTCGCGTCATGGAAGACCGGACACGAGATCGATCGTGATCGGAACGCAGATCGCTCGTGGCCTGCCGGCCGTCGTCACGACGGCTGCGGCAGGGACCTCGGACCGGCCCGCCCACGTCAAGACGCCGACTGCGGCCGTGGCATCGGAGCACCCCTCCGGAACCCTTCGACCTCTGCTCCAGCAGGCACTGCGCAGTCCTGCCGGGGCCGTCATGTATCCGACCTGCCCGACCTGATCGGCCGGAGCGAGCAGTTGGAGGCGCGCGAGATCGCTTTCTACACGGCGGCGCAGCACGCGGGGGTGATCCGCCCCGATCTGCCGCCCGCGTGGGTCGGCAACCATGTCTACGGGTTGATGGTCGCCGTCCGGGAGAGCCTCCGGCAGGGCAGCGTCGCCCGCCGGGACATCGAGGAACTCGTGCTGACCACCCTGCTCGGCGGCGCCGGCGGCGCCGGCGGCCCCGCCGCCCGGTCCGCCGCCGGGCGC
>NZ_BBYM01000077.1 GCF_001570405.1 Microtetraspora niveoalba | reverse complement strand
GACGCACCCTGCCCGGGCTCCTGCTGGCCACCGGACAGTTCCTCCCCGTCACCGACATCCACCGCCTGGCCCGCACCTCCAGCCTCACCCGCCTGGTCATGAACTCCGACGGCGAAGTCCTCGACGTCGGACGCAAAGCCCGCCAAGCCACCAGAAGGCAACGCCGGGCCATCCTCGCCCGCTACACCAAGTGCATGGTCGACGATTGCGCCCTGCCCGCCCACCTCTGCCAGATCGACCACGTCATGAACTGGTCCGACGGAGGCGCAACCGACCTGCGCAACCTCGGGCCCACCTGCCAGTTCCACAACCGCGACCGCTACCGCAACCCCCAGAACTACCGGCTCCACCGGGTGGGCAAGGACCGATGGGGATTCACCTACATCGGCCCCCGAGCCCAACGCCTACAAGCCGGATAACACCACCGCGCGCGCCAAGGGCCCGTGGGGGTTCCACTACATCGGCCCCGCCCGATGCGTGTAGGGCCGCGTGACACCACCAGAGCGCGCAAGGGGCCGGTAGGGGGTTCCCCTACGCTGGCCCGTCCGATCGCGTGCGGGCCGGGTGACACCAACAGCCCGGCAAGGACCAGCGGAGATTCACCTACATCCGCCCCCAGAGGCCATCAGACCGGCGGGACCAAGCACCACCAGTCGACGGCCTCAGGCTCCGGCGGCCTTGGCGGCACGGACCTTGGCCGCGGGCCGGGCCTCTGAGTCGGTGCCGGGCGGCCCCGGACGCAGGACGGCGCGCAGTTCCCGGTCCTTGCTGACCGAGCGCTGGTAGGCGGCGACGTCTTCGCCGCCTCGGTGCTGCGCGGAGCATGGTCGGCGTTAGGCGGCGAGGCGGGTGATCGCGGCGACCGACCGGTCCACGTCCGCCTCGGTCGTGATGGCGTTCGACACCGAGATCCGCATGAATCGGCGCCCCCGCCAGGTCGTACCGCCCGCCCAGCAGGTGCCGTCCGCCTGCACCGCCGCCACCACCCGGTCGGTGCGCACGTCGTCACCGAACCCGACCAGCACCTGGTTGAGAACCACCTCGTTCGCCACCTCGAACCCGGCCGAGGTCAGGCCATCGGCGAACCGGCGGGCCAGCGCGCAGCAGCGGCCGACCAGTGCCGCAACCCCATCGCGGCCCAGCTCCCGCAGCCCGGCCCACACAGCGAACCCCCGAGCCCGGCGCGAGGACTCGGCGGTGAGGTCCGCTCCCACCGGCACGCCCCCGCCGGAACCGACCAGGTACGCGGCGGTGTAGGACATCGCCGCCGCATGCACCTCGGGACGGGCGCAGAACGCGAAGGCCGAGTCATAGGGAAGATTCAGCCATTTGTGACCGTCGCAGGCCCACGAGTCCGCCAGTTCCAGCCCGTCCACCAGGTGGCGGGTCCCGGGGCTCGCCGCGGCCCACAACCCGAATGCCCCGTCCACATGCACCCACCCACCGTGCCGGCGGACCAGCTCGCACGCCTCCCGGAGTCGGTCGCAGGCACCGGTGTTCACATTGCCGGCCTGGAGGCACACGATCGTGGGCCCCGGAGGACCGGCTCGCAGTACATCCCCGAGCGCCCCGAGGTCGACGGCGCCATTCGGCCCGGCGGGCACCGGCTCCACCACGTCCGCTCCGAGGCCGAGCAGACGCAGCGACCGGTCGATGGTGCCGTGCCGCTCCTCACCGGCGATCACGCGGATCGGCGGCGCCCCGAGCAGGCCGCGCCGTTCCACGTCCCAGCCCACGTCCGCCAGCACCTGGTGCCGGGCGGCGGCGAGCCCGGCGGTGTTGGCCGCCTGGCAGCCTGTGACGAAGCCGACCGATGCCGACGCCGGTATCCCCAGCAGTTCCTTCAGCCAGGTGCCGGCGGCAGCCTCGGCCGCGATGGCGGCCGGCGAGGTGACGGCGTTGGTCGCGACCTGATCCCAGCCGGCGGCGAGGATGTCGGCCGCGGTCGCCGCCGGCAACGCGCCGCCGACGACGAACCCGAAGTATCGTGGGCCGGCGCTCGCGATGAGGCCGGGCTCGGCCGCGGCGACCAGGTCCGCCAGCACCTGCTCCGGTGGGGAGGGGGCGGAGGGCAGCGGGCCGGAGAACGCGTCGGCCAGCGCACTCTGGTCGATCGACGCTCCGACCGGCCGGTCCGGCAACGACCGGCGGTAGTCGGCCGCGTGGTCGGCGGCCGATCGGAACAGACGACTCAGTTCCTCCACCGACGCACCTTATCCCCGACCTCATCGGCCGCGCTCTCGATCATGGCCCTGACCGGAATCATCTATCTTTGGCCGAATCGACAACGTTCCAGCTCGACGGGTGAACGCACTCATCGCGAGCGGAAGCGGGATCACCGTCAGGAAGGGACCCGATCGGCGAGAAGCTGTCGAAGGCTCTGGATCTCCTCACGCAGGGCCGCCACCTCGCTCAGTACGGCCTGCTCGTCGCTCGGGACGGCCTGCTCGTCGCGGCGTTCTTCGCGGTTCTCCTCTTCCATGGCGTTGACCACGACGGCGATGAAGAGGTTCAGCACCACGAACGTGCAGATGAGCACGAACACCACGAAGTACAGCCAGGCTGACGAATGGGTTTCCATCAATGGTCGCGCGATGTCCGACCATGCGTCCCCGGTCATCACCTGGAACAGCGAGAAGAGCGACTTCGGCAGGTCCCCGAAGTAGTCGGGCGCGGCGGTGCCGTAGAGCTTGGTGCCCATGACGGCCGCCACATAGAGCACGAGTCCGAGCAGCAGCACTATCGATGCCATGCCCGGCACGGCGTTGAGCAACGCCGAGACCACCCGCCGCAGGGACGGCACGACGGAGATCAGCCGGAGCGTTCGCAACACGCGCACGGCACGCAGCACGGACAGGCCGCTCGCCGTCGGCAGGAAGGAGATCGTGATGATGAACGTGTCGAAAACGTTCCAGGGGTCGAGCAGGAAACGCAGCCGATAGACATACACCTTGGCCAGCAGTTCGACCACAAATACGTACAACGCGCAGTGATCCACGAAGTGGAGCAGATCGCCGTATCGGGCGACGGCGGACGGTGAGGTCTCGACTCCGAGCGTCGCCGCGTTGATGAGGATGACCCCGATGATCGCCTGCTGGAACCGCCGTGACTCGATGATTAAGCGGACGCGCTCACGCACACATGGCTCCTGGGGGTACGACACGAGATCGCCCGAGAGCATAACGGACACCGCCGGTCCGAGTGATCGACATGTCCATATACGGCGGCTCCCTGCACGCCGGTGCAGGTCGAGCGGGCAGAGCGTCCCCTCGGGGGTCACCGTCACGCAGGTCACCGGGGTGCCCTTCAGGAGCCCGCGAACGCCGCACACGCTCGACATCCAGTTGGGCACGGGACGCCGACATACCGTCACCGCCTGGCAGTGCGCCGAAACACCGTCGTCGACGGACAGGGCACCGTGCACCGGACCGCCCCAGCGGCTCCTCGCCCCTCCCCCACGGCACAGCTTCAGGACGCGACCCTCACAGTGGGCGGCCCCGACACCTCCCGAAGCCGCCCCCGAAGTCACCCCGGCGCCCCCTCGCCCGGTGGCCTCGCGACGCGACCCTCACAGTGGATGGCGCCCCCGAGACCGCCCCGCCCCCGGGACCAGCCCAGTGCCTGCTCGCCCGTCCCCGTGCTTCTCAACGTGAACGGCCCCGGCACCTCCCTGGACAGCTCCCCCGGTCAGCCCCGTCCCCTCACCTGATGACTCCTCGGCACGGGGCTCGCACGGGACGGCCGCGGCGTTGCGAGGGGACAGGGCGAGGCGGACGCGGGGACAGAGGGCAGCCGGGGACAGGGCGAGGCGGACGCAGAGACGGGGGCCGCGGGGACGGAGAACGCGGGGACAGGAGACGCGGGGACGGGGCGATCGGCAGGGGGATCAGGTCATCGCGAGTAGTGCTCGACGACGAGTTGCTCGTCGACCGGGACCGCTATCTGCTCGCGGACGGGCTGGGAAACCAGAGTGAAGCGCAACTCCTTGTGGTCGACGGACAGGTAGGGCGGGATGCGGTCGTCGGCGTAAACCCCCTCGGAGGCGGCCACGAAGGGATGCATCGTGCGGGACCTCGGCCGAACGCCGATCACCTGGCCGGGCTTCACCAGATAGCTCGGAATGTCGACCTTGCGGCCGTCGACGGTGATGTGCCCGTGGTTGATGTACTGCCGAGCGGCGTAGATCGACGGGGCCAGCCCCGAGCGCAGCACGAGTGACGCCAGCCGGGACTCCAGGATGACGACAAGTTCCTCGCCGGAGCGACCCGGCCGGCGCAGCGCGAGGTCCCAGTACCGGCGGAGCTGCTTCTCCGACACGTCGTAGTACCAGCGCAGCTTCTGCTTCTCCAGCAGCCGGATGCCGTAGTCGCCGACGTTGCGGCGGTTCGTCTTGCGTCCGTGCTCGCCCGGCGGGTACGGACGCGCCTCGAAGTACCTGACCGCCTTCCGGGTCAGCGGGACGCCCGCCCGACGGGAAAGCCGCACCTTGGGACCTGTGTAGCGCACGTTCACCTTCCTGTGGTTAGGTAAGCCTAATTAAGGCAAGCCTAACCTTATAAGGAGGGGTCATGCACCCCGTGGAAGCTCCCCCGATCGCGGAGCGGATCCGCACGCTCGCGGCCGTGGCCGCCGCCACGCACGTCTCCGTCGCGGGCGCCCCTCACAGCGGCGCCCCCAGTGGCGCGACGCGCGGCGGAGTGGACGCGGCCGGCCGCCCAGTGCTGCTCGTCAAGCCCGGCGAGGTCCTGTACGGCGTCGCGGCGGACGAGGTGGTGGTGACGGTGGACCTGGTGGTGACGCGCGACACGGGCGGCAAGGACTCGCCACGGGGGTTGCTGAAGATCCAGGGGTGGGCGCAGCCCGTACCGGACGACGAGGCGAGGGCTACGGCGGTGTCGATCGCGGACCGCTGCCCCGACCATGATCTCCTCGCCGCCGTCGACGCGGCGGAGCGGCGCACGCCACCCACACAACCGGCGCCACCCACACAACCGGCGCCACCCACACAACCGGCGCCACCCACACAGCCGGTACCGACCACACAGCCGGTACCGACCACACAGCCGGTACCGACCACACAGCCGGTGCCGACCAGAACGCCACCGCCACCCACACAGCCGATGCTGCCCGCATCACCGGCATCATCGACATCGCCGGCATCATCGGCATCGCCGGCATCATCGGCATCGCCGGACGGCGTGGCGGCTCCGCGGCTGTTCCGAGTGGACGTCGCCCAGGTCGTCTATCTGACCGGGCAGGAGTCAGGGGTGCTCGACGCGGAGAACTATCTCGACGCGTCCCCCGACCCGCTGCTGGACGCGGCCGAGCGCATCCTGCGGCACGTCAACGAGTGGCACCGCGGGCAGCTCGCGCGGGCCGTCGGGCATCTGCTCGGGGAGCCGGCCGGCGCCGATGTGTGGCTGTGGGAGCTGGACCGTTATGGCGCTACCGTCTGGTCCGGCCCCGACCGGTTGATCCGGCTGCCCTGGCCCTCGCCCAGTGCCGACGCGGCCGAGCTGGAACACGCCCTGAGCTGCGTCCTGTGCCCGCGTGAGCCGTAAGCGGGACCGCGCCCGCGTGGCGGGCCGCGCCGCGCCGCCGATCAGGCCGAGCGGCAGCCGCGCGCTGAGCCGCACGTCGCGCGGCAGAGCCCGGGAACGCGTCCGGGGCGGGGTTCGGAGACGCTCCCGCTAGGGGGTGCGGGTTCCGTCGATCGCCTCGGGCGACAGGACGTGGTCGATGACCATGAGGGCGCACCCGGTGATGCCGGCACCGGGCCCGAGCCGGCTGCGCTCGATGCGCAGGCTGCGGGTGGCGAGCTGGGTGGACCTCTGGTAGACGATCTCGCGGACGCCCGACACGAGCGGCTGGAACATCTCGGCCACGTCGCCGCCCAGCACGACCACGGCCGGGTTGAGCAGGTTCACCGCCGTGGCGATCACCTCGCCGAGTCTGCGTCCCGCCTGCCGTACGATCGCCATGGTCTCGGCGTCGCCCGCGCGGACCAGCGCGGTCACGTCGGCGAGCGACGTCACGTCGCGGCCCTTGTCCCGCAGGTCGCGCAGGATGGCGGTGCCGCTGGCCACCGAGTCGACGCAGTCGATGTTGCCGCAGCGGCAGAGCACTCCCCCGCCGTCCCTGACCGGGATGTGCCCGATCTCGCCCGCCGCTCCGAGCGCGCCGCGGAGGATGCCGCCGCCGGAGATCACCCCGGCGCCGATGCGGGTGGAGACCTTGACGAACAGCAGGTCGCCGAGCTCCGACGCGTACGCCACGCGGTGCTCGCCCATGGCGATGACGTTGACGTCATTGTCGACCAGGACGGGGACGGGGAACCGGCTCGCGATGACGGGCGGGATCACGACGCCGGTCCAGCTCGCCATGACGCGGGCGCTCTCCGTGCGACCGGCGGCGAACTCGACGGTGGCGGGGACGCCCAGGCCGACGCCGACGACGTCGTCCCTGCCGTCGAGCAGCTTCTCCCAGGTGTCCATGACCAGCGGGAGGACCACGTCGGGCCCCTCCTCGACGTCGATCTCGACGTCCGTGCGCGCGAGCGCCTCCCCCGACAGGTCGCAGACGGCGATCTGGGTGCGCTTGGCGCCGAGCGAGGCGACCAGGACCACGCCTCCGGCGGCGTTGAAGCGCAGCCGGACGGGCGGCCTGCCGCCGGTGGACGGCCCTTCGGCGTCCTCGACGATCAGGCCGCGTTGCAGCAACTCGGCGACCCGGTGCGCTACGGCGGGACGGGACAGCCCGGTCACGCGGCCGATCTCGGCGCGGGTCACCGCCTCCCCGCTCCGGACGAGCTGGAGGACTTCACCGGTAGTAGCAAGTCGTGACATCGTGCGAAAGTGAAGCACATCTAGCCACCGAAGTACAACGACTTATTCATTTAGAGTTACAAAACTCGGTTGATGTTGTGCCTAACTTCCGGCTACTGTCCCACTTGTCCCCGTTTAGTCCCTCCAGGAGCAACAGCCCCAGATGTCTGTGTCCCCCCGCACTCCCCTGCCGGCGCCGGAGATCGCCGCGACCGACGCCGACCCCGCGCCGGCGACGGCGTCCGCCCCGGCCGGCGCCCCGGGCGGCACCC
>NZ_BBYM01000076.1 GCF_001570405.1 Microtetraspora niveoalba | reverse complement strand
CCACCGAGTTCGGGCCGTTGACCGCCGCGATGTCCACCAGACCCGCGACCATCTCCCGGACCTCGTCCTCCGACGCCTGCACGGCGAGCATCGCGCCACCCGACGGGAGCGCCTGCATCAGCCGGCCCCGCGCCGCAACCAGCGCACACGCATCCGGCAGCGACAACACCCCGGCGCAGTGCGCCGCCGCGATCTCACCGATCGAATGGCCCAGCAGGAAGTCCGGAACCACCTGGAGCGACTCCAGCAACCGGAACGACGCCACCTCGACCGCGAACAATCCGGCCTGCGCCCACACGGTCTGATCGAGATCCGCCCCGTCGAACACGACATCCCGGACCGGCCGATCGAGCCGCAGGTCCAGCTCCGCGCACACCGCGTCGAACGCGTCCGCGAACACCGGGAACCGCGCATACAGCTCGCGGCCCATCCCGGCCCGCTGCGCCCCTTGCCCCGTGAACAGGAACGCGGTCCGGCCCTCACTCACGGCGCCGGAGACCACACCTGCACCCGGCACGCCCGCGGCCAGCGCACCGAGCCCATCACGCAGGCCGTCCCGATCGGATCCGATCACCACCGCACGGTGGTCCAGCGCCGCCCGCGTCGTCGCCAGCGACCACGCCACATCAGCCGGATCGTCGGCGGGCCGTGCCTCCAGGTGAGCGCCGAGCCGTACGGCCTGCGCGCGCATCGCCTCCGCGGTCCGGCCGGACACCGGCCACGGCAGCGGCAGCGGCGCCGGCGCGGGTTCGGCGGGCGGCTCGGCCACGGCCGGGCCGTCCTCCAGCACCACGTGGGCGTTGGTACCGCTGACCCCGAACGCGGAGACGCCGATGCGCCGGGGCCGGTCCGCGCGGGGCCACGGCCGGGCCTCGGTCAGCAGCCGGACGCCGCCGCCCGCCCACTCGACGTGCGGGGTCGGTTCGTCCACGTGCAGCGTTCGCGGCAGCAGTCCGTGGCGCAGGGCCAGCACGCTCTTGATGACGCCGACGACGCCGGACGCGGCCTGGGTGTGCCCGATGTTCGACTTGACCGAGCCGAGCCACAACGGACGACCCTCTGGGCGGTCCTGCCCGTAGGTGGCCTGCAGCGCCTCGGCCTCGATCGGGTCGCCGAGGCGGGTGCCGGTGCCGTGGGCCTCCACCGCGTCGACGTCGGACGCGGTGAGGTGGGCGTTGGCGAGCGCCTGGCGGATGACCCGCTGCTGGGAGGGGCCGTTCGGGGCGGTGAGGCCGTTCGACGCGCCGTCCTGGTTGACCGCGCTGCCGCGCACGACCGCGAGCACGTCGTGCCCGAGCCGTCGCGCGTCGGAGAGCCGCTCCAGCAGCAGGACGCCGACACCCTCGCCCCAGCCGGTGCCGTCCGCGTCGGCGGAGAACGACTTGCACCGCCCGTCGGAGGCCATGCCGCCCTGCTTGGCGAACTCGGCGAACCCCGCCGGTGTGGTGATCACCGCGACGCCGCCGACCAGGGCCAGGCCGCACTCGCCCTGCCTGAGCGCCTGGACGGCGAGGTGCAGGGCCACCAGCGACGACGAGCAGGCGGTGTCCACGGTGACCGCCGGGCCCTCCAGGCCGAACACGTAGGACAGGCGCCCGGAGAGCACGCCGCTCGCGGTGCCGGTCAGGTGATAGCCCTCGGTGTTCTCCGGCATGCCGCCGACCGAGTCGTAGCCGGAGGGCGAGGCGCCGACGAAGACCCCGGTGTCGCTGCCCGCGAGGGAGTGCGGGTCGATGCCCGCCGTCTCGAAGGTCTCCCACGCCGCCTCAAGCAGCAGCCGCTGCTGCGGGTCCATCGCCATCGCCTCACGGGGGCTGATGCCGAACAGCGCGGCGTCGAAGTCCGCCGCGTCATGGACGAAGCCGCCCCGGCGCGTGTAGTTCGCCGAGCCGGGGTCGGGTTCGTCCCATCCGCGGTCGTCCGGGAAGTCCACGATCGCGTCGGCGCCCTCCGCGACCAGCCGCCACAGGTCGTCCGGCCCGCCGACACCGCCGGGCAGGCGGCAGCTCATGGCGACGATCGCGATCGGTTCGCGGGCCGCCGCCAGGATCTCCCGGTTCTGCCGGCGGAGGCGTTCGACTTCCTTGAGCGAGGCACGCAGGGCTTCGACGGCCTTGTCCCCATGACTGTTCATCGAGTTCTCCACGGCTCAGGCGTCGTTTCTGCTGGTTTCGAGTGCCATCGCGATCAACGCGTCGGCGTCCAGATCGTCGAGCGGGCCGGGCTCGCCGGCCGGCTCCGGTGACGGCGCGCCGGTGGCTCCGGCGAGGTGCATCAGGGTGTCCACAAGTCCGGCCTCCCGCAGACGTGCGATCGGGATGGTCGCCAGCGCGTCGCGGATCGCGGCATCGCCGGCGTCGTCGGCGCCCCGGGGGTCGTCCGCGACGCCCAGCTCGGTGCCCAGATGGGCGGCCACCCCCGTGGGGGTGCGGTGGTTGAAGACCAGGCTCACCGGGAGCCGCAGGCCGGTGGCCCGGCTGAGCCGGTCCCGCAGTTCGACGGCGGTGAGCGAGTCGAAGCCGAGATCCTTGAACGCGTGCCCGGCCTCGATGGTCTGCCCGTCGCGGTAGCGGAGAACGGCGGCCGCCTCGGAACGGACCAGGTCCAGCAGGATCTGCCGTCGTCGCCTGGGCGGAGCGGCGGCCAGACGGGTGACGAGCGCGGACGCCGCCTCCGCGCTCTCCCCCGCGGTCGGCTCCGGCGCCTCGTCCGGCAGCAGCGCGGCCAGCAGCGGGCTGGGCCTGCCGGAGGTGTACGCGGCGCCGAAGACGTGCCAGTCCAGGTGGGCCACGACCAGGCCGGTCTCTCCCCGATCTGTCGCCTGTGCGAGGGCCCGGACGGCCAGCGCGGGATCCATCGGGATCACGCCGCGGCGCAGCAGCCGTTCCGCGTCCCCGTCCGCGGCCAGTCCGGCCTCGGCCCAGGAGCCCCAGGCCACGGACGTGCCGGGCAGGCCCAGGTCGCGGCGGTGCCGTACGAGAGCGTCCAAGAACGCGTTGCCGGCGGCGTAGGCGCCCTGTCCGCCGCCGCCCCAGACCGCGGCTCCGGAGGAGAAGACGACGAACTGTTCCAGGGCGAGGTCGCGGGTCAGCTCGTGCAGGTGGAGCGTGCCCGCGACCTTCGCGCCGAGGATCGTCTCCAGGTGCGGCGCGTCGATCTCGTCCAGCGCGCCCGTGCCGCCGACGCCGGCGGCGTGCATCACCGCGGTCAGCGGCAGGTCCGCCGGTATCGCGGCCAGCACCCCGGCGAGGGAGTCGCGGTCGGCCACATCACACGCGGCGAGGGTGACCCGGGCGCCGAGCGCGGTGAGCTCGTCCACCAGCGCGTCGGCGCCGGGTGCGCTCGCGCCGCGCCGGCTGGTCAGCAGGAGGTGCGGCGCGCCCCGTCCGGCCAGCCAGCGGGCCGTCCGGGCGCCGAGGGCGCCGGTCCCGCCGGTGACCAGCACCGTCCCGGTGGGGCGCCACTGGTCCGGCGCGGGTGCGGCGGTGTCGAGCGGCGCGCGGACCAGCCGCCTGGCGAAGATGCCCGTCTCGCGGATCGCCACCTGGTCCTCGCCGGTGTCCCCGGTCAGCATGACGGTCATCCGGTCGCCCGCACGGGCGTCGGCGACGGCCGGAAGGTCGATCAGACCGCCCCACCGCCGCGGATGCTCCAGGGCTGCCACCCGCCCGACTCCCCAGACCGGGGCCTGCGCCGGGTTGTCCACGCTGTCGTCGTCGCCGACGTACACCGCGCCGCGGGTCACCGCCCAGAGCGGCGCGTCGACGCCGGCGTCGCCGAGGGCCTGGATCAGCGTCACCGTGCCGGTGAGGCCCGCGGGCACGGCGGAGCCGGGCAGCTCGGCGTCGGCCGTGCCGACCAGCGACAGGACCCCGGACACCTGCTCCGGGGCGGCGAGCGCCTCGCGCAGTCGGCCGGCCAGCGCGTCCCGGTTCGAGTCGGCGTCGCCGAGTGTCAGCTCGATCGTGCCGGCCCCGGCCGCGCGGAGAGCGGTGGCCGCCCATTCGGTGCGGCCGGACCGCGGCGGCGCGACGATGAGCCAGGTGCCGGACAGCAGCCCCGTGGCGGGCAGCCCGGCCATCGGCGTCCAGTCCACGCGATAGCGCCAGGTGTCGATCGCCGAGTCCTGGCGTCGCCGCGCGCGCCACGCGGTGAGCGCCGGGAGCACCGCGTCCAGCGCGTGGGACTCCACCTCGAGCGTGCCGGCGAGTCCGGTCAGGTCGCCGCGTTCCACGGCGTCCCAGAACCCGGCCTCGTCCGGATCCGCGGCGGCGGGCGCCGATACGGCCGGCGCCGGGTCCAGCCAGTATCGGTCGCGCTGGAAGGCATACGTCGGCAGGTCGACTCGGCGGCCGCCGGTGAACGCCCGGGACCAGTCGACCTCCACGCCCGCGGTCCAGAGCTCGGCCAGTGCGGTCAGCAGACGCGGGAGGCCGCCGTCGTCGCGCCGCAGCGTGCCGGCCGCGACCACCCCGACCCCGGCGTCCTCGGCCGTCTCGCCGACCGAGAAGGTCAGCACCGGGTGCGGGCTGACCTCGAGGAACACGCCGTGGCCGTCGGCCAGCAGGCGCCGGACGGCGTCCTCGAACCGGACCGTGGAGCGCAGGTTCTCACACCAGTACCCGGCGTCCATGCCCGCGGTGCCGGCCACTTCGCCGGTCACGGTCGAGTACATCGGCACAGCGGACGGCCCGGGCGTGATCTCGGCGAGGTCGATGAGGATCCGGTCGCGGATCCGCTCCACCTGCGCCGAGTGGGACGCGTAGTCCACCGGAACGCGCCGCGCCCGCACCTCACGGGCCTCGCAGATCGCGAGCAACTCCTCGACGGCGCCGGCGTCGCCGGCCACCACCGTCGACGACGGCCCGTTGACGGCCGCGACCGACAGCCGGTCCTCGTACGGCGCGAGCAGTTCCTCGGCCTCCCGGCAGCCGAGCGCCACCGAGACCATCCCTCCCGTGCCGGAAAGCGCGGTCAGCGCCCGGCTGCGCAACGCCACCACGCGGGCACCGTCCTCCAGCGAGAGCCCGCCCCCGACGACCGCGGCGGCGATCTCGCCCTGAGAGTGCCCGACGACGGCCGACGGGCGCACGCCGTACGACCGCCACACCTCGGCCAGCGACACCATCACCGCCCAGAGCACGGGCTGCACCACGTCGACCCGGTCGAGCCCGGGCGCGCCCGGGACGCCGTCCAGCACGTCGGCCGGCGACCACGACACGTACGGGGCCAGCGCCGCCGCGCATTCCTCCAGCCGCCGCCGGAACACCGGCGACGTCCGCGTGAGCTCCCGGGCCATGCCCGCCCACTGGGAGCCCTGGCCGGGGAAGACGAACACGACGTCGCCGGCGGTCCGAGCCGTGCCGGCGGCGCCGCACACCACACCGGCCGGCGCCTCACCGCGGGCGAGCGCCCCGAGTCCGCTGAGCAGCATGTCCCGGTCGCCGCCGAGGACGACCGCCCGGTGGGCGAGTGGGGTGCGGGCGAGCAGCGCGCGGCCGACGTCCTGGGGTGTGAGCCCCGGATCACCGGCGACGAAGGCGCGCAGCCGATCCGCCTGGGCCGCGAGCCCGTCCGGCGTGCGGGCCGCGAGCACCCAGGGGACCGTCTCCGGCTCCCGCGGGTCGTACGGCTCCCCCGGCGCGCTCGGCTCGTCCGGCGCGCTCGGCTCGTCCGGCGCCTGCTCCAGGATGACGTGCGCGTTGGTGCCGCTGATGCCGAACGACGACACGCCCGCCCGTCGCGGCCGGCCGGCCTCCGGCCAGGACCGCGCGGAGGTCAGCGGCTCGACCGTGCCCGCCGACCAGTCGACGTGCGACGTCGGCTGGTCCACGTGCAGGGTGGGCGGCAGCACGCCGTGCCGCATCGCCTGCACCATCTTGATCACGCCGGCCACGCCGGCGGCGGCCTGGGTGTGCCCGATGTTCGACTTCACCGAGCCGAGCCACAGCGGGCACCCCTCGGGCCGGTCGCGGCCGTAGGTGTCCAGCAGCGCCTGCGCCTCGATCGGGTCGCCGAGTCTCGTGCCCGTGCCGTGCGCCTCCACCGCGTCGACCTCGGACGGGGAGAGGCGGGCGTTGGCCAGCGCCTGCCGGATCACCCGCTGCTGGGAGGGGCCGTTCGGCGCGGTGAGGCCGTTGGACGCGCCGTCCTGGTTGACCGCGCTGCCGCGGATCACGGCGAGCACACGGTGCCCCAGGCGCCGCGCGTCGGAAAGCCGCTCGACCAGCAGCAGTCCGACCCCCTCACCCCAGCCGGTGCCGTCCGCCGATTCCGCGAAGGGTTTGCACCGGCCGTCCGCGGCCATGCCGTCCATGCGGCTGAACTCGCTGAACACGCCGACGCCGGCCATCACCGTCACACCGCCCGCCAGCGCCATCTCGCACTCGCCGGACCTCAGCGCCTGCACCGCCAGGTGCAGCGCCACCAGCGACGACGAGCACGCGGTGTCGACCGTGACGGCGGGGCCCTCCAGGCCGAACACGTAGGACACGCGGCCGGACAACACGCTGATCGCGCCACCGGTGAGCTGGTAGCCCGCCACATCCTCCGGAAGGTCGGTGGTGACGCCGTAGTACGACGGGGCGGCGCCGGCGAACACGCCGATCGGGGCGCCCTTGACCGCCCCGGGGTCGAGGGCCGCCGACTCGAACGCCTCCCACGCCGCCTCCAGCAGCAGCCGCTGCTGCGGGTCCATCGCCAGCGCCTCGCGTGGCGAGATGCCGAACAGCGCCGCGTCGAACCCGGCCACGTCGTCGACGAAGCCGCCCAGCCGCGAGTACGGGGCGCCGGTGCCGTCGACGTCCCAGCCCCGGTCGGCCGGGAAGGCGCCGATCCCGTCGCCGCCGGCGAGCACGAGCCGCCACAGGTCGCCGGGCGACTCGACGCCGCCCGGGTAACGGCACGACATGCCGACGATCGCGATCGGTTCGCCGGGGTCGGCGGCGGTCGCGGGGCGTGTCTCCGGCGCCGCCGCGGTCACGCCGGCCAGCAGGGTGGCGAGGTGGTCGGCGAGCAGGTCAGGCGCCGGATAGTCGAAGACCAGGGTCGCGGGCAGTCGCAGGCCGGTGGCGGCGTTCAGCCGGTTGCGCAGCTCCACCGCGGTCAGCGAGTCGACCCCGAGGTCCTTGAACGCCTGCTTCGGTTCGATCGTGCCGGCGTCCGGGTGGCCCAGCACGGTCGCGGCGTTCGTCAGGACCAGGTCGAGCAGGATCCGCCGCCGCTCGGCGGCCTCGAGGCCGTGCAGGCGGCGCGCCGTGGAGGTGGGCCCGTCCGCGTCGCGGCCGGCGGCCCGCCGGATCGCGGGACGCACCAGGCCGCGCAGCAGGGGCGG
>NZ_BBYM01000075.1 GCF_001570405.1 Microtetraspora niveoalba | reverse complement strand
CGTTCGACGAGCCGCGGATCCCGATCGTGTCGAACCTGACCGGCGAGTTGGCCGATCCTGGGCTGCTCACGTCCCCTGACTATTGGGTCCGGCAGGTGCGCGAGGCGGTCCGCTTCGCCGACGGGGTCAGGAGCCTGGCCGAGCGGGACGTGACCCGGTTCGTGGAGCTGGGCCCGGACGGGGTGCTCTGCGCGCTGGCCCAGCAGTCGGTCGACGAGGCTGTGTTCGCTCCGGTGTTGCGCCGCGATCGGGATGAGGCGGAGACGGCCCTGGCGGCGCTGGGCCGGTTGTGGACGGTCGGCGGCGACCTCGACTGGACGTCCGTCCTGCCGACCGGCCGTCGAGTGGAACTGCCGACCTACGCGTTCCAGCGTGAGCGGTACTGGCCGGAGCCCGCTGCCGTGACGGGTGATGTGGGCGCCGTGGGCCTGGCCGCGGCGGGGCATCCGTTGCTGGGTGCGGCGGTGGCGCTGGCCGGTGAGGGCGCCGTCCTGATGACGGGGCGGTTGTCGTTGGCGACGCATTCGTGGCTGGCCGATCATGCGATCCACGGGCAGGTGCTGGTGCCGGGGACGGCGCTGGTGGAGATGGCGTTGCGGGCCGGTGAGCAGGTGGGGTGCCTGACTCTGCGGGAGCTCGTTGTGCAGGCGCCGCTACAACTCCCACCACACGGCGGGGTGCAGGTCCAGGTTCACGTGACTGCCCCGGGTGAGGACGGCGAGCGCCGGGTGGAGATCCACTCCCGGCCGGACGCGGGCGAGGACGGGCCGTGGATCTGCCACGCGACCGGCGCGCTGTCGGCCGATTCCATGCCGCAAGGCGTGGATCTTGCGGTGTGGCCGCCGCTGGGTGCGGTGGCGGTGCCGCTGGAGGGGTTCTACGACGCTCTTGAAGAGGGCGGGTACGGCTACGGCCCCCTGTTCCAGGGGGTGCGGGCGGCGTGGCGGGACGGTGAGCGGGTGTTCGCCGAGGTCGCGTTGCCGGAGGAGGCGGTAGCCGAAGCGGCCGAGTTCGGGATACATCCGGCGTTGCTGGACGCGGCGCTGCATGTCAGCGGGCTCGTCGCCGCCGGTGGTCAGGGGACGCGGTTGCCGTTCGCGTGGACGGGCGTGCGGCTGCATGCCGCCGGAGCCTCGATGCTTCGGGTGGCCATGACCGCGGTCGGCGACGGTGTCGAGATACAGACCGCGGACATGACCGGTGCACCGGTCGCGTCCATCGAGTCCCTGGTCATGCGTGAGATCGCCGCAGACCAACTGGCGGCGGCCGCCAGGACCACCGACGACTCGCTCTTCGTAGTGGAGTGGACGCGAACGACCGTGCCGACGACTGGGCCGGCGGCCGGCGACACTTCCTCGTGGGTCGAGATCTCCTCCTTGGAATCCCTGCTCTCCGCCGTCGACGACGGCGCGGCGGTGCCACCGGTCGTGGTCCTGCCGCTGGCCGGCGGCGGAGAGACCGACGTGGCCGCCGACGTCCTCCGGGTGACCTCTGAGGCGCTGCATGCCGTACAGACGTGGCTCGGTGACGCGCGCTTCGACTCCTCCCGGCTGGTGCTGCTGACCTCCGGCGCGGTGGACCCGGCCGGCGAGGCGCGGGACCTGGCGGGCGCGGCCGCATGGGGCCTGCTGCGGTCGGCGCAGTCGGAGCACCCGGACCGGTTCCTCCTGGTCGACACCGACACGGACACAGACGAGTGGAAGCCGTTCGTGACGGGCACCGAACCGCAGCTGGCGGTCAGGGGCGGGCAGGCGTGGGCGCCACGCCTGGCCCGTGTATCGGCCAGTACCCGGCCGGTGGCTCGGCAGGCGGGCACCGTCCTCCTCACCGGCGGCACCGGGACGCTCGGCGGCCTGCTGGCCCGGCACCTGGTCACGGCGTACGACGTGCGGCACCTGCTGCTGCTGAGCCGGCGCGGGACGGACAGCCCCGGCGCGGCGGATCTGGTGGCCGAGCTGACGGAGCTCGGCGCGGACGCCGAGGTGGTGGCGTGCGACGCCGCCGACCGGGCCGCGCTGGAGGAGGTGCTCGCCCGGATCCCGGCCGAACACCCGCTGACGGGCGTGGTGCACGCCGCGGGCGTCCTGGACGACGGTGTGGTCGAGGCGCTGAACCCGGAGCGGCTGGCGAGAGTCCTGCGCGCGAAGGTCGACGCGGCGGTGAACCTGCACGAGCTCACCGCAAGCCTGGACCTGACGATGTTCGTGCTCTTCTCCTCGGCGGCCGGGACGCTCGGCAGTCCGGGACAGGGCAACTACGCGGCGGCGAACGCGTTCCTGGACGCACTGGCGGCGCGCAGGCGGGCGCTCGGGCTCCCTGGAGTGTCGCTCGCGTGGGGCATGTGGGAGCAGGCCAGCGCGATGACCGAGCACCTCGGCGACCGGGCGGCACGGCTCGGCGGCGCGCTCACCGCCGAGCAGGGACTGGCGCTCTACGACGCGGCCATCACCGGGCGGCACGCGCACGTCGTGCCGATCCGGCTGAAACTCCCGACGGCCGGATCCGGCGACGTCGCCGTGCCGCCGATGCTGCGCGGCCTGCTGCCGGGCGGCCTGAGGCGGGCGAACGCGCGGGCGGAAGGCCCGCAGCTGCTGCGGCGGCTGACCGGGCGGCCACCCGCCGAGCAGGCCCGGCTCATCCTGGAGGCGGTGCGGGCCGAGGTCGCCCAGGTCCTGGGGCACGCCACCGTCGATGCCATCACGCCCGAGCGAAGCTTCGGCGACCTCGGGTTCGACTCCCTCACCGCCGTCGAGCTGCGCAACCGGCTCGGCGCCCGCACCGGGCTGCGCCTGCCGGCGACGCTGGTGTTCGACCAGCCCTCGGCGGCCCGGCTCGCCGAATACCTGGCCGACCGGATCGCGCCCACCCAGGCGGCGGCCGCCGCGGCCCTGCTCGCCGAGCAGGTGGACCAGATCGAGACCGGGCTCGCCGCCACCGAGGAGGCAGACCGCAGGAAGCTCGTCCGGCGGTTGCAGGCGATGCTCGCCCGCTTCGACGACGGCGCTTCCGCGCCCTCCACACCGGCTGTCGTGGCCAGCATCGACACGGCCACCGACGACGAGATCTTCGACTTCATCGACAAGGAACTGGGCGCTTCGTGATCCCCTGCCCAGCCCACCCCGAGACCTTGTGAGGCCCAGATGGCGGACGAGCAGAAGCTGCGTGACTACCTCAAGCGGGTCACAGCCGAGCTGCATCAGACCCGTCAACGGCTGCGCGTCACCGAGTCGGCGGAGCGGCAGCCGATCGCGATCGTCGGCATGGCCTGCAGACTGCCCGGCGGCGTGGACAGCCCGGACGCGTTGTGGCGGCTGACCTCCGAAGGCGTTGACGCGATCTCCGCCTTCCCCGACGACCGCGGTTGGCGCGTCGACGAGACGGCCCCGTTCGCGCGCAGCGGCGGCTTCCTCTACGACGCCGACGCGTTCGACCCCGGGCTGTTCGGCGTGTCTCCGCGCGAGGCGATGGCGATGGACCCGCAACACCGCCTGCTGCTGGAGGCGTGCTGGGAGGTGTGCGAGCGCGGCGGCATCGACCCGCACTCTCTGCGCGGCAGCCGTACCGGTGTCTTCGCCGGATTGATGTACCACGACTACAGCGCCCGCGTGATCGCCGTCCCCGAAGGAGTGGAGGCGTACCTGGGCATCGGCAACATGGGCAGCGTCGCCTCCGGCCGGATCTCCTACACCTTCGGGTTGGAAGGGCCCGCGGTCACGGTGGACACGGCGTGTTCGTCGTCGCTGGTGGCGGTGCACCTGGCCTGCCAGTCGCTGCGGTCGGGCGAGTCGACGCTGGCCTTCGCCGGCGGCGCGACCGTGATGGCCTCCCCCGACACCTTCGTGGGCTTCGACCGGCAGGGCGGGCTCGCCTCGGACGGCCGGTGCAAGTCCTTCGGCGCCTCGGCGGACGGCACGGGCTGGGCCGAGGGCGTGAGCATGCTCCTGCTGGAACGCCTGTCGGACGCGCAGCGGCACGGGCATCAGGTTCTCGCGGTGATCCGTGGCAGCGCGGTCAACCAGGACGGCGCCTCGAGCGGGCTCACAGCGCCGAACGGCCCGTCGCAGCAGCGGGTGATCCGGGACGCGCTGGCGAACGCGCGGCTGTCCCCGTCCGACGTGGACGCGGTGGAAGGGCACGGCACCGGCACGAAGCTCGGCGATCCGATCGAGGCGCAGGCGCTGCTCGCCACCTACGGCCAGGAGCGGGATCGTCCGCTGTGGCTGGGGTCGGTCAAGTCGAACATCGGGCACACGCAGGCGGCGGCGGGCGTCGCCGGTGTGATCAAGATGGTGCAGGCGATGCGCCACGGCGTGCTGCCGCCCACCCTGCACGCCGATGAACCCACCCCGCAGGTCGACTGGTCCGCGGGCGCGGTGGAGCTGCTGACCGAGTCCCGGCCGTGGCCTTCCACGGATCGGCCCCGCCGGGCCGGTGTCTCCTCGTTCGGGATCAGCGGCACCAACGCCCACGTCATCGTCGAACAGGCCCCCGAGGCGGAGGCCGCGCAGGCTCCGGACGGCCCGGCGCCCGGCGTGGTGCCGTGGCTGCTGGCCGCCCGCACCGCGGACGCTCTGCGCGCGCACGCCTCCCGGCTGCACGACGTCGTCACCGAGCCCGGGGCGCCGGACCCGGTCGACGTCGGCCGGTCCCTGCTGGCGCGTGCCGCGCTTGAGCATCGCGCCGTGGTGCTCGGCGCCGGGAGGGACGGCCTCGCCGGCGGTCTCGCCGCGCTCGCGGACGAGCGGCCCAGCGGCCGCGTGGTCGCGGGGGTGACCGGCGAGGGCCGGTCCGCGTTCCTGTTCACCGGTCAGGGAGCGCAGCGGGCCGGGATGGGCCGCGGGTTGTACGAGGCGTTCCCGGTGTTCGCGGAGGCGTTCGACGCGGTGTGCGCGGAGTTCGACCTGCCCGTCAAAGACGCGGTGTTCGAGGGCGCGGACCTGGATCGGACGATGTGGGCGCAGGCGGGCCTGTTCGCCGTCGAGGTGGCGCTGTTCCGCCTGCTCGAGTCATTCGGCGTGGTGCCCGACTTCCTGCTGGGGCATTCGATCGGCGAGCTCGCCGCCGCGCACTGCGCGGGGGTGTTCTCGCTCGAAGACGCGTGCGCGGTGGTGGCGGCGCGGGGCCGCCTGATGCAGGCCCTCTCCGCCGGTGGCGCGATGCTGGCCGTCCAGGCGACCGAGGACGAGCTGACCGACGACCGGGTGGACGTCGCGGCGGTCAACGGTCCGGACTCGGTCGTGGTCTCCGGCGATGCCGAGGTGATCGACGAGTTGGCGGCCCACTGGGCCACGCGGGGCCGTAAGACGAGCCGGTTGACGGTGTCGCACGCGTTCCATTCCCGGCTCATGGAGCCGATGCTGGCCGAGTTCGCCGCGGTGCTGGAGAAGGTGACGTTCTCGGAGCCGCGGATCCCGATCGTGTCGAACCTGACCGGGACGGTGGCCGACCCCGGACTGCTCACTTCCCCGGACTATTGGGTCCGGCAGGTGCGCGAGACGGTGAGATTCGCCGACGGTGTCGGGCACCTGCGGGACCAGGGCGTGACCCGGTTCCTGGAGCTCGGCCCCGACGGTGTGCTCACCGGCCTGGCCCGGGAGAGCCTGCCCGCCTCCGCGGGCCTCACCGTCACGGCGGCGCTCCGCAAGGGGAGGGACGACAACGAGGCGTTTTCGGCCGCGCTGGCCGAGCTCTGGACCCGTGGAGCCACCGTGGACTGGCAGAGGCTGTTCGCCGGTCACGGCCGGCGGGTGGAGCTGCCGGTCTACCCGTTCCAGCACGAGCGGTTCTGGCTGTATCCGGCTGAGCCTCCGGCGGCCGGACCTTCCGGTGAGACGGGTTTGTGGCAGGCGATCGCCCGCGAGGACGCCGACTCCCTCAGCGACCGGCTCGACGTGAGCGACCCGGACGTGCGCTCGTCGCTGCGGAAAACGCTGCCGCTGCTGGCCTCCTGGCTCCGGCAGAGTCAGGAGAGCGCCGAGGTCTCCCGATGGCGTTACCGCGTCGGCTGGGAGCCGGTGCCGGGCCTGCCCGTCCCGGTCGTCTCGGGCGTCTGGCTGATGGTGGTCCCGGACTCCCTCGCCGACAGTGGGATCGTCCGCTCCTGCCGCGACGGCCTGCTCCACCGGGGCGGCGACGTGGTGACGGTGACCGTGCCCGCTGACGTGACGGACCACACGGAGCTGGCCGCCCGCCTGTTGCGGGCCACGGGTGACGGAGCGCCGCCCGCCGGCCTGCTCTCGCTGCTGGCCCTGGACGAGAGCCCACACCCCGCCTGCCCGGAGCTGCCCGCGGGGACGGCGGCGACGCTGCTGCTCGTGCAGGCCGCCGTACAGGCCGGAGTCACGGCTCCGGTGTGGTGCGTGACACGAGGCGCGGTGTCGACCGAGGAGTACGAGCCTCCGGCGAGCCCGTCGCAGGCGCCGGTCTGGGGGCTGGGCCGGGTGGCGGCCCTGGAGCACCCGTACCTGTGGGGCGGCCTCATCGACCTCCCCCCGGACATCTGCCCCTCCTCGGATGCCGGCCTTCGCTCGGACGTCGGCCTTCCCTCGGATACCGACCCTTCCTCCAGAGCCGACACGGCCGCGGTCGACACCCTCATCGGCCTGCTCTGCCAGGGCGAGGGCGAGGACCAGCTCGCGATCCGCCCCGACGGGACATTCGCGCGCAGGCTCCTGCGGGCACCGGCGGGAGACCCGGACGCGCCGCAATGGCGCCCGCGCGGCACCGTCCTGGTTACCGGCGGCACGGGCGCGCTGGGCGCGCACGTCGCGCGCTGGCTCGCCCGGCGCGGCGCCGAACACGTGGTGCTGGTCAGCCGCGCCGGACGCGAAGCACCCGGCCTGACCGAGCTGGAAGCCGACCTGACGACCCTCGGTGCCAGAGTCACGGTCGCCGCCTGCGACATGGCCGAACGCGCGGACGTCGCCCGGCTGATCCATCGGCTCGGCGCGCAGGAACCCCCGCTCCGGGCGGTCGTGCACGCCGCGGGCGTCAGCACCTCCGCGCCGCTGACCGAGACCACCCTGGCCGAGCTCGGCCGGACCGCCGCCGCCAAGATCGCGGGCGCCCGGCACCTGGACGAGCTGCTCGACCCGCGCCGCCTGGACGCGGTCGTCTACTTCTCCTCCATCGCCGGCATCTGGGGTGTCGGAGAGCAGGCCGGCTACGCGGCCGCGAACGCCTACCTGGACGCGCTCGCCCAGCGGCGCGGCGCGGAAGGCGTACGGGCGATCTCGGTCGCCTGGGGGCCGTGGGACGGCGGCGGCATGGTCGACCAGGCGATCAAGGAACCGATGCGGCGGCGCGGCATCGCGCTCCTGGCACCGGACCCGGCGATGCGGGCGCTCCAACACGCGATGGACCAGGACACCGGGACGGTGACCGTCGCCGACATCGCGTGGGACCGGTTCGTGCCCGCCTTCACCGCCTTGCGGCCCAGCCGGTTCTTCGACGAGATCCCCGAGGCGCGGCAGCTTACGGCGAGCACGCCCGCTGTCGCCCCGAACGCCGACCGGCTCGCCGCCCTGCGGCAGAAGCTCGCCGGACTGCCGCCCGGCGATCGGGAACTCCACCTCCTGGACCTGGTCCGGGCGCACGCGGCAGCGGTGCTCGGGCACGACACGCCGAACGCGATCGAGATCGGCAGGCCGTTCCGCGAGTGCGGTTTCGACTCGCTGACCGCCGTGGAACTGCGCAACCGGCTCGGCGAGGCCACCGGCCTGACCCTGCCGGCCACCATGGTCTTCGACCACCCGACGCCGGTGCTGCTCGCCGATCACCTACGCGAAGCGGTCCTGCCCTCCGGCCAGGAGGCGGAGTTGCCCTCCGCCGAAGAACTGGACCTGCTCGAGCAGGCGCTGCTGGACCGGCCGGACGACGACATCGACCGGGTCCGCGTCGTCCTGCGCCTGGAGGCGCTGCTCGCCCGCCAGCGCACCGTCGGCGGCGCCGGCGCCACCGGCGATGAGCTGCGGGAAAGACTCAGCACGGCCACCAACGAAGAGCTTTTCGACCTGGTCGATCGGGACCTGGGCCTGTCGTGAGCCGGGGTGCCTGGGAGCCGATGACAATCCGGGAGAGGCGACGTTCCTATGACAGATGAGCAGAAACTCCGCGAGTACCTGAGCCGGGTGATCGCCGAACTGCACCAGACCCGCCAGCGGGTACGCGAGATGGAGGCGGCGGCCGACGAGCCGATCGCCATCGTGTCGATGGCCTGCCGCTACCCCGGCGACGTGCGCTCACCGGCCGACCTGTGGCGGCTGGTCACCACCGGCCAGGACGCGATCACCCCGCTGCCCACGGACAGGGGCTGGGAGGTGCCCGGGGACGACCCGGCGTGGGCGGGCGGCTTCCTCACCGACGCCGGCGATTTCGACGCGGACCTCTTCGGCATCTCACCTCGTGAGGCGCTCGGCATGGAGCCGCAGCAACGGCTCCTGCTGGAGACGGCATGGAAGACCTTCGAGGAGGCCGGGATCGACCCGCTGTCGCTGCGGGGTTCGCGCACCGGCGTCTTCGTCGGCGTCACCACGGTCGGCTACGGATTGGGCAAGGATCTGCCGGAGGAGGTCGCGGGCCACCTGATGATCGGCACCGCGTCCAGCATCGCGTCCGGCAGGGTGGCGTACACGTTCGGGCTCGAAGGGCCGGCGGTGACGCTGGACACGGCGTGTTCGTCGTCGCTGGTGGCATTGCACTCGGCGATCCAGTCGTTGCGGGACGGTGATTGTGATCTGGCGCTGGCCGGTGGCGTGACGGTGATGACCTCGCCCATGACGATCGTGGAGTTCGGGCGGCAGGGCGGCCTGTCGTCGGATGGGCGGTGCAAGTCGTTCTCCGCGGAGGCGGACGGCGCGGGCTGGTCCGAGGGTGTGGGGTTGTTGCTGGTCGAGCGGCTGAGCGATGCGCGGCGGCGCGGGCACGAGGTCCTCGCGGTGATCCGGGGCAGTGCGATCAATCAGGACGGTGCGTCGAACGGTCTGACCGCGCCGAGCGGGCCGGCGCAGGAGCGGGTGATCCGGCAGGCGCTCGCCAGTGCGCGGTTGTCCGCGGACGAGGTGGATGTGGTGGAGGCGCACGGCACCGGGACGCGGCTCGGTGATCCGATCGAGGCGCGGGCGTTGCTGGCCACGTATGGGCGGGGTCGTGGCGCGGACCGGCCGCTCTGGCTGGGGTCGATCAAGTCGAACATCGGGCACACCCAGTCCGCCGCCGGTGTCGCCGGAATCATCAAGCTGATCCTGGCCATGCGGCACGGGCTGATGCCGCCCACACTGCACGCCGACCGGCCCTCGCCTCAGGTGGACTGGTCGCCCGGAACCGTGCGGTTGCTGACCGAGCCGCGAGAATGGCCGGAGTCGGACCGTCCTCGCCGTTGCGCCGTCTCGTCCTTCGGAATGAGCGGGACGAACGCCCACGTCATTTTGGAGCAGGCCCCCGAGTCCGCCGTGCCGGACGCCTCCGCGGTCGCCGTCTCCGGTCCGGTGCCGTGGGTGCTGGCGGCGAAGACGGCTGACGGCCTGCGGGCCCAGGCCGCGCGGCTGCGCGAGTTCGTGGCCGCGGACGGCCCGCAGAGC
>NZ_BBYM01000074.1 GCF_001570405.1 Microtetraspora niveoalba | reverse complement strand
CCCGACGGCCGTCGGGTGGAGCTGCCGACCTATGCCTTCCAGCGGGAGCGGTACTGGCCGGAGGCCGGGTCGGTTCCGGCCGAGGCGCCGGTGGCCGCGCCGGATGACGACGACGCCCGGTTCTGGGCGGCGGTGGAGCGTGAGGACCTCGCGGAGCTGGCCGCCACCCTGAGGTTGGAGGACGCGCCGGGGGTGCTGGACGACGTGGTGCCGGCGTTGTCGTCGTGGCGGCGGTCGCGGCGGCAGGAGTCGATCGTCGACTCGTGGCGCTACCGGGTGGAGTGGAAGCCGCTGACCGGCCTGCGCGACGCCGCCACGCTCACCGGAACCTGGCTGCTGACCGGCGACGGCGAACGTGCTGCCGCCATCGAAGAAGCCATGCGCGACGCGGGCGCCGCCGTGATCCGCTGCGAATCCGGCCAATGGCCCCAGAACCATGACATCGCGGGCGTGGCTGCAGTGGTCTCCGGAGAGCTCGACGACGTCGTGGGGATGATCCGGAGCCTGGGCGACGCCGGGATCAGCGCACCGCTGTGGCTGATCACGTCCGGTGCGGTCTCGGTGGGCCGCTCCGATCCGCTGCGTGAGCCGTACCAGGCGCAGGTGTGGGGGCTGGGCAGGGTCGCGGCGTTGGAGTTCCCGGAGCGGTGGGGCGGGCTGATCGATGTCCCGGCTCTCGTCGACCGTCGGTCCGGTGCCCGGCTGGCCGCCGTCCTGGCGGGTGGGACGGGCGAGGATCAGGTCGCGGTCCGCAGTGCCGGCGTGTACGGCAGGCGGCTGGCGCGGGCGCCGCTGCCGTCGGTTTCGGCCGGTTCGTGGGTGCCCTCCGGCACGGTGCTGGTGACCGGTGGGAACGGTGCGCTGGGTGCGGTGGTCGCTCGGTGGCTGGCTGAGCGGGGAGTTCCGCATCTGGTGTTGACCAGCCGCCGGGGCCTCACCGCGCCGGGTGTGGATCAGCTGGTGGCGGAGTTGACCGCGCTGGGAGCGCGGGTGACGGTCCCGGCCTGCGACGCCGCGGACCGGGAGGCGCTGGCCGCGGTGCTGGCGGCGGTTCCCGCCGAGTTCCCGCTGACCGGTGTCGTGCACGCCGCCGGGGTCGCGGCGACCGGCCCTCTTGACGAGGTCGGCCCCCTAGAGACGGCCGCGGTTCTGAACGGCAAGGCGGTCGGCGCGGCACACCTGCATGAACTGACCCGGGACCTTCCGCTGGAGCTGTTCGTCACGTTCTCGTCGATCGCGGCGACCTGGGGCAGCGGCGGGCAGGGCCTCTACGCGGCGGGAAACGCGTTCTTGGACGCGCTGGTGGAGATGCGCCGGGACCGCGGCCTGGCCGGCACCTCGATCGCCTGGGGCCCGTGGGCCGAGGTGGGCATGGCCGTACGGGGCGAGGCGGAGGAGTTCCTGCGGCGCCGCGGGCTGAACGCCCTGGACCCGCGGCTGGCCGTACTCGCCATGGCACGGGCGGTGGATCGCGGCGAGACGTGCGTGACGGTCGCAGACGTCGACTGGGGGCTGTTCGCCCCGGCGTTCACCTCCGGCCGGCCCAGCCCGCTGCTGGCAGATCTGCCCGAAGTGGCGCAGGCGCTCGCGGGCGACCCGGCCGGCTTCGACCTGGGCGCCGTGGTGCGGCAGCGGATCGCCCTGGCGCCCGCCGGCCAGCGGCACCAGGTGCTGCTGGACCTGGTCAGGGACCGCGCGGCGGCGGTGCTCGGGCATCGCGGAGCCGACGCGATCGAGCCGGGCAGGGCCTTCCGCGACCTCGGCTTCGACTCGCTGACCGCGGTCGAGCTGCGCAACCTGCTCAACGCGGAGACCGGTCTGAAGTTGCCGGCCACGCTGGTCTTCGACCACCCGACACCGGCCGTTCTGGCCACGTACCTGCTCGGCGAGATGTTCGACGCGCCGGAGGAGGCGCCGACGCCGGGCGGGGTGTCGGCCGACGACGAGCCGATCGTGCTGGTGGGCATGAGCTGCCGGTATCCCGGTGGCATCGCGTCGCCCGACGATCTGTGGCGGCTGGTGGCCGCCGGCGGCGACGGCATCACCTCCTTCCCGGCCGACCGGGGCTGGGACCACCTCGCCGGGTCCGCCTCGTACGCGCGGCAGGGCGGGTTCGTCGACGGGGCGACCGAGTTCGACGCGGGGTTGTTCGGGATCTCGCCGCGTGAGGCGCTGGCGATGGACCCGCAGCAGCGGCTGCTGCTGGAGGCCGCCTGGGAGGCCTTCGAGTCGGCCGGGATCGACCCGCGTTCGGTGCGCGGCGCGCAGATCGGGGTGTTCGCCGGCGCCTCGTCCTCCGGCTACGGCAGCGGCGGCCACGGCTTGGAGGGCGTCGAGGGCCACCTGCTCTCCGGCACCGCGAACAGCGTGATCTCCGGCCGGGTCGCCTACGCCTTCGGCCTGGAAGGCCCGGCGGTGACGGTGGACACGGCCTGTTCCTCGTCGCTGGTGGCGTTGCACCTGGCGGTGCAGGCGCTGCAGCGCGGCGAGTGCGACCTCGCGCTGGCCGGCGGTGTGACGGTGATGGTGTCGCCCGCGGCCTTCGGCGAGTTCGACCGGCAGGGCGGCCTTTCGTCGAACGGGCGGTGCAAGTCGTACGCCGACACCGCGGACGGCACCGGCTGGGCGGAGGGCGTCGGCCTGCTGCTGGTCGAGCGGCTCTCCGAGGCGCGCCGCCGCGGACATCGCATCCTCGCGGTGGTGCGCGGCAGCGCGGTCAACCAGGACGGCGCGTCGAACGGCCTGACGGCGCCGAACGGTCCCTCGCAGCAGCGGGTGATCCGCCGGGCGCTGGCCGACGCCGGGCTGACGCCGTCCGACGTGGACGTCGTGGAAGGGCACGGGACCGGCACGGTGCTCGGCGACCCGATCGAGGCGCAGGCGTTGCTGGCGACCTACGGTCAGGAGCGGGACCACCCGCTGTGGCTGGGGTCGATCAAGTCGAACATCGGTCACACGCAGGCGGCGGCGGGTGTCGCCGGTGTGATCAAGATGGTGCAGGCCATGCGGCACGGCGTGCTGCCCGCCACACTGCACGTGGACGAGCCCACCAGCCAGGTCGACTGGTCGGCCGGAGCGGTGCGGCTCCTCACCGAGGCCCGGCCGTGGCCCGCGGCCGACCGGCCGCGCCGCGCGGGGGTGTCGTCGTTCGGGATCAGCGGCACCAACGCCCACGTCATCATCGAGGAGCCGCCGCCGGCCCCGGACGAGGACGTGCCCACGCCCCGGGTCCTGCTGTGGCCGCTCTCCGGACACACCGCCGCCGCCCTGCGGAGCCAGGCGGACCGGCTGCGCGCCTTCGCGGCCCACTCGGACGCCGGCGTTCACGACATCGGCTACACACTCGCCACCACCCGGGCGAGCCTGGCGCACCGTGCGGTGGTCGTCGCCGGGAACCACGAGGATCTCCTCGGCGGCCTGGCCGCGGTCAGCGACGGCACCCCGAGCGCCGCCGTCGTCTCCGGGGCCGCGGGCGACGGCGGCACCGCCTTCCTCTTCACCGGCCAAGGCTCGCAGCGCGCCGGGATGGGCCGGGCGCTGTACGCGTCCTTCCCCGCGTTCGCCGACGCGTTCGACGAGGTCTGCGCCGAGCTGGACCTGCGGCTGGACCGACCGCTCAAGGAGGTCGTGTTCGGGGGAGTCGACCTGGACCAGACCGTCTACGCCCAGGCCGGCCTGTTCGCGGTCGAGGTTGCGTCGTTCCGGCTGCTGGAGTCATGGGGCGTGACCCCGGACCTCCTGCTGGGCCACTCCATCGGCGAGATCGCCGCCGCCCATTGCGCCGGAGTCTTCTCCCTGCCGGACGCGTGCGCGCTGGTGGCGGCCCGCGGCCGGCTCATGCAGGCCCTGCCGTACGGCGGGGCGATGCTGGCGGTGAACGCCGCCGAGGAGGCGGTGCGGGAAGCGCTCGACGGCCGGGCGGACATCGCCGCGGTCAACGGCCCGGCCTCGGTCGTGGTCTCCGGCGACGCCGACGTGCTCGACGAACTGGCGGCGCGCTGGGCGGCGGAAGGGCGCAAGACCAGCCGGCTGGCCGTGTCGCACGCCTTCCACTCGGCGTTGATGGAGCCGATGCTGGCCGAATTCGCCGCGGTTCTGGAAACGATGACGTTCCGGGCCCCGCGGATCGCGATCGTGTCCAACCTGACCGGCACGGTCGCGGACCCCGAGTCGATGTGCACGCCGGACTACTGGGTGCGCCACGTGCGTGACGCCGTCCGGTTCGCCGACGGGGTCGCCCACCTGCGGGATCAGGGCGTCGGGACCTTCGTGGAACTCGGGCCGGACGGCGTGCTCTGCGGCATGGCCCAGCAGACCGTCACCGACGGGGTTTTCGTCCCGATGCAGCGCAAGGGCCGCGACGACACGGAGACGCTCGTCGCCGCGGTCGCCCGGCTGTGGGTCGCGGGCCTCACCCTGGACTGGCCGGCCGTCCTCGGCGGTGGCAGCCACGTCGACCTGCCGGCCTACGCGTTCCAGCGCGAGCGCTACTGGCCGCAGGTGGACGCCGCCGTCGGCGGGCCCGGCTCCGGCGACGACGTGGACGCCCGGTTCTGGGACGCCGTCGAGCGGGAGGACCTGGGCGCGCTGGCCGGCGCGCTCGAGGTGGAGGCGCCACGAGAGCTGGAGCCGCTGCTGCCCGTGTTGTCGTCGTGGCGCAAACGGCGCCGGCAGGACTTCGTCCTCAACTCGTGGCGCTACCAGGTCACCTGGAAGCCGATCACCGGCACACTCGCCGCCGGAGCTCTCTCGGGGAGGTGGCTCCTCGTGGTGCCCGCCGGGGCCGACGAGCGGGGCGTGGCCGCCGCCCTCCGGTCTTCCGGCGCCGAGGTCGTCGAGATGGTGTGCGACCCGGCGGGCGAGGGCCGGGCGGCGCTGGCGGGCCGACTGCAGACGGCCGGGGCCGACCTCGCCGGTGTGGTGTCGCTGACCGAACCCGGCCCGGACGGGCTGACCGCGTCGTTGACGCTGCTGCAGGCGCTGGGCGACGCGGCGATCGAGGCCCCGCTGTGGATGATCACCAGCGGCGCCGTGTCGGTCGGGGGTTCCGATCCGCTGCGTGAGCCGTACCAGGCGCAGGTGTGGGGGGCGGGCAGGGTCGCGGCCTTGGAGTTCCCGGAGCGGTGGGGCGGTCTGATCGATGTCCCGGATCTGGTCGACGGTCGGGCGGGTGCCCGGCTGGCCGCCGTTCTGGCGGGTGGGACGGGCGAGGACCAGGTCGCGGTCCGCGGTGCGGGCGTGTACGGCCGGCGGTTGGTGCGTGCGCCGTTGCCGTCGGATCCGGTGTCGGGTTCGTGGGCGCCGTCGGGGACGGTGCTGGTGACCGGTGGGACCGGCGCGCTCGGTGGGGTGGTCGCTCGGTGGCTGGCTGAGCGGGGTGTTCCGCATCTGGTGTTGACCAGCCGTCGGGGTGCCGGGGCGCCGGGTGTCGACGGGCTGGTGGCGGAGCTGGAGGCGTCGGGGGCGCGGGTGACCGTGGCCGCGTGTGACGCCGCGGATCGGGAGGCGCTGGCCGGGGTGCTGGCGGCGGTTCCCGCCGAGTTCCCGTTGACCGGTGTCGTGCATGCCGCCGGAGTCGCGGACTCGGGCCCGCTCGACTGGGCCGATCCCGCCGGGGTGGCCGCGGCCACCGGCGGCAAGGTGGCGGGCGCGGCGCACCTGGACGAGTTGACCGAGGGCTCGCGGCTGGATCTGTTCGTCACCTTCTCGTCCATCGCGGGTGTCTGGGGCAGTGGCGGGCAGGGACTCTACGCCGCGTCGAACGCGTACCTCGACGCGCTGGTCCAGCGGCGGCGGGCCCGTGGTCTGGCCGGGCTCTCCGTGGCGTGGGGTCCGTGGGCCGAGGCGGGCATGGTCGTGCGGGGTGAGGCCGAGGAACTCCTCCGCCGCCGTGGACTGGCCCCGATGGATCCGCGGCTGGCCGTCGCCGCCTTGGCGCAGGCGGTGGATCGCGGTGAGGCGTGCGTGACGGTCGCCGACGTCGACTGGAGGCTGTTCGCCCCGGCGTTCACCTCCGCGCGGCCCAGCCCGCTGCTGGCCGAGCTGCCCGAAGTGGCGCAGGCGATCGAGGTGGAGGTCGCCGACGCCGACCTGGGTTCGGCGTTACGGCGCCGCCTCGCGGCGGCACCGGCCGCGCAGCGGGTTCGTATGCTGGTGGAGGTCGTGCGGGAACGTGCGGCGACGGTGCTGGGACACGGCTCCGTGGACGCCGTCGAGCCGGAGCGGGCGTTCCGCGATCTCGGCTTCGACTCGTTGACCGCGGTCGAGCTGCGCAACCTGCTCAACACGGAGACCGGTCTGCTGTTGCCGGCGACGCTCGTCTTCGACCATCCGACCCCCACGGCGCTGGCGGAACACCTGCTCGGTGAGCTGCTCGACGACCTCGCGCCCGCCGCGGGAGCCGTGGCCGCGCCGGCGGGCGTCGTCGACGAGCCGGTCGTGATCGTCGGGATGAGCTGCCGCTATCCCGGTGGCATCACCTCGCCGCGCGAGCTGTGGGAGCTGGTCGCCTCTGCCGGGGACGGGATCAGCACTTTCCCGGCCGATCGCGGCTGGCCCGAGGATCCCGGCACGGGTTATGCCCGGCTGGGTGGGTTCGTCGACGGAGCGACGGAGTTCGACGCGGGGTTGTTCGGGATCTCGCCGCGTGAGGCGCTGGCGATGGACCCGCAGCAGCGGTTGTTGCTGGAGGCCGCCTGGGAGGCGTTCGAGTCGGCCGCGATCGATCCCCGGTCGGTGCGCGGCGCGCAGATCGGGGTGTTCGCCGGCGCCTCGTCCTCCGGGTACGGCGGCGGGGGCGGCCGCGGGTTCGAGGGAGCCGAGGGCCACCTGCTCTCCGGCACCGCGAACAGCGTGATCTCCGGCCGGGTCGCCTATTCGTTCGGGCTTGAGGGGCCCGCGGTGACGGTGGACACCGCGTGTTCGTCGTCGCTGGTGGCGTTGCACCTGGCGGTGCAGGCGCTTCAGCGTGGCGAGTGCGGGCTGGCGCTGGCCGGTGGCGTGACGGTGATGGTGTCGCCGGCGACCTTCGGCGAGTTCGACCGGCAGGGCGGCCTTTCGTCGGACGGGCGCTGCAAGGCGTTCGCGGACGCGGCGGACGGCACCGGCTGGGGCGAGGGTGTCGGCGTCCTGGTGCTGGAGCGGCTTTCGGACGCGCGGCGGCTCGGGCACGACATCTTGGCGGTGGTCCGGGGGAGCGCGGTCAACCAGGACGGCGCCTCCAACGGGCTGACCGCCCCGAACGGTCCTTCGCAGCAGCGGGTGATCCGTCAGGCGTTGGCCAACGCCCGTCTCACACCCTCTGATGTGGATGTGGTCGAGGCGCACGGCACCGGCACCCGGCTGGGTGATCCGATCGAGGCGCAGGCGTTGCTGGCGACCTACGGCCAGGAGCGGGACCACCCGCTGTGGCTGGGGTCGATCAAGTCGAACATCGGGCACACGCAGGCCGCCGCGGGTGTCGCCGGTGTGATCAAGATGGTGCTGGCGATGCGGCACGGTGTGTTGCCGGCGACGTTGCACGTGGACGAGCCGTCCCGGCAGGTGGACTGGTCGGCGGGTGCGGTGGAGCTGCTGACCGAGGCCCGGCCGTGGCCTTCCGGGGATCGACCGCGTCGTGCGGGTGTGTCGTCGTTCGGCATCAGCGGGACCAACGCGCACGTCATCATCGAGGCGCCTGCCCTGCCCGTGCCGGTCGAGCAGGGCGTTTCCACGTCGCCGGTGATCCCGTGGCCGGTGTCGGCTCGGAGCGAGTCGGGGCTGCGTGCCCAGGCGGACCGGCTGGCCGGCTTCGTGGGCGCCGAGCCGCGACTGGACGTGGCAGATGTCGGGCGCTCGCTTTTCACCCGGGCGGCTCTGGCCCACCGGGCGGTCGTGCTCGGAACCGATCGAAACGGGCTGCTGGATGGCTTGAGCGCGCTGGCCGAGGGGCGGTCCGGTGCCGGCGTGGTGTCCGGGGTCACCGGTGACGGGCAGACCGCGTTCTTGTTCACCGGTCAGGGGGCGCAGCGGGCCGGGATGGGCCGCGGGTTGTACGAGTCCTTCCCGGTGTTCGCGGACGCGTTCGACGCGGTGTGCGCGGAGCTGGACGTTCGGCTCGATCGGCCGGTCCGGGATGTCGTGTTCGATGGGGCCGATCTCGATCAGACCATGTGGGCGCAGGCCGGACTCTTCGCTGTGGAGGTGGCGTCGTTCCGGCTGCTGGAGTCGCTCCAGGTGGTCCCGGACTTCCTGCTGGGCCACTCGATCGGTGAGATCGCCGCCGCGCACTGCGCCGGAGTGTTGTCGCTGCCGGATGCGTGTGCTCTGGTTGCGGCGCGGGGCCGGCTGATGCAGGCGCTCCCTGCCGGTGGGGCGATGCTGGCCGTGCAGGCGTCCGAGGCCGAGGTGGTCGAGGCGGTCGGCGGCCTGGTGGACGTCGCGGCGGTCAACGGCCCGGATTCGGTGGTCGTCTCGGGTGACGCCGGGGTGATCGAGGAGCTGGCGGCGCGGTGGGCGGCGGAGGGCCGTAAGACGAGCCGGTTGACGGTGTCG
>NZ_BBYM01000073.1 GCF_001570405.1 Microtetraspora niveoalba | reverse complement strand
GCCGACGACATCACCGCCTTCGCCGACTTCCCCTCCCAGCACTGGAAGAAGATCTGGTCGACCAATCCCCTGGAACGGCTCAACCGGGAGATCAAACGCCGATCCGACGTCGTCGGGGTCTTCCCCAACCCCGCAGCCCTCGCCCGCCTAGCAGGCGCGGTGCTGGCCGAACATCACGATGAATGGCAGGTCAGCGACCGCCGCTACCTCTCGGAGGGATCGATGGCCCAACTCGCCGCACCGACCAGCGAGCCGAGCGGAGATATGAGCGAACCGCTGGCGCCGACCGCGCTGGCCGCGTCATAGTCACAACGTTCCGATACAACTCGCCGACCTCACATGATCGGCTGGAGTTACACCATTCAGCGGGACGTGACCCGCTCGTCGGTGCCGTCGAGGAACTCCGCGATCCGCTCGTCCTCGACTCCGGCGTCGACGAGTTGGTTGCGCAGGCTCTGTGGCGACTCGGCGAACACCGGGCGCCTGCTGTTCACCGCCATCGTCATCACGCTGGTGGTGGACAGCGCGATCTCGTCGCCCGAGATCCCGGGCGCGTCGGGGACGCCCCCGCTGTTGATCACGTTCAGGCTGGCGCGGTCCTGGTCGAGCAGCGCGACGCCCGAGTGGTCGGCGGCGAGAGCCGTACGGCCGACGTCGATGATGACCTGGACCACCTGCTCGACCGTGAGCGCCTCGGCCAGCAGGGCCGTCGCCCCCTGGAGCCGGGCGGTGCGCAGCGCGGCGGCGCCGAGCTGGTCGGTGAGCCGGCCGCGCATCTCCTCGGCCTCGCGCTGCGGCGTGACATCGGAGTTGGCGCCCACCCACTCGATCACGCGGCCGTGCCGGATGATCGGGACGGCTCGCACCTCGAAGTGCCGGTAACCGCTGGCCCGGGTGCGGACGCGGTAGCTCCACTCGAACATCGTCCGGCCGCGCAGCGCCTCCCGCCACGCCTCCTCCGCGCCGGGGCGGTCGTCGGGATGCACGGCGTCGAGCCAGCCGTGGGCGAGGTACTCCTCCAGCCCCTGGCCGGTGACGGCGCGCCACTGCGGGGCGTCCTCGACCGCGACGCCGCTGGGCGAGGTGATCCACACGAGCTGCTGCTGCGACTCGACCAGTGAGCGGTAGCGCTCCTCGCTGCGGCGCAGGTCCTCCTCCGTCTGCTGACGCTCGGTCAGGTCGACGCCGAAGAGCGCGGTGCCGAGGAGGAGGTCGTCCTCGCGCATGGGAAAGAACGACACCGTCCAGTGCCGGGTGTCGCCGTTCTCGGCTCGGGTCCTGATGCGCTGGTCGGTGACCGGGAGGCCCTCGCCGCCGATCCGGCGCAGCGCCGAGTCGATCAGCGTGGCGAGGTCGGCCGACAGGAGGTCGCCGGGCGTCATCTCCAGATGCCGCTCGACAGGGTGGCCGGTCAGCTCTGTAAAGGTCGAATTGACACGGACAAATCGCCCGGACGGGTCGAAGAAGGCGAAGGCGAAAGGAGCCTCGGACATGAGGCCACGGAAGAGGCCGGAGTCTGAGATGTCCAAACCCGACTCCCGGGGACGGGGCACGGAGGTTTCGGCGCTCACGGTCGGCACCTCCGTCGCGTGCCAGGGTCTCCCACGAGGCACATCTCCATAACTGTGATTTACGGTCGTGTCCTGATCTTCTGCCTACCGCGTGACGCCGGCTCGGCGCCAAACGGCCTGGTCATGCCCGCGGCCGTGCACAACTCCGTGATGCTCGCCTCCTCCGCTCCGGGATGCACCCGTCCGGCCGCCGGTCGCTACCGCAAGATCCATAAGACACTCCCTGTAGCGCAGGATCTGCCCTACATCATCGGCGATGGGCATACGCGGACGGAAGCCCCGCCCGGCATGCGGTCAACGCATCCTGTCAAAAGGTGCCATCTCGCGCAGCAGGATCCGGCTTACTTCTTGGCGGACCTCTTCGCTTCCTGCTTGGCGGCCCGCACCAGACCGAGACTCTCGGAGTCGACGACGTCGGCGACGGACAGGTGGGTGCCCTCCGCGCCGTACGGCCCGGCGGCCTCGCGCCATCCGGGCGGGCGCACCCCGAGCTGCTTGCCGAGCAGCGCGAGGAAGATCTGTGCCTTCTGCTTGCCGAACCCGGGCAGCGCCAGCAGGCGGCGTAGCAACTCGGCACCGTCGTCGACATCCTCCCACACCCTGTCGGCCGAGCCATCGTAATGCTCGACCAAATAGGCGGCCAGTCGCTGGATCCGGCCCGCCATGGAGCCCGGATACCGGTGGACGGCCGGCTTGGCTGCCAGCAGTGCCGCGAACTCCGAAGGATCATAGGAGGCGATCTCCCGCGCGTCCAGATCATGCCCGAGCCGCTCGGCGATGGTGCGGGGGCCGGCGAACGCCCACTCCATGGGGATCTGCTGATCAAGCAGCATGCCGACGAGCAGCGCCAGGGAACTCCGGCTGAGCAGATCGTCGGCGTCCTGCCGCTGGGCGAGCTGGATACGCATGGGGACAGCTTTGCACGGAGCTCCGTGAGGGGTTGACACCTCTGCGGAAAGTTATGGAATGAAAGCGGCCGGTCCCTGTCATTTCCGGCGTGGAGACCGCCGGGGTAGTCACTCAGCGAGGAATGCGACGATGCCAGTACTCGCCACACGCGTCGGCGGCGGCCGCCCGCCGGCGCCGCTGCTCGAGCCGGTCAGCGCCCGCCTGGCCGCGGAGTTCCTCAGCGTGCCGGTGGAGACGGTGGCCCGCTGCGTGGCCGACGTCTGGGCCTGCACCGAGCATCTCGGGCTGTGCGCTACGCCCGCGACCGTCGAATGGATCGCCCGCGAGCACCTGCTCGCCATGGTCAACTCGGCGCCGCCTTCCCGGGCGTTTTAGGGCCGCGCTTATAACGGGGAAGTCACCAGGCCGTGTTCCGGATGCCGATCGGCCCGGGAATGCGAGAAGGTGGGTTCCGTGAGCGAGCTCCCCGACAATCACCGCAGGCCGGGCTCGCGCGACTTCGGACGCGGCGGGGCGGCCCGATGAGGGGGCGCAGGCGGCGCGATCCGCGCGAGACGCAGACCCCGGACGACGTCTTCGCCGAGATGCTGCTCGCCGCGCGTGAACTGCTCGCCGTACGGAGCCCGCTGGACGCGGAGCTCATGGTGTCGGACATGCTGGGCGCCTGGTGGGGGCGGCGGCTGCGCGGCGGCGACGTCGAGCAGATCCTCGGAGAGGGCCTGGTCGACTACGCCGCGAAGGCCGGCACTCCCGCCGCGCTCACCCTGCTGATCTCGGTCGCCTACCTCGGCACGGCCCGCCAGGCCGCCAAGGCGGAGGGCGCCGCCCTCGCCCTCATGGAGTCGGACGTGGCCCGCCCCCGGTGGGCCGACCGGGTGGGCGCGGTCAAGCCGTCCGGGTGCTACGTGTCCAGGGACGTCTACGGCGACCAGGACACGGTGGTGTGCACCTTCGCCTACAACGGCGAGGACCGGCACGCCCTGGTCGTGGTCGTCGACTACAACATGCGGGGCATGGCCCGTGACGCGTGGGTCTCCTCCCAGGTCGACAAGCTGCTGGAGCAGGCGGAACTGGAGGCGGCGGTCAACCCGATGCTCCGGTTCGAGGAGATCGAGCCGCAGCAGGCGCGGGCGCTGCTGGAGTTCGCGATGAAGGCGACGCGGGACTCGCTCGGCCGGGGCGGCCGGAACGCGCCGCGGCTGGTCGGCGACGGGTACAGCGCCTACCACGCGTTCGCGCGCTCGCGGATCAAGGCGCTCCCGCCCGGCCGCAAGCGTCCCGCGCCCCCGCACAGCGAGGCGCCGTACAGCAGGGACCGGCGGGCGATGCTCGCGGCGGAGTTCCTCGCCTCGGACGCGGCGGAGAACCTCTCGGACCCGTCGGCGGCGTCCCGCTGCGCGGACCACATCATCGACTACGGGTGCGATCAGGACCTGGGGCGGCCGCTGCGGGTGAGCCCCGCCAAGTGCGAGACGTTCCTGCTGGACTGGCTGCCGCGGAAGGTGATGCTGCGTCCGGCGGAGCAGGAGGCGATGCCGCACGCGCTGGCGGCGTGGGTCAGGTTCGCCGGTCCGCGCACCGGGCTGCCGGAGCAGGGCATCCGGGAGACGCTGGACGCGGTGTGGGAGGCGACCGCCCGGTTCACCGAGGCGTACCGCGATCCGACGACGTTCGGCCTGGGCCGGACACTGGTGGAGCGGCTGCTGCCGGACGGCGACCTGTCGGCGCTGGCCCGGCGGGCCTTCGCCTTCCCGCTGCTGGAGGGCGTGCACGGCTCGATCATCCTGGACACGCTCAACCCGGCGGACGACGGTGACCGACGCATCCTGCTGGAGATCGATCACGCGGGCGAGCGCGACCGGCCCGACTTCGACGAGCACCTCGCCTGGCACGAGGAGATCGCGACCCGGCTCTGGGAGGGCGACCCCCCGCAGATGTGGGAGGCCGCCCAGCGGCTGATGGATCTCGGCCACGACCGGCACGAGGTGCTGCACCTGCTCATCGAGATCGCCGAGCGGATGGGCGACCACCCCGACGAGCTGGCCGCCGCCCTCGACGACATCGCCGACATCCCCGACGAACCGTCCCCCTGACCGCGAGGGGCGCGGCGGTGAGGTAACCGACGAGCGAGCGGGCGAGGAACGAGCCCCGAGCGAGGAGGGCACGACCCGACTTCGGGCGCCCCGAGCCGCCGAGCGAAGCGAGGCGATGGAGCACAGCCCCGAGAGACGAGTGAAGACATCGCCTGAAGGCACCCCGAGCCCGCCGAGCGAAGCGGGGCGATTCAGCGCGTGAATCCGATGTCGGCGTACCTCAGGTCGTAGAAGCCGGTGGCGCCGATGTTGGCCAGGGCGGACCTGACGATCACGGTCTGCGGGCGCTGGAACAGGGGCAGGACGGTGGCCTGCTGCCAGATGAGGCGGTCGGCGGCGTTGAGCTTGGCCGCCGCCTTGCCCCGGTCGAGCTGCGCCCCGGCGGTGAACAGCGCGGCGTCGATCTTGGGGCTGCCGGCGCGGCCGAGGTTGGCGTCCCACTGCTTGTCCTCGTTTCCGCCGGACCGTTCGCCGCCCCGCTTGCCGTCCCGCTTGCCGCCCGAGGAGTCCGTCGCCGCGTCGAGGTACACGCCGTAGTTGGCCGACACGGGGTACGGCGAGGCGGCGTAGGCGAAGGCCGCCAGGTCGAACTGCCCGGGGACGATGTATTTGTCGAAGTAGTCGGCGTCCGGCACGGTGACGACGTCGACCTTCACCCCGATCGGCTCCAGGGAGGCGCGTACCGCGTCCGCCTCCGCGCGGGCGACCGGCGCGTCGGAGGGGATGAGGTAGCGCAGCGCGAGCTCCGTGCCGTTCTTCTTGCGGACCCCGTCGGTCAGCGTCCAGCCCGCGTCGTCGAGCAGCCGGCCGGCGCGGGCGGGGTCGTGGGCGCCGAGCCAGCCCGCGTTGTCCCGGTAGCCGCCCTGGCCGTGCATGTAGAAGTGGCTGTTCAGCGGCACCACCGGCCAGCCCATCCCTTTCAGGTCGGCGGCGATGACGGCCTTGCGGTCGATTCCGACGGCGATGGCCTGACGGACCCGGACGTCGGACAGAGCCCCGCTCTCGGCGTTGAGCGTGATCTGCCGGAAGTCCGTGCCGCCCGCCTGGCGCACCGAGGCGGTCGGCTCGCCCTTGCCCCAGTCGTACGCGGTGGGCGACAGGCCGGCGTCGAAGATGTCGAGCTCGCCCCCGCTGTACGCGTTGACGAGGGCGTTGCCCTGCAGGGCGCGGAACACGATGCGGTCGAGCTTGGCCCGGTCGCCCCACCAGGAGGTGTCCCGCGCCAGGGTGACGGTCCTGGCGGCGCTGTCGAGGCTCTCGACCTTGAAGGGCCCGGCGGTCACCGGGATCCGGTTGACCCAGCCGGTGTTGAAGGCGTTCGCGGACGCGTTGGCCGAGCGGGGGTAGAGCGGGGAGAACAGCGCCCGCCACTCGCCGAACGGCTCGTCGAAGGTGACCACGACCTCGTGGTCGTTCGCTCCCTTACGGACGCTCTTGACCGAGTCGTACCCGGATCCGGCGAAGACGCCGTACGCCTGGTCGTGGCCGTTCATGGCCTTCCACTGGGCGGCGTAGTCCCGCCAGGTGATCGGCTGCCCGTCGGACCAGCGGGCCTTGGGGTTGAGCGTGTACGTGACGACCTCGTCGGGCGTGGTCCGGGTGACCTTCGCCCGGGTGACGTAGGCGCGGTCGAGGGAGATCCGGCCCTTCTCGTCCGATCGGAAGGCGGTGGGCATCAGCGCGCCGATGACGGACCACGCCTCCACGGTGTCGCCGTCCGCGTGGTTGACGTTCCACTGGCTGGGGAACCCGGACATCCCCCAGTTGAGGGTGCCGCCGTCCTTCACCTTGTCCCGGGCGACGGGGTTGATGTCGTACGCCTTGGGAGAGGCGGCGGGCGCGCCGCTCCCGGCGGCGTCGCCGCCGGGCCCGCCCGAGCAGGCCGTCGCGGTCTCCACAACGATCAGCGCGATCAGCGCGGCCAGCCATCGTGCCTGCACGGCGTTCCTCCCCAAACGGTCACAGCTTGCACCGGCTTTGTAGCAGTCCGTAATCGTCCGAGGCGAGCCCCCGCGCCGTAGGTGGGACGAACAGGGAAGCTACCGGGTCAGGACAGCTCGTCGACGGCGCTGCGCACGTCGTCGCTGATGATCGTGGTCAGCTCGGCGGTGTTGGCCGAGCCCTGCGCGGCCAGCCGCACGTCGCGCCGCATCGCGGCCCGCTCGTAGAGGGAGCGGGCGAACCGGCCGTTGCCGAGCCCGTCGATCAGACCCTCGCGGCAGACCCAGTCGAAGACGTCGGCGAGGTCCCTGCGCGCGGACGCGTCGAACCTGTCGCCCGCGCGCGCCGCCTGCAGCTCGGCGATCTCGGCCAGCTCGTCCGGCGCGTACGAGGGGAACGCGACGCGCTGGTTGAACCGCGAGGCGAGCCCGGGGTTCGTGGACAGGAAGGCGTCCATCTCCCTCTGGTATCCGGCGAGGACGACGACGAGGCGGTCGCGGTCGTCCTCGGCCCGCTTGAGCAGCGTCTGCACGGCCTCGGCGCCGAAGGCGTCTCCCCCGGCGTACCCGTTGTTGACCAGGCCGTACGCCTCGTCGATGAACAGCACGCCGCCGAGCGCCCGGTCGACCAGCTCGTTGGTCTTGATCGCGGTCGCGCCGAGGTGCTGGCCCACCAGGTCGGCGCGGGACGCCTCGACGACGTCGGGCCGGGCGAGCAGCCCGAGAGCGGAGAAGATGCGGCCCAGGATGCGGGCGACGGTGGTCTTGCCGGTGCCGGGCGGCCCGGCGAAGACGAAGTGCCGCATCTGGGACTGGACCGGAAGGCCCTGCTCCTGGCGCATGCGCGCCACCTTGAGCTGGGCGGCGATCGCGTGCACCTGCCGTTTCACGGGTTCGAGCCCGGCCATGCCGTCGAGGTCGGCCAGCGCCTCCTCCAGCGTGGGGGTGGCCTGGTATCCGCGGAACCTGGCGGTGATCTCGTCGAACGCCCGGGTCACGTCGTCGGCCGTGGTCGTCACCAGGTCCTCGCCGCGCGGCGCTCCCCCGGCGCTGACCACGCGTACGTCCCTGGCCTGCGCGGCGGCCTCGGCGAGGGTGCGGGCGAAGCGGGCGTTGCCCAGCTCGTCGACCAGCCCGCGGCGGTGGACGTCCTCGAACAGGCCGCGCAGGACGGGGCGCGCGTCGAGGGCCAGCCGGTCGCCCCGCCTGGCCTGCAGTGCCTCGGTGATCTCCAGCAGTTCGGCCGGGGTGTAGCCGGGGAACCGCACGCGTGTGGCGAACCGGCTGGACAGGCCCGGGTTGGAGGAGAGGAAGGCGCTCATCTCCTTCTCGTAGCCGGCCAGCACGATGATCAGCCGGTCGCGGTCGTCCTCGGCCCGCTTGAGCAGCGTCTGCACGGCCTCGGCTCCGAACCGGTCGGGCTGGCCGTCGCCCGAGTTGATCAGGCCATACGCCTCGTCGATGAACAGCACGCCGCCGAGCGCCCGGTCGATCAGCTCGTTGGTCTTGATCGCGGTCGCGCCGAGGTACTCGCCGACCAGGTCGGCCCGCTGGCCCTCGACCACGAAGGGCGTCTCCAGCAGGCCGAACGCGTAGAAGATCTTGGCGAGGGTGCGGGCGACGCTCGTCTTGCCGGTGCCGGGAGGGCCGACGAAGACGAAGTGCCGCATCGGCGGCTCGTTGGCGAACCCCGCCTCCTTGCGCAGCCGCGCCGCCTCGATGGACGCGGCGATGGCGCGCACCTGCTCCTTGACCGGCTCCAGGCCGATCATCGCCTCCAGCTCCCCCAGCGCCTGCTCGACGCTGATCGGCGGGGGCGGGCCCGCCTCGCCGGGCGCGTGCTGGTGGCCGCCCACCCGCAGCCGCTGCCTGACCTGGACGTCGCCGCCCGGGGGCTGGGCGGCGAGGAGCGCGCGCACCCTTCTCGCCAGCGCGAATCGGTAGATGAGCACCACGCAGGCCGTGCCGTACGCGGCCCAGAGGGCGACGGTGGCGGAGAGGGGGGAGATCGCGAAGGCCACGACGGCGGCCGGGGCCAGGGCCGCCAGCGTGGTCAGCCACGGGGGCACCCACCGGATGAGGTGGGCGGCGCCCGCGACCGGGACGGCCAGGAACAGCAGCAGGTACGGCGCGGCGGCCTGCGCGCCACCGAAGGCGCCGAGGAACAGCGGGAGCAGCAGCCCCCACCCGGCGAGGACGAGCGCGGTCGCCGCGGCGCGCGGATAGCTGAGCGCGAGCGCGACGAAGGCCAGGACCACGATCGTGGTGAAGAACGTGGTGAGCAGCGGCCAGCCCATGGCGGCGGCGACGCCGATCGCGGCGACCAGGGCTCCGCCGAAGAACACGCGCCGCGCCATGGGAGGAAGCTGGAAATAGCGCAGCCGCACCTGTTCGAACAGATCCCGCGCCCCGGCGCTGCCCGCCGGCTGGGCCCTGTCGGAGTCCCGCATCAACGCCTCCCCGGTTCGCCCCCCGGTTATACCGCACGTGACCGCGCGATGGGTGGATCTAACGGGTGCGAGCCTGGTGGCGGCCGGGGTACTCCCGTATAAGGACCCGCTTGGGCGTGACGCGCAGGACGTCGCCGGAGGGGACGGCGACCCCGCGCACCTCCGCCCAGAACCGGGGGTCGCCCACGAAGAGGACGACCCTCGGGTCGCGTTCCACCGCCTCCCACGCCTCGTCGCCCGCGATCAGCCTGAGCTCGCCCGACGCGCTCACCGAGGTCACCGCGCTGACCGCGAGCGCCCTCGGGCAGCCACGCTGGACGTAGGCGAGCACCACGCTCCTCGAATAGGCGGCGGCGTGCCGTACCGCGTCGCTGACGCCGGTGGAGGGCGAGGCGTCGCCGGGGAGCCGGGTCCCCGCGGACGGCTCGCACGCGATGAGCGCGGAGCGCCACGGCCCGGGACGGCCGCTCCACCACGCGCGGCCCGCCCGGGC
>NZ_BBYM01000072.1 GCF_001570405.1 Microtetraspora niveoalba | reverse complement strand
GGCGGGGACGGCGCGCACGGTCGGGCGGCGGCGCGGACGGCGGGCGGCACGCACAACACTGATGGCGGCGGCCAGCGCGGCGGACGGCGGCGCGGTGGCGGCATAGCGGGGATGGCCGGGCGGTCGTTCAGGGCCGGCTATCAACGGCGACGAGGCCGGTCCGTCGACGGTCCGGCCTCGTCAGCGGGTACGACCTCCCGCTGGGGATGTACTGCTGCGATGCTGTTCGACGCTTCGCGTCAGGCCGTCGCGGTGATCAGGACGGCGAGCCCCAGAAGGACGACGACGGGGATCATCCACATCACGACCTCGCCGGCGAATTCCTTGTACATGGCAAAGTTCTCCCTCTAGGGATATGAAACTGACGTAGCGCCAGCATATTCGGTCGTACGCCCTGCTCTGCGGACGGCCGTCGGCTACGCAGTCGTCTCACCGCTCCCGCCGCCACCGCAGACATCTCCCGCCTCACAGACTCACCGGTCCGACGGCCATGAACGACGGGCGCGCGGGAAGCCGTACGGCATGCACCGACACGGGTGTCGCGAAGATCATCCCGATGAACCCGGGCAACTGCGCGGAGTGCGGTGCCCGTGTGGTGGCGCTGAACGACGCCATTCCGGGCTGGGCGGCCGCGAAGACGACGGCGCGGTCCCCCATCACGGTGGTGGATCAGTGGGCGGGTTTCAGCACGAGCGCCGACACCTATGACGGCGTGCATCCGAACGCGTCGGGCGACCAGAAGATGAGCGACCGCTGGTATCCGGCGCTCGCGGCCGCGCTCTCCGGGCCGAGCGCGAGCCCAAGCGCGAGCGCGAGCCCGAGCCCGAGCGCGAGCCTCAGCCCAAGCGCGAGCGCGAGCCCGAGTCCCAGTCCCAGTCCCAGCGTCAGTCCCACGGTGGCGCCCGGCGGCTGCACCGCGACGTACACCGCACCAATCAGTGGACGGGCGGCTTCCAGGGCGACGTCACGGTGCGGAACTCCGGCCCGGCGGCGATCGGCGGCTGGACGGTGAAATGGACCTTCACCGGCGGGCAGCGGATCAGCCAGAGCTGGAACGGCACGATCACTCAGGACGGGGCGAACGTGACAGCCGGGAACGTGAGCTGGAACGGCTCCCTGGCTCCGAACGGCACCGCGTCGTTCGGCTTCCTCGCCTCATGGAGCGGCGGCAACACCGCGCCCACCCTCACCTGCTCCACGACCTGAACCACGCCGCCATCGCCTGCGGACGACGGCGGTGCCCGCGACGACGTCGTGCAGGGCACGGCCGTCCGGGGAAAGCAGCGCCACGACGGCATCCGCGATCAGCCAGAACGTCCCGAAGCCGGGCAACAGGGCGAGGACCGGAAACGCCAGCGCGCGCAGCGCCGCGCGCCCGCCCCCCAAACCGAGCCGGCGTCCCCCGTCCTGTCCTGCCGCGACGCCCGCCGTCCCCACAACACCGGGAGTCACAGCACCCCGCGTCAGGGCGCCCGGCCCGGCCTCGCCCCGCGGGCCGGGCCGTCCGCCGCTGATGAACGCCGTGAGCGAGACGCCTTCGGGGATCGCCCGCAGGCCGAGCAGGCGCTGGCCGAGGGTGCGCCCCCAGAGCGCGTACTGGAACCAGAAACAGAGGAAAACGGCCAGTATGAGCGAGTGCTGTTCCGGCACGAATTCGAACGGTGACGAGTCGATCGGGCTGAGCAGCCCATGTGCTCCGAGCGAGAAAACGGGGATGACGGAGCGCAACCCTTCCAGGGCAGTCCCCAGGATGTGGACGACGAGGAAATAGTCCACAAGCAACGCCGCCGTCCGTCGCCACACACCGCCCACCTGCCCGTACGGCACGGCCGGGGCGGCCCCCAGCTCTCCGCCGAGGGCCCGGGAGGCGGACACCGGGTCACCGCCGGAGACCGAGGGGCGGCGCTTCGCTCCGGCGCCGGACGAGGCCGCCGCCGGGAGCGGGAGCGGCTCTCCCCTGTGGGAGATGGTCATCGCCGACGCCGGGAACGGCACTCCTTGGGCCCCTGGCGTGATCACGGCCGCGAGCAGCATCAGCGCGGATGCCGTCAACCAGTTCGTCTCGACGCTTCCCCAGGCGTCCGCCACCTCGGCGAACCACGCCCCGCTGAACATGGAAATCCAGCCGCACCCCACGGTGTCCGCGTAGGTGAACGTGAGCGGCCGCAGCACCGCCATCAGCGCGAGCACGGCGGCGGCCCGCCGTCCGGCGACACGCGGGTCACGGGACCGGCGACCGGTGAGGAAGGCCCCGGCGACCAACAGCGCCGGAATCCCCCATATCTCGCAAAGCCCGAGAATCTCCTCCACATCCGACCGAGCGGGTGAAAGCAGCCGCTCCGTCCATTCGAAGCCGGACCGGCCGGCCGAGCACACCTCGAAGCCAAAGAACTCGAAGCCGTAGAAGGCGTCCCCGGGCTCGGCTTGGAACCGCCACCACTCCCAGGTGGGGAGACCGGCGGCGACGGCCGCCGACAGCCAGATCGGATGCGCCAGCCGTGCCGCCCAGAACGGGATCTTCTCCTCCACGGGGCGACACACTAAAGATCACATGACCGCCGCGGCAACGCCCACGACGACCCCCGCGAGCGACAGCGCGGTCACCACACATCCGGCGACCACGGCCGTCCTGCGCCCGCGCCGTACCCCGAACGTGTACAGGACGACGTACGGGAGGAAGGCGAGCACACCGAAGCCGAGCGCGGGCACGGCCAGCGCGCTCAACACGCCCTTGGTCCCCGCCGGGACGGCCCGGTCGCCCTCCGGGGCGAGTCGCGCCCTGACGACATCGCCCGCCCTCGAGTCGGGCGAGGCGTCCACGGCCACGGCCGGGCCCCCGTCGTCGGGCGTGAACCTGCCCCGGCAGTCGTACCGGCCGTGCCCCAGCGGCGTGCAGGAGACCACGGTGAGGGTGCCCGGCGTGCCGACGGCGCCGGCCGCGAGCCGCAGATCCGGTACGGAGAACACGAACGCGACGACCCCCAGGCCCAGCCAGCACAACAGGAGGACGCCCGTGCCGAGGGGTCCGGGGCGCCGGCCGCCCCGGACGGGGGTCACCGGTGTGGCGAACGACTGGACGGCGTCGGAGAAATCCATGCGACCACCGTGTCCCCCGGCGCTTGTGCCCGACCTGGAATCGACTGACCGACGCCGGCACCGGTGTGATCTCGCCGGTTCACCGACACGTGCCTCTCCGTGGCACGCGGATGACAGCGTGCGGCGCCCGCGTGACAGAGATCTGACAGCGCGGGCCGAAACAGTGCGGCCATGGGCAACGGCATCAGCGAGTACGAGCACACGCGCACACACGAGCAGCCGGATGGCCGGCCGAGCGAGGACGTCCTCGTCGTCGGCGCCGGGCCGACCGGTCTGACACTCGCCATCGAGCTGGCGCGGCGCGGCATTCGATTCCGCCTGATCGACAAGGCGCCCCGGCCTTTCGCCGGGTCCAAGGGCAAAGGGCTCCAGCCGCGCACGCTGGAGGTGCTCGACGATCTCGGCGTGATCGACGAGATCCTCGAGACCGGTACGGTCTATCCGCCGCTCCGGGTCAGGATCGGCAGGGTTCCCGTCTACCAGGGCCGGATGCACAAACTGAGGGGCCCTACGGCCGCTGTGCCGTACCCGATGGTGATCATGCAGCCGCAGTGGCGCACGGAGGCGGTGCTGCGCGAGCGCATGGCCGAGCTGGGTGGCGCGGTGGAGTGGGGTGCCGAGCTGGTCGACCTCCGCCAGGACGCCGCCGGCGTGACCGCCGTACTCGGCACCGGCGAGACCGTTCGGGCGCGTTACCTGGTGGCGGCCGACGGAGGCAGGAGCTTCGTACGCAAGGCACTGGGCGTGGGCTTCGCCGGGGAGACCCGCGAGGAGGAGCGGATGCTCATCGGCGACGTCCGGATCTCCGGCCTCGACCGCAGGCACATCCACACCTGGGTCAGGCCGGGCAAGGGGATGCTGGCGCTGTTCCCCATGGCCGGCACCGACACCTTCCAGTTCATGGCCCCGCTCCGGCCCGGGGTCACGCCGGACCTGACGTTGTCCGGATACCAGCGGGTTCTCCGCGAACGTTCCCTGCTGCGCGGCGTACGGGTCGACGAGCTGTTGTGGGCCTCGCTGTACCGGGTGAACATCCGCATGGCCGACCGCTATCGCGTCGGGCGGATCTTCCTGGCCGGGGACGCGGCCCACGTCCACTCACCGGCCGGGGGCCAGGGGCTCAACACGGGCGTCCAGGACGCGTACAACCTCGGCTGGAAGCTCGCCCGCGTGCTGTCGGGCGGTCCGGAGACGCTGCTGGACACGTACGAGGAGGAGCGGCTGCCGATCGCCGCCCACGCGCTCGGCCTCAGCACCAGGCTGCACGACAAGAAGACCCACAAACGCGACGAGGAGACCCAGCAGCTCCTGCTCACCTATCGAGGCGGATCGCTGGCGCGGCGGGGAGGGGATCGGGCGCCGGACGGACGTCACCATCTCGCGGACGGGACCCCCGTGCGGCTGTTCGACCTGTTCCGGGGGCCGCACTTCACCCTGCTCTCATCGGGCCCCGTGCCCGCCTTGGAGGACGCGCCCGGCCGCGAGATCCGCGCCTACCGGCTCGCGGAGCCGTACGAGACCGGGCCGTACGAGACCGGGCCGTACGAGACCGGGCCGCGCAGGAACGGGCAGGCCGGGCGTGTGCGGAGCGGACGGGTGAGCGGGGATGCGAGCGGGGATGTGAGCGGGGAGGCACGGCCCGGGCGCGAGTGGTTCGTCCTGGTCCGGCCCGACGGATATGTCGGAATCGCCACCTCGTCAGTCGAGGAACTCACCGCCTATCTGTCCCTGGTATGAGTCCCAGGCGGCGGCGAAACGGTCCGGGCCGAGCGCTTCGGCGCAGCGGCGGACCAGCGCGCGGACGCTCTCGTCGGCGGTCTCCTCGATGCCGCGCAACCGTCGGGCCGCGCCCAGCAGGATCGCGGCCCGGCGCGGGTCGTCCACCGACAGGCACCACTCCGCGACGCCCTCCCACACCGTCGCCCTGGCGATGTCGTCGTCGAACTCGCGGTCGAGGGCGTCACGCAGCCGCGCCCGCCCCTCGGCGGGTTCCAGCGACCGGGCCAGCTCCACCTCCAGCAGCGCGCGGAACTGCTGCGACGTGACCTGGCCGTCGAGCAGCTCACGCGCCCTCGCGAGCCGGCGCAGCGCCTTCGCCCGGTCACCGTCACGGCGGGCCAGCTCGCCCAGCGCGTACTCGATCCGCGCCAGGGCGGACACCTCGCCGGTCCGCTCCACGCCCTCCCGCGCCGCCGCCAGCCCCGCCCTGGCTCCGGCCAGGTCGCCCGTACGCCCCCTGAGCTGCGCCAGCCGTACCGCGAGCATCCCCGGCGCGGGCAGCACCTGGGTGCAGCCGATCTCGGCCGCGCTCGCCGCGGCCTGCTCGAGCATCGCCAGTGCCCGCGCCGAGTCGCCCCTGTTCTCCAGGGCGAGGGAGAGCCAGTAGCGGGTCATCGCCAGGCCCCACCGCTCCCCGATCCGCAGATATCCGGCCAGCGCCTCTTCCAGCAGGCCCTCGGCGATCGCCGCCCCGCGCGGGACGAACTCCAGCGTGACGAGGCCCCGCACCAGCAGGCTGGTGGCCCGCGCCCAGGGATCGGGGTGGTCCTCGAACCCCGCGGTCGCAGCCAGCGCCCGCTCCACCACATCTTCGGCGTAGCCGTCCCCGAGCGACCACGCGACGAGCGCGACCGGCCGCCCCGCCCCGGCCTGCATCCGCGACACGCCATCCAACCGGTCGCCGGGGGCGATGACCAGGCACAGGGCGTGCTCCGACTCCGCCCCTTCGGGCGGCTCCCCCGCGACCAGCAGAGCCGCCCATTCAGCGGCCTCACGCTGTTCCGTGCGCATGATCCATGTCCAGGTACGCGCCGCGAACAGCCGCAGCGCGGCCCGCCGGTCCGTCGCCACCGCATACCGCAGGGCGGCGTCGAGGTTGCCGCGCTCGGCGTCCACCTCCGCCAGCACACGCACCTGATCCCCCGTACGCAGGAGGGGGTCGGCGGCCTCGGCGAACTCCAGATAGTGCGCCAGATGTGCCCGCCGTTGTTCGGCCACGGTCTGTTCGGCCACGGTCTGTTCGGCCGCGAGCTGTTCGGCCGCGAACCTGCGGACGCTCTCCAGCAGCCGATAGCGGTCACCGCTCACCTGCACCAGAGACTTGTCGACCAGGGAGACCAGCACGTCGAGGTCGGCGCCGCAGACCCGCTCGATCGCCTCGGCCGTGGCACCGCCCGCGAAGACCGACATCCGCGCCAGCAGCCTCCGCTCGGCCTCGTCGAGCAGGTCCCAGCTCCAGCCGATGACCGCGCGCAGCGTGCGATGCCGCCGCTGCGCCGTACGGCTTCCGCGATCGAGCAACCGGTCCTCGATCACCGCGGCCAGCCGGGACAAAGGAAGCGAACGCAGCCGGGCGGCGGTCAGCTCGATCGCCAGCGGCATCCCGTCGAGCCGCGTGCAGATCGCGGCCACGTCGTCGGCCATCGTGTCGTCCAGCGCGAAATCAGGGCTGACAGCGGACGCCCGGTCGGCGAACAAGGCCATCGCGGGCGCAAGATCCAGCGGCTTCACCGGGTGAAGAGTCTCGCCCGGCAGGTCGAGCGGCTCGCGGCCGGTCGCCAGGACGTGTACGCCCGGACTCGCGGCCAGTACCTTCTCCACCAACTCCGTCACCGCTTCGACGACGTGCTCGCAGTTGTCGAGCACAAGGAGCAGCCGCCGGTCGGTCAACTCCGCGATCGGCCCCACGGTGTTGGACAACACGGCCGCTACGGCGTCCGCGCCGACCGGAGCCAACTCGACCAGCCATACGCCGTCCGGAAACAAGGACGCCCCGCCCGACCAGACACCCGCCTCCCAGCCCTCCAAACCACGCCCGGCACCCACCCCCTGGCTCCGACCCAGGTCAGAAAACAAAGACCCCCCGCCCGACCAGACACCCGCCTCCCAGCCCTCCAAACCACGCCCGGCACCCACCGCCTGGCTCCGACCCAGGTCGGGAGACAAAGACCCCCCGCCCGGCCCGGTCCCCATCCCCTGGCTCCGGTCCGTCGACACCCCCGTGCCATTCAGGATCGGCGCTTCACCCGTGGCCGCTGCCGTAGCCGCTTGTGGCGCGGCCATGTTCGCCGCCACCTCGATCGCCAGACGGGTCTTGCCCGCGCCGCCGGGACCCGTGAGCGTGACGAGCCGACGGTGTTCCAGCAGGCCGGCCACGCGGCGTACGTCGTCGGTCCTGCCCACGAAGGTGGTGTGTCTGGCGGGCAGATTGTCGCGCCGCGCCCGTGCCGGGCCGGGCCTACCGTCCCCCAGCGCCGCGAGGTGGGCCGCGCGAAGATCGTCCCCAGGATCGGCTCCGAGCTCCTCCGCCAGTAGCCGGCGCACGCGTTCGTAGGCCGTAAGCGCATCCGCCCGCCGCCCCGCCGCCAACAGCCCCCTGATCAGCAGCACGTGGTACGGCTCGTGCAACGGATGTTCCGTCACCAAGTCGCGCAACTCGGCGACGAGGGCCGCACCGGGGACACCGGACGCGAGATCGGCCTCGACCCTGTCACCGAGCGCGCGGAGCCGTACCTCCTCCAATCTGGCGACGGGGGCCGTCGCGAAGATCAGTCCGGCGGCGTCGGCCAGCGGCTCGCCGCGCCACAGGGTCAGTGCCTCGCGCAGAAGATCGGCCGCCCGTGCCGGATCTCCCCGGCGCAGCGCCCGCCTGCCGTCCGAGGCCAGGCGCTCGAAGTGAACGGCATCCACCTCGGCGTCAAGGCGATACCCGGAGGGATGGGAGACGACGAGACTCCCGATCCGCCGTCTGAGCCTGGAGACGAGCGACTGCAGCGCGGCGCTCGGGTTCTCGGGTGGGTCGTCCTCCCACAAGTCGTCGATCAACCGCTCGGTGGTGACCACCCGTCCCGGTTCGAGCGCCAACCGAACGACCAGGGCGCGCAACCGGGCCCCCCTGATCTCCCCCGCCGGCATTCGCAGCGGCCCCAGAATCCCGACCAGCACCCGGACATTCTCCCCAGGACGGGGTGAAAGAGGTTCCCTGCCCGGCAATGCCCAGCCTCCTGAACGCCAGCGGGTAGCCGGCACAGCGACTCCGTCCCTGACGGTTGACCGTTCGCGAGCGAGCACGCTTCCCGCGATCAGGAAGTCGGCACCGGCCACGCAAAGATCGCAAACCAGGTCAAAGCCCCTCTGCGAGTCCCCGCGAGTGGAGGGATCCGGACCACGGAAGGCCCCAAGGCGTGGAGGATCCCAAGGTGTGGAGGATCCCAAGGCGTGGAGGACCCCAAGGTGTGAAGGGTCCCAAGGTGTGAAGGGCCCGGACCAGGCGGGGTCTGGGACGCGGAGGTCCAACGCACTCCAGGCCACCCCCCGCGCACACAGGCGGGCGACAGGACGTCGGGGATGGGCTCCCCCGGAGCGTAACGGAGGCGAGCGGAGATGTACTCCCCCTGGATCGTGACGGAGGCGAGCGGGGAGACACTGGGCGGGTACAGGCCCGGGCAGCTCCGGGCGAGAGATCGACGAGATCCCACAAAGCCGGCTCGACCAGATCGGTCGGCACGAGAAATGCCAGAACTCCCCGAAAGGGACCTTCATCAGATCCACAACAAAATGCACATACGTGACTACGCTCCGTTGCGAATAGAACACGTGAGCGATATTCTGATGCCAGTCCGCGTCATCAGAGCATGGGGGAGGCGCGTCCGATGCTTGTTTCTGGCGGGATACTGCTGTCGCGCCGATCCGGTGGCTCGCCTTCGGTGCGCTCCTCTGGTCTGCTCTCGGCTTCCTCGCGTTGGGAGGCACACCGTCGCCACAAGGCGCTGATTGAGTCCCGCCCTTTCTCTGGTGACTCCTACGGTGCCGTGCTGCTCGATCGCGCCCGCACCCGCACCCGCGTCGGCACGCCTGTTCCGGCTCGGCCCGCCCGCACTCCCGCTGAGACTGCTTCTCCGGATGTCGGCCGTTTCGAGCCCATGCAATCGACCTTGGCCCGGCCTGATGAGAGGCCGAGGGGGAGGCAGAGCGGTAGGCAGGGCGGCGGTGTGCCGTCACAGGGTTGGTCCTTGTTCGATTCGGCCTCGGATGGCACTGCCAGGTCTGAGCGCGGCGAGCCGGATGATGCGTTGTCCTGGGCGAGGCGGCTGATGGGCGTCGCTGAGCCGGTAGAAGGCCGGGGGCCGTCTCGTGGAGTGTGGCCGTCAGCGCCGACCGGCCCCGCTGCCGCCGCGCTCGGTTTCTCAGGGCTGGATGCCGTTGGGTCCGGTGCTCCAGGGCACGGTACCGGTGCCGCAGTGCTCGATGGCGGGACGACCGGCGCAGGGACGGGGGCGGGAACCGACGGCCCGGACGAGCGCCGGTGTCCGCAAGACGACGATGGTGGTCTTTCGGCCTGGGATGGCATCTGGCAGGGACGTCACCCCAGCAGCGACCAGGCGTCGACGGTCACCCCTGTCCGGCGCGGCGGCCGAGACGGCCGTCAGCGGGACAGCCGGCGACGGGAACATGGCCGGGAGGCTCAGTCCGGCGTAGATCGGACGGGGCAGCCCGGCGGGGGCGGGGACCGGGAGGCTCTGCCTGATGGTGAGTCGGGGTGTGTGGATGGCCGGGCGGGTGACTGGCCCGATCCGGCGTTGGCCGGGCCTGCTGTCCGGGAGCTGCTCGCCTGCGTCGAGCGGATCGCCGCCACCGCCACGGCCGCCAGGTCAGGGGACGCGTCGCAGGGTGTGTCGGGGAACGCGTCGGGGCCGGGGGCCGCATGGTCGGGGGACGCGTCGCAGGGTGTGTCGGGGAACGCGTCGGGGCCGGGGGACGCGTGGTCGGGGGACGCCTCACGTGCTGCGTCGTCGAGGGCTGCGCCCGAGCATGCGCCGGGAACTGCATCGGGAACTGCGTCAGGGGCTGCGTCGCTGGGGGCTGCGCCCGAGGATGCGCCGGGGCACGCGTCGGGGGCTATGCCGGGAGCTGTACCGGGCGAGGCCGAGG
>NZ_BBYM01000071.1 GCF_001570405.1 Microtetraspora niveoalba | reverse complement strand
GTTCCTGGCGGCGCTCGCGGAGGTGTGGTGCGCGGGGGTGGAGGTCGACTTCACCGGTTTCGTGCCGGGTGGCCGTCGGGTGGAGCTGCCGACGTACGCGTTCCAGCGTGAGCGGTACTGGCTGGAGTCCTCGTCGGTCGCGGCGGAGGCCGACCCGGTCGAGGCGCGGTTCTGGGACGCGGTCGACCGCCACGATCTGGCCGAGCTCTCGGCGACCCTGGACCTGGAACCGGACGGGTCGCTGGAGTCGGTGTTGCCCGCACTGGCGACCTGGCGGCGCCGGCGCCGGGTCCACTCGACGCTCGACTCCTGGCGCTACCGGATCACCTGGAAGCCCGTCGACAACCTGCCCGCCGGAACCACCCTGGCCGGGACCTGGCTGGTGGTCGCGCCCGGCGGCACCGAGCACGCCGGGACCCTCGACGAGGTGACCGCGGCGATCGGCGCCGCGGGCGCCGAGATCGTGACCCTGATCGTGGACGACCCGGCGGTCGGCCGCGACGCCATGGCCGAGACGATCCGCGCGGCCGCTTCGCCGTACGAGTCGATCGCCGCGGTGGTCTGCCTCGCCGGGCCGGCCGAGGAGCCGCTGCCCGGCACGGTGCTGCCCGCGGGCGTGGCGATCACCCTGACCCTGCTGCAGGCGCTCGGCGACGCGGGCATCGGCGCCCCGCTCTGGGCCCTGACCAGGGGCGCGGTCTCGACCGGCCGCGCGGACCGCCTCGAGAACCCGGTCCAGGCCCAGATGTGGGGCCTCGGCCGCACCGCGGCGCTGGAACACCCGGACCGCTGGGGCGGCCTGATCGATCTTCCGCCGGTCGTCGACGAACATGCGGGCCGGCGGCTCGTCGCGGTCCTGTCCGGCGACGAGGACCAGGTGGCGGTGCGCTCCTCCGGAGTGTTCGCCGCCCGCCTGGTCCGCGCACCGCTGCCCGCCGTACCTCCGGAAAGGGTGCCGCTCACCGGCACGGTGCTGGTCACGGGGGCCGACGGCGCGCTCGGCAGGCAGGCCGCGCTCTGGGCGGCCTGCCGGGGCGCCTCGCGCCTCCTGCTGGTCGGCGGCCACGGAGCGGACGATCCCGGCGTCGCCGCGCTCGCCGCGGAACTGACCGGCGCCGGCACCCCGGCCACGGCCGCCGCGTGCGACATCGCCGATGAGCGGGCGCTTGCCGCGACGCTGGCGGAACACCCGATCTCCGGCGTGATCTTCACGGCGGAGGTCGGCCCCACCGACGCGCTGGACCGCACCGGGCCCGCCGAATTCGCCCGCGTCCTGGGCGCGAAGGTCGCCGGAGCCGCGAACCTGCACGCCGCGCTGGCCGGCGTGCCGCTGGACGCGTTCGTGCTCTTCTCCTCCGTCGCCGGGGTCTGGGGCAGCGGCAACCAGGCCGCGTACGCGGCGGGCAACGCCTTCCTCGACGCGCTGGCCGACCACCGCCGGTCCGGGCACCTCCCGGCGACCGCCGTCGCCTGGGGGCCGTGGGCGGGCGCGGGGACCCTCCCGAACGGGCGTGATGCGGACTTCCTCCGCCTGCGCGGCCTGCCGGCCATGGACCCCGAGCTCGCTCACGCGGCGTTGGACCTGGCCGTCGACCACGGCGAGGCGTCCGTGATCGTCGCCGACGTGGACTGGACCTCGTTCGAGCCCTCCTTCACCGCGCTCCGCCCGAGCCCGTTGCTCGCGGACCTGCCCGACCTGCGCCCGGCCGCCGTCACACAGGGCGGCGCCGAGACCGGCGGCGCACGTTCCGAATGGGCCGACCGGGTCGCCTCGTTGTCGGCCGCCGAACGCGAGCGGGAGATGCTCGCCGTCGTCCGGGCGGAGGTCGCCGCGGTGCTCCGGCACGCCGACCCCTCCGAACTCGAGGCCGGCCGGCCGTTCAAGGAGTTCGGCTTCGACTCGCTCACCGCGGTCGAGCTGGGCAAACGCCTGAAGGCCAGCACCGGCATGCCGGTGCCGACCACGGCCGTATTCGACTACCCCACCATCGCCGAGATGGCGCGCCACCTCGCCGGCGGGCTCACCTCCGGACCCGTCGTCGCCGCGGCCGCCGCCGGCGCCGACGAGCCCATCGCGATCATCGGGATGAGCTGCCGCTTCCCCGGCGGCGTCGCGGGCCCGGAGGACTTCTGGCGTCTGATCGCCGACGGTGGGGACGCCATCACCGAGTTCCCCACCGACCGTGGCTGGGACATCGAGGCGCTGTACGACCCCGATCCCGCCCACCAGGGCACCACGTACACCCGGCGCGGAGGTTTCCTCGCCGACGCCGCCGCGTTCGACGCCGAACTGTTCGGCATCTCCCCCCGCGAGGCCCTCGGGATGGACCCGCAGCAGCGGCTGCTGCTGGAGGCGGCCTGGGAGGCGTTCGAGAACGCCGGGATCGACGCGGCCACGGTCCGCGGCGGCCAGGGCGGCGTCTTCATGGGGGTGACCTCCTCCGGGTACGGGCACGGCGCGGCGCTGCCGGACGGCCTGGAGGGTCACATCCTGACCGGCACCACGACCAGCGTCGCCTCCGGCCGGCTGGCCTACACGTTCGGCCTGGAGGGACCCGCCGTCACGGTGGACACCGCGTGCTCCTCCTCGCTCGTCGCGCTGCACCTGGCCGCCGCGGCGCTGCGCGCCGGCGAGTGCGAGATGGCGCTCGCGGGCGGCGTGACCGTCATGGTGACGCCGGACTCGTTCATCGAGTTCAGCCGCCAGCGCGGGCTGGCCGCCGACGGCCGCTGCAAGCCGTTCTCCGCCGCCGCGGACGGCACCTGCTGGTCCGAAGGTGTCGGCGTGCTGCTCGTCGAACGCCTCTCCGACGCCCGGAGAAATGGGCACCCGGTGCTGGCGCTGCTGCGCGGCAGCGCGGTCAACCAGGACGGCGCGTCGAACGGCCTCACCGCGCCCAACGGGCCGTCGCAGCAGCGGGTGATCCGCCAGGCGCTGGCGAACGCGGGATTGTCGGCGTCCGACGTGGACGCCGTGGAGGCGCACGGCACCGGCACCCGATTGGGCGACCCGATCGAGGCCCAGGCACTGCTGGCGACCTACGGTCAGGATCGGCCCGAGGGGCGCCCGCTGTGGCTCGGCTCGGTGAAGTCGAACATCGGGCACACCCAGGCCGCCGCGGGCGTGGCCGGCGTGATCAAGATGGTGCTCGCGATGCGGCACGGCGAGCTGCCCGGGACCCTCCACCTGGACACCCCCACCCCGCACGTGGACTGGACGGCGGGAGCGGTCGAACCGCTGGCCGCTTCGCGGCCGTGGCCCGCCGTTGATCGGCCGCGTCGTGCCGGTGTGTCGTCGTTCGGGGTCAGCGGCACCAACGCCCACGTCATCCTTGAGAGCGCCCCGCCCCCGGACGCCGTCCAAGAGCCCGTCCACGGCCCGGCGGACGGCGTGCTCCCGTGGCCGGTCTCGGCCGCCGGCCCGTCCGCGCTCGCCGCCCAGGCCGAGCGCCTGCGCGACTTCGCCGCGACCGGCGCCCCGGCCGAGGACATCGCCCTGTCGCTGGCCACCGGACGGACCGGCCTGTCACACCGGGCCGTCGTCCTGGCGGCCGACCCGCCGGGTTACCACGCGGCTCTGACCGCGCTCGCGTCCGGCGCCGACGATCCCGGCCTGGTCCGGGGAATCGCGGGGGACGGCCGGCTGGCGTTCCTCTTCTCCGGACAGGGGTCGCAGCGGCCCGGCATGGGGCGCGAGCTGTATGCGGCGTTCCCCACGTTCGCGGACGCCCTCGACGCCGTCTGCCTCCGGCTCGACACGGCGCTCGACCGCCCGCTGCGCGAGGTGATGTTCGCCGACGCGGGCACCCCCGAAGCGGCTCACCTGGACCGGACGCTCTACACCCAGGCCGCGCTCTTCGCCTTCGAAGTGGCCCTGTATCGCCTGCTGGAGAGCTGGGGACTGCGCCCCGACTTCCTGCTGGGCCACTCGATCGGCGAACTCGCGGCCGCCCACGTCGCCGGCGTACTCACGCTTGACGACGCGGCCGCGCTGGTCGCGGCCCGTGGCGCCCTGATGCAGGCGCTGCCGTCCGGCGGGGCGATGCTGGCCGTCGCGGCCACCGAGGCCGAGGTGGCCGAGGCGCTCGCCGCGTTCGGCGGCCGGGTCGACCTGGCCGCGGTGAACGGCCCGGACGCGGTGGTCGTCTCCGGCGGCGAGGACGCGATCACCGAGCTGTCGGAGCGCTGGCGGGCGGAGGGTCGCCGGACGAACCGGCTCAAAGTCTCGCATGCCTTCCACTCGGCGCTGATGGAGCCGATGCTCGCCGAGTTCGCGGCCGTCGCCGGCGGTCTCGCCTACCAGCCGCCGCGCATTCCGGTGGTGTCCAACCTGACCGGTGCGCCCGTCTCCGCCGAGGAGATCTCCTCTGCCGAGTACTGGGTGCGGCACGTGCGCCGGGCCGTCCGGTTCGCGGACGGCGTGACCTGGCTGGCCGGGCAGGGCGCGAACCGCTTCCTGGAGATCGGCCCGCACTCGGTGCTGACCGCCATGGCGCGGCTCACCTTGGATGCGCGCGACGCTGCCGGGACGGCCATGCTGGCCCCGGCGCTGCGCGCCGACCGCCCCGAGGCGCAGGCGGTGCTGCGGGCGGTCGCGACCGCCTGGGCGCACGGAGTCGTGGTCGACTGGGCGGCGATGCTCGCGGGGCGCGGCGGCAAGAAGATCGGCCTCCCCACCTACGCCTTCCAGCGGCGACGCTTCTGGCTGCGCCCGGCCGCGGCCGACGTCACCGGGACCGGCCTCGCGGCGACCGAGCACCCGCTCCTGGGCGCCGCCGTGCCGCTGGCGGACGGCGACGGCGCCGTGCTGATCGGACGGTTGTCCCTGGCGGCGCAGCCGTGGCTCGCCGACCACGCCGTCAGGGGCCAGGCGATCCTGCCGGGCACCGGCTTCGTGGAACTGGCGCTGCGAGCGGGCCGGGAAGTCGGCTGCACCACGCTGCGGGAGCTGACGCTGGAGGCGCCGCTGGCCGTGCCCGCGACCGGCAGCGTCCGGATCCAGGTGCGGGCAGGGGACGCCGACGCCTCGGGCGAGCGCCCGGTGTCGGTCTTCGCGCGGCCCGACGGCTCCGCGGGGTGGGTACGGCACGCCGTCGGCGTGCTCGCCTCGCGGCCGGAGGCCGAAACGTTCGACCTCACGGCATGGCCGCCACCGGGCGCCGAACCGGTGGACCTGGACGGCTACTACGCGAGCCTGGCCGAGGCCGGGTACGGCTACGGCCCGGTGTTCCGGGGACTGCGCGCGGCGTGGCGGGACGCCGACGTCGTCTACGCCGAGGTCGCCCTGCCGCCGTCCGCGGCGGAGGAGGCGGGCGCGTACGGCGTGCATCCGGCGTTGCTCGACGCGGCCATGCACGCGGTGACCGTCGGCGGATTCCTGGACGGCGCGGGGGTGACCCCGCTGCCGTTCGTGTGGTCCGACGTGTCGCTGTACGCCACGGGTGCGTCCGTCGCCCGGGTCCGGCTCGCGTCCGCGGGCACGGACGCGATCTCGATCAGGGTCGCCGACGCCACCGGCGCCCCGGTGGCCGACGTACGATCGCTGACGCTGCGCCCGGCGCAGGCCGGGCAACCGGACCCGCGCCGCGCCGAAGCGGGCGACGCCCTGTTCGCGCTCGAGTGGAGCGCGCTGCCCGCACCCGCGGCGGCCGACGGCTTCGACGACATCGCGGAACGGTTCGCCGTGGGGGCGGAGGGGGTCGTCGAGGCGGACCACCCAACAGACGGCACAGCGGACCACACTGCAGATCACACGGCGGCCGCTCTCGTCGTGTGCCGGGTCGGCGCGCCCGCGCCCGGCGCCGACCTCGCGGCGCACGTCCACGCGGTGACCGGCGCCGTCCTCGACGTGGTGCGGAGATGGCTCGCCGACGAGCGGAACGCGGCCTCCCGGCTCGTGGTCCTCACCCGGGGCGCGGTGACGGCGGGCGCGGGCGAGGCCGTCGAGGATCTCGCCGGCGCCGCGGTCTGGGGCCTGGTGCGATCGGCGCAGGCCGAACATCCGGACCGGTTCGTCCTGCTGGACGACGACGGCTCCGCCGCGTGGGACCTGGTCAGGCACGCCGTCGGCCTGGGAGAGACCCAGCTCGCGGCGCGCGGCGGCGAGCTGCGCGCGCCACGGCTGGCCCGCGTGCCCTCACCGGACGGCCTGGCCGTCCCCGAAGGCACGTCCGCCTGGCGGCTGGACGTCGCGGGCGAGGGGACGCTGGCCAACCTGACGCTGCGGCCGTACGAACCGGCCGAACCGCCGCTGCGCCCGCACGAGGTGCGGGTGGCCGTGCGCGCGGCCGGAGTGAACTTCCGCGACGTGCTGATCGCGCTCGGCATGTACCCGGAACGCGCGGACATGGGATCCGAGGGTGCGGGCGTCGTCCTGCATGTCGGTGCCGAGGTGACCGACCTGGCACCGGGCGACCGGGTCTTCGGCCTGTTCCCGGGGGGCTTCGGTCCGGTGGCCGTCGCCCATCGCGCCCGGCTCGCGCGCGTTCCGGCCGGCTGGTCGTTCGCCGAGGCCGCCTCGATGCCGGTGGCGTTCGTGACCGCCTATTACGGCCTCGTCGACGTGGCGGCGGCCCGGCCGGGTGAGTCGGTGCTGGTGCACGCGGCGGCGGGCGGCGTCGGGATGGCGGCCGTGCAACTGGCGCGTCACCTGGGGCTCGAGGTGTACGGCACGGCGAGCCCCGGCAAGTGGGACACACTGCGTGCGGCCGGGCTCGACGACGGACACATCGCATCATCGCGGGATCTGGCGTTCGAAAGCCGGTTCCGGGAGGCGACCGGCGGTCGCGGCGTGGACGTGGTGCTGAACTCGCTGGCGGGCGAGTTCGTCGACGCTTCGCTGCGGCTCCTCGCGGCCGGCGGCCGGTTCGCCGACATGGGGAAAGCGGACCTGCGCGACGCCGCCCAGGTCGCGGCCGAGTACCCGGGGGTGCGCTACCGGGCGTTCGACCCGTCGGAAGCCGGTCCGGAGCGGATGGGCGAGATCCTGACCGAGGTTCTCGCGCTGTGCGAATCCGGAGCGCTGCGGCTGCTGCCGATCACCGCGTGGGACGTGCGGGAGGCGCAGTCGGCGTTCCGGTTCATGAGCCAGGCCAAGCACGTCGGCAAGAACGTGCTGACCGTGCCGGGGCCGCTGGACCCGGACGGCACCGTTCTGATCACCGGCGGAACCGGAACCCTCGGCGGCCTGCTGGCGCGCCACCTGGTCACCGCTCACGGCGTCCGGCGTCTCCTGCTGCTCAGCCGTACCGGCGCGGAGTCCGCGGGCGCGGCGCGTCTGGTGGCCGCCCTGGAGGAGGCGGGCGCGTCGGTCACGGTCGCGGCCTGCGACGCCGCCGACCGCGACGCGCTGGCCGCCGTGCTGGCCGCGATCCCGGCGGCACACCCGCTGACCGGCGTGGTGCACACGGCGGGCGTGGCTGACGACGGCGTGATCGAGACGCTCACCGCGGAGCGGCTCGCGACGGTGCTGCGCCCGAAGGTGGACGCAGCGATCAACCTGCACGAGCTGACGGCGGGACACGACCTCGCCATGTTCGTGCTCTTCTCGTCGGTGGCGGCCGTCCTCGGACCTCCCGGGCAGGGCAACTACGCGGCGGCGAACGGCTTCCTGGACGCGCTGGCCGCGTACCGGCGGGCGCGCGGGCTGCCCGCGATGTCGCTGGCCTGGGGGTTGTGGGAGGAGGCCAGCGGCATCACCGGCCGGCTGAGCGACACCGACCTGGCCCGAGCGGCCCGCATCGGGGCGCCGCTCTCCACCGCGCAGGGGCTGGCGCTCTTCGACGTCGGCACGACCGTGCCGCGCGCTCACCTCGCACCGGTGAATCTCGATGTCGCGGCCCTGCGCGCCGACCGGCTGGGCCTTCCGCCGGTGCTGCGCGGGCTCGCGGGCGGCACGCTGCGCCGGGCCCTCGACGCCCCGGCCGCGGCGACGCTCACCCAGCGGCTCGACGGGCTCCGGCCCGACGACCAGCTCCACCTGCTCGCCGACCTGGTGCGGGAGCAGGCCGCGATGGTGCTCGGCCACACGTCCGCGGACGCCGTCGCGGCCGGGCGCGCGTTCAAGGGCATCGGCTTCGACTCGCTGACCTCGGTGGAGTTGCGCAACCGGATGCAGACCGCGACCGGGCTGCGACTGCCGGCGACGCTGGTCTTCGACCATCCGACCCCGGCGGCGCTGGCCGAATACCTGCGCGGCGAACTGCTCGGGGACCGGGACGCTCCGGTCGCGGCGGCGGCCGCTCCGGTGAGGACGGACGACGACCCGATCGTGATCGTGGGGATGAGCTGCCGCCTGCCCGGCGGCGCGGACAGCCCCGAGCGGTTGTGGGACCTGGTCGCGGGCGGCGTCGACGGGATGGCGGACTTCCCCGCCGACCGTGGCTGGGAGGCCGACGTCGCGGACGCCGCGTACGCGTTGCGCGGAGGTTTCCTGCCGGACGCGACCCGGTTCGACGCGGGGTTGTTCGGGATCTCGCCGCGTGAGGCGCTGGCCATGGACCCGCAGCAGCGGTTGTCGCTGGAGGCCGCGTGGGAGGCGTTCGAGTCGGCCGGGATCGATCCGTCGCGGCTGCACGGCGCGTCCGTGGGCGTGTTCCTGGGGGCCGGGACCTCGTTCTACGGCGTCGGCACCGACCTGTCGGCGAGCGCGGAAGGGCACGTGCTGGCCGGCACGTCGAACAGCGTGATCTCGGGACGGGTGGCGTACACCTTCGGGCTTGAAGGGCCGGCGGTGACGGTGGACACCGCGTGTTCGTCGTCGCTGGTGGCGTTGCACTGGGCGGCGCAGGCGCTGCGGAGCGGCGAGTGCGAGATGGCGCTGGCCGGTGGAGTCACGGTGCTGGCCAACCCGGGCATCTTCGCCGAGTTCAGCAGGCAGGGTGGGGTCGCGGCGGACGGGCGGTGCAAGCCCTTCGCCGACGCGGCGGACGGCACGGGCTGGTCCGAGGGCGTGGGCGTGCTGGTGCTGGAGCGGTTGTCGGACGCGCGGCGCAACGGGCACGACGTGTTGGCGGTGGTGCGGGGGAGTGCGGTCAACCAGGACGGCGCGTCGAACGGGTTGACGGCTCCGAACGGTCCGTCGCAGGAGCGGGTGATCCGTCAGGCGTTGGCGAACGCGCGGTTGTCTCCGTCCGAGGTTGATGTGGTGGAGGCGCACGGCACGGGCACTCGGTTGGGTGATCCGATCGAGGCGCAGGCGTTGCTGGCGACGTATGGGCAGGAGCGCCCGGAGGATCGGCCGCTCTGGCTGGGGTCGATCAAGTCGAACATCGGGCACACGCAGGCGGCCGCGGGTGTGGCCGGTGTGATCAAGATGGTGCAGGCGATGCGCCACGGCGTGTTGCCGCCGACGTTGCACGCGGACGAGCCGACCTCCCACGTGGATTGGGCGGCGGGTGCGGTGGAGCTGCTGACCGAGGCCCGGCCGTGGCCGTCCGCGGATCGGCCGCGCCGGGCCGGTGTGTCGTCGTTCGGGATGAGCGGCACCAACGCCCACCTGATTCTGGAGGCCGCGCCGGCCGCCGAGGCGTCGGAGGCCCGGCCCGTTCCCGATGTGGTTCCGTGGTTGTTGTCCGCCAGGACCGCCGGATCGTTGACGGCGCAGGCGGAGCGGTTGCGCGGGTTCGTGGCCGAGCGGCCGGAGCTGGCGTCCGTGGATGTGGCTCGTTCGTTGTTGTCGCGGGCCGCGCTGGGGCGTCGCGCCGTCGTTCTGGGGTCGGATCTGGCGGCGTCGGCGGACGGCTTGGCCGCGTTGGCCCGCGGTGTGGCCTGGCCGGGTGTGGTCCAGGGGGTGGCCGCGGAGGGCGCGGGCCGCGGTGTGGTGTTCGTGTTCCCCGGTCAGGGGTCGCAGTGGGTCGGGATGGCCCGGGAGCTGGCCGATTGGTCGCCGGTGTTCCGGGAGCGGCTGGCCGAATGTGAGGCGGCGCTGGCTCCGTTCGTGTCGTGGTCGCTGACGGAGGTGTTGGAGAGCGGCGCGGGGTTGGACCGGGTGGATGTGGTTCAGCCGGTGTTGTGGGCGGTGATGGTGTCGCTCGCCGCCGCCTGGCGAGCTCGCGGCGTTCACCCCTCCGCGGTCGTCGGTCATTCGCAGGGAGAGATCGCCGCCGCCGTGGTCGCGGGCGCGCTGTCTCTTGAGGACGGCGCGCGGGTGGTGGCGTTGCGGAGTCGGGCGTTGACCGTGCTGGCCGGTGGTGGGGGCATGGTGTCGGTCGCGGCCGGGCGGCGACAGGTCGAGGGGGTGTTGGGCGGGTTCGCGGGCCGGGTGTCGGTGGCCGCGTTCAACGGCCCGTCCTCCACCGTGGTGGCGGGTGAGCCGCAAGCGCTGGACGAGCTGCTGGCCGCTTGTGAGGCCAGCGGGTTGCGGGCGCGGCGGATTCCGGTGGATTACGCGTCGCATTCCCCGCAGGTGGAGCGGATCCGGGACGAGGTCCTGGCTGAGCTGGCGTCGATCGCGCCCGGCAGTTCGGAGATCGCGCTGTATTCGACCGTGACCGGCGGATCGATCGACACCTGCGTGATGGACGCGGCGTATTGGTATGAGAACTTGCGGTCGCCGGTGCTGTTCGAGGAGACGGCGCGGGCGTTGCTGGCGGATGGCCGGTCGGTGTTCGTGGAGTGCAGTCCGCATCCGGTGTTGACGGTCGGGGTGCAGGAGACCGCGGAGGATGCCGGGGTCGAGGCTGTCGCGGTGGGCACGTTGCGTCGTGACGACGGCGGGGCGGAGCGGTTCCTGGCGGCGTTGGCCGAGGTGTGGTGCGCAGGGGTGGAGGTCGACTTCACCGGTTTCGTGCCGGGTGGCCGTCGGGTGGAGCTGCCGACGTACGCGTTCCAGCGTGAGCGGTACTGGCCGAAGCCGGTCGCGACGGGGGACGTCGCGGCCATGGGCCAGGTGACGGCCGGGCATCCGCTCCTCGGAGCGGCGGTTCCGCTGACGGACGGCGGCGTGCTGCTCACCGGACGCTTGTCAGCGGCGAGCCACCCCTGGCTGGCTGATCACGTCGTGCTCGGCCGGGCGCTGGTGCCGGGAGCCGCGCTCGTGGAGATGGCGTTGCGGGCCGGTGCGCAGGTCGGGTGCGGGGTGTTGCGCGAGCTGGTGTTGCAGGCGCCGCTTGTCCTGCCCGCGCAGGGCGGTGTGGCCGTGCAGGTGAGCATCGGTGTCGACGACTCCGGTGACCGTGCGGTGGAGGTGTTCTCCCGGGCCGCGGAGGACGGGCCGTGGGTGTGTCACGCGACCGGTGTGCTGGGCGCGGACACGCCGCCCGCCGGGTTCGACCTCGCGATGTGGCCGCCGTCCGGCGCGCGGCCCTTGGATCTCGACCGGTTCTACGCCGACCTGGCGGAGGCCGGTTACGGCTACGGCCCCACGTTCCGGGGACTCCGCTCCGCCTGGCGCGACGGCGACACCGTCTATGCCGAGGTCGCGTCGACGGAGGGCACGGAGTCCGAGGCGGGCGCGTACGGGCTGCATCCGGCGCTCCTGGACGCGGCTCTGCACGCTGCCGTTCTCACCGGTGGCACGGAAGCCGGGACGCGGCTGCCGTTCGCGTGGAGTGGAGTGTCCCTGCACGCCACCGGCGCGACGGTGTTGCGGGTGGCGTTGACCGAGCGGCCCGGCGGGTTCGCGCTGCGGGCCGCCGACCCCACCGGCGCCCCGGTAGTCACGATCGATTCACTGGTGACGAGGGAGGTCACGCCCGAGACTCTGGAACAGGCCGGGGAGAGCGGTGTCCACGACGCCCTGTTCGCCGTCGACTGGGTGCCGCTGCCGCCGGCGGGCTCCGCTTCGTCCTCCGGTTGGGTGCTGCTCGGCGGTGGTGACGCCGGTCTGCGGGATGCGGCCCGATTTGATGATCTGTCCGCTTTGCGGGCTGGGCTGGACGAGGGCGGTCCCGCACCGGACGTCGTGGTGCTGCCCGTTCCCGGTGGTGGCGCGGACGATGACGAGGCCGCGGCGATTTCGCGGGTCGTCTCCGAGGTGCTGGGCGTGCTCCAGGAGTGGCTGGCCGAGGACCGGCTGGCTGCGTCCCGCCTGGTCGTGCTGACCCGCGGAGCCGTCGCCGGAGCCCGGGGCGACGGCGTGGTCGGTGACGTGGCCGAGGGCCACGCCGGTGACCTGGTCGGTGCGGCGGTCTGGGGGCTGGTGCGGTCGGCGCAGTCGGAGCATCCGGACCGGTTCGTGCTGGTCGACCGCGACCCGCTCCACGACGACGCGGCGGTCTGGCCGCGTGCCGTCGGCACGGAGCCGCAGACGGCGGTGCGGGGTGGTGAGATCCTTGCGCCGCGACTGGTCCGCACACCGGCCGCCGCCATGCCCGCCGCACCGGAAAGCGTGCTGATCACCGGTGGCACGGGCACGCTCGGCGGACTGCTCGCACGGCATCTGGTGTCCCGTCACGGCGTGCGGCGACTCGTGCTGCTGAGCCGCAGGGGAACGGACAGTCCCGGTGCGGCCGAGCTGGTCGCCGACCTGCGCACGCTCGGCGCCGAGGTCGAGGTGGTGGCGTGCGACGCCGCCGATCGGGCCGCACTGGCGGCCGTACTGGACGCACATCCGGTGACCGGCGTGGTCCACGCGGCAGGAGTGCTGGACGACGGCACGATCTCCGCGTACGACCCCGACCGTCTGGCGCGGGTGTTGCGCCCCAAGATCGACGCGGCACTGCACCTGCACGAGCTGACCGCGGACCGTGGGCTGAGCATGTTCGTGTTGTTCTCCTCGGCGGCCGGAACGTTCGGCCCGGGAGGACAGGCGGGATACGCGGCCGCGAACGCGGTGCTGGACGCGCTGGCGGCGCGACGCAGGGCCGCCGGTCTGCCCGCGGTGTCGCTGGGCTGGGGACTGTGGGCGAGCGCGAGCGGCATGACCGGTCACATGTCGGCGGGCGAGGTGGCCCGGGTGGCCCGCACCGCCGCGCTGCTGAGCGATGCCGAGGGACTCGCGCTGTTCGACGCGAGCGCCGGATCGGAGCGGGCACATGTGTTGCCGATCCGCCTGCGACTCGCCGCCGATCCTTCAGGGGACGTGGCACCGCTGCTGCGCGCGCTGGTCCGCCCGGGCTTGCGGCGCGCGGCGGGCGAGACCGCTCAAGGCGCGCTGGCCCGGCGGCTGGCCGCGCTGCCCGGTACCGAGCAGCTCCGCGTCGTGTCCGAGGTGCTCGCCGCCGAAGTGGCCGCGGTCCTCGGACACGCGAGCGCGAACGCGATCGAGCCGGGACGCGCGTTCAAGGACCTCGGGTTCGACTCGCTGCTCGCCGTCAGGCTGCGAAACCGGCTCCAGGCCGTCACCGATCTGCGGTTGCCCGCGACGCTGGTGTTCGACTATCCCACCTCGGCCGCGCTGGCCGAGTTCCTCCGCGACGAGGTGGCCGGACGGCAGGCCGCCGCGCCGGCGGTGACCGCGTCGTCGCCCGCGGCCGCCGACGAGCCGATCGCGATCGTGGGCATGAGCTGCCGGTATCCGGGCGGTGTCGGCGATCCCGAGCAGCTCTGGGAGTTGCTGGCCGCCGGTGGCGACGGCATCACGTCCTTCCCCGCCGACCGCGGCTGGGAGATCGGCGAGGTGTACTCCGGCGACGGTGTCGGGGGCACTCCCGTGTTCGAGGGTGGCTTCCTGCACGACGCGGCCGGATTCGACGCGGGCCTGTTCGGGATCTCGCCACGTGAGGCGCTGGCGATGGATCCGCAGCAGCGGCTGCTGCTGGAGGCGTCCTGGGAGGCGTTCGAATCCGCGGGCCTGAACCCGACCTCGCTCCGCGGTAGCCGTACAGGTGTCTACGCGGGCCTGATGTACCACGACTACGCGACCGGAGCCGGTGCGGTGCCCGATGAGGTCAAGGGCTTCCTGGGAACGGGGAACGCGGGCAGCGTCGCCTCCGGTCGGGTGGCGTACACGTTCGGGCTCGAGGGGCCGGCGGTGACGGTGGACACGGCGTGTTCGTCGTCGCTGGTGGCGCTGCATTGGGCGGCACAGGCACTGCGCAACGGTGAGTGCGATCTGGCGCTGGCCGGTGGAGTGACCGTGCTCGCCACGCCCGCGGTGTTCACGGAGTTCAGCAGGCAGGGTGGTCTGGCCTCGGACGGACGCTGCAAGGCGTTCGCCGCTGCCGCTGACGGCAGTGGGTGGTCGGAAGGTGTCGGCCTGTTGGTGTTGGAGCGGTTGTCGGACGCGCGGCGGCTCGGGCATGACGTGTTGGCGGTGGTGCGGGGCAGTGCGGTCAACCAGGACGGCGCGTCGAACGGGTTGACGGCTCCGAACGGTCCGTCGCAGGAGCGGGTGATCCGTCAGGCGTTGGCGAACGCGCGGTTGTCTCCGGCTGAGGTTGATGTGGTGGAGGCGCACGGCACGGGCACTCGGTTGGGTGATCCGATCGAGGCGCAGGCGTTGCTGGCGACGTATGGGCAGGATCGTCCGGAGGGTCGTCCGTTGTGGCTGGGGTCGATCAAGTCGAACATCGGGCACACGCAGGCGGCCGCCGGTGTGGCCGGTGTGATCAAGATGGTGCAGGCGATGCGCCACGGGGTGTTGCCGGCGACGTTGCATGTGGATGAGCCCTCGCCGCACGTTGATTGGTCGGCGGGTGCGGTGGAGTTGCTGACCGAGGCGAGGGCGTGGCCGTCTGCGGATCGGCCGCGCCGGGCGGGTGTGTCGTCGTTCGGGATCAGTGGGACGAACGCGCACGTGATCATCGAGGCCGCGCCGGTCGTTGAGGTTGAGCGGGTTGCGGGTGTGGCCGGTCCGGTGGTGTGGCCGGTGTCGGGCCGGTCGGTGGAGGCGTTGGCGGCGCAGGCCGGGCGG
>NZ_BBYM01000070.1 GCF_001570405.1 Microtetraspora niveoalba | reverse complement strand
GGCTGGCGGAGTCCGGTGTCGCGCATCTGGTGTTGACGAGTCGTCGTGGTACGGCGGCGCCGGGTGTGGACGAGCTGGTGGCGGAGCTGACCGGGCTGGGTGCCCGGGTGACGGTCGCGGCGTGCGATGTGGCCGATCGGGACGCGGTGGCGGGTGTGCTGGCGGGGATCCCGGCGGACGTCCCGCTGACAGGCGTTGTGCACACGGCGGGTGTTCTGGATGACGGCACCTTGGACGCTCTGACGCCGGAGCGGTTCGGGGCGGTGCTGGCGGCCAAGGTGTCGGGGTTGGTGCATCTCGATGAGCTGACCCGGGATTGCGAGCTGGATTTCTTTGCGGTGTTCTCGTCTCTGGCGGGGGCGGTGGGCAGTGCGGGGCAGGGTAATTACGCGGCGGCGAATGCGTTCTTGGACGCGTGGGCGGAGCGGCGGGGTGATGCGGGTCTGCCGGGTGTGTCGGTGGCGTGGGGGCCGTGGGCGCAGGACGGTATGGCGACCGGCCAGGCGGTGACGGAGCGGTTGCGCCGTAGTGGTGTGTCGGCGATGGATCCGCGGGTGGCGGTGCGGGCGTTGGCCCATGCCGTGGGCCAGGATCAGCCGAGCCTGGTGGTGGCGGATATCGACTGGTCGGTGTTCGCTCCCGTCTTCGCGGGGACCCGGCCGAGTCCGCTCATGCGGGACCTGCCCGAGGCAACGGTCGCGGCGCCGGAAGTGGAGCCCACCGATCACGGCGCCGCGCTGCGGGAGAAGCTCGCGGCCGTGCCGGTCTCCCGACGGCGCCGCATGCTCCTCGACCTGGTGCGCACCCGCGCGGCGGTGATCCTCGGTTACGGCGACATCGACGAGGTCGCGCCGGAACGGGCGTTCCGTGATCTCGGGTTCGACTCGCTCACCAGCGTGCAGTATCGCAACCTCCTCCAGCACGAGACCGGCCTGAACCTGCCGGCCACGCTGGTGTTCGACAACCCGACGCCCGCCGCGCTCACCGCGTACCTCGGTCGAGCGCTGCTTCCGGACGAGGCCGAACGTGACGGGGCGGGCCATGGCGAGGCGGGCCGTGCGGAGCAGGTGGCCGCCGAGATCGATCGGCTCGAAGCCGGGCTGGTACGGCTCACGCCGAGCGAGAGCGAGCGGGCGGACATCGCCGCCCGGCTGCAGGGCCTGCTGGCCCGGTTCGCCGCCACCCACGCGACGCGACCGGACGACGCGCTGGTCGGCGCCAGCGCCGACGAGGTCCTCGACCTCATCCAGAAGGAATTCGGGGGCCCGGCTTGACCGGCGTCGAGACCCGTTTCGAGACAGGAGAGATCAGTGGCTGACGACGAGAAGCTGCTTGAGCATCTCAAGTGGATGACGACGGAGTTGCGCCAGGCACGCCGCCGGATCCTCTCCCTTGAGGAGCGCGCCCAGGAGCCCATCGCGATCGTCGGCATGGGCTGCCGCTTCCCGGGCGACGTCCACTCGCCCGACGATCTGTGGCGCCTGCTGGCGGACGGCACCGACGCGATCTCCGGCTTCCCGGCCGACCGCGGCTGGCACGACGACGGAAGGGGATACAGCCGTCAGGGCGGGTTCATTGCGGACGCCCACGAGTTCGACGCGGCCCTCTTCGGCATCAGCCCGCGCGAGGCGTTGGTCATGGATCCGCAACAGCGGCTGCTGCTGGAGGTCGTCTGGCAGACGCTTGAGGCCGCGGGTGTCAATCCGCGATCACTGCGCGGCAGCCGGACCGGTGTGTTCATGGGCACCAACGGCCAGGACTACAGCCTGCTCGCCCTCGCCGCACCGGAGGGCGTGGAGGGGCACATCGCCACCGGCACCAGCGCCAGCGTCATCTCCGGCCGCCTCGCCTACGCCTTCGGCCTCGAGGGGCCGGCGGCAACGGTCGACACGGCGTGTTCGTCGTCGCTGGTGGCGCTGCACCTGGCGGTGCAGGCGCTGCGGAACGGCGAGTGCGAGATGGCGCTGGCCGGCGGAGTGTCGGTGATGTCCACCGCGGAGGTGTTCGCCGAGTTCGACCGGCAGGGTGGGCTGGCCGCGGATGGACGGTGCAAGGCGTTCGCGGCTGCGGCGGACGGCACCGGCTGGGGCGAGGGTGTCGGTGTCCTGCTGGTGGAGCGGCTTTCGGACGCGCAGCGGCTCGGGCACGAGGTGCTCGCCGTGATCCGCGGCAGCGCGGTCAACCAGGACGGCGCCTCCAACGGCCTGACCGCTCCGAACGGTCCGTCGCAGGAGCGGGTGATCCGCCAGGCGTTGGCCGGCGCCCGCCTGTCCCCGTCCGAGGTGGATGTCGTGGAGGCGCACGGCACCGGTACGAAGCTCGGTGATCCGATCGAGGCGCAGGCGTTGCTGGCGACCTACGGTCAGGAGCGGGACCACCCGCTCTGGCTGGGGTCGATCAAGTCGAACATCGGGCACACCCAGGCCGCCGCCGGCGTGGCCGGAGTGATCAAGATGGTGCTGGCCATGCGCCACGGGACGCTGCCCGCGACGTTGCACGTGGACCGGCCGACCCCGCACGTGGACTGGTCGGCGGGCGCGGTGGAGCTGCTGACCGAGGCGAGGCCGTGGCCTTCCACGGACCGGCCGCGCCGGGCCGGGGTCTCGTCGTTCGGGATGAGCGGCACGAACGCGCACGTGGTGGTGGAGCAGGCGCCCGAGGTCGCGGTGGCGGAGGAACCGCCGCCGTCGCTTCCGGCGGTGCCGTGGGTGGTGTCGGCCAGGAACGCCGAGGGCTTGCGGGCGCAGGCGGCCCGGCTGGCGGAGTGGGCGAAGTCGTCCGAGGTGGATGTCGTCTCCGTGGGCGCGGCGTTGGTCCGCTCTCGCGCGGTGTTGGAGCATCGCGCGGTGGTGGTGGGCGCCGATCGTGACGACCTGGTCGACGGTCTGGCGGCGACGGCCGAGGGAGCGCCGGCGGCCGGGGTACTGCAGGGGGCGGCGGGTTCCGCCCGTGATGTGGTGTGGGTCTTCCCCGGTCAGGGCGCGCAGTGGGCGGGGATGACCCGGGCGCTGATGGCGGAGTCGGCGACGTTCGCCGAGTCGATGGCGCGGTGTGACCGGGCGCTGTCGGAGTTCGTCGAGTGGTCGTTGGCGGACCTGCCGGATGAGGACCTGGCACGGGTCGATGTCGTCCAGCCGGTGCTGTGGGCCGTGATGGTGTCGCTGGCCGCGGTGTGGCGATCGTGGGGTGTGCAGCCCGCGGCGGTGATCGGGCATTCGCAGGGAGAGATCGCGGCAGCCTGCGTGGCGGGCGCGTTGTCGCTGGAGGACGGCGCGCGCGTGGTGGCGTTGCGCAGCCGGATGCTGGCGGAGATCGCCGGTGACGGGGGCATGGTGTCGGTGATGTCGCCGGAGGCCCGGGTGCGGGAGTGGCTGCCCGAGGGAGTGTCGGTGGCGGCGGTGAACGGCCCGGCCTCGGTGGTGGTGTCCGGTCCCGCGGCCGCTTTGGAGGAGCTGCTGGCGCGCTGCGAGAGCGCCGGGACGCGGGCTCGGCGGGTCGCGGTGGACTATGCGTCGCACTCGCCGGAGATGCGGCGGCTGCGTGACCGGCTGCTGGCCGAGCTGGCCCCGATCGCGCCGCGGGCCGCCCACACGCCCCTCGTCTCGACCGTGACGGGCGAGCCCGTCGACGGCGCCGAGTTGGACGCCGGGTACTGGTTCGAGAACCTGCGGCGCACGGTGCGCTTCCAGGACGCGGTGGAGTACGCCGCACGGTCGGGTCACCGGGTGTTCGTCGAGGTCAGCCCGCATCCGGTGCTGCTGCCCGCGATCGAGGAGACCGTTGAGGGCGTCGCGGTCGTCGGGTCGCTGCGGCGGGACGACGGCGGTCTGGCGCGCATGCTGAAGTCGGCGGGCGACCTGTTCACCCGGGGCGTCGACGTCGACTGGACGACGGTGTTCGAGGGGGTGTCGCCGCGCCGGGTCGATCTGCCCACCTACGCCTTCCAGCGGCAGCGGTACTGGCTGACGCCCAAACCGTCGACCGGCGACCCGGTGGAGCGCGCGTTCTGGGACGCGGTCGAGAGCGCGGACGTCGAGACGCTGGCGGCTCAGCTCGACGTCGACGTGCCGGCCCTGACCGCGGTGTTGCCGGCGTTGGCGTCGTGGCACGAGCGGCGCCGTGCCGAATCGATGCTGGACTCCTGGCGCTACCGGGTCACGTGGAAGCGGCTGGGCGAGCTTCCGGCGGGCAGGCTGGACGGCACGTGGCTGGTGGTGGCCGCCGACGACGGCCTGCCGGAGGAGGTGGCCGACGCCGTCGAGCGACACGGCGGGAAGGCGGTCCGGCTGGTGCTGCCCCGGCCGGACCGGACGGAGATGGCCGCACGCGTGGCCGAGGCGGTGGGGGCGGCCCCGATCGCTGGTGTGATCTCCCTGGTCGCGTTGCGGGAGGGGGCCGCCGAAGGGCACCTGGATCTGCCCGCGGGCATGGCCCAGCCTGTTCTGCTCGTGCAGGCGCTGGCCGACGCCGGCGTGGTCGCTCCGGTGTGGTGGGCGACCCGCGGCGCCGTGTCGGTGAAGGCCGGCGACGACGGGCTGGAGCCGGCTCAGGCGGGGATGTGGGGGCTGGGCCCGGTCGCGCGGGCGGAGAGGCCGGACCAGTGGGGTGGCCTGGTCGATCTGCCGCGGAGTATGGACCGGAAGGCTCTCACCCGGCTGGCCGGGGTCCTCGCCGGTGGCGAGGACGAGGTGGCGATCCGGGCGGACGGCGTGTTCGCGCGCCGCCTGGTCAGGGCGCCGGCCGTCGGCAGACCGGTCCGCTCGTGGTCGGCGGCGGGCCGCACCGTCCTGATCACCGGCGGCACGGGCGCGCTGGGCGGGCATGTCGCCCGCTGGCTGGCCGACAACGGCGCGGGCCACGTGCTGCTGCTGAACCGGCGGGGCGCGGACGCCCCCGGCGCGGCCGACCTGCTGCGGCAGATCGCCGAGCGGGGCTGCCGGGCGTCGGTGGTCGCCTGCGACCTGGCCGACCGGGAAGCGCTGAAGCAGGTGCTGGACGAGATCCCGGTGGATCTTCCACTGGGCGCGGTGATCCACACCGCGGCCCTGCTGGACGACGCCCTGCTGGACTCCCTGACCCCCGCTCAGATGGAACGGGTGTGGCGGGTGAAGGTCCAGGGAGCGCTGCACCTGCACGAGCTGACCGCCGGCCTGGATCTGTCGGCGTTCGTGCTCTTCTCCTCGCTCGCCGGCACCTACGGATCCGTCGGCCAGGGCAACTACGCGCCGGGCAACGCGGCCCTGGACGCGTTGGCGCGCCACCGGCGGGCGCGGGGACTGCCCGCGACCTCGATCGCCTGGGGACACTGGGCCGGCGCCGGGATCGGCGGCACGGCCATGGAGGAGACGCTGCGGCGCAAGGGCGCGCGCTCGATGCCGCCGGACCTCGCGACGGGCGCACTGCGGCGCATCCTCGACGACGACGAGACGTCGATCGTCGTGACGGAAGCCGACTGGAACCTGCTGGCGGCGGAGGCGGTGCCGTCCCTGGCGAGAGACCTGGTGGAGGCCCCGCCGCGGGACGCGGCGCCGGAGCAGGCCCGATCGGTGTTGTCGCGGCGGCTGCACGAGGCGCCGCGGCAGTCCTGGTACGGCGTGTTGCTGGACGCCGTGAGGGTCTACGCCGCCGCGGTGCTGGGCCACACCCGCCCCGACGCCGTCGAGGAACACCGGGCGTTCCGGGACTGCGGGTTCGACTCGATCAGCGCCGTCGAGTTCCGCAACAAAATCAACGCGGCCACCGGACTCAGCCTGCCCGCGACCCTCGTGTTCGACCGCGCCACGCCCGCGGCGCTCGCGAGCCACCTGGTGGAGCTCCTGTCCGGTGAGGTCTCCGCCGCCGACTCGCTCCTGGAGCGGTTGGAGCGACTCGAGGCGGGGTTCGCGGCCATGACCGCCGACGAGCGGGCGGCGATGGCGAAGGGGGACGGCTCCGGCGGCGAGATCGCGGTCCGGCTGGAAAGGCTCCTGTCCGGCTGGGCCGGGACGGGGAACGGCCAGGCCGGCCCCGAGGAACTGCGTCTGGACACGGACGAGGAACTGTTCGCGTTCATCGACACGAAGCTCGGAAAGTCTCGTGCCGCGGATGTCGAGCTCCCCGCAATCAGTGAAGGTAGGTGAAAACGATATGACCGACGACGCCAAGTTCCGCGAATATCTTCACTGGGTCACGGTCGACCTGCACGAGACCCGGAATCGCCTGCGGGAGCTGGAGGACCGTGATCACGAGCCGATCGCGATCGTCTCGATGGCGTGCCGGTTCCCCGGCGGAGTGGATTCACCGGAGCGGTTCTGGGCTTTGTTGTCGTCCGGCGGCGACGCGGTGGCGGATTTTCCGAAGGACCGGGGCTGGGAAACGCTGCTCGAATCGGGGATCGCCGAATCCCGCAGGGGCGGGTTCCTGTCCGACGCCGCTGAATTCGACGCGGGCCTTTTCGGCATCAGCCCGCGCGAGGCGTCGGCGATGGATCCGCAGCAGCGGCTGCTTCTGGAGACCGCCTGGGAAACGCTGGAGCGGGCGAATATCGACGCGGCGTCGTTGAAGGGGAGCAGGACCGGGGTTTTCGCGGGAACCAACGGCCAGGATTACGCCGCCCTGGTGGGCGCCGACGGCGAAGCCGTCGATTTCATGACGACGAGCAACACGGCCGCCGCGTTGGCGGGCCGGGTGTCTTATGTCTTCGGGCTCGAGGGGCCCGCGATGACGGTGGACACGGCGTGTTCGTCGTCGCTGGTGGCCGTTCATCTGGCGGCACAGGCCCTGCGCCAGGGGGAATGCACCCTCGCGCTGGCGGGCGGGGTGACCGTGATGGCGACGCCCTGGGTTTTCGCGGCTTTCGACCGTCAGCGGGGATTGGCGGCGGACGGGCGGTGCAAGGCGTTCTCGTCGTCGGCCGACGGCACCGGCATGTCGGAGGGCGTCGGCCTGGTGCTGCTGGAGCGGCTGTCCGACGCGCGGCGGCACGGGCACGACGTGTTGGCGGTGATCCGCGGCAGCGCCGTCAACCAGGACGGCGCGTCGAACGGGTTGACGGCGCCGAACGGGCCGTCGCAGGAGAGGGTGATCCGTCAGGCGTTGGTGAACGCCCGTCTCGCACCGTCCGACGTCGACGCGGTGGAGGCGCACGGCACCGGGACGAGGCTCGGCGATCCGATCGAGGCGCGGGCGTTGCTCGCGACCTACGGACGGGGGCGGCCGGGAGACCGTCCGTTGTGGCTGGGGTCGGTGAAGTCGAACATCGGTCACACGCAGGCGGCGGCCGGTGTGGCCGGTGTGATCAAGATGGTGCTGGCGATGCGGCACGGTGTGTTGCCGGCGACGTTGCACGTGGACGAGCCGACCCCGCAGGTGGACTGGTCGGCGGGCGCGGTGGAGGTGCTCACCGGGGCCCGGCCGTGGCCGGAGGCGGATCGGCCGCGCCGGGCCGGCGTCTCCTCGTTCGGCGTCAGCGGCACCAACGCGCACATGATCCTGGAGCAGGTGCCTTCGCAGCCGGCCGAGCCGCCGGCGGACGACGCGGGTCCGGTTCTGTGGCCCCTTTCCGGGAAGACCGCGGCCGCGCTCCGGGCCCAGGCCGCTCGGCTCGCCGCACGCGTGGACGGCGGACGTGGGGACCGCCCGGCCGACGTGGCGTGGACGTTGGCGACGGGGCGCACGGCGCTGGCTCATCGGGCGGTGGTGCTCGGAGGCTCGGAGGCGGCGAGGGAGGCGGGTCTGGCCGCGCTGGCCGAGGGGCGGCCCTCCGGCCAGGTGGTGCCGGGTGTGGCCGGTGACGGGCGGACGGCGTTCCTGTTCACCGGTCAGGGTTCGCAGCGGGCCGGGATGGGGCAGGGCTTGTACGAGTCCTTCCCGGCGTTCGCGGACGCGTTCGACGCGGTGTGCGTGGAGCTGGACGTTCGGCTCGATCGGCCGGTCCGGGACGTGCTGGTCGACGGGGTCGATCTCGATCAGACGGTTCACGCGCAGGCGGCCTTGTTCGCGGTCGAGGTGGCGTCGTTCCGGTTGCTGGAGTCGTGGGGCGTACGCCCGGACTTCCTGCTGGGCCACTCGATCGGTGAGATCGCCGCCGCACACTGCGCCGGAGTGCTCTCGCTCGAAGACGCGTGCGTGCTGGTTGCGGCGCGTGGCCGGTTGATGCAGGCGCTCCCCGCCGGTGGCGCGATGCTGGCCGTCCAGGCGTCCGAGGACGAGCTGACCGATGACCGGGTGGACATCGCGGCGGTCAACGGCCCGGCCTCGGTCGTGGTCTCCGGGGACGCCGAGGTGATCGACGAGCTGGCGGCCCACTGGGCCGCTCGGGGCCGCAAGACGAGCCGGTTGACGGTGTCGCACGCGTTCCATTCCCAATTGATGGAGCCGATGCTGGCCGAGTTCGCGGCCATCGTGGAGACGCTGACGTTCGACGAGCCGCGGGTTCCGATCGTGTCGAACCTGACCGGCGAGGTGGCCGAGCCCGGGCTGCTCACCTCCCCGGCCTACTGGGTGCGGCAGGTGCGTGAGGCGGTCCGCTTCGCGGACGGGGTCAGGTGTCTGGGCGAGCGTGGTGTGTCGCGGTTCGTGGAGCTGGGCCCGGACGGTGTGCTCTGCGGGCTGGCCCAGCAGGCGGCCGAGGGGATGTTCGCGCCGGTGCTGCGCCGGGATGAAGCGGGAGTGCTACGCCGCGATGAAGCGGAGACGGCGCCGGCCCAGCAGTCCGTCGACGCGGTGTTCGCGCCGGTGATGCGCCGCGACCGGGACGACACCGAAACGGCGCTGACCGCGCTGGCCCGGTTGTGGACGGCCGGCGCCGACGTCGACTGGACGTCCGTGCTGCCGGGCGGCCGTCAGGTGGAGCTTCCGACGTACGCGTTCCAGCGGCAGCGGTACTGGCCGGAGCCCGTCGCGACGGCGGGTGACGTCGCGGCTTTGGGACAGACCGCGGTGGGGCATCCGTTGCTGGGCGCGGCGGTGACGACGGCCGCCGGCGCGGCGGTGCTCACCGGGCGGCTCAGCCTGGCGAGCCACCCCTGGCTCGCCGACCACGCGGTGCTCGACACCGTCCTGGTGCCCGGCACCGCCTTCGTGGAGATGGTGTCGCGGGCCGGTGAGCACGTCGGGTGCGACCTCCTGCGGGAGCTGGTGCTGCGGTCGCCGCTGGTGCTGCCCGAGCGGGGCGGCGTGGCGATCCAGGTGAGCGTCGGGGTCGCCGACGAGTTCGGTGATCGCCCGGTGGAGGTGCACTCCCGCCCGGAGGAGGAGGGCGCGGAATGGGCGTTCCATGCGAGCGGGGTGCTGGCCTCGGCCGCCGCCGCGCCGGATGAGCGTGACGCGGTGACGGCATGGCCGCCACCCGGCGCCCAGCCGGTCGACCTGGACGGCTTCTACGACGGACTCGCGGCGCTCGGTCACGGCTACGGGCCGGCCTTCCGGGGACTTCGGGCCGTCTGGCGCGACGGTGGCACCGTCCACGCCGAGGTCGTGCTGCCGGAGGGGATGGAGCCCGGCGGGTTCGGACTGCACCCCGCACTGCTCGACGCCGCCCTGCACGCGGTGGGCTTCTCCGGGCACATGCCCCCTTCCACCCGGTTGCCGTTCGCCTGGACCGGCGTGCGACTGCACGCCGCCGGGGCGTCGACGCTCCGCGTGAGCATGACGGTCGACGCCGCCGGCATCTCGCTTCGCGCCGCCGACGGCGCCGGGGCGCCGGTCGCCACCGTCGAGTCGCTGGTGCTGCGTGACGTCACGGCCGAGCAGGTGCGCCCGGCGGCGGACCCGGGCCTCCGCAACGCGCTCTTCAGCGTCGACTGGGTCTCATTGGGAAGCGGTGCGGCCGCGGCCGACCGCTCGACATGGGCGGTGCTCGGCGAGGGCGCCCCCGACATGGCCGCACCCCGGTTCGCCGGGCCGGCCGACCTGGCGGCGGCGCTCGACGACGGGGCGCCGGCGCCGTCCGTGGCGGTCCTGCCGGTGCCCGGCACACCGCCCGGCGCGGCGGACGACGACATGCCCCACCTCGTGCGCGAGATGACGGCCGGCGTGCTGGACGTCGTGCGGGCCTGGCTGGACGAGGAGCGGTTGGCCGGCATCCGACTGGCGGTGGTGACGCGCGGCGCGGTGCCCGTGGCCACGGCCACGCCGGATCCGCCCGCCGCGGCGGTCTGGGGCCTGCTGCGTTCCGCGCAGACCGAGAACCCCGGCCGGATCGTGCTCGTGGACCTGGACGCCGACGCCGACGCCGACCTCGACGGCGACGGCGGGTGGCGGGCTTTCGTGGCCGCGGGCGGCGAGCCGGTGCTCGCAGTACGCGGCGACCGCGTGCTCGCCGCCCGGCTGGCTCGCCCGTCCGCCGGGCTCGCGGTGCCGCCCGGCCCGGGCGCGTGGCGCCTCGACGTCACGGGCGAGGGGACACTGGACAACCTCGCCCTGGTGGCGGCGCCGGACGCGGACGTCACGCCCGGCCCCGGGCAGGTGCGCGTCGCGGTCCGTGCCGCCGGGGTGAACTTCCGCGACGTCCTGATCGCGCTCGGCATGTACCCGGACCGGGCGCGGATGGGCGCCGAGGCGGCCGGCGTGGTGGTGGAGGCCGGGCCGGGTGTCGAGGACCTCGTCCCCGGAGACCGGGTGTTCGGCTTCTTCCCCGGCGGCATCGGCTCGTACGCGGTGACGGACCGGGACCTGCTGGCCCGCATCCCGGACGGCTGGTCGTTCAGCCGGGCGGCGTCCGTCCCGGTGGCGTTCGCGACCGCCTACTACGGGCTGCGCGACCTCGCGGCCGTCCGGCCGGGCGAGTCGGTGCTGGTGCACGCCGCCGCGGGCGGCGTCGGCATGGCGGCCGTGCAACTCGGCCGTCACCTGGGCCTGGACGTGTACGGCACGGCCGGCCGGGGCAAGTGGGCGGCGCTGCGCTCGTCGGGACTCGACGACGCGCACATCGCCTCCTCCCGCGATCTCGGATTCGAGACGGACTTCCGCCGGGCCACCGGCGGCCGGGGCGTCGACGTGGTGCTCAACTCGCTCGCCGGCGAGTTCGTGGACGCGTCGTTGCGGCTGCTGGCGCCGGGTGGGCGGTTCATCGAGATGGGCAAGGCCGACATCCGGGACGACTGCCCGCGGCCCGACATCCAGTACCGGGCGTTCGATCTGAGTGACGCGGGCCCGGTGCGGATGGGGGAGATCCTCGCCGAGGTCATCGCGCTCTTCGACCGCGGCGTGCTGCGGCCGTCGCCGACGAAGGTGTGGGACGTCCGGGACGCGGTCGACGCGTTCCGATTCATCGGCCAGGCCCGGCACGTGGGCAAGAACGTGCTGACCGTTCCTGTGCCGCTCGACCCGGCGGGCACCGTCCTGATCACCGGCGGGACCGGCACCCTCGGCGGCCTGCTGGCGCGCCACCTGGTCGCCGAGCACGGGGTCCGCCACCTGCTGCTGCTGAGCCGCCGTGGCGGGGCCGCCGCCGGTGCGGAGGAGCTGGTGACGGAGCTGGAGAACATGGGCGCGCGCGTGACCGTGGCGGCCTGCGACGCCTCCGATCGGGCCGCGCTCGCCGCCGTGCTCGCGGCGATTCCCGCCTCGCACCCGCTGACCGGTGTCGTGCACACGGCCGGCCTGATCGACGACGGAGTCTTCGGCGCGATGACCCGCGCCCGCCTCGACGACGTGCTGCGGCCCAAGGTGGACGCCGCGATCAATCTGCACGCGCTGACCGAACACATGGATCTGTCCATGTTCGTGCTCTACTCGTCCGCGGCCGCGACGTTCGGCACCGGCGGGCAGGCCAACTACGCCGCCGCGAACGCGTTCATGGACGCGCTCGCCGCCCACCGCCGGGCCCGCGGCCTGCCCGCGCAGTCGCTCGGCTGGGGGCTGTGGGAGAAGGCGAGCGGGCTCACCGGGCACCTGCTCGGCGCGGACGCGGGGAGGCGCGGCGACCGGCTCGGCATCGCGTTGACGACCGAACAGGGGCTGGCGCTCTTCGACCGCGCGTCGGCCATGCCCGCGGCCCACCTGCTGCCGGTCCCGCTCGACCTCGCCGCCGCGGGCACCGCGGCGGCGGCCGAGCCGCCGCCCCTGCTGCGCGGCCTGGTGCGTCCCGCGATCCGGCGG
>NZ_BBYM01000069.1 GCF_001570405.1 Microtetraspora niveoalba | reverse complement strand
GGTGGCGGGTGCGCTGTCTCTTGAGGATGGCGCGCGTGTGGTGGCGCTGCGCAGCCGGGCGTTGACCGTGCTGGCCGGTGGTGGGGGCATGGTGTCGGTCGCCGCCGGGCGGGAGACGGTCGAGGGGGTGTTGGGCGGGTTCGCGGGCCGGGTGTCGGTGGCGGCGTTGAACGGTCCGTCCTCGACGGTGGTGGCGGGCGAGCCGGAGGCGCTGGAGGACCTGCTCGCGATTTGTGAGGAGCGGGGGTTGCGGGCGCGGCGGATTCCGGTGGATTACGCGTCGCATTCGCCGCAGGTGGAGCGGATCCGGAGCGAGGTCCTGGCTGAGCTGGCGCCGGTCGTGCCGGTGAGTTCGGCGGTTTCGGTCTATTCGACGGTGTCGGGTGGGCTGATCGATACCTCCGTGATGGATGCGGCGTATTGGTATGAGAATTTGCGGTCGCCGGTGTTGTTCGAGCAGGCGGCGCGGGCGTTGTTGGCGGATGGCCGGTCGGTGTTCGTGGAGTGCAGTCCGCATCCGGTGTTGACGGTCGGGGTGCAGGAGACCGCGGACGACGCGGGTGCCGATGTGAGCGTGACCGGGACGTTGCGTCGTGACGACGGCGGGGCGGAGCGGTTCCTGGCGGCGCTCGCGGAGGTGTGGTGCGCGGGGGTGGAGGTCGACTTCACCGGTTTCGTCGCGGGCGGCCGTCGGGTGGAGCTGCCGACGTACGCGTTCCAGCACGAGAGGTACTGGCCGAAGCCCGCTGCGGTGACGGGCGACGCCGCGGCCATGGGCCAGGTGGTGGCCGGGCATCCGCTCCTCGGAGCGGCGGTTCCGCTGGCCGATGGTGGGTGCGTGCTGACAGGCCGGTTGTCGTTGTCGACGCACCCGTGGCTGGCCGATCATGCCGTCCTGGGGCAGGTGCTGGTGCCGGGGACAGCCTTGGTCGAGATGGCGTTGCTGGCCGGTGAGCAGGCCGGATGCGGGGTGTTGCGCGAGCTGGTGCTGCAGGCGCCGCTGGTCCTGCCCGCGCAGGGCGGTGTGGCCGTGCAGGTGAGCGTCGGAGTCGACGACTCCGGTGACCGCGCGGTGGAGGTGTTCTCCCGTGTTACGGAGGACGGCCAGTGGGTGTGTCACGCGCGTGGCGTGCTGGGCGCGGACGAGCCGACCGCCGATTACGACCTCGCGGTGTGGCCGCCCGCCGGTGCCCACCCGGTGGAGCTGAACGGGTTCTACGACGGATTGGCGGCGGCCGGATACGGCTACGGCCCCGCGTTCCAGGGGCTGCGAGCGGTCTGGAAGAACGGCGAGACGGTTTACGCCGAGGTGGAGCTCCCGCCCGGCGTGGAGTCGGATGGCTTCGGACTGCACCCGGCACTCCTGGACGCGGCCCTGCACGCGGTGGGCTTCGCCGATGGCGCCGAGCCCGGCACCAGGTTGCCGTTCGCGTGGAACGGAGTGCGCCTGCACGCCACCGGGGCCACGACACTGCGAGTGGTTCTGACGGCCGCCCCCGACAGGCTGGAGCTGCGGGCCGCCGACCCCGCCGGTGCGCCGGTGATCGGCATCGAGTCACTCACGCTGCGGGAGATCACCCCGGAAACGTTGCGGCAGGCCGGGGACCGCGCCGTCCACGACGCCCTGTTCGCCGTCGACTGGGTCCCGCTCCCCGGCACGGGACTCACCCCGCCCGACACCTCGGCCTGGGTGAGCGTCGACACGGCCGACGCCGGGAGTTGGCAGGCGCTTCTGGACGGCGCGTCGCCGCCACCCGTGGTCGTCCTGGCTCTGCCGCACCGTGAAGGCTCCAGCGATGTGGCGGCGACGGTCCGGCAGGCCACGGCGGACGTGCTGCGCATGGTCCAGACGTTGCTCGCGGACGACCGGTTCTCCGGCACCCGCCTGGTGGTCGCCACACGCGGCGCGACCCCGGCCGGGCCCGGCCGGGGCGTGACGGACCTGGCGGGTGCGGCGGTCTGGGGCCTGCTGCGCAGCGCGCAGTCGGAGAACCCGGACAGGATCGTCCTGATCGACCGAGACCCCGCGGGTGGCGACGCGGAGATGTGGCCCACCTGGGCGGCCATCGACGGCGAGCCGCAGATCGCGGTGCGCGCCGGCGAGGCGTGGGTGCCCCGGCTGGCGCGCCGGAACACCGCCGACGGGCTGGCCGTCCCCACCGGGCCGGACACCTGGCGGCTGGACATCACCGACGAGGGCACCCTGGAGAACCTGGCGCTGCTGGCGGAACCCGACGCCCCGCTCGCGTCGGGGCAGGTGCGGGTCGCCGTGCGCGCGGCCGGGGTGAACTTCCGCGACGTGCTGATCGCGCTCGGCATGTACCCGGACCGGGCCCAGAAGATGGGAGCCGAGGCCGCGGGCGTGGTGACCGAGGTCGGCCCCGAGGTGACCGACCTGACGGTGGGCGAGCGCGTGTTCGGGTTCTTCGAGGGCGGCTTCGCCTCGCGGGCGGTCACCGACCGGCGGCTGCTGGCACGGATCCCCGACGGCTGGTCGTTCGCGGAGGCCGCTGCCGTGCCGGTCGTCTTCGCGACGGCGTACTACGGCCTCGTCGACGTGGCGGCGGCCCGGCCGGGGGAGTCGGTGCTGATCCACTCGGCGGCGGGCGGCGTCGGCATGGCCGCCGTACAACTGGCGCGTCATCTCGGTCTTGAGGTGTACGGCACGGCGAACCCCGGCAAATGGGAGGTGCTGCGTGCGGCCGGGCTCGACGACGGACATATCGCATCATCGCGGGATCTGGCGTTCGAAGACCGGTTCCGCGAATCGACCGGCGGTCGCGGCGTGGACGTGGTGCTGAACTCGCTGGCCGGTGAGTTCGTGGACGCCTCGCTGCGGCTCCTGGCCGACGGCGGCCGGTTCGCCGACATGAGCAGGACGGACCTGCGCGATGCCGCGCAGGTGGCGGCCGATCGTCCGGGGGTGCGCTACCGGGCGTTCAACCCCGCCGAAGCCGGGCCGGACCGCATGGCCGCGATCCTCTCGGAGATCCTCTCCCTGTTCGAGGCCGGCGTGCTGGACATGCTCCCGATCACCGCATGGGATGTGCGGGACGCGGTGTCGGCGTTCCGGTTCATCAGCCAGGCCCGGCACGTCGGCAAGAACGTGCTGACGATGCCGGTGCCGCTGGACCCGGACGGCACAGTGCTGATCACGGGCGGGACCGGCACGCTGGGCGGCCTGCTGGCCCGGCACCTGGTGACGGAGCACGGCGTACGGCGGCTGCTGCTGCTCAGCCGCCAGGGCCTGGACGGCCAGGGTGCGGCGGAACTGGCCGCCGACCTGGACTCGCTGGGCGTCCGGGTCACCGTGGCGGCCTGCGACGCCGCCGACCGGGACGGGCTCGCCGCCGTCCTCGCCGGCATCCCGGCCGCGCACCCGCTGACGGGCGTCGTGCACGCGGCCGGCGTGCTGGACGACGGCGTGTTCGAGGCGATGACACCGGAACGGCTCGAAGCCGTGCTCCGGCCCAAGGTGGACGCCGCGGTCAACCTCCACGACCTGACCCTCGGCGCGGACCTGGCCATGTTCGTGCTCTACTCCTCCGCCTCGGCGACGTTCGGCACCGGCGGCCAGGCCAACTACGCGGCGGCCAACAGCTTCCTCGACGCTCTCGCCCACCACCGGCGCGCCCGCGGGCTGCCCGCGCAGTCGCTCGGCTGGGGCCTCTGGCGGCAGGCGAGCACGATGACCGAACACCTGGTCGGCGGGCGGAGCACGGCCCGCACGGGCAGGCTCGGCGCCACCTTGGGCACCGAGCAGGGCCTCGCGCTCTTCGACCTCGCGCGCACCCGGCACGCTCCGCACCTGGTGCCGACCGTCCTCGACCCCGCCGGCGGCACGGAGGTCCCGGCGCTGCTGCGCGGCATCGTCCGGCGAGCCGGCCGCCGCGCGGCCGAGCGGGACGCCGCCGCACCCGGCACGCTGGCGCGGCGGCTGCACGGCCTGCCCGCGGGCGAGCGGCGGCAGATCCTCCTGGACCTCGTCCGCGGCAACGCCGCCGCCGTCCTGGGGCACGCCCGGGCGGACGCCGTCGGCGCGCGGCAGGCCTTCCGCGATCTCGGCTTCGACTCGCTGACCGCGGTCGAGCTGCGCAATCGGCTGAACACCGCCACCGGGCTCCGGCTACCCGCGACGCTGGTCTTCGACTACCCCAACCCGTCCGCGCTCGCCGGCCACCTCGCCACCCAGGTGCTCGGCGAGGCCGCGCCGGTGACGGCCGCCCGGCCGGTGACGGCCGCCTCGCCGGACGAGCCGATCGCGATCGTCGGCATGGCCTGCCGCCTCCCCGGCGCGGTCGCCTCACCGGACGGCCTGTGGCAGCTGGTCAGCACGGGAACGGACGCGATCTCCGAGTTCCCGGCCGATCGGAACTGGCCGATCGACGTGGTGTCCGGGGACGCGGCGCGCGGCGGGTTCGTCGACGGAGCGACGGAGTTCGACGCCGAGCTGTTCGGGATCTCGCCGCGCGAGGCGCTGGCGATGGATCCGCAGCAGCGTCTCCTGCTGGAGTCCGCATGGGAGGCGTTCGAGTCCGCGGGCCTGCCCGCGTCGGCGCTGCACGGCTCGCCCACCGGCGTCTTCATCGGCGCCGCCTCATCCCAGTACGGCCTCGGCATGCGACTGCCGGAGACCGCGGTCGGGCACCTGATGACCGGCAGCGCGACCAGCATCGCCTCCGGAAGGCTGGCGTACACGTTCGGGCTGGAAGGACCGGCGGTGACGGTCGACACCGCGTGCTCGTCGTCGCTGGTGGCGCTGCACCTGGCAGTGCAGGCGCTGCGGAACGGCGAGTGCGAGCTGGCGCTGGCCGGCGGCGTGACCGTGCTCGCCGCCCCCGGCGTGATCACCGAGTTCGACCGGCAGGGTGGTCTGGCATCGGACGGGCGATGCAAGGCGTTCTCCGCCTCCGCGGACGGCACCGGCATGTCCGAAGGTGTGGCCCTGCTGGTGGTGGAGCGGCTGTCCGACGCTCGTCGCAACGGCCACCAGGTGCTGGCGGTGGTGCGGGGCAGCGCGGTCAACCAGGACGGCGCGTCGAACGGGTTGACGGCTCCGAACGGTCCTTCGCAGCAGCGGGTGATCCGGCAGGCGTTGGCCAACGCCCGTCTTGAGCCGTCCGAGGTGGACGCGGTGGAGGCGCACGGCACGGGCACTCGGTTGGGTGATCCGATCGAGGCGCAGGCACTGCTCGCCACCTACGGCCAGGAGCGGGACCGTCCGTTGTGGCTGGGGTCGGTCAAGTCGAACATCGGGCACACCCAGGCGGCGGCCGGAGTGGCCGGTGTGATCAAGATGGTCCTGGCCATGCGGCACGGTGTGCTGCCGGCCACGCTGCATGTCGATGAGCCGACTCCTCAGGTGGACTGGTCGGCGGGCGCGGTGGAGTTGCTGACCGAGTCCCGGCCGTGGCTCTGCGGGGACCGGCCGCGTCGCGTCGGCGTCTCCTCGTTCGGGATCAGCGGCACCAACGCGCACGTCATCATCGAGGACGCACCGGCGTCGTCGACCGAGCCGCCTGCGCCGGCCGGCGATGCGGGTGTCCTGGGATGGCCGGTCTCCGCGAAGACCGCCGACGGCCTGCGCGCGCAGGCTCGTTCGCTGCGGGAACACCTCCTCGCCGATCGGGCCTTGGACCCGGCTGACGTGGGCTGGTCGCTCGCGACCACCCGTACGGCCCTGGACCGGCGTGCGGTGGTGCTGGGTGCCGATCGAGACAGCCTGCTGGCCGGCCTCGGCGCGCTGGCCGAGGGTGAGCCTTCGGCGGGTGTGGTCTCGGGTGTGGCCGGTGAGGGCCGGACGGCGTTCTTGTTCACCGGTCAGGGGGCGCAGCGGGCCGGGATGGGGCGGGGCTTGTACGAGTCCTTCCCGGTGTTCGCGGACGCGTTCGACGCGGTGTGCGCGGAGCTGGACCTGCGGCTCGATCGACCGGTCCGGGATGTCGTGTTCGACGGTGCCGATCTCGATCAGACCATGTGGGCGCAGGCCGGACTCTTCGCTGTGGAGGTGGCGTCGTTCCGGCTGCTGGAGTCGCTCCAGGTGGTCCCGGACTTCCTGCTGGGCCACTCGATCGGTGAGATCGCCGCCGCGCACTGCGCCGGAGTGCTCTCGCTCGAAGACGCGTGTGCGCTGGTCGCGGCGCGGGGCCGGCTGATGCAGGCGCTCCCCGCCGGTGGGGCGATGCTGGCCGTCCAGGCGTCCGAGGCCGAGGTGGTCGAGGCGGTCGGCGGCCTGGTGGACGTCGCGGCGGTCAACGGCCCGAGCTCGGTGGTCGTCTCCGGGGATGCCAGGGTGATCGACGAGCTGGCGGCGCGGTGGGCGGCCGAGGGCCGTAAGACGAGCCGGTTGACGGTGTCGCACGCGTTCCATTCGCGGTTGATGGAGCCGATGCTGGCCGAGTTCGCGGCCGTGTTGGAGACGCTGACGTTCGCCGAGCCGCGGATTTCGATCGTGTCGAACCTGACCGGCGAGGTGGCCGAACCCGGGCTGCTCACGTCCCCGGCGTACTGGGTGCGGCAGGTGCGTGAGGCGGTGCGGTTCGCCGACGGAGTCGGGTGTCTGGGTGAGCGGGGGGTGTCCCGGTTCGTGGAACTGGGCCCGGACGGGGTGTTGTGCGGGCTGGCCCAGCAGGCGGCTGAGGGGATGTTCGCGCCGGTGCTACGCCGCGATGAAGCGGAGACGGCGCCGGCCCAGCAGTCGGCCGACGGGGTGTTCGCACCGGTGATGCGCCGCGACCGCGACGAGGCGGAGACGGCGTTGGCGGCGCTTGGCCAGTTGTGGACGGCCGGTGTCGGGGTGGACTGGACGTCCGTGCTGCCGGGTGGGCGTCGGGTGGACCTGCCGACCTACGCCTTCCAGCGGGAGCGGTACTGGCCGGAGCCACTCGCAGCGGTCGACGGGCCGGCCTCGGCGGCGGACGCGGACGAAGCGCGATTCTGGGAAGCGGTCGACCGGGAGGACCTCGCGGAGGTGGCGGACACCCTCCACCTGGAGGACGCGCCCGGCCAGCTGGGAACGGTGCTACCCGCGCTCTCCGCCTGGCGGCGCTCACGCCGTCAGGAGTCGGTCATCGCATCGTGGCGCTATCAGATCACCTGGAAGCCGCTCACCGGCCCCGGAGGAAGCGATGCGCTGACAGGGACCTGGCTCCTGGCCGCGCCGGAGGACTCCGAACTGGGCGTCCACGTCGCCATCGCGCTACGGGACGCCGGTGCCGAGGTGGTCGTGGTGGACCGGCTGGACGGCATGGACCGGCAGGGGATGGACGGTGGCGGCCTGCGGTGTGGCGAGGTGGCGGGCGTCGTCATGGTCGCCCCCTCCGCGGCGGTGGTGACCGAGTCGCTGGCCATGTTCCGGGCGCTGGACGACGCGGAAATCGACGCACGCCTCTGGATGATCACCAGCGGAGCCGTCTCGGTCGGCCGCTCCGACCCGCTGCGCAACCCCGAGCAGGCGCAGGTGTGGGGGCTTGGCCGAGTGGCGGCGCTGGAGCATCCGGACCGGTGGGGCGGTCTGGTCGACCTTCCGGCCGCGCTTGACGCGCGTGCCGGCCGCCGTCTGGTGTCCGTGCTCGCGGGCCGTACAGGTGAGGACCAGGTCGCCGTCCGCGACGCGGGCCTGTACGGCCGCCGTCTGGCCCGCGCGACCAACGGCGAGCCCGCCGGCACGCCATGGACGGCGTCCGGCACCGTGCTGATCACCGGAGGGACCGGAGCGCTGGGCGCCGAGGTGGCCCGCTGGCTGGCCGGCCGTGGCGTCCCCCGTCTGGTGCTGACCAGCCGCCGAGGAGCGGACATGCCCGGCACGGAGGAACTGGTGGCCGAGCTGAACGCGCGCGGCACCCAAGTCACCGTGGCCGCCTGTGATGTCACCGATCGGGATTCGCTCGCCGCGGTGCTGGCCGCGATTCCGGACGGCCACCCGCTCACCGGCGTGGTGCATGCGGCCGGTGTGGGACAGGCCATGCCGGTCGCGGCCACCGACGAGGCCGAGATCGCGCGCGTGCTGGAGGTGAAGGCGACTGGTGTGGCACATCTTGACGAGCTGACCCGCGAGCTGGACCTGAGCATGTTCGTGGTGTTCTCGTCTATCGCGGCTACCTGGGGTAGCGCTGGTCAGGGGGTCTATGCGGCGGCGAATGCCCACTTGGACGCGCATGTCCAGCAGCGGCGGGCCCGGGGGTTGTCCGGGACCTCCGTGGCGTGGGGTCCCTGGGCCGGTGCGGGCATGGCTGTGCAGGGTGAGACGGAGGAGTTCCTGCGCCGTCGTGGTCTGACCGCGATGGACCCGGGCTTGGCCGTTCTCGCTCTGGCGCAGGCTGTGGACCGGGACGAGACCTGTGTGACTGTCGCTGACGTGGACTGGGCGCGGTTCGCGCCGAGCTTCGTTTCCGGGCGGGACAGCGCTCTCCTCGCCGACCTGCCGGAGGCCGCGGCGGTCCTCGCGCCCGCGCCGGTCACCGTCAATCACAGCTCGACGTTCCGCGACGACCTGGCCGCCGCTCCCGGCAGCCGCCGCCACCGGATGCTGCTGGACCTGATCCGGGCCCGCGCGGCGGCCGCGCTCGGTCACACCTCCGCGGAGAGCATCGACGCAGATCGGGCCTTCCGCGACCTCGGCTTCGATTCGCTGACCGCCGTCGAACTGCGCAACCTGCTCAGCGCGGAGATCGGGCTCTCCCTGCCCGCCACCCTCGTCTTCGACCATCCGACGCCCACCGCGCTGGCGGCACACCTGGCCGGTGAGCTGCTTGAACACACGCAGCCGGCCGCGGACGCCGCCGTCGTGTCCTCGACGGACGAACCGATCGCGATCGTCGGCATGAGTTGCCGGTACCCGGGCGGTGTGCGTACGACGGGCCAGTTGTGGGACCTGGTCGCGGGCGGCTATGACGGTGTCACCGGCTTCCCGGCCGACCGGGACTGGCCCATCGACATGGTGGACGTTGACGCGGCCCGCGGCGGCTTCGTCGACGGGGTGGCGGACTTCGATGCGGGGTTGTTCGGGATCTCGCCGCGTGAGGCGCTCGCGATGGATCCGCAGCAGCGGTTGTTGCTGGAGGCCTCGTGGGAGATGTTCGAGTCCGCCGGTCTCGACCCGCGCTCCCTGCGCGGCCGCTCGGTCGGCGTGTTCGTCGGCGCCTCGCCTTCCGGGTACGGCGGCGTGGCCGAGGGGCTGGACGGAGCCGAGGGATACCTCTTGGCAGGCACGGCGAACAGCGTGATCTCCGGCCGGGTCGCCTATTCGTTCGGGCTTGAGGGTCCCGCGGTGACGGTGGACACGGCGTGTTCGTCGTCGCTGGTGGCGTTGCACCTGGCGGTGCAAGCGCTGCGCAACGGTGAGTGCGATATGGCCCTGGCCGGTGGTGTGACGGTGATGGTGTCGCCCGGGGCGTTCGTGGAGTTCGACCGGCAGGGCGGCCTGTCGTCGGACGGACGGTGCAAGTCGTTCGCGGACGCGGCGGACGGCACCGGCTGGGGCGAGGGTGTCGGCGTCCTGCTGGTGGAGCGGCTTTCGGACGCGCAGCGGCTCGGGCACGAGGTGCTGGCGGTGGTGCGGGGGAGCGCGGTCAACCAGGACGGCGCTTCCAATGGGCTGACCGCGCCGAACGGGCCTTCGCAGCAGCGGGTGATCCGTCAGGCGTTGGCGAACGCCCGTCTCGCTCCCTCTGAGGTGGATGTGGTGGAGGCGCACGGCACCGGCACTCGGTTGGGTGATCCGATCGAGGCGCAGGCGTTGCTGGCGACCTACGGCCAGGAGCGGGATCACCCGCTGTGGCTGGGGTCGATCAAGTCGAACATCGGCCACACCCAGGCCGCCGCTGGTGTGGCCGGAGTGATCAAGATGGTGCTGGCGATGCGGCACGGTGTGTTGCCGGCGACGTTGCATGTGGATGAGCCGTCCCGGCAGGTGGACTGGTCGGCGGGCGCGGTCGAGCTGCTGACCGAGGCCCGGCCGTGGCCTTCCGGGGATCGGCCCCGCCGTGCTGGTGTCTCCTCCTTCGGCCTCAGCGGCACCAACGCGCACGTCATCCTTGAGGGTGCGCCTCCGCATTCGGTGGAGCCGGCTGTGCCGGTTGGCGGTGCGGGTGTCCTGGGATGGACGGTCTCCGCCAAGACAGCGGATGGCCTGCGTGCTCAGGCGGAGCGGTTGCGTGCATTCCTGGCGGAGTCCGGCGCTGATGTGCGTGACATCGCTTGGTCGCTTGCCACGACCCGGGCGGCGCTGGCTCATCGGGCGGTGATCGTCGGCGGCGATCGTGCGGAGCTGCTTCGTGGGCTTGACGCTCTGGCTGCCGGTAAGCCCAGTGTCGAGTCCGGGGTCGTGGGTGACGGGCAGACCGCGTTCTTGTTCACCGGTCAGGGGGCGCAGCGGGCCGGGATGGGGCGCGAGCTGTATGCGCGGTTCCCGGTGTTCGCCGATGCCTTCGACGCGGTGTGCGCGGAGCTGGACCTGCGGCTCGATCGGCCAGTCCGGGATGTCGTGTTCGACGGTGTCGATCTCGATCAGACCATGTGGGCGCAGGCCGGATTGTTCGCGGTCGAGGTGGCGTCGTTCCGGCTGCTGGAGTCGCTCCAGGTGGTCCCGGACTTCCTGCTGGGCCACTCGGTCGGTGAGATCGCGGCGGCGCACTGCGCCGGGGTGTTGTCGCTGCAGGATGCGTGTGCGCTGGTTGCTGCGCGTGGCCGGCTGATGCAGGCGCTGCCGTCGGGTGGCGCGATGCTGGCCGTGCAGGCGTCCGAGGCCGAGGTGGTCGAGGCGGTCGGCGGCCTGGTGGACGTCGCGGCGGTCAACGGCCCGAACTCGGTCGTGGTCTCGGGCGATGCCGAGGTGATCGACGAGCTGGCGGCGCGGTGGGCGGCCGAGGGCCGTAAGACGAGCCGGTTGACGGTGTCGCACGCGTTCCACTCCCGGCTGATGGAGCCGATGCTCGCCGAGTTCGCGGCCATCGTGGAGACGCTGACCTTCAACGAGCCGCGGATCCCGATCGTGTCGAACCTGACCGGGACAATCGCCGAACCAGGGCTGCTCACCTCCCCGGCCTATTGGGTGCGGCAGGTGCGGGAGGCGGTGCGCTTCGCCGACGGCGTCGGGTGTCTGGGCGAGCGGGGTGTGTCCCGGTTCGTGGAGCTGGGCCCGGACGGGGTGCTCTGCGCGCTGGCCCAGCAGACGCTCGACGGGGTGTTCGCGCCGGTGCTGCACCGCGATGAAGCGGGAGTGCTGCGCCGGGATGAAGCGGAGACGGCGCCGGCCCAGCAGTCCGTCGACGCGGTGTTCGCGCCGCTCCTGCGCCGCGATCGGGACGAGACCGAAACGGCACTGATGGCGCTGGTCCGGTTGTGGTCGGTCGGCGTCGACGTCGACTGGCGGGCCGTGCTGCCGGGCGGTCGTCGGGTGGAGCTTCCGACCTACGCGTTCCAGCGGGAGCGGTTCTGGCCGAAGCCGAGGGCGACGCGAGCGGTGCTGCCCGGTGATGTGGTGGAGTCCCGGTTCTGGGAGGCGGTCGAACGCGAGGACCTGGGCGATCTGGCCGCAGCTCTGGACGTCGGCGAGATGCCGGAGGAGTTCGGCTCGGTGTTGCCGATGTTGTCCTCGTGGCGCAGGCAACGTCGTCAGGAGGCGGCGGTTGATTCGTGGCGTTACCGCGTGATCTGGAAGCCGGTGACCGGCGAGCGGGCGGGAGCGCCGGCCGGCCGGTGGCTGGTGGTGGTGCCGGAAACATCCGAGGCGGACGCCCTCGCTGAGGCAGTGGAAGCGGCGCTCGAGTCGGCGGGGGGCGAGGTGGTGCGGCTGGTGCTTGGCGGCACCGAGCGCGCATCGCTGGCGGGGCGGCTCGCCGAAGTGGGCGCGCTGGCCGGTGTGCTGTCGCTGACCGGGACGGCGGTGGCCCCCGTGTCGGGTTGCGTGACGCCGATGGGGGTGAAGACGACACTGACGTTGCTGCAGGCGCTTGGAGACGCGGGGATTCAGGCTCCGTTGTGGGCGGTGACGGTCGGCGCGGTGTCCATCGGCCGGTCGGATCCGCTGGTGAGTGCGGTGCAGGCGCAGGTGTGGGGGCTCGGCCGGGTCGCGGCGCTGGAGCATCCGGAGCGTTGGGGCGGTCTGATCGACCTGCCGGCGGTCGTCGACGACCGTGCGGGTCAAAGGCTGGTCGCGGTCCTCTCGGGTGACGAGGACCAGGTGGCGATCCGTGCTTCGGGTGTGTACGGGCGGCGTCTGGTGCGGGCGGTGGCTGACGGCAACGGGTCTCCGTGGTCGCCGTCGCGGCCGGGGACGGTGCTGGTCACGGGCGGCACCGGCGCGTTGGGCGCGGTCGTGGCGCGGTGGCTGGTGGAGTCCGGTGTCGCGCATCTGGTGTTGACGAGTCGTCGTGGTACGGCGGCGCCGGGTGTGGACGAGCTGGTGGCGGAGCTGACCGGGCTGGGTGCCCGGGTGACGGTCGCGGCGTGCGATGTGGCCGATCGGGGTGCGGTGGCGGGTGTGCTGGCGGGGATCCCGGCGGACGTCCCGCTGACAGGCGTTGTGCACACGGCGGGTGTTCTGGATGACGGCACCTTGGACGCTCTGACGCCGGAGCGGTTCGAGGCGGTGCTGGCGGCCAAGGTGTCGGGGTTGGTGCATCTCGATGAGC
>NZ_BBYM01000068.1 GCF_001570405.1 Microtetraspora niveoalba | reverse complement strand
GCCGGCTGCGACCGCGTCGCGGCCTGGGGCGGCGCGGCGGCCGGCTTGGCGGGCGCCGGCTCGTCGAAGCCCGCCGCGATGACCGTCACCCGCACCTCGTCGCCGAGGGCGTCGTCGATCACCGTGCCGAAGATGATGTTGGCGTCCGGAGCCGCCGCGTTCGACACGAGCTGGGCCGCCTCGTTGATCTCGAACAGGCCCAGGTCGGAGCCGCCCGCGATCGACAGCAGCACGCCGTGCGCGCCGTCGATGCTGGCCTCGAGCAGCGGGCTGGAGACCGCCATCTCGGCCGCCGCGACCGAGCGGTCGTCGCCGCGGGCGTGCCCGATGCCCATGAGCGCGGAGCCCGCGCCGGACATGACGGACTTGACGTCGGCGAAGTCCAGGTTGATCAGACCGGGCGTGGTGATCAGGTCGGTGATGCCCTGCACACCGGAGAGGAGCACCTGGTCGGCGGCCTTGAACGCGTCCAGCACGCTGACCTGCCGGTCGGAGATGGAGAGCAGCCGGTCGTTCGGGATGACGATCAGCGTGTCCACCTCCTCGCGGAGGGTCTCTATTCCGGCCTCGGCCTGCATCGCCCGGCGCTTGCCCTCGAAGCTGAAGGGCCGGGTGACCACGCCGATGGTCAGGGCGCCGAGCGAGCGCGCGATGTTCGCCACGACCGGCGCGCCGCCGGTGCCGGTGCCGCCGCCCTCGCCCGCGGTGACGAACACCATGTCCGCCCCCTTGATGACCTCCTCGATCTCCTCTCGGTGGTCTTCCGCGGCCTTGCGGCCGACCTCGGGGTTGGCGCCGGCGCCCAGGCCGCGTGTGAGTTCGCGGCCGACGTCAAGCTTCACATCGGCGTCACTCATCAGCAGCGCCTGGGCGTCGGTGTTGATGGCGATGAACTCGACGCCCTTGAGTCCCTCCTCGATCATCCGGTTGACGGCGTTCACTCCGCCGCCGCCGATGCCGACGACCTTGATGACCGCGAGGTAGTTCTGCGGTGCTGCCACGACGAGGGGCCTTTCCGCTCGTTTGCGTTGGATGCGGGGGGTACCCGCGCTGTCTCAAAACTCTCACCCTCAAGTTGAGATTTAGAGTTATGTCAACCTGAAGATTGATACGGACAGTAGGGTTGCCCCTCCCTCAGGGTCAACTAACCTCGCCGTTAGCGCCGTCCGGCGTGTCGCGGCCTGTCCGATTCGCGAGCGCCTCTGATCACGCCTGCCCAGCATGATCGCGTTTCTCGTGAGATATCTCACTTCACCGTCACCACGTCCGGGGAGCTGACGTCGTACGAGCGGGCCGGCGTCCTGAGGAGGCGCTGCAGGACGCGCGCCTTCTCCTCGGAGCGCTCCGCGTCCCCCCACCTGACCGTGCGGCTGTCGGACAACCGGAGCGTGACCGACCCCGGCGAAGGCGCGGCGACCTCGCCGACACGCGCCTTGACGCCCTCGGGGAGGGCGGCCAGGACGGCCAGCGCGGATCGGGTCGCGAGGTCGTCGGGGGCGGGCCGCTGGACCCGCAGCAGAGGCAGCCGGACGGCGGCGCCCGCGTCTCCGAGGAAGACGCCGTAGCGGTCCACCGTCACCGTCCTGCCGGCCACCCGGGCCACGGCCAGCGGAGTGCGCTCGACGACGGAGACCTGGAGCGTCCCCGGCCAGGCGCGGTCCACCCGCGCCGACTCCACCTGGGTCAGCGCGGCGACCCGCCTGCGCACCTCTTCGAGGTCCACCCGGGCCAGCGGCGTGCCCGGAGCCACGCCGACGACCCGCCGCACCTCGTCGGGGGGCACGCGCACGCCTCCGCTGACCTGAACGTCGCGCACCCCGAGCACCGAGGAGAAGAAGACCAGCCACGTCGCCGCGCCGACCACGCCACCCGTCAGCAGGGTCGCCAGACCCACTCGCCAGATGGTCGCCCTCACGTCTCACTCCGATCGGCGGGAGGCCGCCCGGAGACGGCGCGCTCGCGTGCCCGGCTCCCCACCTTGGCAGCCCGGAGGCCGTCGCACCCGGCGACTCGCCGGGACTCGCCGGCCGTGGGGCCCGCGACTCCCGACACCGCTCACCCCGCCGACAGTTTCCCGACGATCAGCGGGCCCAGCTCGGTCACGTCGCCCGCGCCCATGGTGAGGACGATGTCCCCGGCCCTGGCCCGGCCGGCGACCAGCGCGGGCACCTCCGTCCGGTCCGGCGCGTACGCGACACGATCGGGCGGCAGCGGCACCTTCCCGGCCACCAGCGCGCCGGAGACGCCCGGCTCCGGGTCCTCGCGGGCGCCGTACACGTCCAGGACGATCGCCTCGTCGGCGAGGCCGAGGGCGGCGCCGAACTCGTCGGCGAAGAAGCGGGTGCGGGAGTAGAGGTGCGGCTGGAAGACGGCGATGACCCTGCCGCCCTCCGCCACCACGTCGCGGGCCGCGCGCAGGTCGGCGGCCAGCTCCGTCGGGTGGTGGGCGTAGCTGTCGAACACCGACACGCCGCCCGCCTCGCCCTTGGCCTCGAACCGCCGCTTGGCCCCGGTGAACACCGCGAGGCCGTCCCTGATCTCGTCGAACGGCAGGCCGAGCTCCAGGGCCACGGCGAGGACGGCCGTCGCGTTGAGCGCGTTGTGCCGGCCGGGGACGGCGAGCCGGACGGCGCCGTGCCCGGCGACCGTGAACTCCAGGCCGAGCCCCTTCGGCGCGATCCCGACGGCGCGCAGGTCGGCGCCCTCGGACTCGCCGTACGTGACGACCTTGAGGCCGCGCTCCCTGGCGGCCGGCACGAGGGCGGCGGCGCCGGGGTCGTCGGCGCAGACCACGAGCACCGACTCCACCCGCTCGGCGAAGCGCGCGAAGCTGTCGTAGACGGCCTGCGGCTCGCCGTAGTTGTCCAGGTGGTCGGGCTCGACGTTGGTCACCACCGCGATGCGCGGCGCGAGCATGAGGAACGATCCGTCGCTCTCGTCGGCCTCGGCCACGAAGACCTCGCCGTTGCCCTCGTCGGCGCCGAGACCGGTGGTGACGAGCTGCCCGCCGACGCAGTAGGACGGGTCGGCGCCGCACTTCTGCAGGGCCACCGTCAGCATGGAGGTCGTCGTCGTCTTGCCGTGGGTGCCGGCGACGGCGATGCCGGTGCGCCCGGCCATGACGGCGGCCAGCGCCGCGGCGCGCGGGATGACGCGCAGGTTCTGCCGCAGCGCCTCGCCCAGTTCGGGGTTGGAGTCGCGGATCGCGGTGGAGACGACGACGGTGTCGACGTTCTTGATGTGCGAGGCGGCGTGGCCGACGTGCACGACGGCGCCGAGGTCGCGCAGCTCGCCCAGCATCTCGGAGGTGCGGGCGTCACTGCCCGACACCGGCACACCGCGCTTGAGCAGGATGCGCGCGATGCCGGACATGCCGGCGCCGCCGATGCCGATGAAGTGCACCCGTCCCAGCTCCTCCGCAGGGACGGACCGTACGAGCTTGACAAGACTCACTGCTGGTTCCCCGCTCCTCGCGCCGTCTTCTCTCCCGGCGCCGTCGTCTCTCTCATCGGTGGGCGATCTCCAGGACCTTGCGGGCCAGGATGTCGTCGGCGTCCTTTCGGCCCATGCGGGACGCGGCCTCGGACATCATCGCGACGCGCTCCGGGTCCTGCAGGATGGGCAGCAGCATCCGGACGATCCACTCCGCCGACAGGTCGGCGTCGTCGACCATCAGACCGCCGCCCGCCTGCACGATGGGCTGGGCGTTGAGCCGCTGCTCGCCGTTGCCGTGCGGCAGCGGGACGTACGCCGCGGGCAGCCCGACGGCGGTCAGCTCGGCGCAGGTCATCGCGCCGCTGCGGCACAGCACGAGGTCGGCGGCCGCGTAGGCGAGGTCCATCCGGTCCACGTACGGGAGGATCACGTACTGCGGGTCGCCGGGGGGCGGCTCCATCTCGACCGTGTTCTTGGGGCCGATCACGTGCAGCACCTGGATGCCCGCCGCCCGCAGCACCGGTGAGGCCTCGATCGCGGCCCGGTTGATCGAGCGGGCTCCCTGGGAGCCGCCGAACACGAGCAGCGTGGTGCGGTCGGACTCCAGTCCGAAGTAGGACCTGGCCTTGTCCCCGAGGGAGAAGCGGTCCATCGTCACGACGTCGCGGCGCAGCGGGATGCCGACGCACTGGGCGCCCGGCAGCGCGGTCTCGGGGTGGCCGGTGAAGACATGGTCGGTCAGCCGGGCGCCGAGGCGGTTGGCGAGCCCCGGCCTCGGGTTGGCCTCGTGGATGACGATCGGGACGCCGCGCCTGCGCGCCGCGAGGTAGCCCGGCGTGGCGACGTATCCGCCGAAGCCCACCAGGACGTCGGCGTGGACGCGGTCCAGGACGCCGGCCGCCGCGTTGATCGCCCCGGCCAGGCGGCCGGGCACGGTGAGGAGCTGCGGCGTGAGCGCCCGCGGCAGCGGCACGGCGGGGATCAGCGCGAGCTCGTAACCCCGGGCGGGCACCAGCCGCGTCTCCAGGCCCCGCTCGGTGCCGAGGCAGGTGACGCCGATCGCCGGGTCCAGCCGTCGAAGCGCGTCGGCCAGCGCGAGCGCCGGCTCGATATGGCCGGCCGTGCCTCCGCCGGCGAGGACCACCCTCATGTCACTCCCTGCCCTCGGGGTCGGATCGAGCGCCGGGTCATCGGCCCGCGCGGCGAGATCTCGCCGCCGGACGACCCAGGCCAAGCCAGCTTAGAGCCCGAGCGGCCGGTCCCGGTCCACGGGCGGCGAGGGCCTCGGCGGCTCCGGGCTCCTGCTTGGCGAACGACAACAACATGCCAAGCGCGGCGAGCGTCGGCAACAGGGCCGATCCTCCGTACGACACGAGCGGGAGCGGGATGCCGGTGACGGGCAGCACGCCGATCACCGCGCCGATGTTGACGATGGCCTGGCCGGCGATCCACGCGACGGCCGCCGCGGCGGCCAGCCGGATGAACGGGTCGCTGACCCGGGAGGCGATCCGCAGCCCGGCGTAGCCGAGCAGGCCGAACAGCGCCACGACCACCAGGGTGCCCATCAGGCCGAGCTCCTCGCCGAGGATGGAGAAGATGAAGTCGCTCTCCGCGTGCGGCACCCAGTCCCACTTGGCCCGGCTGCTGCCCAGGCCGAGACCGAACCAGCCGCCCGTTCCCATCGCGATCTGCCCCTGCGCCGCCTGGTAGCCCTCGGCCTGCGCGGAGTCCCACACGTGCAGGAACCCGGTGAGCCGGGCCAGCCGGTACGGCTCGACCGTGATCATGATGACCGTGGCGAGCACGAGCAGCCCGAGCACCGCGACGAACAGCCGCACCGGCGCACCGACCACCCACAGCAGGGTCAGGAAGATCAGCATGAGCACGATCGTGGTGCCGAGGTCGCGGCCCAGCATGACCAGGACCGCGAGGATGGCCACGCCCGGCATCAGCGGGACGAGCAGGTGCCGCCACTCGATCAGTCCGCCCCTGGCCTTGCGCGCCAGCATGTCGGCCCCCCACAGGACCAGCGCGAGCTTGGCCGGCTCCGAGGGCTGCACGGTGAAGCCGCCGACGTAGATCCACCGCTGCGCGCCCAGCTCGCTCGCGCCGATGAAGATCACCATGACCAGGCCGATGATCGAGATCGCCAGCAGCGGATATCCCGCGAACTGGAAGAAGCGCCGGGGCAGCCGCGAGCAGAGGTACATGATGGGCAGGCCGACGGCGGCCGCTCCGATCTGCCGCAGGAAGAGGTAGAACGGCGACCGCCCCTCGCTGATCTGCATCGACTCGATGCTCGACGCCGACAGCACCATCATCAGGCCGAGGGCGAGGAGCAGCGCGCTGCACCCGAGGACCAGGTAGTACGAGACAAGCGGCCGCCCGAGGATCTCACGGAGCCGGGCCCGCCACCGGAGCATGTCGTGCGCGTTCGCGGGCTTCTCCGCCGCCTCAGTCGTCATATCCGCTTTCGTCCTCGAATCCCCCGGCGTGATGTGCCTAGCCGGAAAGCCGGTGGACCGCTCGCGCGAAGGCGTCCCCTCGCGCGCCGTACCCCGGCCACATGTCCAGCGACGCCCCGGCGGGCGCGAGCAGCACGGTGTCACCGGGGGACGCGAGCCGCCGGGCCTGCCCGACGACGCGGTCCATCACTCCAGTGTCTTGCCCCGGAACGTCAACGACCGGCACATTCGCGGCGTGTCGCGCCAGAGCCTCGCGGATCCGCTCACGGTCCTGGCCGAGCAGCACCGCGCCCCGGAGCCGGGGGGCGGCCCGGCGGACCAGGTCGTCGACGTCCGCGCCCTTCAACTGGCCTCCGGCGATCCACACCACCGACGGGAAGGCCGCGAGCGAGGCGGCGGCGGCGTGCGGGTTCGTGGCCTTGGAGTCGTCCACGTAGTCGACGCCGTCCACGGTGGCGACGTGCGCGATCCGGTGCGGGTCCGGCGTGAAGGACCGCAGGCCCCGCCGTACGGCGTCGGCGGGCACGCCGTACGCGCGGGCGAGCGCCGCGGCGGCGAGCGCGTTGGCGACGTTGTGCGGCGCGAACGGCGTGATGTCGCCGAGGTCGGCGAGCTCCTCGGCCTCGCGCGCGGGGTCGGCCACGAAGGCCCGGTCGACCAGCAGCTCCTCGACCACGCCGAGCTGACCGGGCCGGGGCGTGCCGAGCGTGAAGCCGACGAGCCGCGCGTCGCCGCCGCGCGCCTCCCCCGGCCGGTACGGCCCGGCCAGCCGCTCGCACCACTCGTCGTCGGCGTTGTAGACGACCACGCCCGCCCGCTCGAAGATCCGCGCCTTGGCGGCGGCGTACTCCTCCATGGACCCGTGCCAGTCGATGTGGTCGGGGGCGACGTTCAGCAGCGCGGCCGCCCGCGGCTCGAGGCTCGAGGACCAGTGGAGCTGGAAGCTCGACAACTCGACCGCCAGCACGTCGTACGGCTCGCGCACGGCCGCCGCGATGGGCACGCCGACGTTGCCGACGGCGGCGGCGCGGTGCCCGGCCGCGATCAGGATCGAGGTCAGCATCCGCACGGCGGTGGTCTTGCCGTTGGTCCCGGTCAGGGCGAGCCAGGCGGCGGCGGAGCCGTCCGGGCCGCGCAGCCGCCAGGCCAGCTCGACCTCGCCGATCACCTCTACCCCGGCGCGCGCGGCGGCGGCCAGCAGCGGATGGCCGGGACGCCAGCCGGGCGAGGTGACGAGGAGCGAGGTCCCCTCGGGGAGGATCGGCTCGCCGAACCGCACCTCGACGCCGAGGGGGGCCAGCTCGGCGGCGGCCGTCCGCTGGCGCTCGCCCGCGTTCGCCTCCAGGACCACGACCCGCTCGCCCGCGGCGGCCAGGCCGCGGGCGGCGGCGGCGCCGGAGACCCCGAGCCCGGCGACGACGACCACGCTCACTGCTTGGGCATCCATTCGAGGTAGAAGAGGCCGAGCGCGGAGGCGGCGCAGAGCGCGGCGATCAGCCAGAACCGCACCACGATGGTGGTCTCGGCCCAGCCCTTCAGCTCGAAGTGGTGCTGGAGCGGCGCCATGCGGAACACGCGTTTACCGGTCATCTTGAAGAAGCCGACCTGGATCATGACCGAGGCGGTGATGACGACCGGCAGGCCCGCCAGGATGACCAGCAGGAGCTGGGTGCGGGTGGTGAACGCCAGGCCGGCGATGACGCCGCCCAGGGCGAGCGAGCCCGTGTCACCCATGAAGATCTTGGCGGGCGGCGCGTTCCACCACAGGAAGCCGACCAGGGCGCCGAGCACGGCGGCGGCGACCACGGCGAGGTCGAGCGGGTCGCGCACCCAGTAGCAGTTCGGGCCGAGCGCCGTCGTGCAGCTGTTGCGGAGCTGCCAGTTGCCGATCAGCACGTACGACGCCAGCACGACGCCGGTCGCACCGCTGGCCAGCCCGTCCAGGCCGTCGGTGAGGTTCACCGCGTTGGAGAAGCCCACGATGATGAACAGCACCCAGATCGTGAACGCCACCAGCCCGATCGACGGCCCGAAGTCCCGCAGGAACGACAGCCGCGTCTCCGCCGGGGTGATGTCGTACGCGTTGGGGAACTGCACGCACAGCACCGCGAAGACCGCGCCGACGACGAGCTGGCCGAGCGCCTTGGCGCCGCTGCGCAGGCCCAGGCTGCGCTGCTTGTAGATCTTGATGAAGTCGTCGAGGAACCCGACGAGGCCGAGGCCGGTCATCAGGAACAGCACCAGCAGCGCCGACACCGTCGGCGGCTCCGGCGTCGAGGAGAAGAACGTCATCAGGTGCGCGCTGAAGTAGCCGATCAGCGCCGCGATGACGATCACGGTGCCGCCCATGGTGGGGGTGCCCCGCTTGTCGTAGTGCCCCGAGGGGCCCTCCTCGCGGATGTTCTGGCCGTAGCCGCGCCGCGCGAAGAGCCGGATCGCCAGCGGGGTGCCCGCCATGGACAGCAGCAGCGACACCATGGCGGCGATGAGGATGTTCCTCACCGGGCGTCACCCCCGAGCAGGGCCTCGGCGACCCGTTCGAGACCGGCCGCGCGCGGCCCTTTCACCAGCACCACGTCTCCCGGCCGCAGCCGGGCCGACAGCTCCGCGGCGGCGGCCGCGGCGTCGGGCACGTGCAGCGCGCCCGGCGCGCCCGCGAGGACCGGCCCCGCGTCCTCCCCGACGACGATCAGCCCCTCCAGCCCGGCGCCCGCGGCGAGCCGTCCGAGGTCCTCGTTCAGCGCCGCGCTCTCCTCTCCCAGCTCGCGCAGCGCCGCGATCACGGCGAACCTGCGCCGCCCCTCGCCGAGCACGGCGAGGCTGTCGAACGCCGCCCGCATCGAGTCGGGGTTGGCGTTGTAGGCGTCGTTGACGACGGTGACGCCGTCGGGCCGGTCGGTGACCTCCATGCGCCAGCGGCTGCGCGGCTCGGCCTCCGACAGCTCCTCGGCGATCGTCCCGACCGGGAGCCCCAGCTCGTAGGCGGCGGCCGCCGCCGCGAGGGCGTTCTCCACCGCGTGCGCGCCGTGCAGGCGCAGCCGTACGGCGGCGGCCCCGGAGGGCGTGCGCAGCGTGAAGGACGCGCGGCCCCGGGCGTCGAGCGTCACGTCCTCGGCCCGCACGGAGGCGTCGGCCGAGCGCCCGAAGAAGGTCACCCGGGCGCGGGTGCGACCGGCCATCGCGGCGACCAGCGGGTCGTCGGCGTTGAGCACGGCCACCCCGTCCTCCGGCAGCGCCTCCACCAGCTCGCCCTTGGCCCGCGCGATCGCCTCCTTGCCGCCGAACACGCCGAGGTGGGCGGTGCCGACGTTCAGCACGACGCCGATCCGCGGCGGCGCGATCCGCGCCAGCTCGGCGATGTGGCCGACGTTGCGCGCGCTCAGCTCCAGGACCAGGAAGCGGGTCGCCTCGTCCGCCCGCAGCACGGTCAGGGGGTGGCCGATCTCGTTGTTGTACGAGCCGACGGGGGCCACGGTGGGGCCCATCCGGGCGGCGAGCCTGGCCAGCAGGTCCTTGGTCGTGGTCTTGCCGGCCGAGCCGGTCACACCGACGACGGTCGCGGCGGGGATCTCGGCGACCACGGCGTTCGCCAGCGCGCCCAGGGCGGCCACGACATCGCCCACGATCACGGCCGGCGCCTCGACGGGCCGGGACGCGAGGACCGCGACCGCCCCGTCCGCGCACGCGCGCGCGGCGAAGTCGTGGCCGTCCGCGCGCTCTCCCTTGATCGCGACGAACAGCGATCCCGGCTCGACGGCCCGCGAGTCGATCACGACGGGGCCGCGGACCACCGCGCGGGCGTCGGCCATGCCGGTGAGCGCACCCGAGGCGATCTCGGCGACCCGGGCCAACGGCAACGGGATCATGCGTCTTTCCTGCTCTCTATCACGTTGATCGGTCGGTTCGGCCTCGCCTCACGCGCCCTGCGGCGCGTCGTGCCCGGCTCGGCTTCCTCTCCTGGAGATGGCCTCGGCGACCACCTCGCGATCGTCGAAGGGGATGACCCGCCCCTCGACGTACTGCCCCTGCTCGTGGCCCTTGCCGGCCACGACGACGACGTCTCCCTCCGCCGCTCCCGCGATGGCGAGTTCGATCGCGGCGGCCCGGTCGGGCTCCACGATCACGTGCGCTCGTTCGCCCTTGGGCACTCTGAGCGCTCCCTCCATCATCGCGGCCAGGATGGCCAGCGGATCCTCGCTCCTGGGGTTGTCGCTGGTGAGGATCGCGACGTCGGCCAGCCGCGCGGCCGCCTCGCCCATGAGCGGGCGCTTGCCGCGGTCGCGGTCGCCGCCGCAGCCCAGCACGACGACGAGGCGACCCCGGGTCACCTCGCGCAGCGAGCCGAGCACCGACTCTACGGCACCGGGCTTGTGAGCGTAGTCCACGATCGCCTGGAAGCCGACCCCACCGGGCACCCGCTCCATCCGTCCGGGGACTCCGCCGAACGCGCCGATCCCGGCGACCGCCGCCTGGAGGCCGACGCCGGCCTCGACGAGCGCGACGATCACGCCGAGGGAGTTGGCCACGTTGAACGGGCCGGGCAGGGCCACCGACACGTCGGCCTCGACCCCGCCGGGGCCCACGACGCGGAAGGCGCTGCCGTCGGCGCCCAGGCGCACGTCCTCGGCCCTCCAGTCGGCCTCGGGAGCGCCCTTGGCGGAGAAGGTCGTCGTCGGGACCTTGGCCCTGCCCAGGAGCTCACGCCCGTACGGGTCGTCGATGTTGACCACGCCGACGCGGGACAGCTCGGGGGTGAACAACCTCGCCTTGGTGGAGAAGTAGTCCTCAAGGTCGCTGTGGAAGTCCAGGTGGTCCTGCGACAGGTTCGTGAAGATCGCGACATCGTAGAAGATCCCGTCCACGCGCCCGAGGGCGAGGGCGTGGCTCGACACCTCCATGGCGGCGGCGGACACGCCCTGCTCGCGCATCAGCGCGAAGAGCCCGTGCAGGTCGCTGGCCTCCGGAGTGGTGAGCTCCGGCGTGAACCGCAGGTCGCCCGCGCGGATCTCCACGCCCCCGACCAGGCCGGTGCGGTGGCCCGCGGCCCGCAGCCCCGCCTCCAGCAGGAAGGTGGACGTCGACTTGCCGCTGGTGCCCGTCACGCCGATGACCATGACCTCGCGGGCCGGGGTGCCGTACACCCAGGCGGAGACCTGGCCGAGCACCGCCCGCGGGTCGGGCACGACGAGCACCGGCAGACCGGTCTGCGCGGCCGCCTCGCGGCCCTCCTCGTCGGTGAGGATCGCCACCGCCCCCGCCGCCATGGCCTCGCGGGAGAACGCCGCGCCGTGGGCGTTCTTGCCCGGGATCGCGACGTACAGGTCGCCGCGCCGGATGCGGCGGGAGTCGATGCCGATGCCGGTGACGGCGCCGCGCGGCGCCCTGGCGCCCGGCGCGGGCACGACGGAGGACGTGCCGAGAAGGGCCGTCAGACCGGACAGCGGGCGGGCCGGGACGGCCTCGGGACGCATGGAGAACGGGGGACGCACGGCGAGAGCGTACCTTCCCCGGTCACTCTCCGGCGCGAAGGACGGCCCTGGGCGCCTTCGTGCCGGTCGGCGGGATCTTCCTGGTCTTCAAGGCGAAGCTCATGACCTCCTTGAACACCGGCGCGGCCACCGCCCCGCCGTAATGGCCCTTCTTCGGATCCTGGATGACGGCCAGCGCCATCAGGCGCGGCGCGTCCGCCGGGGTGAAGCCGACGAACGTGGCCGTGTATCCGCAGTACCCAGCGCACTTCTGGTCGTACCGCATGGCCGTGCCGGTCTTTCCCGCCACACGATATCCGGGGATCGCCGCCTCCGTTCCCGTGCCGTCGTTGCCCACGGCGGCTTCGAGCATCCCGGAGATCTGCCGGGCGGTCGCCTCGCTGATCACCCGCGTCTGCTTGGGGGTGGGGGCCGGGACCAGCCGCCCGTGGTCGTCGGTGGTGCCCGCGATCAGCGAGGGCGTCACCCGCACGCCGCCGTTGGCGATCGTCTGGTAGACGCTCGCCATCTGCAGCGCGGTGACGGACACGCCCTGTCCGTACGCCACCGTGCAGCGCTGGCTGCCGGACCAGGTCCGCCAGTCGGGCAGCAGGCCCGCCTCCTCGCCCGGAAGGCCCGAGCCGCTCGTGGAGCCGAACCCGAACGCGCGGATGGTGTCGTACAGCCGCTGGTCGCTGAGCTTGCGCGCGGCCAGGATCGTGCCGACGTTGCTGGACTCCGCGATGATCCCGGTGAAGGTGAGCCGCTCGGGCGGGTGCGTGTGGGCGTCCTTGAGCGTGCGGTCGGCGCACTGGATCTGGTCGGGCACCCGGAAGACCGTGTTCGGGGTCACCCCGGCGTGCTCGATCGCCGCGGCGGCGGTGATCACCTTGTTGGTGCTGCCCGGCTCGAACACCTCGGAGACGGCGCGGTTGGACCGGTTCTCCGCGGGGACGGCGTCCCAGCGGTTCAGGTCCACTCCGGGCGAGTTCGCCATGGCGAGGATGTGGCCGGTCTTGATGTCCATCACGATCACGCTGCCGCTGGCCGCGTCGCTGGCCCGGACCTGGCGGTCGATCGCCTGCTCGGCCGACCACTGGATGTCCCGTTCGATGGTCAGGCGCACGTCGTGGCCCGGCACCGGCTCCTTGCGGGTGCTGCGCGTCATCGGGATGCGCTCGCCGCCCCGGCCGATCTCGATGCTCTGCTGGCCGTCCTGCCCGGCCAGGACCTTGTCGTACGTGCGCTCGAGGCCTTCGAGCCCGTGCCCGTCGTAGCCGACGAAGCCGAGCAGGCTTCCGGCGAGCCTGCCGCCGGGATACAGGCGCTGGTAGGTCGGTTTCGAACCGACGCCCTTGAGCCCGAGGCCCATGATCTTCTTGGCGCGCAGCGGCTCGACGTCCCGGTCGAGGGGGATGTACCGCTGCTCGGTCTTCGCGAGCGCGGCGTCCACCTTCTCCTTGGGCAGGTTCAGCTCCCTGGCCAGCGTCGCGCTCACCAGGTCCCGCTTCTTGGGGTCCACGTCGTACGGGTCGACGTAGATCTCGGCCGCGTCCTTGGTGAGGGCCAGCTCGTTGCCGTTCACGTCCGTGATCGAGCCGCGCTTGGCCGGCAGCGTCTCCGGCTGGACCCGCTGCCGGGCGGCCTTCTCCTGGAGCACCTTCGAGTCCAGGCCCTGGAGCTGGACGAGGCGTCCCGCGAACAGCGACAGCACGAACGCCATCGCGATCAGCCCGGCGTGCAGCCGTCGCTCGGGGTTGCCGAGGCGCAGCACGGCGGGCGGCCGGGGCGGCGGGTTCCTGGGCGGATTGCCCGGAGGGCGTCCGGAGGAGCGGGGGCCCCGCACGCGCAGGGTCTCCTCCCCGTCGTCCCTCCTCGGGCCGCGCGGCCCTCCGGCGCGCGGCTCGCCGTTCCTCCCCCTGGCGGGGTCGTCTCCCGTACGGCGGGGCCCGCCGGGACGGGGATCGCCCGCGGGGCCGCCGGAGCGGCCGTTGGGGGACGCGGGCCGACCGGCCCCGGAAGGGGGCCTGCCGGAGCCCGTCCCGGGCCTCGCCGAGCCGTTTGCGGGCTTGCCCGGACCGGAGGAGGGGCGCCCTGATCCGTTCGCGGGTTTGCCCGGCCCGGACGCGGGCGTGCCCGAGCCGGAACCGGTTTTGCCGGAGCCGTTCGCGGGACGTCCCGCGCCGTTCGCCGGTTTTCCGGTGCCGTTCGCCGGTTTTCCCGTGCCGTTCGCGGGACGCCCGGAACCGTTCGCGGGTCTCCCCGCCCCGGACGCGGGCGTGCCCGAGCCGGAGGAGGGTCTGCCGGAGCCGCCCGAAGCGGGACGGCCGGAGCCCGGGAGGGGCCTGCCGCCGCCGGCGCTCTGCGGCCCGCGCCGGCCCGATCCGGCGCCCGGCCCCTGGGCTCGTCCGCCGCCGCTTCCCGGGCCCTGACCGCCGCGCCCGCCCGAACCGCCGCCGGGGCCCTGACCGCCGCGTCCGCCCGGGCCGCCGCGGCCGGGCCCCGGGTTCCGGCCGCCGCCCTCTCTCACCGGCCCGCGCCCTCCGTCTCACCACCGGTACGGGTGCCGGTCTCTGCGTCGAGGAAACGCGGAGGGGCGGTCTGGCCGGTGTCCAG
>NZ_BBYM01000067.1 GCF_001570405.1 Microtetraspora niveoalba | reverse complement strand
CGCCCGGGCAGGCCGCAGGCCCGCCACGCCTCGGCGGCGAGGGCGTCGGCCCGCTCCGGCGCCGATCCCGCGCCCGCGAGGGCGAACACCCCGCCGGCGACCCGGTCGCGCTCGAGGCCGGCGAGCGCGCCCTCCAGCGCCGAGCGCAGGCTGCCCGCCGGGTCCGCGGCGGAGAGCACGTTCGCTCCCGCGCCGCGTCCCCTGCCGGCCACCCGGCCCGTACGAGTCGCCACCACGCAGCGGGTTCCGGTGCCGCCGCCGTCGACGCCGATGACCAGAGTCGTCACACGCTCTCCATGTGTAGATAATCTTCCAAGAACTATATTCCTATGAAGAATCCCGACAAGGAGCAGGCGTGCGGGTGCTCGGACTGATCTCGGGGACGTCCCACGACGGGATCGACAACGCGGTCGTGGACTGGACCGTCGACGGCGACGTCCTCCACGGCGTGGTCGAGCACGTGGGCGCGCGGCCGTACGAACCGGAGCTGCGGGCCGCGATCGTCGCCGCGCTGCCGCCGCGCGCGGTGGACATGGCGCAGGTGTGCCGCCTGGACACGCTGATCGGCCAGGCGTTCGCGCGGGCGGCGGACGAGTGCCCGGAGGCGGACCTGGTCTGCTCCCACGGGCAGACCCTCTACCACTGGGTGGAGGACGGCCGGGTCCTGGGCACGCTCCAGCTCGGCCAGCCCGCCTGGATCGCCGAGCTCCTCGGCGTCCCGGTCGTCTCGGACCTGCGCGTCCGCGACGTCAGCGCGGGCGGCCACGGCGCGCCGCTGGTCGCCGCGTTCGACGTGCCGCTGCTGGCCGGGCTGCCCGGCCGCACGGGCGCGCTCAACCTCGGCGGGATCGCCAACCTCACCGTGCCCGGCGCCGGTGCCGCCTACGACACCGGCCCCGCCTCCGCCCTGCTGGACGCCGCCGTGCTCGCCGCCACCGGCATGCCGTACGACGAGGACGGCCGGCTGGCGGCCGCGGGGAGCATCCACGAGGGCATGCTCGCCGACCTCCTCGCCGACCCGTACTATCGCCGCACGCCGCCCAAGAGCACCGGCAAGGAGCTGTTCCACGAGGGATACCTGGCACGCGCGGCGGCGCCGTACGGGCTGGACCTGCCGGACCTGCTCGCGACGCTGGCCGCGCTGACCGGGGAGACCGCGGCGGCCGAGGTCCGCCGCCACCGGCTGGACACGGTGGTCGTCTCCGGCGGGGGGCTGCGCAACCCGGTGGTCATGGACGAGCTGCGGCGGCGGGCGCCGGCCGCCCGGTTCGTCGCCAGCGACGAGCTGGGCGTGCCGTCCGACGCCAAGGAGGCGATCGCCTTCTCGTTCCTGGGCTGGCTGACCGCGCACGGGCTGCCCGGGACGGTGCCCGCCTGCACGGGGGCCTCGGGACCGCGCGTGCTCGGGACCGTCACGCCGGGGCGGGGGCCGCTGCGGCTGCCCGCGCCCCTCGCCCAGCCGCCGAAGCGGGTACGGCTGACCGTCGCGGCGGCTTCCGGACGCTGATCGGCCCTTGGGGCGGCTGAGCCTCCCGGATCCAGAATGGGACCGTAAAAGGACGCGATTAGGGCTTTCCGTAAATGGCGGCCGGGCCAAGTATGGAGATACGGGAGGTACCGACCCGCGACGCGGACGCGTCCTCCCTGCCGTCTTGCCGGGGGACCACTCCCGGGTGGAGGAGGGACTCGATCGTGACGGAGACGCCCCAGACGGGCCGCACGCCTCGTGCGCGCGCGGCCACGACGACGCCCCGGCCCGTGACGAGGAAGCAGCCGGCCGTGGAGAAGCCCGCGGGCAAGCGCACGGCCACGCCGACGACGCCCGCCGGGACGCGCGCGGCCGCACGCACGGCCACGCCCACGCCCACGGCCGCACGCACGGCCACGCCCACGACGCCCGCCGGGGCGCGCACCGCCGCCCGGCCGGCGCCCACGCCCGCCGCGACCCCGGAGGAGCGGCACGACGGGCACGACGGGCATTTCACCCTCAACCTGCCGATGGTCAGCCTCCAGTTCCACCGGCCCCATCTCGGCATGCCGCACATGGAGATGCCGCACGTCAGCCGCCAGGAGGTCGGCCACGCCGTGGACGTCGCGCGGTCGTTCCTCCCGCCGCCCGAGCGGGTCATCTACTACGGAGGGCTCGGAGCCCTGGCCGTCCTGGGTGTGATCGAGTGGCCGGTCGCCGCCGCCATCGGCGTCGGCACGGTGCTCGCTCAGCGCGGGCGCATGGAGGAGTCCAAAGCCTGGTCGCGGGAGCGGCGCGAGACCCCGGCGGCGACCACCGCCGGAGCCGGCCGGACGAGCAGGTGATCCCGCCATCCCGTCCGGGCGGCGCGTCGCGCCTCCGGACCGCCGCCCTCGCCGCCGACCGCCGCCAGGCCCGCACGACAGGCCGGAGCTGACATGAGGCTCCACCGTCTGCCCGCCGTCGGCACGCTGCTCAGCATCCTGCCGGAGCCGCTGCGAAGTTTCGTACCGCGCCCGCGCCGCATCCAGGCGTGCGCGGGCGGAGCACGGATCGAACTGCGCCACATCGGCGGCCCCGCCACGCGGGAGGCCGCCGAGGCGCTGCAGGCGCGCCTGCGTGAGGCGGGCGCCCACCGCGCCGAGGTGAACGGCGCCCTCGGCTGCGTCTACGTGAGCTGCGCCGAGGACGCCGACATGTCCCGGCTGCTGGCCGTCGTCGAGGAGTGCGACACCGCCGGGGCCGAGCCCGGGGACGATCCGGACGACGAGGCGGGCGCGGACGACGCGGGCGGCGCCGGCGAGGACGAAGAGGAAGAGGAGGCCGAGCAGACCGGCGGCGTCCGGTGGGCGCGCGACGGCGTGGAGCAGCAGGTCCACGCGGGCATCGCGCTGTTCGGCGGGCTGGCCGGCACCGGCCTCGCGCTGGCCGGGTTCCTCACCCGCGCGCGGCGGCTGCCGCCGACCGTCCCCGCGTTCGTGCAGCTCGTCGAGCACACGCCCCGCGTGCGGGTGGCGCTGGAGCGCCGCGTCGGCGTGCCGGCCACCGACACCCTGTTCACGGTGACCCGGATCGTCATCCAGACGCTCGCGGTGCGGCCCATCGGCCTCTTCCTCGACTCGATGGCGGCGGCGGGCCGGTACTCCGACGCCCGGGCCGGCCGCCGCGCCTGGGCGCTGCGCGAGGAGGAGTTCGCGGCGCACGAGGGGGCGTACCGTCACCTGCGGGTGCCCGCCAAGCCCCGCGCCGCGTCCCTGCCCCACGGCCCGATCGAGCGGTACGGCGAGGCCGCCAGCTTCGCCGCGCTGGCCGCGCAGGGTCTCACCTCCGTCGTCAGCCGCAGCCAGGAGCGCGGCGTGTCGGTGCTGATATCCACCACGCCCAAGGCGGCGCGGCTCGGCCGCGACGGCTTCACCAGCGCCCTCGTGCGCGTGTTGTCCGAGCGCGGAGGGATCGTGCTGCACCGCACCGCGCTGCGCCGCATGGACCGGGTCGACGCGGTCCTCATCGACGCCGCCGTGCTCGCCACCGGCGGATGGGCGATCGACGAGGTGGTGCCGCTCGCGCCGGACGAAGACCTCGGCGCCCTGCACGCCCGGTTGTACACGCTCCTCGACCTGAAGGACCCGGGGGCCCGGCGCGCGGACGGCGAGTGGGCCGCCGCGCCCCTCTCCGCCGAACGCGAGCGGGAGACGGGGGAGGCGGAACGGCTGTCGCGGTGGCGCGATCGCGGCGTCCGCCCGGTCGAGGTGACCAGGGACGGCACGCCGGTCGCACTCGTGGGCCTCGCCCCCGAGCTGCACCCGCTCGCGGAGGCGCTCGCCGCCGCCGCGAAGGGGACCGCCCGCGTCATCGTGGCCGGAGGGGAGCCGGGCCTCGGCGTCCGGCTCGGGGTGGAGCAGACCGCGCGGGGCAACGCGCACCTGGTCGACTCGGTGCGCGAGCTCCAGCGGGACGGGCACGGCGTCGCCCTCGTGTCGCGCCGCTCCTCGCACGGGCTGGCCGAGGCCGACCTCGGCATCGGCGTCTTCCGGGCCGGCTCGTCCCACGTCCCGTGGGACGCCGACGCGATCGCGGACCTGGAGGGCGTCCACCTGCTCCTGCGCGGCCTGGCGTACGCCAGGAAGGCGAGTGAGCGCAGCGTCCGGGTGAGCCTCTTCGGCGCCGTGTTCGGCATCGGCATGGCGGCGCTGGGCCCGGGCACGCGCGCGATCCGGAGCGCCGTGCTCCTCGGCGACGCCACCGCGCTCGTGACGATGATCGTCGGCGCGATGGTGGGCCGCGGCCTGCGGCGGGAGCGGCCGCCGGCCGCCGCGGAACGTGTCCCCTGGCACGCGATGGCGACGTCCGACGTGCTGGCCCGGTTGGAGACCTCCGCCGCCGGGCTGCCCGAGGAGGAGGCGCTCCAGCGCCGTGGGGCGGCTCCGCCGCGCGCCGCCGAGAAACCGCCGTCGCTGGTCCGGGCCTCCGTGGAGGAGCTCGCCAACCCGCTGACCCCGGTCCTCGCCACGGGGGCGGGCGTCTCCGCGGTCGTCGGCTCCGTCCTTGACGCGCTGCTCATCGCCGGGGTGATGGTGGTGGACGCCCTCCTCGGCGGGGCGCAGCGCCGGGGCGCCCAGCGCGCCCTGCGCCACCTCACCGAGAAGACCGAGGTCCACGTACGGCTGCTGCGGCGCGGCGCCCACGGGGGAGCGACCGCCGACGACCTGGTCCAGGGCGACGTGATCGAGCTGCGCGCCGGGGACGCGGTGCCCGCCGACGCCCGGCTGATCAGGGCGTCCGGCCTGGAGGTCGACGAGTCCACGCTCACCGGCGAGTCCCAGCTCGTCACCAAGACGACGGCCCCCACGACGGCCCAGGCCGTCGCCGACCGCACGTCGATGGTCTACCAGGGGACGACCGTCGCGGCCGGGCACGGCCTGGCCGTGGTCGTCGCCGTCGGCGAGGAGACCGAGGTGGGCAGGACCGCGGAGATGGGCCGCGAGGGGCCGCCGCCGAGCGGGGTCGAACTGCGACTGCGCGCCCTGAGCCGCCGCATCCTGCCCGCCGCGCTCGGGTCCGGCGCGCTGCTCATGGTGATCGACCTGCTGCGCGGCTCTCCGCTCGCCTCCGCCGTGTCGACCGCGGTGAGCCTGTCCGTCGCCGCGGTCCCCGAGGGCCTGCCGTTCATCGCGACCGTCGCCGAGCTGGCCGCCGCCCGGCGGTTGTCCACCCGCAACACGCTGGTCAGGAACCCCGCGACGATCGAGGCGCTCGGACGCGTGGACGTGCTCTGCTTCGACAAGACCGGGACCCTGACCGAGGGGCGCATCAGCCTGGGCCGGGTGTCCGACGGCTGGACCGAGGAGAACGTGGACGCGCTCTCGCCCCGGCTGTGCCCGATCGTCGGCGCGGCCCTGCGCGCCGGCCCGAGCTTCGAGGCCGGCCGGGCGATCCCGCATCCGACCGACCGGGCCGTGGTCGAGGGGGCGACGCGCCTGGGCGTGACCCCGGAGGACGGCCTGCGCCAGTGGAAACGGGTGGACGAGATGCCGTTCGAGCCCGCCCGGGGCTACCACGCCGTGCTCGGCCTCTCCGAGAGCGGCCACCTGCTGAGCGTCAAGGGGGCGCCGGAGGTCGTGCTGACCCGCTGCGAGAGCGTCCTGCGCGGAGGCGAGACCGTGCCGCTCGACGACCGGACGCGGGCGGAGCTGACCGCCGAGGTGGACCGGCTGGCCCGCCAGGGCTACCGGGTGCTCGCGGTGGCCGAGCGCCGCGCCTCCAGCCGGGCCGACCTGGACGAGTCCAGGATCAGCCGGCTGTGCTTCCTCGGCTACCTCGGCCTGTCCGATCCCGTACGGCCCACGGCCAAGCGGAGCGTCGAGGGGCTGGTCCGCGGCGGCGTCCGGGTCGTCATGATCACCGGCGACCATCCGAGCACGGCGGAGGCGATCGCGGCCGAGGTGGGCGCGCTCAACGGGATGCCGGTCATGACCGGGCCCGAGATCGACGACCTCGACGACGAGGCGCTGGTGGAGCTGCTGCCCCGGGTGTCGGTCTTCGCGCGGGTCACGCCCGCGCACAAGGCCCGGATCGTGTCGTGCCTGCGCCGGGCCGGGAAGGTCGTGGCGGTCACCGGCGACGGCGCCAACGACGTGCCCGCGATCCGGCTCGCCGACGTGGGGGTGGCGCTCGGGTCCGGGGCCACCCCGGCCGCCCGGTCGGCCGCCGACATCGTCGTGGCGGACAACCGGATCGAGACGATCATCGACGCCATCGTCGAGGGCCGGGCGATGTGGGGGTCGGTCCGCGACTCGCTCGGCATCCTGCTCGGCGGCAACGTGGGGGAGATCCTCTTCACCGTGGGCTCCAGCCTGCTGACCCGGCGCAGCGCGCTGAACGCCCGCCAGCTCCTGCTGGTCAACCTGCTCACCGACATGCTGCCCGCGATGATGGTGGCGGTGCGCCCGCCGAGCGCGACCAGCCCGGAGAAGCTGCTGGCGGAGGGGCCGGAGGCGTCCCTGGGGGCCGCGCTGACCCGCGACATCTACGTACGGGCCGTGACGACGGCCGTGGGCGCCGGGCTGGCCTGGACACTGGCGCGGATGACCGGGACGCGCGGACGGGCGGACACGGTGGGTCTGATCGGGCTGGTGGGGACGCAGTTGCTGCAGACGCTCTTCGCCGGAGGCCGGGACCGCCCGGTGATGCTGGCCGTGTTGTCGTCGCTCGCCGGCCTCGCCCTGATCGTGTCCGTTCCCGGGCTCAGCCAGTTCTTCGGCTGCCGCCCGATCGGGCCGCTCGGGTGGACGATCGGGTTCGGCTGCGCCTCTGTCGTGGGCTTCCTCGGGCGTATGGCCGAGGGGGCGGCGGTCCGGGCGGTCGTCACACCGGCCACGGAGGCGCCGGCCTCCGACGCCACACCGGTCGCCGGTGTCACGCCGGTCCCCGCCATCGCCGGGGCCGCGCAGTAGCCATCACCTGTTCATCTTCCGTTCACCTTGATGGTGCCTCAGCATCCGTTTATGTGGTGAAATCTGTCCCTAAGTGCTGTTTCACCCCCGTGAGGTATCAAGTGTCCGAGTTCCTGGCTTCCGTGCTGGCCAAGGCGGCCTTCATGCTCCTCGAAGCCCTGGTCATGCGCATCGTCCAGTCCCTGGTCCTGTCCACCATGCGCACGGGAGGGGCCGCGCGGCCGGTGTACTTCCAGGCCGCGTAGGCCCCCGGCCCGCCCCTCCCGTACGGCACCGCGGCGCCGCCGCCCTCAGAAGGCCCTCAGACAGGCTGATCATCGGCTGGCGAATCACTGGCTGAGTCGCCACAGCGCCGCTCGGCCTGCGGAGGTTCCGGCGTCCTTGAATATCGAGCCGAGCGCGTAGATCGTGCGGTCGCGCGACACCAGGTCATACACCACCGCGTGGCCGCCATCCGGTACGGGAATGAATTCCAGCGTCCACCGCCCGCCGGACAGGTGCCACAGACTGCCGCGCTCGCTGTCATACCTGCCCGTAGTGGACCACAGGCCTCCGCGTCCGTCGGGCGCCGCGTCGCCGAACCCGGGCATCGCGTCGCCCGAGCCGGGCTCCGCCGTCGGTCCCCAGAAGCACGTCCACACGCCGGAGACGTTGCGCATCGCCAAGGGCCGCCTCGGGAAGACGTCCTCACCCTCCTCGGCGTCGTGCTCCACCCATTCGAAGCTTCCGAGCGCCCAGAACTCCGCAGGACCGGTCCGCACCGCCGCCTCCACATGGCGGGTGCCGACGTTCCCGTGCTCCGGCTCGGCATCCGACGGCAGCCTCAGGTCCGGCATGGGCACGTCCTGCCAGGCGCTTCCGGTCCACCGTGCCACGCGCGTCCGCTCGCCACCCGTGCCGCCGAGCGGCATCTCGCCCACCACCCAGGGCTCGTCATCGGTGCCGCCCACGGAGTAGCCGGGCGCGGGCAGCGGGGCCGACCGCCACCGCGTACCGTCCCACCGCATCGACTGATCTCCGGCCACCACCCACGGCCCTTGCGCCGAGCTGTGCGGGTCGTCGGGACCGGGACGCAAGTGGAGCGGCACCGTCTGCCAGGCCGTGCCGTTCCAGGCGGACAGTGTCCTGGGGGCGTAGGTGTCTCCCTCGCCCCTCGGATGGGTCACGATCCAGGCCACGTCACGGGAGGCGGCCGCCAGGGCCTGGTCCGCGCCAGGGGCGCTCGGCACCCGCGGCAGTTGCGTCCAGGTCCGGCCGTCCCAGCGGCGGGCCACCAGGTGGTCGCCCATGGCGTCGGGCGTGCCATGGAGTGCCCACAGCGTGCCGTCTGGTGTGATGGTGCCGCCGTCGAGGTAGCCCCGGGAGTCGTCGAGCGAGACCAGCCGCCACCTGGACCCCCGTACTGTGACCGGCCGCAGTTGGTCGGCCTGTCTGGGGACCCCGGGACAGGCGCCGGGCGAGACGGCGGCGGGCTCGGCGATCTCGGCCCGCACAGGAGAGCTCGCACGAGGCGTTCCGGCCGTGTGCGAGCTCGCACTGGCGCTCGTGCCCAGCGCCAGTATGACCAGCACCACCGTCGTTCGTCTCACGCGCGATTCTCCGCCAGGACCTGGAGTGAATGATCACATTGTGCGCGTGGTGCGCCTTCTGTCGCCACCCGCTTGCGGCCGCCCCGCCGCTCGCCCGCACGTAGCCCGGCGGGGACGGCCTGGTCCCGAGCGCGCCTCGCTCGGGGGCGAAAGGACCTCGCGGTCTCAGCCGCCGAAGACGTCCTGCTGGTAGCGGCCCTCCGCCTCCAGTCGCCGCACACCCTCCTCGCCGCAGATCTCCGCGAGCGCCCGGCGCACCGCCGGGGCCATCCGCACACCGTCTCCGCAGACGTACACGTACGCCCCGCGCCCGACCAGGTCCCGAACGCCGGCGGCGTCCGCGAGCAGCGCGTCCTGGACGTACCGGTGCGGGTGGCCGGGCAGCGCCGAGAAGGCCAGGTGGACGTCCGCGTCCCAGGTCTCGTCCCGGTACAGCCAGTCGTGCTCCGGGTGCCGGCAGCCGTAGAACACCTTCGCCGGGCCCGTCCCCGGCAGCAGCGACCGCTCCTCCAGGAAACCGCGCAACGGCGCGAACCCCGTGCCGGGCCCGATCAGGATCACCGGCGTCGCCGGATCGGCGGGCAGGTGGAACGGCGGCGAGGGCACCCGCACGTACCCGTAGAACGTGTCCCCGGGCGCCAGACCGGCCAGGTAGGCCGAGCACATGCCCCGGTACCGCCCCGCCCCCGACCAGGCGGGGCCGTCCACGAGGCCCACCGTGATCCGCACCCGGCGCGGCCCGGCCAGCGGCGAGGAGGAGATCGAGTAGAAGCGCGGCCGGATCGGGCCGCACATCTCCAGGAACGCCTCCAGCGGCAGCTCGACCGACGGGTACCTCTCCAGCAGGGCCGGCACGGACACCCGCTTGGCGAGCACCTCCTCGGCGTAGTCGAGCCGGGCCAGCTCGCCCCGCGTCCACGGGCACTCCGTGAAGGACGCCAGCGTCTCCAGGTCGGACCTGGTCGCGACCTCCTGCAACTCCACGAACTCGGTCAGCAGCAGCTCCACCGGCACCGGGACGCCGAGCGGCAGGTGCGTGCCGCGCTCGCCGTCCTGGCTCAGCCGCACCACCTGCCCGGCGGGCAGCCGCAGGCAGCGCATCGCCCACGCGACCAGTTCCGGGTCGTTCTTCGCGAACACCGCGAGGTGGTTGCCCGCCTCGTACGCCACCCCCTCGGGCAGCTCGGCGACGATCGAGCGCACGCCCGGCCGGGGCCGCTCCTCGCCGAAGTCCCACAGCCCGGCCGCGTCCCGGACCAGCTCCTCGTTCGCGACCACCGTGAGCGGGAACGCCCGCTCGGAGACGACCGCGGGCCGCACCTCCGCCTGCGTCAGCAGCTCCGCGCGGTAGCGGCGTCCTGCGGGCTCCGCCGCCGCGTCCGCGCCGTACCCGGCGGCCAGCGCCGACCACAGCTCCGCCGTCCAGGCCCGCACGTCGCCGTCGAAGTCGCCGGACGCGTCCGCCTCGCCGCGCGCGACGATCGGCTCGGCCCCCGCGGCGAGCAGCTTGGCCTCGACCCTCTTCGGGAACGCCTGGTACGTCGGCCACTGCGTGTTGCCGCACCCCAGCACGGCGAAGCGCAGTCCGGACAGGTCGCCGAGGCTCTCCGCCGCGTCGAAGGCGGCGGCGTTGTCGGGGGCCCGGCCGTTGTAGCTGGCCGCGACCACGACGAGCAGCCCGTCGCGGGGCGGCTCCAGCGCGTCGAGCGTGGTCAGCGTGGTCGCGAACCCCGACCTGCGGGCCCGGTCGGCCACCTGCTCGGCGATGTCCTGGGAGGTGCCGAGGTTCGAGCCGTAGGCGACGGTCAGGCCCACCCCCTGGACCCGGACCTCCGCGCCCGCCTCGTTCTCCTCCTCCGCCGGCGTGGGCCCGGCGTCGAGCCGCTCGGCGGGACGGCGCGGCCGCACCCGCAGGGTGAAGTTGTCCGGCTTGACGGTGAGGGTCTGCTTGATCTCCATCCGGTACGCCTCCGGATCGGAGATCGCGAACCGCTGGAGGACGAGCGCGAGGGCCAGCCGGGCCTCGGTGAGCGCGAACTGGCGGCCGATGCAGGCCCGCTCGCCGTTCCCGAACGGCTTGTACGCGTGGGGGTGGTGCGCGGCCTTGTTCTCGGGCAGCCAGCGGTCGATGTCGAACTCCTCGGGCCGCTCCCACGCCTTCGGGTGCCGGTGCAGCGGCGGCAGCAGCACCACGCATTTGGTGCCCTTCGCCACGGGGTAGCGGCCCCCGATCACCGTGTCCTCGTACGGCGCGAGCCCGATGGAGGGGATGGGCGACCAGATCCGCAGCGTCTCGTCCAGGATCCGCGGGACGACGTCCAGCTTCATGATCGTCTCGTACGTCGGGACGGTGTCGCCGGGCAGCAGCCGGTCGACCTCCGCGTACGCCCGGGCCAGCACGTGCGGGTTGCGCAGCAGGTTGTACATCGCGAAGGACAGCAGGCCGCTGGTGGTCTCGTGCCCGGCGATGAGGAAGGTCAGCACCTGGTCGCGGATGTTGGCGTCCGACAGCCGCTCGCCGGTGCGCGGGTCGGACGCCTCGAGCATCAGCCCGAGCAGGTCGGTCCCGCCGCCGCCACCCCCGCCCGCGCGCCGTTCGCGGATCACGTCGTCGACCAGCTCGCGCATCCGGGCGATGTCGGCCCGGTACTCCTCGTCGGCCCGGCGCTTGAGCCGGGTGACGAACGGGAGCTGCCGGTTGCGCGTCATCGCCTCGGTCAGCGCGTTGCCCATCGACCGCAGGAAGGGGTGCAGCTCGGCGCTCCGGAAGGAGTCGAAGCGGTAGCCGAACCCGGTGAGCGAGATCGTGTCCAGCGTCAGCCGGGTCATGTCCTCGGGCACGTTGACCTCGTCGGCGGTCGCCCACTTCGCGGCCAGCGCCTCGGCGACCTCCAGCATCTGCGGGAAGTACGCCTTCATCGACCGCTGCCCGAACGCCGGCAGGAGGATCCGGTGCGCCTGCCCCCAGACCGGGTCGTCGCCGCGCGCGGTGAACAGGCCGTCCCCGGCGAAGTCGCGGACGATCGACAGTGGCGCGTCGACCGGCTTGTAGAACCTGCTCTCGTCGCACAGCTCGGCGACGAGGTCGGGGTCGTAGACGAACAGCACGCTCCGGTCGAGGATCTCCATCCGGTAGGCGCCGCCCGGGTGGCGCGCGGCCACCTCCTGGAAGAACTCGCTCGGACGGTCGCGCGGGATGCGCAGCGCGTTCCCGACGACGGGCAACCCCCGGAGGCTGGGAACCGACCCGAGTTCGGCCGTCGGATCTGGAGAGGGGACCGCCGGATTCGTCCGGCGGGGGAATCGCTTCATAGATATCGTCTCCACATGCCCCGGGGGGGTATCGGTCAGGGCTTGGTCGTCGCCTGCTCCGGCTGCGTCGGCTGGAGAAAGCGGGAAGCCATCCTCTTCAGGGGATGGAGAAGTCACGCGAGGGGACTCCCCACTGTCAGCCATACGCTGTATGGAAAGCTACCATACGGCGTATGGCAGTAAGTGCGCGGAGGGGGACGCCCCTCTCACCCGAGGAGATCCACGCCGAGGCCCTGCGCCTCATCGACGAGCGGGGGGTCGAGGCGCTGAGCATGCGCAAGCTCGCCGCCGCGCTGGACGTCAACCCGATGTCGCTCTACCACCACGTGCCCAACAAGGAGGCGCTCCTCGACGGCGTACGCGGCCTGGTGCTGTCGGAGATCGAGCTGCCCGCCGACGACAGCTCCGACTGGCGGGAGCAGATCAGGGCGCTCGGCGCGGGGCTGCGCGCCCTGGCCCATCGGCACCCCTCGCTCTACCCCTACATGTGCGCCCACCCGGGGCTGATGCACCAGGACGGGGTGGCCGAGGTCCTCCGCCGGGTGCTGACCGCCGCCGGGGTGCCCGCCGAGCGGCTGGGCGCCATGCGCAACGCCCTCTTCGCGTTCACCGCGGGGTTCCTGCTCTCCGAGATCAACGGGGTGTTCCCCGCGCCCGACGACGCCGCCTTCGAGGAGGCGCTCACCCTCATCGTCAACGGCCTGTCCGCGTACGGGCGGGACGGCTCCGGCGGGACCTGACGGCGGCCACCGGGGGACGGCGCGAGATGATCGTTTATGCGATAGTGGTCTCTCCCGGATCGACCAGGAGTGAGCGGTGACCGAAGAACGTCCCGTCCCGCCCGGTGTGGACCCCAATCGTCCCAGCGCGGCACGCATCTACGACTACGCCATCGGGGGCAAGGACAACTACGCGGTCGACCGGCAGGCGGCGGAGACCGTCTTCGCGATCGCCCCCGAGATGCGGTCCATGGCCCGGCAGAACCGCGAGTTCCTCGGCCGCGTCGTGCGCTTCCTCGCCGAGGAGGCCGGCGTCAGGCAGTTCCTCGACCTCGGCTCAGGCCTCCCGACCCAGCGGAACGTCCACGAGGTGGCACGCGAGGTCGACCCGGCCTGCCGCGTCGTCTACGTGGACCACGACCCCATCGTCGCGCGGTACGGCGACGCGCTGCTGGCCACCGGCGACGGCGTCGCGTTCGTCCAGGCCGACCTGCGCGCCCCCGACGACTACCTCGGCCACCCCGACCTCACCCGGCTGATCGACTTCTCCGAGCCGGTGGCGGTGCTCATGGTGGCCGTGCTGCACTTCGTGCCCGACGAGGACCGCCCCGCCGACGTGGTCGCGCGGCTGCGCGACCTCATGGCCCCCGGCAGCCACCTGGCGATCTCGCACGTGACCAGCGAGTTCCGGCCCGAGGAGATCGGCAACATCGTCGCCGTGTCCGGGAAGGCGGGCGCGCCGTGGGTGGCCCGCGACCGCGCGGGGATCATGCGCTTCTTCGACGGCTTCGACGTCGTCGAGCCGGGACTGGTGACCGCGCCCGAGTGGCACCCGCACCTCGCCCGGCCGGTCGACCCCGGGAAGATGTGGGTCTACGCCGGTCTGGGGCGGCGCGGCTGACCCGTGGTCTCAGCCGAGCAGGCCGCCGAGGCGTCCCTCCAGGGTGACGAGCAGCTCCCCGAGCGCGGCGGCCAGCTCGTCCCGGCGCTCCGCGGCGAGGCCGGACAGCAGCGCGGCCTCGAGGGCGAGCTGCTCGGGCAGCAGCCGGTCGACCAGTTCGCGGCCCCGGCCGGTGAGCGACAGATGGAACACCCGGCGGTCCCGGTCGTCGGCCCGGCGCGCCACCAGCCCGTCCCGTTCCAGGACCTTGACGCGCTTGGTGACGGCGGCGCCGGACGCGAACGTCTCCCTGGCCAGCCGGCTCGGGGTCAGCTCGCCGCCCACCCGGCGCAGCGCCGCCAGGATGTCGAACTCCGGCCGTGTCAGGCCCTCCTCGCCCAGCAGCGCGTCGGAGGCCTGGCGCAGCAGCGCCGAGCAGCGGTTCAGCCGGCCGATCAGAGCCATCGGGCCGAGATCGAGATCGGGGCGCTCCCGCTGCCACTGCCGCACCACTCCGGCGACGACGTCCTCCACGCCAGGCACTCCCTTCCTCCGTCATGGCCCCTGTGTCCGTCAGGCGGGCCTCCCGCACGGTCCTCTCGGACGGTTCCGTCAGGCGGCCCGTGCGAGCGGCAGCCGCGCGGCCAGCTCGGCGAGCAGCCGGTGGCCGTCGCGCTCGGCGAGGGCGACCTCCTGCTCGGGCAGCGCCCGCTGCCACCACTCGCCGGAGGCGACGTCCACCGCCTCGCGGAGCTGGACCAGCGCCTCGGCGAGCTCGCGCCGCACCGCCGCCGCCTCCGGCGCGCCCAGCGGTGAGCCCGGTGGTGAGTCGGGCGGCGCGCCCGCGACGAGGTCGCGCGCCGCGCTCCGCGCCCCGTCAACGCGCCGCAGCGCGCGGTCGACCCGGCCGCCCGCCCTCCGGTTGGTCACCAGGAGGCAGCTCAGGACGCCGAGGGCGGCGCCGACGCAGGTGTCCAGCCAGCGGTCGGCGACGAGCACAGAGCCGGGCTGCCGCACCGCGAACTCGGTCATCAGCAGGGCCATCGGGGTCAGGAAGACGTTGCCCGCCCAGTAGTTGCGGGTCATCGCCGCCTCGGTCAGGAACTGGCAGACGAGGACGGTCGCGATGAGCGCGACCGGGCCGATCCGCGACACCGGCAGGAGCGCGGTGAACAGCACGAGCCCGGCGAGGCTGCCCAGGACGCGTTGCAGCGCCCGCTGCCAGCTCAGCGACGTGTTCGCCTGGAAGACGGACGCGGCGGTGACGACCGCCCAGTACGGATGGCCCACCCCGGCCGCCATGGAGGCCCACCCGGCCAGGGCGCAGCCGACCGCGACCCGCGCCCCGATGGGGAGCAGCGGCGACCCCGGCCGCAGCGCGGACAGCAGCGGACGCAGGCCGCCGCGGGCCCGGCCGGCGGGGAGCCGGGACACGCCGGAGGCTCCGGGCTCCGGCGGAGCCGAGGGCAGCGGGCCGCCGCGGCGCAG
>NZ_BBYM01000066.1 GCF_001570405.1 Microtetraspora niveoalba | reverse complement strand
TCCAGGCGCTTACGACGGCCGCAGGAGTGACCGAGCCAGCGGCCGGGGCGCTGACAACCGCGACCGGGACGGCGGGAATGACGTCAGGCAGCGCCGGGACCACCGCGATGACCGAGAGGGCCGCCGAGGCTGGGACGACCGAGATGCGGGTGAGGGGACGCGGGGTCGGGGCGGCCTGCGGGATGGCCGCCGAGGGAGCGGACGGCGGGGCGCCGACTGGGCCACGCCGGGCGGGCTCGTCTCCGGACGCACCCTGCCCGGGCTGCTGCTGGCCACCGGACAGTTCCTCCCCGTCACCGACATCCACCGCCTGGCCCGGACCTCCAGCCTCACCCGCCTGGTCATGAACTCCGACGGTGAAGTCCTCGACGTCGGACGCAAAGCCCGCCAAGCCACCAGAAGGCAACGCCGCGCCATCCTCGCCCGCTACACCAAATGCATGGTCGACGATTGCGCCCTGCCCGCCCACCTCTGCCAGATCGACCACGTCACCAACTGGTCGGACGGAGGCGCAACCGACCTGCGCAACCTCGGGCCCACCTGCCAGTTCCACAACCGCGACCGCTACCGCAACCCCCAGAACTACCGGCTCCACCGGGTGGGCAAAGACCGATGGGGATTCACTACATCGGCCCCCGAGCCCAACGCCTACAAGCCGGATGACACCACCGCGCGCGCAAGGGGCCGGCGGGGGTTTCCACTACGCCGGCCGCGTTCGGTGCGTGCCGGCCGGGCGAAGCGGCTCGGTGGTCGCGGAACGAGTGGGTCCACCTACATCGCCGCCCCTCCGACGTCGTTGATCAGGAAGGTCCGTTGAAGATGTCGGGCTCGGTGCCGGGCGTCGTCGGCCTTCGGGAACATCGGTACAGCCGTTGGCGCTGAGGAAGATCACGGTCGTTTAGGCCCTCCACTCGGGAAACTGCGATGAGACCCAAGTAGCCCTACGTAGCTGTCACTACGCCTGTGTCCAGCGTCCGGTGTGGAATTTGGCGTGGTGCTCCATGTTGCGCTTGGTTCGCAGACGGTCGGCTGCTGGCCGCCAATCCCGGCCCGGCCGGGCGCTGGTGGTCGAGTCGGTCGCCTGCCCGGCGCTCGGCAAGGTACGGGCCGAGTGCCTCACGGCGTGGGCCCAGCTGATTGAGGCGCTGATAGCCGAGCGCCGCCCCGACCGGCCGGTACCGCCGATGGTCGGTACCGCCGCGATCGGGGCGGTTGTGCATCTGCTGGCCACCGCCATCGAGGAGGGCCGGGACCTGTCCTCGATGAGCGGCGTCCTGGCCGGCACCGCCTACCGTTTGCTGCCGGTCTGACGGCGGGGGTGGTCGGCGGCTAGCTCAGATGCCGGGTGAAGAACCGGGCAGCGGCGTCCCCTGCGAACTGCGGGACGCCGGTGTGCCCGCCCATATTGGCGTGCAGTGTCTTCTCCTTGGAGCCGAAGGCGTCGAACAGGTCTAGGGCCGCCTGCCGGTCGTTCCCTTCGTCGTCCCACTGCAGCAGGACATGCAGCGGAATGGTGACCTGGCGGGCCTCCTCGAACAGGGTGCGAGGCACGAAACTTCCGGCGAACAGAACGGCGGCCGAGATGCGCGGCTCGACCACCGCCAGCCGGATCCCGATGGCGATCACTCCCCCCGAGTACCCGACCGGGCCGCCGATCTCGGGCAGCGAAAGGAGGGCGTCCAGGGCGGCCTGCCATTCCGGGACCGCCTTTTGGGCCAGCGGGAGGACGAGCCGGTCGACGATCTCCTCGTCGACCGGCCCGCCGGCCTCCAGCGCCCGGTGCAGGTCGGCGCGGGCCTGCTCGGCGGCGGCGGAACGGGGCCGGTCACCGCTTCCGGGGAGCTCGATGGTGGCCGCGGCGAAGCCCTCCGCCGCGGAGTGCCGGGCCCGGGCCGCCAGTCGGGGGTACATCTTGTGCAGTCCGCCGGGGTGGCCGAGCAGGATCAGCGGCGCCGGTGCGGATGCGGATCCGGGTGTCCACAGGATGCCGGGGATCTCGCCGAGGGTGAATTCGCGTTCGAGGACGCCGTCGTCGAGGCGCTGCTCGGAGGTGAATCGCATGGTCGTGCCTTTCGGGAGTGCTCTGAACGGCGCTCCCGGACGACCTATCGCCCGACCGTGACCCCGGAGGGGAGCACCCATGTCGATACTGCGTTCACGGGTACCACCTCCTCGTTCTCTGGCACGGCCTCCGGCAAAGTAGCAGTGGTCGCCGTGTTCCGCCAACGGGTTTACGGAGACTCCGTGGGCCGGGTGTCACGGAGCCACTCGCCTGAAGGCCAAGGCCCTGTAGTTAGGCGCTTCTGGCCTGTGACGCGATCGCAGCGTGGCGAGATCGGAACACTACGCAGAGCTACTGGGGTCTCATCGGCTTCCCGAGTGGGGGGCCGTTTGGTGCATGATCCGCTCGTTCGCTGGGGTTCGGCGAAACCCCGTCGGGTGGTCCCTGGGTCTGGCCAAGGTCCGGTCGTGCCAGTGGAGTTTCTGATTGGGCTGCCCTCCATCTGTCCGCCCCCGCGGTGTTTGTCCAGTCCGGCGCCCAGGACCCAGCGGCGCTATGTGCCCGGTGCCGTGTCACGGCAGCTTGCCGAGTTCGCGACGCAGCGCCGTACATCCGCGAGGTCGTCGAGAGCGGCACCTACCCCGCTTCGCCAGAGGGGTCGTCGAGGCGCCTGACCAGAGCTTCACCGAGCAGTTCGCCTTCGGGCGCGAGCGCATTCTCGACGGCATCGGCGCAGACGGGATCCGCCGACCAGGGCCTCCGGGAGGACCTGGTCGCACGTCCGCTCCGCGATCCCACATGACGCAAACGACTCTCAGCGCAGCCCCCGCTGCTGGCGCCCGCCCGACGCGCTCGCGCCCTTGCCGATGACTCAGCGGTAGAGGACAGCGACGGCCGCCAGCATCTGCTCACGGGCGGTGGTCGCGGAGGTGACACCGGTGAGTACGTAGGCGGCCAGCCCTTCGGCCAGCGCCACCAGGGCGAGTGCCGTGTCGTGAGGGTCGAGTGCGGCGGGGATGCGACCGGAGTGCTGGTCGCGGGCGATGAGGTCGGCCATCTGGCGGTGAAAGTCGGCGTACAGGAGGCGCAGCCGGGCCGCGATGGCCTCCTCGGCGAAGGCGAAGGCATGAAACGACTGCCGGACGCGCATGTGCGCCTCGGTGGCGGCGTCGTAGGGGATGAGCTCGCCCAGCACCGTGGTGAGCACCAGGCGCGGCTCGGCGGCCTGCAGGTCGGCGCCGGCTTCGGCCCTGATGCGGGCGCTGGACAGTTCGTTGCCGCGTTCGAAGGCGGCCTCCAGGAGCTGCCGCTTGGCCGGGAAGTAGTGCTGCACGCGGCCGGGTGAGATGCCCGCCTGAGCGGCCACCTCGGTCAGGGAAACGGCGGCGAGGCCGCGCTCGGCGACGATGGCGAGCACCGCGTCGGCGATCTCCGCACGGCGCTGCGCGTGGTGCGCTCCCGGTCCCCGGCCCATGACCCCTCCAAGTTTTCCAATGTGTTCACATCGGATTATATGCTAGGGCGCAGTAACGCGATGTGATCGCATTGGTATAGCCGGGGAGGGGCCGATGTCGGTCGTGTTGGCGCTGTTGTGCGCCGCGCAGTTCATGGTGGTGCTGGACGTGTCGGTGGTGAACGTCGCACTGCCGTCCATCCAGGACGCGCTCGGCTTCGACTCCCGGCATCTGGCGTGGGTGGGCAATGCCTACGCACTGAGTTTCGGTGGGCTGCTGCTGCTCGGCGGGCGGCTGGCCGATGTGTACGGGCACCGGCGCGTCTTCACCGCGGGCCTGGTGGTGTTCACCGCCGCGAGCCTGGCCGGCGGGCTGGCGAATGCGCCGGGTTGGCTGATCGCGGCCCGGGCCGGTCAGGGGGTGGGGGCGGCGGTGCTGGCCCCGGCCACGCTCACGATCTTGACGTCCGTCTTTCCCGAGGGGCCGCGGCGCACCCGCGCGATCGCGGTCTGGACAGCGGTGAGTCTGGCGGGCGGTACGGCGGGCAACCTGATCGGCGGGGCGCTGACGGAGTACCTGTCCTGGCGCTGGATCCTCCTGATCAACGTGCCGATCGGGCTGGCCTGCCTGGCGGTGGCCCGCCGGCCGGCTCTCGGTCCCGACCGGCGCGGCGGGCGGCGGCTGGACGTGCTCGGTGCGGTGCTGTCCACTGCCGGGCTGGCCGCGCTGGCCTATGGTCTGTCGGGTGGACTGCCCGGCGCGGTCGCCGTCGCGTTGGCCGGGGTCGTCCTGCTGGGGCTGTTCGCGCTGGTCGAGGTGCGAGTGGCGCGGGCGCCGCTGATCCCGCCCTGGCTGCTGCGGCCGCGGCCGATCTGGCTGGGCAATGTGACGATGCTGCTGGCCGGGGCTTGCCTGAACCCGATGTGGTACTTCCTGACCCTGTCCCTGCAGGATGTCCTGGGCTACGGGCCGCTGCAGACCGGGCTGGCATTCCTGCCGCACACCCTGCTGACCCTGCTCGTTGGCCTGCGCCTGACTCCGTGGCTGATGCGCCGTACCGACGATCGCGTGCTCATCGTCACCGGGGCGCTGGTCGGGGCGGCCGGCTTCTGGTGGCAGAGCCGCGTCGCGCCGGGCGCGGACTACCTGACGGCCGTCCTCGGCCCAGCCGTGCTGATCTCGCTCGGTGGCGGCCTGCTGAACACCCCGCTGACCGTTACCGTCACCTCGGGCGTCGCCCCGGCCGAGGCGGGGGCGGCCTCCGGGCTGATGAACACCGCCAAGCAGATCGGTGGCGCGCTCGGCCTGGCCGCCCTGGTCGCACTGTCGGCGGGGCAGGACGGCGAACTCACCGGCCCGGCCCGGGCCCCGGAGCTGGCGGCCGGCTACGGGCAGGCCTTCGCCGCCATCGCCGTGGTGCTGGCCGCCGTCGCTCTCCTGGCGGCCGCGCTGCCGAGACGGCGCGACGCCGCCCCGGCCGCGTCCGGGGAGCCGGCACAGCCCGGACGCTGATCGGGGGACTGCCGCGTTGTCAGGCTGGGGCCGCCGCCCTCGGGAACGCCATCAACTCCCTGCACGTCGCGCGGCACGGGGACCGCCGACAGGGGTTCGCGTCATGTGCGCGGTCCCAGGAACAGGCCGCCGCTGGCGTCGATGACCTGGCCGGTGATCCAGCGGGCGGCGTCGGAGGCGAGGAACGCGACCACGTCGGCGATGTCGCCGGCGTCGCCGAGGCGGTCGAGAGCCGTCGATCCGGCGATGAACGCGGCCAGGCCAGGTGCTTCGAAGACGGCCGCGTTGGCGGGCGTCCGGGTGGCGCCGGGCGCGACCGCGTTCACGGTGATTCCCCTGACTCCGAGTTCGTTGGCCAGGGTCAGGCTCATCGTCTCGATCGCGCCCTTGGTCATGGCGAAGGACGTCTGGGCGGGGTTGGCCATGCGGGTCGCGACGGAGGAGATCGTGATGATGCGGCCGCCGTCGCGCAGCAGGGGCAGTGCTCGCTGGATGATGAAGTACGGCGCCCGTACGTTCACCGCGAAGAGGTGGTCGAACTCGGCCCGGGTCGTGGCGCCGAGCGGGCCGGTGGGCTGAGCTGCCGCGTTGTTGACGACGATGTCGAGGGGCCGTCCGGCCAGGCCCACCTCGATTCCGGCGAAGAGCTTGTCGACGTCGCCGTCGACGCCCAGTTCCGCCTGGACGGCGAGGGCGATGCCGCCTACGCGCTCGATCTCGCGGACCGTCGCCGTCGCGCCGTCCTCGTCCCTGCCGTAATGCACGATCACCATCGCTCCCTTGGCTGCCAGCCGGGTCGCGATCGCCTGGCCGATGCCGCGCGAGGCTCCGGTCACCAGGGCCGTCTTGCCGGTCAGATCGTTCATGTCCAACACTCCTGACTGGTAGGGACTACCTGTTTGGTAGTCACTATCATGCTGGTAGTGTCTACCACATGACTGAGCGGCACTCAACCCTGCGAGCGCGACGACGAGCCCAGACGCAGCGCACGATCCAGGCACACGCGATACGGCTGTTCGGCGAGCGCGGCTACGACGCCACGACCATGAACGACGTCGCCGAGGCGGCCGGCGTATCGCCCATGACCGTCTACCGGCACTTCCCCACCAAGGAAGATCTCGTGCTGGCCGACCAGCACGGCGAGCTCATCGCCGAGCGGATCGCCGCCTCACCCGCCGGCCAGCCTCTGGTCCGCCGCATCGGCGGCGCGCTCGTTGACGCGGCCGCAGCCCTGACCGGCGACGACGTGGCGGCGGACCGGCAGTTCCTGCTCGTCCGCCTTCAGCTCATGATCTCCACGCCCGCGCTGCGGGCCAGGCACCTGGACAACCAGTACGCCCTCCAGCAGGCCATCGTCGGCGCCCTGGACGACGATGCCACCGATCCCGACGCGGCGTTCCAGGCCCAGGCGGCGGCCAGCGCCTGCCTGGCCGCCCTGCACACGGCGATGGTGCGCTGGGCCGAGGACGACGGGCGGACCGATCTGCCCCGCCTGATCGGCAAAGCCCTCGCGGCCGTCTTCGGCGACGACGTCATCGGACCCGCACGATGACCAGCCGCGCGTCGCCGGAGCCGGTGGAGCAGCATTGCGCGGCCCGGCGCCGTACGGGAAGCCCCGGATTCGGCGACCGCCACAGAGCGGCTTCGACGACCGGGCGCAGCAGGCCGCCGACCGTAACGAGGCCGACGACGACTGATCGCGTACGGTATCAAGCGCGCTCTTCAAGCGCGGACGCTACGGCAGTTGGTCGCGGCGGCGGGTGAGGTAGGCGGTCTCGCCGGTGTTGCCGGCCAGCTCGATGGCCCGGTCGTAGGCCGCGCGTGACTGCTGACTTCGGCCCAGCCGGCGCAGCAGGTCGGCGCGGGTGGCGTGGTAGGCGTGATAGCCGGCCAACGCGTCGGCGAGGCGGTCAACGATGGCCAGTGCCACCTGCGGGCCGTCGAGCTCGGCCACGGCGATGGCCCGGTTGAGGGCGATGATCGGCGAGGGGTCGAGGCGGACGAGCTGGTCGTAGAGGGCGAGGACCTGCGACCAGTCGGTGTCACGGACGTCGAGGGCGGAGGTGTGCACGGCGTTGATCGCGGCGAGGATCTGGTAGCGGCCCGGAGCCACCCCGGCGGCGGCAGCGGCGAGGCGCTCGCGCACCAGTCGGTGACCCTCGGCGATCAGCGCCGCGTCCCAGGCCCCACGGTCCTGCTCGTTGAAAGCGACCAGTTCGCCGCCGGCCGAGACCCGGGCGGTGCGGCGGGCCTCGGTGAGCAACATCAGCGCCAGCAGCCCGGCCACTTCTCCGTCCTGCGGCAGGAGCGTGCGGATCAGGCGGGTGAGCCGGATCGCCTCGGCTGTCAGGTCGTGACGTACGGGATCGGTGTCGGGGCCGGTCGCGAGGTATCCCTCGTTGAAGACGAGGTACAGGACCGCGAGCACGCCGGTGACGCGTGCCGGGAGATCCTCGGCGGCCGGCACGCGATAGGGGATGCGAGCCGCCTTGATCTTGGCCTTCGCGCGGGTGATCCGCTGACCTATGGCACTCTCGGCCGCCAGGAAGGCGCGGGCGATCTCGGGCACGGTCAGACCGCCGACCATGCGCAGCGTCAGCGCCACGCGGGTCTCCATCGCCAGCGCCGGGTGACAGCAGGTGAAGATCAGCCGGAGCCGTTCGTCGTCGATGGCGCCGGGAGGCTCGGGCGGGTCGTCGTCGTACACCGTCTGAGCCTCCTTGTGCTTGTCATCGCGCTTGCTCTCGCGCCGGATCCGGTCGATGGCCTTGCGGTTGGCGGTGGTGGTCAGCCAGGCGCCGGGGTTGGGCGGTACGCCGTCGGCCGGCCACCGCTCGACGGCGGTCGCGAACGCCTCGGCGGCCGCCTCCTCGGCGATGTCGAGGTCACCGAAACGCCTGGTCAGGGCGGCGACCACCCGGACCCACTCCTCGTGGTGGGCCCTGGTGATCGCCTCCTCGACGTCGCTCACTGGAACGGCCGCACCTCGACCTTCCGATCGCAGACCTTCGACGCCTCGGCGGCGAGCTTGAGCGCCACATCCAGATCGGGGGCCTCCCACACCCAGACGCCGGCGAGGTACTCCTTCGACTCCACGAAAGGCCCGTCGCTGAACACCGCCTGCTCGCCCCGGTTGTCGATGACGGTGGCCGTGTCGGGGGAGGCGAGTCCGCCCGCGAAAACCCAGTAGCCCTCGGCGATCAGTCGTTCGTTGAACGCGCTGATGGCAGGCCGCCTGTCCGTGCTGCCGGGATTGCTCTTGTCATCGATCACGGAAACCAGGTACCGCATCGGAAAATCATCTCCTGTGGTGTCAAGACAGCGTGGTTCGGTGGTCAGGGACTTCAAGCCGTCGGCGCATACTGAGGGCGCCCGGCCGGCCGGTAGACCTGGATCGTCACGCCCTTCGAGTCGACCCGCGACTCGACCAGGTCGAGCGCAAGATCCGGGCCGGTCTCCGGGAACAGTCTCGCGCCCTGGCCGAGGATCACCGGGATCACGATCAGAGTCATCTCGTCGATTAGATCGTTCTCCAGCAGCCACCGGGTCAGGGCGCCACTGCCGTGCACCTGCAGCTCACCCCCGGGCTTGGCCTTCAGCTCACTGATGGCCGCCGCGAGGTCGCCGCCGTGGAGAACGGTCGTGTCCTCCCAACGCGGCGCGGTGAGCGTGGTCGAGGCAACGTACTTGGGGGCCTCGTTCAAGGCCACGCCGATGGGATGTGCGCGCATCTGGTCGATTGATCCCCAGGAGCCGGCGAACAGCTCGTAGGTGCGCCGGCCGAACAGGAACGCCTCTGCGCGCTGGTAGGTCTGCGTGATGAACGCCCTGGTCTCGTCGTCGCCCTTCCCTCGGGCCCATCCGCCGCGCTCGAATCCGTTACCGCGGTCATCCGACGCGGCGCCGTTTCCCTGCATCACTCCATCGACGGTGACCTGAGTCATGGTCGTCAGCTTCATGATCGCGCTCCTTCACCTGGGCGCCGCCCCTTGCGGACGGCCTCACCCCTGCTACGAACACCACCACCCCGATCCGACACCCCCTCCCGGACTTCTTCGAAGAAATTTCCGGGACGCCGGTCGTCAGCGATCATGAGAGATTCGCGGAGCCCTCCACCGGTGGTGCTTCCGTTGAGCCCCGCGTCGGCGGCGGCGACGAAGGTTCGGACGGTGTTGAGGTCCATGCGGACACACTTCACGAGTACAACTGATCGTTGTGTCCCAAGCCTCTGCAGTTGTTTGATCACCTGATACAGCGCGCGCTTTGATGCTCCCGATCGCGAATTGGTTGTGCGAGTGAGTGGTGAGGAGTGGTGGCATGCGGAGCGGGCACCGGTTGGGACGGCAGTTCGGGTGGCTCTGGGGAGCGTACGGGACCAGCGCGCTCGGCACGTGGCTCGCCTTCGGCGCGTTCCCGCTGATCGCGATCCAGGTGCTGGACGCCGGGCCGGCGGAGGTCGCGGCGTTGTCCTCCGTGGGGGCGTTGGTGGGCGCGGCCGTGGCGGTGCCGCTGGGCCCGTGGGTGGAGTTCCGCCGCAAGCGGCCGGTGCTGATCGGGACGGACCTGGTGCGGTTCGCGGCGCTGCTGACGATCCCCGCCGCGTTCGCGCTCGGCGTGCTCTCCTTCGTCCAGCTCCTGCTGGTCTCGGTCGTCGTCGCGGCCGCCGACATCACCTTCCGCGCCGCCTCCGGCGCGTACCTGAAGACGCTGCTGCCGGCCGAGGACCTGCTCGTCGCCAACGCCCGCTTCGAGTCCACGACCTGGACGACCACGATCATCGGACCGCCGCTGGGCGGCGCCGCGATCGGGATCCTCGGTCCGGTGGCGACGGTGGTGGCCGACGCGGTCAGCTACCTGCTCTCGGCCCTGGGCATCCGCGCGACGGGCGGCCAGGAGCCGCGGCCCGAGCGCCGACAGGCCGGGCGCATGCGGGCCGGGGACCTGCTCGACGGCTGGCGGTACATCCTCGCCGACGCGACGCTGCGTCCGCTGTTCTTCAACACCGCCGTGTTCAACGGCCTGGTGATGGCCACCGACGCGCTGCTGGCCGTCCTGATGCTCGGCCACCTCGGGTTCACACCGTGGCAGTACGGTCTCGCCTTCGCCGCGCCCGCGATCGGCGGGCTGCTCGGTTCGCGGCTGGCCCGGCCGCTCGTCACCCGGTTCGGGCAGCAGCGGGTCCTGGTCGTGGCCGGGGTGCTGCGCGCGATCTGGCCCCTCGGGCTGGCCTTCGTGGGGCCGGGGACCGGAGGGCTGCTGCTGGTGATGGGCGTCGAGCTCGGGCTGATCTTCTGCTGCGGGGTCTTCAACCCCGTCTCCGCCACCTACCGCCTCGAGCGCACCGCGACCGAGCGGGTCACCCGCACCCTGTCCGCCTGGTCGGTGACGACCAAGGCCTCGACCGCGCTCCTGACGGCCGTATGGGGCGTGCTGGGCGGCCTGCTCGGCCCGCGTACGGCCATCGGCCTGGCCGGCGTGCTCCTGCTGTCGACCCCACTGCTGCTCCCCCGACGGACCGCGGCGCCCCTCGCCGAGCCGGAGCCGGCACCGAGCCGCGCCTGACGGGCCACCACGGCCATCATCGCGACCGGGGTGCGCTGCCCTCTTCGGAGCGGTCCGCCCCTCCGCGTACACCTCGGAGATGGGCACCACGGCCTCCGCCGTGGCCGGTGGGGGCCGCGGCGCGGCACACCGTGGCTCACGTGCCCAACCTGTAGTCGGCCCCGGCGCGCGATCCCGCGGGTCAGGGCGCCCCTCATCACCCAAGGAGAGAAAATGACCGTCACGCCCCCGGCACTGAACCCCCGGACGACCGCACTGCTCATCATGGATTACCAACAGGGAATCCTGACCTCGCTCCCTGGCCTGGCCGACCCGGAAGCCCTGCTGTCACGGGTGGCCGGCGCCATCGCCGACATGCGAGCGCACGGCGCCACCATCGCCTACGTGCGAGTCGGCTTCACCGAAGCCGACTGGACGGCGATCCCACCGGCCAACAGGACGTTCTCCTTCCTCGGCCGGCAGCGCCTCATGCACCACGAGGAACCCGACACCGCCTTCCACCATCAACTCGCTCCCGAGCCCGGCGACATCACCGTCCGCAAGACCCGCTATGGCGCCCTGTCCACCACAGACCTCGACCGGCAACTGCGGGATCGCGGAATCACCACCCTGGTCATCGCCGGCATCACCACCAGCGGCGTCGTACTGTCCACCGTCACCGACGCCGCCGACCGCGACTACCAGCTCTACGTCCTCTCCGACGGCGTCACCGACCCGGACCCGCGAGTCCACCAAACCCTGATGACCAGCGTTTTCCCGAGAATGGCCCACATCATCGACACCGCCGAACTGCGCTCGCTCATGCACGTGAGCCACGCCGATCGGGCAAAAACCGGCAGGGCATAACTGTCAACGGTGATCAGCGACCGTCAGGAGGATCGCTGTCGGTGGCCTAAGGCCAGGTTCGGCGGCTCATCGCAGACTCTTTGGCGGCACCCCTGCACGGCGACGCAGAGCGGCTGACCACGTCGAGCCACTGCGCCGACAAGAGCGCCCGCTCCTCCTAGCGCAGCCACCGCAGAGCCGCGTCGGCGCAGTCCTCGGGGCTGCTGTTGAAGGCGATGGCTGCGTCGGGCGCGTGCTGCCGGACCAGGTTGATCACCCTCTCGAAGAATTCGAGCAACGGCTCGTGCTTGCGGATGCCGCCCCCGATCACCACGCAGACGTAGTCTTCGCGGGTCAGCGCCTCCGCGACCGCTCCTTCGGGGTTCTCGTCGAGTGCCACCAGGCACCAGTCCGCTTCGATACCGTGATCGCCGAAACGGGCCTGACCGCGTGCTATCGCCGCCTGGACCGGCTCCGGGTCCCAGCCCTCGATCTTTGCGGGGTCGAGACCGATCACCAGTACTCGTGCCACTGTCACGCGTCCTCCCTCTCGCAGAACGTTTCCACGCCAGCGCGATGGTCGCATGCGGCGCCTGGATCCATCCACATTGTCGGTCTCCTCCAGAGGGCCGGGAGGCGGAGCGGAGTCTCGGGCCTGCCGGATGCGATCCCGTCGCGGGCGCCCGCCGTGACTGCGCCACCTTCCCGAGGGGGACCTCGGCACCGTGACCTCGGCACCGTGCCCCCTGGCCTACGGCATCACGGCCGAGCCGCCGACCACGAGACCGAGGGCTTCCTTCAAGGAGGAGAGGTACGGTCCGGGCCAGTCGTCCTCCCGGCTGTGAGCGTAGTTGTCCCACCAGTCGTCGGCGCGCAGCATGACGGCTCGCATGCCGCAGGCGGACGCGCCGGTGAGCTCCCGGCCTCCCCCGTCGCCGATGTACAGGCATTCCTGAGGAGTGACGTCCAGCCGCCGGGCGGCCAAGTCGAACAGTTCCGGGTCCGGCTTCCTCCGGCCGACCTCGCACGACAGCACCGCCGCGTCGACCAGGGCGGACAGCGGCAACGACGGCCAGGCCTCGGAAAGCTCCACGGTGCAGTCGCTGAGAACGCCCACCCGCAGTCCCTCGGCGCGGAGCGCGGTCAAGGTCGGTACGGCGTCCTCGCGCAGGATGAACAGCTCGCGTTGTGCCGCGAGGCGAGCGGCGCAGGCGGCGGCCAGCATGGTCTCGCCGACCTCGGCCCCGCAGCGCCCGGCGAGCGTACGGAAGGTGGCCCGCAGATCTCCCAGACTTCCGACCGCCCGCTCCGGGAAGGAGGCGTCCAGGGCCGCACGCCAGTCCTGTGCGGGGATTCCCAACTCCGCCGCACTTCGCGCGGCGTGTTCGTCCCACACGTGTGATGGCGTGCTCGGCGTGAGCGTGCCGAAGAAGTCGAAGATCACGGCACGGAAGGGCATTCCAAGATCCTAGTGGCGCACTAGCCGTAGGCAGCGGTGGAATCGTGGACGGAGATGCGCTGGGCGGCCTCGACGTAAGCCCCGGCGGGGTGCGGCCCACCACCGCCACTGGCCGTTCCGTTGTCACTCAACCTGGGCGTCCGTCCCCCTGCGAGCACTCGGCCGAGCGCATTTCCCCGTGCCCGGAGGGGCGGGCGGGTGGCACCATGACCGTCTTGGCGGCGGCCCGTCGCCCGGGCCGTGCTCTGGATCCGGCGGAAGAACGGCCGATGGTCCCGGAGATCAGGGCTGAAGGTCCTTCGGGAGGGCGATGGCACGCGTGTCAGCATGGGAGCGCGCCGAGCGCGGCGGGCACCTTCGGATCGAGACGCCGCCGCGCCCCCTGCGGCAGGAAGGCCCGAACCATGACCTCGGCCGATGTGCCGACCGACCCCGGACGCCCATCCGGAGCATCGGCCGCATCAGGAACGCTCCCCGCCTCGGGAACGGGCAGCAGTCCAGGGCAGGCGGTCCCGGGAACAGGCGACACGTCAGGGACGCAGGCCGTGGCAGCGGATGACGCCGTGGGGATCCCGCGCGCGGGAACGGGCAGCACTTCGCAGGCGCCGGGCGCGGGAACAGCCGCCGCGCGGACGCCGGCGGCGGCTGGAATGCCGAGACCGCCGGGAGCGCCGGGCACCTCGACGGCCTCGTCTGCGGCGGGCGCCGATGGGGTGCGAGGTCGCAGGGCGGGCCGGTTGCTGAAGGCCAACGCGGTGGTGGTGGCCTGGCTCGGACTGACCGTTCTCGCGGCCCTCGCGGGAGAGGCGCTGCCCGCACCTCGCTGGTTGCTCGTCCACCTCTTCCTGCTCGGCGCGGTCACGAGCGCGATCCTGATCTGGAGCGAACACTTCACGGTCACGCTGCTGCACGCGCGGCCCCCGGACGCACGGTGGAGCGCGGCGCGACTCGGCACCGCGAACGCGGGGACCTCCGTCGTCCTGGTCGGCGCCACGCTCGGCCCGTGGTGGATGGCGGCCGCAGGAGCGGCGGTGATCGTCGCGGTCGTGATCTGGCACACCGCCGTCCTGGTCCGGTCGCGCCGCCGGGCACTGCCCGGGCCGTTCGCCCACGTCGTCCCCTGGTATATGGCGGCGGGGGCGGCGCTCGCGGCGGGCGGCCTGATGGGCGGCCTGCTGATCGCTCCCGCCACGCCCGGAACCGCTCACGAGCGGCTGCACGCGGCGCACGCCGAAGTGAACGTGCTCGGCTGGATCGGCCTCGCCGTGCTCGGCACGCTGTTCACGCTCTGGCCGACGGTCCTGCGGACGCGCGTGTCCCCCCTGACCCGCAGAGCCTCCCGTACGGCACTGCGGCTGGCGGTGGCCGGCCTGGCCGTGAGCGTTCCCGGGCACCTGCTCGGTGCCCGATGGGTGACGGTGGCCGGCCTGGCGCTGTACGCCGCCGCGGCGGCGGTGGCACTGGCCCCGCTGGTGGAAACGCTGCGGCGGCGCCGCCCCACGACACCCGCGGGCTGGACGCTGGCAGCGGGAGTCGCCTGGTTCGAAGTCGCGCTCGTCACGGACCTCGTCATGGTGGCGGTGCGTCCGGCCGCGGAGGCGGCGCGGGCGCTGGAGACGCTGTTGCCGCTGGTGCTCGCCGGGTTCGTCGCGCAGACGCTGCTCGGCTCCCTCGGGCATCTCCTGCCCGCGATCGCGGGCGGCGGTCCCGCCCGGCTCAAGGAGAACGCCGCGCTGCTCGAACGCGGCTGGCGGGCCCGGTTCGCCGCCGCCAACCTCGCGGTCCCGCTGCTCGTGCTCCCGGTGCCGGGGCCGTTGCGGCTGCTCGGCTGGGCGTTGTTGCTCGGCTCCGTCGCGGCGTTCGTGGTGCTGTCCCTGGCCGTCGTGCTCGGGCCGGTGCTCGCGGACCGGCCGGCGGTGCCGGCGGTCGCCGGGGTGCTCGTCGGCTGCGTCCTGACCGCCGCGGCGGTCGTCGTGGCGGTCACGGGCGCGCCCGCAGCAGGGCCCGGCGAAGGGCCGGGAACGATCGGGACGGGTGCCGCCGGAGTGTCGGGCGCGGCCCGTACGGTCGAGGTGACCCTGGTGGGGATGCGAATCCGGCCGAGCACGATCGAGGCTCCCCCGGGCACCCGCCTGACCCTGCGCGTCACGAACAGGGACGGCCAGCGGCACGACCTGCGGCTGTCCACGGGACAGAGCACGCCGATGATGGACCCGGGCGCGAGCGCCGACCTGACGCTCCAGATGCCCGCCACGCCGGTCGACGGCTGGTGCACCGTCGTAGGGCACCGCGCCGCCGGGATGACCATGCGGATCGTCCCCCAAGGAACGTCGTCCGCCGCGCCGCCCACCACGAGTGCCGACCAGGGCGCCGGTGACCAGGGAACCGGCGGCCACGACCCGAGCGCGCACGGGCGGGCCGACGGCGGGAGCACAACCGGGGGCACGGGCGGAAACACGGGCACGGGCCGCTTGGACCTGACCGCGCCGAGGTCCGACGGGTGGAAACCGTACGACGCGACGCTGCGGCCCGCCGCCGGAGGGACCGAGCACCGGATCGAGATCCACGCGAGGGAGGCCGAGCTGGAGGTCGCGCCCGGCGTGCGGCAGCGGATGTGGACGTTCAACGGCACGGTCCCCGGCCCGGTGCTGCGCGGCCGCGTGGGCGACGTCTTCACCGTGACGTTCGTCAACGACGCCGCGATGGGGCACGGCCTGGACTTCCACGCCGGGGCGCTCGCCCCCGACCGGCCGATGCGGACGATCCAGCCGGGAGAGCGGCTGACCTACCGGTTCCGCGCCGAATTCGCCGGGGCCTGGCTGTACCACTGCTCGACGATGCCGATGTCGCAGCACATCGCGAACGGCATGTACGGCGCGGTGATCGTCGATCCGCCGGACCTGGGTCGCGTCGATCGGGAGTACGTCCTGGTTCAGGGCGAGCTGTACCTTGGGGAGCCGGGCGGCCAGGCGCAGGTCGACAAGATCGACCAGGGACGCCCCGACGGGTGGATGTTCAACGGCACCGCCGCCGGTTACGATCACGCCCCGCTCGAGGCGAAGGCCGGCGAGCGGGTGCGGATCTGGGCCGTGGCCGCCGGACCGGGCGACGGCACCTCGCTCCACGTCGTCGGCGTACCGTACGACACGGTCTACAAGGAAGGCGCCTACATGCTGCGGAAGGGCGATCCCGGCGGGGCGCAGGCCCTCGATCTGGCGCCCGCACAGGGCGGGTTCGTGGAGCTGCGCTTCCCCGAGCCGGGGACCTATCCGATCGTGGACCATGACATGCGCCATGCCGAGGCCGGCGCGCACGGCGTCTTCCGGGTGGGTGCGCCGTGACGTGGTGGTCGGTGGTCCGCTTCCTGCACGTGTTGTCGGCCGCCCTGTGGGTGGGCGGCCAGCTCACCGTCTCCCTGGTCGTCCTGCCGCTGGCCCGCCGCCTGCTGGACCCGGAGCGACGCGCGGTCGTGCTGAACGCGGTGGGCCGCCGTTTCGGCGTGTTCACCGCCGCGGTGTTCCTGCCGGTCCAGATCGGCACCGGTGTGGCCATGGCCTGGCACAAGGGTGTCACCTGGGCCTCGCTCGCCGAGCCGGGCTACGGGCGCATCCTGGTGGCCAAGCTGGCGCTCTTCTGCGCCGTCATGGCCGCCGCGGGCGCGCACGGCCTGGCCTCGTCCAAGGGGCTGCCCGGCCTGGCCCGCACGATGGCGGTGGCCGCCCTGGTCGGCTCGGTCGGGATCATCGTGCTGGCCGCCGCGCTTCCCGCGACCTGAGAACCGGCCGCGGGGATCCACCGGGACTTTACGCCGTCGTGAGGGGACCAAAGTCCCTGATGTCCGCCGGTAAACGCCCACAAAACTGACATCAAAGATGCCAGTTGTGGGAGCTGAGGTCGGAATGACGGCGGTCACGACATCCAAAACGGATTTGCCACTCACGGGCCGGGGACGGGCCCTGTTGCTCGCGACGGCGGCCTTCGCCGTCAACTTCTGGGCGTGGGCGCTGATCAGCCCGCTCAGCCCGACGTACAAGGAGCAGCTCCACCTGACGCCGTTCGAGGTGTCGTTCCTGGTGGCCGTCCCCGTGATCGTCGGCTCTCTGGGCCGGATCGTCCTCGGTGGGCTGACCGACCGTTACGGCGGCCGCGTCGTCTTCGGGCTCGCGAGCCTGATCGGGATCGTCCCGGTGGTGTTCCTCGCCTTCGCCGGCAACTATCCCCTGCTGCTGGCGGGCGGCTTCCTGCTCGGCCTGACGGGGGCGACCTTCGCGATCGGCATCCCCTATGTCAACGCCTGGTACCCGCCGGAGCGGCGCGGCCTGGCGCTCGGGATCTTCGGCATGGGCAACATCGGCACGGCGGTGTCAGGGTTCGTCACCCCCTGGCTCGCCCGCGACTTCGGTCAGCGCACGCCGTTCTTCGCCGTCGCGGTCGCCCTGGCCGTGGTCGGGCTCGCGTTCCTGGCGGTCGGCCGTGACGCTCCCGGGCTCGCCCGGCCGACCGAGTCGTTCATGACCCGCTTCGCCCGTGCCGCCCGGCTCCGGGTGACCCGCGAGCTCGCCGCGATGTACGCGCTGACCTTCGGCGGGTTCGTCGCCTTCGGGTCCTATCTGCCGCTCTATCTCAAGGATGCCTACGAGCTGACCACCGCCGACGCGGCGGCCCGCGCGGCCGGGTTCGTGCTGCTGGCCACCCTCACCCGCCCCGTCGGCGGCTGGCTGGCCGACCGGATCGGCGGCCGGACGGTCCTGAGCGGGGCCCTGGGAGCCGTGGTCGCGTGCGCGGTCGTCGTGTCCTTCATCCCCCCGATGGCGCTCGCGACCGCCGCCTTCCTGATCATGGCGGCGGCGCTCGGCCTCGGCAACGGCGCGGTGTTCGCGCTGCTCGGCCGGGCCGTACCGGCCGCCATGGTGGGGTCGGCGACCGGCGTCGTGGGCGCGGCCGGCGGGCTCGGCGGTTTCCTGCCGCCCATCGTGATGGGCCTCATCTTCCAGGCCACCGGCTCGTACGCCATCGGGCTGATGCTGCTGGCCGTGGTGGCGGCCGCCGCGTTCGTCTACAGCTGGTTCGTCCTGCGTGTGGCGGGCCAGCCGTAGCCGGCGGCACAGCGGAGATCGCCCGGGGCGCGAGCGTCCGGGCGCGGATCAGCCATCTACAGATACGAAGCAATCAAGAGGAGTGACACATGGCGGGCATGGACGGCCCCATCGACGACGCCCTGCTGCGGTTGGGCCGGCACCTGCACCGGGGCGAGCCGTCCGGCGACCTGCGGACGCTGCACCAGATCGGCGGACGGCGGGGGGACGCGTTCTATCGGGATCGGTGGAGTCATGACAAGGTGGTGCGTTCGACGCATGGGGTGAACTGCACGGGGTCGTGTTCGTGGAAGGTGTACGTCAAGGACGGGATCATCACGTGGGAGACCCAGCAGACGGATTATCCGAGTGTGGGGGCGGATCGTCCGGAGTATGAGCCGCGGGGGTGTCCGCGGGGGGCGGCGTTCTCCTGGTACACGTACTCGCCGACGCGGGTCCGGTTCCCGTACGCGCGGGGTGTGCTGGTGGAGATGTTCCGGGAGGCGCGATCCCGGTTGGGGGATCCGGTCGCGGCGTGGGCGGAGATCGTGTCGGACCCGGTGAAGCGCCATCGCTACCAGTCGGTGCGGGGGCGGGGCGGGCTGGTGCGGGTCGGCTGGGACGAGGCGACGGAGATGATCGCCGCGGCGCACGTGCACACGATCAAGACGCACGGCCCCGATCGCGTGGCGGGCTTCTCCCCCATCCCCGCGATGTCCATGGCCTCGCACGCCTCCGGCGCGCGGTTCATCTCCCTCATCGGCGGGGCGATGTTGTCGTTCTATGACTGGTACGCGGACCTGCCCG
>NZ_BBYM01000065.1 GCF_001570405.1 Microtetraspora niveoalba | reverse complement strand
TGGCCTCGCCGCAGGTGTTCGGGGATCAGACGGACGTGCCGGAGTCGGCCGATTGGTGGGACGCGGCCTACCTGATGTTGTGGGGGTCGAACGTCCCGGTGACGCGTACGCCGGACGCGCATTACATGGCCGAGGCGCGCTACCGCGGCCAGAAGGTGGTCGTGCTGTCCCCGGACTACAGCGACGCGGCCAAGTTCGCCGACGAGTGGCTGGCCCCGCACCCGGGCACCGACGGCGCGCTGGCGATGGCGATGGGCCACGTCATCCTCACCGAACACTTCGTCCGCCGCCAGACGCCGTACTTCACCGGGTATGTGAAGAGTTTCACCGACCTGCCGTTCCTGGTCCGGCTCCGCGAACACGACGGCGACCTCGTGCCGGACAAGTTCCTCACCGCCGCCGACCTGGGCGAAGACGGGCCCGAGGCCGCGTTCAAGACCGTCCTCCTGGACGGGCGCACCGGCGAGCCCGCGATCCCGGGCGGTTCACTCGGCTTCCGGTACGCGCAGGAGGGCGAGGGCCGCTGGAACCTCGACCTCGGCGACATCGACCCCGCCCTCACCCTCCACGACACGGGTGACGCCGACTCCGCGGTCGTCGCCCTGCCGCGCTTCGACCAGCCCGCCGCCGGCGTCCTGCGCAGAGGTGTCCCGGTGCGGCGGGTGGGCGGCCACCTGGTGACCACGGTCTTCGATCTGCTGCTGGCGCAGTACGGCGTGGCCCGGCCGGGGCTGCCCGGCCAGTGGCCGACCGGTTACGACGACCCGGCCACCCCGTACACCCCGGCGTGGCAGGAGAAGATCACGTCGGTGCCGGCGGAGAAGGCGGCAAGGATCGCCCGCGAGTTCGCCGCCAACGCCGAGGAGTCGCAGGGCCGATCGATGATCATCATGGGGGCCGGGACCAACCACTGGTTCCACTCCGACACCATCTACCGGTGCTTCCTCGCGATGCTGACCCTCACCGGCTGCCAGGGCGTCAACGGCGGCGGCTGGGCGCACTACGTCGGCCAGGAGAAGATCCGCCCCCTCACCGGCTGGACCCAGCTCGCGCACGCCCTGGACTGGTCGCGGCCGCCCCGCCAGATGATCGGCACCGCGTACTGGTACCTGCACACCGACCAGTGGCGCTACGACGCCTACTCCGCCGACGTCATGGCCTCGCCCCTCGGCGACGGCGCCTTCGCCGGCCGCGCCACCGCCGACCTGGTCGCCCAGTCGGCGCGGCTGGGCTGGATGCCGTCGTATCCGACGTTCAACCGCAACCCGCTCGACCTGGCCGACGAGGCGGAGGCGTCCGGCCAGGAGGCCGGGCCGTACATCGTGGACCAGATCCGGTCGGGACGGCTCGGCTTCGCCTGCGAGGATCCCGACGCGCCGGAGAACTGGCCGCGCGTCCTCACGGTGTGGCGCTCCAACCTGCTCGGCTCCTCCGCCAAAGGCGACGAGTACTTCCTCAAACACCTGCTCGGCGCCGGATCGTCGGTACGCGCACGAGAGGCCGCGCCGGGGCGGCGGCCGCGCGAGGTCACCTGGCCCGACCAGGCCCCGCGCGGCAAGCTCGACCTGCTGTTGTCGCTGGACTTCCGCATGACCTCGACCACGCTGTTCAGCGACATCGTGTTGCCCGCCGCGACCTGGTACGAGAAGTACGACCTGTCCTCCACGGACATGCACCCCTTCGTCCACGCGTTCACCCCCGCGATCGACCCGCCCTGGCAGACCAGAACCGACTTCGCCGCCTTCCACGCCATCGCCCGCGCCTTCAGCACCCTGGCCGCGAAACACCTGGGCGTGCGCCGCGACATCGTCGCCGCGCCGCTCACCCACGACACCCCCGACGAACTGGCCACCCCGCACGGCCGCGTGCGCGACTGGCGCGAAACCGGCGAGACCCCCGTCCCCGGCCGCACCTTCCCCAAGATCATCACAGTCGAACGGGACTACGGCGCGATCGCCGACAAGATGGCCGCACTCGGCCCCCTCCTCGACCGCCTCGGCGCCGCCACCAAAGGCGTGAAGTTCGACGTCGGCGCCGAGGTCTCCTGGCTGCTCGCCCAGAACGGCGCCGTACATGGCGGCACGGCCGCCGGCCGCCCATCTCTGGCGACCGACAGCCACCTGTGCGAGGCGATCCTCGCCCTGTCCGGCTCGACCAACGGCCGGCTCGCCGCCCAGGGCTTCGCCACGCTGGCCCGCCGTACGGGGACCGACCTGACGGGCCTGGCCGCCGAACACCGCCGTGTCACCTTCACCGACACCCAGGACCGGCCCACCGAGGTGATCGCCTCGCCCGAGTGGTCCGGCATCGAGGGCGACGGCCGCAGATACTCGCCGTTCACCGTCAACGTTGAACGCCGCAAACCGTGGCACACCCTCACCGGGCGGCAGCACTTCTTCCTCGACCACGACTGGATGCAGGAGGCGGGCGAGGCGCTGCCCGTCTACCGCCCGCCGCTGAACATCACCGCCATGTTCGGCGAGCCCCGCGTCGGCGAGGGCGAGGGCGGCGGAATCACCGTCCGCTACCTCACACCGCACTCGAAGTGGTCGATCCACTCCGAATATCAGGACAACCTGCTCATGCTGACGCTGTCACGCGGCGGGCCGACCATCTGGATGAGCCCCCAGGACGCCGCGAAGGCCGGCATCGCCGACAACGACTGGGTGGAGGCGGTCAACCGCAACGGCGTCGTCGTCGCCCGCGCCGTCGTCTCCCACCGCATGCCGGAAGGCACGGCCTACATGCACCACGTCCAGGAACGGGTCGTCGACGTGCCGAAGAGCGAGACCACCGGCAAGCGCGGCGGCATCCACAACTCGCTGACCCGGCTGCTGGTCAAGCCGACCCATCTGATCGGCGGCTACGCGCAGCTCTCGTTCGCCTTCAACTACCTCGGGCCGACGGGGAGCCAGCGGGACGAGGTCACGGTCATCCGGAGGCGCTCCCAGGAGGTCGAGTACTGATGAGCAGGGTCATGGCCCAGATCGCCATGGTGATGAACCTGGACAAGTGCATCGGCTGCCACACCTGCTCGGTCACCTGCAAGCAGACGTGGACCAACCGGGCCGGCACCGAGTACGTCTGGTTCAACAACGTCGAGACCCGCCCCGGCCTCGGCTACCCCCGCGAGTACGAGGACCAGGAGAAGTGGAAGGGCGGCTGGGAACTCAACCGCCGGGGGCGGCTGCACCTGCGGGCCGGAGGGCGGCTGCGCAAGCTGCTCACCATCTTCGCCAACCCGCTGCTGCCGTCGATCCAGGACTACTACGAACCCTGGACGTACGACTACGACCGCCTGTTCACCGCCCCCGAGCAGGACGACATCCCGGTCGCCCGGCCCAAGTCGCTGCTGACCGGCCAGGACACGAAGGTGGCCTGGAGCGCGAACTGGGACGACGGCCTCGGCGGCGGCCCCGAACTCACCCGCGCCGACCCCGTGCTGCGCAAGATGTCCGAACAAGTGCGACTCGACTTCGAACGGGCCTTCCTCTTCTTCCTGCCGCGCATCTGCGAGCACTGCCTGAACCCGTCGTGCGTGGCCTCCTGCCCGTCCGGCGCGATGTACAAGCGTTCGGAGGACGGCATCGTGCTGGTGGACCAGGACCGGTGCCGCGGCTGGCGGATGTGCGTGACCGGCTGCCCGTACAAGAAGGTCTACTTCAACCACCGCACCGGCAAGGCGGAGAAGTGCACGTTCTGCTTCCCCAGAGTGGAGGTGGGGCTGCCGACGGTGTGCTCGGAGACCTGCGTCGGGCGGCTGCGCTATCTCGGAGTGCTGCTGTACGACGCCGACCGGGTCACCGAGGCGGCGACCGTCCCGGACGAGAAGGACCTGTTCGAGGCGCACAAGAACGTCCTGCTCGACCCCAACGACCCCGAGGTGATCGCGGCGGCCCGCCGCGAGGGCATCCCCGAGGACTGGCTGGAGGCGGCCCGCCGCTCCCCGATCCACAAGCTGATCTTCGACTTCGGGGTGGCGCTGCCACTGCACCCGGAGTTCCGCACCCTGCCCATGGTCTGGTACATCCCGCCGCTGTCCCCGGTCGTGGACGCGCTGGCGAGCACCGGCCACGACGGCGAGGAGGCCGGGAACCTGTTCGGCGCCATCGACGCCCTGCGCATCCCCGTGGAGTACCTCGCCGAACTCTTCACCGCCGGTGACCCCGAACCCGTACGCGCGGTGCTGCGCCGCCTGGCCGCGATGCGCTCCTACATGCGCCGGATCAACCTGGGCCGGCCCCGCAAGGAGTCGATCGCCACGGCCGTCGGCATGACGGGCGAGAAGATCGAGGAGATGCACCGGCTGCTCGCCATCGCCGCCTACCACGAGCGCTACGTGATCCCGACCGCGCACCCCGAGCAGGGGCCGGAGATGGAGGAACTCGACACCGGATGCAGCCTCGACTACGAGGGCGGCCCCGGCATGGGCGGCCCGTTCGGCGAGGCGTCCGGCGAGCCCGCCCCCATAGCGGTGGAGACCTTCCACGCCCTCAGACACCGGCAGGAAAGCGACGCCCTCCTCACACTGGAGGAGCGCCGCGAACGGGTGAACCTCCTCAACTGGGACGGCAAGGGACTGCCCGAAGGGCTGTTCCCCAAACGGAAGAGGAAGGACTCATGATCCGACGCGGCCGACGACCCGCCACCCCCGGGAACGGCGCGGAGCGCACCGTCCACATGGTGGCCTCGATCCTGCTCGGCTACCCCGACGAGCGCCTGACGGACGCCCGCCCGATCCTCAACGACGCCGTGGCCACGCTCGGGAACGGCACCGGTGAGACCGGGACCGGCGGGATCGGGGAGGCGAGCCGGCACCTGGCCGCGTTCCTCGCCCACCTCGACACCACCCCCCTGCCCGACCTGGCCGCCCACTACGTCGCCGTCTTCGACCTCAAACGCCGCTGCTGCCCCTACCTCACCTACTACACCTACGGCGACACCCGCCGCCGCGGCATGGCCCTCCTGCGCTTCAACCACGCCTACCGCGCCGCCGGATACCAGCCACCCGACGGCGAACTCCCCGACCACCTCGCCGCCGTCTGCGAACTCTCCGGACGCGGCGCCACCGACCACGCCATCCGCCTGCTCCGCGAACACCACGCCGGCATCCACGTCCTGCACCAAGCCCTCACCGCCGAATACTCCCCCTACGCCCACGTCGTCGCCGCCGTCCTGGCCACCCTCCCCCCACCCGGCCCCCGCGAACGCGCCACCGCACTCCGCCTGGCCGCCCAAGGACCACCCGCCGAAGAGGTCGGCCTGGACCCGTTCTCACCGTCCGGAACACCCTTCCTGCCTCCGTCGGCCCCACCACCGCCGCCGGCACCGCCGGCGCCCTCAGCCCCGACGAAAGGCGAACGATGAACACCCTGGCCGTGCTCCTGTGGGGCGCCTTCCCCTACGTGGCGCTCGCCTCGTTCGTCATCGGCAGCATCTGGCGCTACAAGTACGACAAGTTCGGCTGGACCACCCGCTCCTCCGAGCTCTACGAACGGCGCCTGCTCCGCGTCGCCAGCCCGCTGTTCCACTTCGGCATCCTGGTCGTCCTGGTCGGGCACGTCATCGGGCTCCTCATCCCGCAAACCTGGACCCGCGCGATCGGCCTGTCCGAGAACGCCTACCACTTCCTGGCCGTGGCACTCGGCACCGTCGCCGGCGCCTGCACCCTGATCGGCATCGCCCTGCTCATCTACCGCCGCCGCACCGTCGGCCCGGTCTTCCTGGCCACCACCCGCAACGACAAGCTCATGTACGTCGTGCTCACGCTGACCATCGTCCTCGGCCTGACCGCCACCGTGGACGCCAACATCATCGGCTCCGGATACAACTACCGGACCACCATCTCGCCCTGGTTCCGCTCCATCTTCGCCTTCCAGCCCGAGACATCCCTCATGGCCGGAGCCCCGCTGGTGTACCGCATCCACGCGCTCTGCGCGCTCACGCTCTTCACCATCTGGCCCTACACCCGGCTGGTACACGTACTCACCGCACCGATCGGCTATCTCACCCGGCCGTACATCGTGTACCGCAGCCGCGACCTCCGCGGCGCCCGCGGCACCCGGCCCACCCGGCGCGGCTGGGAACCGACCCGCCCGCCCACCGCCTGACCCCGGACGATGGCCGGCCGGCCGCCCGGGACCGCCCACCCACGCCGGCTGTGCCCCGCGTCCCCCCGTCCGCCGCCTCCACCCGAGGGTCGATGATGGGAGATGGGCGACAACGGCAGGCGAGTCCTCTCCCGAGAGGAGAACGGCCATGGCAGACCCGGCGCGCCACGAGACACCACCACAGGAACCCCGGCAGCCGGACCCCCACGACCGCGACCTCCTGCTCCAGCGGCTCCTGCCCTCCGTCGACGCCGGCGTCTACGTCCTCAACCGGTGGGCACGGCTCGTCTACATCAACCCCCGCGGCGAGGAACTGCTCCGAAGGACCGCCGCCGACCTCCTCGGCACCGACGCCCACGAGGCCCTGCACCGCGCCTGCGACGGCACCATCGCCCAACGGTCCGCATGCCACCTGCTCCAGGCGTTCCTCGCCGGCGGCACCGCACACGCCGACGTCGAGTGGTTCGCCCGAGGCGACGGCTCCCTCCTGCCCGTGAGCTGCGTCAGCACCGCCTACACCATCGACGACGAACACACCGGAGCCATCGTCGTCTTCTCCCCCCGAAACCCCGAGGAGCCGGACCGCTCACACAACACCGAACTCCTCGCCCTCACCGACCGCCTCGCCCTCGTCGCCGAGACGACGGTCGCCCTCACCTCCACCCTCGACATGGACGAGGCACTTCGCCGCCTCGTCCGCCTCGTCCTCCCCCGCCTCGCCGACTGGGCCATCGTCGACCTGCTCGACGACAACGAGGAAGTACGCCGCGTCACCGTCGTCCACTACGAGAACGGCGCCATCGCGAACGTCGAGGAACTGGAGGGCCCCATGCCCCCCGTCGCCGAACACTCGCGGCAACCCCTCTCCCAGGTGCTGCTCGGAGCCCCCACCACGCTGGTCGCCCGCGAGACGTACGACATCCTCCCCGACTCGGGCATAGCCGCCGTACAGCGCGACCTCTTCGCCTCCACCGGAATGCACTCCGCCGTCATCGCACCGCTGCGCGGCCGCCTGAGGCAGGTGCTCGGCGCCCTCACCGTCGGCCGCGCCGCCGACCCCAGGAAGTTCGACCCCAGCGAGCTGGCACTCGTCGACGACATCGGCCGCCGCGCCGGACTCGCCGTCGACAACGCCCGCCTGTACGAGCGGGAACGCCGATCGGTCGAGACCATGCAACGCCACCTCCTCCCGCCGATGCCCGAGATCGACGGCCTGCAGATGACCGCCCGCTACATCGCCGCCCCGCACGCCTCGGAGGTCGGCGGCGACTGGTACGACCTGTTCGTCCTCTCCGACGGCGCCACCGCCCTCGTGATCGGCGACGTGATCGGCCACGACCTCACCGCCGCCGCCCAGATGTCCCAGCTCCGCAACATGCTCCGCGCCTATGCCTGGGAGTACGGCGGACTCGCGCCCAGCCTCGTCGTCGACCGACTGGACCGCGCCATCCCGCACATCAGCACCGCCACCATGGCCACACTGGTGTTCGCCCGCGTGGAAGGCCCGGAAGGCGGACCCTGGCGACTGCGCTGGACCAGCGCAGGCCACCCGCCGCCCCTGCTGGTGACCGACGACGGCAAGGTCTCCTACCTCGAAGACGGCCAGGGCCTCCTGCTCGGCACCGGCCTGGCCACGCTGCGCCCCGACGCCACGACCCTGCTCCCGCCCATGTCCACCCTCGTCCTCTACACCGACGGCATGATCGAGTCACCGCGCGATTCCATCGACCGGGGAATGGCCGACCTCGCCCGCCACGCCGCCTCGCTCGCCCGCCGCCCCCTCGGAATCTTCTGCGACCGGCTCATCTCACGGGCCCGCCCGGCCGACAACGAGGACGACGTCGCGCTGGTGGCCCTCCGCCTGCCCGCCGAGCAAGCGACGCGAGAGTCGTCACCGCGATCACCGGCATGAGCGAGGAGACCGCCGCCCGCCGCCGTGCCTTCCCCCCAAGAGGGCACGCACCGCAGCATGAGGGCGCGCGCCACCTTCGTACGGCGACGGCCGAGGCAGCGGTCCGCCCCTCAGCACCCCGCGTACCGGCGGACCACCGGCTCCAGGTAGTCCACGCACGGCCCACCCAGGCCCGCCACCTCGGCCGGGGAGCGGACCAGGGCGATCCGGTCCAGCTCCGGCTCACGCCCCAGCGCCCACTCCGACGACACCGCGGCCGCGAACCGTTCCCGCAGCAACGACGCCGGCCGGCACGGAGCGAGGAACAGCACACCGACGTTCCCGCTCTCACCACGCGTGAGGACCCACAAGGTCAGGTCGTCGGGCGCCACGTCCACCCCCGTCTCCTCGACCAGTTCCCTGGCGGCATGCCGCCGCAGCGCCGCCGCATCGAGGCGATCACGGCCCTCCGGCGGTTCGACGGAACCGCCGGGCAACTGCCACCGACCGGGAGCGGCCGTCGACGACGACATCCGCCCCACCAGCAGGCACCCGTCGTCCGACGGCTGCACGACGGCGACGAACAGGGACGGCAGCCACAACGAGGCATCCGGCAGCCGACGCAACGCGTAGTGCCGATAGGTGGTCCTCACCCAGCCGAGGACCACGTCGTGCGGCCCCTCATGATCCAGCCGCGCGCACGCCACCACCGGCCCGTCGAACAGGCACGGGTTGGCCCGGACCGCCTCCTCCCAGACGCGGTCCATCGCCAGCCGATCCTCGGGCGACAGCCGCGGCCCGGCGGCCTCGACCAGGCGGAGACGGTCGACCTCCAGGACTTGAACGCCGGAACGTCGCGGCGACGGCTCGATCACCCCGCTCATGCTGGCACACCCTCGGACGACCGAGCAGGAGACGCTCCACGACGGCTCCGACCCGGCAACGCCCCCGCGAGCAGACGGTCGGGCCCGGCGGGCGACGGCTGACCATCGCCGTCAGGACCACGACGGCGCCACCGGGATCACACCGGTCAGGCGGCGAGAACCCGATATCCCCAACTCCCGGAACGCGACGGCGCCCACTGCCACAATGGCCGGACTCCGACCACATGACCAGGGGGAACGATTGTCAGAAATCACCCAGATCGTCACTCGGATCCGGGACGAACTGGCCGACGAGCTACGCGAACGCCTCCGCGACCACCTGCGCGCGCAGCCCACCGAATGGCTGGTCGAGCAGATCCTGACGCTGGCCCGGCTCGACGACACCGGCACCGGCGCGGGCGGCGACACGGGCGGCGACACGCGACCGGATCCCGGACGGAACGCCCCACCCGCCGTCCCGGCCCAGGCCCGCCACGAACGACCCGTACGGGAAACCGAGGAGGAACGCGCAGAACGCGCCGCCCGCATCCGCCTCCTGCACCTGGACGAGGAGTCCCTCCCCCGCTACCTCCAGCGCTACGCCGCGCTCAAACGCGACGTCCTGGAGGCGGCCGGCTACCTGCGCAACCCACCCCCGAAGGGCGCCGAACCGATCCCGGCGTCCTGCCGCTCTCCGCAGGGCGAAGCGCTGCTGTGCCAGGCCAAGGACGTGCTTTACGCCCTGCTCTTCGGCGGCGAGCCGGAAGGCGTACGCCTCAGGAGGATCGAGCGCGACCTCCTCACCCTCAGCCTCCCCCGCGCCAAAAGCCACGCCGTCGCCCCCCTCCTGCGCGCTGCCGAGATCGGCGCCGAGGGCGCCTGGCCAGACCCGCGCGGCACCGCCGACCACGACCGGGCCGACGCCGTCTACCAGGTCGAGTACGGCGAGGTGGCAGGAGAACTCCTCGGCAACACCCTCGTCGCCACCCTGAGGTTGATCAACAACCTGGAGATCAACGAGCAGGTTCTCCACGCCCGCATCGAGAACATCGACGAGAGTCCCCTGGAGCCCTGAAGCCGGCGCGTACCCCCTCCTTCCCGCCCTCGTTCAGAGCCACGGCTCACCCCCTCACCTGCGCCGCCCACTCGCCCTCCCCACTCCACCCAACGCGGCGTCAGGCCAACTTGACGTCAGGCTATCCTGACGCTGATACTCGAGGCATGTTCACTCCCGAGGATCTTGAACGCCAGTTCACGCTGCTGACCGCCGTCGAGCGCTATGACACGCTGCGCACCCGCGAGGCCCTCGCCTCGCCGGCCGAGGAGGACGACTCCGAATCCGCATCGGCCGACCGGCCCCTCACCCGGGAGGAGGCGCTGGAACTCCTCGCACTGGGCGAAGTGATCGCGCGCAAGGCGAGCTACGGACGTCAGCTCACGGTGCGATCGGCCCGCAGGGCCGGAGCCTCCTGGTCGCAGATCGGCGCCGCGCTGGGCACCGCCAAGCAGTCCGCCTGGGAAGCGCACCAGCGATGGATCGACGAACAGGCCCGGCATCAGGGCGAAGGCCATTGGGGGTGGGACGGCGACGAGGTCGCGGCCGCCCGCGCACTCGCCGGCGAACCAGAGGACCGGGAACCTGCCGAATGAGCGAGCGCGGCGGGAGGGAACTCCCCTCTCATCCACTCAGGCGGATCAGATCGCATCCCAGGGGACGCTCTCGTACAGCTCGCCCAGCCGCCGCATCGCCTCCGGATCCACGTTCAGCGCCACGGCGCCCACTCGGCCCACCGCGACCATCCCTCGCGAGTTCGTGAGGAAGACCCCGTCGTACGCCGGCAGGTCGCCCACCCTGATCACACGGCGCTCCTGGCGCACACCCGAACGCTCCATCGCCGCCTCCAGGAGGCGCATCGTGATGCCGCGCAACATCGGCGCCTCCGGCCAGACGACGGTCTCCCCGTCGAAGCACCCCACATTCGTGACCGCCCCCTCCGCGATCACGCCGTCCGCCGTCGTGAGCAGCGCCTCGTCGTACCCATCGGCCGCGACCAGCCGCCCCAGATGGTGCTGCGGAAAGCCGCCGACATGCTTGATGTGCGGGAGGTACCGCTGGTAGACGACCGGGCGGACGCTCCGCGGCGCGCCCCCCAGGTCCACAGGCGGCCGGGCCGTCGCGAACACCCGCGGGCTCTCCCCCTCCAGCAGCACGTACACCCGGACGCTCGCGTCCCGGATGTCGTCCCCCAGGACGGCCCGGATCGAGCCCACCACCCGCTCACGGCCGACCCCGGCGCCGAACAGCTCGCGACCGGCCGTCTCCAGCCGGTCCAGGTGCAGGTCGAGCCCCCGCACCCGTCCGCCCCTCACCTGCATGGCGGTGAAATGCCCGTACCTCGCATCCACAGCGAGGCCGGCGTCCGTCCCGACGACCCGCCCCTCGATCACCGTGCGCCCGATCGCCACAGCCCCTCCCATCCGGGACCACCCGCGACGCCGGGCGGTTCCCCCTCGATGAGGGATTCTGGTCCACTCTCTGGGAAATTCGAACAGCCCAGCGCCTTTACGTTGTAGATTCATTATAGGATCAGCGGCGATGAACTTCCCAGCCGTGCCCGACTCCGGCCCTCCCACCCTCCCCGGGGGGGACCCCTACCACGCCTACCTCGACTCGCTCCCCAGCCCCGAGTCGAAGCGGACCATGCGCGGATGCCTCGACCGGATCGCCCGGCTCATCACCGGCGACCCCACCGCCACCGGCGCGGGCCAGCCGTGGGAGCGCCTCCGCTACGAGCACACCATCCGCCTCCGTACGGCGATGCGCGAGCAGGGCTGGTCCCCCTCGCACGTCAACAAGCACCTGGTGGCGCTGCGGCGCGTGCTCAAGGAAGCGTGGCGGCTCGGCCTGATGACCAGCGAGGACTACCAGCGCGCCGCCGACCTGCCCGCCTACAAGCACACCCGGGTGCCCGCCGGAGGGCACGTGCCCCCCGAGGTCATGGGCGCCGCGCTCGCCGCCTGCGACGGCGACGACTCCCCCACCGGGCGGCGCGACGCCGCCATCCTCGCCGTGCTGTACTCCACCGGCTGCCGCCGGGCGGAGCTCGCCGGGCTCAGCCTGGCCGACTTCGACTCCGCGTCCCGGTCGCTCCGCGTACGCGGGAAAGGCGACAAGGAACGGCTCGTCTATCTCACCGCCCCCGCCGTCGCCCGGCTCGAGCTCTGGCTCTCCGTACGCGGCGGGGAGGCGGGCCCGCTGTTCTGCGGGATCAACAAGGCGGGCCGGCTCCGCCGTACGCACATGAGCGGTCAGGCCGTCTCCGACATCGTGGCCCGCCGCCTGACCGACGCCGGCGCCGCCAAGCGGACCCCGCACGACTTCCGGCGCACCTTCATCGGCGAACTGCTCGACGCGGGGGTGGACCTCGCCACCACTCAGGCCCTGGTCGGCCACGCCTCCCCCGCGACGACCGCGCGCTACGACCGGCGGCCGGAACGCCGCCGCAGGGAAGCGGTGGACCGGCTGTCCATGCCCGCCGCCAAGCCGCTGCGCTGATACATGGCCCGGGGCGCCTCCGGGACCCGCGGCTCGGTTCACCGGTCAGGGCGCGCGATTCGCTGAGTATTGGGCGACCACGGTACGGAACGCCTCCAGATCGCCGATGACTTCCTCGGCCTGATCTCGCTGCCGGTACAAGCGGTAGTACCGGGCGCCGATGGCATCGGGATCGACCTCGCCGCCTCCCGGGATGATCTGCAAGGCGATTGCCACCGCCCACCTGCAGCAGATCACCGAGCACCGCTGCCGCTACGACACCGCTCACCCCGCACCAGACCGCTCCGTCAAGGGTCTGCAGGTGCTTGGTCGCGGATTTTCGCTTGACCTGTGCGTCAATTGAATATAGATATGACTCCATGGAAAGTGGGACCAGGCGTCCGTACCGCATGGGTGCCCGCGCCGCGGCCATGGAGGTCACGCGTACGCGCGTGCTGGAGGCGGCGGCCGCGCTGTGGATGCGGAGCTGGTACGACGACGTCACGCTGCAGCACGTCGCCGACGAGGCGGGCGTGTCGGTGCAGACGATCGTCAACCACTTCGGTGGCAAGGACGGGCTGGCCGACGCCGTCGCCGACCGGGTGGCGTCGCAAACGGCGGTCACCCGTCAGGCGCCGACCGGTGATGTGGCGGCGATCGTGGCCGTGCTCTTCGCGGACTACGAGGGGAACGGCGACGCCAACGTGCTCTGGACCGCGCAGATGGACCGTGTCCCGGCGATCGCCCGGGCGGCCGCTCACGCGCGCACCCAGCATCGTTCGTGGCTGGAACAGGTCTTCGCCGACCGCCTCCCCGCCCCGGGGCCCGCCCGCGAGCATGCGCTGAACCTGCACTACGCCGCCACGGACGTCTACCTGTGGAAGCTGTGGCGGCGCGACCTCGGCCTGTCGCGTGAGGACGCCGAACGTGCCATGTGCGACCTGTTGACCTCGATCGACCCCCGAAAGAGACACGATGCGTAAGAAGTTCCTGTTCGCCACCTGGTCCGGCGGCGGAGCCGTGCCGCCCGTCCTGTCGATCGCCCGTGCGCTGCACGAACGCGGCCACGCCGTCCGGGTGCTGGCCGACAGGTCACTGCACGAGGAAGTCCCCGGTGGCGTGGAACCGATCGCCTGGACCACGGCGCCCCAGGGCGACGCCACCGATCCGGCCAAGGACGTCATCAAGGACTTCGAGACCCGCACACCGCTCGGCGCGTTCGCGCGGCTGAGAGACCGCATCGTCTGCGGCCCCGCGGCCGATTACGCCCGGGACACGCTGGCCGAGTTGCGTGCCCGCCCGGCCGACGTGCTGGTCGCCGAGCACATGCTGCTCGGCGCGCTCACCGGTGGCGAGGCCGCCGGGATCCCCGTGGCCTCGCTGGTGACGACCCTTTATCCGCTCCCCACGCCGGGGGCGCCACCGCCCGGTCCGGGTCTGGCCCCCGCTTCGGGCGTGCTGGGGCGCCTGCGCGATCGGGTGCTGACACAGATGATGCTCAAACCGTGGGGGAAGGGACTGCCGGCGCTGAACGCCGCCCGCGCCGCGCACGGTCTGCCGCCGGTGGACTCGGTGGTCGACGCGTTCGGTCGTGTCGACCGGATGCTCGTGCTGTCCCCGCGTGCGCTGGACTATCCCGGCAGGCGCTTCCCCGCCTACCTGCGGCACGTCGGCCCACGGCTCGACGACCCGGCCTGGGCGGGGGAACTGGAGCTGCCGGAGGGTGACGCACCGCTGGTTCTGGCCAGCCTGAGCTCATCGTTCATGAACCAGCGCACGCAGCTCGAGCGCATCGCCGAAGCCCTCGGCACGCTTCCGGTGCGCGGGCTGCTGACCACCGGCCCGGCCGTGGACCCGGCGACGATCCGCGCGCCCGGCAACGTCCTGGTCGCCGCGGCCGCCCCGCACACCACCGCGCTGCGCCACGCCGCGGTGACGATCACGCACGCCGGCCACGGGACGGCCGTCAAGTCCCTGGCCGCCGGGGTCCCCCTGGTCTGCGTGCCGCTCGGACGCGACCAGTCCGAGGTGGCACGGCATGTCGAACTCGCCGGCGCCGGCATCACCGTGAGCAAGAACGCCTCACCTCGCACGATCGCCCGGGCCCTCGACCGTGTCCTCCACGAGCCCTCCTACCAGCGCGAAGCGCGGCGACTGGCGACCGAGATCGCCGCCGAGACGGCCACCGACCGAGCGGTCGCCGAACTCGAGGCCCTCGCCGAACGAGCGACCGGCAGGAATAAGAGCACTGCTGAGCACGACACGGCCGAACCGTCCGGGCCTGCGCGGACATTGTCGAACTGACCCCGCAAACCGGCGAAGGGCCCCAGGATTCGAGCTGGACGCCGCGCTTGCGCATCACATCTTGATCGGTCGTGCGCTGGAAGAACGGGTGGGTCCCGGCACCGAGGCCATCGCCGCCGTCACCAGCCGCCTCGCGCCGCCCCGCCGTACCCATTGACCAGCTCTTTCCCTGGAGAGAGGGGGCTGCCCCTTTCGGGCGTACTCTCGAAGGACTCATCGTCCTCAACGACCTGTTCCAGCGCGGCATCGCGGTCAAGGTGCTGGAGGGCATCGCGGCCGGCGAGCACACCGAGCGCTCCCTGATTCTCGATTTGGCCCTGGCCCTGTCGGAGGACCGGCGCCGTGACATCGTTCGCAAGACCAAGGACGGCCTGGAGGCGGCCCGCCGCCGCGGCCGGGTCGGTGGCCGCCGACCCGTGGTCGACGACGACAAACGCGCGCCATCCTCGCCCGTCGCCAGCGCGGGGAATCCATCCGCACCATCGCCGCCGGCGTCAAGGTCTCCATCGGCGTCGTCCACAAGACGCTCACAGACGGGGGTCCCGGTAGTACGGGGGAAATTTCCAACGGAGATACCCGACCTGCGAACCAAGTCGGCATGGCAGACCAGTCACCCGGCTGTGGTCGGAGCCTCGGCGGCGCGCGCAGCGTTGGCTTTGATCGCCTCCTGCAGCCACTCCGCCGCGCCCGGCCGGGTGTTCGCCTCGATGCCCGCCCGGAAACGCGGGTCCTCCACGTACAGGTAGCTCTTTTGAACGTGGAACTCGTGCGTCATGTCGTAGAACCAGCGGGCGATGTGCTGCAGCTGCGCCTCGGCCACGTCCATCGCCGCCTCGCTCGACGGGTCGGCGCCGGCGTCCATCAGCTCACGGATCCGCGCCTCGATCGCCGCGTTGTCGCGGTTGATCTGCTCCCACTGCTTCTTGCCGTAGGCCGCGACGCGCTTCGCGGACTGCGCGTACGCGGTGCTGTCCCCCCACCGTTGCTCCACCTCGTCGAGGTACTCGCCTTCATGGTCGGCCCACTCGCCCCAGACCTCGCGTTTCTCCTCGTCGCTGAGCGGGGACCGGATCTTCTTGTCACTCATGGGCCGAGACCCTACGGCTTGACGCTACGTGAGGGTCAAGCCGTTTTCGGCGGCGTGACTGCGATAGGCCGAATCCTGCGACTTCGCTGCCGGGTGACTGGTCTGCCGTGCCGGGTTCGCAGGTCAGGCATCTCCGTTGGAAATTTCCCCCGTACTACCGGGACCCCAGAAGCCAAGGATTCGTAGGCCGCCCCGGCAGCCACCCGGATCGGAACGGCGAGTGGCGGCAAGCCGCGCCCCGACGCCTCGCTAACGCCACTGGCCGTTCCATTGCTGCTCGACCCCGGAGTCACTGATGTGAGTCTCCCCGCATAGCGCAGAGACGTGGCTACCGACCCCGACGGGTTCGTGTGGGAGGCCGCATCCGTCTGAGGCACGCGGCGGGGGCGGTCGCGAGCCCGGCCACTTCTCCTCGTTCCTCCAGGATCCCGCCCCGGTACGCGGCATTGTCTTCACCGTCGAGGCGTTCCGCCCGGACATGGACACCCCTCGGAATGTGCGGCGCCGCGCCGGCCTCACGGTCCGGTGCGCCGTCTCGTCGAACCGCGTGCGACACCTGATCGCGCGATGTCGCCGGTGTGTCGGCCCCGTGTCCGGCAGGATGATCACATGTCAGTGACGAACGGCAGGCGATGGAATCACAACATCCATTACCACCCGCACATCCTGCGCGCGATCCCTGACGGCGCCCGGCGCGCCCTCGACGTCGGCTGCGGCGAGGGCATGCTCGCCCGCGAACTGCGGCGGGCCGTGCCGGACGTCACCGGCATCGACCTCCACGCGGTCAGCGTCGAGCAGGCCCGCGAGCACCCGGACGACGTCGACTACATCCTCGGCGACTTCCTCACCCACCCGTTCGAGCCCGCCTCGTTCGACGTGATCGCGTCCGTGGCCACCCTGCACCACATGGACGCCGCCACGGGGTTGGCCCGCATGCGCGACCTGCTCCGCCCCGGCGGCGTCCTGGCCGTCGTGGGCCTCGCCCGCAGCACCATGCCCGGCGACCTGCCGCGCGACCTCGCCGGTGTCGCGGTCGGCACCTTCCACCGCGCCGTGAAGGGCCACTGGGAGCATCCGTCCCCCACGGTGTGGCCGCCGCCGGTCACGTACGCGCGGATGCGGGAGTTGGCCGCCGAGCTCCTGCCCGGCTCCCGGTACCGCCGCCACCTGCTGTTCCGCTACAGCATCACCTGGCGCAAGCCGCGGGACTGAGCCGGGCCGGCCGGCCCCCTACCTCGGGTCGCCGGCGCCGATCCGGTAGAGGACGTGCCGCCGCAGCGGGCTGTCCTCGGCCAGCGCCGGATGGTCGAAGTCCCCGTCCAGGTCGCGGGTCATCCCGATGCGCTCCATCACCCGCCGCGAGCGTGTGTTCACCACCGCGGTGAACGAGACGATCTCCTTCAGCCCGGCCACGCCGAAGCCGTACTCCAGCGCGGCCCGCGCCGCCTCGCTCGCGTAGCCGTGCCCCCAGGCGGACCTGGCCAGCCGCCACCCGATCTCCACGCACGGCGTGAAGTGCGCGGTGAACCGCGGAACGGACAGGCCGGTGAAGCCGACGAACTCCCCCGACAGCTCGACGGCCCACAGCCCGAAACCGCACACGTCGAACTCCGCCGCGATGCGATCGGCCAGCGCGTCGCTCCGCTCCCGCGTCAGCGTCGACGGGAAGTGCTCCATCACCTCGGGGTCGGCGTTCAACGCCGCGAACGGCTCACGGTCCTTCTCCTGCCAGCGCCGCAGCACCAGCCGCTCGGTCTCGATCACTCGTTCACCGTACCGGCACGGCGATCGCGAGCCGCGCTCACCGGGACGGCCCCCGGGGCGGGCTCGCCCGCCCCAGGTCGGTGACGGCGGACCGGACTGCGCTCATCCTCGCCGTCATCGGCGCCGTCGCCCTCGTGACGGAGCGGCGTCTTCCTGTTTCATCGCCCCGTGCCGCCCGCCGCGGTGCAGCCGGGGGCGTGCGGTCGGCCAGGCGGCCGGACTCCCTTCGAGCCGTTCTCCACCTCCACGGAATCACGACAAAACGGATATAGGTTGCCATAACGACAGGTAATGGAAGGCCAGGAAGGCGGGGAGCCGGAATCATCACGGCCACGCGTCCGATAAGCTGAGGGAGCCGATGTGGATGTGTCCCCCGGGCCGCAATTACCGCCTTCACGGAATACCGTTCGGCTGGAGCCGTGTTGTGCCTCTCGCCGAGGAGGCGACCACCACATCGGCCTAAACGTCGAAACCCCCGCGAGACCCGGTCTCGCGGGGGTTTCCGCCACTCGACGACGATCCGGCCCAGGCCGTACGGAATCTTGGCACGCGGCGCGCACGGCGGTCGCCCCCCGCGCTGGCTTAGGGTTGACCGCGTCGCCGTCCGCGTGAGGCCGGACCGGCGGAGATCCTGAGGAGTGCCCGTGCTCTACCGCATCGCCAAGATTGTCACCGCTCCCGCAGTGCGGCTGCTGTGGCGCCCGGTGGTCGAAGGCAAGGAGCACGTGCCCGAGACCGGGCCCGCGATCCTCGCGTCCAACCACCTGTCCATCCTCGACTCGTTCTTCCTCCCGTCGCTGCTGCCGCGGAAGGTGACGTTCGTCGCCAAGAACGAGTACTTCACCGGCAACCCGCTGACGGCGACCTTCATGCGCACCACCGGCAACCTGGCCATCGACCGGGAGAGCGCCGGCGCCGCGCAGGCGATGCTGGACGCCGCGGCCGAGGTGCTCAAGGCGGGCGAGCTGTTCGGCATCTATCCCGAGGGCACCCGCTCCCCCGACGGCCGCCTCTACAAGGGCAAGATCGGTGTGGCCTGGCTCGCGCTCACCACCGGCGCGCCGGTCATCCCGGTGGCGATGAAGGGCGTCGACCGCGTGCTGCCCCCCGGGGCGACCGTGCCACGCATCACCCGCATCGGCGTGCGGCTCGGAGCGCCGACCGTGTACACGGGAGACCCGGGCAGCGCCCGCGACCGGCGTCGGGTCACCGACGAGATCATGGCCGGGATCCGCGACCTGTCCGGCCAGGAGTACGTGGCCAAATACGCGTCCAGCGTCAAGAACGGATCCTGACCGAGGCTTGTATGGCGATTTGACCGCGATAGGCTCTGTGCCGGTTTCGAGGCTGGGAGGCGGCGCATGCCCCGAGGACGTACGATCGCGATCTCGACCGCCGTCGCGGTGCTGGTCGCCGGCGGAGCGGCGGGCGGCGCCTACTACGTCCTGCACACCCGCGGCACGCCACAGGAGACCGCGCGGCGGTTCGCCGACGCCTGGTCCCGGGGCGACCTGGCCGCGATGAAGGCCGAGCTGGCCGAGCAGGCGCCCGGCTTCGAGGCCGCGTACGCCGAGCTCACCAAGAACCTCGGCGCCACCGCCGTCGCCGTCGCGCTCGGCGCGGTGACGCCCTCGGGCGACGACCGCGCCACCGCCGCGTACACCGCGACGGCGACGCTCAAGAACATCGGCGAGTGGAGCTACGACGGGACGATCGACCTCGCGGTCAAGGACCGCCACTGGAAGGTCGCCTGGACGCCGCGCGCCGCCCACCCGGAACTCACCGGCGCGAACCACCTGTCCCTCCGGACGACCTGGCCGCGGCGCGGCGCGATCACCGACGCGAACGGCGACCGCATCGACGGCGGCGACGTGGGCGGCTCCGTCGCGCAACTCGTCGGATACCTGGACAAGGCGACCGCCAAGGACCTGAAGTCCCTGGGCTCGGCGTACAAGACCGGTGACGCCATCGGCCGCGGCGGCCTGCAGGAGACCTTCCAGAAGGCGCTCGCCGGCACGCCGACAACCGAGATCCGCTCGGGCGACAAGACCCTCAAGACGATCAAGGGCGTCACGGGCCGCGACCTCGCGACCAGCCTCGACCTCCGGGTCCAGCGCGCGGCCGCCGACGCCGTACGCGGCGTGGAGAAACCGACCTCCCTGGTCGCCGTACGGCCGTCGAGCGGCGAGATCCTCGCGGTCGTCAACAACATGGGCGGCTTCAACCGGGCGCTCGACGGCCGCTACCCGCCCGGCTCCACCTTCAAGACGGTCACCGCCGCCGCGCTGCTGGCCGAGGGGCTGACCCCGTCGGCGCGGGTCACCTGTCCCAAGACCGTCACCGTCGGCGGCCTGAAGATCCGCAACTCCGACCACGAGGCGTTCGGCGGGCTGTCGTTCCTCGACTCCTACGCGCACTCGTGCAACACGACCTTCGCGCCGCTGGCCGCGTCCAAGCTGGGCGCGCAGAAGCTCTACGACGTCGCCTCCGGCCTCGGCTTCAACCAGCCGCTCACCATCGGGGTCCACGCCACCAAGGCGAGCATGCCCAAGGCGACCAGCGACGCCGAGCTGGCCGCGGAGTCCTTCGGCCAGGCCCGGATCACCGCGAGCCCGCTGGTCATGGCGACGGTCGCGGCGGCGGTCGCGGACGGCACCTGGCGCCCGCCGACGCTGGTCCCCTCCATCAAGCAGAAGGTCGCGCCCAAGGCGCTGCCGGACGGCGCCACCGAGCACCTGCGCTCCATGATGAGGGCCGTGGTGAGCAAGGGCACCGCCCGTGCCGCCGGCCTCCCCTCCGGTACGGCGGGCAAGACCGGCACCGCCGAGTTCGGCACCGGCGAGAAGCTGGAATCCCACGCCTGGTTCATGGGCTACCGCGGCGACGTGGCGTTCGCGATCGTCGTCGAGGGCGGGGGCGGCGGCGGGAAGGTCGCCGCGCCGGTCGCCGCCGCCTTCCTCAAGGCGCTCGGCTGAGACGCCGCTCGCGGCCGTGCTCGTCCGGAGGAGATCTCTGTAGGCTTTGCCGCTGAATGTGCGAAACGTAACGGTACGCGGTTGGATGGCCTGGTGAACGACCTCACTCCGGGAGACCCCCTTCACATCGGCGCATATCGCCTGCTCGGACGCCTGGGCGCGGGCGGCATGGGCACGGTCTACCTCGGCGAGTCCCCGAACGGGCAGCGCGTCGCCGTGAAGGTGATCAACCCGGAGTTCAGCCGGCACGAGCAGTTCAGGATGCGGTTCCGGCGCGAGGCCGACGCCGCCTCCCGGGTCCGGCGGTTCTGCACCGCGGCGGTGATCGAGGCCGCGCTCGACGGCGACCAGCTCTACGTCGTCACCGAGTACGTCCCCGGCCCCAGTCTGGAGCACGCCGTGCGGTCCTCGGGGCCGCTGCTCGGCTCCAGTCTGGACGCCCTCGCGGTCGGCGTGGCGACCGCGCTCGCCGCCATCCACGGCGCGGGCGTGATCCACCGGGACCTCAAGCCGTCCAACGTGCTGCTCTCGCCCGTCGGCCCGCGGGTGATCGACTTCGGCATCGCCCGCGCCAAGGACACGCTCGGCGGGATCACCGGAACCGGGGAGCTCATCGGCACCCCCCGCTACATGTCTCCGGAGGTGCTGCGCGGCGAGCCGGTGACCCCGGCCTGCGACGTCTTCTCCTGGGGGTGCCTGGTGGCCTTCGCCGCCACCGGCCGCACGCCGTTCCACGGCGAGACCCTCCACGCGGTGCTGTACCAGGTGCTCAACCAGGAGCCCAGCCTCGACGGGCTGGACCCGGCGTTGCGCGACCTCGTCAGCCGGGCGTTGGCGAAGGACCCGCACCTCCGGCCCACCTCGCAGCAGCTCCTCGACCACATGGTGGGCCGGGCCGCCGCCCCGGAGCAGGCCGCGCACTCGGTGCGGGAGACCTGGCAGCAGACCGCCGCCGCCCCCTCCGCGACCGTCCCCCACCCGCCCCAGCCCACGGCGACGTACACGGCCCACGCCGAGCGGCCCTCCCCGGCCGTTCCGGGGTCCTGGACGCCGTCCCCCGGTTTCCCGGGCGGCCCCGGATCCGACGGACCGACCGGCCCCACCCGGGTGTCCTCCTCCGTCGCCCGCCGCACCCGCATGATGATCGGCGTCGGCGCCGCCGCGCTCGTCGTCGCGGGCGGCGTCGGCCTGTACGCGATGCTCGCGCCCGGCGCTCCGCCGACCGACCTGCCGCTGCTGTACCAGGACGACTTCAACCGCAGCGGCACCGACTGGGGCAACGAGTACACCGGCGAGGAGTACCGCCGGCAGGGCTACGCGCCGGGCGGCTTCTACGGCATGGACGCCTACGGCGACGACAAGAACGATCTGTGGGAGGACGCGCCGATCCCGTTCGCCACGGAGCCGCAGAGCCCCTCGCCGGACGCGACGCCGACGCCCGTCGTCCCGGACGACTACCTGCTGGGCGTGGAGAGCACGGTCAGGGAGCTGAAGGGAGGCACGGGCGAGTACGGCCTGTTCTGCCGCCAGAGCCCGCAGGGCAGCAAGATCACCCGCTACGAGTTCCTCCTCGACACGGGCGGGCGGGCCAGGATCAGGAAGGTGGTGGACGACGCGGGCGGCGACCTCACCTCGTCCGTCGAGGCCGCGCCGTCCGAACAGGGCGCGCCGACCAGCGTGCAGGCCAGGTGCCGGGCCACCGAGGACGGCGTGGAACTGACCATGTGGGTCAACGGGTCCCGCGTCGCGTCGGTGGTCGACGGACGGGCACTGCCGAGCGGCCTGGTCGGCATCCTGACGCGCGTCGGCGAGAAGAGCGCGACGACGCTCAAGATGGGCTTCGACAACTTCACGATGCGAGGGTCGCCGGGGACATCACGCTGATCCGCGCCGCCGGCGCTCCGGAACGGCCCGTGGCTCAGGCCGGGAGCGCGGCGGCGTCGTGGTGCAGCGCCATGATCAGCAAGGTGGCGATCAAGGTGGCGATCAGCAGCCAGCTCACCACGATGATGATCGTGGACCGCCGCGGCATGCCTCGCCGACGCACGTGGTCGTCGCGTCGTCTTCCCCGCTGACGACTCTGGCGACGCTCGACACGCTCGTTGAACGATTCAAGCCGGGCGGCGAGCCGCGGATCCTCATCGGTGAGGTGCTGCTCGATCAACGCCAGCATCCGCTCTTCATCCTGGGACCAGGCCATAGTGGCGCACCTCCCGTGACGCAAGGTGTGTGCGGACGTTCTGCCCAACGATGAAGATCGTTAGCCGTTTCCTGGTCGGGTATTTAAGATCCGTTGGCTTCGCGCGCCACGGGTGCCCGCGCGGCCAGAGAAGACGTAACTCCGCGTAACTTTTGAGTCGTGTAGTGCACGTTGACCTGATTGCAGGTTCTTGCGGCGCCCATCCAGATCAAGGACCGATCGGGGCGTTTGCCGCCCTCCGCCGGAGGACAGGGCCCCGCGCCGGAGGCGCCGCAGTCGTGCGCGGTTCCGGCTGGACGCCGGCCGGCGAACGCCGCCACGCCGCGGCCGACCGCTGCGGGCCCCTCGCGGCGGCCCGCCCGAGTTGCGATCGGTATCGAAATCTTGTTCTAATCGAATCATGCGCTGGGACAACCTGCGGTTGGACGACACCGGCCCGGGCGACGCGGTCACGCCGCTGTTCGCCCGAGGCGCCGTGACCAGGACGTTCGACACCCCCGAGTTCAGAGGGATCACGTTCTACGAGATCCACGCCCGGTCGATCGTCAACCGGGTGCCCGGGGCGAGCCGTGTCCCGTTCGAGTGGACCGTCAACCCCTATCGGGGGTGCAGCCACGCCTGCGTCTACTGCTTCGCCCGCCGGACGCACGAGTATCTCGACCTGGACGCGGGCCGCGACTTCGACTCGAAGATCGTGGTGAAGGTCAACGCGCCGGAGCTCGTCCGCAAGGAGCTGGCCGCGCCCCGGTGGCGCGGAGCGTCCATCGCGATGGGCACGAACGTCGACTGCTACCAGCGGGCCGAGGGGCGGTACGCCCTGATGCCCGGCATCATCGCCGCGCTCAGGGACGCGGCCAACCCGTTCTCGATCCTCACCAAGGGCTCGCTGATCCTGCGCGACCTCGACCTGCTCGCCGAGGCCGCCGACGTGACCGAGGTGAGCACGGCCGTGTCCGTCGGCTTCCTCGACAGGGACGTCTGGCGCTCGGTCGAGCCGGGGACGCCCGCGCCGCGCAAGCGGCTGGAGGTCTGCGCCACGCTGAACGGCCACGGCATCCCGTGCGGCGTGCTGATGGCCCCGATCCTCCCTTACCTCACCGACTCCCCCCGGGCGCTGGAGGAGACCGTGCGCGAGATCGCGGAGGCCGGCGCCACCCATGTCGCGCCGATCGTGCTGCACCTGCGCCCCGGCGCCCGGGAGTGGTTCCTCGGCTGGCTCTCCCGCGAGCACCCGCGCCTCGTCCCCCGCTACCAGGAGCTGTACGGCAGGGGGGCCTACGCGCCGAAGGCGTACCAGGAGCGGATCGGCCGCGAGGTCGCCGAGCTCGCCCGCCGGCACGGCGTGGGCCGGTCCGGCGGCCGGGCGGCGCGCGGGCCGGCCCGGGAGCGGCCC
>NZ_BBYM01000064.1 GCF_001570405.1 Microtetraspora niveoalba | reverse complement strand
CCGGCCAAGCCCGAGCCGCGCGCGGAGCAGCCCGCCCCGGTGCGGCCCGTCTCCGGCCCGTCCACGCCGGTCACCCCGGTCGCGCCGCCGGTTCCGGAGCCCGAGGCGGCCCAGCCGCCCAAGCCCGTGGTCGCCCCGGCGTCCGCGGAGGCGCCCGAGCCGCCGGCGCCGTTCTCCCGGGACGGCTCGGCCGAGACGCCGCGCCCCGAGCCGAGCGTGTCCGGCACGGGCCCGTTCTCCATCCCGCGCCCCACGCCCGAGCCGCCGACTCCGATCACCTCGCGCGTCAGCCAGCCGGCCACCCGCCGGCCGGTGGTGTTCGAGGAGCAGGAGGAGGAGCTCGACGTGCCCGATTTCCTGAAGTGACCCTCCCCACACGCGAGTACATGTGAACGACGCACGACGCGAGGAGCTCGCGGCGGGCCTGGCCGGAACGGAAGCACGCATCCGAGACGCGTGCCGCGCCGCCGGCCGGGACCGTTCCGAGGTCAGGCTCATCGCGGTTACGAAGACCTACCCCGCCTCCGACGTACGCCTGCTCGCCGGGCTCGGCGTGACGGACGTCGGCGAGAACCGGGACCAGGAGGCCGCCCCCAAGGCGTCCGAATGCGCGGATCTCGATCTGACCTGGCATTTCATCGGACAGTTGCAGACGAACAAGGTCCGCTCGGTGGTCGCCTACGCGGACATGGTCCACTCGGTGGACCGGCTCCGGCTGGTGGACGCCCTCAGCCGCGAGGCGGTCAGGGCGGGCCGGGAGATCGGCTGCCTGCTCCAGGTGTCGCTGGACCCCGTTCCGCCCGCGCCGGGAGGCGTGGCGGAGCGCGGAGGGGTCGCTCCCGAGGCCGTCCCCGAGCTGGCCGAGGCCGTCGCCCGGGCCGAGAACCTGCGGCTTCGCGGTGTCATGGCCGTCGCCCCGCTCGGGGAGGACCCGGGCCCCGCCTTCGCCCGCCTCGCCGAAATCGCCCGCGCTCTGCGGAACGATCACCCGGGGGCGGACGTTGTATCGGCGGGGATGAGTGGTGACCTCGACGAGGCGATCGCGAACGGCGCGACACACGTGCGTGTCGGTACGGCGTTGCTCGGCCGCAGAAAGCCCTTCGTCAGGTAATGTCCCCCAAGTGGACCTTGGTGTCCGCATCCAGGTAGAGGTCGATCAGCGGTCAGCTCCACGGGGGTACGGCTACCGCCCTGGCCTTCCAACAGGGACCTAGAAGGCATGAGGGGGAGGGAGCCGGTCCGGCACCGGCCGGGACTGCCACGCAGGACCGACCGGCGCGTGGCGCGGCGACCGACCCGGTGACACGGAGGACGACGAGAGATGGCCGGCGCGATGCGCAAGATGGCGGTCTACCTCGGTCTCGTGGAGGACGACCGCTACGACGACAGGTATGTGACCGAGTACGCGAACGACGAGGACTACGCCGACGACGACTACGAGTCGGCGCGCCGCGGATTCTCCGCCGGGGGGCAGGGCGGACACGCGGCGACTCAGGAGCACGACGAGGACGGCGACGCGCCGGTCCCCGCGCCCCGGCCCTCCACCACCGTGCTCGAGCGGCGTACGACCGATCTGGCTCGGATAACGACCCTCCATCCCCGCACGTACAACGAGGCGCGCACGATCGGGGAGCACTTCCGTGAGGGCACTCCGGTCATCATGAACCTTACGGAGATGGTCGACAGCGACGCCAAGCGTCTTGTCGATTTCGCGGCAGGTCTCGTCTTTGGCCTACACGGCAGCATCGAACGTGTTACGAACAAGGTGTTCCTGTTGTCCCCCGCCAACGTTGAGGTGACCGCCGAGGACAAGGCGAGAATCGCGGAACGCGGCTTCTTCAACCAGAGCTAGAGTTCCATGTATGGACAGTGACCGGCTGAGCGGTGCCCGAGGGGACCGGAGCGTGCGGAACAGGACGGAGGTGAGGCTCGACCGTGGGGATCGTCGGTGAGATCTTGGTCGCTGTACTCTCTCTCTACCTCGTTCTGCTGATCGGCAGAATGATCTTTGATACGGTGCAGCTTTTTGCCCGCTCCTGGCGGCCTTCCGGGGTCGTCCTGGTAGTGGCGGAGGTCACTTACACACTGACCGACCCGCCTCTCAAATTTCTCCGCCGTTTCATTCCGCCCCTGAGGTTGGGTACGGTGGCCTTTGACCTAAGCTTCACAGTGCTGTTCATTGTGGTCTTGGTCTTGATCCAAGTCGTGTCCGCGCTTTCGTGATCGGGAACCGTCCCTCCGGACAGACTCCAAGCGCGCCAAGGAGACTCACATGCCGTTGACGCCCGCCGACGTGCGGAACAAGCAATTCAGTACCACCAGGCTGAGGCCGGGGTACGACGAGGAGGAGGTCGACGCCTTCCTCGACGAGGTCGAGGCCGAGCTCGACCGCCTCATCCAGGAGAACGAGGAGCTTCGCGCCAAGCTGGCCGAGTGCCTGCGCGGCAAAGTCCCGGGCGGCATGGGCATGGCGGGCGGCATGCAGATGGCCTCCGCCCCGGTGGCCGAGCCGAAGCCCGAGATGATGGTGCCGCAGCCCGAGCCCATCAAGCCGCCGGAGCCCGTCCGCCCCGAGCCCGTCCCCGTCGGCATGGGCATGCCGCCCGCCGAGGACAACATGGACACCGCGGCCCGCGTGCTCGCCCTCGCCCAGCAGACCGCCGACCAGGCGATCGCCGACGCCCGCCGGGAGGCGGACGAGACCGTGACCCGCGCCCGGCGCGAGGCCGACGACATCCTCGGCAAGGCCCGCCGCCAGGCCGAGCAGATCATCGGCGACGCCCGCGCCCGCGCCGAGACGCTCGAGCGTGACGCGCAGGAGCGCCACCGCCAGGCCATGGGCTCGCTGGTGCAGACCCGCGACGAGCTCGAGCGCAAGGTGGAGGAGCTGCGCAGCTTCGAGCGCGAGTACCGCAGCCGCCTCAAGCTCTACCTGGAGCAGCAGCTCGCGGACCTGAACGTCTCGGCCGAGAACAGCGGCGGATTCCCGATCGTCGGCGCCGCCCCGGCGATGGCGCACGCCGTCACCCCGGGCGCGCAGCCGATGCAGGGCGCCCCCAACCCCTTCGGCCAGGAGCCCTCGCAGCACTCGGGCGCTTTCCCGACCCCCGACGGCCCCCACAACGACCGCCGGTAAGGCGAGGGGTCGCGTCGTTCTCGCGACCCGCTTCTCGGAGTTCCCCCCGTGATCCTTATCAGTGCCGCGCTGGTGCTCGTCGCCATCGGCCTGCTCATCGCAGGTGTGGTCCTGGCGAAGCCGTTCCTCGTGATGTGGTCGATCGTGGTCAGCGTGCTGTCCGCGGTCTGCCTGCTCATCGGGGCGTTGCTGAGGCGCCATGAGCTGTTCCCCGCCGGCGGGCGTGCCGCCGAGGAACCGGTTCAGGCTCCTCAGGGCGTGGCCGCACCCCAGCTGGCGCACGCCGGCGTCCCTGGGCATCCCGGCATGCCCGGACAGGTCGGCGTCCCCGGTCACGTCGGGCATCCCGCCTTCGGCGGGGCCCCGGCGCATCCGGTGGCGCATCCGCATCCGGTGGCGCACCCCATGATGGGCGTCCCGCCGGTGCCCCCCTCCGGGGCGGCGGGGCCGCACGTGTTCCCGCAGCAGCGGCCGTCCACGCGGCCTCCGGCGACGGGACATGAGCTCGGCCCCGACGCGATCGTGCTGGTCATCCCGGGGCGGAAGCGGTTCCATCTGGCGGGGTGCCGCCAGCTCCAGGGCCGCGAGGTCGAGGAACTGACGCACGAGGAGGCGCGCGAGGAGGGCTTCACGGCCTGCACCGCCTGCGTGCCCGAGGCGGCGGCGCGTGTGGCAGCCGAGCCCGAGGAGAAGGACGCGGCGGGAGGAGACACCTCCGGCCCGGCCGCGGCCGGCGACACGTCGCCCGGCCTCACCCCGCCCGGCCCCGCCGCGATGGGGGAGACCGCGCCGGACGAACCCGTCCCCGGCGAGACCGCCCCCGACGGGCGTACGGCCGACGAGGCCCCCGCGGCGGCGGATCCCATCGAGGACACCCTTCCCGGGGTGGAGGGGCAGAAGAAGGACGCCGAGCCGGTGGACCCGGCCGAGACGACGGATCCCGGGCGCGCCGGGTCCGCCGAGCAGGCCGAGTCCACCGCGACGATGCCGCGTTCCTACTTCGAGCCCCTGGTACGGCCGGGCGAGACGGCGGACCCGGCGGCGTCGGACGTCGTGATGGTGATGACCGGCACCCGCAGGTATCACCGCGCCGAGTGCCCCCTGATCAAGGCCGCTCCCCAGGGAGCCGTCGAGGAGAAGACCACGCGGGAGGCGGAGGAGGCGGGGCTCACCCCCTGCCCCATCTGCACCGTGTAGCTCTGTGAACGACCGCCCGATGGCGGGGACCCGTGACTCGAGTCCCCGCCATCGGGCTTTCCCGTCGTCACGCCCCGCGGATCAGTGCCCGGTCCCCGCCGGAGGGAGGGGCAGGCGGGCCGCCACCCGGAAGCCGCCTTCGGGACGCGGCGCGGCGGAGAACTCGCCCCGCAGCAGGCCGACCCGCTCCCGCATCCCGACCAGGCCGTATCCGCTTCCCCCGGCGTGGCCGCGGCCCCCGCCGCGGTCGATCACCTCGATGGTCAGCTCGTCGTCACGGAAGTCGACGGTCACCTCGCAGGAGGCGGTGCCGGCGTGCCGCACGACGTTGGTGACCGCCTCCTGGATGATCCGGTAGGCGGACATGTCGATGTCCGGCGGCAGCGGGCGCCGCCCGCCCAGCCAGCGCACGTCGACGCGCACTCCGGCGTCCGTCGTGGTCGCGGCCAGCCGGTCCACGTCGGCCAGGCCGGGCGCGGAGTCGAGCGGCGCCGTCCGCGGGGACCGCTCCGGCTCGGCACTGCGGAGCGCGCCTAGCATGCGGCGCAGTCCCGAGAGGGTCTCCCGGCCGACCGTCTCGATCTCGCCCAGCGCGTCGCGGGCCTGTTCCGGCTGGGTCTCGATGACCCGTCGCGCCGCACCCGCCTGCAGGGCGATGATTCCGATGCTGTGCGCGACCATGTCGTGCAGCTCCCGGGAGATGCGCAGCCGTTCGGCGGTGACCGCCTGGGCGGTGGACCGGTCGATCAGGGTCTGGGCGTGCTCGCGGGCCTGGCGCACCGAGTGGCCGACCAGCCAGGCGATGACCGCCGTCATGGCCACCGCCAGCTCCGCCGCGGTCCCGACGGTCCAGCTCATCAGCAACCGGACGGTCAGATAACCGGCGAGCACGGTGAGCGCGGCGGCCGCGGCCACGATGCCGGTCCGGCGCGCCGCGGTGGAGGCGATGAAGTACAGCGTCATGTCGACGGCCAGGAACTGGGCCAGCGGGATCTCGCCCACTCCCAGCGGGAGGGTCGCGATCACGGAGGCGGTGAGGAACAACGCGAGGGAGAGCAGCGGCCGGCGGGGCAGCAGGGCGCTCCCGGCCAGCACCAGCCCGGTGGCCAGCACCAGGAACGTGAGCCCGTCCCACCGGTAGAGGAGAGCCCCGGCCACCACGGTAGGCGCCGACTCTCCGGGGAGCCGGACACGGATGAGGAACGTGAAAGCGAGCCCGGCACACCAGGCGGCCGTCGTCCAGACACCCGGCGGCACCCGCTTCAGGAGGGGCGGCGGCGTGACGTGCATGATCAGAGGGTAACGGCGGCAGAGGCCCGGGGCCGGCGCTGTCACCGGTCCCCGGGCCTCTGTCCGTTTCACGACCCCCGGCGGGGTCAGGCGCGGCGGAGCTGGAAGACCAGGCCGAGGTCGGCGTCCTCGTGCCGGGTCAGGCCGTCCTGCGAGCCCTCGGAGAAGGCGGTGGCGAGGACCTCCTCGGCGATGGCCGGGCCGCCCGCGCGGAGCGCCTCCGCCAGGTCGTCGCCGCTCGCGGACCACCACAGCTCGATCCGGTCCGTGATCGCCAGCCCGGTGGACTTCCTGGCGTCCTGGACGAGCCGGATGACCTCGCGGACCAGGCCCGCCCGGCGCAGCTCGTCGGTGATCTCCAGGTCGAGCGCGACGGTCTCGCCGGTGCCGGTGTCGACGGCTCCGGTCTCCACGGCCCAGCCGGAGCGCGGCTGCTCGGTGACGATCACGTCGTCCGGTCCGAGCTCGACCGTGCCCAGTTCGCCGGCCTCCACCATGGCGGCCGCACCGGACCTGAGCGCCTGGGCGAGCGCCGCGGGGTCGGCGGCGCCGACCCCGGCGGCGACCAGCTTGGTCTGGGAGCCGAACCGCTTGCCCAGGGACCGGAAGTTCGGCTTGACGGTGAAGGTCACCAGATCGGCCGAGAAACCGGACATGTCCTGGAGCGACTGCACGTTCAGCTCGTCGGCGATCAGCTCGCGCAGCTCACCGGGCAGGGCCGCCCAGCCGGGCGCCCCGATGAGCGCGCGGCCCAGCGGCTGGCGGGTCTTGACGGAGGAGGAGGCGCGCGCCGAACGGCCGAGCTCCACCAGGCGGCGGACCAGCGCCATCCGCTCGGACAGGACCGGGTCCAGCGCCGCCTCGTCGACCTCCGGCCACGTCGCCAGGTGCACCGACTGCGGCGCGTCGACGCCGCGCAGCACGTCCCACACGTAGTCGGTGAGGAAGGGGACGATCGGTGCCATCAGCCGCGTCACGGTCTCCAGGCACTCGTACAGCGTGGCGAACGCGGCGGCCTCGCCGGACCAGAACCTGCGGCGGGAGCGACGGACGTACCAGTTCGACAGGTCGTCCAGGAACTCGGTCAGGCGGCGGCCGGCCCTGGCCGTGTCGAACTCGTCGAGCGACGCGGTCACCTCGGCGACGGTCCGGTGCAGCTCGGCCAGCGCCCACCGGTCGATCAGCGGGCGCTCGGCCCGCGCCGGGGCCTGCGCCAGCATGGACGGCGACCACGACTCGGCGTTGGCGTACAGCGTGAAGAACGACGTCGTGTTCCAGTAGGTCAGCAGGACCTTCCGGGTGATCTCCTCGAGCGCGGCGTGGCCGATCCGGCGGGGCGCCCACGGCGAGCCCGAGGTCGCCATGTACCAGCGGAGGGAGTCCGCGCCGTGCTGCTCCATGAGCGGCATGGGCTGCAGCACGTTGCCGAGGTGCTTGCTCATCTTGCGGCCGTCCTCGGCGAGGATCAGGCCGAGGCAGAGCACGTTCTCGTAGGAGGAACGGCCGAAGACCAGCGTGCCGACCGCCATCATCGAGTAGAACCAGCCGCGGGTCTGGTCGATGGCCTCGCAGATGAACTGCCCGGGGTAGGCCGCCTCGAAGATCTCCTTGCCGGCGTGCGGCGCGCCCCACTGGGCGAACGGCATGGCGCCCGAGTCGTACCAGACGTCGATGACGTCGGGGACCCGCCGCGCCTCGGCGCCGCACTCGCGGCAGGGGACGGCGACGTCGTCCACGTAGGGGCGGTGCGGGTCGAGCGCGGACAGGTCCCGGCCGGCCAGCTCGCCGAGCTCCTTGAGCGAGCCGACGCAGGTGACGTGCGAGTCGTCCTCGGAGCAGACCCACAGCGGCAGCGGCGTGCCCCAGTAGCGGGACCGCGACAACGCCCAGTCCACGTTGTTCCGCAGCCACTCGCCGTACCGGCCGTTCTTGATCGTGCCGGGGAACCAGTTGGTGCGCTCGTTCTCGGCGAGCAGCTCGTCCTTGATCGCGGTGGTCCTGATGTACCAGGACGGCAGCGCGTAGTACAGCAGGGCCGTGTGGCAGCGCCAGCAGTGCGGGTAGCTGTGCTCGAAGTGGCTGCCCCGGAACAGCAGCCCGCGCTCGCGCAGGCTGTCGGTCAGCGGCTCGTCGGCGTCCTTGAAGAACATCCCGCGCACCAGGGGGACGTCCGCGAGGAAGCGCCCGTCCGGTCCGATCGGGTTCACGACCGGCATGCCGTACCGCTTGCAGACGGCCATGTCGTCGGCGCCGAAGGCGGGCGCCTGGTGGACCAGGCCGGTGCCGTCCTCGACCGTGACGTAGTCGCCCAGCACGACGTAGTGGGCGCCGGGGATCTCCACCAGGTCGAACGGCCGCCGGTAGGCGGTGCGCTCCAGGTCCCTGCCGGTGAACGTCGCGACCACCTCGGCGCCCTCGCCGAGGACCTGCGCGAGCAGCGGCTCGGCGACCACGAGGATCTCGCCGCCCGTGCGGGCCGCGACGTAGGTCACGTCCGGGTGGACGGCCACGGCCGTGTTGGACACCAGCGTCCACGGGGTGGTCGTCCAGATCAGCAGCGACGCGCCCATCTCGGCCAGCGGGCCGGAGGTCGCGGGCATCCGGACGTACACCGAGGGGCTGGAGACCGTCTCGTACCCACCGGGCTGGCCGAGCTCGTGGTCGGACAGCCCGGTGCCGCACCGGGGGCAGTACGGCGTGATGCGGAAGTCGCGGAACAGCAGGCCCTTGTCCCAGATGGTCTTCAGCGACCACCAGACGGCCTCGACGTACTGCGGGTCCATGGTGCGGTAGGCCTGGGACATGTCGACCCAGTAGCCCATCCGCTCGGTCATCTCCTCGAACGCGTCCACGTGCCGCAGCACCGACTCGCGGCACTTCGCGTTGAACTCGGCGATGCCGTACGCCTCGATCTGGGGCTTGCCGGAGAGGCCGAGCTCCTTCTCGACGGCGACCTCGACGGGCAGGCCGTGGCAGTCCCAGCCGGCCTTGCGCGGGACGTGGTAGCCGCGCATCGACTTGTAGCGGGGGAAGACGTCCTTGAAGACGCGCGCCTCGATGTGGTGGACGCCGGGCATGCCGTTCGCCGTGGGCGGGCCCTCGAAGAACACCCAGGACGGGCCGCCGGCGTTCTGCTCCAGGGAGCGCTCGAAGATCTTCCCGTCCCGCCAGCGTTCGAGGGTCTCGCGTTCGAGGGCCGGCAGGTCGACCTGCGCGGGAAGAGAGCGGAAATAGTGGGAAGACATCGTCGGGCGGGACCTCCACGCTGCGGCTGGACATGGCGTGAAGGGACGAAGCCGGACGGCTCCGCGGTACCACCCTCCTTGACCCGTCCCCGGGACGGGCCCTCTCATTCGTGTCGCGGCCGGGTCTACTCGGCGGGTGTGCCTTTCTTCCGGCGGCTCCGGGGTGATCTTCGCTCCGTGACTCGCCCCGGGCTCGCACCGTCCCCGGGTCGCTCCTGCGAGTGGGTACGGAGGTACTCGTCCCCATCAACGCCTTGCGAACTTAAACGATAACGCAGAGACCGGATGAGAGCTTCCCGAAAAGCGGCCGGCGGCCACCGCGCGGACGGCGACGAGGGCCGGGCGACGGAGCGGGCGGAACATACGGAGACGGCGCGATGTTGTCAGGGTGTGCGAATCCACTTGCCGGACGGATGTCCCGTTCACCGGAGGAACGGGCGCATCGTCCGCTTACGGGGCAGGTAAAACGCCCGGCGCGTCGATTGCCGAGCCGTTTTGAGCAACCTAAGCTGCCCGGACTGCTCATGTGTTTGATCACTGCGCCTTACAACGGGAGGCTCTCATGACGACGCGTGCGGCGCGACCCGCCCCCGCCACCAGCGAGGAGACCTGGACAGAAGAAGAACTCGCCGAGGTACGGGAGCGGCTCAGGCACGAGACCGAGGAGCTCGTCGCCGACATCGCCCGCGCCGAGGAGCAGCTCGCGTCGGGGGACGCCAGCGAGGGCGCCGGAGACGATCCGGCGGACGCGGGCGCGAAGACGTATGAGCGGGAGCGCGAGATCGCCCTTACCCTGAATGCGCGCGACCTGCTCGCGCAGAACGAGCGGGCGATCGCCCGCATCGCCGCAGGGACTTACGGAGTGTGCGAATCGTGCCACAAGCCGATCGGCAAGGAACGCCTTCGGGCGTTCCCGAGGGCGACGCTGTGCGTAGCGTGCAAGCAGCGGGAGGAGCGCCGCTGAGCGATCCCGCCGACCAGGAGACCGCCGTCGCGCCCGCGCGCGCGCGAAAGCTCGTCACGCTCGGCGTCCTGGCGGTGGTCGTTTACGTGCTCGACCTGGTGAGCAAGACCCTGGTCGTCGCCTTCCTGGAGCACAAGGAGCCGGTGGAGGTCATCCCGGACGTGCTGCTGCTGAACGTCATCCGCAACTCGGGTGCGGCGTTCAGCATCGGCACCGGGATGACCATCGTCTTCACGGTGATCGCGTTCGGGGTCGTGGTGGCCATCCTCCGCACGGCGCGGCAGCTCCGCAGCGTGCCCTGGGCGATCACCCTGGGGCTGCTGCTGGGCGGCGCGCTCGGCAACCTGACCGACCGGATCTTCCGCGCGCCCGCCCCGCTGCAGGGGCACGTGGTGGACTTCGTCCAGGTGTTCCCCGCGACCCACTTCCCGATCTTCAACGTCGCCGACTCGGGAGTCGTCTGCGGCGGCATCCTCGCGGTCTTCCTGGCCTGGCGGGGCTACCAGGTGGACGGGACCAGGCAGACGGAGGAGAAGTCCGATGGGTGAGCAGCGCAGTCTCCCGGTGCCGGAGGGGCTCGAGGGGGAGCGCCTCGACGCCGCGCTCGCGCGGCTGTTCGGCTTCTCCCGCACCCGGGCCGCCGAGCTGATCGCGACCGGCGACGTGCTCGTGGACGGTTCGATCGCCGCCAAGTCCGACCGCGTACGCGCGGGGGCGTGGCTCGACGTGACGATCCCCCCGCCGCCGTCCGCGCCGATGCCCGTCGCCGAGCCGGTGCCCGGCATGGGCATCCTGTACGAGGACGACGACATCGTCGTGGTGGACAAGCCCATCGGGGTGGCCGCCCATCCGACGGTCGGCTGGACCGGCCCGACCGTGATCGGCGGGCTGCTGGGAGCCGGGCACACCGTCGCGACCAGCGGCGCGGCCGAGCGGCAGGGCATCGTCCACCGGCTCGACGCCAACACCACCGGCGCGATGGTGGTCGCCAAGAGCGAGTTCGCGTACTCGCACCTGAAGCGGGCGTTCAAGGAACGCACCGTCGACAAGCGCTACCACGCCCTGGTGCAGGGCCACATGGATCCCCTGCGCGGCACCGTGGACGCGCCCATCGACCGCCACCCCTCCGGTGACGGCCGCTTCGCCGTCGTCGCGGGCGGCAAGGAGTCGGTCACCCACTACGACACGGTGGAGGCGTTCCGCGCGGCGTCGCTGCTCGACATCAAGCTGGAGACCGGCCGTACGCACCAGATCAGGGTGCACATGTCGGCGCTGCGGCACCCCTGCGTCGGCGATCTCATGTACGGCGCCGACCCCACGCTGGCGGCGCGGCTCGGCGTGACCCGGCAATGGCTGCACGCGGTCTCGCTGGCCTTCGAGCACCCGTCGTCGGGGGAGTGGGTCTCGTTCACCAGCCCGTACCCGGAGGACCTGGCCCGGGCCCTGGACATCGTCGGCGACGAGAGCTGACCCGTCCCGCCCGGGCTCCGGCCCGGGGCGCCCCGCCGGGCGGCGGGGTCAACGGGTGGAGCGGAACGTCCTGGTGAACCAGGCGAAGTATGACTGCCCCTCCTGGGCCCAGCGGCCGTCGGAGGTCTGCCAGTAGATCGCCACGTCCCGGCCGTCGGCCGTGACGAACGAGCGGTCGAGGACGTGCATCGGCCCCTGCTGCGACTGCCAGGTGAACTCCCAGTCGGCCGCGGGGAGGCGCTGGAAGACCACCGACCGCAGGCCGAGCCGCTTGTACCCGGGGAAGGAGCCCGTGGTCTTGGGGTTCTCCGAAAGCTGCTGGACGTGGAGCATCGGATCCTCGTCCGTGTCGATCCACTTGGTGAAGTCGACCATGAGATAGCTGCCCTTGGACCCGGGAGGACGGAAGGTCACCCGGGTCTCGGCGCGTTCCTCGGTCCAGGTCTGGGGGACCGCGATCGAGAAGCCCAGCGGGTCGTGGCGCACCGCCCAGCCGCGCGGCAGCCGGGCCGAGGGGGACGGCGAGGGCGAGGGCGAGGGTGACGGCGACGGCGATGGGGTGGGCGAGTCGCCGGTCGGCGCGGACGTCGACGGCGGCGGGTCGCCGGCGGGGGCGTCCGCCACAAGCGCGCGATAGCCGTACCAGCCGCCGACGCCCGCCCCGGCGAGCAGCACGGGCAGGAGGGCGAGCAGGGCGATCCGCCCCGCGGAGCGCCGCCGAGCCGGGGACGGCTGGGCCTGCGGGGGGATCGCCGCGGCGTCGCCCCACGGCGGGAGCGTCCCCACCCCGGGGCCGCCGGGCGGGACCGCGTGCCCATGGAGACCGGGGATGTGTCCGGGACCGGTGGGCCCGTGCCCGCCGGGAAGGCTTCCGGGATCGGTCGGCGCCTGTACGCCCGGGACCGGAGGAGCGGCGACGCCCGGGGCGTGCGCGCCGTGGACGCTCCCGGGGTCGGTCGTGCCGTGGACGCCGAGGACGTGGGCGCCCGTGACCGGAGGCCCGCCGGCCGCCATGCCGGGACCGTTGGGGGCGCCGAACGGGGCGGGGGTGGAGCCGGGCGCGTACGGACGGATCCCGCCGGCGGGCGGCGATCCCGCGGGCGGGTACGGCTCCGCCCGCTGGGCGGCGTGGCGGTCGCGGCCGGGATGGGACGTGCCGGACGCCGCCGCGCGGAGCAGCTCCGCCGCCTCGACGGCGTCGATGCGCCGGTCCGGGTCCTTGTCGAGCAGGCCCTCGATCACCGGTGTGAGCGGCCCCGCGCGCCTGACGGGGTCGGGCTCGCTGTGCAGTACGGCCGCCATGGTGGCGATGGACGAGGTCCGGTCGAAGGGCGCCCTGCCCTCGACGGCGGCGTAGATGGTCGCGCCGAGCGACCACAGGTCGGACTCGGGGGTGGCGGGGTCGCCGTTGAGCCGTTCCGGCGGCAGGTACGCGGGCGTGCCGGTGACGACGCCACTCACGGTGAGCCCGGCCTCCTCCGGCATGGTCGCGATGCCGAAGTCGGTGAGGACCACCCGGCCGTCCTCGGTGAGGAGCACGTTCTCCGGTTTGACGTCGCGGTGGAGCACCCCGGCGGCGTGCGCGGTGCACAGGGCGTCGAGCACCTGGAGGCCGATGGCGGCGACGCGCTCGGGGACGAGCGGGCCGTGCTCGCGGATCACCTGCCCGAGGGAGCGGGAGCGGACGAGCTGCATGATGATCCAGGGGCGGCCGTCCTCCTCGATCACGTCGTGGACGACCACCACGTTGGGGTGGGAGATGCGGCCCGCGGCCCGGGCCTCGCGGATGGTCCGGCGGTTGAAGGCCGCCCGGTCCTCCTCGCTCATCGGCTGGTAGAGGACCTCTTTGACGGCGACCGCGCGGTCGAGCAGCTCGTCGTGCGCACGCCAGACGACGCCCATGCCTCCCCGGCCTATGGGTTCGAGCAGGTGGTACCTGCCCGCCACACGACGCCCCGCCTCCACCAGGCTCCCTCCTCGAAACCTCTGCATCGTCCCACAGCTAACGGGCGTGTCAGGAGTCGAAGAGGGCACCAGGGCCGGAGATCGTATACACCCATTCGGACGCCCCGAATTGCAACTTTGTTATCTCTTGCCCGCTTTATTCCAGACTTATACGATCCGCTCAACTTTCACTTTCGTCGCAACCATCTCGGCCCCAGACGTCATCGCCCGCAAAAACGGTCCCCCTCACCCCCAGGAGACAAAGATCATGCGGTTACGCACGACGACGTGCAAAAGATCTTCGTACGGAAAGATCGCAGGTGTGGCGGCTCTCGCGCTGACCGCCCTCGTGGCGCCGCTCGGCTCGCCCGCGAACGCGGCCCCGGGCGGCGGGCAGTGTGTCGCCGACCCGAACGCCCACGCCGCCTCCGTGCCGAGCCCCGAGCAGTTCTTCGGCTTCCCCCTCGGCAAGGGCCAGCCCCGCACGCTCACCTCCGACGAGATCAGGAAGTACGTCGCGGCCGTGGCGGGCGCCTCCGACCGCGTCGTCACCGGCACGATCGCGCGCAGCGTCACCGGCCAGGAGCTGCCGTACGCGATCGTGTCCGACCGCCACCACATGGTGCCGGGGCAGCTCAAGAAGATCGCCGAGCAGATCCGCTCGCTGCGCGACCCGAGATCGCTCCGCGCGGACAAGGCGGCCCGGATCGCCGCCGACGGCCCGGCGATCGTGTGGGTGGCCGGCAACGTCCACGGCGGCGAGAAGAGCGGGGCCGACGCCGCGCTCCGCACGCTGTACGAGCTGGCCGGCGGCCTCTCCTGCGACGTCGCCAAGCGCAACGAGAACCTCGTCACCGTCATCGTGCCGACCCAGAACCCGGACGGCCGCGAGGCGAACCGGCGCCAGAACGAGTACGGCTTCGACCTCAACCGGGACTGGTTCGCCCGCAGCCAGCCGGAGACCGGCGGCAAGATCGAGATGCTGCGGCAGTATCCGGCGCAGGTCTTCGTGGACGCCCACGAGATGGGCGGACGGCAGTACTTCTTCCCGCCGAACGCCGACCCGATCCACCACGAGATCGCCGCGCAGCCGGTGGACTGGATCAACCGCATCGGGGCCGCCAACGCGGCGGGCTTCGGCTACAACGGCGCGTGCGGCGGCGCGGTCACCACGGAGTGCTACTTCAACTACGCGACGTACGACATGTTCTACATGGGGTACGGCGACACCGTGCCGGCCACCGGCTTCGGGGCGGCGGGCATGACCTTCGAGAAGGGGAGCTCCTCGTCCGTCGAGGACCGCGTGCAGCAGCAGTTCAACACGCAGTGGGCCACGATCGGCTGGGCCGCCGACAACCGGCGCGAGATCCTCGACGGCTACTACAAGATCTGGCAGACCGCCATCGAGCAGGGCAAGGCGGGCACGCTGGAGCCGAACGAGGTCGTGCAGCCGACCAACACGGTCCAGTTCCCGGTCCCGGACGTCAAGGTCCGGTCGTACTTCCTGCTGCCGGACCGCCAGATCGGCGACGTTCGCCGGCTGGTCGAGCGGCTGCGCGACATGGACGTCGAGGTCTACCGGCTCAAGCAGCAGGTCACCGTGCCGAACGCCGACGTCTTCGGCGGGCGCACCGAGAAGAATCTGACCGTCCCGGCCGGGGCGTACTGGATCCCGATGGACCAGCCGCAGAAGCACTGGATCCAGGCGCTGATCGCGCAGGACCCCTACGTGCCGTTCCCCTACTTCTACGACGTGTCGTCCTGGAGCAACCCACTGCTGATGGGCGTCGCGACCGTCTCCACCGGTGACGCCCTGTCGCCGAAGGCCGATCTCGTGAAGGGCATGGACGGCGGCGTCGTCTCCGCCGCCCCGGCGAACGGCTCCTACTCCTACCCGATGGACTCCGCCGCCGCGTCCGAGCTCACCTTCCGCCTGCTCGGCCAGGGTGTCGCGCTCTCGCGCGACCTCTCCACCGGCGTGGTGAGCCTCCCCGCCAGCGCGCTGAACCGCGGCGAGCTGGACAAGCTGGCCCGCTCGTACGGCGTGGCCGTCGAGGGCCGGGCCGCGGCCGCCTCCGGGACGGCGCTGCGCGTCCCCGACGTCGGCCTGTTCGCCGGCGCCGGCGTCTCCACCACCTCCGGCTCGTACGGCGAGGCGCGCTACGTCCTCGGCGAGCGCTGGGGCCTCGACCTCACCCCGGTGACGGCGGCGGACGTCAACGGCAACACCCCCGCGTTCACCGGGCGCTCCGTCCTGCTGGTGCCGGACGGCAGCAGCGCGAACGGCGGTCTCACCGCCGAGGGCCTGGCGAACCTCAAGGCGTGGGTCGCCGCGGGCGGCACGTACGTCGGGCTGCGCAACGAGGGCACCAGGGTCGCCAGGACGGCGGGCCTGACCTCCACCACCGAGAAGACCAAGCCGACCGGGTACCAGGTCATCGGCTCGCACTTCCGCGTCAACGTGGACACCGGGAGCCGGGTCGCGCTCGGCCGCCCGGCGGAGGACTTCCAGTTCAACAACGGCGACCCGATCCTGAACCCGAGCCGCACCGGCACGAACGTCCTCACCTATCCGGACGGCGACGCGTTCTGGTCGAACGGCTACACGACCAAGGCCGACGCGCTGAAGGGCACGGTCGCGCTGGTGGACGAGCCGACCGGCGCCGGCCACGCCGTGCTGTTCGCCTACAACCCCCTGTTCCGGGCGTACAACGAGAACGGCGTCCACCTGGTCGCCAACGCGCTTCTCCTCCCCGCGGGGAACGCGGCCCAGCGGCAGCTCGCGGCCACCCCGGGCGGCGACGCGGACGCGCTGCGGGCGGAGGCGGCCAAGGCGGCCCCGGCCGACGACCTCGCCGGGGAGTGGCGGCCCATCGTCGTCCAGGTCGCCGACGCCGACGCGGCACGCACCGAGGCCGTGGTCGCGACGTACACGGACACCGCGAGGACGGCCTCGGCCGACGGCTCCACGTACGTCACGATCCCCAACCCCGAGGGCCTGGCGGCCGACGAGCACCCCTTCCTGCGCGACATGGTCCGCGAGCTGAACGCGGCGGGCATCCCGCTGCGCTCCGTCGTCGGCTGACCCCCGTCCCCGGACCCGGTCGGGGCGCGGAACCTCGCCGCGCCCCGGCCGGGATCCCCGGGCCGGTGCTCCCGCACGCGGGAGCACCGGCCGTCCCCGACCTTCCGTCCCCGACACAGCATGAGCGGTTCCGGCCGGCCCTCGGCCGGAATCCGTCTGAAAGGACCCGCATGAGAATCTCCCGTCTTCGCGGCGCGGCCCTCGCCGTCGCGGCGGGCGCCCTGATCGGCGCCCAGGCGGCCCATCCCGCGCTCGCCGCCCCCGGGGCTCCCGGCTCGCCCCGGTACTCGGCCGGTGCGGCCGGCGTCGGCGACCCGTACTTCCCCGGCCAGGGCAACGGCGGCTTCGACGTGCGGCACTACGACATCGCCTTCTCGTACGACCCGGCGAGCAAGCACATGGACGCGACCACGACGATCACCGCGGTCGCGACCCAGGACCTGGACCGGTTCGACCTGGACTTCCGCGGCCCGGAGATCAGCGAGCTCAAGGTCGGCAAGCACCCGGCCGCGTTCACCCGGGACGGGCAGGAGCTCGTCGTCACCCCGCGCCCCAAGCTCAAGTCCGGCGAGCAGTTCACGGTCACCGTGAAGTACGCCGGGACGCCGCCGGTCATCACCGACCCGGACGGCTCCATCGAGGGCTGGGTGCCGACCGACGACGGCGCGTTCGTGGCCGGCGAGCCGCAGGGCGCGCCCGCCTGGTTCCCCGGCAGCGACCACCCGACGGACAAGGCGACCTTCACCTTCCACGCGACCGTCCCCGAGGGGATCACCGCCGTCGGCAACGGCCGCCTGGTCTCGCAGACGACCGAGAACGGCAGGACCACCTTCGTGTGGGACTCGGCCGAGCCGATGGCGACCTACCTCGCCACGGTGACGATCGGGAACTTCACCGTCACCGAGTCGACGACGCCGAGCGGGATCCCGATCTACACCGCGGTCGACCCGCGCCTGGTGGCCCAGTCCGCCAACGCCGTCTCCAAGATCCCGGACATGATGGAGTACTTCTCCTCGATCTTCGGGCCGTACCCGTTCGGCTCCACCGGCGCGATCATCGACCGCGCCCCGAACGTCGGGTACGCGCTGGAGACCCAGACCAAGCCGATCTTCTCCAGTGCCCCGAGCGTCGGCACGATGGCCCACGAGCTGGCCCACCAGTGGTACGGCGACAGCGTGACGCCGACGAAGTGGTCCGACATCTGGCTCAACGAGGGCTTCGCGACGTACGCCACCTGGCTCTGGACCGAGCACACCGGCGGCGCGACCGCGCAGCAGACCTTCGCCGGCGCGAGCAACTACGGCCGGGCGGCGACGTCGTCGTTCTGGCAGGTCACGCTGGCCGACCCCGGGCCGGAGGACATGTTCGGCAGCGTGCCGTACAACCGCGGGGCGATGACGCTGCACGCGCTGCGCGGCAAGATCGGCGACGCGGCCTTCTTCAAGCTGATCAAGGACTGGGCCGCCGAGCACCGGCACGGCAACGCGGACACGGCCGCGTTCATCCGCGCCGCGGAGAACGCGTCGGGCACGGACCTGACCGCCTTCTTCGACGTGTGGGTCTTCCAGAAGGGCAAGCCGGCCGCCTGGTGATGGGTCCCGGTCCGGCCGGCGGCGCCCTCTCCTCCCTCAGGGCCCGCCGGCCGGACCGGTCTGCGCCCGCGCCGCGCCACGGGGCGCGGGCGGGCGTCCGCGCGTCACTTCGCGGGGGTGAACGTCGACGTGAACGTCTCGAAGTAGTGGTACTCCTTCTTCCAGCGGTTGTCCCGCGTGTGCCAGTAGATGGCGTAACCGTGGCGCTTGTCGGTCACGAAGCCCCGGTTGATCACGTGCGCCTTGCCGCTCCAGGTCCGCCAGGTGAACTCCCAGTCGGCGGCGTCCAGGAAGTAGTCCACCTTCCTGATGCCGATGAGCTCGTAGCCGCCGAAGCCGTATTTGGCGGTCTTCTCCTGCTTCTTCCAGTCCCTCAGCGCGCTGCTGCCGGGCGTGCTGGTCGTGTCGATCTGCAGGTACTGGCTGCGGTCGTCGCCTCGGAAGTAGACGCCGGTACTGGTCCGCTTGTACTCCTCCCAGCCCTTCGGTAGAGCGACCGAGAAGCCCCACTTGTCCTTGTGCAGGCGCCAGCCCTTGGGGATCTCGGCGGACCGCGAGGGCGAGGGACTCGGCGACGGCGAGGGAGAGGCGGTGGACTGCGAGGGGGGCGCGGAGACGTGGCTCTTACCGGGGGCGGCGGTGTTCAGCGCCGCGCCGCCCGTCGGGGGCGACTCCTGCTCGCCCTGGCGCAGGCCGATGTACCCGGCCACGCCCGCGACGATCAGCAGGGCGGGGACGATCACCAGCGCGGCGCGGAGCATCGGCACCGGGCGGGTGCGCGCCGGAGCGGCCGGCGTGCCGCCCCAGGCGCTGAGCTGGGTGTCCTGGCCGCCCGGCGCGACGGCGTCCGCCCGGTCGGAGAACAGCGAGTCGAGCGGGTCGCCGCCGTCCGCGCCCGCACCGGGGCCGGCTCCGGCTCCGGCTCCGGCGGAGTACGCGGTTGGAACCTCGGAGAACGGCCGGGCGAGGCCCTGGGCGGGCCGTGTGGCGGGTTTCGCGGCCTCGAAGGATCCGCGCCCGGAGGCGGCTCCGGTCGCGCCCCCGGCGCCGTCTCCCGGCGCCCCCGTCCGGGACGCGCCGGTCCCCGGGGTCCCGGCTCCCGGCGTGGCGGCCGCCGGCGTACCGGCGCCCGAGGCGGCGGACCCGAAGCTCCCGGCCCCCGGCGCGCCGGTCCCGGAGGTCCCGGCACCGGACCCGGTCGCCTCCGGC
>NZ_BBYM01000063.1 GCF_001570405.1 Microtetraspora niveoalba | reverse complement strand
CCGCGAGGCCGCCGACGAGCGGCGCGTACGCCAGCCGGATCGTCGGCCGCTCCGCCGCCGCCAGCCGGGCCGCCTCGGCGGCGAACACGTCCGCCGTCTCCAGCAGCGCCTCGGCGCGCGGCAGGAGCGCGGCCCCGGACGGCGACAGCCGTACCTCGCGGCTGGTCCGCTCGAACAGCCGGAGCCGCAGCGCGCGTTCGAGGCGGCCGATCGCCTGGCTCATCGCGGGCTGCGACATGCCCATCTCCACGGCGGCGCGGGAGAAGCTGCGGTGGCGCGCGACGAGCGCGAAGCACCGGATGTCACGCACGGGAGGGCTGGGATCCACGCTCCAGTATCGCCCGCCCATCCATAAGCGGCGTCAATGGACGCGCCTCACGGACCCCGGTGAACGGACCCGGGTCCACCGGGTGCCGCGCTAGGATGCGCACACATGATCGAACCCCTCCATCTGAGCACCACTCGGGAGTCCTACGACAGGCTGGCCGGCGACTACGTCGAGCTCGTCCTCCCCATGTTCGAGAACGAGCACCTGGACCGTGCGGCGATCGCCGCGTTCGCCGGGCTGGTGCGGGCCGGGGGTGCCGGCGAGGTCGCCGATCTCGGCTGCGGCCCCGGGCACGTGACGGCCCACCTCCACACGCTCGGACTGACCGCCTTCGGCGTCGACCTGTCGCCGGAGATGATCGGCCTGGCCCGCCGTGCCTACCCCCACCTGCGGTTCGACGTCGGATCGATGACCGATCTCGACCTGGCGGACGGCGTGCTCGGCGGCGTGCTCGCCCGCTACTCGATCATCCACACGCCGCCGGATCGGCTGCCGGAGGCGCTCGCCGAGTTTTACCGGGTGCTCGCCCCGGGCGGCCTGCTGCTGCTCAGCTTCCAGGCGCACGACGAGCCTTCGGCCCCGCCGGAGGCGTTCGACCACGCGGTGGCGACCGCGTACCGCTGGTCGCCGGACCGCCTCGCGGAGCTGCTGCGGGAGACCGGGCTGGTCGAGGTGGCCCGGCTGATCCTCGCCGGGAGCGAGGACGCGAAGCGGGGGTTCCCGCAGGCGCACCTGCTGGTCCGCAAACCCGTGGAGTCATAAGCGACGGCGATGGATCGGCGGCGGGGCGGACGGACCCGGGCAGGATGCGCTCGTCCGATCCGCCCGACCGCTTCCGAGCGGTCCCATCAGGGAGTCCGCCATGACCGCCGCACCCCCGACGCGCTTCCCCGCCTCCACCGTCCTCGGCTATCCGAGGATCGGACCGGACCGCGAGCTGAAACACGCCCTCGAGTCCTTCTGGAGCGGCCGGATCACGTACGACGAGCTCCGGGCGACCGGCGCTCGCCTGCGTGAGGACACCTGGCGGCGGCTCGACGCGCTCGGCCTGGGAGCGGTGCCGTCCAACACGTTCTCGTTCTACGACCAGGTGCTCGACACGGCCGTGCTGTTCGACGCGGTGCCGGAGCGCTATCGGGGCCTGGCCGCCGAGGACGCCTACTTCGCGATGGCCAGGGGCGCCGCCGGGATCGCGCCGCTGCGCATGACCAAGTGGTTCGACACGAACTACCACTACATCGTGCCGGAGATCGGCCCGGACACCGCTTTCCGTCTCGCGGGTGACAAGCCTCTGGCCGAGGTGCGCCAGGCCCGCGCGCTGGGCCTCGACACGCGTCCGGTGTTGCTCGGGCCGGTGACGTTCCTGCTGCTGTCGGAGCCGACGCCGGGCGCCCCGGCCGGGTTCGCCCCGCTGGACCGGCTGCCCGACCTGCTCCCCGCGTACGAGCGCCTGCTGGAGGCGCTCGCCGCCGAAGGCGTCGGCTGGGTGCAGCTCGACGAGCCCGCGCTGGTCGCGGACCGGACGGAGGAGGAGCTGGCCGCCGTACGCGCGGCCTACCTGCGGCTCGGCTCGGCGCCCGCCAGACCCGCGCTGTTCGTGGCCACGTACTTCGGCGACCCCGGCGAGGCGCTGCCGGTGCTCGCCGGCACGCCCGTCGAGGCGATCGGCCTGGACCTGGTGCGCGGCTCCCTGCCCGCGGACGCCGACCTCGGCGGCAAGACCGTGGTCGCGGGCGTGGTGTCGGGGCGCGACGTGTGGCGGACGGACCGCGACCGGGCGCTCGCCTCCCTCCGGTCCGTACGGGAGCGGGCGGCGCACGTCGTCGTCGGCACCTCCTGCTCGCTCCTGCACGTGCCGTACGACGTCGAGCGGGAGGCGGACCTCGATCCCGCGCTGCGGCGGCGGCTCGCCTTCGCCGAGCAGAAGGTCGCCGAGGTGGTCGAGCTGGCCTCCCTCCTCGCCGCCGCCCCGGCCGCGTCGGCCGCGTCGGCGCGGGTCGCGGACGCCGGGAGTCCCCCGCCCCTCCCAGACGAGCCCGCCGCCGTTCCGGAGGAGCCGGCCGCACGCAGCCCGTACGCGGTGCGGGCGGCGGCGCAGGCGGAGCACCTGCGGCTGCCTGTGCTCCCCGTCACGACGATCGGGTCGTTCCCGCAGACCGGGGAGCTGCGGGAGGCCCGGGCGGCGCTGGCCGCCGGGCGGCTGGACGAGGCCGGCTACGAGACCCTGGTCAGGAGCGAGATCGCCCGCGCCGTCGCGCTGCAGGAGCGGCTCGGCCTGGACGTGCTCGTACACGGAGAGCCGGAACGCAACGACATGGTGCAGTACTTCGCCGAGCACCTCGACGGCTTCGCCGTCACCCGCCACGGCTGGGTGCAGTCGTACGGCTCCCGCTGCACCCGCCCCCCGATCCTGCACGGCGACGTCCGGCGTCCCGAACCGATCACCGTACGCTGGGCGGGATATGCCCGGTCTCTGACGGATCGCCCGGTCAAGGGGATGCTCACCGGGCCGGTGACCATCGTGGCGTGGTCGTTCGTCCGCGACGACCTGCCCCTGCGCGACGTCGTGTTCCAGGTGGCGGACGCCGTACGCGACGAGGTGCGCGACCTGGAGGCCGCGGGCGTGTCGATCATCCAGGTGGACGAGCCGGCGCTCCGCGAGCTGCTGCCGCTGCGTCGCGCCGCGCGGGACGGGTACCTCGCCTGGGCCGTGGCCGCGTACCGGCGGGCGACGTCCGGCGCGAGCGACCGGACGCAGATCCACACGCACCTGTGCTACTCGGACGCCGACGAGATCATCGCGGCGGTGGACGCGCTCGACGCCGACGTGACCAGCGTCGAGTCGGCGCGGTCGCACGCGCGGCTGCTGCGCGAGCCCGCGGTCGGAGGGTTCGGACGCGGGCTCGGCCCGGGCGTGTACGACATCCACTCGCCCCGCGTCCCCGACGTCGCCGAAGTCGAGGAGTCGCTCCGCGCGGCGCTGCGGGTGCTGCCCGCGCACCGGCTCTGGGTCAATCCGGACTGCGGCCTGAAGACCCGGACGTACGAGGAGGTCGAGGCGGCGCTCGCGAACGTGGTCACGGCCGCGCGCAATGTGCGGGGAGATCACGAATGCCGTCCCCTGACCGTGGAATGACCCGACACCGAGATTGAGGTCCGAGTCCCGCGTTTCGAAGCTGATATTGATGGTCGGCAGAGATCCGAAAGGCGTGTCCCCCCAGCCTTCACGACCACGACATGAAGGACGGACACAAGTGAGATCAGCCAAGCTGATGTTGGCCGTGGTGTCGATCGCGGCCTCGGCCTCGCTCGCCGCCTGCGGCGGCAGCTCCTCGGACGGGGCGTCCGACACGGCGGCCTCGCCCGCCGCGGCGGTGAACGGGAACGAGAAGGCCGGAAAGACCGGCAAGACCGGCAAGGTCTCGGCCAACAACGCCCCCGAGAACGAGATCGCCGCGGCGCTCCAGGCGGCCGGGGTGCCGAACCCCGACCGGTGGGCGCACGAGGTGATGGAGTACCGGCCCTACGCCGCCGACGACACCAAGCTCACCTCGCTTCGTAAGAACCTGGCCAAGCACAAGCCGGGCGAGAAGACCATCGACAAGATCGTCTCCGCGCTGACGGTGCCGTAGCGCGGACGTCGCGAGCCCACACCCGCGAGAGCGACGACGCGAACGGCGCCGCCCGGCGCGGAACACCGTCCCTCTCCTGGCGTAGAAGACTCTCACGGGGAAGTGAAGACCCTGTGACCGCAGGTCGCCGGCGTCTCCGGCGGACGACCGACCGCTACCAGTGGGAGAAGGACCGCGCGCTCCTTCCCGAGGACGAGCGGCGCCGGGCCGGCGCGGCCGAACGGGACACCGGGCTGCCCCGTGAAGAACTGGAGTTCTCCACGGAGTTCGGCTCGGTCCCGGCCGGGGCCGAGCTGGCCCGGCGGTTCGGCGTGCCGGAGGGCACCCGCATGTTGCGCCGCACCTACCGGACCCGGGCGCGCGGGGAGACCGCCCCGCTGAGCCTGGTCAAATCCTGGCTCGTGTACGACATGGCGGCCGCCAACCCCGCCCTCCTCGCGCCGGAGAACGAGCCCTGGCCGGGCGGCACACCGCACCAGCTCTCCACGATCGGCATCGAGATCGACCAGGTCGTGGACGAGGTCACCGTACGGCTCCCGCTTCCCGAGGAGGCGGAGATCCTCGACGTGCCCCCCGCCCTGCCCGTGCTCGTGCTCCGCAAGACCTCGATCGACACCGCGGGACGCGTGGTCGAGATCGCCGAATGTGTCCTTCCCGGCGACCGCACCGAGATCGTCTCGACCGTCCGGCTGCACCCCTGGCCCAGGCGCGATCGATAACGAGCGGATGCCGGTTCCGTTTCGCCGTTGCCCGCCCGAGGCGCCGCTATTTATAACGTCTCTCGTACTTAGGGCGTGGAGGCGGCATGGAGAAGGAATCGCGCGTCGGCCTGGCCGATACGCTCCGGCGGACGGACGGAACGGCCGCGAGGGCCACGGCGGGGGTGGTCGTCGCCTCCGTGCTCGCCGCGGCGCTCTGCGCGGGACTGCTGGCGGGCCTCGCCGCGCGCCTGCTCATGCGCCTGGTCGCGATCTCCATCGGCTCGGAAGGCTCGTTCTCACTCGCCGGTACGGCCGGGATCCTCCTCGTCTTCGTCGTGCTGAGCGTGCCGGCCGCCGCCACCTCGGCCGCGCGCCCGGCGATCGCCCGGGCCGGCCGGTGGGTGACGGCGGGGGTCCTGGGATGGGCCGTGGCGCGGACCGGCTTCGCGGACGGGCAGGCGATCCTCCTGGCCGACGACGGGATCCTGCCGTTGCTCGCCGCGCTCGCCGTGGCCTTCGGCGCGCTGGCCGTGGCCCACGGCCGGCTCACCCAGCATCTGGCCCGGCGCCTCGCGCGCCGGATGACGGACCGACGCGCCTCACGCGCCGGATGACGGACCGACGCGCCTCACGCGCCGGATGACGGACCGACGCGCCGTGCGCTGACCGCCGGGCACGGGCGTCTCCGAGCCCGCCGGCGACACGTCGATAGCATCGGCACCATGACACCTTCCGGCACCGGGCAGGACGTGTTCCGCGGGCGGCCGGCGAGAGCGCGCGGCCGCGCGCTCGGCGTGCTCGGCGTGATCGCGCTCGGCGGAGGGCTCGGCAGCATCGCGCGCTACCTGGTCGGCTCCGCCGTACCGGCCGGGGCGGACGGCTTCCCCTGGGGGACCCTGGTCGTCAACCTGACCGGCTGCCTCGTGCTGGGCGCGCTGATGGTGTTCGTCCTCCAGGTGTGGCCGCCGAGCCGGTACGTCCGGCCGTTCCTGGGCGTGGGATTCCTCGGCGGGTACACCACCTTCTCCACGGTGGCCGTCGAGATCACGCGGCTGGCCGCGCCGACGGCCGCCGTCTACGCGGTGGTCAGCCTCGCCGCCGGGCTGGCCGCGGTCTGGTGCGGCATGACGGTCGCCCGGCTCGTCGCCCGCGTCCCCGTACGGCGCGGCGCGCGGGAGGAGGCGCGATGAGGCTGCACGGCGACGCCTGGCGGCTCACGATCTACGTCGGTGAGACCGACCAGTACCATCACCGGCCGCTCTACACGGAGATCGTCCATCGGGCGCACCGGAAGGGCCTGGCGGGGGCGAGCGTGTTCCGCGGCATCGAGGGGTTCGGCGCGTCCTCGCTCATCCACACCAGCAGGCTGCTCTCCCTGGGGGAGGACCTGCCGGTGGCGATCGTCATCGTGGACACGGAGGAGCGGATCACCGACTTCGTCGCGGAGCTGGACGAGCTCGTCACCGAGGGCCTGGTCACCGTGGAGCCGGTCGAGGTCTATCGCTACGTCGGGCGCCGCGCGTGACCCTCCTGCTGGTGTTCCTCGGCGGCGCGGTGGGCGCTCCGGCCCGATATCTCATGGACCGGATGGTCCAGCGGTGGCACGACACCGTCTTCCCGTGGGGGACGTTCGCGGTCAACGTCGTCGGCTCGTTCGTCCTCGGCCTGCTCACCGGGCTCCAGCCGGGCCCGCTGGTCGCCACGCTGGCCGGGACCGGTTTCTGCGGCGCCCTGACGACGTTCAGCACGTTCGGGTTCGAGACCGTACGCCTGCTTGAGGAGGGGTCGTACGCGGAGGCGGGCCTGAACGCCGTCGGCAGCCTGCTGCTCGGCGTCCTGGCCGCGACCGGCGGGTACGCCCTGGCCGTCCATGTCCTGTGAGCCTCCCCGGCCGGGAAGGCGGCCGGGCTAGAGGACGCGGGGTTCGGCGCAGAAGACGGTGCCGTCGCCGGCGACCGTGACCGGGCCTTCGGAGGCGGGCACGAACACCGAGTCGCCGGGGCGGAGTTTGACCTCGTCGCCGGCCTGCACCACCCCCTCGACGCAGAGCAGGATCCGGGGCAGCGCGCCGGGCAGGGTCCGTCCGGGGCCGGGGACGATCCTGCGCAGCAGGAACTCGGGGCACGGGGGCACGTACGCGTCGCCGTCCGGCTCGACGGGCAGCGGGACGGCGGCGGCGTCGGTGACACGCAGCAGCTCGTCCACGTCGATCGGCTTGCCGGTCAGCCCGGCGCGCAGCACGTTGTCCGAGCTGCCCATGATCTCGACGCCGAACCCCGAGATGTAGCAGTGCAGCACGCCCGCGCCGAGGTACATCGCCTGGCCGGGTTCGAGCTCGTGCCTGCGCATCAGCAGCGGGGCGAGGACCAGGGGATCCTCGGGGTACAGCCGGGCCAGCCGGGTGACCAGCTCGTAGTCCGGGTGGTGGACGGCCGAGGCGGCCCACACGATCGAGCGGACCAGGTCGGCCCTGGCGCCGGGCAGGTCGAGCAGCACGCGGAGCGCGGACAACATGTCACCGGCGGCGAGGCGCGCGACGACGGGCCTCATCGCCGCCACGCCGAGCCGTTCGACGAGCATCGCGGCCTGCTCGGGAGCGCGCAGCCCGGCCAGCGCGGAGAACGGCGTGAGCGCGCAGATCAGCTCCGGCTTCGGCCACGGATCGCAGTAGTTCCCGTCTCCCCTGGCATGGCCGTCCGCCGCCTGCTCCGCGTCGGGATGCACCTGGAGCGAGAGCGGGCGCTCCACCGCGATCAGCTTCAGCAGGTACGGCAGGCGCTCGCCGAAGCGCTCGACCGACGGCCGCCCCAGCTCGGCCACCGGGTCGGCGGCGATCGCGTCGGCGAGGGTCAGCACGACCCCGTCACGGGTGAGCCGCGACGGCCCGGAGGGGTGGGCGCCGAACCACATCTCGGCCTCGGGCCCGGAGGCGGTGCGCCCGGTCAGCCCGGCGATGGCGGTGCGGGAGCCCCAGGGGTGGGCCTTGATCGCATTGGTCAGCAGATCCATCTCGAAATTCCTCGTGGTGGGGGAGGCCGGGCTCACTCTGCCCGGACACGCTCAACGACGAATGAACCCGGGCTGAACCGCATGAACATTCCTCGCTCGTCAGGTCGATCCGCACCGTCGTGGACGGCCCATGCTACCCAGAGATCACGTACTTTCGGCCGCACATGTGCGCGGGCGCACGCGGTGGTCAGGGGTCCTCGTTCACGCAGCGCAACACGGGACGGCGGACCAGCGCGCCGGGATCGAGGGTGTCGGGACCGGCGCCGGAGATCCGGAACACGGCGGTCTCCCCCGGGAGCAGCGTGACGAGCTGCTCGTCCACGACGGCCCGGGGGTCGAGCCGGTCCGGGAAGATCGCCAGCTCGCGCACGAGGGTCCGCGCGGTCACGCTGACCCGCAGGCCGTCATCGTCCTCCTCCACGGCCGTGTCGAACTCGGCCGCCGGAAGGCCGGCCGCCGGGTCCTCCGCGAAGAACCGCAGCGCCCGCACCCCGTCCAGGGTCGCGACCAGCATCTCCCCCGGGCCGCCCGGGGTGACGACCGCGGCGCTCGGCTCCCACCGGGTCACCCCGCGCGGGGGCGCCGCCACCCGGTGGCGCTCCGCGGCGAGGACCTCCCCGTCGAACGCCGTCCGGACGACCTCGATCTCGCCGGCCCACTCGCGCGCGGTGTCGTTGACGACGGCCACGGCCGCGTCCTGGAACGTGAGCAGCCGGTCGGCGTAGGCCCGTCGCAGCGCGTACCAGAGCGGTTTGCGCCGCCCGTCGCCGTCCACCGCCGCCCAGGAGGTGACCGGCCAGCAGTCGTTGAGCTGCCAGACGATCGTGCCCATGCAGTACGGCGCGAGCGCGCGGAAACGTTCGACGCCGAAGGCCACCGCCCTGGCCTGGTTGAGCTGGGTGGAGTAGTGCCAGTCGTCGACCCCCTCCGGCCGGGGCAGGTGCTCGCCGAGGCCGCGCAGCAGCTTCGCGCCGCCGTCGACCGCCTTCTGGTGGTGCCGCACCCCGGGCGAGTCCGGGGTCAGCGGCTCGTCGCGCACCGCCCGGCGCAGCGTCGCGTACGCCGGAGGGCCCTGGAAGCCGAACTCCGCCACGAACCTCGGCGTGTACGTCGCGTAGTGCGTGTAGTCGTGGGAGTTCCACACCGTCCAGATGTGCGTGGTCCCCTTGGCCGGGTCGTTCGGCGGCAGGTCGGGCGCGCCCGAGTAGGGGCTGCCCGGCCAGTACGGACGGGTCGGGTCCAGCTCGGCCACGATCTTCGGCAGCAGGTCGTAGTAGAAGCCGGCGCCCCAGCTCCGGCCGTCGAGCGCGTCCTGCCAGCCCCAGTCGGCGTGGCCCTCGATGTTCTCGTTGTTGCCGCACCAGATCGCCAGGCTGGGGTGCCCGGCGAGACGGGCGACGTGGCGGCGCGCCTCGGCCTCCACCTCCTGCGTGAACGGCCCCTCCTCCGGATAGGCCGCGCAGGCGAACGGGAAGTCCTGCCAGACCAGCAGCCCCAGATCGTCGGCGAGGGCGTAGAAATCCTCGCTCTCGTACATGCCGCCGCCCCAGACGCGCAGCGTGTTCGCGCCCGCGCCGACGGCCTGGCCGAGCCGTTCCGCGAGCCGTTCGCGGGTGATCCGGCTCGGGAAGCAGTCGTCCGGGATCCAGTTGAACCCCTTCACGAACACCGGCGCGCCGTTGACCACGAGGGTGAAGGCGTCGTCCGTCCGGTCCAGGGCGACGGACCTGAAGCCGATCTCCCGCGTCCACACGTCGACGCCCTCGCCGAGCTGGACGGTCAGCGGATAGAGCGGCTGCTCGCCGTAGCCGCGGGGCCACCACAGGTCGGGGGCGGGCACGGTCAGCGTGACGACGGCGGTGCGCTCGCCGGGCGCGAGCCGTACGGACTCGGTCACCCCGGCCACGGCCGCCGTCACGGTGAGCGGGACCTGCGCGGCGCGGTCCACGGTGACGTGGACGTCCACCCTCCCGTCGGGACCGTCGAGTGTGACCAGCGGGCGCACCTCGGCCAGCCGGGCGGTGCTCCACGTGTGGACGCCGATCGGCCGCCAGATCCCGGCGGTCACCAGCGTCGGCCCCCAGTCCCAGCCGAAGTTGCACGCCATCTTCCTGATGAACGGGTACGGCTCGGCGTACGCGCCCGGCCGGTCGCCGAGGGCGGCCCGCTGCGCCTCGGCGTAGCCGTAGGGGGCGGTGAAGAGCACCTTCAGGGTGTTCTCGCCCTCGCGCAGCAGGTGCCGGACGGAGAAGCGGTACGACCGGTGCATGTTGGCGGTGGTCCCGACCCGGGTGCCGTTCAGCACGATCGCGGCGACCGTGTCCAGCCCCTCGCACACCAGGTCGGCACGCTCGTCAGCGGTGCCCGCCCAGGTGAAGGCGGTCTCGTACGCCCAGTCGGTGCGGCCGATCCAGGTCAGCCGGTCCTCGTTGTCGTCGAGGTAGGGGTCGTCGATGAGTCCGGCGGCGAGCAGGTCGGTGTGGACGCAGCCGGGAACCGCGGCCGGGACCCCGGCGACCACCGGGCGGGACTGCCCCGTGGAGGACACGGCGGTGACGGTCCAGCCGTCGTGCAGCGGGTGGTACGAGCTCACGCTGTCTCCTTCTCGCGCTCCTTCGGAGAACGCCTCTTCGGAAAGCGCCCCGTCAGAAAGCCCCTCGTCAGAAAGCCCCTCGTCGAAAAGCGCCCCGCCGGAAAGCCCCTCGCCGCCTCCGGCCGCTCGGCCGCGGGACACGCGTCGGGCCCGGCACAGGCCACGAAGTGCCCCCTCTCCGGCTCGGCCAGGTCTCCGCGTACGGGCGTGCCGAGGGCGCGGTCGTGGAACGGGCAGGGAGCCCCGCTCTCCGGTCGTGCTCCGTCCGGCCGCTCCGCCCATCTCACGTGCAGCCGGGGGACGGAGTCCAGCAGCGCCCGCGTGTACGGGTGGAGCGGGTCGGCGAACACGCGGTCGGTCGGCCCCGTCTCGGCGACCCTCCCCCGGCGCAGCACCACGGTGCGGTCGCTGACGTACGTGCCGAGCGACAGGTCGTGGGTGACGAACAGGATGCCGAGCCCGCGGGCGCGCAGGTCACCGAGCAGGTTGAGCACGTCGACGCGGGTGGAGGCGTCGAGCATGCTGATGATCTCGTCGGCGACCAGCAGCCGGATGTCGAGCAGCAGGGCGCGGGCGATCAGCATCCGCTGGAGCTGCCCGCCGCTGAGCTGGTGGGGATACCTGCCGAGCACCTGGCCGGGGTCGAGCCGGACTCCGGCCAGGGAGGCATCCACCCGCTCGCGCCACTCCTCCCCGCCCACGTCGGGGAAGTACTCCCGCCTGATCGTCGTGAAGACGCGGTCGGCCGGGAAGACCGGGTTGAAGCAGCTGAACGGGTCCTGGAAGACGCCCTGGACCTGCCGGTAGTACGCCTTGGGCGACCGGACGGCCGAGATGTCCGTCCCGTCGAAGGTGATCGTCCCCTCGGTGACGGAGGCGAGCCGGAGCACCATGCGGCCGAGCGTGCTCTTGCCGCTGCCGCTCTCGCCGATCAGGGAGACGATCTCACCGGGGCCGACCTCGAAGCTGACGTCCGACACCGCCCGCAGCTCCCGCCCGCCGAACGCGCCGACCCGATAGACCTTGGAGACACCGTCGAGTCGCAGCATCACGCGGCCTTCCAGCAGGCGACGAAGTGGCCCGGAGCCACCTCGGCGAACGGCGGCCGCTCCGCGCACCGGTCGTACGCGAGCGGGCAGCGGTCCCGGAAGCGGCAGCCCTCCGGCGGGTCGAGCAGCGACGGCGGCGCGCCCGGGATGCCGTCGAGCCGCCGCTCCGCCCGCCGTACGCCGACCTCGGGAAGCGAGGAGATCAGCAGCCGGGTGTACGGGTGCCGGGGCTCGGTGACGACCACGTCGGCCGGGGCCTTCTCGGCCAGCCGCCCCGCGTACATCACGGCGATCGTGTCGGCGATCTGGTACACGAGCGAGATGTCGTGCGTGACGACGATCATGCTGGTCACCAGGCCCTTGTCACGCAGGCCGAGGAGCGTCCCGGCCACCGCCTTCTGGCTGGACACGTCCAGGGCCGAGGTGACCTCGTCGGCGATGAGCAACGACGGGTTCAGCAGCGTGGAGACGACCATGACGACCCGTTGCTTCATGCCGCCGGACAACTCGATCGGATAGCGGCCGAGCACGTCGGAGGACAGCCCCACCAGCGCGAGGCGGCGCTCCAGCTCGGCCGGGTCCAGCCGCTCGCCCCGCGAGGCCAGCAGCTCGGCGACCATCCTGCCGATCTTCCTGGTGGGGTTGAGCGCGCTCATCGAGTACTGCGGGACGACCGAGATCGATCGGAAACGGAACCGGTCCATGGCCGCGGAGTCGCCGATGGGCAGCGGGACGCCGTCCAGCTCGACCGTGCCGCCGACGTGGCGCATCCGGCCGTTCAGCCGGATCAGGCTGGTGCCGAGCGTGGACTTGCCCGAGCCGGACTCGCCGGCCAGACCCACGATCTCGCCGTCGGCGACGGTGAACGTGACGCCGTCCAGCGCCTGGACGTCGCCGCGCGCCGTCCGGTAGTGGACCCGGAGGTCGGTGACCGTCAGGGACACGGGGACACCTCACATCTCCCTCAGCTTGGGGTTGAAGACCTCGTCCAGCCCGACGTTCATGACGTAGAGCGCGCCGACGACGGCCGTGATCCCGGCGCCCGGCGGCACGAACCACCACCACATGCCGAGGTGCAGGGCGCTCCATCGGGCCGCGTTGTTGAGCATCAGCCCGAGGGAGACGCCCTCGGTCGGGCCGAGCCCGATGAAGTCCAGCGAGGCCGCGATCAGGATCGCCCCGCCGAACAGCAGGATGAACGTCATGAACAGGTAGGAGCTCATGTTCGGCGCGATCTCCCTGGCGATGATCTTGGGAGTGCGCATGCCGCTGAGCCGCGCAAGGTCCACGAAGTCGCGCGAGCGCAGCGAGAACGTCTGCGCCCTGATCGCCCGCGCCGCCCACGGCCACGAGGTCAGCCCGATGAACAGCGCCTGGGCGCCGACGTCGCGCACCCCCAGGTACGCGTTGACGATCAGGAGGACGACCAGCGCGGGTAGCACGAGGACGATGTTGGTCAGCATGGTGAGGACCTCGTCCACCAGGCCGCCCCGGTATCCGGCGACGAACCCCACCGCCATCCCGATGACGGCCGCCAGCCCGCCGCCGAGGAGCCCGACCAGGAAGGTCGCGCGCAGGCCGTACACGAACTGGGCGAAGACGTCCTGGCCGAAGGTCGTGGTGCCGAACCAGTACTCCGCCGACGGCGGCGCCGCCGCGGGGCCGACGTACTCGTTCGGGGCGTGGTCGACGGTCAGCGGCACGAACAGCGCGGCAAGCAGGAACGCCAGGACCACGGTCAGCCCGGCGATCAGCTTCCCGTTGCGCGGCACGAAGCGCGGCGCCTCGCGGCGCGGGGCCCGGGTGGCGGTCACGCGGCCCCTCCCATCCCGATCCGGGTGCGCGGATCGACCACGACGTACGCGACGTCGATGACGAAGTTGGCGATCAGCACGCCGATGACGATGAAGAGGAAGGTCCCCTGGAGCAGGAAGAAGTCCTGGTTCTGGATCGCCTGGAGGATCAGGTGCCCGAGCCCCGGATAGGAGAAGACGATCTCGGTCACCAGGGCCCCGGCGACCAGGACGCCGAGCTGCAGGGCCAGGCCGGTGATCTGCGGCAGGACCGCGTTCCTGAAGGCGTACCGCCGCACCAGCCGGCGGGACGCGCCGAGCGACTGGAGGTAGTGGACGTAGTCCGCCTCCAGCTCATAGATGATCATGTTGCGCATCCCGATCGCCCACCCGCCGAACGCCACCAGGAACAGCGAGGCGAACGGCAGCAGCCAGTGCTGCAGGAGACTTCCCGCGAAGTCCCACGACCACTCCGGCCGCATCGCGAAGCTGTACGCCCCGGCGACCGGCAGCACCCCCGCCACGACGCCCAGCCCCCAGGCGAGCAGGATCGCCAGCCACATGTACGGGGTCGCGGTCAGCACGTAGCCGATCGGGAGCGCCGTGTTGTCCAGCCACTTCCTGCGTGCCGCGAACGCGCCGAACCTGTTGCCGGCGATCCAGCTCAGCAGCACCGCCGGGAGCAGCAACCCCAGCGTGTACGGCACCGCCCGGGCGATGACGTCGGTGACCGGTGTGGGGAACAGCCAGATGCTGATGCCGAGGTCGCCCCGGAACAGCGCCGCCCAGAAGTTGGCGTACTGCTTCCACAGGGGCAGGTCGAACCCGAACAGGTCGGTGTAGTGGGCCCGCATGGCCTCGACGGCCTCGGGCTGCGCGATGTTGGCCCGGGCGAGCATGCTCTGCACCGGGTCGCCCGGCATGAACCGCGGGATCATCCAGTTGATCGTGACGGCCACGAAGAACGTCAGGCCGTAGATGAGCAGCTTTCTGCCGAAATATCGGGACATGCTGACCTCCCGGTCGCGAAGTGGCGCCCCCCGAATCACCGGGTCCCTCAGGCCTTCTCCGGGACTCCCATGGAGTCCCATCCGGCCGCACTGGTCGCATGGGGCCGCAGGGGTCGCACGGAGTCGCACGGAGTCGCACGGGGCTCCCTCGGTCGGCCAGGCTCCCCGGTGAGCTGGGCCAAGGCCCGTGGAGGGGCCGCCAGAAGAGCTCTGCCGACCAGAGGAAGCTCTGCCGGGCCAAGGGAAGCTCTGCCGGGGAGGGGAGGCTCTATCGGAGAGGGGAGGGGGCGCGAAAGGTCGGTCCGGGGTCAGCCCGCCACGGGCTGGAGCTCGGTCAGCATCAGAACACCGCCCATCTCCAGCCAGTTGCGCCACACGGTCGGCGCGTGCTTGGGCGCGCCCGGGGCGCTGGACGGCCAGTTCTTCCACACCGCGTCACTGGTCTGCGACCAGAGGCCGTTGTACCAGAGCGGGATCACCGGCATGTCCTCGAGCTGGATCCGCTGGAGCTCGGAGGTGATCCGCTTCATGCCGTCGATGTCGTCCGTCCTGACGCCGTCGAGCCGCTGGGCGAGGTCCCACGCCTTCTCGTTCTCGTACCGGGCGAAGTTCACCGTGGTCTGCAGCTTCCGCACCGGCGTCCGGAACAGGTAGTCGTAGTACAGCCACGGCGTGTTCGCGAGCTGCTTCTCGTTGTTCAGCACCAGGTCGAACCGGCCGGAGTTGCGGGCGTCCACCAGCGCGTTGTAGTCGGGGAAGTCCGGCTCGACGGCGATCCCGGCCGCCTTGGCGCCCGCGCTGATGACGCGGCTCGCCTCCATCCAGTCGGTCCACCCCGCCGGGACGATCAGCTTGAGCGAGATCTCGCCGCCGCTCGGCGTCTCGACGAACCCGTCGCCGTCGGTGTCCTTGTAACCCGCGTCCGCGAGCAGCTTCCTGGCCCGCGCCGGATCGTAGGAGAAGCCGAGCCGGTCCACCACACCCCGGTCGACGTACTTGTCCCACTGCGGCAGCAGGCCGGTCGGGTTCGCCGCCTTGACCAGGTTGCCGTACACGTTCTCGACGATCTTCTTCGTGTCGACCGAGAAGGCCAGCGCCTTGCGGAACTCCGGATCGTCCAACGGCTTCTTCGTGGTGTTCGGCACCAGCCACGCCGTGTTCGCCGACATCATGTACGGCGGTTCGGGATAGTACGTCCTGATCCCGAAGTTCCCCTTGACCAGGTTGGCGATGCCGGGCAGGAAGTTGGTGCTCAGGTCGAGGCCCTTCTGGAGCAGCAGCCCCATCGCGACCTCGTTGCTGGAGTTGACGATGTCCACGACGTACTTGGGCTTGACGTCCTTGCCCAGCGCCTTCGTCGCCCACCAGCCGTCCCGCTTGACCCACACCATGCGGTCCTGGTCGTGCGAGTGGTACGCGTACGGCCCGGTGCCGACCGGCCGCTCGTTGGCGCCGTTCATCACCTCGTCCTCGGAACGGCCCGCCCAGAGGTGCTTCGGCAGGATCGGCCTGCTGTACAGGTTGTTCGCCCACTGCTGGTAGTTGGCCCTGGTGAACGTGAACTTCACCGTCCGGGCGTCCACGGCCTCGACGGCGCTCAGCCACTCCCACAACGGGTGGTAGGGAACGGTCTCCATCTTGCCCAGCTCGAAGGTGAAGACCACGTCGTCGGCGGTGAGCGGCTTGCCGTCCGACCAGGTGATCCCCTGCCGCAGCGTCAGCGTGTACTCCTTGGCCCCCGTCCACTCGCCGTTCTCCGCCAGCCAGGGAGTGAACGTGTCGGCGTCCGGGGCGTACAGGAAGAGCGTCTCGTAGACCAGGCCCTTGGTGCCGGTGGCGAAGTCCCACTCCCGCAACGGGTTCCAGTTCGCCGGAGGCCCCCACTGGGTGCCGCTGGTGTAGAGGGTCTGCTCGCGCGGGAGCGACCCGTCGGCCGCGGGAGGCGCGGCGCCGTCCGCGCCGTCCGCGCCCTTCGGCGCCTGGGAGCCGGGCGCACCGGCGCCGCCGCCACCGGAGCACGCGGCGACCAGGCCGGCCGCGAGGAACGGGACCAGGATCCGCACTCGGTTTCGCATCGTGATTCTCCTTCCTCCGCCCGGACGTGCGCGCGGAGGTACCGAAAAGCTGAGCCCCGATGTCGACATGAACCGGTCCAGATCCCACGGCGCCATCCGCCGCTTCCAGCCGTCGGCGACCCACCTTTCTCACTGCCGATCTCGGCCGACTCGCACTTCGCACGGCCGTCCCGATAGCCGTCTCACGACCCTTTCGCGACCGTCTCCCGGCCGGCTTGACTGCCGACCGCGAGCTGAACCGGATAAGTACCGAGACCGTAAGTTCGTCCGCTCCGCGCTGTCAATACCGCGCGAAGCAGGTGTGACATCTCCGAGACATCTCGGACCGATGTAGTAAAGTGCGTGCTGACTGGACCGGTTAATCGAGGGGCCACGTGAGAAGACCGACGATCGCCGACATCGCACGGCAGGCCGGGGTTTCCAAGGGAGCGGTCTCCTACGCGCTGAACGGCCGGCCCGGCGTGTCCGAGGCAACCCGGGCGCGCATTCTCGCGATCGCCCACGAGATCGGCTGGCAGCCGAACAGCGCCGCCCGCGCGCTGAACGGCGCCCGCGCCGAGGCGGTGGGCCTCGCGCTCTGCCGGCCCGCGCGCTTCCTCGGCATGGAGCCGTTCTTCATGGAGCTGATCAGCGGCATCGAGAGCGAGCTGGCCGCCCGTTCGTGCGCCCTGATGCTGCAGGTCGTCCGCGACCACGAGACCGAGATGGCCGTCTATCGCCGCTGGTGGGGGGAGGGCCGGGTGGACGGCGCCATCCTCGTGGACCTGCACGTGGACGACCCCCGCGTGCCGGAGATGCGGGCCCTCGGCATGCCGGTCGTGGTCATCGGCCATCCCTCGGCCGCAGGCTCGCTGGTGCCCGTCTGGTCCGACGACGGCGCCGCCGTACGGGAGACGGTGGAATACCTCGCCGCGCTCGGCCACCGGCGCATCGCCCGCGTCGCCGGGCTGCCGCGCCTCGTGCACACCGTCATCCGCGACCGGGCGTTCGAGGAGGTCTGCTCCGCGCTCGACCTCGCCGAGAGCGGGACCATGCACACCGACTACACCGGCGAGGAGGGCGCCAGAGCCACCCGCAGGCTGCTCAGCTCACCCCGTCGGCCGACCGCGATCGTGTACGACAACGACATCATGGCGGTGGCCGGGCTGTCCGTGGCCCAGGAGATGCGGCTCGACGTCCCGGCCGACCTGTCCATCGTGGCCTGGGACGACTCCCCGCTCTCCCAGGTGGTCCGCCCCCCGCTGACCGCGCTCTCCCGCGACATCTCCGCGTACGGCGCGCACGCGGCGCGGCGGCTGCTCGCGCTGATCGACGGCGCCGACCCCGGCCCGCTGGAGGACGAGGCCGCCCGCCTCACCCCGCGCGGCAGCACCGCCCCGCCGTCCCGCCCCTGACCGCCCGGCCGTCAGCGTTCAGGAAGGAGCGTCGGCGCTTCCGAGCGGCGTCAGCGTTCCAGAACGGGCGTCACTCTCCTGCGATCTCCCGCTCGTACGTGGCCAGGGTGTCGACGAACAACTGCCGCTGCTCGGCCGTGAGAGGTTCGAGTGCCTTTCGCCAGGCGGTCGCGCCACGCCCCAGCCAGCCGTCGATCGCCGCACGGTGCTCGTCGGCGATGCTGACGATCTTCCTGCGTCGATCTGCGTCGTCCTCCCGCCGCTCCAGGATGCCCTTGCGGCTCAGCTCGCCCACCATCAGGCTCACGGTCGTGGGTGCGACCTCAAGCCGGGTGGCCAGCTCGTTCACGCTCATCGGCCCGTCGAAGAGCAGGTAGGCGAGCAACGAGAGATGCCGGGGTGCCAGCGAGAACGACTTCAGCTCCTCGGGGACGCCGATCCGCTTCGCACGTCCCACCATCCGTGGCATCACCAGCAGCAATGTCCGGATCGCGTCGTCGACGCCCAGGCCGGATCCGCGGCGCCCCCGGCTATCGGTTGACACTCGCGATCCCTCCAAATACCTTTACACTCAAATAGATTTTGCTTTCAAAGCAAATTTTGCTGGTCGGTCGATGCTAGCGGAGGGGACGTTTCATGACAGAGCAGCGCCCGGGGCCCTCGGATTTCAACAAGCAGGTCATCGAGGAGTTCCGCGCGAACGGCGGCGCTGTGGGCGGCATGTTCGAGGGCGCCCCTCTCATCCTCCTGACCACCACCGGCGCTCGGAGCGGCCGACCGCACACGAATCCGGCGGTGTACCTCCGTGACCGCGAACGGATCCTCGTCTTCGGCTCCAACGCCGGCCGACCGAAGAACCCCGACTGGTACCACAACCTGCTCGCCGCCCCTCGATGCACTGTCGAGATCGGCACAGAAGACGGCCGGATCGACACATACGCGGCCACCGCCGAGCCGGTCGAGGGCGAGGAACGCGACCGGCTCTACGCGATCCAATGCGCGCGCGATCCCGCCTTCGCCGCCTACCAGGCCGGCACCTCGCGAACCATCCCGGTGATCGCACTGACCCGTGTCGCCATCACCGCCGACGAGGAGCGAAATCAGGCGATCGCCCAGTTCCTCCTGCGCGTCCACGCTGAACTGCGCGCGGACCTCGCCGCGATCCGCACCGAGGTCGAGGACTACTTCACGGCTCGGCAGGTCACCGGGCAGGTCATACCGTACGGGACCGCGCGGCCGCGTCTGAGCCGGAGACTCGCCCAGCATTGCCTGCTGTTCTGCGACGCCCTTCACGGCCACCACACCAACGAGGACAGAGCGTTCGCCGACTTCGAGAAGCAGTTTCCCCACCTCGCCCCCGCCCTGGACCGGCTCCGCAAGGAACATCGTGTGGTGGCCGAGGCCGTCTCCGAACTCCAGGCGCTTCTCGCCACCCTCACGTCCGAGGCCGACGACGTCTCCGCCGATATATCCGCCGGTATCTCCACCGACGTCTCCTCGGACATGTCCGCCGGTATCTCCACCGACATGTCCGCCCCTGAAGCCCGTGACACCACCGCTTCCGGCACAGGTCCCACACCGGCCCCCGTTCCTGGAACCACCATCTCCGCCACGTTCCTGGCCGACCTGGAACGGCTGGCCTCCCAGTTGGAAGAGCACTTCGCGTACGAGGAAGCACGCCTCATTCCGGCACTGACCGCAGCACCCCCGCGCGCCCGATGAGCACATCGCCGCCCCCTGTCCTCCGCCCCGCCTCCTTTCGAACTAGCCCCCTCTCGAGCTCGCCCCCTCTCCCCCTCCGACCCGCCCTTCGGCCGCACGCCCTCGGCCGCGCGCTGTTCGGCTGGGCCGTACGAGAAGGGGTGACGACGTGATCATCGCCGACGACCACCCACCCTGACGTGCCGTCGGCCCCGGAATCCACCGCTCATCGCATACCGCCGCAGTCAGCACAAACAGGATCACCCGGTGCTCGGCTCATACACCACGCCGCTGGACGTGACCTCACACACTGCGGGGCCGCCCCTACGGCTCGGATCAGCAGTGATCTATCGCCTCCTGGCTTCCATGGTCCGGTCGGAGTACTGGCATGTAGAGGCGCGGCCTTGCAGTTCCGGCGCGTAAGTCCGGCACGTAGCGGACCAGCGCATGGAGTTCCAACACGCAGAGTTCCCGCACGTGACCCGCCAGCGCATGGAGATCCGGCAGGCCGAGTCCCGACGCCCGGAGTCTCGGAGACGCGGAGGTCCGAGGCCGCGGAGTATGGGCGTGCGGAGTATGGGCGGCGCCGACCGGGACCGGACCGTGGAGATCCGACGCGTGGAGTCCCAGTGCGCGAAGGTCCGGCGCGCGGAGTTCCCAGCGCTCCGGCCCGCGGAGGGGCCGAACTGTAGAGGTCGGACGTGCGGAGTCCTGGCGCGGAAGGATCGGCGCGTGGAATATGGGCGCGCGCGAGGGTCCGGGCCGTGGAGGTCCGTCGCACTGCCCAGACTCACCCCGCTCCCGCACGGGCAGGTACGCCGGGACCGTGGAAGCCGGGCACACTGCCAGACCCCGCCACCGCATAGACAGGCAGGTAGGCCCGGACCGGCGGTGACTGATCACCGTCTGGCCACCCACGGCCGGGACCGTTGCCGGGGATACGACAGCTTCGAATAACGGTGGAACCGCATCGACACCGTCCCGTCCCCCTGATCGATCACCTCCACCCGATCCGGATGACGGGACTTCCACTTGTTGTCCGCCGCGCACAACGGAGCGAGATTCGCCAGATCGGTGCGGCCGGTCGGATACCACGGCTCGATATGGTCGATCTCCGCCAGATAGGCGGGAACATCGCATCCTTCCCGGCAGCAGGTCCGGTACTTCGCCAGGATCGCCTCCCGCTGGTCGGAGGAGGCCAGGCGGCGGGCCCGGCCGAAGTCGACGACGATCCCTTGCGCGTCCCGCAGCACGCGTCGCAGGTCGGCGGTGTAGGCCATCCGGCGTGCGTCCTGTGCCGGGATCGCCGTGCCGTCCTCCAGGT
>NZ_BBYM01000062.1 GCF_001570405.1 Microtetraspora niveoalba | reverse complement strand
GTGGTTCTCACCCCTGGACAGCATGGCGACAGCCCGCAGTTCCAGGCCGTGATGGAGAAGATCTCGGTGCCTAGGATCGGGCCTGGACGTCCTCGTAGCCGGCCGGACAGTGTCAGCGCGGACAAGGCCTACAGCTCGCGCAAGAACCGCTCCTACCTGCGGCGACGCAAGATTCGGCATACCATTCCTGAGCCTCGTGACCAACGGGCCAACCGTCGCAGGCGCGGCTCGGCCGGTGGACGGCCTACCGGGTTTGACAAGGAGCGCTACAAGAAGCGCAACGTTGTCGAGCGGGCGATCAACCGGCTGAAGAACTTTCGAGCTGTTGCCACCCGCTACGACAAGCGCGCTTACATCTACCTCGGCACCGTCACCGTGGCAGCTCTGGTGATCTGGCTCCGCACGTGATCCAAGAAACAGGCCCTACTCCCGCGACCGAGCCAACCTGGCCCATCGGAGCCTGTCCGCCCTGCTGGACGGCTTCGCCCAGATCCTGGTCGAGACCGCGCTCCTGCTGCGGCCTGGCGGGCTCGTGGCGATCACCGTCCGGCCCTACCGGGTCCGCGGCGAACTCGTCGACCTGCCCGGCCAGGTCCTCGACGTCGCTCAGCAGGCGGGGCTGGTCTTCACCGACCGGATCGTGTGCCTGCTGTGCGGGATCGACGACGGCCGAGTGATCAACCGGGCGTCGTTCTTCCAGCTCCATGAAGCACGCAAGGCGTGGGAGCGAGGGGTGCCGATCCACGCGATCGCCCACGAAGACCTGCTGATCTTCCACAAACCGCTCACCGACCCAGCCGAGGCCAGGCGGTCCGATGATCGGGAGGAACGGTGAGGACGGTGCCGGTGCGACGGGGACACGGGGTTCCTGACCAGCGGATATTGCTTGACACGCATCCAAGAGGTGGGCGTCGATACCGGCGGCTATGGTCGACCGGCCGCCCCATTCCCCGCCACGCCCGTGTACGGCGGTGTGGGATGCGCCGATCCGGCCGGGCCACAGCAACGACACCACACCAGCACGTCCAGGCGGCGTACCTGCGCCCGTGCGGGGGCGTGCGATGACACCGGCAATGCGGGCGGCCGACCTGGGGAACCTTCCGGCGGTGATCGACGTGGTCACCGCGGGGCGGCTGTTGGGGTTCGGCCGGACGAAGGCGTACCGGCTGGCCAAGAACGGCGAGTTCCCCTGCCGGGTGCTGCGCGTCGGGCGCAGCTACCTGGTGCCGACGCGGGAGGTGTGGGCGTTGCTCGGCTACCACGACGACGGCACACACCGTCAAGACGCAGAGGGAAGGTGAAGGACGGTGGCGAACGGCACCACCTACAAAACCTGCGGCTGCCGCGACGCGGCCACGGGCAAGCAACTCGGCAAGAAGTGCCCGAAACTCCGCCGCACAGGCGGCGGGGGAGAGCGGTGGAGCAGCACCCACGGCAAGTGGGCCTACCAGCTCGAACTTCCCCCGCACGCGGACGGACGACGCCGGACCCCACTGCGGCGTCAGGGGTTCGCAACGCTGGAGGACGCCGAGGCCGAACTCGATCACGCCCGTGGTCTGCTCGCGCTGGATGAGGACCCGCACACTCGGCGGAAGATCTGCGAGCTGATGCTGTCAGTCCTGAAGGACACCCGGGCGCTGCCGTCGATCGAGGACGTGAGGCGCAAGGTCCGCACCCACCAGGACCTCGACCGGACCGTGACCGTCGGCGAGTGGATGGCCGAGTTCCTCAAGCGTAAGAAGAAGATCGATGTCACCACGCGGCGGTCGTATGAGGCGCACATCCGGCTCTACTTCATTCCCTATCTGGGCGATATCCGGCTGGATCGGCTGCGGGTCTCCGACATCAGCGGCATGTTCGACGCGATCGAGGAGTTCAACGACGTCATCACCGCCGCCCGCGCCAGCGGAAACCCCGTCGAGCGGGCGAAGGTCAAGTACCGAAAGCCGGTCGGTCCGGCCACGATGCACCGTATCCGCGCCACCCTCCGGCACGCGTTGAATGTGGCGATCAAGCAGGACCGGCTGATCGACTTCAACCCCGCCGCCGTGGTCGAACTCCCCACAGTGACCCGGCCCAAAGGACTCGTGTGGACCGAGGAACGCCTCACCCGCTGGCGGGCGGACCATGCCACCAATCGCGCCGCTGAGAATCAGCGGCGGGCGGGGCGCAGCGTGGACGTGGTCAACGTCTACCTGACCACCGTCCGCCCCTCACCGGTCATGGTGTGGACCCCGGAACACGCATCAGCATTTCTTGCCTACGCGCGCCGCCACCGCCTGTATGCGCTGTATCGGCTGATCGCATTGCGGGGCCTGCGTCGGGGCGAGGCGGTCGGGCTGCGCTGGCCGGAGGTGAGCTTCACTGCAGGAACGATCGGGGTGAACTGGCAGATCACCCAGCTCGGCTGGACCCCTGTGCAGGGCAAACCGAAGACCGACGCCAGCGACCGCGTCATCGCCTTGGACGCTGAGACCGTGCGGATCCTCAAGGACCATCGCCGTCGCCAGGCCAGGGAGAAGCTGAAGGCCGGCGAGGCGTGGACGGACAGCGGGTTCGTCTTCACCGATGAACTCGGGCGGCCGCTACACCCGCAGCACGTCACCGATCAGTTCTACTGGATGTGCTACGAGACTGACCTGCCGCCGATCCGGCTCCACGACCTGCGCCACGGCGCCGCCTCCCTGATGCTCGCGGCCGGGGTGGAGTTGAAGGTGGTCCAGGAAACCCTCGGTCACGTCTCCTCCACCTTCACCCGGGACACCTACACGAGCGTCTACCCCGAGGTCGCCCGGGCGGCGGCCGAAGCCACTGCCGCGCTCCTGGCCGCCCCGCCCTCGCCGACGCCGCCGTCTCCGGATGGGGGAAGCGGTCATCGCGGCGACACCCCGGGGCAGGCTCCGTCGTCACGACCAGCGGCCCGTACGGGTTCCCTCACGCGTTTGGCCGTCGTCCCGGGCCCCTGATCGGCCTCCCGTCCAGAATTGCCTCCCGGGCCCGCTGGAATCGCCAGCGGGCCCGGCGCTTGACCTGAGAGCCGAGAGCGGGATCATGCTTCCGGGTCTATGCAGCTCTGCCGAGGCGGACCGCTGTTCTGCGACAGATACGTCACCAACGCTCGCCGTGCTCTGCGCTACCTCGACGTCTTCGCGTTCGACATGATGCTCGCCGGGCACTGCGGCGCCGTGGGGGCCATGCGCACGTTCCGATGCGCTGGCGGAATGATGTTGATCTGCAACTCCCGTGTCGGTCCCACTGTCGGTAGCCACCCGATCAGGATGAGCGGTCCATCGGGTCGTTGGAGGGTCGCGTCGATTGTCGAATGATGCTCGGCAGGCAGATCAACGAGTAGTCGACCCAGAACACTCCCAGCTCACGCCCTGCATGGAGGCTTTGGAGCGGTGTAGGAGGATCGTTGATCGCGATCCTTCATGTGATGTAGGTCACAATATAGCGTTGTCTGACGTCCTTATATGTCCCTGAGGTGCCTGAATGTTCGCTTTGAATAAGCTGGCTATTAGCTGTGTGACTCTGTGTAGCTCTGCTGTCGCAAATCCGATCTTGAACTTCGGTAGTCCCAAAAGCATCATCTGGTTGATCGTCTTTATCTGCGCTTTACGACGCTAGTGGTCTGGACGTGCCGCGCGCTCTCGCGTGGGTTGTGGAGGGTACGGCGGTGCGGGTTTCGGGTGCTCTTTTCAGCTGGTTCAGGCGCGGCCCCTTGCAGGCAGCCATTGGGATGACCGTTGTTTTCGGACTGTCCGTGTCCGGTGTCGGTGTTCCCGATGGCCTTGTACAGCAAGCTGCCGCAGAGACGCGCGCCGCTGAACCTGAGCGCAGTGTTGAAGGTCGTCCGATCCAGTCCAAGCCGGTGCCCAAAGGTGCCGAAGATGTTCAGCCGCCGTTGAAGCGGGCCGAACCGGTGTGGCCCAAAGCAGGGGTCGGCCGCGTGGACCTTGAGGGCAAGGAGCCGGTCGCCGTTGCCGGACTTCCTGTGTCCGTGGCCCGTGCTAAAGCCGCCGGGGCGAGTACTGGCTCCAAGGTGAAGGCTAAGGCCGCTGGGCAGGAGTCGCCCTCCTCCGTGCAGGTCGAGATGCTGGATGGATCGGTGACGAGGCGCCTGGGCGGGGTGGGCATCGCGGTCCGCGTAACGCGTGCTGACGGCGGTACGGTCGCCGCTCCTACGGATATCACTCTCAACTACTCGTCGTTCCGTGACGCGTATCCGGGCGGGTTCGCCTCGCGGCTCGTGCTGCGAGAGCTTCCCGCCTGTGCGCTGGTGACTCCCGTCGGCCAGGAGTGCGCGAAGAAGGCCTGGCGCAGGATCCCGGTGATCAATGACGTCAAGGTCGGCACGGTGACGGCTGAGGTCACCGCCGCGCCGCAGCCGGCCGCAGCCGATGGCTCTGGAGTCGGCTCGGCAAGCGCGTCATCTGCTTCGGATTCAGGTGACGGGTCTGTATACGTCCTGGCGGCTTCGGCGTCGACGACGTCATCCGACTTGACCGGGTCGTTCGCCGCAACAGACCTGAAGCCGTCGGGCACCTGGCAGGTCGGGCTGTCCGGCGGTTCGTTCTCTTACAGCATCCCGATCACGGTGCCGCCCGCTCCTGGTGGACAGGCGCCGAAGCTGTCGCTTGACTACTCCTCTGCGACGGTGGACTCGCTCACCGGCTACACCAACAACCAGGCGGGGTGGGTCGGCCTGGGGTGGGACCTGGGAGCCGGTTTCATCGAGCGACGCTACAAGCCGTGCACGCTGAACGACAAGGACGACGGCCCACGGCGTCTGTGCTGGGATGTGAACAACGATCTAACCTTGTCCGTGGCGGGCCGATCCTCACGAATCGTCAAAGACGCCACCTCGGGAACCTCCGGCTCCTGGCGGACCGTGGAGGACTATGGCTGGAAGATCGAGCAGGTAGCCGCGAGCACCGATCCTGCCAACAGCAGCCAGCCGTACTGGAAGGTGACCACTCAGGACGGGACGGTCTACCGGTTCGGCTTCCACCGCGATTCCTCGTTCCAGGTGCCGTACATCGCCAGGGCCGCCGGTTCCCCTTGCTACGACAAGATCACGTCACCGTGGCCATGGCTTCCGACGTTCTGCGTCGGAACGTGGCGCTGGATGCTGGATCAGGAGATCGACCCCAAGGGCAACATCATCGACTACGCCTACGCTCGGGAGCAGAACAACTTCTGCCTGTATTCAGGCGACTCATGCCGCCTGTATGACAGGGGCGGCTACCTGGCGGAGGTGACCTACGGGAGCAACGCCAATGTCGCCGGGTCCGCTCCCACCGCACGCGTCGTCTTCACCACGGTAGATCGTAATCAGCCGATCCCGGGCGGGACCTGGTGGGACGCCCCCCTGGACCTGCTCTGCGAAGACTCCACCCTGCCGCTCTGCACCGACAGCGACGGTCCCAGCTTCTTCATCAAGAGGCGGCTGAGCACTATCCTCACGCAGACCAGGAACACCGCCACCAATGGCTGGGACGACGTCACTCGGCTGGAGCTTGGATACCGGTGGATTCAAACGAGTCCGGGTGAGACATTCAGCAAGCCGGTGCTCTGGCTTGACACCGTCCGCCAGGTCGGGCTGGCCGGCGGCGGGCCCGGCATCCCCTTGCCGCCGATCCAGCTCGACGCGACCCTGCTGGCGAGCGGGCCGATCGCCGATCAGTTCCCTCGAATCACAGCGGTTGGAAATGGTCTGGGGGGCCGCACTGAGATCACCTATGGCCAGCCGAGCGGCTGCAATCTGGCGGCCCGGACCAAGGCGAATGTGCGTGATCGTGCAGGTTATGACTGCTATTGGGCCTTCCGAGGTGAGTACAACGATGGCGTCAGCACATACGTGGAAGGCAATGTTTACAACAAGTGGCTTGTGACCAAGGTTGCCGATAAAGACCTGGTCGCCGGCTCTCCGGACGTGGTGACGCGTTACGAGTATGTAGGGTCGCCCGCCTGGGCGCGGACTCCCGAGTTCGGTGAGACGCCTGATGTTTACAAGATTCAGGATCCGTTCCCCTGCTGGGGATTCCCCGGATTTCCGAAGGACTGCTCGACCACGTGGGACAGCTGGACCGAGTGGCGCGGTTACCCCACCGTGCGTGTGATCAAGGGGGATGGAAGCGATCCCGCCGGCTACAGCGTGACCAGCTCTACCTTCTACCGCGGTCTATATGACGATGTCTTCAGCGACGGCACGCCGAAGCGCGTCCAGGTGACCGACTTCGACAACAACACCTTCGATGACCTGCGTGTCCTGTCCGGAAGGACACTTCAGGAGCAGACCTGGCACGCAACGGGATGGAATGCCCCCACCCCCATCTGCAAGTCCCCGGCATGGAGCGCTACCGCCAGCTATCCGGCAAACTGGCCGGTTTCCTATAACGGCCACGAGTGGTGGGCGATTGCACCTAGCAAGGGTAAGGCTCCCGCCCCCGGGTCGACGTACTGGAGCGATCAGGGCGCCTGTCCCATCTATACATCCGGGCTGACCGGCTACGCCGAAGACGCCTCCACCCGGTACGAATACGTGCGCGTGGTCACCGGCGACGGCCCTGGAATCGCCGACCCCATCCAGATCAACACCTCTCGTCAGGTCACCAGAGAAAAGGTCTCATCCGGCTGGCGCTACAGCGAGACCAAGATTGAGTACAACGCTGACGGGCTGCCGACCAAGGTCAACGACTACGGCGAACGCGGTGTTGCGGCTGATAACGCATGTAGTACCACTACGTACGCGAGGAATACCGATAGCGGTCACTGGATAACTTCATTGCCCTCCGTGTTGGAAACCCGTAAGGGTGACGATTGTTCAGGTGGTGAAGTGATCGGTCGGACAGTGACCTTGTATGACGGGGGAGCCGATCCGGCGACCAATAAGCCGGTACGTGGAAACAAGACCGAGGTTCGGAATTGGATCGACGCTACTCACGTCGCCACTGAGAAGAGCGACTTCGACGGCTACGGGCGGCAGACGTCGATCACCGATGTCCGGGGGAAGACCACAGGTATCTCTTACAGTCCCGCCGTCGGTTATCCGGTGAACGGGATAACGAGAACCAATCCTCTTGGATACGTTCAGACAGCGTGGCCGTCCTCCGCGCATGGCGGCATCGTGGGGATGCGTGACGCTAATAATCGTATGACCAATGTCGATTATGATGCGCTCGGTCGAACCGTGACGTTGTGGACGCCGGGGCAGCCCAAGAGTGGTGGAACGCCTGCCGCCAAGATCACATACAATATTCCGTTCGACGGAAGCCTTGGCCAACCGATCAGTCCGGCAAATGTTCGGATAGATAAGTTGATCTCGGGTCAAGGGGTTTCTGTCAAATGGGTTAGCTCAGTAAGTTTCGAAGACGGCAATGGTCGGCTAAGAGAGGAGCAAATGCCGTCGCCGACAGGCGGACGCATGGTAAAGATCACCTCCTATGACGCGCGAGGTCTGGAAGTGATCAAATCCGCGCCGATATACAACAGTGCGACGGCCGGTTCCGGACTGCTGAATCCAGCTCTGAGTGACCTGCCGTCGTGGACGAAGACCGTCTTCGACGGCTTGGGACGCCAGACAGCGAAGATAGAGTACGGCGGAGCGAATGAGGTGCGACGCTCTACCACCGAATATGTCGGTATGGATACGTATACTGTTATCCCGCCGTTGGGTGGTCGGACAAGCTATACCACCAATCACTCAGGGAAGATCACTAAGATATCCGAGCAGGTCGGATCCCAATGGCTGGACAGCCTTCGCGAATACGACCTTCGTGGCAATCTCATCAAAACCGTGGATGCGAACGGCAACGTACGCACGTTCACATACGACTGGGCAAAACGGCGAACCGCGTCCACGGATCCGGATTTCGGGGCCGCCACGGCAACCTATGACCTCGCCGGAAATCTGGTCGCGGCGACCGATGCCAAGGGTGTCACCGTCTCCACTGTTTACGACGATCTAGGCCGGAAGATTGAACAGTGGGAGGGAACTCCTGGCAGCGGGACCAAACTGGCCGAGTGGATCTATGACACCCTCGTCAAAGGCCAGCTCACGTCGGCCACACGATGGACCGATGGTCACCCGTACACGGATGCTGTGACCGCCTACGATGCGGATAATCGCCCGATCGGATCCACGCTCACGATTCCTTCCGTCGAGGGCCCTCTAGCGGGCACGTATACCTTCGAGGCGGGATACGACAAAACAGGGCGAGAGGTCACCAAAAAGCTTCCCGCAGCGGGTGGGCTTCCGGCTGAGACCATCACCGCTACCACAAACGATGTCGGCCTCCCTGCCGCGTTGACTTCCGATTTCGGCGGCGGATTCACATATGTAAAGGAAACTGCCTATTCGCCGACAGGAAAGCTGCTGTCGCGAAGCTTGGGCGCTTCGGGGCAGGTTAGGCGAACAATGACATGGGATCCGGCCACCAGCCGGATTACCGCGATCAAAACTGTCTCGACTTCGAGTGGTGGCTCCAGCGCGACCCTCCAGGACGATGTGTTCTCCTACGACGTCGCCGGGTCATTGACATCGATTGTGGATAAGACCACGACTGTTGGCGGGACGACCATCCCGCAGGCGGAATGCTTCACCTATGATGAGCGCCGTCGATTGGCTGCGGCCTTCACTACTACTGGCACATGCATGGCCGGCGCGAGCGGAGCCGGGCCTGACCCCTACGATCTCGCGTACACCTTCGATCCCGTCGGCAACATCAAGTCGATCACGGACTCTGGGCAGACCTCTACATTCAACTACCCGAACCCCGGTGCTGCCGCGGTTCGCCCCAACGCCGTCACCTCGATCACTCGGCCAGCGGGGACGGACACGTACACCTACGACGCGCGAGGGCAGCTGATCTCGCAGGCCGTGAGCGGTCAGACGGCTACATACGAATGGAACCCAATCGGCCAATTGGCTAAGGCGACGACTGGCACCTCGACGCAGATGGTCTATGACGCCAACGGCAACCGGTTGGTTCGCCGCGAAGTCGGCAAGACCGTCCTCTATCTCGGGCTCATGGAACTCGAGGTAGCGAACGGACAGGTCACTGCGAGGCGGTACTACAAGACCGCGGACGGGACAACCGTCGCGATGCGCACAGGCGGTCAGACGACAGTTACTTGGTTGCTGGCGGGGCCGGCGGGCAGTACCGAGTTGTCCATCGACGATGCTACGAGGGAGGTGAGTCACCAGAAATACCTGCCCTTCGGAGGACGACGCGGTGGACGTGATGATCTCGCGGGCACCGACCGCGGTTTCCTGGGAAAGATCGAGGACGACAGCACCGGTCTGGTAAACCTCGATGCGCGGTACTACTCCCCGGCCATCGGAAGGTTCATAAGCACAGATCCTATGCTCGGCAACGACAAGCCGGAACTCGCTAATCCGTACTCTTACTCCGGCAACGACCCTGTCAACTTTGCCGACCCCACGGGGCTCTATCCCGAGCGACTCGATGTCCCCCTTACTTGTCTGAAAGGTGATCCTGACTGCCCGATTAACCCCCTAAGCCAGATCGCCGATTCGCGCTCTACGGGCGTAGCCGACGAGAGCGGAAAGGAATCCAGAGATCTCCTGTCCGAAATGAACGGCAACAACGGCATGCTAGCTGCGGCGGTGGCCAAAAAGGGGCCTGGAATTGGAGTCTGGAACGGTTTCGGTGAAATATTTGAATTGTGCAAGGGGATTAATAATGCAGATTGCGTGAAGGTGGCATGGATTTCGAATAAGGCCCAGAGGATGACGAATACCTTCTTGAAAGGTGATGGATGCAAGAAGGGTAAGCCATGTAAAGCGAACGCCATGAGGCACTGCATCTGGCAAGTGGCGATCACCGATCAATGCGGCTTGGAGGTTGCTCAGAGGGTTGCCGAGAATCACGAGCAAGGTAATGATCTAAGTGACCCTAAAGTAAGGTCGGATACCGAAAGAGATAGGCACAATAACGCCGTCGCGCAAGAGTGGTCTCAGCTCTGGAAGCCCAAGTTTAATGCCATTCGCAAGGGGCCGGGTTCTGTTCGAGAAAAGAATAATCGCTATTGGGCTCAAGTGAAAAGATTGTGTGAAATGCTGTGGAATTCGGGGGAGTTGTGGTGAGAATGTCTGTGATTGGCGTTTAATATGCGACACAACATGGCTCTTTCAACGATTGCCGGATTTGCGGTCTTGATTGCGATCGGATATCTACTTGTGGGCGCAGTTAAGGCGCCTATGCGTGAGATGTTCGGCATTCTTGATCCATCCTGCGTCACTAAAAGCAACGCAGATCTCGAGAAGCTAGTCGCATCTGTTGCTGACAGGCTTCCTTCACGGCGTATCGGGCTTATTGATGCTTACAGTGGTTGTGATCCTCCAGAGGTTGGAGCCTGGATACAAGTGAAGCTCTCCGGGGCGTCGATCGATGATTCATTAAATCCGTTTCGTTCGGAAGGATGGTCGACGCTCTCTGGTAGAGAGATTTCCGAAGTGGCGTATCCAGGAGAAACGGGAAGTGCCGTAACCGGCTTCATCGACGGTCGACCGGTTAACGTATATGCTTTAGCATCTGAGCGAGCGAAAGGCCTGGTTAGAGTTGTGGCCTGGTTCGATGATGAAGATGCCCATGGGGCGCAATGAAGGGGCGATGATTGTTCTCTCTTCAGCCTGGATCCACCGCCGTGATTTCGTCTGATAATTGCGTGGTCAGATTCCTCATCGAAGACCGTTGCGCCTGATCGTTGGCCGTTTTCAAGTCATGGCAGTGCCGTGCGCCGCTCAGTATCGGTCAACTCGATCGGTAGTGCAGACGAACCCGGATGCCCCATACGCATCAGGATCAGTACTTATCCGACGAATTTCAGGCGTATGACACTAGGTGCTCCAGGCGATGAAGAATCTCGTGGTGGATCTGGACGACGCAGGTTGCCGGGCGCGTTACCTGATCCGCGACCGGGATGGCAAGTTCCCCGCTCGCGTTGAGGAGATCCTCGCCGGGGCCGGTATCGAAACCGTGCTCACTGGTGTCCGGATGCCGCGGATGAACGCGGTCATGGAGCGGTGGGTGCAGTCGTGCCGCCGTGAGCTTCTCGACCGCTGCCTATTGTGGAACAAACGCCACCTGCGGCACGCCGTGCGCGAGTATGAACGGTTCTACAACCGGCACCGCGCCCATCAAGCCCTGGCCCAGGCAGCCCCACTGCGCGCCGTGCCGGATCCGATCACTGATCCAGAGCGCATCGCCGACTTGAACATACGCCGTAGCGACCGGCTCGGTGGAGTCCTCCACGAGTACTCGCACGCCGCTTGAACTGCATGGATGGAGTTTTCGGGCAGGCGCAGTGAGGAAGCACACCTCGCGGGTGAACGTCGGTTGAGCAGTTTCACCAGCGGATTATTCGTCAGCAGGTTCTGAAGGCCGTCGGTTCAGCAGAGTGCGTCGAGACAATCCTTGACGGCTGGCATGCCATCGTCGGGCGTCGGTGCCCCGAGAGGTCTTCGGTTGTGATCTTCTCTTGATCGTCTCTCGGGCCTGCCCTGACATGGCCGGTCTAAACGATCTACCACGTGCCCGATCCGTGCCCGCGAGCACACAACGAGCAGCCAAACGAGATCATCTTCTCGATCCGAAGCCGCACCTGATCGAGAAGTCCCAGGTCAGGTGGGGTATGGAGTGGTGGGGCGCCAGGGATTCGAACCCTGAACCTACGGATTAAAAGTCCGCTGCTCTGCCATTGAGCTAGCACCCCTTGCTAGAAGCAGGGTACAGAGCGTACCCCGCCTCCGGCGACGTGCTTTACCGCGATCACGATAACGGGTCAGCGGAAGGCATCGAGCCCGGTGAGGGCCTTGCCCAGCGTCAGCAGGTGCACTTCCTGGGTGCCCTCGTAGGTCAGGACGCTCTCCAGGTTGTTCATGTGCCGGATCACCGGGTACTCCAGCGTGATCCCGTTGGCCCCGAGCACGGAGCGGGCCTCGCGGGCGATGTCGAGGGCGGCGCGGACGTTCGCCAGCTTGCCGAAGCTGATCTGCTGCGGCTTGAGCGTGCCCGCCTCCTTCAGCCGGCCGAGGTGCAGGGCGGTGAGCCCGGCCTGTTCGAGCGCGACGGCCATCCAGGCCAGCTTCTCCTGGGTGAGCTGGAACGCCCCGATGGGCTTGCCGAACTGCAGGCGCGTCTTGGCGTAGTCGACGGCGGACTCCAGGCAGGCGCGGCCCGCGCCGATGACGCCCCACAGGATGCCGAACCGGGCCTCGCTCAGGCACGACAGCGGGCCCCGCAGCCCGGTCACACCCGGGAGCACGGCCGACGCCGGCAGGCGGACGTCGTCGAAGTACAACGAGGACGTCACCGAGGCGCGGAGCGACATCTTCTTGTGGATCTCGGGGGCGGAGAACCCGGGGGTGTCGGTCGGGACGACGAAGCCGCGGATGCCGCCGTCCGTCTGCGCCCACACGACGGCCACGTCGGAGATGGAGCCGTTCGTGATCCACATCTTCGCGCCGTTGAGGATCCAGTCGCCGGACGGGTCCTGCTTGGCGTTGGTGCGCATCCCCGCCGGATCGGACCCCTGGTCGGGCTCGGTCAGGCCGAAGCACCCGATGGCCTCCCCTGCGGCCATGCGCGGCAGCCACTCCTGCTTCTGCTCCTCGGACCCGTACTTCCAGATCGGGAACATGGCCAGCGACCCCTGCACGGACACGAACGACCGCAGCCCCGAGTCGCCCGCCTCCAGCTCGCGGCAGGCCACGCCGTACGAGACGGCATCGAGGCCGGCGCAGCCGTACCCGTCGAGGTGCATGCCGAGCACGCCGAGCGAGCCGAGCTCGGACGCGAGCTCGCGTCCGGGGAAGACGCCCTCTTCGAACCACTCCGCGACGTCCGGAAGGATGCGGTCGGCGACGAAGGCCCGTACGGCATCCCTGATCATGCGTTGTTCGGGGGTGAGTTGGTCGTCGAGGTGCAGCAGGTCGTCCATGGCTGTCAGCGTATCGGGGCCGAACCGGGGTTGGGCCAGGGGGAATCCCGATACACCGACGCGGACGAAAGAGGCACGCTGGAGACATGAACGAGACACACACCAACAGTTCGGCCAGGCAGCTGCGGCGGACCAAGAACGGAAGGCTCGTGGCCGGCGTGTGCTCCGGCGTCGGCGAGCACATCGGCGTGGACCCGAACATCCTCCGGGTGGCCCTCGCCGTCGCGACGTTCTTCGGCGGCCTCGGCGTCGGCATCTACGCGGTCGCCTGGCTGCTCATCCCCGAGGAGGACAAGAACTCCTCCATCGTCCAGGACCTGGTCGGCAAGAACAAGGACGGCCAGGTCTGGCAGGACGCCAAGACCAGGTGGGACCGCGCCCAGCAGGCCTGGTCGCAGCCGGTCCGCCAGCCGGCCGAGCCGTACCGGCAGGACGGCGGCTACCAGCAGCACCCCTACGCCCAGCCCCGCCCGTCGTCGAACCCGCAGGAGCCGCAGGGGCCCCAGGCGTGAGTCACGCCGCCCGGGCCTCGGCGACGAACTCCGTACGGGACTCGGTCCAGGCCATGGCCAGCCATGCCGCGAGGGAGAGTCCGGCCGCTCCGGCCAGGGCGACCACCGGCTCCGGACCGAGTTCCTGGGCGACGGCGCCTCCGACCAGGATGCCGATGCCCTGGGCCGCCAGCAGGCCCGACTGGACGATCCCGAACGCCTGGCCGCGCCGATCGGCCGGGACACACTGCACGAAGGCCGCGTTCGCCGCGAGCTGGTAGGCGCCGCCGATCCCCGACAGGACCCAGAGAAGCAGCACGCCGGCGAGCGGGGGGCGCATCGCGCACCCGATGAGCGGCGCGCAGGTCAGCATCGCCATCCACCCCATCGCCCGCAGCCGCGCCGACGGCACCACGAACCGGCTGAACACGAACGCGCCGATCACGGTCCCCGTCGGCATCGCCGCCATCAGCAGCCCGGTCACGGCGGGCACCGGCAGGGTCCCGTCGTCGAGCTCCAGCGCGTACGGCACGGCGATGCCCTCGGGCAGCACGTAGAACCCGCAGAGCCAGGCGAACAGCACCAGGGTGCGCAGCCGCCGGTCCCCGAAGACGAGGCGGCCTCCGGCCCGGGTCATGGTCCACATCGAGAGACGGGTGCCGGAGCGGTCGGGCGCGCTGCGCCGCCGCACACCCGCGACGATGACCAGCGCGGACCCCAGGAAGGTGGCCGCGTCGAGCGCGAGCGCGCGGTACGGCCCGAGCCCCGCGATGACGGCGCCTCCCGCGGCGAACCCCAGCATCTGGACGGCCTGGTTGGTGACGTTCTGCAGCGCGGAGCCGACGACGTACCGGTCGCCCTCGAGCACCTCGGGCAGCAGCGCCGCGCGGGCGGCGGAGAAGGGCGCGCTGAGCAGGACGACGCAGAAGACGAGCCCGCAGAGCGCGGCGAAGGGCATGCCGGGCACGGCGGTGACGGCGATGAGCCCGGCCCTGAGCACGTCGCAGGCGAGCATGATGCGGCGGCGCGGATAGCGGTCGGCGAGGCCCGCGAGCAGCGGCCCGCCGACGATCGGCGGCAGATAGGTCAGCGCGTAGACGCCGGCGGTGGCCAGAGCGGACTGGGTCCGGTTGTAGACGAGGATGGCCAGGGCGACCTGGGCGAGCTGGTCGCCGAGCAGGGACATGCCCTGGCCGAGCCACAGAGCGCGGAACTCGCCGATGGCGATGACCTCGCCGTAGGTCGCCTGCCCCTCGACGGGACGGCGATGCCGTCCGGGTGGCCGACCGGGCCTGGTCGCCGCCATTTCACCCCGCTGAGATCACCCGTACGAATCGTGTTCAGTATGTCACCTACAGTGCCCATGGCGGCGGCGTTTCGCAACCCGTACGGGATCACCAGCCGAGCTCGTGCAGCCTCTCGTCGTCGATGCCGAAGTGGTGGGCGATCTCGTGGACGACGGTGATGCGGACCTCCTCGACGACCTCCTCGGGCGTCTCGCAGATCTCCAGCGTGGGGTTGCGGTAGATCTCGATCCGGTCAGGGAGGACTCCGGAGTACCAGTCGCCGCGCTCGGTCAGCGGTATGCCGGTGTAGAGCCCGAGGAGGCCGGGCTCCGGGGGATCGTCCACGACGACCACCACCACGTTGTCCATGACCTTGGCCAGACCGGGCGGGATCGTGTCCAGCGCCTCGGATACGAGCTCCTCGAACCTGTCCAGGGGGACGTCGATCATGCCTCCATCGTGTCACCGGGACACGGAAATGTCGCCGTGCGGGTAGGCCGGGGCTCCGGCTGCAGGGGGCGCCCGGGGTGTGAAGGCCGGGGCCATCCGGAAAGTGACATCCCTGATCCCCCGGGGATGTGCGGGCGCGATCGGTCTCGGCTTTCGGGTAAGCAGGGAAGGCATGGAGATATCGGAGTGGAAGGGAACCGCCCGGCGGCTGCTCGGAGGCCGTGTGGCGGCTGTGTTCGCGGTCGTCGCGGTCGCGGTGGCCGGCGCGTGGCTCGGGATCGTGCTCGGCGCCTCCGTCCAGACCTCCATGGGGCCGGCGGACGTCCAGATGTCCTTCCAGCCGACCTGGCGGGGCGAGTCGGTCATCGACGTCCGTCCGCTGGGCACGCTCCGGTTCGCCTCCCACAGGGGCCCGATACGGCTCACGCTCAACATCCAGGCGGTGCATCCCGACATCGCGCAGGAGATCCTGAACAACCCCCAGTGGGCCGACCGGCTGCCGGAGACCATCGAAGGGGACCTGATCGACGGGCTGCGGAGCCTGGCCCTCCGAGCGTTGATCTTCGCGGTGGCCGGGGGCTTCCTGACCGGCCTGGTCGTGTTCCGCCGCCTCTCGCGCGCCGCGTGGACGGGTGTCGGTGCCCTGGTCGTCGCGGCCGCGGTGGCCGGGGTGTCGGTCCTGACGTTCAACCCGCGTTCCGTCTCCGAACCCCGCTACACGGGTCTGCTCACCGGCGTCCCGTCGCTCATCGGCAGCGCGGAGTCGATCGTGACCAGGTTCGACGAGTACCGCGGCCAGCTCGCCAAGCTGGTCACCAACGTCTCCCAGTTGTACGAGGCGGGATCCACACTGCCGATCTACAACCCCGACCCGGGCACGATCAGGGTCCTGCACGTCTCCGATCTGCACATCAACCCCGTCGGCTGGAACGTCATCCGTTCGCTCAAGGAGCAGTTCAAGATCGACATGATCGTGGACACGGGTGACATCAGCGACCACGGGACCCGGGCCGAGAACACGTACGTCGCGGAGATCGGCAAGCTGGGCGTCCCGTACGTGTACGTCCGGGGCAATCACGATTCGGCGGTCACGCAGCGCGCGGTGGCCAAGCAGAAGAACGCGATCGTGCTGGACGGCGCCGCCAAGACGGTGAAGGGGCTGCGCATCTACGGGATCGGCGACCCTCGGTTCACCCCCGACAAGTCCCTGGACCCGGCCGCCGGCGGCGACGACGAGCTGGTCAACCTCGGCCGCGCCCATGCCGTACGGCTCACGCCGCCCGACCGTCCCAGGCCGGTCGCCGATCCGGCGCCGGAGAAGGTCCCGGCCGATCTCGTCGCCGTGCACGACCCCACCGTCGGCCGGGAGCTCTCCGGCTCGACGGCGCTGGTGCTGGCCGGCCACGTGCACAGGCGCTCGACCGAGGTGCTGCCCACCGGTACGCGGCTGATGATCCAGGGGTCCACCGGAGGAGCCGGGCTGCGCGGTCTCGAACACGAGGAGCCGACCCCCCTTGAGGCGTCGGTCCTGTATTTCAGCAAGGACACCCACAGGCTCCAGGCCTGGGACGACATCACCGTAGGGGGCCTGGGGGAGCAGTGGATCCAGTGCCAGCGGCATATCGAGCCGGAACCGGGCCGTACAATTCTTCCCGAGCCGAAGAACGTCCCGTCGCCAACGGGAACGATCAGCGGCACACCGTCGCCGATCGCTTTGGCATCACGGGCAAACGTCCCCTATGCTTCAGAGGTCTCCGACGGAAGACGGAACGGAACGGGGTGAAAGCCCCGAGCCCCCATCGTCTAGCGGCCTAGGACACCGCCCTTTCAAGGCGGCGGCACGGGTTCGAATCCCGTTGGGGGCACTCGGCGAGCATAGCTCACCGGGGAAACGGAAGGTCGAAGACCTCCGAAGACCTGGTAAGCTAGACGAGCCGAACAAAACGGAAGCGAAAAACTTCCGGAAACAAGGTCCTGTAGAGCAGTTTGGAGTGCTCGCCACCCTGTCAAGGTGGAGGTCGCGGGTTCAAGTCCCGTCAGGACCGCTCACGGCGGAAGCCGTCGGGTCAGGTAGCTCAGTTGGTACGAGCGTCCGCCTGAAAAGCGGAAGGTCGGCAGTTCGACCCTGCCCCTGACCACACTCTCTGGATAGCCTAAACGCCCCGAGCGATCATGCTCCGGGGCGTTTTCGACTTTACTATCGTTCGCATGGAGCTGTGGGAGCGTTCCGGGACGCTGGATCTCCTCGGCGATCTTCTGCGTGAGAGCGCCCGCGGCGGTCGCGTGGCGGTGGTGGCCGGCGAGGCCGGGATCGGCAAGTCCGTGCTCGTGACCGAGTTCGTCCGGCGATGCGGGCCGGCGGCATGGGTGCTCTGGGGTGGCTGCGACCGGCTGATCACCCCACGAGCCCTTGGCCCCCTGCACGATATCGGCCGCCAGACCAGAGGTGTCCTGGCCGAGCGGCTGAACACTGCGGTCGCGCAGGAGGAGCTCTTCACGGCGTTTCTGGACGAGATCTCCGGCCCGCTGCAGCGTCCGCGCCCGGTCGTTGTCGTGGAGGACGTCCACTGGGCTGACGAGGCCACACTCGACTGGCTGATCTGGTCGGGCCGACGGATCGGTAGGATGCCGGTCCTGTTCGTGGTGACCTACCGTGACGATGAGGTGGGTGCCGAGCATCCGCTGCGGGGCGCCCTTGCGAGTCTGCCCGGCGCGATCACGCGACGCGTGTCGCTGTCGCCACTGTCGCGGGAGTGCGTGGCGGATCAGGCATACCGGGCCGGGCGGGATCCGGAGCTGGTCTACCGACTGTCCGGCGGCAACCCGCTGCTGGTGACCGAACTGTTGAAGGCGGAGGGGCGGGCGGTGCCGGCCACCGTGCAGGACCTTGTCCTGGACCGGCTGCGGCTGTTGCCGCGGCCCGCCCGGGAGTTGGCCCACCTGGTGTCGGTGATCCCGACTCGCGCCGACGACGCCATCGTGGCGGGAGCGCCGGACCTGGTCGACATGTGCGTCGACGCCGGAGTGCTCGTGCCGTCCGATGACGGCGTGTCGTACCGTCACGAGTTGCTGCGGAGTGCGGTGGAGGACGCGCTTTCGCCTGCGCGCCGTGTCGCGCTGCACCGGCGGGTGCTGGGCGTGCTGGCCGGGGTCCCCGGGGTCGACCCGGGCCGCTTGGTCCATCACGCTACGCAAGCGGGGGACGAGGCCGCGGTCCTACGGTACGGGCAGGTGGCAGGGGCCGGCGCTGCCCGGCAGGGCGCTCATCGAGAGGCGGCGGCACACTATCGGGCAGCGGCCGTGTACGCGGACCGGCTACCGGCCCAGCAGCAGGCCGAGCTGCTGGAGGCCTACGCGTTCCAGGCGTACCTGGCCGGGCTGGCGGAGGAGGGGTTGCAGGCCCGGTGGGCGGCGCTGGCCGTACGGGAGAATCTGCGGCAACCCGAACAGGTCGGTGAGAACCTGCGCTGGGCCTCTCGGTTGGCCTGGTGGGCGGGGAACGCGGGGCAGGCATGGGAGGCGGCGGCGCGGGCGATCACAGTCCTCGAGACCGAACTGCCGGGTCGGCAACTGGCCATGGCCTACAGCAACCGGTCCCAGTTGCACATGCTTGCGGGCGAGGGGGAGGCGGCCGTCTCGTGGGGGGAGCGGGCGCGAACTCTGGCCGTTCGGCTGGGGGACGTGGAGACCTCCGTCCACGCTGAGATCAACGTGAGCACCGCCCGGCTCACGGGCGGTGATGAAACCGCGGCCGCGGCGCTGCGGGAGGTGCACGAGCGCGCCTCAACGCTCGGGCTGGCCGATCACGGTGCCCGGGCACTTGTCAACCTGGCGACCTCGCTGGTGCAACTGGCCGAGTACGAAGCCGCCGCACCGGCGGTCGAACATGCGCTGGCGTACGCCGCTCAAGAGGACCTCGACGGCTACGTCCAGTACCTGCTCGGCGTGCGAGCGGGGGTGCGGCTGGTGCGGTGTGACTGGGCCGGCGCTCTGGCCGATGCGGACGCGGCGCTGGATCGGCCGGTCCGAGCAGGGGTAGCCGTGGTTCCCGCGCTGGTGGCGCGCGGCCGGATTCAGGCGGCCCGGGGCGAACGCGAGGCGCGTGTCACGCTCGACGAGGCCGCCCGCCAGGCCGAACGCACCGGTGAGGTGCAGCGGGTCTGCCCGGTGGCGGCGGCCCGCTCGGAGTACTTCCTGCTGTACGGCGATACCAAGCGTGCCGCCGAGGAGGCCCGGCGCGGCCTGGACCTGGCCGTCACGGCGAACCATTCGGTTTACATCGGGGAGCTTGCCTACCGGTTGTGGCGAGCCGGGGATGGCGGGTTGCCCGGTGCGGGGACCCGGCCTTACCAGATGATGATCAACGAAGACTGGGCCGGCGCGGCTGCGGAGTGGGCGCGGCGCGGGGCCGCGTATATGCGCGTTGAGGCACTGGCGGGCGGTGACCAGGGTGCTGCGGCCGAAGCCTTGCGGGTCCTGGACGAGCTGGGGGCCACGCGGGTGGCGGCGCGGTTGCGGGCGGAGCTGAGAAGGCGTGGTTTCACTCAGGTGCCGCGTGGCCCTCGCCGGACGACGGCCGCCAACCCCGGCGGCCTAACGCTGCGCCAGGCGGAGGTGCTCGCGCTGCTGGCCGAAGGGCTGTCCAATGCCGAGATAGCCGGTCACCTGTCGTTGTCGGTCAAAACCGTCGACCACCACGTTTCCGCGGTGCTGGACAAGCTCGGTGTGGCCAACCGGGGCCAGGCGGTTGCTGCGGCGCACCGGCTGAACCTGGTCCGGAAGCCCGCAAAATAGGGAATTCTCCCCAATCGCGGATCGTCGCGAGGACCTACCGTTCTGCGCTGAGATGCCGTCCCAAGGGGGAGACATGAGTTATCTCAGCACACCTGGCGAATCACCCCTTTACGAAGCTGAGCGGTCCGCCCGGGGATACGTGCCCAACTATCTGAGGGTGCTGGCGCTGCGGCCCGAGGTCTACCACGCATGGCTGCGGCTCGGGGAGGCGGTCAGGGCCGGTATGGACCCGCGTCGGTACGAACTGGTCACCCTGACAGCCGCCCGTCGCCTCGGTTCCACGTACTGCGGTCTCGCGCACGCGGCCGCGCTGCTTGAGCGGTTCTACGATGACGTGGCCCTGCGGGCGATCATGGCTGACCATCACGATGCGGGGCTGGCGCCGGTGGATGTGGCGGCCATGGACTTCGCGGACCGCGTCGCCGCCGATCCCGCCGGCGTGACCGAGGGGGACATCGCGGTCCTGCGCGGGCACGGCCTGGCCGATGCCGACATCTTCCAGATCGTCCTTGCGGTCTGTCTGCGCCGGTTCTTCAGCGGCGTCCTGTCCGCGGTCGGCGCCGTCCCGGATCCGGTCTTCCGCGAGCTGCCCCCAGGTGTCCGGGCGGCCGTCGGGGCAACCGATGAGGCCTTTTCCCGCCAGCGGGATGACGCAGGTGGCTCGTAGCTCAATCCGCTCCGGATGTCCCGATGACTTCCACCGACCGTCCCCGGCGCCGAGCGGGCAGGTTCGCCGACGGCGTGGTGGACCGCTACCCGCTCCCTGACTCACTGGCACCGACACATGCCCTCGACGAAGGACAAGGAGAAGATCATGGCCGGGAAAGCTGTCATCAGCCTGACAACCGGACTGGAGGACCCTGAGCGGGTCACTGTGGCGTTCCTGGTCGCGCTCGGCGCGGCCGAGCAGGGCCGTCCCACGCTCATGTTCCTTACCAAGGAAGCAACCCGGCTGGCCCTGGACGGCGTCGCCACCGCAGTCGCATGTGACGGCTGTCCTCCGCTGGCCGACCTCGTAGCCCGGTACGCCGAGGCAGGCGGGCGATACTTCATCTGCCCGATCTGCTTCGAGGCGCGCGCGCTCGACAGGCAGCGGCTCATCGAGGGCGCGGAATTGGGCGGGACCATCCCGATGTGGCAGTGGATCGGCGACGAGGGCGCGACCACTTTCAGCTACTGACCAGTTCCCTGCCGGTGATGCCGACGGCAACCTTGACGGCAACGTCCTCTGTCAGAGACATACGCCGGGCGCCATCAGGCGCCCTCCACTCCCGGATCCCGGATAGATGGCAGGGCGACTGCCACAGCTGAAAAGCGGAAGGTCGGCAGTACGACCCTGCCCCTGACCACACTCTCTGAACAGCCCAAACGCCCAGGTCACGATCAGATGACCAGGGCGTTTTCTTTTGTGCGCGACCACCGAGTGACCATGGCTCCTGCCCATGGCCTTGCTCGCCCACGGCACCGGCACCAGCGCGAACAGCGTCAGCAGGTTGATGGTCACGTCCCGCTGAATGGTGTAACTCCAGCCGATCATGTGAGGTCGGCGAGTTGTATCGGAACGTTGTGACTATGACGCGGCCAGCGCGGTCGGCGCCAGCGGTTCGCTCATATCTCCGCTCGGCTCGCTGGTCGGTGCGGCGAGTTGGGCCATCGATCCCTCCGAGAGGTAGCGGCGGTCGCTGACCTGCCATTCATCGTGATGTTCGGCCAGCACCGCGCCTGCTAGGCGGGCGAGGGCTGCGGGGTTGGGGAAGACCCCGACGACGTCGGATCGGCGTTTGATCTCCCGGTTGAGCCGTTCCAGGGGATTGGTCGACCAGATCTTCTTCCAGTGCTGGGAGGGGAAGTCGGCGAAG
>NZ_BBYM01000061.1 GCF_001570405.1 Microtetraspora niveoalba | reverse complement strand
ATCGATCTTGGGATGTTCGTGATGTTCTCCTCGGGTGCGGGGGTGTGGGGCAGTGGCGGGCAGGCCGCTTATGGTGCGGCGAACGCTTTCCTGGACGCGCTTGCCGTTCAGCGGCGTGCGCGAGGGCTTGCCGGGACCTCGGTTTCGTGGGGTGCGTGGGGTGAGGCGGGTATGGCCTCGCAGGAGGGCGCCCGTGACTATCTGCGTGAGCGTGGCATGGTCGCGATGGATCCGGAGTTGGCGGTCCGGGCTCTGGAGCAGGCGGTGGAGGCGGGTGAGGACTGTGTGACGGTCGCGGATATCGATTGGCCGCGTTTCACTGACACGTTCACCGCTACGCGGGTGAGTCCGTTGCTGGCTGATCTGCCCGAGGCGCGGCAGCGGCCGGTTGTGGCCTTCGGTGAGGAGGATGGTTCGGCGCTGGCGGGTCGTCTGGCTCCGTTGCCGGTGTCCCAGCGGCGGCAGATCCTGCTCGACCTGGTCCGTGGCGAGGTCGCCGCGGTGCTCAAACATCCGGATGTTCAGGCCATCGAGGCCACGCGGACGTTCAAGGACCTGGGGTTCGAGTCGCTGACCGCGGTGGAGTTGCGTAACCGGCTCAATCGGGAGACGGGGTTGCGGCTGCCCGCGACCATGGTCTTCGATCACCCGACGCCGGTGGCGCTCGTGTCCTACCTGGAGGGTGAGCTCGGTCTCGGTGAGGCGGTGTCGTCAGCGCTCGCCGCGCCTGCGTCTGTGTCGGAGGCGGCGGGTCTCGATGAGCCGATCGCGATCATCGGGATGAGTTGCCGGTTCCCCGGTGACGTCCGCAATCCCGAGCAGCTGTGGGATGTGGTCGCCGGGGGAGTCGACGCGTTGTCGCCGTTTCCGGTCGATCGGGGCTGGCCGGACCGGGTGCCGGGCGCGGACGCCGCGGTGGGCGGTTTCGTCTACGACGCGACGGAGTTCGACGCGGGGCTGTTCGGGATCTCGCCGCGTGAGGCGTTGGCGATGGATCCGCAGCAGCGCCTCCTGCTGGAGTCGGCTTGGGAGGCGTTCGAGTCCGCCGGTATCGATCCTCAGTCCATGCGCGGCAGCCGGACGGGGGTGTTCGCGGGCGCTTCGTCGTCGGGCTATGGACATGGGCAGGTGATGGAAGGCGTCGAAGGACATCTGCTGACGGGTACGGCGATGAGCGTCGTCTCCGGCCGGGTGGCCTATTCGTTCGGGCTGGAGGGGCCTGCGGTGACGGTGGACACCGCGTGTTCGTCGTCGCTGGTGGCGCTGCACCTGGCGGCGCAGGCCCTGCGCGTCGGCGAATGTGACATGGCGCTGGCCGGCGGCGTTGCCGTGATGTCTACCGCTGGCGCGTTCGCTGATTTCGCCCTTCCCGGTGGATTGGCCTCGGATGGGCGGTGCAAGGCGTTCGCGTCCGCGGCGGACGGCACCGGCTGGGGCGAGGGTGTCGGCGTGCTGGTGCTGGAGCGGTTGTCGGAGGCGCAGCGGCGCGGGCACGACATTTTGGCGGTGGTGCGGGGCAGCGCGGTCAACCAGGACGGCGCGTCCAACGGCCTGACCGCGCCGAACGGGCCGTCGCAGGAGCGGGTGATCCGGCAGGCGCTGGTCAACGCCCGCCTGTCCCCGTCCGAGGTGGATGTCGTGGAGGCGCACGGCACCGGCACGAAGCTCGGCGATCCGATCGAGGCGCAGGCGTTGCTGGCGACCTATGGGCAGGAGCGGGATCGGCCGTTGTGGCTGGGGTCGATCAAGTCGAATATCGGGCACACGCAGGCGGCCGCGGGTGTGGCCGGTGTGATCAAGATGGTGCAGGCGATGCGGCACGGCGTGCTGCCCGCGACCCTGCACGTGGACGAACCCACCCCGCAGGTGGACTGGTCCGCCGGGTCGGTGGAACTGCTGACCGAGGCCCGGCCGTGGCCGGAGGTGGACCGGCCGCGTCGGGCCGGTGTCTCCTCGTTCGGGGTCAGCGGGACGAACGCGCACGTGATCGTGGAGGCCGCGCCGGTCGTCGCGGAGGTCGAGCAAGCGCCGGCGCGGGACTCCGGGGAGACCCTCGCCATGGTGCTGTGGCCGGTTTCGGGCAAAACCGCGGACGGGCTGCGAGCGCAGGCGGATCGGCTGGCCGGTTTCGTGGACACCATGCCGCGGCTCGAGGCGGCCGATGTCGGGCACTCCCTGTTCTCCAGAGCCGCTCTGTCTCACCGTGCGGTGGTGCTGGGGGCGGATCAGAGCGTGTTGCGTACGGGCCTGGCGGCTTTGGCCGCGGGTGAGCCTTCGGCAGGCGTGGTCTCGGGTGTGGCCGGTGAGGGCCGGACGGCGTTCTTGTTCACCGGTCAGGGGGCGCAGCGGGCCGGGATGGGCCGCGGGTTGTACGAGTCCTTCCCGGTGTTCGCGGACGCGTTCGACGCGGTGTGCGCGGAGCTGGACCTGCGGCTCGATCGACCGGTCCGGGATGTCGTGTTCGACGGTGCCGGCCTCGATCAGACCGTGTGGGCGCAGGCCGGATTGTTCGCTGTGGAGGTGGCGTCGTTCCGGTTGCTGGAGTCGCTCCAGGTGGTCCCGGACTTCCTGCTGGGCCATTCGATCGGTGAGATCGCCGCGGCGCACTGCGCCGGAGTGTTGTCGCTGCCGGACGCGTGTGCGCTGGTTGCGGCGCGGGGCCGCCTGATGCAGGCGCTCCCCGCCGATGGGGCGATGCTGGCCGTCCAGGCGTCCGAGGCCGAGGTGGTCGAGGCGGTCGGCGGCCTGGTGGACGTCGCGGCGGTCAACGGCCCGAGCTCGGTGGTCGTCTCCGGGGACGCCGGGGTGATCGACGAGCTGGCGGCGCGGTGGGCTGCGGAGGGCCGTAAGACGAGCCGGTTGACGGTCTCGCACGCGTTCCATTCCCGGCTGATGGAGCCGATGCTGGCCGACTTCGCGGCCGTGTTGGAGACACTGACGTTCGACGAGCCGCGGATCCCGATCGTGTCGAACCTCACTGGAACGCTCGCCGATCCTGGGCTGTTCACCTCTCCGGCCTACTGGGTGCGGCAGGTGCGGGAGGCGGTCCGCTTCGCCGACGGAGTCGGGTGTCTGGGCGAGCGGAGGGTGTCCCGGTTCGTGGAGCTGGGCCCGGACGGTGTGCTCTGCGCGCTGGCCCAGCAAATGCTCGACGGAGTGTTCACGCCGGTGCTGCACCGCGACGAAGCGCCGGCCCAGCAGTCCGGCGACGCGGTGTTCGCGCCGCTACTGCGCCGCGACCGCGACGACACCGAAACCACGCTGACCGCGCTGGCTCGGGTGTGGACGGCCGGCGCCGACGTCGACTGGACGTCCGTCATGCCGGGTGGGCGCCGGGTGGAGCTGCCGACCTACGCGTTCCAACGGCAGCGGTACTGGCCGGAGCCTGCCGCCGCCGTGGGCGACGTGGGCGCCGTGGGCCAGACCGCGGTGGGACACCCGTTGCTGAGTGCGGCGGTGGGGTTGGCCGGTGACGGCGGTGTGGTGCTGACCGGCCGATTGTCGTTGTCCACCCAGCCGTGGCTGGCGGATCACGCGGTCCTGGGGCGGGTGTTGGTCCCGGGAACAGCGTTGGTGGAGATGGCGTGGGCCGCTGGTGGGCAGATCGGTTGCCCGGCGGTGCGGGAACTGGTGTTCCGGACCCCGTTGGTGCTGTCGGAGCAGGGCGCCGCGCAGATACAGGTCACGGTGGGGGCCGCCGATGCCGCGGGCGACCGGGCGGTCGAGGTGTACGCACGGCCCGAGGGCGCCGACGATGCGCCGTGGACCTGCCATGCCGCCGGTGTGCTGACCGCCGAGATCGCTCCGAAGGAGATCGACTTGACCGTCTGGCCGCCGGAGGGTGCGGTGGCGGTGGCGTTGGACGGGTTCTACGAAGCCCTGGAGGAGCGCGGATATCACTTCGGGCCGGTGTTCCGCGGTTTGCGGGCGGCGTGGCGTGACGGCGAGCGGGTGTATGCCGAGGTCGCGTTGCCGGAGGACGCGGCGGCCGACGCGGCTGGATTCGGTGTGCATCCGGCGTTGCTGGATTCGGCGCTGCATTCGGTGGGGCTGTCCGCCGAAGTGCGGGTGGCGGGCATGGGTCTGCCGTTCGCGTGGACGGGCGCGCGGCTGGACGCCGTGGGCGCGTCGGTGTTGCGGGTGATGGTCGAGGGCGCCGAGAAGGGCGTGTCGTTGCGGCTGGCCGACGGCACCGGCGCACCGGTGGCCTCGGTGGAGTCGCTGGTCATGCGGGAGGTGTCGCCCGAGGCGTTGCGGCCCGCGGGGGATGCCGGGTCGGACGCGTTGTTCGCGGTGGATTGGGGGCCACTGCCGGAAGCAGCCGCCGTAGAGCCCGTCACAGTGGATTGGGGGGTCATCGGCCACAGTACGGGCGATGGCGCCGTGCGCCGCTTCGACGATGTCGCAGATGTGATCGCGGCCTTGGATCACGGCTCGACCGTGCCGCCGGTGGTGGTGTTGCCGGTGGTCGATGAGTGGCCCGGCGACGCCGACGCGGTGCACACGGTGCTCGCCCGGGTGCTGGGCATGGTGCAGGAGTGGCTGGCCGAGGAACGGCTTTCCGCTTCTCGGTTGGTGGTCGTAACGCGTGGCGCGGTGCCGATCGGACCCGTCGCGGGCGGTGGGATGAACCCGGCCGGCGCGGCCGTGTGGGGTCTGCTGCGGTCGGCCCAGACGGAGTTTCCGGGACGCATCCTGTTGGTGGATCTGGACCCCGCGCGTGGCCTGGGCGATACGGACGATGTGAGGGAGGCGTGGCCGGCGGTTCTCGATGGTGACGAGCCGCAGGTCGCCGTTCGCGGTGGGGACGTGTGGGTGCCACGCTTGGCGCGGGCATCGTCGCGGCGCGGGCTGGAATGTCCGGATGGTGGGGATGCGTGGCGCCTGGATGTGATCGGTGAGGGCGGCACCCTGGAAGAGCTGGCGCTGGTGGCCGCACCGGACTCCGACGCGCCGCTGGCTGAGGGGCAGGTCCGCGTAGCGGTGCGGGCGGCCGGGCTGAACCGCCGGGACGTCCTGATCGCTCTGGGAATGTATCCGGAGCGTACGGCCGCGATGGGGGCCGAGGCCGCCGGGGTGGTGCTGGAGGTCGGTGCCGGCGTTGCCGACCTGGCGGCGGGCGATCGGGTCTTCGGATTCTTCGGATTCTCCGGAAATGGCGTGGGATCGTACGCGGTGACCGATCGGCGGCTGCTCGCCAGGATTCCGCGAGGGTGGTCGTTCACGGAGGCGGCATCGGTGCCGTGGGCGTTCGCGACCGCCTACTACGGTCTACGTGATCTCGCCGGCGCGCGCCCCGGTGAGTCGGTGTTGGTGCACGAGGCCGCCGCAGGGGTCGGAATGGCCGTCGTGCAACTCGCGCGCCATCTGGGGCTGGAGGTGTACGGCACCGCGAGCCCCGGCACGTGGGACGAGCTTCGGAAGCTGGGCCTGGACGAGGCGCACATCGCGTCGTCGCGGGACCTGACGTTCGAGGACCGCGTCCGGGAGGCGACCGGCGGACGCGGAGTGGACCTGGTGGTGAACTCGCCGGAGGGCGAGTTCACCGACGCGTCGTCGCGTTTGCTGGCCGACGGCGGCCGGTTCGTGGAGACGGGCGAGACCGACATCCGGCGACCGAGCGGCGCCGATGATCGGGCGTTCGACCTGTTCGAGGCGGGTCCCGCCCGGATGGGCGAGATCCTGCGCGAGGTCCTGGCATTGTTCGACGCCGGCGCGGTGCGGTTGCCGCGTGTCACCGCATGGGATGTGCGCGACGCGGTCGACGCCTTCCGCGCTGTCGGCCAGGCCGAGCACACGGGCAAGAACGTGTTGACCATGCCGGCGCCGCTGGACCCGGACGGCACGGTCGTGATCACCGGCGGGACCGGGACGCTGGGGGGTCTGCTGGCCCGGCATCTGGTGACGGAACACGGCGTGCGTCACCTGCTGCTGTTGAGTCGCGCCGGGATGGACGGCCCGGACGCGGCCGAACTGGTGGCGGATCTGGCGGAGTGGGGCGCGGTCGGCGAGGTGGTGGCCTGTGACGTGGCCGACCGCGAGGCGTTGGCCGCCGTGATCGGACGGGTGAGGGACCGGCTGACGGGTGTCATCCACGCCGCCGGCGTCGTGGATGACGGCGTGTTCGGCGCCATGGATCCGCGGCGGCTCGGCGCGGTGATGCGGCCGAAGGTGGACGGGGCCGTTCATCTCCATGAGCTGACCGCCGACCTGGACCTGGCGATGTTCGTGTTGTATTCGTCGGTGTCGGCCACGTTCGGTTCCGGTGGGCAGGCCAATTACGCGGCGGCGAACGCCTTCTTGGACGCGCTGGCCGTCCACCGGCGTTCGTGCGGGCTGCCGGCGCAGTCGCTGGCGTGGGGACTGTGGGAACAGGCCAGCAGCATGACCAGCCGCCTCGGAGACGTCGAACTCGCTCGAGTCCGCCACCTCAGCAGACCGTTGCCCACTCCGCAGGCTCTGGCCCTGTTCGACCGGGCGCGGACCCTGTCCCGGGCGCACCTGATGCCGGTCCCCATCGACCTTGCCGCGCTGCGGTCCGGCGCTCACCCCGTTCCCGCGTTGCTACGTTCACTCGTTCGCGGACCGGCGCGGCGAGCCGTCGACAGCCGGCGACCCGAGGGCCCCTCGCTGGCCGACCGGCTGGCGGCCATGGCCGAGGCCCAGCGTGACGCGGCCCTGCTGCACCTTGTCACCGGTCACGCCGCGACGGTTCTCGGGCATGGCTCGCCGGACGCGATCGCGGCCGATCGGCCGTTCAAGGACCTGGGGTTCGACTCGTTGACCTCGGTCGAGCTGCGCAACCGCCTGAACAGCGAGACCGGCCTGCAACTGCCGCCCACGCTGGTCTTCGACCACCCGACCCCGGCCGCCCTCGCCAGGTATCTGCGGGAAAGTCTCCTGCCCGCGGAGGCCACACCGGCCGAGCGGCTGATGAGCCGACTGACCCGGATGGAGGGCGAGTTCACCAGGCTGGCCGCGGGCGAACGGGCGGCCGTCCGCTCCAAGCTGGAGCTGATGATCGACCGCCTGCGCGCCGCCGAAGGGGCACTGCTCGACGGACACGACGACAGCGACCTGGAGTCCGCGACGGCGGACGACATCTTCGCGCTCATAGACAGCGAGCTCGAAGGCTAGTGCTGTGACCACTTAGGTTCGCCGGGTCGCGACACACCGTCTGGCTTCCGCCACTTTGATCATGTTTGCCTCCACTTCGATACCGGTGTGATCGGTACCGACAGTGGAGGCATACATGGCCGAGCCCGTGCGAGCACGGCGATTAACCGACATCGACGCCAGACGCTGCAACGCCTGGTACGGCGAGGCAAACACGGCTCCATCCGGGTCCGGCGGGCGCTGATCATCATGGCCTCCGCCAGCGGCACCCCAGCCGGATCTCCATCATCCGGTGGTCAAGGTGTCCACGCTTCAGGGGCAAGCCCGTGGTGGCCTGGTGATGGGGCTGGACCCAATGGTCAGCGATCAACCGCTCGAGGTCTGCAAAGAGGCGGGCCGACAGGAGCGGCACCCTCGTTATCGAGCCTTCTCAAGCGTTCTGGATGGTCAGGCTCCTGTGAGCTGTTAAGTGACGTGAGGCAGGTGATCGGCCTGGGCGGCCAGTTCCTGGACACGCACAAGCCGCCGGGGTCCGTTATCCTGGCCAGGCCTAAAAGATTCAGGCTGGTGTGGTTATTCCAGCCCTCGCACTCTGTGAGATGCAGTCGCACCCGACGGTGCGAACCCGAGGCGCAGCCCAATTCCCGCAACGTAGCGGTCGGCGGCGCCAGTGCGAGCATCGACGGCGTCGTCGTCCCGGACAAGGAACGGACGATGAACAAGAGAAGCATCTTCCTGACTCAGGTCATCATGACCTTCATCATGGCTGCGACGATGTCGGGCATCATGGGCCTCATTTTCACGGGGCCGTCCATGGAGTGGCTGGCCGGATGGCCCAAGCAGTTCATCATCGCGTGGCCCATCGCCTTCGCTGTCACGATGGTCGCCTGGCCGGCATCGATGGCATTGAGCGGTGCGATCCTTCGGTCCCCCAGGCCTGGCATCGAAGAGGCATGACAGGGGCGACTCGCCTCCCTGTACGTCGAGCTCGACCCGGGTGGGCTGCCCGGTCAGCGCGTCCTGGAAGGCATATCCTAGAGACGATCAATTCCTAATTGATCAGGACGTACGGTCCGGCCCACAGACAGGGCGAGGGTGTCCAAGATCTGCTTTGTGGAAACCGACCTGGACACCCTCATGATCGCACTGTACGTCAAGATCGATGATTAGCGTCCGGGCCTGCTGCTGGTCGCCGACAAGGGCTTCGCGTCCCGAGAGTTCGAGCGCTTACTGTCCGCGCAAGGCATCACGCTGCTGCGGCCCACCCGCAAGAACGAGACCGTACGACCTGGGCAGCCGATGTTGAAGAAGGTGCGACAGCTCATCGAGTCCGTGAACGACACCTTCAAAGGTCAACTTGACCTGGAGCAACACGGCGGTCGAACCCGAGAGGGAGTCGCCGCCCGCATCGCCCAGCGCGTCCTGGCACTGGCCGCGGCGATCTGGCATAACTTCCAGACCGGGCAGGCGGTCAGCCGATCGCTGACCGCCTATGATCACTGACCGTATTCGGAATTGATCGTCTAGATGTCGGCCGCTCGCAGGTGCGTGGTGTCCACCCGATGCCCCGCGTCCTCGAGGACGGCGATGGCCTCCTTGATCCTCGGCTCGGGCACGAGCACCAGATCGGCGTGGAACGTCGAGGCGACGAAAACCGGGATCGCCGCCTCGGCCAGCGGCCCCACGATCGCCGCCAGCATGCCGGGCACGTCCAGGCCGTGCGCGGTCGCCCCGCCGTACAGGCCGATCCACCGCTCGCCGGACCCCGTCGGCCAGGTCTCGCGGACGACGGTGAGGCCCTCAGGAGCGCGAACCAGCGCGATCCACTCGTCGTCCTCGGGGAACGTCGCGTGCGGCAGGTGCTCGACGGCGAATACGGACGGCACGACGCCCAGGCGCTGAGCAGCGGGTGAGTTCATAGAACGTATGTACCAGAAGCGCGGCCGCGTCGTGGTCGTGACCGGGAGCCTGTGCACAACGACCGTCGTGAATGGTTTGGACGCATCGGACGCCGACCTCGGTGTACCGGGTCTCCCTTGCGGGGGAGCATTGATCGATCGCCGTCTATACCTGCCCGAGCACTCCTGACTGACCGACCAGCCCGCTGCCGATCCGCCAGCGTGCCGGGCGAGATCTCCTTCGCCACCGAACCCGCCCTGGCCGCGCACATGATCGCCGTCGAGTTGGATACCGGATCGACGCGCCCTGGGTGACCGGTGATGTGGTCTACGGCCAGGACCGGGCCTGCGTGCGCTGCCGAAAAGCGGCAGGCCGGGTACGTGCCGGCGATCGCAGACAGCCATGATCCAATGTGTCACTGGCGTACTAGAGTGCGGCATGGCGACCGGCCCCTGGCTGTCCGAACCCCCTCCCGGCCTGGCCCAGGACCCGGTCGAGGACGTGACCCGCGCCCAGGCCATCACCTACGGGCTGATGGTGGTGCTGGAGACGCTCTCACCCCTGGAGCGAGCGGCGTTCATCCTGTACGAGGCGTTCGGCTTCCCGCACACCGAGATCGCGCGCATCCTCGACCGCTCTCCCGCCGCCGTACGCCAACTCACCCACCGGGCGCGAGCCGGCGCCGCACCGCCGCCTCCCCTCAGTGAGATCGTTCCATCCTGAAGTTGCCGGTCAAGGGGCTGGTGTGATCGGTTGAGCGTCTCCGCGGCAGGCCGTACGACACGAAGGAGATCGGGTGGGTCGAGGCCGGGCGCGGCCGAGGGCGGACGGGGCCGGTCCGGGCCGGTGGATCGCCGCCGATCAGGCCGATATCGGTGAGGCGCATCGGCATGGGCCGGTCGCGCTTGGTGCGACCGGTCCACGGGGAGGCGTGAAAGCGGCGGTCCACGGGGGAGGGGCGAAAGCGGCGGTCCACGGGGAGGCGCGAAAGCGCGACGGCGGCTGCCTGTGGAGGCAGCCGCCGTCGCGGGAAGTCGTGCGCCCGGTTCTACTCCCAGCGGAAGAGGCGGGCGGCGGCGACGCCGAACACCACGCCGTACGCGGCCAGCACCGCCAGAGAGGTGAGGGAGGGGAAACCGTTCGCGGCCGCGTCGCTGAACGCCTGGGTGGCGGCGCCCACCGGAGTGAAGTCGCCGATCGTGGCGACCACGGGCGGCATCAACTCCTTGGGCACGTAGAGCCCGGCGAAGAACATGAGCGGGAAGAACAGCACGTTGGCCATGCCGGTGGCGGCCTTGGTGGACGACAGCACAGCGGCCAGGAAGAGTCCCATGGCCAGCAGCGTCGCGACGGACAGCACGAACGCGAGCAGGAAACCGGCGACGTTGGACGGCAGCTTGACGTCCCAGAGCAGGGCGGCCCCGCCGAGAACCAGCACGGTGGTGACAATGGCGGTGGTCATCTGCACCACGAGCTGGGCGACCAGCACCCGGGCCGGGCCGACGGGCGTGATCGAGAGCCGGCGCAGGATGCCCTTCTCCCGATACCCGACCAGGTAGCCCGGGGTGATGTAGAACGCGAGCAGCGCGAAGGACATGACCAGCACGACGGGCGTGTAGTAGTCGATGCCGCGCTGGCCGAACTCCGGGCTGAACTTCCGCGACGACGGGATGCTGCCGATGATCACCAAGAGGGCGACCGGGAAGATCAACGTCCAGAAGTACGAGGCGGGGTCGCGCAGGAAGAGCTTGAACTCCACGGCAGTGAGTCGGTTCAGTGCCCGCACTGTCGTCTCCTTACTGGGCGGATGAGGGGTGACCGGGGCGGATCACTGGGCGGAGTGGTCGAACCGGCGACCGGTGAGGGCGATGAAGGCGTCGTCGAGGCTGGCCTGTTCGGCCCGCAGGTCCATCGCGACGATCTGGTGCTGGGCCAGGACCGAGGTGACGGCGTGCACCAGGTTGCCGGTGCCGGTGACCACCACCTGCTGGCCGTGCCGTTCGACGGAGCTCACCTCCGGCAGCGCGGTCAGCAGCGTGTCGTCCAGCGCGGAGGCCGGCCGGAAGCGCACCTTCTGCTCGGTGTCCACTTGGGACACCAGGCCGGCGGGCGTGTCCAGGGCGACGATCTTGCCGCCGTCGATGAGGGCCAGCCGGTCGCAGAGCCGCTCGGCCTCCTCCATGAAGTGCGTGACCAGCAGGACGGTGATCCCGCGGTCGCGGACGTGCTCGATCAGCTCCCAGGTGTCTCGCCGGGCGGCCGGGTCCAGGCCGGTGGTCAGCTCGTCCAGGATGGCGACCTTGGGGGAGCCGACCAGGGCGAGCGCGATGGAGAGCCGCTGCTTCTGGCCGCCGGAGAGCTTGTTGTAGGCGCTGTCGGCCTTGTCCTTCAGCCCCACGTCGGCCATCAGCTCGCGCCAGTCGGCCGGGTTCTCGTAGAAGGACGCGTAGAGCTCCAGCGCTTCGGCGACTTTCAGCTTGTCGGGCATCTCGCTCTGCTGAAGCTGCATGCCGAGGATGTGGTGCAGCTTCTTGGCGTCGCGCTGGGGGTCGAGGCCGTGTACCGAGATGCTCCCTCCGTCCGGCTTGCGCAACCCGGCGATGCACTCCACCGTGGTGGTCTTGCCGGCACCGTTGGGCCCGAGGATGCCGAAGATCTCGCCTTCCTCGACGGCGAAGGATAAGCCGTCCACGACGACCTTCTGGTCGTACTGCTTGCGCAGGTCCGACACGACGATCACTGACACGGTGTCCGTCTCCTTGGTGCTCGGGCAATCTCCGGCGATCAGAGGTCACATGGATCTTGGCATATGGCGCACACGGAAGTGAACCTAAGTGATATTTAGCCGGTTATGTCCGGCACCGGAGACGGATAGGGGTTGATTTAGGGGGGTCGGGCCGGCGACCTGGCGGTATACCCGGACTTGACCCCTTATAAACCCATCCGTCGGGGTGCGTGGTTAGGGGTATCCGCTCCGGCCGGCCATGCCTAGGCTCGGCCTCACGCAGAGCGTAAAGGAGCGCGTGGCGATGGAGTCGAAAGAGCGGCAACTTCGTACGCAGATGCGTTTCTTTCACGAACTCATCCGGACGCTGGCCGGACAGGGCGATCCTTATGCGAAAGTCCTGACCGCGCCCGACGATCCCTATCCGTACTATGAGGAGCTCCGGGCCCGCGGCCTGCTCTATCGCAGCCCGCTCGGCACCTGGGTGACGACGAATCACGAACTCGCCAACGAGGTTCTGCGCGACCGACGATTCGGCGTGCGAAAGGCGAACGGCGAGAAAGCGCCGGAGTTCATGGAGTTCGACAACTCCATGCTCGGCCTCGATCCGCCCGACCACACCCGGCTGCGCCGCCTGACCACGCCGACGCTCAACCGAAAGATGGCGGAGCGCTGGCGGACGCGGGCCGAGAAGGTCTGCCACCGGCTCGTCGACGACATCCTGGCCACCGGTGACCGGTTCAACCTGATGACCGCCTTCGCCCAGCACCTGCCGATCGCGGTGATCGCCGACCTGGTCGGCATCCCGGAGGAGTGCCGGCGCCGGTTCTACGTCCTCAGCCGGGAGATCACCCCGCTGCTGGACGGCGTGGCCACCTATGAGAAGGTGCGGAGCGTCGAAGCCGCCATCACCGGCATGACGGAGCTGTTCAACGGCATCATCGCGCAGCGCCGGGTCGACCCGCGGGACGACATGATCAGCCGGATGCTGCCGATGGTCGACGAGGGCAGACTCACCATGGCGGAGCTGGTTCCGCTCTGCATGTTCCTGCCGCTGGCGGGCAGCGAGACGACGGTCAATCTGATCGGCAACGGCGTGCTCGCGCTGCTGCGGCACCCGGAACAGTGGCGGATGGTGGCGGAGCGTCCGGAACTGGCGGCGGGCGTGGCCGCCGAGACCCTGCGCTACGACCCGCCCGTGCAGACCTACCGGCGCATCGCGCACGAGCCGATCGAGCTGGCCGGCGTGTCCCTGCCCGTCGACGGTGAATTGGCGATCGTGGCCGCCGCGGCCAACCGCGACCCGGAGGTCTTCACCGATCCGGCCCGCTTCGACATCACCCGGAACAGCGGCGCCGACACCCTCTCCTTCTCCGCGGGCATCCACTACTGCCTCGGCGCTTCGCTCGCCAAGATGGAGGCCGAGGTCGCCTACCAGGTGCTGATCTCCCGGATGCCCCGGCTGCGACAGGCGGGGCCGGTGCGCCGGCGAGGCTCATTCATCATTCGCGGGATGCTCGAATTCCCGCTGTCCGCGAGCTGACCAGGAATTCCCCGGCTCGGGAGCCCCATCGGCTCCCGAGCTCACTGCTTTTCGGGGGAATAGCGGCGCGATAGTCCATGAATGGTTAGGGGATAGCGCGGCTTAGGGGTTGGCACTCCCGGATCGCCTGCCTATCGTCGCTGCTGAAAAGCCCTTCTGGCGGCCGTTGTGTTGGAAAAGATTGCGAACGTCAGGTTCGTCGGGTGACCACTTCTGAGAATTCGCCCCACGGGCCTCCTAGGGCCATTCCCGGCGCGTTGAGAGTGGTTGAGGGGTTCATGTCTGATATGTACGCCGACGACGATGCCATCGCGGTTGTAGGACTTTCCTGCCGGCTGCCGGGGGCGGCCACACCCGACGACTTCTGGCGGCTGCTGAGTGACGGCGCCGACATGGTCGGCGAGATACCCGCCGATCGCGGTGGTCTTCCCGGCGCGGCGGGCGACGGTGTTCCGCGCCGCGGAGGGTTCCTCGACCGGATCGACGGATTCGACCCGCGCTTCTTCCGGATCTCGCCGCGCGAGGCCGCCGCGATGGATCCGCAGCAACGGCTCATGCTCGAACTGAGCTGGGAGGCGCTGGAGGACGCGCGGATCGTGCCGGACCGCCTCCGCGGCACCAGGGCCGGCGTGTTCGTCGGCGTGATGGCCAATGACTACGCCACCCTCGCCCAGCGCGGCGGCGTGCCGGCGATCGGCCGGTACACGCTCGCCGGGCAGCAGCGCAGCCTCATCGCGAACCGGATCTCCTACGCGGTCGGGCTTCGCGGGCCGAGCCTCATCGTCGACGCAGGGCAGGCGTCCTCGCTGGTGGCGGTGCACGTGGCGGGCGAAAGCCTGCGCCGTGGCGAGGCGACTTTCGCGCTGGCCGGCGGTGTGCACCTCAACATCGTCCCGGAGAGCACCGTCGGCGCTGCCCGCTTCGGCGCGCTCTCTCCGGACGGCCGCTGCTACACCTTCGACGAGCGCGCCAACGGGTACGTCCGCGGCGAGGGCGGCGTGATGGTCGCGCTCAAGACCGTGGCCCGGGCCGTCGCCGACGGAGACCGGATCTACTGTGTCATCCGGGGCAGCGCGGTCAACAACGACGGCGGTGGCGCCAGCCTGACGACACCGAACCGCGACGCGCAGGCCGACGTGATCCGGGCGGCCTGCCGCCAGGCCGGTGTCGCGCCGGAGACCGTCCGGTACGTCGAACTGCACGGCACGGGCACCGCGGTCGGCGACCCCATCGAGGCGGCCGCGCTCGGCACGGCCCTCGGCCCGGGACGCACCCCGGACACGGCGCTGAGGGTCGGCTCCGTCAAGACCAACATCGGCCACCTCGAGGGCGCGGCCGGCGCGGCCGGCCTGCTGAAAACCGTGCTGGCGATCACCAGAGGGCAGCTACCGCCGAGCCTGAACTTCGAGCGGCCCAACCCGCGCATCCCGCTGGACGAGCTCGGCCTGCGGGTGCAGACCGCACTCGAGTCCTGGCCCGACGGCCCGCGGATCGCCGGTGTCAGCTCGTTCAGCATGGGCGGCACGAACTGCCACGTGGTCCTCTCCGAGTGGTCCGGCACGGCTCGGCGGGCACGTGAGCGCACCACCCGGCCGGACGCCGCGGTGCTCTGGCCGCTCTCGGGCCGGACCGAGGCCGCGCTGCGCGACCAGGCCTCACGGCTGCGCGCGCGTCTCGAAGCGGCGCCGGAGCTCGACCTGGCGGATGTGGGCTTCTCCCTGGCGACGACCCGGGCGGCCTTGCACCAGCGGGCCGCCGTGGTGGGGCGCAGCCGCGAGGACATGCTCCGGCGGCTCGACGCGCTGGCCTCGGATGAGCCCGCCGCCGGTGTGGTCTCGGGCGAGGTGGACAAGGGCCGGACGGCGTTCCTGTTCACCGGCCAGGGGGCGCAGCGGGCCGGGATGGGGCGGGGCCTGTACGAGTCCTTCCCGGTGTACGCCGATGCCTTCGACGCCGTCTGCGCGGAGCTGGACCTGCGGCTCGACCGGCCGATCCGGGACGTGATGGCCGACGGTGTCGACCTGGATCAGACCGTCCACGCCCAGGCGGCCTTGTTCGCGGTCGAGGTGGCGTCGTTCCGGCTGCTGGAGTCGCTCCAGGTGGTCCCGGACTTCCTGCTGGGGCATTCGATCGGTGAGATCGCCGCGGCGCACTGCGCTGGAGTGCTCTCGCTCGAAGACGCGTGTGCTCTGGTTGCGGCGCGTGGCCGCCTGATGCAGGCGCTCCCGCCGGGTGGCGCGATGCTCGCCGTGCAGGCCTCGGAGGACGAGGTCCGGGAGATGGCCGGCGGCCTGGTGGACATCGCGGCGGTCAACGGCCCGGCCTCGGTCGTGGTCTCCGGCGACGCCGAGGTGATCGACGAGCTGGCGGCCCGATGGGCGGCGGAGGGCCGTAAGACGAGCCGGCTGACGGTGTCGCACGCGTTCCATTCCCGGCTGATGGAGCCGATGCTCGCCGAGTTCGCGGCCATCGTGGAGACGCTGACCTTCGACGAGCCGCGGATCCCGATCGTGTCGAACCTGACCGGGACAATCGCCGAACCCGGGCTGCTCACCTCACCGGCGTACTGGCTGCGGCAGGTGCGCGAAGCGGTCCGCTTCGCCGACGGGGTCAGCTGCCTGGCAGATCAGGGTGTGTCCCGGTTCGTGGAGCTGGGGCCGGACGGTGTGTTGTGCGGGCTGGCTCGGCAGTCGGCCGACGACGGGATGTTCGCACCGGTGCTGCGCCGCGACCGCGACGAGGCGGAGACGCTGCTTCGCGCCGTCGGCCGGCTCCACACGACCGGCGCGCCGCTCGACTGGACCGCCCTGTTCGCCGGCCACGACCCGCGGCCGGTCGACCTGCCGACCTACGCCTTCCAGCGTGAGCGGTACTGGCTGGACGCCGCCCGCCCGGCCACGCCCACCGACGAGCCGCACCGTGAGCCCGACACGGAGCCCCCGGCCCGGCGGGCCGAAGGGCGGCCTGACGGGCGGGCCGTACTCGAGCAGATCCGCGCGCAGGTCGCCGCGCTCCTCGACTACGAGACCCCCGGCGACGTCGACGTCCGCTGCACCTTCCGAGACCTCGGCTTCGACTCGCTCACCGCCGTCGAACTCCGCGACCGGCTGGCCGGCATCACCCGGCTGCGCCTCCCGGAGTCGCTGATCTACGACTATCCGACGCCGCAGCGCCTGGCCGACCACCTCGCCGAGGCTCTGCTCGGCGAGCCCGCCGCGGTGCCGCCCGCCGCGACCGTGACCGGCGTGCCGACCGACGAGCCGATCGCGATCGTGGCCATCGGCTGCCGGTACGCGGGCGGGATCGACACCCCGGAAGCGTTGTGGCGGCTGCTGTCCGACGGCGGCGACGCCGTCTCCGGCTTCCCCGGCGACCGGGGCTGGGACGTCGCGGGCATCTACCGTGACGAGGCCCGCAACCCGAACGGCACGCTCATCCCCGCGGGCGCCTTCCTGACCGATGCGACCCGCTTCGACGCCGCGTTCTTCGGCATCTCGCCGCGTGAGGCGCTGGCGATGGACCCCCAGCAGCGGCTACTGCTGGAGACCGCGTGGGAGACCGTCGAACGGCTCGGCGTCGACCCCGGGACGCTGCGCGGCAGCCGTACCGGCGTGTTCGTCGGCGCGACCGCGCAGGACTACGGCCCCCGCATGCACGAGGCGCCACCCGACCTCGAAGGTCACCTGCTGACCGGCAACACGGCGAGCGTCGCCTCCGGGCGCATCGCCTACGTGCTCGGGCTGGAGGGCCCGGCGGTCACCGTCGACACCGCCTGCTCCTCGTCGCTGGTGGCGCTGCACCTGGCCTGCCAGTCGCTGCGGCTCGGCGAGTGCGAGATGGCGCTGGCCGGCGGCGCCACGGTGATGGCGACACCCGGCATGTTCGCCGAGTTCAGCAGGCAGCAGGGCCTGTCGGCCGACGGGCGCTGCAAGGCGTTCGCCGACGGCGCCGACGGCACCGGCTGGGGCGAGGGTGTCGGCCTGGTGCTGCTGGAGCGGCTCTCGGACGCCAACCGGCTCGGCCACCAGGTGCTCGCCGTGATCCGCGGCAGCGCGATCAACCAGGACGGCGCGTCCAACGGCCTGTCCGCGCCGAACGGCCCGTCGCAGCAGCGGGTGATCCGGCAGGCGCTCGCGAGCGCGGGCCTCGAGCCGTCCGACGTGGACGCCGTGGAGGCGCACGGCACCGGAACGGCGCTCGGGGACCCGATCGAGGCGCAGGCTCTGCTGGCCACCTACGGGCAGGGCAGGCCCGCGGACGACCCGTTGTGGCTGGGATCGGTGAAGTCGAACATCGGTCACACCCAGGCCGCCGCCGGCGTGGCAGGCGTGATCAAGATGGTGCTGGCGATGGGGCACGGCGTGTTGCCGCGCACGCTGCACGCCGACACGCCGTCCAGCCGGGTGGACTGGACGGCGGGCGAGGTGCGGCTGTTGACCGAGGCCCGGCCGTGGCCGGAGCGCGAGCGCCCCCGCCGGGCGGCGGTGTCCTCGTTCGGCATCAGCGGCACCAACGCCCATCTGATCGTCGAAGGCGTCGCGGAACCGGTGGCGCCGCTCTCCGGCGCGTCCGAAGACGATCGTGCCCTGCCGTACGTCGTCTCCGCTCGCGGCGACGCCGCCCTGCGTGCCCAGGCCGCGCGCCTCGCCGAGGTGGTCGGCGGCGCCGCACCGAGCCTGCCGGACGTCGGGTTCTCCCTGGCCACCGGGCGGGCCGAATTCGACCATCGGGCCGTGGTGGTCGCCGCCGGCCGCGAGGAGCTGCTCGCCGGCCTGGAGGCGCTGGCCGGCGCCGCGTCCGCGCCGGGACTGATCGAGGGCACGGCGAGCGGACCCGCCGGCCCGGTCTTCGTCTTCCCCGGCCAGGGCTCCCAATGGGCCGGCATGGCCGTCGAGCTGTACGCCGCCTCCCAGGTCTTCCGCGACGAGCTCGACGCGTGCGCCGACGCGCTCGCCCCGCACGTGGACTGGTCGCTCGTCGACGTGCTGCACGGCGCCGGCGACGCGCCGGCCCTGGACCGCGTCGACGTGGTGCAGCCGGTGCTCTTCTCGGTGATGGTGTCGCTGGCGAAGTTGTGGCGAGCCGCCGGTGTCGAGCCCGCGGCCGTGGTCGGCCACTCGCAGGGCGAGATCGCCGCCGCCTATGTCGCCGGCGCCCTGTCCCTGGCGGACGCGGCCCGGATCGTCGCGCTGCGCAGCCGCCACCTGCGCGCCCTCGCCGGCAGCGGCGGCATGGCCTCGATCCCGCTGCCCGCGGAGCGGGTCAACGCCCGCATCGCACGGTGGGGCGGCCGGGTGAGCGTCGCCGCGCACAACGGACCGTCCGTCACCGTGGTCGCCGGCGCGGCCGACGCCCTCGACGAGCTCGTCGGCGAGTGCCTGGCCGAGGGGGTGCGCGCCCGGCGGGTGCCCGTGGACTACGCCTCGCACTCGCCGGACGTCGACCCGCTCCGGGAGGACCTGCTCGCCGCCCTGGCCGGGATCGTCCCGACGGAGAGCGACATCCCGTTCTACTCCACGGTCACCGGCGACCGCCTGCGGACCACCGAGCTGGACGCCGACTACTGGTTCCGCAACCTGCGCCAGACCGTCCGCTTCGAGCAGACCGTACGCGCGTTGATGTCCGCCGGGCACCGGACGTTCATCGAGACGAGCCCGCATCCCGTGCTCACCGTCGGGGTCCAGGAGACACTGGACGCCGACGACCGCGGCGGCGTCGCCCTCGGCACCCTGCGCCGCGACCAGGGCGACCACACGCGGTTCCTGAAGGTGCTGGCCGAGGCGTACGTGAACGGCGTCGCCGTCGACTGGGCGGGCTCGTTCCCCGCTTCCGCCCGCCGGGTGCCGCTGCCCACGTACGCGTTCCAGCGGGAGAGGTTCTGGCTGGCCCCCGCGGCCGGCGCGACCGACGTCTCCGAGCTCGGCCTCGACGCCGGAGACCACCCGCTGGTGGCCGCCACCGTCTCGCTCGCCGCCGACGACACGCTGATCCTGACCGGCCGGCTCTCTCTGGGCACCCACCCCTGGCTCGCCGACCACGTCGTCCTCGGTGACGTCGTCCTGCCCGGGTCCGCGCTCATCGACCTCGCGACGCACGCCGGTCGGTACGGCGGGCACCCGTACGTGGAGGAGCTCACCCTCCAGAGCCCGCTGATCATGCCGGTGGACGGCGCGGTCCAGATGCAGGTGATGCTCCTGCCGCCGGACGACACCGGCCGTCGCGCGGTCACCGTCCACTCGCGCCCCCGGTCTGAGACGGCCGGGGAACGGCCGTGGACCCGGCACGCCACCGGCGTCCTGACCGCCGAGCCCACGACCGCGACGGCCGCGGGGCCGACCACCTGGCCTCCTCCGGGAGCCGTCCCGATCGCCGTCGAGCACGCCTACACCCGGCTGGCCGCGCGGGGATACGCCTACGGCCCGGCCTTCCAGGGGCTGCGGGCCGCCTGGCGGCGCGGCGGCGAACTGTTCGCCGAGGTCGCCCTCCCCGAGGACGGCAGGGCCGACGCCGAACGGTTCGGCATCCACCCGGCCCTGCTGGACGCCGCCCTGCACGTGATGTTGCCGATCGAGGGCGACGCGGCCGAGCCGCGGATGGCGTTCTCCTTCGGCGGCGTCCGCCTGCACGCCTCCGGCGCGACCAGCGTCCGCGTGCGGATCGCTCCCTCCGGGCCGGACGGCGCCGTCTCCGTCGCGCTGACCGACCCCGCGGGCGCCCCCGTCCTCGACATCGACACGCTCGTGCTGCGGCCGGTGGGCCCGGAGGGACTGGGCGGCGTGCCCTCCGGCGCCGACCCGCTCTACCGGCTCGACTGGGTCACCCCGCCGGAGTCCGCTCCGGCCGCGCCGGCCGCCTGGGCGGTGCTCGGCGCCGCGGCCCCGCCGTCCACGCCGCACTACCCGGATCTGGGCGCCCTCGTGGCCGCGCTCGCCGACGGTGTCCCGGCGCCCGAGGCCGTCCTCGTCCCGCTGGCCGGTGACCCGGACGACCCCGCCACGAGCGCGCACGCGGTCGCCCGCACCGGACTCGAGCTGATCCGGGCGTTCCTGGCCGAGGAGGCGCTGGCCGCCACCCGGCTGGTCGTGCTCACCCGGTCGGCCGTCGCCGTCGGCCCCCACGAGGACGTGCGCGATCTGGCCGCCGCCACCGTGCTCGGCCTGGCCCGCAGCGCGCAGGCGGAGCATCCCGGCCGGATCGTGCTGGTCGACCACGACGGCCACGGCGTCACGGACGCGGCCCTTCCCGCCGCGCTGGCGATGTCCGACGAGCCCCAGCTCGCGATCCGGGACGGCCGGCCGTACGTGCCCCGCCTGGTCAAGGCCACGGATCAGGCCGCACCGGCGCGACTCGACCCGGACGGGACGGTGTTGATCACCGGCGGCACGGGCGCGATCGGGCGGCTGCTCGCCCGGCACCTGGTCACGACACACGGCGTACGGCATCTGCTGCTGGCCGGCCGGCGCGGCGCGGCGGCCGAGGGCACGGCCGAACTGACTGCCGAGCTCGCCGGGCTCGGCGCGGAGGTCACGGTCGCGGCCTGTGACATCGCCGACCCCGAGGCGCTGGCCGCACTCCTGGCCGCCGTCCCCGGCGCGCACCCTCTCACGGCCGTCGTACACGCGGCGGGCGTCGTCGACGACGCCGCGATCCAGACACTCACCCCGGACCAGGTGGACGCGGTGCTGCGGCCGAAGGCCGACGCCGCCTGGAACCTGCACCGGCTCACCAGCGGCCTCGACCTGGCCGCCTTCGTGCTCTTCTCCTCGCTGGCCAGCACCGTCGGCGCCGCCGGGCAGGGCAGTTACGGCGCGGCCAACGCCTTCCTCGACGCACTCGCCCAGCACCGGCACGCGCTCGGGCTGCCCGCGCAGGCGCTGCTGTCCGGGCTCTGGACGCAGGAAGGCGGCATGGGCGGGCGGCTCGGCGACGCCGACCGGGCGCGCCTGGTCCGCCGTGGCCTGGCACCGATGTCCGCGCAGGAGGCGCTCGCGCTCTTCGACGCGGCGCTGGCCGACGGCCATCCCCTGGTCGCACCGGCGAGGATCAGCCTCACCGGGCTGCGCGCCAGTGCTCTGACCGGTGCCGACGCGGTGCCCGCCGTGTTGCGTGGGCTCGTCCGCACTCCGCTGCGCCGGGCCGCGGCCTCCGCCGCCCCGGACGGCGGCCTGGCGCACCGGCTGGCCGCGCTGCCCGAAACGGACCGGCGCCGGACGCTGCTGGACCTGATCCGGGCGTGCGCCGCGAGTGCGCTGGGGCACGCGGACCCGTCCGGCATCGACCCGGGGCGTGCGTTCAAGGAGATCGGCTTCGACTCCCTGATCGCGGTGGAGTTCCGCAACCGGCTCAACACCGCGACCGGTCTGCGGCTGCCCACCACCGTGGCGTTCGACCACCCCACGCTCGACGCCCTCGCCGAGCATCTGCTCGCCCGGCTGCTGACCGGGACGTCCGCTCCGGCCGTCACGGCCGGGGCACCGGCGACGGCGGGTGCGGACGAGCCGATCGCGATCATCGCGATGACCTGCCGCTACCCCGGCGGCATCGGCTCTCCCGAAGAGTTGTGGCGGGTCGTCGCCGAGCGGGGCGACGTGATCTCGTCGTTGCCCGTCAACCGCGGCTGGGATCTCGACCGGCTCTTCCACACCGACCCGGACGAGACAGGCAGGTCGTACGCCCGCGAGGGCGGGTTCCTGCATGACGCGGACCAGTTCGACGCCGCGTTCTTCGGCATCTCACCGCGCGAGGCCGCGGCCGCCGACCCACAGCAGCGGCTGCTGCTGGAGGCCGCGTGGGAGGTCGTCGAGCGCGCGGGCATCGACCCGACGTCGCTGCGCCACAGCATGACCGGCGTCTTCACCGGCGTCGCGGTCCAGGAGTACGGCCCGCGCATGGATCACGCGGTCGAGGGCTACGAGGGTTACCGGGTCGCCGGCAACGCCGGCAGCGTCGCCTCCGGGCGGATCGCGTACACGTTGGGGCTGGAAGGGCCGGCGGTGACGGTGGACACCGCGTGTTCCTCGTCGCTGGTCGCGCTGCACCTCGCCGTCCAGGCGCTGCGCAACGGCGATTGCGACCTGGCGCTGGCCGGTGGCGCCACCGTGATGTCCAGCCCCGGGCTCTTCATCGAGTTCAGCCGTCTGCGGGCGTTGTCCGCCGACGGCCGCTGCCGCGCGTTCGGCGCCGACGCGGACGGCTTCAGCCTCGCCGAAGGTGTCGGCCTGCTGCTGGTGGAGCGGTTGTCGGACGCGCGGCGCAACGGGCATCAGGTGCTCGCGGTGGTGCGGGGCAGTGCGGTCAACCAGGACGGCGCGTCGAACGGGTTGACGGCTCCGAACGGTCCGTCGCAGGAGCGGGTGATCCGTCAGGCGTTGGCGAACGCGCGGTTGTCTCCGGCTGATGTGGATGTGGTGGAGGCGCACGGCACGGGCACTCGGTTGGGTGATCCGATCGAGGCGCAGGCGTTGCTGGCGACGTATGGGCAGGAGCGCCCGGAGGATCGGCCGCTGTGGCTGGGGTCGATCAAGTCGAACATCGGGCATACGCAGGCTGCGGCGGGTGTGGCCGGTGTGATCAAGATGGTGCAGGCGATGCGCCACGAAGTGCTGCCGGCCACACTGCACGCGGATGAGCCCTCGCCGCACGTGGATTGGTCGACGGGTGCGGTG
>NZ_BBYM01000060.1 GCF_001570405.1 Microtetraspora niveoalba | reverse complement strand
GCCACGCCCGCCGGATGGCGGATGCGCTGGCGGTGCGGCTGTCGGAGGGCGGACGGCGGACGGTGATGCATGTGTCGGTGACCGAGCAGACGCTGACCGGGGAGTCGGAGGAGCCCGCCTACCTGGAGGACGGCACCGCGATCCCGGCACAGGACGCACGCCGGATGGCCTACAGCGCCGACCTGCGGCGGGTGCTGCGGGACGCGCAAGGGATCGTCGTCGACTTCGGCCGGGCCCGCCGTCTGGCCTCCTCCGACCAGCGGGAGGCGATCCTGGCGAAGTACCGGACCTGCTGCCGGGAAGGATGCGATGTTCCCGCCTATCTGGCGGAGATCGACCATATCGAGCCGTGGTACCCGACCGGCCGCACGGATCTGGCGAATCTCGCTCCGTTGTGTGCGGCGGACAACAAGTGGAAGTCCCGTCATCCGGATCGGGTGGAGGTGATCGATCAGGGGGATGGGACGGTGTCGATGCGGTTCCACCGTTATTCGAAGCTGTCGTATCCCCGGCAACGATCCCGACCGTGGGTGACCAGACAGTGATCAGTCACCGCCGGTCCGGGCCTACCTGCCTGTGCATGCTGGCGGGCGGGGGTGGCCTGGGCAGTGTGCCCGGCCTCCACCGTTCGGGCCTACCTGCCCGTGCGGGGGCGGGGTTGGCCTGGGCAGTGCGTGGGCGGGGTGGGTCTGGCGGTGCGCCGGACCTCCACGGTCCGGACCCCGCGCGCCCGTAGGTCACGTGCTGGACCTTCGCGCGCTGGGACTCCACGCCCCGGACCTTCGCGCGTCGGGGGTCTGGGGGCCGGGACTCCGCGTGCCCATACTTCGCGCCCCAGACCTCCGCGTCCCTGAGACTCCGGCCGTTGGGACTCGACGTGTCGGGACTCGGCCTGCTGGATCTCCACGCGCCCACACTCTGTGCGCCGGACCGTGCCGGGACTCCACACGGCAGACCTCCACGGTCTGGACCCTCGACGCGCCCACATTCCGCGCGCTGGGCCGCATTGGAACTCCGCGCGTCGGAACTCCACGCGCGAGGACTCCACATCCCAGACCTCAACGGTTCGGACCCTCCGCACGCCTCCATACTCCGCGCGTCGGATTTGCGCGGGCTGGGACTCCGGGAGCCGGAACTCCATGCGCTGGTAGGTCACACGGCGGGATTCCGGGTGCCGATACTTCGCGTGATGAGACTCCGGGCGTCGGGACTCCGTGCGCCGGACTCGTCGGGACTCCCCACGCTGGGCTTAGGCGTGCCCATACTCCACACGCCGGAGCTCCATGCGCTGGTACGTCCGTGCCGGTATTTCGCGTGCTGGGGACTCCCATGTGCTGGGAACTCCCGTTGCCGGCGCTGGTCGTGCCGGGTCGGTGACGTGAGGGCGCTGCCCGAGCAGATCGCAGCGATGCCATGGATGAGGGGGCGATCGGGGATGGTGCGGAAGGCGGGTCGCCGCCGCGGCTGCCACGTCCCCGATTTCGCTGACCGCGATCAACGGCACCCAGACGGCCGCGCGGACCGCGGCGAGAGGTAGTGGTGAAGTGCGAAATGGATCTGTTCCTGTCTATTTCGCTCCCGTCAACCGGTGTTGACTCCGCAGCGCGGTCAACGTAGATTGACCTGAGATGCCGGTCAACATAGGTTGACTCTATGAACGGAGAACTGGTGGCTCTGGTGACCGAAGCAGAGGGGGACGATCCGCTGCGCGCGCTTCGGGCCGCCGCCGAGCTGCGGCGGCAGGTCGATCGGCTGGCCGCCGTGCAGGTACGGCGAGCCCGTGTGCAGGGGAATTCATGGGTGCAGATAGCGCAGGCCCTGGGGGTCAGCAAACAGGCGGTCCACAAGAAGTTCGGCGGCAGGAGGCTGTTCGGGGGCGGGTGAGGGTAGGCGGGATCGCCGGCGTGACCGAGCGCGGCCCCTGGCGATTACTGATCGACCAGATCCGCCCCCACAAGCGGGCCCTGCTGCTCGGCGGCGTGCTCAGTCTGGTCGGCAGTCTGGCCGGGCTGGCGATGCCGCTCCTCGCGAAGACCGTGATCGACGCCTTCGGGCAGGGGCGCGACCTGATGGGCCCGATCCTCGGCCTGTCCGTGGCGGTGCTGGCCGGCGCGGTGATCTCCGCCGGGGGAAGGTTCCTGCTCGAACGGATGGGTGAGGGCGTCGTCCTCGCGTCCCGGCGGACCCTGGTGGACCGGATGCTGCGGCTCCGGGTGCCGGATGTGGACCGGCTCAAGCCCGGTGACCTGCTCTCGCGGGTCAGCTCGGACACCACGCTGCTGCGTACCGTGTGCACCGACTCGCTGGCCGGCGTGGTCAGCTCCGTGTTCATGTTCGTCGGCGCCGTCGTGATGATGGCGATCATGGACTGGGTGCTCCTGCTGGTGACGCTCGGTGTGGTGGCCCTGGTCGGCATCGCGGGCGCCTCCATCGCCCCGAAGATCAGGCGCGCGTCGCTTCAAGCCCAGGTCGCGTTGGGCGAGATGAGCTCCACACTCGACCGGGCGCTCCAGGCGTTCCGTACGGTCAAGGCGAGTGGAGCGGAGGCCCGCGAGATCGCCGCGGTGACCTCGGCCGCGACCGAGGCGCGCGACCGCGGCGTGGCGGCCGCCGCCTGGACCTCCGCCGCGGGCATCAGCGCGTGGATGGCGGTGCAGTTCGCGTTCCTCGCCGTGCTCGGCGTGGGCGGGGCCCGGGTGGCGAGCGGCACGATGGAGATCTCGGCACTGATCGCGTTCCTGCTGTACCTCTTCTATCTGGTCTCGCCGATCGGCCAGCTCGTGCAGAGCCTGACCCAGATGCAGAACGGCCTGGCGGCGGTGACCCGCATCGAGGAGATCGCCCAGCTTCCCGCGGAACCGCCGGTCTCCGCCGTCGAGGGCGGCGGCGCGCCGGTCGGCGTCACCTTCACCGATGTCGGCTTCCGGTACGGCGACGACCGCCCCGTGGTCCACGACGGCGTGACCTTCGAGGTCCCGGCCGGCGGGATGACCGCGCTCGTCGGCCCGTCGGGAGCGGGCAAGTCCACGGTGTTCGGCCTGGTCGAGCGGTTCTACGAGCCCGATTCCGGGGTCGTCGCCGTGGATGGCCGGGACATCCGCGACTGGCCGCTCGACGAACTGCGTGCCGCGCTCGGCTACGTGGAGCAGGACGCGCCGATCCTCTCCGGGACGCTCCGCGAGAACCTCACCTTCGCCGCGCCCAAGGCCACAGACGAGGAGATCACGTACGCGGTCGCCAGGACCCGGTTGGACGACCTGGTCGAGCGGCTGCCCCAGGGCCTGGAGACCCCGGTGGGCCATCGGGGCGTGCTGCTCTCCGGCGGCGAACGCCAGCGGGTCGCCATCGCGCGGGCCCTGCTCCGCAAGCCGCGCCTGCTGCTCCTGGACGAGGCGACCTCCCAGCTCGACGCCGTCAACGAGCTGCGCCTGCGCGAGGTGGTGGCCGAGGTGGCGAGGGAGACCACGGTCCTGGTGATCGCGCACCGCCTGTCCACGGTCACCGGCGCCGACCGCATCATCGTCATGGAGGCGGGCAAGGTGCGGGCCTCCGGCACCCATGAGGAACTGGTCGAGGCCGACGACCTCTATCGGGAACTGGCCGCCACACAGTTCCTCGTCGCCTCCTGACTCGACGCCCCTCCTGGCCGGCGCTTCTGCTCGCTGGTCCGCCTCCTGGTCGGTGCGTCTCCTGACTCGGTGTATCCCCTGTGAGGGTGCGCCAGCTGATCCGGTGCCGGCCGTGTTCCGGCCGGCACCGGTCGTGAGTGTCAGGGACTCAGGAGCCCTACGGCGTTGCCGTCGGGGTCGGTGAACACGGCCATCCGCCCCATTCCGGGCAGGACCTGCGGGTCCAGCCTCCGGCTGCCGCCGAGTTCCTCCGCCCAGGCCAGCGCGCTGTCCACGTCGTCGACCTCGAAGTAGACGACGATGCCGGTGTACGGGCTGCCGGGGCCGGCTTGGCCGATCCCCGCCATCGGGCGGCCGTCCTCCCCGCCCACCAGCGTGTAGTCCTCTTGTACGGCGTTCATCTCCCAGCCGAACATTTCCCCGTAGAAGCGCCGCGCCCGGGCGGAGTCGGGGGTGGAGATGTCGAACCACGCGGGTGCGTGGCGGTCTCCGGTCGCTGTCATGAGAGTCCTCCTTGTCACATGCGGCGCATAGTGCGTCGAAAGGGAGACTCCGGGCGTGGGGAAGAATCGTCGGCCGTGAGCGAAGTTTCTTCCCCGTGGTCAGCGGGCGCGGCCCCGGAGGCTGGCGCGGCCCCGGAGGGGGCCGGCAGTGGTGCATCGGTGCGGGCTGGGAGCGCCGACGGGGGCGCGGGGGCGGCGTGTTGGTCCGGGCTGGGGGCGGTGGCGTGCGGGATGACGACGAGCTGGTGGTCCGGCCTGATGGTGGTGACGCGGTTATGGAGGATGCTGCGCTGGTCCGGGCTGGGGGCGACGACGTGCGGGGAGGCAGTGTGATGGTCGTCCGAGCTAGTGGCGTGGACGGGGTGTGGGAGGACGAGCTGGTCCGGGCTCGTGGTGGGGACGCCGCAGCGTTCAGCCGCATGGTGGAGCCGCTGCGCCGGGAGTTGCACGCGCACTGTTATCGGATGCTCGGCTCCGTCCACGATGCCGACGACGCCCTGCAGGAGGCCCTGATCCGGGCGTGGCGGGGGCTCGCGCGCTTCGAGGGGCGGGGCTCGCTGCGCTCGTGGCTCTACACGGTGGCCACCCGTACCTGCCTGGACAACATCGAGGCGCGGGGCAGGCGGGCGTTGCCGATGGACCTCGGCCCGTCGAGTGACCACGCGGTGACCAGGGACAGGCCGCTGTCCGACGTCGCCTGGCTGGGCCCGTATCCGGACGGGTCCATCGGCGACGGCAGGCTGGGCCCGGACGCGCGCTACGAGCAGCGCGAAGCCGTCGAGCTGGCGTTCGTCGCCGCGCTGCAACACCTGCCGGGCAACCAGCGGGCGGCGTTGTTGCTCTTCGAGGTGCTCGGCTTCTCCGTCGCCGAGATCGCCGCCACCATGAAGACGTCCACGACGTCGGTGAACTCCGCCCTGGCGCGGGCCCGCAAGGTGGTCGCCGAGCGGGTCCCCTCACCGAGCCAGCAGCGGACGCTGCGGATGATCGGAGACGCGCACCTGCGCGAGGTCGTCGCCGGGTTCGCCTCCGCGTTGGAACGCGGCGACGCCGACGCTCTGGCCACGCTGCTCACCGAGGACGTCACCTGGTCGATGCCGCCGATGCCGCACTGGTACCGGGGCGTCGAGGCGGTCATGGACTTCGCGGTGCGGGTCCCGCTGACCGGGTGCGGACACTGGCGCCACATGCCGACCGGCGCGAACGGCCAGCCCGCCGTCGGTTTCTACCTTCGGGACGACGACGCGGGGGCGCACCTCGGCTGGTCGGTCACCGTGCTGACCCTGCGCGGGGAGCGGGTCGCGGGCATCACCTCGTTCCTGGGCCGCGAGCACTTCGCGGCCTTCGGGCTGCCGCCGTCGCTGCCCTGAGCCGTCATCCCCGTTCGGGGACCCGAGCCGCGACAGGGCTTCGCGGCGGCGCCGTACGCGCCTCGGCGGTGCCCCGAGCGGGCTTTCTGACAATCGGCGATGACATGCGGAAATGGTGTCACGGATTGACTGGATGTCCGGTGACCTGCGGTTATGTGGAAGCCGTACGGACCCTTTACCGCGGTGACCCGGTGACGGGGTGATGGATCGGGAAGGTCGGCAGGTGCGGAACCTCTCCTTCGCCATGGCCGGCTTCCGGGGATGAGCGCGTGCGGTGCGTCTCGGAAACCGGCCTTGGGCGGGGCATCTCTGTCTCGGCACGGGGTGCCCCGCCGCTCCCTCCCGCCGTATCCTTCGGGTGACAAACGTGAATGCCTTCATTCAGGAGGTTGCCCGATGCCCGTCGTTCGCGCGCCGCGCGGCACCACGCTCACCGCCAAGGGCTGGCCGCAGGAGGCCGCCCTTCGCATGTTGCGCAACAACCTGGACCCCGAGGTGGCCGAGCACCCCGAGCAACTCGTCGTCTACGGGGGGTCGGGCCGGGCGGCGCGGGACTGGCCGTCGTTCCACGCGATCGCCCGGGAGCTGACGAGCCTGGAGGCCGACGAGACGCTGCTTGTGCAGTCGGGCCGGCCCGTCGGCGTGATGCGGACCCACGAGTGGGCGCCCCGGGTGCTCATCGCGAACTCCAACCTGGTGCCCGACTGGGCGAACTGGGAGGAGTTCCGCAGGCTGGAGGCGGCCGGACTCACGATGTACGGCCAGATGACCGCCGGTTCCTGGATCTACATCGGCACGCAGGGCATCCTCCAGGGCACCTACGAGACGTTCGCCGCCGTGGCGGCCAAGCGCTTCGGCGGCTCTCTGGCCGGGACGATCACGCTGACCGCCGGACTCGGCGGCATGGGCGGCGCCCAGCCGCTCGCGGTCACCATGAACGGCGGCGTCGCCATCTGCGTCGACTGCGACCCCCGCAGCATCACCCGCAGGATCGAGCACCGCTACCTCGACGTGCGGGCGTCCTCGCTCGACGAGGCGCTGCGGCTCGCCTACGAGGCGCGCGACCGGCGGGAGCCGCTGTCGATCGGGGTCGAGGCCAACGCGGCGGAAGCCGTACCCGAGCTGCTGCGGCGGGGTGCGGAGATCGACGTCGTCACCGACCAGACGAGCGCGCACGACCCGCTGACGTATCTGCCGATCGGCGTCGCGTTCGAGGACATGGCGGCCGAGCGGGACAAGGACCCGGCCGCGTTCACCCGCCGGGCGCGGGAGTCCATGGCGGCCCACGTCGAGGCCATGGTGGGCTTCCAGGACGCGGGGGCCGAGGTGTTCGACTACGGCAACTCGATCAGGGGCGAGGCGCGGCTGGCCGGCTACGGCAGGGCGTTCGACTTCCCGGGGTTCGTGCCCGCCTACATCCGGCCGCTGTTCTGCGAAGGGAAGGGCCCGTTCCGCTGGGCCGCCCTCTCCGGAGACCCGCGCGACATCGCCGAGACCGACCGGGCGATCCTGGAGCTGTTCCCGGAGAACGAGCAGCTCGCCCGGTGGATCCGCATGGCGGGGGAGAAGGTCCGCTTCCAGGGCCTGCCCGCCCGCATCTGCTGGCTCGGGTACGGCGAGCGCGACCGGGCGGGCGAGCGGTTCAACGACATGGTGGCGTCCGGGCGGATCAGCGCGCCGATCGTCATCGGCCGCGACCACCTCGACTGCGGCAGCGTGGCCTCGCCCTACCGGGAGACCGAGGCGATGGCGGACGGGTCGGACGCCATCGCGGACTGGCCGCTGCTCAACGCGATGGTGAACGTCGCGTCCGGGGCGTCGTGGGTGTCGATCCACCACGGCGGCGGCGTCGGCATCGGGCGGTCGATCCACGCGGGCCAGGTCACCGTCGCGGACGGCACCGCGCTCGCGGGCGAGAAGCTGCGCCGTGTGCTGACCAACGACCCCGGGATGGGCGTGATACGCCACGTGGACGCCGGATACGAGACGGCCGCCACGGTGGCCCGCGAGCACGGCATCCCTGTTCCCATGCGCGACGCCTCCATTTCCGATCAAGGGGATGAGCAGGAGGGGGATCACGCGTTGGGGACAGTGTGAGTGGTGGACTTGATCGGCTTCTGGAGGGCCGGCGGCTGTCGCCCGTTCAACGCCGGATCGCCCACTATCTCCGGGGGCACCTCGACGAGGCGATCTTCCTGTCCAGCGTCGAGCTGGCCGAGCGCGCCGGGGTCAGCCAGCCGTCCGTGACCCGTTTCGCGATGGCCCTCGGCTTCTCGGGCTATCTCGATCTGCGTCACGCGCTGCGTCCCCTGGTCGTCGGCGGGAACGGGGCGGACGGCGGCGAGCCCGGCCGCCCCGAGCCCGACCGGCTGCTGTGCGAGGCGGTGGACGGCGAGATCCGCAACCTGGCCCTCATCCGGGACCGGCTGGCCGCCACCGGCCCGGCCGCCGGTCTCGCCGGCTCGCTCCGCGAGGTCGGTACGGCTCTCGCCGCGTCGGAGCCGCTGCCGGTCCTCGGCCTGCGCGTGTCGAGCGGCCTCGCCACCACGTTCGCGTACTACGCCAGGCGCATCCACCCCGATGTGCGGCTGCTCGTCCACGGCGGGTCCGAGCTGACGGACGGCCTGTACGCCGCCCGCAGGGCCGGCGCCGAATGGCTGCTCGCCGTCGTCCTGCCCCGATATCCGGCCGAGGCCGTACGGGCGCTGGAGCAGGCGAAGGAGCTGGGCCTGCGCACCGCGGTGATCACCGATCGGCCGGACGTGCCGTTCCCGGCCGACGTCGTGATGGACGCGCCGGTCGGGGAGCGGCTCGTGTTCGACTCGCACATGGCGCCGATGGCCCTGGCGATGGTGCTGGTGGAGGCGATGGCGGACGCGGCCCCGCTGCGTACGCAGGCCCGTCTCGACGAGTACGAGCGGATGACCGACCGGACCGGCGTCTTCCACCCCTGACGACCACACCTTCGCCGGCCCCCGGCTTCGGCCGGGTGGGCGGGTGACGACGCCCGGCACAGGCCGCGGTGCGGCTCGATGCCGCTCGCACGACGGCGAACAGCTCCCACGCCGCTTCTCGCCGGGGCCGGGGCAGGCCTACCCGATCCGCCCGGGGATCGTGGTGGAGCTCTTCGGGAAGCGAGTACCGAGAAAGACGGTCCCGGCCGACAGTGCGGCGGTGACGAGGAGAATCCCGCCGGACACGAGGATGTATCGCGTCCATCCGGCCGAGCCGAGAAAGATCCCGGCCAGGCCGGTGACCGCGACGGGAATCATCACCACGATGAAGGTCTTCCTCCGGCGCCCACCGGCGGGCGTCCTGACGGGGATTCGTGGCAGCACTCCGAAAGCGATGGTGAAAAGCATCACCGCGCCGAACAATCCGGCGATACGCACCTCTTTGGTGGGGTCGTCCACCGGGATTTCAGGCGTGTCCCACCATCGTCCCGCCACCATTATCTGGACGACCTTGTCTTCCCATTCACGCACCAGGATCTCGTCGCCGACCGCGACCGCCGAAGAGCTCCCGACCGGAAAGGTCACCGTGCGTGGCCGGTCACGGTCGAGCGCCTCGACTTCCAGCCGGGGATTCGGCTGAGGGCCGCGGAAGTTGTTCGGGTGGATCTTCTCCGTCACCCTCGCCCGGAATTCATGGCAGTAGCTCACGTCGCCCCGTTCCGCCGGCTCGGCGCGACACGGGAGTGCGCTCTGAAACCGCCGGTACTCGGCCGCGCCGTCGCCGATCTGCAGGGCCCCCGCCAGCATGGTGAGGAACGCCAGGGACGCGAAGGCGATGGATCTGCCCACACCGGCCGACGCTCTTCGTTTGCCCCGCAATGTATGCCGCTCCGCTCTGGACCTTCGACGTGCTCGACGGATACGGCAGCGACCCTACAAGAGGAGCATGCTCCGCCGGGGCCGCGTAAGCAGGGCCGCCGACAGCGACGGTGTGTGGACGGCCGGCTCCACTCCCGCGGAGTGCGGCGGATGCCGGGAGACGGTCAAGAGCGGCGCCCCGACCGGGTGGGGGTTCACGGGTGGCCTGGCGGGATCACTATGGTGGGCCAATGACGGAACGACCTGTGGCTCTCGTGACGGGAGCGTCTCGCGGGGTGGGCGCCGCCGTCGCCCGCGCTCTCGCCCCGACGCACGACCTGGTGCTCGGCGGACGCGACCGGGCCGCTCTCGACGCGGTGTGCGCCGAGCTTCCCGGCGCGCGGCCCTGGCCGGTCGAGCTGACCGCCGTCACCGCCTCCGACGTCGAGGCCGTCGATCGGCTCGACCGGCTCGACCTGCTCGTCCACAGCGCCGGTGTCGCCCGGATCGGCGATGTGGGGGAGACCCCGGTCGAGGAGTGGCGGCGGACGTTCGAGGTCAACCTCTTCGCGGTGGCCGAGCTGACCCGGCTGCTGCTGCCCGCGCTGCGCGCGGCCCGCGGGCAGGTCGTCCTGATCAACTCGACCTCCGGGCAGCGGGTCAACGCGGGCTGGGGCGCGTACGCGGCGAGCAAGTTCGCGCTGCGGGCCTTCGCGGACGCGCTGCGTCTCGAGGAGCACCCGAACGGCGTGCGCGTCGCCACCGTCTATCCCGGCCGCATCGCGACCGACATGCAGAAAGACGTACGGGAGCAGGAGGGCGGCGACTACGACCCCTCCCGGTACATCGCCCCGGAGTCGGTCGCCAAGGCCGTGCTCGCGGCGGCGACCGCCACCCCGGACGCGCAGATCACCGAGATCACGATCCGTCCCTCCGCCTCCCTGCCCGTCTGACCCTTCCGCTCCGCTCCCTCGATCCCGGTGAACGCTTGCGGACAGCGCACCAGGTGATGACCGGTTCCTGTGAATGATTCCATTCACTAGGATGGCGCCGTGCTTGATGCTCTCGCGGACATCGGGCGGAGCGCCCGTACCGGCGGATATCGCAGGGACGCCTGGTCCCCGGCCGACCTGGAGCTGCGCGAATGGTTCCGCCAGGAGGCGGGGCGACGCGGCCTGGACCTGGACGAGGACCGCAACGGCAACCTCTGGGCCTGGTGGCGGCCGCTCCGGTCGCCGAACCTGCCGGGGGTGGTCACCGGGAGCCATCTCGACTCGGTGCGGGACGGAGGGGCGTTCGACGGCCCGCTCGGCGTCGCCTCCGCCTTCCTGGCCGTGGACCTGCTGCGCGAGCGGGGGGTCGAACCGGAGCGGCCGCTCGGCGTCGTCTGCTTCTCGGACGAGGAGGGCGCGCGGTTCGGCGTGCCGTGCGTGGGGTCCCGGTTGCTGACCGGCGCGCTCGACCCCGACCGGGCCCGCCGGTTGACCGACGACGAGGGCGACACGCTGGCCGAGGTGCTGGAGCGGGCGGGACGGCGTCCCGGCGACCTCGGCGCCGACCCCGAGACGCTGGCCGGGGTGGGGGTCTTCGTCGAGCTCCACATCGAGCAGGGCCGGGCCCTCAGCGAGCCCGTCGGCGTCGCGGAGGCGATCTGGCCCCACGGCCGGTGGCGGTTCGACTTCCACGGCGAGGCGAACCACGCGGGAACGACGGCGCTGGCCGACCGCGACGATCCCATGCTCGCCTACGCGCGCGCTGTGCTCGCCGCGCGCGCCGCCGCGGAGAGACACGACGCCCTCGCGACCTTCGGCAAGGTGCGCGTCGAGCCGGGCAGCGCCAACGCCGTCCCGTCACGGGTGACGGCCTGGCTGGACGCCAGGGGCGCGGACGAGGAGCGTGTCCGTCGCCTGGTCGCCGAGCTGGCGGCGGACGGAGCCGAGGCCGTCGAGGTGGCGTGCGAGTCGTGGACGCCCGAGGTCGTCTTCGACCGGTCCCTGCGCGACCGCGTCGCCGCGGCGGTCGCCTCCACCGTCGACGCCGCCGCCCTCGGTTCCACGGGCCCGGCCGATCCGGAGGCCGCAGGCCCGGGGCGTTCGATGAGCACGGCCGGCTGCTCCGGCTCCGCGGGGGTGGCCGCCGTGCCGACCGGAGCGGGGCACGACGCCGGAGTCCTCGCCGTCGCCGGAGTGCCCAGCGCGATGCTCTTCGTACGGAATCCCACCGGCGTGTCGCATTCCCCGCGCGAGTTCGCCGAGTCCGCCGACTGCCACGCGGGCGTCGTCGCGCTCGCCGCCGTCCTGGAGGACCTGTGCCGGGCCTGACCCCGCCTCCGGACACGAACGGCGGCGTCACCTACTGGTGCGAGATGGCGTGGCTGCCGCCCGGCGAGGTGGTCGAGTGCGTGTCCGTCCGCGTGGAGGGGGCGCGGATCGCCGCCGTCCAACCCGAGGTGCCGCCCCCGCCGGGGGCCGTACGGCTGGCCGGGCTGACCCTGCCCGGCCTCGCCAACGCCCACTCCCACGCCTTCCACCGCGCGCTGCGCGGGCACACCCAGGCCGAGCGCGGCACCTTCTGGACCTGGCGCTCCCAGATGTACGGCGTGGCGGCGCGGCTCGACCCCGACGACTATCTCGCGCTGGCCCGGGCGACCTTCGCCGAGATGTCCCTGGCCGGCGTCACCTGCGTCGGCGAGTTCCACTACCTGCACCACGGGCCGGGCGGCGTGCCGTACGACGACCCGAACGAGATGGGCCACGCGCTCATCCAGGCCGCACGGGACGCGGGGCTCCGGATCGCGCTGCTCGACACCTGCTATCTCACGGGCGCGATCGGGCACCCGCTCGCCGGGACCCAGCTCCGCTTCGGGGACGGCGACGCGGTCCGGTGGGCGGCCAGGGTGGAGGCGCTCGGCCGCTCGCAGCGGGCGGCCCGCGACGTGGTGATCGGCGCGGCCATCCACTCGGTCCGCGCCGTTCCGCCGGAGCAGATGTGCGTCGTCGCGGAGTTCGCCAACCGGCACGCGGTGCCGCTGCACGCGCACGTCTCGGAGCAGCGCGCCGAGAACCACGACTGCGTCCAGACGTACTCGGCGACACCGGTCCAACTGCTGCACGAGCACGGCGCGCTCGGTCCGCGCTCGACCGCCGTCCACGCGACCCACCTGTCGGATGTGGACATCGCGCTCCTCGGCGGTTCGACCACGCACGTCTGCATGTGCCCGACCACCGAGCGCGACCTCGCGGACGGCATCGGCCCGGCGCGCACGCTGCTGGACGGCGGTTCGCCGATCACTTTGGGCTCCGACAGCCACGCGGTCATCGACCTGTTCGAGGAGGCGCGCGCCGTGGAGCTGGACGAACGGCTCGCCACCCGCGAGCGCGGCCACTTCAGCGCCGCCGGGCTGCTCGACGCCGCCACGTCCGCCGGGCACGCGTCGCTCGGTTTCCCCGACGCCGGTCTGCTCGTCCCCGGGGCGTGGGCCGACCTGGTGTCGGTGCGCCTCGACTCGGTCCGTACGGCGGGCGCGACGAAGGGGACGGCGGCCGAGGCGGTCGTATTCGCGGCCTCGGCCGGCGACGTGCACTCGGTCGTCTCCGGAGGCCGCCGGGTGGTCGAGGAGGGGCGGCACGTGCTGGGCGACGTCGGCGCGCTCCTGCGGGACGCGACGGCGGAGCTCAGGAGATAGCCGCAGCGAGGACGATGACAGGGAGGCACGGGTGGGTGGCATGACGTCGGACGGCGGACCTGAGGGCGGACCGGGCGGCGGGGCGATCCTCTTCGACGACATCGGGCTGCTCTACACGGCGGACCCGGAACGCGAGGAGATCGGCGGCGCGGCCCTGATCGTCGAGGACGGAGTGGTCGCCTGGGTCGGCCCCTCGTCGTCCGCGCCGCGACCCGGGACAGGCGGGCGGGCCGTTCCCGCGGCCGACCGGCGGGTCGGCCTGGGCGGGCGGGCCGTCATCCCGGGGTTCGTGGACAGCCACGCGCACCTGGTGTTCGCGGGGGACCGGACCGCCGAGTTCGCGGCCAGGATGGCGGGCCGGCCGTACTCGGCCGGAGGGATCCGCACCACCGTGGCCGCGACCCGCGAGGCCGCCGACGACACGCTGGCCACGAACGCCGAGGCGCTCGTCGCCGAGATGCTGGCCCAGGGAACGACGACCGTCGAGATCAAGAGCGGCTACGGCCTGACCGTCGAGGACGAGCGCCGCTCGCTGGAGATCGCCGGGCGGTTCACCGCCGAGACCACCTACCTCGGCGCCCACGTCGTGCCGCCGGGCGTCACCGCCGACGACTACGTCTCCACCGTGACCGGCCCCATGCTGGACGCGTGCGCGCCGTACGCGCGCTGGGTGGACGTGTTCTGCGAGCGCGGAGCGTTCGACGAGGACCAGAGCCGGGAGATCCTCGCCGCCGGCATCAGGGCGGGGCTGGGGGCCCGCATCCACGCGGGGCAGCTCGGCGAGGGGCCGGGCGTGCGCGTCGCCTGCGAGCTGGGGGCGGCCTCGGCCGACCACTGCACCCACCTGACCGACGCCGACGTCGCCGCCCTCGCGGACAGCGGCGTGGTGGCCACCCTCCTCCCCGGGGCGGAGTTCTCCACCCGCTCGCCCTACCCGGACGCCCGGCGGCTGCTCGACGCGGGCGTGTCCGTCGCCCTCGCCACCGACTGCAACCCGGGGTCGTCCTTCACCTCGTCGATGCCGTTCTGCGTCGCGCTGGCCGTACGCGAGATGCGGATGAGCCCCCAGGAGGCGGTGCGGGCCGCGACGGCGGGCGGCGCGCGGGCGCTGCGCAGGAGCGACGTGGGCGTGCTGCGGGTGGGGGCCAGGGCCGACCTGGCCGTTCTCTCCGCCCCGTCGTACGTGCACCTGGCCTACCGGCCGGGCGTGCCGCTCGTGGCCCAGGTCTGGAAGGACGGCCGCCGGGTCGTTTGACCGTACCCCTCCGAGGGTAAAGACAACAGTTTCCAGGCGTTCCCCCTCCTCCTTGAGGAGGACTCGAAAACCATTCTCCAGTCGTATTTGTTCGGGGAATCTTTCTTCTGGGGAAATCGTTGATCGGGTCAGGACAATGACGGCGGGAAAGCCCTGGCCCGGGCCGACTCGACTCGGACATACTGCGGCGCGGCGGAACGAGGTGCCATCGAATGGCGACGGGGAATCGGACGCACGACCAGCACGTCTCTGATCGGGACCTGCTGGGGACCTACCTGGCCGAAATCGGGCGGGTCCCCTTGTTGACGGCGGAACAGGAGGTGGACCTCGCCAAGCGCATCGAGGCGGGCCTCTTCGCCGAGCACCTTCTGGACAGCGGACGTACAGAACCGCGGGTTTCGGACGCGGCGGACGAGGAACTGGAACGCATCGCGATTTCGGGACGGCGTGCGAAGGACGAGTTCATCCAAGCGAACCTGCGTCTGGTGGTCGCGGTGGCGCGGAAATACTCCGGCCGGGGGATGCCGCTGATCGATCTCGTCCAGGAGGGAAATCTCGGCCTGGTCCGCGCGGTGGAGAAATTCGATTACCGGCGCGGGTACAAGTTCTCCACCTATGCCACCTGGTGGATCCGCCAGGCCGTCGGCCGTTCCATCCACGAGCAGGCGCGTCCGGTCCGGTTGCCCACCCACGCGGGGGAGCAGATGACCCGCCTGATGCGCGTGCGCCGCGACATGCTGGCCGAGTTCGACGCCGAGCCGACCGACGCCGACCTCGCCGAGGTGCTCGACCTGCCGATCGAGCGGGTGCAGGAGCTGCGCCGGTGGGCGTCCGACCCGGTGTCGCTGCAGCTCGGTGTGGGCGACGAGGACGAGACGGAGCTCGGCGACATGATCGCCGACGAGACCTGGGCCGATCCGGAGCAGCAGGCGCTGGACACGCTGGAGAAGGAGCGCCTGGAGGTGTGGCTGACGGGTCTGGAGGGGCAGATCCGCGAGATGCTCCGCTGGCGGTACGGCCTGGTGGACGGCCGCGAGCACACTCTCACCGAGGTGGGGGAGCGGTACGGCATCGGCCGCGACCGGGCCCGGCGGATGGAGCGCGACGCGCTGCTGCGGCTGCGCAAGATGGCCGGCGCCGCGGCCTGAGCGGTACAGGAACCTGAGCGGTGCAGGAACCTGAGCGGTACGGGAAGCGGGCGTACGAGGCGGCCGTGAGCCAGGCGGCCGTGAGCCAGGCCGTAGAAGGGGCCTGGGCGCCCCGGGCAGCCGCGTAAGACGGGCGGGGGGAAGGAAAGCGCGCACCGGTTTCCGGTGCGCGCTTCGTGTTGTTCCACGGCTTGTCACGCACGGCTTGTCACACACGGCTTGTCACGCACGGCCTCCGCCCTGTACGGATCTCATCGGCGCCTCGCGAGCCGTGCGGAACTCGGCGCCGGCCCGCCCGGACGCCGGTGAGGCTTCCGAAACGAACGCGAAACACCCCGGTGGCGAGTTTCACAGCCGCGAAACACTCGGGGTCCCGGCCGGAAACGGCGGGAGAACACGCTGTGCGCAAGGTCAGTGCGCCAGCCGGTCGACGATGCCCTGGAGGGACGCAACTGAGCGCGTGAACAGCCGGCCACATGGCAATTTAAGGAGGGCCGCGATCGATGGACAAGATCGATACCGGCACCACGGCCTGGATGATCACAGCCACCGCGCTGGTGCTGCTGATGACTCCGGGCCTCGCGTTCTTCTACGGGGGCATGACCAGGGCGAAGAGCGTCCTGAACATGATGATGATGTCGTTCGTCAGCATCATCACGGTCAGCATCGCCTGGGTCTTCTACGGTTACTCGCTGGCCTTCACCGGCAACGGCAACGGGGTCGTCGACAAGCTCGTCGGCGGCTTCGGGGCCCTCGGCCTGCAGAGCATCGTCGACACCGCCACGAAGGCGGAGGGCGGGATGCCGAGCATGGTCTTCTCCGCCTTCCAGATGACGTTCGCCATCATCACGGTCGCTCTGATCAGCGGCGCCATCGCCGACCGGGCGAGGTTCGGCGCGTGGGTGTTGTTCTCGGTCGTCTGGTCGACGCTCGTCTACTTCCCCGTGGCCCACTGGGTGTGGGGCGGCGGCTGGCTGGCGGGTCTCGGCATCGAGGACTTCGCCGGCGGCACGGTCGTCCACGTCAACGCCGGAGCCGCCGGACTCGCTCTCGCGCTGGTGCTGGGCAAGCGGGCCGGATGGCGCAAGGAGCCGATGCGCCCGCACAACCTCACCCTGGTCCTCCTCGGCGTGGGTCTGCTGTGGTTCGGCTGGTTCGGCTTCAACGCGGGCTCCGAGCTCGCGGTGGACGGCACCGCCGGCCTGGCGTTCATGAACACCCAGGTCGCCGCGGCCGCCGCGGCGGGCGCGTGGATCCTGGTCGAGAAGCTGCGCGACGGGCACTCCACGACCCTCGGCGTGGCGTCCGGCGCGGTCGCCGGCCTGGTCGCGATCACCCCCGCGTGCGGCTTCGTCGACCCGTGGGCGGCCGTGCTCCTCGGGGCCGTCGCGGGCGCGGCCTGCGCGTACGCGGTGGGCCTGAAGTACCGTCTCGGCTTCGACGACTCGCTCGACGTGGTCGGCGTTCACCTGGTCGGCGGCGCGATCGGCGCGGTCGCGCTGGGCTTCATCGCCCGCTATCCGTTCGCCGACGGCCAGGAGAAGGGCCTGCTGTACGGCGGGCCGCTCTCGCAGCTCGGCGTCCAGGCGCTCGGCCCGGTCGTCGTCGGGCTCTACTCCTTCGCCATGGCGTGGATCATCGGCAAGATCATCGACAGGACGATGGGCTTCCGGATCAGCCATGAGGAGGAGGTCGCCGGCATCGACATCACGACCCACGCCGAGACCGGCTACGACCTCGGCACCGTCCACGCCTCCGGCGTGGCGTCCCTCAACGGGCCGGCGGTCCCGGCCGATGCCAGGAAGGTGGACGCATGAGACTCATCACGGCGGTGATCAAGCCGTTCAAGCTCGACGACGTCAAGGCCGCGCTTGAGCAGTTCGGCGTCAAGGGCATGACGGTCAGCGAGGCGAGCGGCTACGGCCGCCAGCGCGGGCACACCGAGGTGTACCGCGGCGCCGAGTACCAGGTCGACCTGGTCCCCAAGGTCCGGCTGGAGGTGCTCGCCGACGAGGACGACGCCGACGACCTCATCGACGTGATCGTCAAGGCCGCCCAGACCGGCAAGATCGGCGACGGCAAGGTGTGGTCCGTGCCGGTGGACACGGTGGTCCGGGTCCGCACCGGCGAGCGCGGGCCGGAGGCTCTGTAGCCGCATGACTGGCCCGGCACCCGCATGACCACGACAGGCCCCGTGCCGTACGACGAGGCGGCCGGCGCGACGAGAGGAGAGGTCCGCTCGTTCGCCGCCGCCCGCAAGGAGCGGGCGGCGGACGTCGACAGGTGGCTCGCCGATCTGTTCCGTGCGGCGTGCGCCCCGCCGTCCGGACAGGACGAGCCGACCGCGCGGGTCGGCGGGAGCGGGCACCGGGAGGATCGCGGCGCCGACCGGATCGTCTCCCGGGCCGGCGACGGCCGCGGGCCCGCCGATCGGAGCGCGTTCGGCGGCGTCGCCCTCGTCGCGGTCGGCAGCCTGGGGCGGGGTGAGCTCGCCCCGGGCAGCGACCTCGACCTCGTCCTGCTGCACGACGGAAGGGACGACGTGGGGCGGATCGCGGACCGCGTCTGGTACCCGATCTGGGACTCCGGCGTCGGCCTCGACCACTCGGTCCGTACGCCCGGCGAGGCGGCCGAGGTGGCGGGTGAGGACCTCAAGGCGGCGCTCGGGCTGATCCAGGCCAGGCACGTCGCGGGGGACGCCGAGCTGACCCGGGCGCTGCGCGAGACCGTGCTCGCGGACTGGCGGTCCCGGTCGCGGCGCAGGCTGGCCGAGCTGAGGGAGGCGGCCGACCGGCGGGCGGCGGCGAGCGGGGAGCTGGCCTTCCTCCTCGAACCCGACCTGCGCGACTCCCGGGGCGGGCTGCGGGACGTGCAGGCGATGCAGGCCGTGGCCGCCGCCTGGGTCGCCTCGGCTCCCGGCCCCCGGGTCCGGGAGGCGTACGAGCTGCTGCTGGACGTGCGGCACGGCCTGCACGTGGTCACGGCGCGCGGCACGGACCGGCTGGTGCTGCAGGAGCAGGACGCGGTCGCGGGCCGCCTCGGCCTGCTGGACGCCGAGGCGCTGATGCGCCGCCTGGCCGAGGCGGGGCGCACGGTCTCGCACGCGTTCGACGCGACCTGGCGGACGGTGGACCGGTTCCTGACCGGCCCGGCCCCGCGCGGGAGGCGGCCGCTCGCCGACGGCGTCGTCGAGCACGGCGGCGAGGTGGTGCTCGCCCGGGACGCCTCCCCGCGTACGGACCCGGTCCTCGTGCTCCGCGCCGCCGCGGCGGCGGCCGCGGCCGGGCTGCCGATGGCGCCCGCGACGGTGTCCACGCTGGCCGCGCAGTCGCCGCCGCTGCCCGTGCCGTGGCCGGCGGAGGCCAGGGGCGCCCTGGTCTCCCTGCTGGGCGCCGGGCGCGCCGCCGTACCCGTGTGGGAGGAGCTGGACCAGGCCGGCGTCCTGGTGAGGCTGATCCCCGACTGGGAGCGGGTGCGGCACCGTCCGCAGCGGAATCCGGTGCACCGGTACACGGTGGACCGGCACCTGATCGAGACGGCCGCGGCGGCCGCCGCGTACACGCGGGACGTGTCCCGTCCCGACCTGCTGCTCATCTCGGCCCTGCTGCACGACGTGGGCAAGGGCTGGCCGGGCGACCACTCGGCGACGGGCGAGGTCGTGGCCAGGGACATCGGCGCCCGGATGGGGCTGCCGCCCTCCGACGTGGCGGTCGTGGCGAGGGTCGTCCGCCACCATCTCCTGCTGCCCGAGACGGCGACCCGCCGCGACCTGGACGACCCGCTGACCATCTCCCGCGTCGCGGAGGCCGTGGGCTCCCGCGAGGTCCTGGAGCTCCTGGCCGCGCTCGCCGTGGCGGACGGCAGCGCCACCGGCCCCGCCGCCTGGAACTCCTGGAAGGCGTCGCTGGTGGCCGATCTGGTGCGGCGGGTACGTTCGGTGTTGTCCGGGGCGCCGCCCGCGCCCGCGCCGGTGCTCTCGCCCGAGCAGGCCGCGCTGGCCCGGCACGGCGGCGGCGCGGTACGGGTCCACGGCGCGGCGGTGACCGTGGTCGCGCCGGACCGGCCGGGGCTGTTGTGGCACGCGGCGGGGGTGCTGGCCGCGCACCGGCTCGTGGTCAGGTCGGCGGCGTCGGCGTCGGCCGGCTCGACCGCCGTGATCGAGTTCGCCGTCGTGCCCGAGTACGGCTCGCCGCCCGATCCGGCGGCGTTGGAGGCCGACCTGCGCCTGGTGCTCGCGGGCCGCCTCGACATCGAGCGGCGGCTGGCCCGCCGGGCGAGGGCGATGCGCCCGCCGCGCGTCCCGGTCGCGCCGCCGAGGGTCACCCTGGTGGACGACGCGTCCAGCACGGCGACCGTCGTCGAAGTGCGGGCACACGACCGGCCAGGGCTTCTGTGGCGGATTGGGCGTGCTTTCGGCGAATGCGGCCTTGACGTGAGAGCGGCCCGGGTGGAGACTCTCGGCGCGGAGGCCGTGGACGTCTTCTACGTCGTCGATCGGGCCGGCAGGCCTCTCGTGGACGTTGAGCAGCGGGGCGATGTGCGGCGGCACGTCCTCGCCGCGTTGCGCTGACCAAGCTGGAGACGTGGGCCGGAGACGCAGGGAAGTATCCCCTTACCAGTTGGTAACAATTCCGTGGCCCACAGAGGGCGAATCGCCGGTAATCGTGACCTTGTGGTCGAATTGTCCGCGTTTGAATAGCGATGTCACTTCATGCTGTCGGGATGCGTGAGGGCATCCCAGAATGGCGGGGCCGGTGAGTACGGAGCAGCGGAGCGGCGGTGGCGCGGAGGAGGCGGCCGGGGAGCGGCGCGGCGCGTGGGTCGAGCGCCTCGCGCCGCGGAACTGGCGCGTTCCCTCCAGGCTGACCGCCCTGATCGTCGCCCCGACCCTGGTGGCGGTGCTTCTCGCCGGAGCCAAGGTCGTCGACTCGGTGGGCAGCCTGAACGGATACCAGCGGACGAGTTCGGCCGCCGAGTACTCCGTGCGGCTGCGCGACCTCGCCCAGCAGCTCGCCATGGAACGCGACCTCGCCGCGCGCGGCGGAGGCGCCAAGCGCGTCTACAACGTCGACGGAACCGACAAGATCTCGCTGGCCGACCAGCGCGGCACGGTCGACGGTCTCGCGCGCAAGGTCGCCGCCGACCTGGCGAAGATCGACGACGGCTACGGCGTACGCGCCGTGCAGTTCGCCGAGCAGGCGGGGAACCGGCTCTCCGGGCTGGAGAACGTCCGCGAGAAGGGCAACGAGGAGGACTACGGCGGCATCATCACGGGCCTCCTGCGGTTGCACGACGAGCTCGGTCAGAGCAGCGACGACGCGGTGGTCGTCGCCGACATGCGGGCCCTCGGCGCGCTGGCCAACGCCAAGGAGGAGGCGTCCCGGCAGCGCCAGATGCTGACCAGGGAGCTGCTGGAGCAGAACCAGCGGTTCACCGCCTCCGAGCTGCGCGAGTTCATCGCGTCCCAGTCGCGCCAGCAGGGATTCGTCGACCGCTTCTACGCCGAGACGAACTCCGCCGACTCCGCGCTCCTGGCCGGGCTGCTCAGCGACAAGGACGTGGTGGACGCCGAGCTGACCAAGTCGTGGGCGATCACCCTGGCGATCCAGAACGCCTCCCTCAGCCGCTACCAGGCGAGGGACCGGATGCTGGTGCGCTGGTTCCAGCACAGCACCAAGACGATCGAGCAGCTCGCGGTCGCCGAGAAGCGCCTGTCGAAGGCCGTGATCGACCGCGCCACCGGCCTGCAGTCGGCCGAGCAGCGCAACGCGCTGATCGCCGCAGGGCTGATCCTCGCGCTGCTCCTGCTGGTCCTCGCCACCACCGTGCTCATCGCCCGCTCGATGGTGCGGCCGCTGCGCCGGCTGCGCGCCGAGGCGCTGGAGATCGCCGGCTCCCGGCTCCCCGAGGTCGTACGGCGGATGCGCGAGTCGGACGACACCGGGGACGCCCCGGACGTGCAGCCCATCGACCTCGGCACGAACGACGAGATCGGCGAGGTGGCCCAGGCGTTCGACGAGGTGCACGCCCAGGCCGTACGGCTGGCCGCCGAGGAGTCCCGGCTGCGCAGCCACGTCAACGCCATGTTCGTGAACCTGTCCTGGCGCACCCAGACGCTCGTCGAGCGGCAGATCTCGCTGATCGACGGCCTGGAGCGCGGCGAGCAGGACGGCGCCCGCCTCGCCGACCTGTTCAAGCTGGACCACCTGGCCACCCGCATGCGCCGCAACAGTGAGAACCTCCTGGTGCTCGCCGGGCACGAGCCCGCGCGCAAACGCAGCAAGCCGGCGCTCCTGGTCGACGTCGTGCGCGCGGCGCTGTCGGAGGTCGAGGACTACGAGCGGGTGACCGTCCGGGTCCACCGCTCCGCCTCCGTCGCCGGACGCGCCGCCAACGACTGCGTCCACCTGCTGGCCGAGCTGGTCGAGAACGCCATCGCCTTCTCGCCCGACCGCACCAAGGTCGTGGTGTCGAGCGACCGCGTCGAGGGCGGCGCGGTGCTGCTGTCGGTGAGCGACGCCGGGATCGGCATGTCGCAGGAGGAGCTGGCGGAGGCCAACCGCAGGCTCTCCGAGCCGCCGACGGTGGACGTGTCGGTCTCCCGGCGGATGGGCCTGTTCGTGGTCGGCCGCCTCGCGCAGCGTCACGGCATCCGGGTCCAGCTCCGCAGGGGCGACAACGGCGGCCTGATCGCCATGGTGCTGTTCCCCGCCGTGCTCGTCGCCGGCGACGAGCGGACCGCCCAGGTGGCCCCGGCGGCCCAGGGTGCGGTCGCGCCCGGGACCGCCGCGCCGGGCATCGCCGCCCCCGGGCCGGCCCAGGGCGCGC
>NZ_BBYM01000059.1 GCF_001570405.1 Microtetraspora niveoalba | reverse complement strand
GTCGCGCCCGCGGCGAGCCCCCCGGCGAACGGCGCCGCCGGAGGCCCGGCGGCCGCCCCGGCGGGCGAGCTGACCGTGACCACCGCGGACGGCGCGGCGCGAGCCGGGAAGACCGGCGAATCCAAGGGCGAGGTGCGGGCGTCCGGACGGTCGAAGTACACGGACGAGCAGGCGGCGGCCTACTTCACCAGCCGGTGGAACGACAAGGCCGCCAAGCGGGTGCGTGACATCCGTACCACCGGCCGATATCTGCGCATCTATACGGACCTGTCGGAGAACGCGAGCAACTCCAAGTCCGCGATCACCCTCTGCAAGAGGGGCCTGAAGTACCTCAAGGAGATCGGCGAGTCGAACCCCGTGGTCTTCGTCCAGGCGAAGTACGGCGGCAACGGCAACCCCGTCCTGGCCAACATCCTGGGCCCGGACGACGACACCTGCCGGGTCACCCACCCCAAGCCCAGGTGACCGCGGCTCAGCCCTCGGCGGGCTCCAGGGTCAGGCAGACCGAGTTGATGCAATAACGGTCGTCGGTGGGCGTGGAGTAGCCCTCGCCGTGGAAGACGTGCCCGAGGTGCGAGTCGCAGCGGGCGCAGCGGACCTCCACCCGGCTCATCCCGAGCGAGTCGTCCTGGAGCAGGGTGACCGCGTCCGAGTCCGACGGCTCGAAGAACGACGGCCAGCCGCAGTGCGAGTCGAACTTGGTCTCCGAGCGGAACAGCTCGGCTCCGCACGCGCGGCAGGAGTAGACCCCCACGGTCTTGGTGTCGACGTACTCCCCGGTGAAGGGGCGCTCCGTGCCGGCCTGGCGGAGCACGCGGAACTCCTCGGGGGAGAGCTGGGCGCGCCACTCGGCGTCGCTCTTGATGACCTTGTCCATGTTCGCCTGCCTGTGTCAGATCTGTCGTGTCGGTCGGATGGTCATGGCGTAGAACCACGCGGCGCCCGGAGACCTTCCCGGCGGAGTTCTTTCCGGGCGAAGCATCCTCCGGAGGTCGTTTCGGCGTCTTCACTGATGAGAGGGCCGATCCTCCCGCCAGCGGGGGTCGGCCGTCCCGCCGTCGCGGTGGCGAAGCGCCCTACCCGTGCTGGACGCCGCCGTACGGCAGGAGGGTTGCCGCCCCAGGGGCGGCACGCCGGGTCCGTCCCGTCCGACCTGCCGGCCGACGGCCGGTGCCGCGTCCCGGGCACCGGCCGACGCCGGGTGTAGAGGTCCGGGACGGACCCGCTCCGTCCCGGGTAGGGTCGCAGACATGGCTTCGCCGTACATCGAGATCGAGGCGGGCGGCCGGACCGTCAAAGTCACCAACCCGGACAAGGTCTACTTCCCCGGCATCGGGGCCACCAAGCGCGACCTGGTGGAGTACTACGTCAGCGTGGGCGACGGCGTCCTCCGCGCGCTGCTCGACCGCCCGACGCACCTCAAGCGGCATCCCGACGGCGTCGAGACCGAGGCGATCTACCAGAAGCGCATGCCCCGGCACCCCGACTGGATCGAGACCGTGACGGTGCGCTTTCCCAGCGGGCGCACGGCCGACACGTTCCGCCCGACGGAGATCGCCGCCGTCGCCTGGTGCGCCAACCTCGGCACGATCGACTTCCATCCCTGGCCGGTGCGCGCGGCCGACGTGGACCACCCCGACGAGCTGCGCGTCGACATCGACCCGCAGCCGGGCACCGGCTTCGACGAGGCGCGCAAGGTCGCCTTCGTCGTCCGCGAGGTCCTCGACGAGCTCGGCGTGCGCGCCTTCCCCAAGACCTCCGGGAGCCGGGGCATCCACATCGCCGCGCGCGTCCGCCCCGAGTGGACCTTCACGGAGGTACGGCACGCGGGCATCGCGCTGGCGCGCGAGGTGGAGCGGCGCGCTCCCGGCCTCGCCACCACCGCCTGGTGGAAGGAGGAGCGCGGGGAGCGCGTCTTCATCGACTACAACCAGAACGCCAGGGACCGCACCGTGGTCGCCGCGTACTCGGTGCGCGCCCGGCCGGACGCGCGGGTGTCCGCGCCGGTGACGTGGGACGAGCTGGCCGACTGCGACCCGCGCGACTTCGACATCAGGACGATGCCCGAGCGCTTCGCCCGGCTCGGCGACGTGCACCGGTCCATCGACGACGAGGCGTTCGACATCGAGACGCTGCTGGAGTGGTACGCCGCCGACGACCGCGGCGACCTGCCGTACCCGCCGAACTATCCGAAGATGCCGGGCGAGCCCAAGCGCGTCCAGCCGTCCAAAGCCCGGAGCGACGGCTGACCGCCTAGAAACGGCCCGCCATCGAGGCGGTCAGCAGCACCAGGACGAACGTGGAGACCCCGGCGACGCCGTGCAGGGCCACAGCGATCACCGGGAAGCGCCGCTCGGCGCCCCGCGCGTGGCGTCCCCGCCCCAGCCACCGGGTGAACAGCGTGAAGCCGAGCAGCGCCACGGTGGTCAGCACGGCGAACGCCCCCCAGGCGTACGCGCGCTCGCGGGTGAGCAGGAAGGCGAGCCACAGGCCGAGGCCCGCGACCGCGAGCGCGGGATGGCTGAGGATCAGGGCGGTCGGGAACGCGGTGACCTTCGTCGCCTGCTGCCGCAGGCCGCTGCCCGCCAGCCACAGGACCAGCAGGTAGAGCCCGATCAGCGCGGTGACGATCCAGACCGCGAGGGCGGCGAGTTCCACGCGTCTCCTCCGAGTGCGGGCCGACGGAACGGGAGTCCCGGCTCGTCGCGCCGCCTGGCTCGATCCAACACCGCGAGCGCCGAGGGCGGGAACAGGGGACATCGAACCGTTATCCGCCGGGGACCCGGACGGCGCACCCCGCGGAGGCCCCCCGGCGTCCGTCCGGAGTGCCCTTCGAGACCGCCGCCCGTGACCCGGCGGCGATGCGGAGGTCGCCTGCTGTCTGTCGGGGCGATGTGCCACTGTAGAGAGCGTGCGCCGCATACATCCCGACATCGAGGACGATCCGGATCTCGTCGCCGCCTACGCCCAGCCCCCGGGCGAGTGGCTGCGACTCAACATGGTGGCCAGCGCGGACGGCGGCGCATGGCTCAAGGGCCTGTCCGGGGGCCTGTCCAGCGAGGGCGACCGCCGGATCTTCGGCATCCTGCGCGGCCTCTCCGACGTGATCCTCGCCGGCGCCGCCACCGTGCGCACCGAGGGGTACGGCCCGGCCCGGCCGCGCGAGTCGTGGCGCGCCCTGCGCGCCGGCCGTCCGCCCGCCCCTCCGATCGCGGTCGTCACCCGGCGGCTCGACCTCGACCTCGGCAGCCCGCTGTTCACCGAGGCCGAGCCGTACGCGCGGACGATCGTGATCACCACCGAGTCCGCGCCCCCCGACCGGCGCGCGGAGGCCGCCAAGAGGGCCGACGTCGTCGTCGCGGGGGAGTACCGCGTCGATCTGACGCTCGCGGTGCGCGAGCTGCGCGAGCGCGGCCTGGCCGCCGTCCTGTGCGAGGGCGGGCCCCGGCTGAACGCCCAGCTCGCCGCGGCCGGCCTGGTCGACGAGCTGTGCCTCACGGTCAGCCCGCTGCTGATCGGCGGCGACGCGGCCCGCATCCTCAACGGCACGGCCTCCCAGACCCGGCTGGCGCTCGCCCAGGTCCTCCAGGAGGAGGGCTTCCTGTTCTGCCGATACGTGAGGGAGGTGTCCGATGAACTTGCCGGTTGAGCCGCCCGTGGCCCCGATGCTGGCCAAGGCGGTGAAGCGGCTGCCCGGCCAGGACGGTTCGCTCTTCTACGAGCCGAAATGGGATGGTTTCCGGTGCATCGTGTTCCGTGACGGTGACGACGTCCATCTCGGGAGCAGGAACGAGCGGCCGTTCACCAGATACTTCCCCGAGCTGGTCGAGGCCGTCCGCGCCGAGCTGCCCGAGCGGTGCGTCGTGGACGGCGAGATCGTGGTGATGAGCGGTCAGACGCTCGACTTCGACGCGCTCCAGCAGCGCATCCACCCGGCCGAGTCCCGGGTGCGTCTCCTCGCCGAGCGCACGCCCGCGACGTTCGTCGCGTTCGACCTGCTCGCGCTGGGCGACGAGAACCTGATGGCCGAGCCGTTCGCCGAGCGGCGGGCCCGCCTCGAGGGGGCGCTGGCCGGAGCCGGCCGGTCGGTACGGCTCACGCCGGTCACGCGTGACGAGCGCCGGGCCGCCGAGTGGTTCGACGCGTTCGAGGGGGCCGGGCTCGACGGCATCGTCGTCAAACCCGGCGCGCTGCCGTACGAGCCGGACCGGCGGGTGATGTTCAAGGTCAAGCACGAGCGCACGGCCGACTGCGTCGTGGCCGGATACCGCGAGCACAAGACCGGAGGCGTGGTCGGCTCGCTCCTCCTCGGGCTGTACGACGCCGAGGGGCGGCTGCACCACGTGGGCGTGGTCGCGGCGTTCCCGATGAAGCGCCGCGCCGAACTGGTGGGGGAGCTCGCGCCGTACCGGCTGGAGGATCTGGGCGCGCACCCGTGGGCGTCCTGGGCGGCGCAGGCCGGGGAGACCCCGGGCGACGGCCAGCGCATGCCCGGCGCGGTCTCCCGGTGGAACGCCAAGAAGGACCTCTCGTTCATCCCGCTCCGGCCCGAGCTGGTGGTCGAGGTCGCCTACGATCACATGGAGGGCGACCGGTTCCGGCACACCGCCCAGTTCCGCCGCTGGCGTCCCGACCGGGAGCCGTCCTCGTGCACCTACGAGCAGCTCGAACGGCCGGTCGCCTACGACCTGGACGATATCCTGCCGCGCTGACCGGCCCCGCCGTCCGGGGCCGCGCGTCAGCCCGTGAGGGCGCGGACGGCGGCGGTCACGACGACGGCGGCGCCGACGACCACGAGGAACGGCGCCCGCAGCAGCAGCGCGACGGCCGCCGCCGCGAGCCCGGCGGCGCGCGCGTCCACGACCAGCGTCTGTCCGCTCCCGAACGTCTGGATGGCGGTGAGCGCGGCCAGCATCGCGACCGGCACCAGGGGCGCGAGCCGGCGTACCAGGGGCCGCTCCAGCAGCCCGGCGGGGACGGACAGGCCGAGCAGCTTGATGGCGTAGCAGCCGACCGCCGTGACGGCGATGGCGATCCAGACGGTCATCGGTGCGCCTCCGGGCGGCGGGTCAGGGCCAGGACGATCGGCGCGGCCAGCGCCGCGACCAGGACGGGGACGCCCGCGGGCAGCAGCGGCAGGCAGGCCAGCGCGAGCACGGCGGCGAGGACCGCGACCATCGTCTCCCGCCGCCCGCGCAGCATCGACCCGAGCAGGGCCAGGAAGGCGGCCGGCCCGGCCGCGTCCAGCCCCCAGGCCGACGGGTCGCCGAGCGCGGCGGCGCCCAGCGCGCCGAGGAACGTGGTGAGGTTCCACAGCACGAACAGCGTGGCCCCGGTGACGGTGAAGCCGAGCCGCGCGCTGTCCCGGTCAGGCTGCGCCATGGCGACGGCCGACGTCTCGTCGATGATCCAGTGCGCGGCGAACGGGCGTACGGGGCCGGGCAGGCGCAGCAGGTGCGACAGGCGCAGACCGTAGAACGCGTTGCGCACGCCGAGGAAGAGGGCCCCGGCCACCGCGGCGGCGGGGTTGCCGCCCGCTCCCAGCGCGCCCACGAGGGCGAACTGGGACGCGCCGGTGAACACGAGAAGGGAGAGGGCGCACGTCTGCGCCAGGCTCAGCCCGGATCCGGCGGACGTCACGCCGAACGCGAACCCGGACAGGCCGACGGCGACGCCCACTCCGAGGGCGTCGCGCACGACGGCCGCCCGGGGGCGGCCGACCGTCCGTTCTCGCGGGATTTGTGCAGGTTCCGTCGTCACGGCCCGAGGTTACGCGGCTCCGCCAAAACGGTCTTGTACGTTCTTGCGCTCCCGCTGGTACGCCCCGGGCGGCACCCCGAGGACCCGGCTGAAGTGCCGGTTCAGGTGCGGCTGGTCGGTGAAGCCCACGACGACGGCCGCGTCGGCGGGGCTGACCCCGGCGTCCAGCAGGTGGCGGGCCCGGCGGACCCGCGCGTCGGTGAGCCAACTGTGCGGCGGCATGCCGTACGCGGCGCGGAACGCCCGCAGCAGCGCGAACGGGCCGGTGCCCACCTCGGCCGCGAGCCGCTCAAGGGAGGGAGGGTCGGCCATCCGGGCCTCCAGGATGGCCCGGGCCGTCGCGGCCTTCCGCGCGCCGGCCCCGCGCGGCCGCGACGGGGGGAGCGCGGAACCGTGGAGGCGGAGCAGACGGGCCACGGTGAGCCGCAGGAGTGTGTCGGCGGCGAGGTTGTTGCGCTCGTCCACGGCCCGCAGGACCTCGGTGACGAGGCGCACGGCGGGCGGGTCGTGGACCACGGGGACGGCGAACCCGGCCGTCCCCCTGATCGAGGTCGTCTCGGCGGCGATCGCCGTGACCAGCTCGGCCTCGGGGTAGACCGCGCTGTAGGTCCATCCCTCCGGCACGCCCGCCCGGCCGGTGTGCGGGGTGTCGGGGTTGATCAGCGCGAGGCTGCCGGGCCCGGCGCGTTCGATGCTGTCGCGCACGTGGAACTCGTCGACGCCCCTCGTGATCGCCGCGATGACGAAGTTCTCGTGCGTGTGCCGGATGAAGGTCTTGCTGATGTAGCGGGCCCGGAGCAGGTCCACCCCCGGGAGTCCGGGGTGCCGCCAGTGCCGCGCCTCCTCTTCCTCGTCCGGGTGCATGTACCGATTGTCCGGGAAGCGCCCGGGGAGTCCGGCAGCAGGCCCGGAACCGGCCGGGGGACGGGGAGACGGTCAGGCGGGCTCCTCCCTGGCGCAGCGCAGGATCTGGAAGGACCGGGCGGTGACGGACACGTCCACGCCCGCCGGCCACATCTCGCCGGGGAAGGGGCCCTGCCCGGGAGCGTCGTCCGCCGTGTCCAGGACGGGGTGCCACCGGTCGCCGAACTCCGCGCCCGGCAGGGTGAACGTCAGGCTCTCGTGGTGCGCGTTGATCAGCAGGAGGAACGAGTCGTCCGTGATCCGCTCGCCGCGGGGGCCGGGCTCGGAGATGGCGTCGCCGTTGACGAACACCGCCAGCGACTTGGCGTAGCTCGCGTGCCAGTCGCCCGAGACCATCTCCTTGCCGGAGGGCGTGAGCCAGACGATGTCGCGCAGGTCGTCCCCGGCCCTGCGGCCGTAGAAGAACCGGCGTCGGCGGAACACCGGGTGGCCGCGCCGGAGCGCGGCGAGCAGCCGGACGAACTCCAGGAGGTCGGCCTCCGTCCTGGCCAGCGACCAGTCCACCCAGGAGATGTCGTTGTCCTGGCAGTAGGCGTTGTTGTTGCCCTGCTGCGTGCGCCCGAACTCGTCTCCGGCGAGCAGCATCGGCACGCCCTGGGAGACGAACAGCGTGGCCAGGAAGTTGCGCCGCTGCCGCCGGCGCAGCGCCGTGATGCCCGGATCCTCGGCCGGGCCCTCGGCGCCGCAGTTCCACGACCGGTTGTCGTCGGTGCCGTCGCGGTTGTGCTCTCCGTTGGCCTCGTTGTGCTTGCGGTTGTAGGAGACCAGGTCGGTGAGGGTGAACCCGTCGTGGCAGGTGACGAAGTTGATCGACGCCACCGGGCGGCGGCCGCTCTGGGCGTACAGGTCGCTCGACCCGGTGAGCCGCGAGGCGAACTCGGGCACCGTGCGTGAGCCGCCGCGCCAGAAATCGCGCACGGAGTCGCGGTACTTGCCGTTCCACTCCGTCCACAGGGGCGGGAAGTTGCCGACCTGGTAGCCGCCGGGGCCGACGTCCCACGGCTCGGCGATCAGCTTGACCTGCGAGATCACCGGGTCCTGCTGGATCAGGTCGAAGAACGCCGACAGCCGGTCCACGTCGTGCAGCTCGCGGGCGAGCGCGGCGGCGAGGTCGAACCGGAAGCCGTCGACGTGCATCTCCAGCACCCAGTAGCGCAGCGAGTCCATGATGAGCTGCAGCGCGTGCGGCGAGCGCACGTTCAGCGAGTTCCCGCAGCCGGTGTAGTCGAGGTAGTAGCGCCGGTCGGAGTCGTGCAGCCGGTAGTAGGCGGCGTTGTCGATGCCCCGGAACCCGAGGGTCGGGCCCATGTGGTCGCCCTCGGCCGTGTGGTTGTACACCACGTCCAGGATGACCTCGATGCCCGCCTCGTGCAGGGCGCGCACCATGGCCTTGAACTCCTGCACCTGCTCGCCCCGCTGGCCAGCGCTGGAGTACGTGTTGTGCGGCGCGAGGTAGGCGACGGTGTTGTAGCCCCAGTAGTTCGTCAGGCCGCGCGCCACCATCGCGTGCTCGGGGACGAACTGGTGGACCGGCATCAGCTCGACCGCCGTCACGCCGATCGACAGCAGGTGCTCGATCACCGCGGGATGCGCGAGCCCGGCGTACGTGCCGCGCTGCTCCTCGGGCACGTCCGGGTGCCGCATGGTCAGCCCGCGCACGTGCGCCTCGTAGATGACCGTCTCGTGGTACGGCGTGCGCGGCGGCCGGTCGTTGCCCCACTCGAAGAACGGGTTGATCACCACGTTCTTCGGCATGTACGGCGCGGAGTCGTCGGTGTTCAGCCGCCCCGGATCGGTGAAGTGGTAGGAGAACAGCGCCTCGTTCCAGCGCACGCCCCCCTCGATGGCCTTGCCGTACGGGTCGAGGAGCAGCTTGGCGGGGTTGCACCGGTGGCCGAGCTCCGGCGCGTACGGCCCGTGGACGCGGAAGCCGTACCGCTGGCCGGGCATGATGCCGGGCAGGTAGCCGTGCCAGACGAAGCCGTCCATCTCGGGCAGATCGACGCGGGTCTCGGCGCCGTCGTCGTCGAACAGGCACAGCTCGACCCGCTCGGCGACCTCGGAGAACACCGAGAAACTGGTGCCCACGCCATCCCAGGTGCCGCCGAGTGGATACGGCTCTCCAGGCCAGACTTCGCGCATGTGCCCCCATTCTCCTCGCGGCCGGTCCCTTCGGATACCCCAAAAGATCCGCGAGATCCGGTCCGGTCCGACACGGGCCCCCGCCGGGCCGGAAGGCGGCGACGGGGGCCCGGGAGGCGGTTCAGCCGACGAGCTCGGCGTTCAGCGTGATGGTGGTGCCCGCGAGCGCCTTGCTCACCGGGCAGTTGGCCTTGGCGTTCTCGGCCGCCTGCTGGAAGTCCTCGGCCGAGATGCCGGGAACCTGGCCGCGAACCGAGATCACGATGCCGGTGATGCCCTCACCCGGCTGGAAGGTCACGTCCGCCTTCGTCTCCAGCGACTGCGGCGGCGTCCCGGCCTTGGCCAGGCCGTTCGACAGCGCCATCGAGAAGCAGGAGGAGTGGGCGGCCGCGATCAGCTCCTCGGGGCTGGTCTTGCCGTTCGCCTGCTCCGCCCTGGACGGCCAGGAGACGTCGAACGTGCCGACGCCGGAGGAGTCGAGCGAGACCGTGCCGGAGCCGTCGAGCAGCGCGCCCTTCCACTGGGTGGTCGCGGTACGGGTGGTCGCCATGGCGATATCCCTTCAGTCGTTTAGGTGCCCATCTTCAGTGCCATGAGCGACCCTAACGCCGCCGGGTCCGCCGACGGGGAACCGGCCCGCGATCAGCGCGGGTGGCCCGCGTCAGCGGATGACGGTCTCGATGTCCAGGCCGAGCCGCGTCGCGCCGTCGAGAGCCAGGTCCCGCGCGTAGTCGTCGTCCGTCTCCGACAACACCCGGTGGATCCCGTCGATCGCCCGCCGGTCGCCCCTGTCCGCCAGCCCGCGCACGGCCTCCGCGACCGTCGTGATGTCGCGGTCGGCCAGCCGGGCGGCGAGCGCCTCCCGGATCCGGGGGGTGTCCGCGTCCAGGCCGGCCAGGCCCATGGTCGCCCAGTCGCGGACCTCGGCGTCGTCCTCCTCGGTCAGCCGTACCAGCCGGGCCAGGCCCTCCTCGTCGTCCGGAGGCAGCACGGCGGCGAGCGCCATGGCGTCCTTCCTGGACGGCCGGTGCCCCGGGCGGTCCACGATCTCCAGAACCTCGGGCAGCGCCTCCGGGTCGGCGTGGTGCGCGATCGCGCACAGAAGCGCGTCGACGACGCCGGGCTCGGGCTCGGTGCGGGCCAGCCGCCGCAGGATCGCGAGGCTGCGGTCGCGGAACGGCCGGTCCTTCGCGTCGTAGCCGAACTGGGCGAGCACGTCGACCGCGAACTCCCGGTCCAGCGGGTCGCCGCTGTCGCACAGCTCCTCCGCCGCCTCGAACGTCTCGTCGTCGTGGCGTTTCTGCAGCGCGTGCACCGCCGCCCACCAGGTCTCGCCGTCCTCGTCGACGTCCCGGTACGGCGCGGCGCGGGCCACCAGCTCCGTGGCCGGGGTGCGCAGGCCGAGCGCCTCCTCCAGGAGGATCGTGATCGCGGCGTGGCCCCGCTGCCGGGCGGTCCGGAAGCCGTCGCCCTTCGCGTCCCTGGCCTCGGCGGTGATCAGTTCGGTGCCGTCGTCGGCGTGGCCCCTGGCCACCATGACCGCCCACCCCGGCTCGGCGTGCCGCGTGACCTCCTCGCGCAGCTCCGCCTCCAGGTCGGTGCGGGACCAGCGTCTCGCGATGTCCAGAGCCGTCTCACCCGCGCCGTCCGGGCGCGCCGGGTCGGCGCCGTGCTCCAGGAGCGACCAGACGATCCCGTACGCCCCGAAACGGGCGGCCGCGGTGAGCGGCGTGGTGCCCTCCTCGTCGGCGGCGTCCGGGTCCGCGCCCGCGTCGAGGAGGACGTCCGCCGATCTCAGGTGCCCCTGGGCGGCGCACCACAGCAGGGCGGTCCAGCCGCCGCCCTCGGCGGCGTTCGCGTCGGCGCCGCCGTCGAGCAGGGCCTGGACGACCTCCCCGTGGTCCCAGCTGGCGGCAGCGCAGAGGGGGAGCCCCTCGTCCCTCCCGCCGCTCGGCCGGTCCGGGTCGGCCCCGTACTCCAGCAGCAGCCGTACCATCTCGTGGTCGCCGTTGACGGCGGCGCGGTAGAGCGGAGTGGTCCCGGGGGCGCGGTTCAGATCCGTGTCGGGATGGAGCATCCGCCGCACGCTGTCGACATCGCCCTCCGAAACCGCGTGCAGAAGCTCACGGTATGTCACTCTTCCATGGTCACACAGGTGGACAAATGGTTCCTTCCCAGGGAGGATGGGCGGCCACGATCGCGGGGATAGGGTTGTCCCGTGAGTGATCTGGGTGGAATGCGGGCGTCCGACGCCGAACGGGAGGCCGTGGTCGAGCGGCTGCGCGAGGCGTCGGTGGACGGACGGCTGACCCTCGCCGAGCTGACCGAGCGCACCGAGGCGGCCTACCTCGCCCGGACCCACGCCGAGCTCGCCCAGCTCACCGCCGACCTTCCCGGGGGCGCGCCCGCGCCCGCGCACCATCCGCCCGCCCCCGCCGGCGGCGGAGGCGGCAAGGTCCGCAAGTGGATCGTCGCGGTCATGGGCGACGCCAAGCGGCAGGGCACCTGGCGCATCGACCAGGAGATCGGCGCGGTCTGCGTGATGGGCGACGTCACGCTCGACCTGCGCGAGGCCGAGGTCCGCTCCAACGCGATCGACATCGTGGCCACCTGCGTGATGGGCGACCTCAAGATCATCGTCCCCGACGGCGTGGACGTGGAGCTGTCCGGCATGACCATCATGGGCGACAAGAAGGTCGAGGTGGTCGAGGCCCCGCCCAACCGGAACGCCCCCGTGGTCCGGGTCAGGGCGTACGTCGTGATGGGCGACGTGAAGATCATCGGCGACTCGCGGGCCAAGCCGATCAAACGCGGCTGGTTCGCCTGGAGCGAGTGGTGGCAGGAGCGCCGCGCCGAGGCGGGCTACGGCCCCCGCCGGGAGTTCTCCCACGACATGCGCCACGACATGCGCCAGGTGAACCACGACGTCCGCCAGGCGCTGGGCGAGGCGCGCGACGCGTTCCGCGAGATGCACCGGGAGGTCCGGGAATCCCACCGGGAGGTGCGCAGGGAGGAGCGGGAGGCCCGGAGAGAGGCCAGGGACGCCTGGCGCGCCTCACGCGACGGCTACCCGCCGGAGCCTCCGGAGCCGCCCCGCGCGCCCCGCTGGTGACCTCCGCGGGCGTCCCGCTTTCGGTGTATGCCCCGCTCGCCGCGGCGGCGCCGGTGATCTCCGTGTTCGTGCCCGCGTGCAACGCCCTGCCCCGGTTCGGGAGTAGAGATCGGTGACGGTCTCACCGAACGAATGAGGGCTCCATGCGGAACCGGGCGGATTTCGAACGCTACGTCGAGCAGCGGTCCGCTCGTCTGCTCCGCACGGCGTACCTGCTGTGCCGCGACTGGGCGACGGCGGAGGACCTGCTGCAGACCGCGCTCGCCCGGGCATGGCTCGCCTGGAGGAGGGTCGGCGACAATCCCGATCCGTACGTCTACCGCATCCTGGTGAACACGCACGCCTCCTGGTGGCGGCGCAGATCGCGGGCCGAAATCCCGGCGGCCGACCTGCCCGACGCGCCGGTCGCCGACGACGCCGACCTGGTCGGCTCCCGCGACGCGGTACGGCAGGCGGTGGAGGGCCTGCCGCCCCGGCAGCGTGCCGTGATCGTGCTGCGGTACTTCGCCGACCTGCCCGACGCGGAGATCGGCGACATCCTCGGATGCTCGGTGGCGACCGTACGAAGCCAGGCGAGCAGGGCGCTGGCCAAGCTGCGCGTCGATCCCGCGGCACGCTCCGCGACGAATCTGGGGAGCCGATGATGGCCATCAACGAATCCGACCTCCGCGATCTCCTGGCCGCCGACAGCGGGGACGGCACCGGCCGCGGCGTGGCCCTGGCCGACGTGGAACGGCGGGTGCGGCGCATCAGGCGGCGCCGCCTTGCCGCCGTGACCGGCGTCCTCGCCGCAGGTCTGGTGGTCACCGGCGTCCTGACGGTCCCGCACACCGTCACCGCCGAGGCCCCCGACGACATCTGGACCGCGGTCATGGCCCAGCCCGAGCCCTCGCCGTCGCCGACCGGCGCGTTCACGCATATCGCGGCGGGGAAGCTCGTGGAGCGGAAGTACCAACGGGCCGGCGTGAAACAACGCTTCACCTACCGGAACGGGAAGGGCATCCCCGCCCTCCAGATCAGGTGCCCCGACGCGCCCTCGTACGTTGTCGTGTGGACGAACCGGTTCTGGGTGCAGGGGCAGCCCTGCGGCACCGTTGAGGGGAAGCGGACCGACGGACAGGCGTCCGATGTCAGCCGTTCGTGGGCAAAGAACGGGCTGAACACCGTCGAGGTACTGGTGATCCCGGCCCACGACGTCCCGGACGGCCTGCCGCCGCGGCTGAAGAATCTCAGCATGCAGGATCTCAGCATGAAGGAGGCGGGCGGCATCCTGGCGAAGGATCTCAGCATGAACCAGGCGGACGCCATCCTGGCGAAGGCCAGACCCTATAAGGCCGACTGGAACGTGACCCTGTGGGATATGGTCCCCCGCTTCTCCTAGAGCGCAGGGCGTTGGCCGCCGGTCCTGTCGGCACGGGCCCCGCAAAAAGGGCCCGGCTCAGGCGGTCGCGGCGCGTCCGGATGGAAATGGAGATCAGGGCGTCCAGGGGCCGATGCGGTCCAGGCGGCGGCGCTGCTGGCGGGCGGTGGGGACGTCGAGGCCCTGGCCGCGTGCGGTGAGGCGGTCGGCGACGGCCGTGCGGTGCTCGACGGGCTTGTGGTCGTCGTATTTGAACTTGGCCCGTACGTCGGTGACCTCCAGGCGCAGGCCGCGGATGCCCGACAACATCCGGCCGTAGGGGGGCTGGTCGACGGCCACGGGTGCGTGGTCGCCGTCGGGCTGGAAGTGGGCGAGCTGGCGGCGCAGCAGCTCGGCCTTGGCCTCGGGATCGTCGACGACGCCGGCGCGGCAGATGAACTGGACGGCCGCGTAGTAGCTGGTGGGGACGCCCTCGTGCGGCGGGGTGCCTGCCTTGGCGCGCCAGAGGCCGGGGATGAAGGCGTAGTCGCCGATGACGGTGAGGACGACGTTCGGGTCGTGCTCGATCGCCTTCCACACCGGGTTGGGCCGGGCGAGGTGGACGAGGAGGTGCCGCCCGTCGCAGGTGAAGTGGGTGGGGACGACGACGGGCGGGTGGCCGGGCAGGCCGTTGACGCTCAGCTGTCCGAAGTCGTGGCCTTCGGCGATCCAGGTCCGCCATTCGGCCTCGTCCAGGCCGGCGTCCCAGGGCTGGATGAACATGCTGCTCTCCTTGCGTGGTCGGTGGTGTGGTGGGCCGCCCCCGCCACGGTGACGCAGTGGCGTCGTGATGTCCGGGCCCGCGGCACCGTGCGATTGACGGCCGCTATCCGCCGGCGGGGTGCGGCGGCAGGTGCACGGTCATGAGGAGCTCGCACGGCTCGGTGCCGCCGCCCCGGTAGGTGTGGGGGACGCCGCCGTCGAAGGTGGCGGTGGCGCCGGCGGGGACCTGGTGTTCGGCGCCGTCGAGGACGAGGGTCAGGCGGCCGCGAGTGACGCTGACGGTCTCCACGACCCCGGCCGGGTGCGGATGGCTGGGGTACGCCTCGCCGGGGTGCAGGCGCCAGCGCCACACCTCCACCGGCGCCGGGCCGCCGGTGGTGAGCATGAGGCGGGCCTCGCCGCCGAGCTCACCGGTCCACAGGGGTTCGGCGTCGGCGGCCTCGACGATCTGGATGGGGCGGTGCTGGGGGCCTTCGGTGAGGGCCGACACCGACATGCCCAGGGCGTCGGCGAGGCGCACCAGAGTGGCCAGGTTGGGGTTGCCCTGGGCGTTCTCCAGGCTGACCAGCGCGCCCTTGCTCACCTGCGCCCGGGTGCTGAGCTGCTCCACGGACAGGCCCGCCCGCAGCCGGGCCGCCTTCACGTTGGACGCCACCGCCTGCAGCGCCGTCGCCGTCCGCCCCACTGCTTCCCACTCCTCCGTGTCGGTCACTTCATTGTACTCTATGGTCGTTCCATTGAAAGGTTTGTGTTGTGACCGCTCTTCTGCTGGCCCTGGCCAGCTCCCTCGCCTACGGCTGTGCCGACTTCCTCGGCGGGCTCAGCGCCCGCGGCGCGCACGTCCTGCGCACCGTCGTCATCGCGGCTCCCGCCAGCCTCGCCGTCGAACTCGTCCTGTGGCCCTTCCTCGGCGCCCACTGGAGCGCGGCCGCCCTGGCCTGGGGCGCCGCCTCCGGAGCCGCGTCGGCCGCGGCCTTCGCGCTGCTCTACCGCACCCTGGCCATCGGCCCCATGAGCGTGCTCTCGCCCGTCACCGCACTGGTCTCCGCCGTCCTGCCGGTCGGCCTCGGCCTGGCCCAGGGCGAGCACCTCACCACGTACGCCCTGCTCGGCCTCCCGCTCGCGCTGACGGCCGTCGTCCTGGTCAGCGCCGGCCCCGGCGCGGGAGCCTCCCGCCCCAGCCGCACGGCCCTGCTGCTGGCTCTGGGCGCGGGCGCCGCGATCGCCGCCCAGCTCATCTGCCTCCACCAGAGCCCCGCCGACAGCGGCCTCGCCCCCATCATCACCGGCCGCGCCGTCTCCTCGGCCCTCGTCCTGGCCGCGGCAGCGCTGCTCCGCGAGCGCCTGGGCGCCCGGCGCCCCGCACCCGCCCTGTGCGCCGCCGCGGGAATGCTGGACTCCCTGGCCAACCTCGCCTTCCTCCTCGCCGCCCGCAGCGGAGACCTCGCCGTCGTCGCCGTCATCACCGCCCTCTACCCGGCCGGCACCGTCCTGCTGGCCCGCGTCGTCCTGTCCGAACGCGTCCACCGCGGCCAACTCGCCGGACTCGGCGTCGCCGCCGTCGCCGTCAGCCTCCTCGCCCTCAACTGACAGTGATCATGTAGGTGAGCACCGGCCGCCCGGCGCCGATCCCTGACGGCACCCCTTCTCCCGGGGCTTTCAGGGCGCCGGAGGCGTACGGCGGCGCCGCGGACACTCCAGGGGCCGCCCGCGACGATGAGGGGGGCGTGCCGGTCCATCTAGGCGGTGGCGGCGGGCTCCGGCTGGTGGGCGGCCTGTTCGTACCGTTCGAGGAGGAGCGTGACGATTTCGGGGGCCGGGCCGAGGACGTCGGCGACCAGGTCCGCCCCGGCCGCCAGAGTGTCGCGGCGGACCTTGTCGGCGAAATGCCCGGGGGCCAGCAGATACGGGGCGACGACCACGCGGGGCGCCCCGGCGCGCGACAGCCGTACGACCTCGTCCTGAGGGGTGGGGGCGGCGGCGGAGGCGTAGGCGGCGGTCACCGACCACCAGGACCGGCGCCGCGCCCAGGAGCGCGCGACGCGTGCCACCACCGCGTTGGCGCGGGGGTCGCTCGAACCGGCGGAGACCAGCACGACAGCGGTGCCGGGGTCTCCGGCCTCGACCCCGGCCTCGGCCAGCCGCCGCTCCAGGGCGGCCACGAGCAGCGGGTGGGGGCCCAGGGTCGGCCCGAGCCGGGCCCGCAGGCGGGGGCGGCGGACGGACGCCTCACGCAGGGCGGCGGGGATGTCGACCCGGCTGTGGTAGGCCGCGGTGAGCAGCAGCGGCAGCACCACGGCCTCGTCCAGCCCCGACAGGGCCCGGCCGAGCGTCGGCGGCGCGTGGTCCAGGTACGCCGTCCGCACGTCCAGGCCGGGCCGGGCCAGCCGTACGCCGTCGAGCAGCGACTCGACCGCCGTGGCGGCGCGCGGGTCGCGGGACCCGTGCGCCACGGCGATCAGCGGCGGTGTGGTCGGATGGGCGTTCACGGATGGCTCTTCCAGGGCTCTTCCAGGTCTTTCCGGGATGCCGGGCGCGGACGGGGCACGGAGGCGTGCGGCGTCCGCGCCGGACGGCCCCGGTGAACGGGCAGGTGAACGGGCGGCTGAACGGTCAGAGGTGGATGCCGCACTCGATCTTGCCGAGCCCGGCCCACCGGCCGCTGCGCGGGTCCTCGCCCGCGGCGACCCGCCGGGTGCAGGGCGCGCAGCCGATCGAGGGGTAGCCGTCGTAGTGCAGCGGGTTGATCAGGACGCCGTTGTCGGCGATGTAGTTGTCGACCTCGTCCTGGGTCCACCGCGCGATCGGGTTGATCTTGACCATCTGGCGCTTGGCGTCCCACTCGACGACCTTCGTGTTCGCCCGGGTGGGCGACTCGTCGCGCCGGATGCCCGACACCCAGGCGAGGTACGGCTCCAGCGCCCGGTTGAGCGGCTCCACCTTGCGCAGATAGCAGCACAGGTCGGGGTTGCGGCCGTGCAGCCGGGGCCCGAGGTCGCGGTCCTGCTCCGCGACCGTCCGCGACGGCGTCACGTTGATCAGGTTGACCTTGTAGACCGCCTCGACCGCGTCGCGGGTCCCGATCGTCTCGGCGAAGTGGTAGCCGGTGTCGATGAACAGCACGTCCACGCCGGGCTTGACCCGGCTCACCAGGTCGATCAGCAACGCGTCGCTCATCGAAGAGGTGAGACAGAGGCGGTCTCCGAACGTGGCCGCCGCCCACCGGATGATCTCCCGGGCGGGCGCGTCCTCCAGGAACCGCGCGGCGGACTCGACGATGCTCTGCAGGTCGAGCACGCCGCGCTGGCGTTCAAGACCTTCCTCTATCTCCACCAGGGTCATGACTACTCCTCAAACGTCGTACTTCGGAGGGGGCTAGCTGTGTCGTACGCCGATGCCGAGGAACCTCACCCGGAAGGCGCGGGCGCACGAGCGGCAGTACCAGCCGTGGCTCTCCTCCTCGGAGGCGTAGGGCTCGAGGTCCTCGTCGCCGCAGTAGGGGCAGTAGTAGGGGGCCGCTCGCTCGCTCATGCCGCCTCCTCGCCCGTCCGCCCGCGTGCGTGGCCGGCCGTCACTTGAGGTCCGCCTCGTCGGCCCGATGGACCCACTCGGAGAACGTCTCGCCGTCGTTCTTCTGCTTCTCGAAGTTCCGCACGACGCGCTCGACGTAGTCGGGCAGCTCCTCGGCGGTGGTCTTCAGGCCGCGGACCTTGCGGCCGAAGTTGGGGTTCACGCCGATCGAGCCGCCCAGGTGGACCTGGAAGCCCTCGACCTGCTCGCCCTCGTCGTTCACCACGAGCTGCCCCTTGAGGCCGATGTCGGCCACCTGGATGCGGGCGCAGGAGTTCGGGCAGCCGTTGACGTTGATCGTGAGCGGCTCCGCGAAGCCGGGCAGCCGGGCCTCCAGCTCGTCGATCAGCTTCGCCGCGGTCGACTTGGTCTCGACGATCGCGATCTTGCAGTACTCGATGCCGGTGCAGGCCATCGTCTGGCGGCGGAACGTGGACGGGTTGACCCGCAGGTCGGCGGCCTCCAGTTCGGCGACGATCGAGTCCACGCGGTCGGGTGCGACGTCGAGGACGACCATCTTCTGCTCGACCGTGGTGCGGACCCGGCGGGAGCCGTGCCGCTCGGCGATGTCGGCGATCCGGTGCAGCGTGTCGCCGTCCACCCGGCCCACCTTGGGCGCGAACCCGACGTAGAAGTTGCCGTCCTTCTGCGGGAAGACGCCGACGTGGTCGCGGCGGCCGCCGCGCGGCTCCTCGGGGGCGGGCCCGTCGGGCAGCCGGTAGCCGAGGTACTCGGTCTCCAGGACCTCGCGGAACTTCTCCGCGCCCCAGTCGTCGACCAGGAACTTGATCCGCGCCCGGTGGCGCAGCCGCCGGTAGCCGTAGTCGCGGAAGATCCCGCAGACGCCCGCCCACACCTCGTGCACCTGCTCGGGCCGTACGAACGCGCCCAGCCGCTTGGCGAACATCGGATTGGTGGACAGGCCGCCGCCGACCCAGACGTCGAAGCCCTGCTCGCCCTCGCGGGTCACGCCGACGAACGCGACGTCGTTGATCTCGTGGACGGTGCAGTGCGCGGAGCAGCCGCTGATGGCGGTCTTGAACTTGCGCGGCAGGTTGGAGAACGCCTTGTCGCCGACGTACCGGGAGGCGATGTCGGCGATCGGGCCGGTGCCGTCGATCACCTCGTCCGCGTCGATCCCGGCGAGCGGGCAGCCCATGATCACGCGCGGGGTGTCGCCGCACGCCTCGGTCGTGGACAGGCCGACCGCCTCCAGGCGCTTCCAGATGTCCGGGACCGACTCGATCTCGACCCAGTGGAGCTGGATGTTCTGCCGGTCGGTGATGTCGGCCGTGCCCCTGGCGTAGTCGTTGGAGATGTCGGCGATCGCCCGGAGCTGGTCCAGGTCGAGCTGGCCGCCGTCGATGCGCACCCGGAGCATGAAGTAGCGGTCGTCGAGCTCCTCCGGCGGCAGGATCGCGGTCTTGCCGCCGTCGATCCCCGGCTTGCGCTGGGTGTACAGGCCGTACCAGCGCATCCGGCCCCGGAGGTCGGCGGGGTCGATCGAGTCGAACCCGGCCTTGGAGTAGACGTCGATGATGCGCTGACGGACGTTGAGCCCGTCGTCGGCCTTCTTGTTCTCCTCGTTCTTGTTCAGCGGCTCACGGTAACCGAGAGCCCACTGGCCTTCGCCGCGCGGGCGCTTGTGGTGGCGGTTCGCCGGGCGGGCCGGGGTGCTCATGAGGGCGTCCTTAGTCCGAAGGATTCGAAAACGGGTCGCGAGAACAGCGGCACGGGGCCACGGCGCGACCCTGGACGCGTGGGTCAGGCGGCCTCCCGCCTCATCGTCGAGTGCGGGGGCGAACACGAAAAAGGACGCCTGTTCACGCGCCCAATGTCAGAAGAGATGGGCGACGGTCAACGGGCGTCGATACAGATGGCGCTGCGGACACGCAGAAGGTCGACGTGGCGACGCACGACGAGCAACGGGTCCGCTGGCATGTGCCAAACGATACCCGGGGCGTCCTTGATGTCCAAGTTCGGTTTCACCATGTGGACGAAACGCGCACGACATCCGGACGACACACGCGCGGGCGGCGGGGCCGGGACGCGGCCCCGGCGCGGCTCCCGCCGCGGCCGGAACGCGCGTGCGGGCGACTCCGGGAACGCGTCCCGGGAGGCGTCACGCCCCGTCCGCGCCCACGTCAGCCCTGGCTGATCCAGTTCTGCGCGGGCTCGTTCCCGCCGGGCGTCGCGGGCGGCTCGCGGTGTTGGCAGTCGCACCAGGAGCCGTCGCGGCACTCGTCGTGCCGGCGCTCCTTGCAGGCGTCGCAGATCACGGTCTCACCGTTCCCCGTAGAAGAACATTCGGTTACGCTCGCGGTCCAGAGCCGTTCGTGGCGTTCGGGTCGTTCACGCGGTTCGGACCGTTCAGGGTCGTCCGGGAGGGTGCCGTGGCCGTTTCCACGTCCGATTTGATGTCCGAGCTGATCGCCGACCTGAGCGCCGAGACGGCGGAGCTGTGCGCGATGGTGCGTACTCTCGACCTTCCCGGCTGGGAGCTTCCCACTCCCTCTGAGGGCTGGTCCGTGCGCGACCAGTTCAGCCACCTCGCCTGGTTCGACGACTCGGCCGCCTCCGCGCTGAGCGACCCGGACGGGTTCCGCGCCGCCCGCGAGCGTCTGATGGCGCGCGGGGAGACGGCGCTGGACGACCAGGTCGCGGACTCGCGCGGGCTCGCCCCCGCGGAGCTCCTCGACTGGTTCGGCGCGGCCAGGGCCCGGATGACCGAGGCGCTGCGCGCGGTCGATCCCGCCGCCCGGGTCCCGTGGTACGGCCCCGACATGTCGCCCGCCTCGTTCGCCACCGCCCGGCTGATGGAGACGTGGGCGCACGGCCAGGACGTCGCCGACGCGCTGGGGGTCGACCGCGCCCCCACCACGCGGCTGCGCCACGTGGCCCTGCTGGGCGTGCGCGCCATGCCGTACGGCTTCGCGGTGCGGGGGCGGCCGGTCCCCTCGGCCCCGGTCAGGGTGGAGCTGGCCATGCCGGACGGCACGTGGTGGGTGGCCGGGCCGGAGGGTGCCGAGGACGCGGTGCGGGGGCCGATCGAGGACTTCTGCCTGGTCGTCACGCAGCGGTCCCACGTCGCCGACACCTCCCTGTCCGTGACGGGCGGGACCGCCGGCGCGTGGATGTCCGTCGCCCAGGCGTTCGCCGGGCCGCCCGGACCGGGACGAGCAGCCCGGGGCGCGGCGGGAGCCCGGGGCGCGGCGGGATCTCGGGGCGCGGAAAAGTCCCTGAACCCCGAGAAGCCCCTGAAACCGGAAGGGACATCTGAAACCCTGAAAAATCAGGTGAATCTCCGGGAGATCGCGAAATCACGGGAAGATGACGTGCGCCATGATTGAGACATGCGGACACTGCTGAACGTCATCTGGCTGGTTTTCGCCGGTGTGTGGCTCGCCCTGGGCTACGTGGTCGCCGGGATCGTCTGCTGCATCCTGATCATCACCATCCCGTTCGGCATCGCGTCCTTCAGGATCGCGGCGTACGCCCTGTGGCCGTTCGGGCGCACCGTCGTCCGCGACCCCGAGGCGGGCGTCATGAGCGCGATCGGGAACGTCATCTGGCTGGTGTTCGCCGGGATCTGGCTGGCGATCGGGCACGTCGTCACCGCGGTGCCGCTGTTCGTGTCGATCATCGGCATCCCGCTCGGCATCGCCAACCTCAAGATGATCCCCGTCTCTCTCCTGCCGCTCGGGGCTCGCATCGTGGATGCCGACAATCCGTACATTTCGACACGGTAAGGGCTCGGCGTCAGTTCGCTCATCGGTGTCATGACACCCCGTCCTTGCGAATACGGTTAGATGCCATGACGTCCGCGGACGCGCCCACCCACCGGCCGAGACACGACTCGCGCCGGGGCATGGCGCGTGCCCGGGCCCGGCTCGACTGGGTGCGCGGCTCCAGCGCGTGGGCGCTGGCCAAGTCCACCACCATGGCGGGCGTCAACTACCGCGTCACTGGGCTCGCCGGAGAAGCGGCCTTCTTCGCGCTCCTGTCGCTGCCGCCGTTCGTGCTCGGACTGCTCGGCGTGATGGGCCACCTGAGCGGCCTGCTCGGCGAGCAGACCGTCACACTGATCAGGCAGTGGGTGGTCGACCAGGCCGGCCTGCTGTTCACCGACAACACCGTCGACCGCGTCGTGCGGCCCCTGCTCAACGACGTGCTCGCCGGGGGGCAGGTCTCGCTCATCTCGGTGGGGTTCCTGCTGTCGCTGTGGTCGGGGTCCCGGGCCCTCTTCGTGTACGTGGACCTGATATCCATCGCCTACGGGCTGGGGGAGACCCGGGGGATCATCCGGACCCGGGTCCTGTCCTTCGGGCTGTACCTGGCCGCCCTGCTCATCGGGCTGATCGTCATGCCGGTGCTCGTCATCGGCCCGACGCTGCTCGCCGAGGCGCTGTCCGGCTACAGCGTGCTCGTCACGATCTTCTACTGGCCCGTGGTGATCGTCGGCTCGGTGGTCATGCTGACCCTGCTCTACCACGTCAGCGTCCCGATGCGGACCCGCTGGTGGCGCGAGGTCCCGGGAGCCGTGCTCGCCCTCATCATCTGGATCGTGTGCGGCGCCGTCCTGCGCGAGGTCCTCGCCGCCTGGTTCACGCCGCTGTCGATCTACGGCTCGCTCGCGGCCCCGATCGCCGTCCTCCTCTGGCTGTACATCACGGCGCTCGCCGTGCTCATCGGCGCCACGCTGAACGCCGAGGTGGACCGCATGTGGCCCCTGGAGGGCACCGCCCGCCGCCAGGCCGAATAGCCCCTCCGGCAGTCCCGCCGTCGCGGGGCCGGATTCACACGGCGCTCCGGCCTCCGGGGTGCGCGAGCCGTACCCGGAGGCTCGGATAGGGTGGGAGGCGTCGCGACTGGCGCTGACGTGCCCTCGGGCATGTGCTAGGTGGGGCACCACCGGGGAGCGAACGTGCGGAGGCCGTGCGCCTGGGTCACCGCGGCTGTCGATGTTGACAAGGAAAGGCGCCAATGGCTGAGAACTCGCTGAACGTCGTCGATCCCGAGATCGCCGAGCTCATCAGGGCCGAGGAGCGGCGACAGGCCGACACCGTCAAGCTGATCGCCTCGGAGAACTACGTCTCCCGGGCCGTGCTTGAGGCCACCGGGACGGTTCTGACGAACAAGTACTCCGAGGGTTACCCCGGCAAGCGGTACTACGAGGGCCAGCAGGTCATCGACCAGATCGAGACCATCGCCGTCGAGCGGGCCAAGTCGGTCTTCGGCGTGAACCACGCCAACGTCCAGCCGTACTCGGGCTCGCCGGCCAACCTCGCGATCTACATGGCGTTCCTGAAGCCGGGTGACACCGTGCTCGGCATGGGCCTGCCGTTCGGCGGGCACCTCACCCACGGCTGGTCGGTCTCCGCGACCGGCAAGTGGTTCACCCCCGTCCGGTACGGCGTGCGCAAGGACACCGGCCGCATCGACATGGACGAGGTCCGCGCCCTCGCGCTGGAGCACCGGCCGAAGCTGATCTTCTGCGGCGGCACCGCGATCCCGCGCACCATCGACTTCCCGGCGTTCGCCGAGATCGCCCGCGAGGTGGACGCGGTCCTCGCCGCCGACATCGCGCACATCGCCGGTCTCGTCGCCGGCGGCGCCCACCCGTCGCCGGTCGGGTACGCCGACGTGATCTCCACGACCACGCACAAGACGCTGCGCGGCCCGCGCGGCGCCATGCTGATGGCCACCTCCGACGAGCACGCCACCGCGCTGAACAAGGCGGTCTTCCCCGGCCTGCAGGGCGGCCCGCACAACCACACGACCGCCGCCATCGCGGTCGCGCTGCGCGAGGCGTCCCAGCCGGAGTTCAAGGCGTACGCGGCGCAGGTCGTGAAGAACGCCAAGGCGCTCGCCGAGGAGCTGGGCTCCCGGGGCTTCGACCTGGTCTCCGGCGGCACCGACAACCACCTGATCCTGATGGACCTGACTCCCAAGGGCGTCGGCGGCAAGCCCGCCGCCCAGGCGCTCGACCGGGCGGGTCTGGAGACCAACTACAACACCGTCCCGTTCGACACGCGCAAGCCGTTCGACCCGTCGGGCATCCGGATCGGCACCCCCTCGGTCACCTCGCGCGGCATGGGCGAGGGCGAGATGCGCCAGATCGGCGCCTGGATCGACGAGGTCGTCACCGCGGTCGCCAAGGGCGACGCCGAGGACGTCATCGCCCGGGTCCACAACGAGGTCAGCGAGCTCACGGCCAAGTTCCCGGCCCCCGGCCTGTCCTGACCCCCTCTTCCGGCGCGTACGCGTGGCCACGCCCTCTCACGGGGGCGTGGCCACGCCGCGTTTCGCGGGAAATCCGGGGAAAAATCGGTTGCGAGGGTGGGGAGGCGGTGCGCTAGTGTTCTGCCCGGAACGCCGCTTTCGGATGCGGCCGACACTGAGGGAGGTGACGACTATGCGGGTCTTTCTGATGACCATGCCGTCCGTCAACCTCCGGGTGCCCGCCTAGACCGTCGCTGGGCACCCGACTCCCGAAGGGTGTCACCCAGTTGTTCTCCGGTTCGTTCTCCGGTTCCATCGATCTTTCTCTTCTCGGCTGGAACGACTCGCTTCCGCTTCCCGCCGGTGCCGTTCCCGCCCGTGTCGCCCGCGTCGACCGGGGCGCCGCCGAGGTGATCGCGGCCGACGGCCAGTTCCAGGCCCGCTACAGCGCCCGGATCCGCCGCGCCGCCGCCGAGGACCCCGTCAGCCTGCCGTGCGTCGGCGACTGGGTCGCCCTCTCGCGGCTGCCCGAGGGCCGCTACGAGCTGGACGGCGTCCTGCCCCGATCGTCCGCGTTCGTGCGCGGCGGCGTCAGCAGGGACTCGCGGGGCGGGCTGTCCGGCGACGGCCAGGGCCAGGTCCTGGCCGCCAACGTGGACATCGTGTTCGTGGCCGAGCCGTCCATGCACTCCACCGACTTCGCCGACCTCGGCCGGATCGAGCGCCTGGTGGCGCTCGCCTGGGAGAGCGGGGGAGTGCCGGTGGTGCTCATCACCAAGGCCGACCTGTTCGAGCGGGGGCTCGGCGACCTCCTGGCCGACGTCCGGAACGCCGTCCCCGGCGTGGACGTTCACCCGGTGTGCGCGCACACCGGCGAGGGCGTCGACGCCGTGCGCGCCTACCTCGACGGCGCGAAGACGGCCGTCGTCCTCGGTCCGTCCGGCGCGGGCAAGTCCACCCTAGTGAACGCCCTCGCAGGAGGGGACGTGATGGAGACCCAGCAGGTGCGCGCGGCCGACGGCCGGGGACGGCACACCACCGTCCACCGCGAGCTGATCCCGCTGCCCGGCGGCGGGCTGATCATCGACACCCCCGGCATCCGCCGGGTCGGCCTGTACGACATGAGCGACGGCGTGGACCTGGTCTTCTCCGACATCGAGGAACTCGCCGAGGACTGCCGGTTCGCGGACTGCTCGCACGGCGGCGAGCCCGGCTGCGCCGTACGCGCGGCGGTGGAGGCGGGCGCGCTTCCCGAGCGGCGGCTGGAGAGCTGGGTCAAGCTCCAGCGCGAGGCGGCGTGGATGGCCCGGCGCACCGACGCGCGGCTCCGCAGCGAGGAGACCCGCAAGTGGAAGATCATCCACAAGGAGATGCGCAAGCCCGGCCGCTCCCGGCCGTAGCCGGAGGGACCGGAACGCCCGGCGGACAGACGAAACCGCCGGGCGTTCCGCCCGCCGTGTTGGGGTATCGGCGGGTGGAACGGCCCGGCGGCCTCGTGTGACGCGTGTCGGGGGGAGACGTTCAGTCGGCTCAGGCGACCGCGCTGATGCCGGCGCTCGCGGCGCGCCGCATGCGGCGGCGACGCTCGGAGGCGCGCTCGTCCTCGTTCAGCCCGCCCCAGGTGCCGTACTTCTCAGGACGGGAAAGGGCGTAGTCGAGGCACTCGGCTCGCACGGGGCACTGAGCGCAGATGGCCTTGGCCTTGCGCTCGCGGATGTCGCGCTCCGGCTGACGCTCGCCGTCAGGACCGAAGAACAGCACAAGGTCCTCTCCCCGGCACGCGGCATCATCCTGCCAACCCCAGCTGGGGCGCGGGCGGGCGAGCTGCCGACGTACCTGAGACATGAGAAACCACCTTTGGTGAGAGGTATTTCAGTGTTTGTGCCGCATCGGGCGCTTGTGGCGTCCCTGGGTCCAACGCCGGGATCAGCCGTGGTGTTCCCAGCTCTTGGCAGAGCCTCAGGCCAGTGCCGGGCTGAGCTCGCTCAACTCCGCCAGCCTGTAGGTCGAGATCTCTTCGGTGCAGGCCGTGCCGCACGGTGCCGCGAACACCGCAGGCTCGACCACTACCCGAAACCGCGACAGACCACCTGGCCTCGTGCACTGCACGATGCACACGGTGGCGTCGCCTTCCGATTCCGACCGGGAGCATTCCACGGCCACCCCGCCGACCGAGAGCTCGCCCGTATGTGCGCGGACGAAATGCTCGGCGGCTTGCAGTGGCTCAGGGAGACCCGCGCGCCCCCGGTAACGGTCGAGGACGACCTCACCGTTCCGGTACGCGTTTGCCGCCGCGATCGCAGCAGCCTGAGACATGCTGCCGTAGTAAAGCCCGTGTGGCAAGCATACGAGGTTGGCGGCGTATCGATCGCCGCCGACATGGGTGGTTTCCCACACCTGGCCCGGCAGGTTCTCGTCGAGGAACCGCGCGAGCGGGAGCCCGAGACGCGCACAACAGGCGTTGCGCTTGGCGTGGGTGCACACGAGGAACACCGGCTCGTTCACCAGTATGCAGGACTCCGGAACCACTCCGTGCACGAGTGAGCCCAGGTCAAGATCGTTGGAGCTCTGGAACGAGCCCTCCGCGAGCCACGGCCGCGCCCCCGACGAGGAGGCGACGAACACGTGCAGCGGGCCTCCCGGGGCCGGTCGCCGCCCGGGGCGGCGGATCAACTGGGGGCGGACGCCGAGCGCGGTGGCCCGGTCGATCAGGATGCGCACGTCGTCGGGCAGGCGGCACTCGTCGAGGTACGCCGCCCAGGGCCCGGAATGCTCGATGAGCAGCCAGAACCGGGCGCCGACCGTCGCGCTGGCGAGGATCGGCGCCTCGCCCGTGTGCAGCGCGGCGGCGTGTCCGCACCCATTCGCCATGCCGGCCCGCCCTCCTTCTCGGCTCGCCTCGTCGCGGTCCGGGTGCCGGGGATCCCCGATCCGGCCGACGGAATTAGGTAAGACTAACCTTATCGACAGGTGTCAAGGGCCCGGCACGCGGGGTCCCAACTTCCCCTCGCGTCTCGCGTCAACCGGTGCGGACAGAGATCCTCGTCACACTTCCCGCCGCGCTCCCCGGCCGTCACGGTGCGTATGCGGGCCGTAGGGCGGGGTGACGCCGTGACGGGACGTTCTCCGGCCCGTCGTCCCGGCCCGTCGTCCCGGCCCGTCGTCCCGGCGCGGCGGGCGGGGTGCGCGCGCTCAGCCGCCAAGGGCGAGCGCCGCCTCGGCGGCGGGGAGGGCCGCCTCGCGGTCTTCCGGGACGAGGCCGATCCTGGTCCGCCGGTCGAGCAGGTCGCCCGCGTCGAGCGCCCCCTCGTGGAGCACCGCCCACACCAGTTCGGCCCGGGTGATCCCGGCGGCGACCGTCTCGCCGAGAGCCGGGTCCCGCCTCGCCAGGTCCTGTACGGCCCGCGCCTCCCAGCCGTACCGCGCGACCAGGTGGGCCGGCGGGTCGCCGGGGGACGCGGCGCGGCGCGACCGGCCGTCGGGCGACGGGCCGGGGAGGGACGGGCTCCGGCGGTTCGGGGAGGCGCCGGCGCCGTCCGCGGGTGCCGGC
>NZ_BBYM01000058.1 GCF_001570405.1 Microtetraspora niveoalba | reverse complement strand
GCCCCCGGGCCCCCTGAGCTTCCGGCCCCCCAGAGCTTCCTGAGCTTCCGGCCCCCGAGCGCACGACTGAGCGGATCTCCGAGCGCATCCCCGTGAGCCTCCCGCAGGGGCGCCCTTGGGGGGTGGGTTGGGGGCGGTTTGCCGCGCCATGGCACACTGATAAGCGGGAGCGGGTCCGGCACCGGGCGCGCGACCACTCGATAGACGTAAGAGCAAGCGTGCTCCGGGGTCGGTGAAATTCCGAACCGGCGGTGACATCCGTTCCCACACGGGGACGCGGTGAAGTCCGCGACCCGGCCGAAGCCATCGGCCGGTGGACCTGGTGTGATTCCAGGACCGACGGTCATAGTCCGGATGGGAGGAAGCGCGCGAACGGGTGACAGGGCCGTTTCACGGCGGGTCCGGCGCAGTCCGGGCAGGCCGGTGGCGGCGGTGCCGCCCGTGGGACACGGCCCGTGCGGCCCGTGTCCGTCCTCACACCCCGGGGCCCGCCTGGCGACACAGGCGAGGAGGAATGACCGGGGTGAGCGAGCAGATCCCCCCCATCCCCGACATCCCCGTTGTCCCCGCGCGCCCCGGCGAGGCGCTTCCCGGAGACCTCACGGGCGGGCTCTCCCGTGACGCGCACCCCGTGGACACGGCCTCACAGGACACGGCCTCACGGGACGCGGATTCCCGGGACGTCCGGCACATGCGGCGGGCGGTCGCACTGGCCGCCCGCGGCCTCGGCACCACCAGCCCCAACCCCGTGGTCGGCTGCGTCGTCCTCGACGCCGCCTCCGCCGTCGCGGGCGAGGGCTTCCACGCGTACGCCGGGGGGCCGCACGCCGAGGTCGTCGCGCTGCGCGAGGCGGGGGAGCGGGCCAGGGGCGGCACCGCGTACGTGACGCTCGAACCCTGCAACCACACCGGCAGGACCGGACCGTGCGCGGAGGCGCTCCTCGACGCCGGCGTCGCCCGGGTCGTGGTCGCCGTCGCCGACCCCAACCCCGTCGCCGCCGGAGGCGTCGAACGGCTCAGGGAGCGCGGTGTCCGGGTCGACGTCGGCGTGCTGGCGGAGGAGGCCGAGCGGGTCAACGCCGCCTGGCTCACCTCCGTCCGGGCCCGCCGGCCGCACGTCACCTGGAAGTTCGCGGCCACGCTCGACGGCAGGTCGGCCGCCAGCGACGGCACCAGCAAGTGGATCACCTCGCCCGAGGCCCGCGCCGACGTCCACCGCCTGCGGGCCGGGTGCGACGCGATCGTCGCGGGGATCGGCACGGTCCTCGCGGACGACCCCCTGCTGACCGTCCGGACCCCCGGGGAGGGGGAGCCCGGACGCCTCCCGCTGCGCGTCGTCGTCGACTCCGGCGCCCGCACGCCGGCGGCGGCCCGCGTCCTGTCCGGCCCCGCGCCCACCCTGGTCGCGGTGGCCGCCGACGCCGTCGTCCCGCCCCACCTCCCCGACGTCGTACGGCTGCCGCGCACGCCGTACGGGCTGGACCTGCGGGCGCTCCTGGAGGAGCTGCGCCGGCGGCAGATCGTGAGCGTGCTGGTGGAGGGCGGGCCGAGCCTGGCCGGGTCCTTCGTCAGGGAGGGCCTGGTGGACCGGGTCGTCGGCTATCTCGCCCCGGCGCTGCTGGGGGCGGGGGCGGCGGCGCTCGGCCCGGCCGGAGCCGCCACGATCGCCGAGATCCACCGCCTCGAAATCGAGGATGTCACCCCCATCGGGCCGGACCTGCGGGTCGTGCTCCGCCCCGGAGGCCGCCAGGGCTCCGGGGACGCCGCCGCGTCCCTCCGGCCGGCACCATCGAAGGAGAACTGAGATGTTCACCGGAATCGTTGAGGAACTGGGCGAGGTCGTCGCGATCGAGCCGCTGACCGACTCGGCCCGCCTGTCGGTGCGCGGCGAGATCGTCACCTCCGACGCCGTCCATGGCGGGTCCATCGCGGTCAACGGTGTCTGCCTGACCGTCGTCGGAGTCGCGGACGGCGTGTTCACCGCCGACGTGATGAAGGAGACCCTGGACCGCTCCTGCCTCGGCGTGCTGGTGCCGGGCGCCCGGGTCAACCTGGAGCGCGCCGTACGCGCCGACCAGCGGCTGGGCGGCCACATCGTGCAGGGGCACGTGGACGGCACCGGCGTGGTGCTCTCCCGAGAGCCCGGCGCCCACTGGGAGGTCGTGCGCTTCTCGCTGCCGGCCGAGCTGGACCGCTACGTCGTCGAGAAGGGCTCGATCGCGGTGGACGGCGTGAGCCTCACCGTGGCCGGAGTGGACACCGGCGGCTTCGCCGTCAGCCTGATCCCCGCCACGCTGGAGATGACCACCCTCGGGCGCAAGCAGCCGGGCGACCCGGTCAACCTGGAGGTCGACGTCATCGCCAAGCACGTCGAGAAGCTCGTCGGCGCGCACATCCTGGGGACCCGGCCGTGAACTGGGTCGAGGCGGGGTTCGGCGTCTTCGGCCAGCACGTCCGCTGGACCGACCTGGCGGGCAACGTGTGCGCCCTCGGCACCGTCTGGCTCGCGATGAGGAAGACGATCTGGACCTGGCCGGTCCAGCTCGCGGGCGCGGTGCTGCTGTTCGCGGCCTCGATCAGCGCCCACATCACCGGCAACGCGCTGAAGCAGGCGCTGTTCGGCGTGCTCGCCGTCTACGGGTGGATCCGCTGGTCGCGCCGCACCCGCGACGGCGCGCCGCTCGGCATCCGCTCGGCCACGCCCCGGGAGCGGGTCGCGCTGCTCGCCGTGCTCGCCGCCGGCACGGTCGCGGTGGCGCTGCTCTTCATGTTCCTCAACTCGCGCGGCCTCGACGTGTCGTGGGCGCCGTGGCCCGACGCGTACATCTTCGTCGGCAGCGCGGTCGCGACCTGGGCGCAGGGGCGGGCGCTGGTCGACTTCTGGCTGCTGTGGGTCGCCGTCGACCTGGTCGGCGTCCCCCTGGCGTTCCGGTCGGGACTGGTCGTCTCCGGCGCGGTGTACGCCGTCTTCTTCGTCATGGTTCTGATCGGGTTCCGCGACTGGCTGCGCCAGTCCCGCACGCTGGAGGCAGCTACCACATGACCACCGCCGACCACATGACCACGTCCGAGCACCCCGCCATCCGCCTGGACCCGATCGAACGCGCCGTCGCGGACATCCGCGAGGGCCGGCCGGTCATCGTCGTGGACAACGAGCACCGCGAGAACGAGGGCGACATCATCTTCGCCGCCGCCAAGGCGACGCCCGAGCTCGTCGCGTTCATGATCCGCTACACCAGCGGCGTCATCTGCGTCGCCATGGAGGGGGGCGAGCTGGACCGGCTCGGCCTGCCGCTGATGGTCCACGAGAACAAGGAGCGCCTGCGCACCGCGTACACGATCAGCGTGGACGCCAGGGACGGCGTGACCACCGGCATCTCGGCCGCCGACCGGGCGCGGACGATCCGCACGCTCTGCGACTCGGCCACCGAGCCGTACGAGCTGGTCCGGCCGGGGCACATCTTCCCGCTGCGCTACCGGGAGGGCGGCGTGCTGGCCCGCCCCGGCCACACCGAGGCGGCGGTGGACCTGGCCCGGCTGGCCGGGCTCGCCCCGGGGGGCGCCCTCGCCGAGGTCGTCAACGACGACGGCACCATGAAGCGGCTGCCCGCGCTGCGCGAGTTCGCCGACGAGCACGACCTCGCGCTCGTCTCGATCGAGCAGCTCATCGACTACCGCAGGCGCACCGAGCGCATGGTGACCAGGGTCGCCGAGACCCGCATCCCCAACCGGTACGGCCTCTGGCGGGCCTATGGCTACTCCAGCGCGCTGGACGGCGGCGAGCACCTCGCGCTCGTCTACGGCGACCTGGCCGACGGCGAGAACATCCTGGTCCGCGCCCACTCGGAGTGCCTCACCGGCGACGTGCTCGGCTCGCTCCGCTGCGACTGCGGGGTGCAGCTCGACCACGCCATGGCGGCCATCGCCGAGGAGGGCAGGGGCGTCGTGGTCTACCTGCGCGGCCACGAGGGCCGGGGGATCGGCCTGCTCGCCAAGCTCCGCGCGTACGGGCTGCAGGACAACGGCAGCGACACCGTCGACGCCAACGTGGAGCTGGGCCTTCCGGTGGACGCGCGGGAGTTCTCCAACGCGTCCCAGATGCTCGCCGACCTCGGCGTGAAGTCCGTGCGGCTGCTGAGCAACAACCCCGCCAAGGTGCACGGCATGGACGGCTACGGCATCAAGGTGCTCGGCCGCGAGCCCATGCCCGTGGCGGTCAACCCGTACAACGAGAAGTATCTGACGGCCAAGCGCGACCGGCTCGGCCACGACATTCCCAGGGAGGACCAGGCATGAGTGGTGCTGGACGCCCGAAGGCGGCCCCCGTCGAGGCGGCCGGGCTGACCGTCGGCATCGTCGCGGCCCGGTGGCACGCGGAGATCACCGACCGGCTGGTGGAACGCGCCGTGCGGGCCGCGCGGGACTGCGGTGCGGAGCCGACCGTCCTGCGGGTGGCCGGGTCGCTGGAGATCCCGGTCGTGGCGCAGGCCCTCGCGCGCAGATGCGACGCGGTGGTGGCGCTCGGCGCGGTGATCCGCGGCGAGACCGCCCACTTCGACTACGTCTGCGACTCGGTGACGGCCGGGTTGACCAGGGTGTCGCTGGACGAGTCCACCCCGGTCGGGAACGGGGTGCTCACCTGTGAGACCCTCGATCAGGCGCTCGACCGCTCCGGCGTGCCGGGCGGTCACGAGGACAAGGGATATGAGGCGACGGTCGCCGCGCTGGAGACCGCGCTCCTGCTCCGCGACCCGGCGCTCGTGCCCGCGCGGTAGCGTGCACGCGACCCGTTCGACCAACGCATCTCGGTGATCATGCAGACGCTCACAGGTACCCCACCGGCCGGCCACCACGTCGTCGACGAGCGCGGGGCGCGCCATGACGGCTGACGCGCCGCCCCCGCTGCCGGTGACCTGGCGCCCCCGCCGGGCCAGGATCATCGCGTACGGCATGGCCGCGGTGATGGTGGTGGGCTCGGTGGTCCTCGCGCTGGTCCTCCCCGAGCAGTTCAAGCTGCCGGACCGGATCGGCATGATCGCCTTCGGCTGCGCGGTCGCGGCCGTGCTGCACCTGCTCGGGCGGCTGCGCGTCGAGGCGGACGAGCGGGGCGTCACGGTCGTCAACGCGCTGCGCACCCACCGCTACGAGTGGGCCGAGGTGCTCGACGTGAACCTGGTCGAGGGCGACCCCTGGCCCAAGCTCGACCTGGCCGACGGCTACAGCGTCGGCGCGATGGGCATCCAGGGCACGGAGAAGGCGCGCTCCCGGAAGGCCGTCTCCGAGCTGCGCGCCCTCATCCGCGCCCGCGGCGAGGCCCCCGACCACGACTGAGGCCGGGGGCCGCCGCTCAGGCGGTCAGCCGTACCCGCTCCCGCGCCGCCCCGCCGAGCAGGCCGCGGCGGCGCAGCTCGGGCAGCACGCCCTCGCCGAACCAGTACGCCTCCTCCAGGTGGGGATAGCCGGACAGCACGAACTCGGAGATCCCGAGCGCGGCGTACTCCTCGATCAGGTCGGCGACCTCGGCGTGGCTGCCGACCAGCGCCGTGCCCGCGCCGCCGCGCACCAGGCCGACACCCGCCCACAGCCCGGGGTGGATCTCCAGATCCCGTACGGCGCCGCCGGAGAAGCCCCGGCTGAGGGCCAGCATCCGCTTCTGCCCGACGGACTCGCTGCGGGCGAGGACGGCGCGGGCGGCCTCGGCGTCCGCCGGGTCGATCCGGTCGAGCAGCCGCCCGGCCTCGGCCCACGCGGCGGCGGAGGTGTCCCTGGCGATCACGTGCAGCCGGATGCCGAACCGCAGCGTCCGGCCTTCCGCGGCCGCGAGCGAGCGCACCCACTCCAGCTTCTCCGCGACCTGGGCGGGCGGCTCGCCCCAGGTGAGGTAGACGTCCACGTGCCGGGCCGCGACCGGCCCGGCCGCCGCCGACGAGCCGCCGAAGTACAGCTCGGGCACGGGCGAGGGCGGCTCGGCCACCGCGGCCTGCTCGACGTCGTAGTACGCCCCCCGGAAGTCGAACGGCCCTTCCCAGGCGCCGCGGACGACCGTGAGGAACTCGTCGGTGCGGGCGTACCGCTCGCCCTTGTCGAGGTGGTCGCCGAACCGCCGCTGCTCCGCCCCCTCGCCGCCGGTGACGACGTTGAGCAGCAGCCGTCCGCCGGAGATCCGCTGGTAGGTGGCGGCCATCTGGGCGGCCAGCGTGGGGGAGAGCGCCCCTGGCCGGAACGCCACCAGGAACTTCAGCCGGGTCGTCACCTGGGTCAGCGCGGCGGTGACCAGCCAGGCGTCCTCGCACCAGGTGCCGGTCGGGGTGAGCACCGCCTCGAAGCCGAGCTGCTCGGCCGACCTGGCGATCTGGCCGAGGTAGTCGATCGAGGGCGGCCGGTACGCCTCCGACTCCGGCGCGCCGTACCCGCGGCGCAGGCCGTGCCCGCCTCCGACGATCGTTCTCCCGTCGCCCGAGGTGGGCAGGAACCAGTGGAATCTCATCACGCGCCCTTTCCGAGGAGGTCGTTGAACCGGCCGTCGAGGAAGTCGGAGAACCGCACCCGGCCGGGGATGAGGCCCTCCGCGGCGAACGCGTCGGCGATCCGCTGCTCGGACGCGGCGACCGAGTCGTCGATCGGGACGGGAGTGCTGACGATGTTCGCCGCGGCCGCCCGCGTCACCTCGCCGGGCAGGCCGGTCTCCCGCGCCCACACCTGCGCCCATTCCGCCTGGTGGGTGACGGACCAGGCCCTGGCGCGGGCGAGCCGGGAGAGGAAGTCCCGGATCGCGGCCTCCTTGCCGGGGTCGCGCAGGGCGTCCCGGGCGGCGACCTGGAAGCCGAGGCCGTTGACGTAGCCGTCGCCGTCCACCAGCACTCTCGCCCCGTGCTTGAGCAGCGCCTGGGAGGTGAAGGGGTCCCAGATCGCCCACGCGTCCACCGTGCCGGAGGAGAACGCGGCGAGGGCGTCCGCCGGCTGGAGGTACTGCGGACGGATGTCCGCGAAGGAGATCCCCTCCCTCTTCAGAACGGCGAGCAGGTGATAGTGGGCGGAGCTGCCCTTGGCCACCGCGATCCTCCTGCCCCTGAGCTGGGCGGGCGCCGTGATGGGGGAGCTTCCGGGGACCAGGACGGCCGAGCCGGCGGCGGACTGCCGGTACGCGGCCACCGCCGTGATCGCCGATCCGGAGGCGGCGGCGAACACCGGCGGGGTGTTGCCGACGCCGCCGATGTCCACCGCGCCCGCGTTGACGGCCTCGAGCAGCGGCGGCCCGGACGTGAAGGTGGCCCAGGAGATCCGGTACGGCGTGCCGCCGAGCAGCCCGGCGGCCTTGAGCAGCGCCTCGGATCCGGCCTTCTGGTCCCCGACCCGCAGCGTCACGACCGTGCCGGGGGAGCCGGCCGCCGCCGTACCGGAGCCGGGCCCGGGGGCGCAGGCCGCGGCGGCCGAGGCGGCGACCGCGAGCAGGAGGGCCGCGGCGCGCCTCCTCGTCAGGACGGTCCCGGTCACGCCGCTCCTCCCGCGGTCACGCCGAGCGCGGCGAGCAGGGCCGAACGGAGGGAGACCAGCTCGGGGTCGTCGCGGTGGCGGGGCCGCCGGGCCGTGACGGGCGACTCGTGCGCGATGCGGCCCCCGTCCAGGACGAGGACGCGGTCGGCCAGCAGCAGGGCCTCGTCCACGTCGTGCGTCACCAGCAGGACGGCGGGCCGGTGGACCGACCACAGCGTGAGCACGAGATGGTGCATGGTCATCCGGGTCAGCGCGTCCAGGGCGCTGAACGGCTCGTCGAGGAGCAGCAGCTCCGGCTCGCGCACGAGGGCGCGCGCCAGGCTGGCCCGCTGGGCCTCCCCGCCGGACAGGGTCAGCGGCCAGGCGTCCGCCCGCGCGGTCAGCTCGACCTCCGCGAGCGCCGCGTCCGCCCGCACGCCCGCGTCGGGCGCGTGGAGCCCGAGCGTGACGTTGGCGCGCACCCGCCGCCAGGGGATGAGCCGGGGTTCCTGGAACGCCACCGCGACCGAGCCGGTGACGGTCACCACGCCCTCGGTCCCGTCGTCCAGGCCGGCGAGGGCGCGCAGCAGCGTGGACTTGCCCGATCCGCTGCGGCCGAGCAGCGCGATGAACTCGCCCTCGGCGATCTCCAGGTCGAGCCGGTCGAGCACGGTGCGGCCGCCGAACTCCCTGCTGAGGTCGCGGACGGCGGCCACCCGCCCGGTCGGGAGGGTCACGCCGCCGGGAACGCGCGCCGCCATGCGAGGGCCCTCCTTTCCAGCAGCCGTACGAGCGCGTCGGTGAGCAGGCCGAGGACGCTGTAGACGAGGAGGCCGACCACGATCACGTCCGTGCGCAGGAACTCGCGCGCGTCGTTGATCAGGTAGCCCAGGCCGGCGTCGGCGTTGACCTGCTCGGCGACGATGAGCGCGAGCCAGGCGACGCCGAGGCTCTGCCGGAGGCCGACCAGCGTCTGCGGGAGCGCCCCGGGCAGTACGACGTGCCGGATGAGCGCGGCGCGGCCGAGCCCGATCGTGCGGGCCACCTCGGCCAGCCTGCCGTCCACGCCGCGGATGCCGGAGTGGGTGTTCAGATAGAGCGGGAAGGACACGGCGAGCGCGATCAGCAGGATCTTGGGCGCCTCGCCGATGCCGAACCAGAGGATGAACAGCGGGATCAGCCCGAAGAACGGCAGCGCGCGCAGCATCTGCATGATCGGGTCGACCGCGTTCTCGCCCCCGCGGCTCAGGCCGCTGATCACGGCCAGGCCGACGCCCGCGACCGCGCCCAGCGCGAAGCCGATCAGGACGCGGTGCAGCGAGACCGCGACGGCGGTGGTGAGCGTGCCCTGCCGTACGAGGTCGAGCGCGGTGGCGGCGATCGCGGTCGGGGCGGCGAGCAGGCGTTCCGGGAGGAGCCCCGTGCCGCCGGCGGCCTGCCAGACGGCGACGAGGGCCAGCGGGCTGACCCAGCGCCGCCAGGCGTGGCCGGGCAGCCGCCGAGGACGAGGACGGGGACGGGGACGGGGACGGGGACGCGGGCCGGGACGCGACGCGGTCCTGGCCGGCGTCCCCAGTTCGAGGACGGACATCGGGAAACCTCGCAGTGGCCGGTGGAATCGGTCTCCATCAGCATTACCCCCATTTCCTACTGGGTCAATTGGTTTTTAGAACGAGTCGGGTTTCGCCGTAAAGTTCCGCTGGAACGATCGTCGACCCCGTGAGGCCCAGAGTGAGCGTGCTGATCGACCGGCCCAACTGGCCCGGACCCCGCGGACTGCTCTGGTCCCACCTCGTCAGCGACGACTCGTACGAGGAGCTGCACGGCTTCGCCCGGCTCCTCGGGGTGCCGCCGCGCGCCTTCGACCGCGACCACTACGACGTGCCCGAGACGGCCTACGACCGGGCCGTCCTGCTCGGCGCCGAGCCGGTGTCGAGCCGGGAGCTCGTCTCCCGCCTGCGGGCCTCCGGGCTGCGCCGCCCCAAGCACCGCCCCCTGGCCGGGTGGCCTTCGGCCGAGTGACCTCGCCCGGGGCCGTGGGGCGTCGCCGGGGCCCGTGCGGTCACGCGGGTGAGGCGGGCCTTCCCGTCCCGGCCGTCAGGTGAGCGCGGCCAGCTCGCCGGCCAGGTTGTCCCGCGCCCGCGCCTCCCACAGCTCCCGCCCGGTGGCCGTGCCGTACAGGCGGGGCCGGTCGAGGAGCCGCCGCAGGACCTGCGCGCGTCCGGCGCGGAACAGCGCCTCCGGCACCTCCCGGTACTCCTCGCGCACCGCCCGCGCGTACGCCGAGTAGGCGGGCCGCGCGCCGCCCAGGACGGACAGGTCGGCGTCGCACAGCACCGCCGCGTTCGCGTCGCCGGGCTCGTACGCGTGCGTGGCGGTCACCCGCACCAGCCGCGCCACCTCGCGCACCAGCGCGTCCGGCGCCCCGCAGGCGGTCAGGCGGGACCACGCGAGCTGGGCGCTGCGCTCCTCGTCCCACCCCGCCCGCCCCTCGTACACCGCGTCGTGGAACCAGGCGGCCAGCCGTACGGCGTGAGCGTCGGCGGCGTGCCCGGCGAGCGGTTCGACGGCGGCGAGGACGGCGTCCAGGTGCGCGGTCGTGTGATATCGCCGGTGCGGCTCGGCCCAGCGCGCGAGCAGCTCGGCGCGCAGCGCGTCCGCGCACGGGGAGGCGGGCAGGCCGAGGGAACGCGGCGCGGGTGCGGTCATACCGACGAACCTATCGGCCGGGACACCAGGAGAAGTCATACGAATTCGTCCGCTGTTTGGCGAAATAGACCACAGTCAGGCGAGGGCGGGAGACGTAGCCTGACTGTGTGTCGCAGACGACGAACCCCGATCCGGCGGCCGGCGGCGGGGTGACCGGAAGCGCGGCCGGGATCGACTCGCCCGCCAAGCTGGCCACGCTGCTGGAGGAGCACGACTACCTGGCCGACGAGGGCCTCGCCACGGCCGTGTTCCTGGCGCTGCGCATGGGGCGCCCGCTCTTCCTGGAGGGCGAGGCGGGGGTCGGCAAGACCGAGCTGGCCAAGACCCTCGCGGCGATCCTCGACGCGCCGCTCATCAGGTTGCAGTGCTACGAGGGGCTCGACGCCGCCCAGGCGCTCTACGACTGGGACTTCGCCCGCCAGTTGTTGCACCTCAAGGCGGCGGAGGCGGCCGGGGTCACCGACGTCCGGGCGTTGGAGGGCGAGATCTACGACCGCAGGTTCCTGGTCGCCCGGCCGCTGCTGCGCGCCCTGGAGACCCGGCCGTGCGTGCTCCTCGTGGACGAGATCGACCGGGCCGACGACGAGTTCGAGGCGTTCCTCCTCGAGGTGCTGTCCGACTTCACCATCTCCGTGCCCGAGCTGGGCACGATCAGGGCGGAGACGCCGCCGGTCGTCGTCCTGACGTCCAACCGCACCCGCGAGGTGCACGAGGCGCTCAAGCGGCGCTGCCTGTACCACTGGATCGAGCACCCCTCCTTCGAGCGCGAGGTCGCGATCCTGCTGCGGCGGCTGCCCGCGTGCACCGAGGAGCTGGCCGCCGATGTGGCCGGCGCGGCCGGACGCCTGCGCGGGGCCGACCTGGTCAAGCCCCCCGGGGTCGCCGAGACGCTCGACTGGGCCGAGGCCCTGCTCACGCTCGGCGCCGCCCGGCTGGACCCCGGCCTGGCCGCCGTCACCCTGGGCGCGCTGCTCAAATACCGCGAAGACCAGGAGGCCGTACGGCGCGGCGGCCTGCTCGGCGACGGGCCGGCCGCGGGCGTGGGAGGCGGCGTCCGCCGTGCCTGACCCGGGCCGCGACCCTCGTGGGACGCCCTCCACGGGCGGACCCGGCGAGCCCGCCGTCGTCCGGGAGGCGGTGGGGGGACCGCGGGTTCCCTCCGGGGAGAGCGCGGCCGCGGAAGGGCCCGGGGCCGCGGACGACGACCGCGCCGCCCTTGTCCGCGCGATGACCGGCTTCGCCCGCACGCTGCGCGCCGCGGGGGTACCGGCGGACCACCAGAGGACCCAGGGCTTCCTGGCCGCGCTGCGCGAGCTGGGCGCGCGGGAGCCCCGCGACGTCTACTGGGCCGGACGGCTGACGCTCTGCTCCGGCCCCGACGACCTCGACCGGTACGACCGGTGCTTCACGGCCTACTTCGGCGGCGAGCGGCCCCGCCCCGCCGCGCGGGTGACGCCCGCCGTGGCCGTGACCCGTTTCGTCCTCCACCAGGAGGGCTCCGGAGAGCGGGACGAGGGACGCGGCGAGGAGAGCGCGGCGGCGGCCACGGCGAGCGAGATCGAGGTGCTGCGCCACCGGGACGTCGCCCGGATGACCGCCGCCGAGCGCCGGGAGGTGGCCCGGCTCCTCGGCATGCTCAGGAGCGCCCGCGAGCGGCGCAGGTCGCGCCGCCGCACGCCGTCCCACCGGGGCGCGCTCGACGGCCGCCGCACCGTGCGCGAGGCCGTCCGCCGCGGCGGCGAGCCCGCCCGGCTGCGGTTCCGGGCCCCCGGGGAGAAGCCCAGGCGCGTCGTCATGCTCGTGGACGTGAGCGGCTCGATGGCCCCCTACGCCGACACGCTGCTGCGCTTCGCGCACGCCCTGGTCCGGGCCGAGCCGCGCGCGACCGAGGTGTTCAGCGTGGGCACCCGCCTCACCAGGGTCACCGCCGAGCTGCGCCAGCGCGACCCGGCCGCCGCCATGGACGCCGTGTCCGCGGCGATCCCCGACTGGAGCGGCGGCACCCGGCTGGGGGAGGAGCTGAAGGAGCTGCTCCGGCTGCCCGACCCCAGGGGGGCGGTCGTGGTGATCGCCTCGGACGGCTGGGAGCGCGGCGACGCGAGCCTGCTCGGACGGCAGATGGAGCGGCTGGCGCGGCTCGCCCACCGGGTGATCTGGGTCAACCCGCACAAGGGCGATCCGGCGTACCGGCCGCTGACCGCCGGGATGCGGGCGGCCCTGCCGTACATCACGGACTTCGTCGCCGGGCACAGCCTGGCCGCGTTCGAGGAGCTGGCGCTGCGCCTCGCGGGAGGCGGGCCCGGTCGACGGGGCCCCGCCCACGGCGGTCACGTTCGCGGCGGCCCGGCTCTGGGCGGTCGGGCTGCAGGTGGTCAGGGTCCCGGTGGTTGGGGTCCCGGTGGTTGGGGTCCGGGTGGGAGAGGGAGGCCGGATGCGTGACGTGCTGTCCCAGATCGTGCGGTGGTGGGAGGAGGGGGAGCGGTTCGGCCTTGCCACGGTCGTCGGCACCTTCCGCAGCGCGCCGCGCCCGCCCGGGGCGTCGATGGCGGTGCTCGGGGACGAGGCCGCGGGCAGCGTCTCCGGCGGCTGCGTCGAGGGCGCGGTCTACGACCTGGCCCAGCGCGTGGTGGCCGACGGCGCGCCCGTGCTCCAGCGGTACGGCGTCAGCGACGACGACGCCTTCTCCGTCGGCCTGACCTGCGGCGGCCTCATCGACGTGTTCGTCGAGCCCGTCTCGCGCGAGACGTACCCCGAGCTGGGCGAGGTGGCCGCCTCCATCGAACGGCGCGAGCCGGTGGCGGTGGCGACGATCGTCTCCGGACCCGGCCAGATCGGGGCGCGCCGCGTCGTACGGCCCGGCCGCGCCTCCGGGACCCTCGGCTCCTCGCGGCTCGACGACGCGGTCGACGACGACGTGCGCGGCATGCTCGCGCAGGGGATCACCGGCGTCCGCCGGTACGGCCCCGAGGGCGAGCGGCGGCTGGACGACCTGCAGGTGTTCGTGCAGTCGTTCGCGCCGTCCCCGCGGATGCTGGTGTTCGGGGCCATCGACTTCGCCGCGGCGGTCGCGAGGATCGGGAAGTTCCTCGGCTACCACGTGGTGGTCTGCGACGCCCGGCCCGTGTTCGCCACCTCCCGCCGGTTCCCGGAGGCCGACGAGGTCGTGGTGAAGTGGCCGCACGACTACCTGTCCGCCGTGGAGGTGGACGAGCGGACCGTGATCTGCGTCCTCACCCACGACCCCAAGTTCGACGTCCCGCTGCTGGAGGTCGCCCTGCGCACCCCGGCGGCGTACGTGGGGGCCATGGGGTCGCGGCGCACGCACGAGGACCGGCTGCGGCGGCTGCGCGAGGCGGGGGTGACGGACGCGGAGCTGGCCCGGCTGCGGTCGCCGATCGGGCTTGACCTCGGCGCGCGCACCCCGGAGGAGACGGCGGTGTCGATCGCGGCCGAGCTGATCCAGCTCAGGTGGGGCGGATCCGGCCGGGCCCTGACCGAGACCACCGGCCGCATTCACCGCGACGCGGACCTCTCGGCCGCCCCCGACGCCGGAACATCGGACGCGGTGACGTCGGGCGCGGTGCCGCCCGAGGAGGCGGCGCCGGACTCGGGGGTGCCGGGCCGGGGGGCGTCGGACGCGGCGGCGGAGGCGCGGGACATCCGGGTGCCGGGCGTGAAGGAGCCCGGTACGGAGGCGCCGGGCGCTGAGACCGCGGGGGAGCGCGCGGATGGAGACGGCTGAACCCCGTGGTGTCGCGGGCGTCCTGCTCGCGGCCGGCTCGGGCCGCAGGATGGGCGCGCCCAAGGCGCTGGTGGAGTTCGAGGGGGAGCGGCTCGCCGACAGGGGTGTGCGCCTGCTGGCCGAGGGGGGATGCGACCCCGTGCTGATCGTGCTCGGCGCCGCCGAGGTGCGGGTCGCGGGCGCGCTTCCCGTGCGCAACCCGGCCTGGGCGACCGGCATGGGCTCGTCGCTGCGGGCGGGCCTCGCCGCGCTGCCCGCCGCCTCCCACGCCGCGGTGATCGCGCTCGTGGATCAGCCGCTGGTCCGGCCCGAGGCGGTGCGCCGCCTCGTCGCGGCGTTCCGCGCGGGCGCCGGGGTCGCCGTGGCCTCGTACGGCGGCGCGCCGCGCAACCCCGTGCTCATCGCCCGCGAGCACTTCGCGGAGGTGGCCGCCCTCGCCGAGGGAGACGTGGGGGCGCGCCCCTTCCTGCGCGCGCGTCCCGAGCTGGTCACCCTGGTGGCCTGCGACGACGTGGGCGACCCCGCCGACCTCGACACGCCGGACGACCTGCGCGCCCTCGACGGCCGCTGATCTCCCGGGGTTGGCCGCCGCGCGCGACGGTCGTTAGCCTTGGAGGCCCAAGGAAACGGAACAACATTCGGTTCCGGTGCTGCGCGCGGAAGGACGTACGGGATGCGGATCGGGATGGCCCTGAACTACTCCGGGGGCTTCAAGGAGACCGTGGCCGAGCTGGCCGACTACGAGAAGGCCGGGCTGGACGTCGTCTTCGTCCCGGAGGCGTACAGCTTCGACGCGGTCAGCCAGATGGGCTACATCGCGGCGCGGACCGAGCGGCTCCAGATCGCCTCCGGCATCCTGCCGATCTACTCTCGCACTCCGGCGCTGCTGGCGATGACGGCCGCCGGGATGGACTACGTCTCCGACGGCCGCTTCACGCTCGGCATCGGCGCGTCCGGTCCCCAGGTGATCGAGGGCTTCCACGGCGTGCCGTACACCGCGCCGCTCGGCCGCACCCGCGAGATCATCGAGATCTGCCGCAAGGTCTGGCGGCGCGAGCGGCTCGAGTACGCGGGCAAGCACTACACGCTGCCCTTCGAGGGCGGCACCGGCCTCGGCAAGCCGCTGAAGCTGATCAACCACCCCGTGCGCGACCGCGTCCCGATCGTGCTCGCCGCCATCGGCCCCAAGAACGTCGAGCTGGCCGCCGAGCTGGCCGAGGGCTGGGAGCCGATCTTCTTCATGCCGGAGAAGGCCGCCGACGTGTGGGGCGCGTCCCTCGCCGCGGGGAAGGCGAAGCGCGACCCGGCGCTCGGCGAGCTCGACGTCATCGCCCAGGCGTTCCTCGCGATCGGCGACGACGTGGAGGGGCTGCGCGACCTGGGCCGTCCCATGGCCGCCCTCTACATCGGCGGCATGGGCGCCAAGGGCAAGAACTTCTACAACGACCTGGCCCGCCGCTACGGCTACGAGAAGGAGGCCGAGCGGATCCAGGACCTCTACCTGGAGGGCAGGAAGGACGAGGCCGCCGCGCTGGTCCCGGCCGAGCTGCTGGAGCGCATGTCGCTGATCGGCTCCGAGGAGCACGTACGGGAGCGGGTCGCGGCGATGCGGGAGGCCGGGGTGACCACGATCAACGTCGCGCCGATCGCCCGCACCCACGAGGAGCGCCTCGCGCTGATCGAGAAGATCAGGGACATCGCCGCCTGACCCCCGGCCTGACCCCCCGGCCTGACCCGCGTCGGTTCCCTCGATCGCTTTCGCGAGGCGGGTGTGACGAGTGAGAGCGGCCGGAGCCGGGGGCATGTAGTTAATCGTGCAAACGGAACAAATCGCCCCTCAAGGGCGGAGGCAGGCGGTGAAGACGGAGGTCAGCCGCGCCTCCACGGCCGCCTGGTCGGCGTCGCGGAGCGGCTCCGGGCCGAGCAGCCGGCGCAGTGAGCTGACGCCGAGGATGAACGTCACCGCGAGCGCGGCCCGCTCCCTCGGGCGCGGGCCGGTCAACCGCTCCGCGATCGCGCCGATCATGGCGTCCTCGACCCGGGCCCGGAGCACGGCCCTGATCTCCGGGCTGTTCCCCGCGCGGTCGATCGTGCGGGTGAGCTGTTCCACCGTTCCGGTGCTCAACCGCGCCGCCATGCGGGCGGCGAGCCGCGCGGGCAACTCCTCGGGGTCCCCCTCGATGACCGCCTCCAGCGTCGAGCCGGTCGCGACGACCTGGGCGAACAGCCCCGCCTTGGTGCCGAAGTAGCGGTTGATCAGGGAGACGTTCGCGTCGGCCCCGGCGGCGATCATCCGCATCGTGACCTGCTCGTAGCCGTGCTCGGCGAACAACTCCCTGGCCGCCTCCAGGATCCGCCGGCTGGTCGCCGCACGATCTCTCATGGGGCGCAACCCTAACGCGTTTGACATGTAAACAAGCGTCTACTAATGATTAGAGAAACTAACTAAACTGGGGGATCCGTGACTGACGTGGTGAATCGGGCGCCAACCCGGCGGACGTACACACACCGAGAGGTCATGGAGATCCTCTCGGGGCTGCTCCTCGCGCTCCTGACCTCGATGATCTCGACGTCCGTGGTCGGCACCGCGCTTCCCACGATCGTCGGCGACCTCGGCGGCCAGGACCAGCTCTCCTGGGTCGCCAGCGCCACGCTGCTCACGATGACGGTGTCCACCCCTCTGTGGGGCAAGCTCTCCGACATCTTCGGGCGCAAGCTCATGTTCCAGACGTCCCTCGTGCTGTTCGTGGCCGCCTCGGTGGTCGCCGGCCTGTCGCAGAACATGGCGATGCTGATCGCGGCCCGCGCCGTGCAGGGCCTCGGCACGGGAGGGCTCTCCGCGCTGACCCAGGTGATCCTCGGCGACGTGGTCGAGCCCAGGGAGCGGGGGCGCTACTCGGGCTACGTCGGCGCGGTCTTCGGCGTCTCCACCGTCGCCGGCCCGCTGCTCGGCGGGTTCATCGTCGACGCGTCCTGGCTCGGCTGGCGCTGGTGCTTCTACGTCTGCGTCCCGCTCGCCCTCGTCGCGTTCCTGGTGATCCAGAAGGTGCTGCGCCTCGACCACGAGCACCGCGACGCGCGCCTCGACTGGTGGGGCGCCTTCACGATCACCGGCGCCGCCACCTCCTTCATGCTCGTGCTCTCCCTCGGCGGCCACGAGTTCGAGTGGAACTCCCCCTGGACGTACGGCCTGTGCGCGCTGGGCGTGGTGATGGTCCTGCTCGCGGCGGCGGCCGAGCGCCGGGCGGCCGGGCCGATCCTCCCGCCCCGGCTGTTCGGCGACCGCACCTTCGTCCTGGCGAGCCTGGCCTCCCTCCTGGTCGGCATCGCCATGTACGGCGCGATGATCTACCTGCCGCAGTACCTGCAGATCGTCAAGGGCATGAGCCCGACCGCCTCCGGCCTGATGACGCTGCCGATGGTCGTGAGCCTCTTCCTCGGCTCCGTCGTCTCGGGCCGGATCGTCACCAGGACCGGCCGCTGGAAGGCCTATCCGGTCGCCGGGATGCTGCTCGTCGCCGTCGGCCTCGGCCTGCTCTCCCGGCTGCACGTCGACTCCAGCGGGCTGGTGATCGGCCTGGACATCGCGGTCTTCGGCGTCGGCCTCGGCCTGACCATGCAGATGCTCATCCTCGCCGCGCAGAACGCCGCGGAGGTGCGCGACATGGCCTCCACCACCTCGGGCGTCTCGTTCTTCCGCAGCCTGGGCGGCGCGATCGGCGTCGCGGCGTACGGCGCGATCCTCACGAACAAGGTCAAGAGCGAGCTGACGTCGATGATGGCGGCCGCGCACGTCACGCCGTCCGGGCCGGGGGCCACGCTCAGCCTCGGCACCCCCGAGGCGATCGCGCAGCTCCCCGCCCCCATCCACGCGATGGTGCTGGAGGCGTACGCCCGGGGCATGCAGATGGTCTTCCTCGTCGGGGTGCCCGCCGCGATCCTCGGGTTCGTCGCGGTGCTGCTCCTGCGCGAGACGCCGCTGCGCTCCTCCGGCGGCGGCCACGCCCGGCGGCCCGCCCACGCCAAGAGCTGAGCCGCGCTCGGCCACGCCGAGAGCTGAGCCGTTCCCGGCGCGCGGCCCCGGCGGCGCCGGGCCGCCGGGCGGCGTAGAGTCCAACCGTCGGATCGGAGGACTCCCCATGCCATTCGCCTCGCGCCGCGCCAGGGTCGCCGCGGCACTGTCCGGGCACGACCTGACCGCGCTGCTCGTCACGCGCCCGGTCAACGTGCGCTATCTCACCGGCCTGTCCAGCTCCAACGCCGCGGTGCTCGTCACCGCGGACGGCGCGGCCGTGCTCGCCACGGACTCCCGGTACATCGAGACGGCCAGGCGCGAGTGCGCCGACGTCGAGACGGTGGAGGCTCGCGACGTCGCGGGCACGTTGGCCGGGCGGCCGGAGGGGGCGGGGCGGGTCGCCGTCGAGGCCCACGACATGTCGGTCGCCGAGTACCGCAGGCTCCTGGAGGGCCACCCGGACCTCGCCGCGGTCGGCGGCGTGGTCGAGGAGGTCAGGATCGTCAAGGACGAGACCGAGATCGAGGCGCTCCGCCGCGCGTGCGCTATCACCGACGCGGCGTTCTCCCAGGTCGTCGAGCGGATCGCCCCCGGCGTGACCGAGATCGAGGTCGCCCGGTGGCTGGAGTCCGCCATGGCCGAGCTCGGCGCCGACAAGCCCGCGTTCGACTCCATCGTGGCGAGCGGCCCCAACGGGGCCATCCCGCACCACTCGCCGTCCGGCCGGGCCATCGAGGCCGGCGACCTGGTGACCATGGACTTCGGCGCCCGTGTCGACGGCTACCACGCCGACATGACCCGCACCGTCGCCGTCGGCCGCCCCGCCGACTGGCTCCGCGACCTCTACGACCTCGTACGGCACGCCCAGCGCGCCGGCCGCCACGCCGTACGGCCGGGGGCCTCGACGCACGAGGTGGACGCGGCCGCGCGGGCGGTGATCGAGGAGGCCGGGCACGCCGAGCACTTCGGCCACGGGCTGGGCCACGGGGTCGGCCTGGAGATCCACGAGGAGCCGTTCCTCGGCCCCGGCAGGACCGGTAGAATAGACGATCGGGTTCCGCTCACCGTTGAGCCGGGGGTCTACCTGCCCGGCAGGGGCGGGGTGCGCATCGAGGACACGCTTGTGGCTCGTGCCGACGGTCCGGAGCTCCTCACACTGACGACCAAGGAGCTGCTCGTCATCTAGGGCAGCCGCACTCAGGAGAACCACGTGGCGACGACGAACGACCTCAAGAACGGACTGGTGCTCAAGCTCGACGGTGGGGAACTCTGGTCCGTCGTGGAGTTCCAGCACGTCAAGCCCGGCAAGGGCGGCGCGTTCGTCCGCACCAAGCTGAAGAACGTCAAGTCCGGCAAGGTCCTGGACAAGACCTTCAACGCGGGCGTCAAGGTCGAGGTGGCCAACGTCGACAAGCGCGAGATGCAGTACTCGTACATGGACGGCGAGGACTACGTCTTCATGGACACCGAGACGTACGACATGCTGCACGTCTCCCGCGCTGCCGTCGGCGACACCGCCAACTACCTGCTGGAGAACATGCTCGCCACGGTGGCGATCAACGAGGGCAACGTGCTCTACATCGAGCTTCCGGCCGCCGTCGAGCTGACCATCGCCGAGACCGAGCCCGGCCTGCAGGGCGACCGCTCCACCGGCGGCACCAAGCCCGCCAAGCTGGAGACCGGCGCCGAGATCAAGGTCCCGCTGTTCATCACGACCGGCGAGAAGGTCAAGGTCGACACCCGCAGCGGCGAATACCTCGGTCGGGCCTGAGGTGTCAGCTCGCGGCAAGGCCCGGCGGCGCGCGCTCGACATCCTCTTCGAGGCCGAGGCGCGCGACGAGAGCCCGCTGAACGTCCTGGCGGAGCGCGTCGAGCGCGCCGAGCCGCCCGTCAACGAATACACCTCCACCCTCGTCGAGGGCGTGGCCAGGCACCTGACCCGCATCGACGAGCTCCTCGCGACGTACGCCGAGGGCTGGACGCTCGAGCGCATGCCCGCCGTCGACCGCAACATCCTGCGCGGCGGCACGTACGAGATGCTCTGGTCGGCCGAGGTCCCCGAGGGCGTCGTCATCAGCGAGTGGGTGCATCTCGCCGCGGAGCTGTCCACCGACGAGTCGCCGCACTTCGTCAACGGCCTGCTCGCCCGTTTCAAGCAGCTCAAGCCGTCGATCTCCCTCTGACCGCCGTCTCCGGCCGCCCGGCGGCCGGCCCGCTCCCGAGCCGTCCCCGGCGCCGCCCGGGGGTGCCCGGCCGTGCCGTTAGGCTGGCTGGAGCCGTACGAGGGAGGGGCGAAAGTGCGTGACGCCACGCGGCAGACCGTCGTCTGGGAGGCGCTCCGCGCCGTCCTGGCGGACCTGACGACCGCCACGGGACGCGAGACGCTGGACATCGTGGACGCGGGAGGTGGCACGGGCGGTTTCGCGGTGCCGCTGGCCCGGCTCGGGCACGCCGTCACCGTGGTCGATCCGTCGCCCGACTCGCTGGCCGCACTGGAGCGCCGGGCCGCCGAGACGGGCGTCACCGTCCGGGGCCTGCAGGCGGACGCCGGAGACCTCGGCGACCTCCTGGAGGCCGAGACCGTCGATCTGGTGCTCTGCCACAGCGTCCTGGAGTACGTCGAGGACCCCGCCGCCGCTCTCGCCGCCGCGGCGGGCGTCCTGCGCCGGGGCGGCGTGGTCAGCGTGCTCGCCGCCAACCCGCTCGCCACGGCCATCCACCGCGCCCTGTCCGGCAACTTCGGCGAGGCGCGCCAGGTGCTCGCCGACTCGGCCGGGCGCTGGGGCGACCGCGACCCGACGCCGCGCAGGTTCACCAGGGAGGCCGTGACCGGCCTGTTGTCCAAGGCCGGGTTCACCGTCGCGGACGTACACGGCGTCCGGGTGTTCGCCGACCTGGTGCCCAGCAGGCTCGCGGAGGGGGACCCGGCGGCCCTGGTCGAGCTGGAGCGCGCCGCCGCCGCCCACCCCGTGCTGCGCGACATCGCCACACAGGTCCACGTCATCGCCTGCCGATAGAACGGATGTTCGGATAGGATCGGAGGCGTGTCCAGGAAGCAGATGCTCCCCCAAGGCGGCGGCGGGCTGGCCGACGACAGCGGCTGCCCGATCCTGCACGTGGACATGGACGCCTTCTTCGCCAGCGTCGAGCTCCTCGACCGGCCCGAGCTGCGCGGCCGGCCGGTCATCGTCGGCGCCGCCGGGGCCCGCGGGGTGGTGCTCAGCGCCACCTACGAGGCCCGGCGGTTCGGGGTGCACTCGGCGATGCCGATGACCCGGGCCGTGCGCCTCTGCCCGCGGGCGACGGTCATCCCGCCCAGCCACGGGAAGTACGCCGAGGTCTCCCGCGGCGTCATGGAGATCTTCCGCTCGATCACCCCCGAGGTGGAGCCGGTCGCCTCCGACGAGGCGTTCCTCGACGTCGGCGGCGCCCGGCGGCGGCTCGGCCCTCCCGCGGCCATCGCCGCCATGATCCGCGAGCAGGTCGCCGAGCGGTACGGCATCACCTGCTCGGTCGGCGTCGCGAGCAGCAAGTTCGTGGCCAAGCTCGCCTCCCGCCAGTGCAAGCCCGACGGGCTGCTCGTCGTGCCGGCGGACGGCGTGGTCGAGTTCCTCCACCCGCTGCCCGTCGCCGCCCTGTGGGGCGTCGGAGAGCGCACCGAGCAGGCCCTCGTCCGGCTCGGCATCCGCACCGTGGGCGACCTCGCCCAGGTGCCCGTCTCCACGCTCCAGCGCGAGTTCGGCGCCGTCGGCGCCCACCTGGCCGCCCTCGCCTGCGGGCGGGACGAGCGCCCGGTGGTGCCGCACACGCCGGACAAGAGCATCGGCAACGAGGAGACCTTCCCCCACGACGTCGACGATCCGGAGGCGATCAGGCGTGAGCTGCTGCGGCTGTCCGAGCGGGTCGCCGCCCGGCTCCGCGCGAGCGGCCAGGTCGGCCGGACGGTCAGCGTCAAGCTCCGCCGCTCCGACTTCACCACGATCACCAGGTCCCGAACGCTGCGCGAGGCGACTGACGTCGCCAAGGAGATATTCGCCACATCCTGTGAGCTTTTCGCCGCCTCCGGGATGGATCGGGTCCGGCTCCGGCTGGTCGGCGTACGCGTGGAGAACCTCCGTCCGGCCGGCACGGCCGCCCGCCAGCTCAGCCTCGGTGAGCGGGAGACCGGCTGGCGAGAGGCGGAACAGGCGATGGACAAGGCGATCCGGCGTTTCGGTCCCGACGCCGTCCGCCCGGCTTCGCTCGTCCGGCCTCCATCTGGTCCAATGGATCTATGACGTCCCCTCCGGTTTGGACCACGTTGGACGTTTTCTTTCGTCTACGTCTACAGCCTCGTATTCTGGGGATAACCGACCGCGAGGTCCGGACACCCCGTGTCGTCCGTTGCCGTCTTCCCCGAAATGGGGCCGTCCTTGGGAGGCGCCGTGCCGCTGTCTGAGCACGAGCAGCGCTTGCTCGACCAGATCGAGCAGGCCCTCTACGCCGAGGACCCGAAGTGGGCCAACGCCGTTCGGATCAGTGATCCGCGCAGCCACTACAAGCGCCGCCTGGTGAAGGCGTCCATCGGCTTCGCGCTCGGCGTCGTCCTGCTGATGGTCGGCGTCGTGGCGAACATCTGGCTGGGCGTCGCCGGGTTCGTGGTCATGCTGGCGACCTGCCTGTGGGGCCTGTCGAGCTGGAAGCGCATGAACGGGTTCGGCGTCGACAGCCAGGCCGCCCCGGCGCGGGGCCGGCGCCCGCAGCGCCGCGGCTTCATGGACCGCATGGAGGAGCGCTGGCGGCGCCGCACCGACGAGCGCTGACGCCGCCCCCGCGGGCCCCTACCTGGTGCCCGCCCCGCTCCTGGACAGCGGCCGCCACCGGATGCCCTCCAGCCGGTCGAACCCGTCCAGCAGCTTCGTCCCGGCCGCCCGCACCCGCAGCAGGGTCGAACGCGGCGCGAACCGCGACGCCACCCGCCTCCTTCTCCGCACCGCGCCCGCCAGCGCCCGCCGCACGCGCGGCAGGTCGGACGGCCCCGGCCCCGCCGCCGGCGGGGACGCGGCGTAGCGCATCCGCTCCTCCACCGTCGCGATGCTCGTGATCGCCGCCGCCGCGTCCGCGTCGAACTCGTACATCTCGGTCAGCCTCCGCGCCAGCGCGCGCGGGCTCTCGCTCGGCTCCCGCGACATGCCGAGATCGGTCAGCGTGTCGCACAGCTCGGCCCAGGCCGCCCTGACCGCGGGCCTCGCGCCGCCGCGCCGCACCAGCGCGTACCTGCGGCGGCGGACCAGCGCCCGGGCCAGCGCCGGGACGAGCGCCAGCAGCAGGACCGCGCCCGCGCCCAGCGCGATCTTCGCGGGGACCGGCATGCCCTCGTCCACGACGATCGGGACGGCCCCGAGGTCGCGGTCGAAGTCCCTGGGGTTGCGCCGGGACGGACCGCCGGTGGCGGCCGAGTCGTCGTCCTCGGAGGACGGCCCGGAGGACGGCCCCGCCGACGGCGTGGCATCGGGCGTGAGCGGCAGCGAGTAGTCGGGCACCCGGGCCGTGCCCTGGCCCACCGCGCCGGTCGGCGTCGGCTCGAAGGGCAGCCAGCCCGCGCCGTCGAAGTACAGCTCGGGCCAGGCGTGCGCGTCCTGCGTGCGCACCGACCACGACTTACCGATCTTCGTGCCGCCGGTGTAGCCGATCGACACCCGGGCCGGGATGCCGATCACCCGCGCCATGACGGCCATCGCGCTCGCGAACTGCTCGCAGTACCCGGTGCGCCCGATCAGGATGAACCGCGACAACGCGTCGCCGCCCGACCCCTTCGTCTCCAGGCTGTAGCTGAAACCGCCCTTCCCGGTGAACCACTCCTGCAGCAGGACGGCCTTCTGGTACGGCGTGGCCCCGCCCTCCGTCACCCGCTCCGCCATGGCGACGACCTTGGGATCCAGATCGGGGAGCGCGAGAAAACGCGCGTCGGGCGTGGGCGTGGACATCACGTCGAGCTGGGCGCGCGTGGGATGCGGCTCGTTCACGATCACCCGGTAGTCCAGCCCCGCCGCGTCGTCACGGGTGGAGAACACCATCCGCGACGCCTGGTCGGCCCGCCAGTCGCCGTCGGCGTCGACCTGGACCGCCGGATAGGGGAGAGGAAGGAAGCGCAGCGGGTCGATGTCCTCGCTCACGCTGACGCGGCTCTCCACCCGGTTCGTCGCGACGCCGGGGCCGAGGCCGGGCGGCGGCGGCAGCGGCCCCTCCGACACCCGGTCCTCCGGACGGCCGCGCAGCGGGCTCACCGTCCACTTCTTCCCGTCGAACACGTCGAGCGCGTAGATGCGCAGATAGCGCGGCCGGTCGTCGCCGCTGGTGTACGTCAGCACCGTCGCGTTCCGCTGCTGCGACAACTGGCCGCTCAGCTTGGCGATGGCGTCCGGGATGCCGATGCTGTTGCCGCCCCGGCCCGAGCCGTTGCCCACGCCGAAGCCGAACAGCGGATCGGGGCTGAGCGCCGGGAGCAGCGCCGGCAGCACGATCGCGAGCGTGATCGCGGTCGCGCCGATCCGTTTGCCGGAGAGCGCCAGCCGCCCGGAGTCCGCCTTGTCGGCCCCCGCCGTACGCGTGCGGCGCACCAGCACGGCCCGGCCCCAGCTCGTGAGCCGCTCCCGGCCGTCCGCCACCAGCAGCCCGACGTACCCGATGGCGGCGATCACGAAGGCCGGCCAGGCGACCGGCTCGGGCAGCACCGCCGCGGGCACCGTGAACAGGCCGAGCAGGGGCAGCCCCGCCAGCGCCGCGCGGCGCAGCCGTACCGCGAACAGGTCGACCAGGACGGCGATCAGGCCGACGCCGCTCGCGGTCAGCAGGCTGACGCCCGGCTCGGCGGGCACCGGCGCGGCGAACCGCTGGATGTCGGCGAACCCCTCGGCGAGCAGCTCGCCCAGCCGCAGCGCCGACGCCTTCGTCGGGACCAGCCACGCCCAGGTGTGCTCCTTGGCGAACGTGGCCGACAGGTACACGGTCACGGCGACCGGCATCAGGAGCGGCGCCGCCCACCTCGGCGCGGCGAACCGTGACGCGAGAGCCCCCACGGCCGTCGTGACCACGAGCGTGCCCACGCAGGCCCAGAACCAGGCCCCGCCCTCGAACAGCGAATAGAGCGTCAGGGCGACGGCGCCGGTGGCCAGCCCGGCCGCGATCGGCAGCTTCATCTCCCGCTCACCGAGCCTCTCCGATCGACGCGCTTTGTCACGCCCCGCGCTGTCACGCCCCGCGCTGTCACGCCCGGCCCTTCCACGCCCGGCCCTTCCACGCCCCGCCCTGTCACGCCGCGCTCCTCTTGTACGCCGCCTCCGGCCAGACCGAGGCCAGGGACGTGCCGGAGGAGAGCGGCAGCACCCTCCATCCACTCGCCGTGAGCACGGCCTGCGCCGCCTCGAACGACTCGTCCGGGGCCGAGTCCCAGCTCGACACGTCGAGCATGACCGCGACCCCCGTCACGCCGGTGTGCCGCAGCCGGGCCAGCGTCTGGGCCTCCTCGAGGTCGAGCGCCCCGAGGACCGCCACGATCAGCCCCTCCCCGCCGCCCTGCCGCAGCGCCCCGACCCCGTGCTCCAGGGACCGCGCCGAGCTCTGCCGTACGACGGAGAGGGTGTCGAGCAGCGCCCACGACAGGCCGCCCTCGGCGAGGGGCTGCGGGCCCTGGTCGGTGACCAGGCGCAGGCCGAGACCCTCGTGCGCCAGGTGCACCCCGATCGACGCCGCGGCGGAGACCGCCACCTCGAACGACGACCGCGGCCCGTCGCCGCGGTGCGCGTGCCTGCGGGTGTCCAGCAGGAGCGCACCCCTGCTCTGCCACTGCTGCTCCTCGCGCCGCACCATCAGCTCGCCCCGGCGGGCGGTCGACCTCCAGTGCACCCGCCGCAGGTCGTCCCCCTGCCGGTACTCGCGCGGGGCCACGTCGTCGTCGCCCGCCGCCGCCACCGAGCGTGTACGGCTGTCGCCGCCGCCGCTCCACTCGCCGGACAGGCGCACGTGGGGGAGCGCGACCACCTGGGGGACGACCACCAGCGTGTCCGTGATGGTGAACGACCGGGTCAGCTCGACCATCCCGAACGGGTCGGCGATCCGGACCGACAGGGGGCCGATGGGATAGCGGCCGCGCAGATCGGAGTGGACCTTGTAGTCCACCTCGCGGACGCCGCGCGACTCCACCCGGTCGAGGACGAACCGGGGCCGCGTCCCGAGGGCGTACTGCAGGTTGTCCTCGACGAGCAGCAGCCCGGTGGGCAGCCGGGTCACGTTCTCCAGCCTGAGGGTGACCGTGCTGCCGGTGCCCGCCTCGACGCGCGCCGGGTCCAGGCGCCGCGCGCAGGTCAGCCGGTAGCGGGTCCTCGCCACCACCATCGCGGCGAGCAGCGGCATCGCGATGACCAGCACGGCGATCCGCAGCAGGTCCTGCTCGCCGAGGACGAGGGCGCACAGCAGCGCCGCCACCCCGGACGCGAGGAAGGACCTGCCGCGCGAGGTCAGCGCCTTGAGCCCCGTCATCGAATCTCCTTGAACTCTCCTGGGACGCCGGGCCCGGGGCCTCGGCGCGGCGAGGACGTCAGTTCGTGTCCGGAACGGGGACGCGGCGCACCAGCTCGGCCACCACCTGCTCCGGCTGCCGGCGCTGCCCCTGCGCCTCCAGGCTGGGCAGCAGCCGGTGGGCGAGCACGGGCACGGCCAGCTCCTGCAGGTCGTCCGGGATCACGTAGTCCCGGCCGGACAGCGCGGCGTGCGCCCTGGCCCCGCGTACGAGGTGGAGCGTGGCCCGCGGCGAGGCGCCGAGGCGCAGGTCGGGCGACCGCCTGGTCGCCGTCACCATGTCCACGGCGTACTTCTTCACCGCCTGGGAGACGTAGACCGCGCGGACCGCCCGGATGAGCGCGCGCACCTCGGCGGTCGTGGCCACCGGCTCCAGCTTGCCGAGCGGCTGCGCCGCGCCGTGGACGTCGAGCATCTCCAGCTCGGCCGTCGGCTCGGGGTAGCCCATCGCGATCTTCGCGGTGAAGCGGTCCCGCTGCGCCTCTGGAAGAGGGTAGGTGCCCTCCATCTCGATCGGGTTCTGGGTGGCGATCACCATGAAGGGCGACTCGAGCTCGTAGGTGACGCCGTCGACCGTGACCTGGTGCTCCTCCATGCACTCCAGCAGCGCGGACTGCGTCTTGGGAGAGGCGCGGTTGATCTCGTCACCGACGACGATGTTGGCGAACACCGGGCCCGGCTTGAACTCGAACTCCCGGGTCTGCTGGTTGTACGCGCTGACACCGGTGATGTCGCTCGGCAGCAGGTCGGGGGTGAACTGGACGCGCCTTACGGGGCAGTCGATGGATCGTGCCAGCGCCTTGGCCAGCATCGTCTTCCCGACGCCCGGGACGTCCTCGATGAGGAGGTGGCCCTCCGCGAGGAGGACGGTGAGGGTGAGCCGGACCACCTCGGCCTTGCCCTCGATCACCGACTCGATCGCCCGGCGGATCCGGTGCGCGGTTTCGACCAGGTCCTCCAGCCGGTTTCCGGCGTCGGGGGCGACGTCGCTCGTTACTGCCACCTGGCCTCCATGAGGATGCGCCTCCATGAATGAGGCGTTTGACGTTCCTTATCCATTCTGTGTACCGACCTTATGACGCCTCAGGTTCCTGGGCGACTTTGTCCGGAAATCCGGTTGAACTGCCCATAGTGTTATGAGTCCGTTTCTCGTTGAGGTCGCGTGCCCGTCCGAATCCCGTGACATAACTCGCTCCACTTTCCTCCACCCGGCCTCCGGCGGGTGCCGGAAAGCCCGCAGCGGCGGGGCTTCCGGGCGCCCCGCGCCCCGAACCGACACGCCCGTGCGGGGGTTGGCGGCCTCCCCGGCGCCCCACTCCGCACCACCTCAATTGACCTGCGGAAATGCGAACGAAATACGCCGCGACGAGGGCCGGAATCAGTTGACGGTGGGGAGAAGTGGAGTATGGTGGTGCGCAGTGGAGGGCAGGGGCGAAAGCGCTGAGCGCTCCGCAAGGCACGGGAGGTGGAGCCGGTGTTCCTCGGCACCCACCAACCGCGTCTGGACGACAAAGGACGGCTGTTCCTGCCGGCGAAGTATCGCGAGGAGCTGGCGGAGGGTCTTGTGATCACCAAGGGCCAGGAGCGCTGCCTCTACGTCTTCCCCGTAGAGGAGTTCCAGCGCATCACCGAGGCTCTGCGCACCGCGCCGGTGACCGCCAAGGCGGTCCGGGACTACAGCCGGGTCTTCTTCGCGAGCGCGTCCGACGAGACGCCGGACAAGCAAGGACGGATCACGATTCCCCCGAGCCTGCGGCAATACGCCGGCCTGGAACGTGACTGCGCCGTCATCGGAGCGAACACCCGCCTGGAAATCTGGGACGCCGCGGCCTGGGAGGCCTATCTGGCGGAGCAGGAGCAGGCGTTTTCCGACCTTTCCGAGGAGGTGTTGCCCGGAGTTCTCTGAATTCGTACCAGATCAGGTCTCGCGACCATGCGAGATCAGGAAGACCCGTCGGTGACGTTCGGCGAGGTCTCCACCCGCTCCCAGCGGCACCTGATGCACCTTCCCCGGTGTCAGGTTCCGCGGCAAGGCGATGCGGATGGGGACCTGGCCGGGCGGGTCGGCTCCCGTCCGGGAGCGGCCCTTTGGGTGGGGGATCCAGAAGAAGATCACCGGCGGCAGCCGCACATCCGCGAGCTTTGCAGCGGCAGCTTTTTGGGGGTTAACAGCGTTGTCGGATTTCTCCGAGCAGCCGTCCGGTCACGTTCCGGTCATGCTCGATCGCGTACTGGATCTGCTCGCTCCGGCGTTGTCCGGGCCGGATCCCGTGGTCGTCGACGCGAACCTCGGCCTGGGCGGGCACGCTCAGGCACTGCTCGCCGCCCACCCCTCCCTGCACCTCGTCGGCATCGACCGCGACCCGACCGCCATCGAGCGGTCCACCGCGCGCCTGGCTCCCTACGCCGGGCGCACCACCATCGTGCGCGCGGTCTCCGACGAGCTGACCGACGTCCTGAGCCGCATCGGGCGGCCCCGGGTCGACGGCGTGCTGTTCGACCTCGGCGTCTCCTCGCCCCAGCTGGACGAGGCGGAGCGCGGCTTCGCGTACTCCTATGACGCACCCCTCGACATGAGGATGGACCCCGATCAGGACCTCACCGCGGAAAAGGTCGTCAACACGTACTCCGCGGCGGAACTGACCCGCATCCTGCGCGACTACGGCGAGGAACGCTTCGCCTCGCGCGTGGCGAGCCTGATCGTCAAGGAACGGTCCAAGCAGCCGATCGCCTCCACCAAGCAGCTCGCCGACCTGGTCAGGTCGGCGATCCCCGCCGCGACCCGGCGGACGGGGGGCAACCCCGCGAAAAGGACTTTCCAGGCTCTGCGCATCGAGGTGAACGAGGAGCTCACCGCTCTCGAGCGGGCCCTGCCCGCCGCCCTCGACGCGCTCGCGCTGGGCGGGCGCGTGGTCGTGCTCGCCTACCACTCCTTGGAGGACCGGCTCACCAAGCAGGTCCTCGCGGCGCGAACCAGGGACACCAGCCCCCCCGGGCTGCCGGTCCCGCTTGAGGCTCACCAGCCCAGGTTCCGCCTTCTGACGAGGGGAGCGGAGCTCCCGGACGAAGACGAGGTGGCCCGCAACCCGCGGGCGGCGTCGGCCCGCTTGCGGGCGGCAGAGAGGATCCGCGAGGGATGAGGACTGAGCAGGAGAGCCGGCAGGCGGCGCGACGCGTTCCCACGAGGGGACGCACGGCGGTGCCCGCCGCCGGCCGCGCCCAGAACGGACGCGACGGACGGCAGGTGCGCGGGGGTGAGGTCGCCGATCCGCCCGCGCGCGGCACCCGCGCGCCCGCCGAGGAGCGGCGCGTCCCTCC
>NZ_BBYM01000057.1 GCF_001570405.1 Microtetraspora niveoalba | reverse complement strand
ATCGATCTTGGGATGTTCGTGATGTTCTCCTCGGGTGCGGGGGTGTGGGGCAGTGGCGGGCAGGCCGCTTATGGTGCGGCGAACGCTTTCCTGGACGCGCTTGCCGTTCAGCGGCGTGCGCGAGGGCTTGCCGGGACCTCGGTTTCGTGGGGTGCGTGGGGTGAGGCGGGTATGGCCTCGCAGGAGGGCGCCCGTGACTATCTGCGTGAGCGTGGCATGGTCGCGATGGATCCGGAGTTGGCGGTCCGGGCTCTGGAGCAGGCGGTGGAGGCGGGTGAGGACTGTGTGACGGTCGCGGATATCGATTGGCCGCGTTTCACTGACACGTTCACCGCTACGCGGGTGAGTCCGTTGCTGGCTGATCTGCCCGAGGCGCGGCAGCGGCCGGTTGTGGCCTTCGGTGAGGAGGATGGTTCGGCGCTTGCGGGTCGTCTGGCTCCGTTGCCGGTGTCCCAGCGGCGGCAGATCCTGCTCGACCTGGTCCGTGGCGAGGTCGCCGCGGTGCTCAAACATCCGGATGTTCAGGCCATCGAGGCCACGCGGACGTTCAAGGACCTGGGGTTCGAGTCGCTGACCGCGGTGGAGTTGCGTAACCGGCTCAATCGGGAGACGGGGTTGCGGCTGCCCGCGACCATGGTCTTCGATCACCCCACGCCGGTGGCGCTGGTGTCCTATCTGGAGAAGGAACTCGTCGTCGGCGAGGCGGCAGCGCCGGAGTCTTCCGCCGGCCCTTCCTCCGCCGGACTCGACGAGCCGATCGCGATCATCGGCATGAGTTGCCGGTTCCCCGGCGATGTCCGCAATCCCGAGCAGTTGTGGGATGTGGTCGCCGGGGGAGTCGACGCGTTGTCGCCGTTCCCGGTCGATCGGGGCTGGCCGGACCGGGTGCCGGGCGCGGACGCCGCGGTGGGCGGTTTCGTCTACGACGCGACGGAGTTCGACGCGGGGCTGTTCGGGATCTCGCCGCGTGAGGCGTTGGCGATGGATCCGCAGCAGCGGCTGATCCTGGAGAGCGCCTGGGAGGCGTTCGAGTCCGCCGGAATCGACCCTCAGTCCATGCGCGGCAGCCGGACGGGGGTGTTCGCGGGCGCTTCGTCGTCGGGATACGGGCACGGCCAGGTGCTGGAAGGCGTCGAAGGGCATCTGCTCTCCGGCACCGCCAACAGCGTGATTTCCGGGCGGGTCGCGTACACCTTCGGGCTGGAGGGGCCTGCGGTGACGGTGGACACCGCCTGTTCGTCGTCGCTGGTGGCGCTGCATCTGGCCGTGCAGGCGCTGCGTAACGGCGAGTGTGAGATGGCGCTGGCCGGTGGCGTTGCCGTGATGGTGAACCCTGGCGCATTCGGTGAGTTCAATCGGCAGGGTGGTCTGGCGGCCGATGGGCGGTGCAAGGCGTTCGCGGCGGGGGCGGACGGCACCGGCTGGGGTGAGGGTGTCGGTGTCCTGCTGGTGGAGCGGTTGTCGGACGCGCGGCGTAACGGTCATCGGGTGCTCGCGGTGGTGCGGGGGAGCGCGGTCAACCAGGACGGCGCCTCCAACGGCCTGACCGCGCCGAACGGGCCGTCGCAGGAGCGGGTGATCCGGCAGGCGTTGGCCGGCGCCCGCCTGTCCCCGTCCGAGGTGGATGTCGTGGAGGCGCACGGCACCGGGACGAAGCTCGGTGATCCGATCGAGGCGCAGGCGTTGCTGGCGACCTATGGGCAGGACCGGGATCGGCCGTTGTGGCTGGGGTCGATCAAGTCGAATATCGGGCACACGCAGGCGGCCGCGGGTGTGGCCGGTGTGATCAAGATGGTGCAGGCGTTGCGGCATGGTGTGCTGCCTGCGACGTTGCACGTGGACGAGCCGACCGGGCAGGTGGACTGGTCGGCGGGTGCGGTGGAGCTGCTGACCGAGGCCCGGCAGTGGCCTTCGGAGGACCGGCCGCGCCGGGCGGGTGTGTCCGCGTTCGGGATCAGTGGCACCAATGCGCACGTGATCCTGGAGGCCGCGCCGGTCGTTGAAGAGGTTGGGCGGGGTGCGGCTGTGGCCGGCCCGGTGCCGTGGACGGTATCCGGCCGGTCGGCCGAGGCGCTTGCGGCGCAGGCGGAGCGGTTGCGCGCGTTCGTGGCGGATCGGCCGGAGCTGGCGACGGCGGACGTGGCTACGTCGTTGCTGGGCCGGGCGGATTTGCAGCACCGCGCGGTGGTGCTGGGTGCCGATCGAGACAGCCTGCTGGCCGGCCTCGGCGCGCTGGCCGAGGGTGAGCCTTCGGCGGGCGTGGTGTCGGGTGTGGCCGGTGAGGGCCGGACGGCGTTCTTGTTCACCGGTCAGGGGGCGCAGCGGGCCGGGATGGGGCGGGGCCTGTATGCGCGGTTCCCGGTGTTCGCGGACGCGTTCGACGCGGTGTGCGCGGAGCTGGACCTGCGGCTCGATCGGCCGGTCCGGGATGTCGTGTTCGACGGGGCGGATCTCGATCAGACCGTGTGGGCGCAGGCCGGATTGTTCGCGGTCGAGGTGGCGTCGTTCCGGTTGCTGGAGTCGCTCCAGGTGGTAGCGGACTTCCTGCTGGGCCACTCGATCGGTGAGATCGCTGCCGCCCATTGCGCCGGAGTGTTGTCGCTGCCGGACGCGTGTGCGCTGGTTGCGGCGCGGGGCCGGCTGATGCAGGCGCTCCCGTCGGGTGGCGCGATGCTCGCCGTGCAGGCGTCGGAGGACGAGGTCCGGGAGATGGTCGCGGGTCTGGTGGACATCGCGGCGGTCAACGGCCCGAGCTCGGTGGTCGTCTCCGGGGACGCCGGGGTGATCGACGAGTTGGCGGCCCGGTGGGCGGCGGAGGGCCGTAAGACGAGCCGGTTGACGGTCTCGCAGGCGTTCCATTCCCGGCTGATGGAGCCGATGCTGGCCGACTTCGCGGCCGTGTTGGAGACGCTGACGTTCGACGAGCCGCGGATCCCGATCGTGTCGAACCTCACTGGAACGCTCGCCGATCCTGGGCTGTTCACCTCTCCGGCCTACTGGGTGCGGCAGGTGCGTGAGGCGGTGCGGTTCGCCGACGGCGTCACCTGTCTGGCCGAGCGGGGTGTGTCCCGGTTCGTGGAGCTGGGTCCGGATGGTGTGCTCTGCGCGCTGGCCCAGCAAATGCTCGACGGAGTGTTCACGCCGGTGCTGCGCCGCGATGAGGCGCCGGCCCAGCAGTCCGGCGACGCGGTGTTCGCGCCGCTACTGCGCCGCGACCGGGACGACACCGAAACGGTGCTGACCGCGCTGGGCGGGTTGTGGGCGGCCGGCGTCGACGTCGACTGGCGGACCGTTCTGCCGGGCGGCCGTCGGGTGGACCTCCCGACGTACGCGTTCCAGCGGCAGCGGTACTGGCCCAAGCCGGTACCGGTGTTGTCCGGTGACATGGTGGAGTCCCGGTTCTGGGAAGCGGTCGAACGCGAGGACCTGGAAGAGCTGGCCGGCACGCTGAGTCTGGGTGATCAGTCGCACGTGCTGGGCGAGGTACTGCCCGCGCTGTCGTCGTGGCGCAAGCAGCGTCGTCAGGACTCGGTCCTGGACGGCTGGCGCTATCGGATCGTCTGGAACCCGGTCACGCTGGCCGACGGCGAGCTGACCGGGACCTGGCTGGTGGTTCTCCCGGAGGGCACCGACGACCTTCTGGCCGAGGGTGTGCGGGCGGCGATCCGCGACGGCGGGGCGGGGGTGGTCGAGCTGGTCCTCGGGGAGGCGGAACTCGACCGTGCCTCGGTCGCCGCGCGCATTCATGAAGTGGTGGAGGAGGCGCCGGATCTCGCGGGAGTCGCGCTTGTCGCGGCGCCGGGTGTGTCGGCGCAGTTGAGCGGGCTGCTGGCCGTACTGCAGGCGCTGGGGGATCTCGGGGTGAGCGCGCCCCTGTGGTGTGTGACGTCTGGTGCGGTGTCGGCCGGAGGTTCCGATTCGATTCGTGATCCGTATCAGGCGCAGATCTGGGGGCTGGGACGCGTCGCGGCGTTGGAGCATCCGGATCGGTGGGGCGGTCTGGTCGATGTTCCCCCTGTGGTGGATCGCCGGGTCGGTGCCCGGTTGGCGGCCGTGCTGGCCGGGGAGTCGGGCGAGGATCAGGTAGCGGTACGGGGCGCCGAGGTGCTGGGACGGCGGGTGGTGCGGGCGCCGTCGGCCGGCGCGGCGGCCTCGTCGTCCGAGGTGGGGGTGCCGGACTGCGCGGACGGGACCGTGCTGGTGACCGGCGGCACCGGTGGCCTGGGCGGTGAGGTGGCGCGGTGGCTGGCCGGTCGTGGTGTGGGGCATCTGGTGCTGGCGAGCCGTCGGGGAGCTGCGGCGCCCGGCGTCGAGGGACTGGTGGCGGAGCTGCGGGAGCTCGGCGCCCGGGCGTCGGTGGCGGCCTGCGACGTGGCGGACCGGGAGGCGCTGGCCGAGGTCCTGGCGGCGATCCCGGAAGAGTTTCCGCTGATGGGAGTGGTGCATGCGGCGGGAGTAGGGGCGCCGGATGTGCTGATGGAGACGGACGCGGAGCGGGTCGCGGAGGTCGTGAGGGCCAAGGTCGCCGGTGCGGCGCATCTGGACGAGCTGACTCGCGGACAGGATGTGCGGCTGTTCGTGGTGTTCTCGTCCATCGCCGCGACGTGGGGGAGTGGCGGGCAAGGGGCGTACGCGGCGGGGAACGCGTTCTTGGATGCGTTGGTGGAATCCCGTCGGGAGCGGGGGCTGGCGGGCTTGTCGGTGGCGTGGGGGCCGTGGGCCGGTGTCGGGATGGCCGTCGAGGGGGAGACCGGGGAGTTCCTGCGGCGGCGGGGCCTGGTGCTGATGGATCCGGAGGTGGCGATCCGGGCGCTGGAGGTCGCCGTTGACCGTGGCGACGTTTGCGTGAGCGTGGCCGATGTGGACTGGGAGCGGTTCGCCCCGATGTTCGTCTCGGGTCGGGCGAGCGCCTTGCTGGGTGAGTTGCCCGAGGTGGCCGGGGTGCTGGCCGGGCCAGAGCCGAGCGCGGACGAGCCGTCGGGGCTGAGGGGTGTGCTGGAGGGCCTGCCCGCGGCGGAGCGGTCGCGGACGCTGCTGGAGCTGGTGCGGGCGCGCGCCGCGGTGGTGCTGGGGCACGCGTCGGCGGCGGACGTGGAGCCAGGCCGGGCGTTTCGGGATGTGGGCTTCGATTCACTGACGGCGGTGGAACTGCGTGACGCGTTGATGGCGGAGACAGGGCTGCGGTTGCCCGTCACGCTGGTCTTCGACCATCCGACGCCGGTGGCGCTGGCGGAGTACCTGCTGGGGAAGATATTCGGCGCCACGGGAGAGGGCGTCGAGCGGCGCGGGATTCCGGCCGCGGCCAGTGCCGACGAGCCGATCGCGATTGTGGGGATGAGCTGCCGATACCCGGGCGGCGTCGGCGATCCCGATCAGCTTTGGGCACTGCTGGCGGCCGGCGGCCAGGGCATCACCCCGTTCCCCGCCGATCGCGGCTGGGAGATCGGCGAGAGTGCCCCGGTCCTTGAAGGTGGCTTCCTTCATGATGTGGCCGATTTCGACGCGGGCTTGTTCGGGATCTCGCCGCGTGAGGCGTTGGCGATGGATCCGCAGCAGCGCATCCTGCTGGAAGCGGTCTGGGAGGCCTTCGAGCAGACGGGCATCGACCCGCTCTCGCTCAAGCACACGCCCACCGGCGTGATCATCGGCGCCTCCTCGTCGCTCTACGGAATAGGCACGGACCTGGCCGCGGGCGCGGACGGGCACCTGCTGACCGGCAGCGTGACCAGCATGTTGTCCGGCCGGGTGGCCTACACGTTCGGCCTGGAGGGTCCGGCGGTCACGGTGGACACGGCCTGCTCCTCGTCACTGGTGGCCATGCACCTGGCCGCGCAGGCGCTCCGGCGTGGCGAATGCGAGCTGGCGCTGGCCGGTGGCGTGACGGTGATGGCGACACCCGCGAGTTTCGCCGAGTTCGGCCGTCAGGGCGGACTGGCCGCGGACGGGCGCTGCAAGGCGTTCGCCGCCGCGGCCGACGGTACGGGCTGGTCCGAGGGTGTCGGTGTGCTGGTGCTGGAGCGGCTTTCGGACGCGCGGCGCAACGGCCACGAGATTCTGGCGGTGGTGCGGGGCAGCGCGGTCAACCAGGACGGCGCGTCGAACGGGTTGACCGCGCCGAACGGTCCGTCTCAGGAGCGGGTGATCCGCCAGGCGCTGGCCGACGCCCGCCTGTCCCCGTCCGAGGTCGACGTCGTGGAGGCGCACGGCACCGGCACGAAGCTCGGCGACCCGATCGAGGCGCAGGCGCTGCTCGCCACTTACGGCCAGGACCGGGAGCGGCCGTTGTGGCTGGGGTCGGTCAAATCGAACATCGGGCACACCCAGGCGGCGTCCGGTGTGGCCGGTGTGATCAAGATGGTGCAGGCCATGCGGCACGGCGTGCTCCCCGCGACCCTGCACGTGGACGAACCCTCACCGCACGTGGACTGGTCCGCCGGGTCGGTGGAACTGCTCACCGAGGCCCGGCCCTGGCCCTCCACGGATCGGCCGCGCCGTGCGGCTGTCTCCTCGTTCGGGATCAGCGGCACCAACGCCCACGTGATCCTGGAGCAGCCCGCGGCGGCGGATCCCGCACCCGACCTCGCGGAGAGCTCCGGCCCCGTCCCATGGATCGTGTCGGCGCGGACCGCCGACGGGCTGCGGGCCCAGGCCGACCGGTTGCGCCACTTCGCCGAAACCGGCCTCACCTCCGACATCCGCGACGTCAGCCGGTCGCTGGCCACCACCAGGGCGGCACTGAAACATCGGGCGGTCGTGTTCGGCGCCGACCGGGAGGACCTGGTGCGAGGGCTGGCCGCCGTCGCCGGCGGCATGCCGAGCGTCGCCGCGGTCACCGGTACGGCGGGCGAGGGGCGCACCGCGTTCCTCTTCACGGGGCAGGGCACGCAACGCCTCGGCATGGGAGGCGACCTCTACCCGCGTTTCCCGGAGTTCGCCGCGGCCTTCGACGCGGTCTGCGCCGAATTCGACCGTCACCTGGACCGGCCGATCAGGTCGGTGATCTCCGATGGCCCGGGCCTCGACCAGACGGTGTACGCGCAGGCCGGCCTCTTCGCGGTGGAGGTGGCACTCTTCCGGTTGCTGGAGTCGCTCCGGGTGACCCCGGATTTCCTGCTGGGCCACTCGATCGGTGAGATCGCCGCGGCGCACTGCGCCGGGGTGTTGTCGCTGCCGGACGCGTGTGCGCTGGTTGCGGCGCGGGGCCGCCTGATGCAGGCCCTCCCCGCCGGTGGCGCAATGCTGGCCGTCCAGGCGACCGAGGACGAGATAGTCGATGGCCGGGTGGACGTCGCGGCGGTCAACGGTCCGGACTCGGTGGTGGTCTCCGGCGACGCCGAGGTGATCGACGAGCTGGCGGCCCACTGGGCCGCGCGGGGCCGTAAGACGAGCCGGTTGACGGTGTCGCACGCGTTCCACTCCCGGCTGATGGAGCCGATGCTGGCCGAGTTCGCGGCCGTCGTGGGGACGCTGACCTTCGACGAGTCGCGGATCCCGATCGTGTCGAACCTCACCGGCGCACTCGCCGAGCCGGGCGAGATGAGCCTCCCGGGCTATTGGGTGCGGCAGGTGCGCGAGGCGGTCCGGTTCGCCGACGGAGTGACCTGTCTGGGCGAGCACGGCGTGACCCGCGTCGCCGAGCTCGGACCCGACGGTGTGCTGAGCGCCATGGCGAGCCAGATCATCCCCGGCGCGGTCTGCGTCCCGTTGCTGCGTGACGGCCTCGACCACGTCCAGGCCGCTCTCGGCCGCCTGTGGACGAGCGGGGCCGATGTGGACTGGCCGGCACTCGCGTCCGGCGGACGGAGAGTGAGCCTGCCGACGTACGCGTTCCAGCGTGAGCGCTACTGGCCGAAGCCGTTGCAGACGGCGCCCGCCGCCGACCCGGCCGAAGGCCGCTTCTGGGAGGCGGTCGAACGCGGAGACCTCGGCGAACTGGCCCAAACGCTCGACGCGCGGCCGGAGACCGTGGAAACAGCGCTGCCCGCGTTGTCGTCCTGGCGGCGCCGGCGTCGGCGGGACGCGCTCGCCGACTCCTGGCGCTACCGCGTCGTGTGGCGTCCGGAGAGTCCGGCGCCCGGCCGCGCCGCACTGGACGGCACGTGGCTGCTCGTCGCCCCGGCCGCCGACCACCTGGCCGCGGAGGCGGAGGCGGCGATGACCGCGGCGGGCGCGAAGGTCGTCCGGCTCCCGGCGAACGGTGACGGAGCCGACCCCGCCGCCCAGGCCGCGCGGATCAAGCGGGTGTACGGCCAGGCGGACGCCTTGGCGGGCGTCCTCTGCATGCTCGCCGAGGGGGAGGACCGGGTGCCCGCGACCGTGACGCTCGTCCAGGCCCTCGACGAGGCGGGCCTCGACGCCCCCCTCTGGATGGTCACCCGCCAGGCCGTGTCGACCGGCCCGGCCGACCCGCCCCGGCATCCCGAACAGGCCACCCTCTGGGGGCTCGGCCGCGGCATCGACCTGGCCAGGCCCGAGCGGTGGGGCGGCATCGCCGACCTGCCCGCGCGGCCGGACGCCGGTTCCTGGGACCGGCTCGTGACCGTCCTGGCGGGCGGTGCGGAGCCGGAGGCGGTGATCCGCGACGGACTCCTCCACACGCGGCGGCTGACGCCGGACCGCTCGGTCGCGGCGGAGGGACGGCCGGCATGGACCACGTCGGGCACGGTCCTGATCACCGGCGGCACCGGCGCGCTCGGCCGGCGGGTGGCCCGCCGGCTGGCCGGTCACGGTGTGCCCCATCTGCTGCTGGTCGGCCGCCGCGGACCGGACACGCCGGGGATCGGGGACCTCGTCGCCGAGCTGGGCGAGAGCGGCACCCGGGTGACGGTGGCGGCCTGTGACGTCGCCGACCGGGACGCGCTGGCCGCGCTGCTCGCGGCGCTTCCCGCGGACCGTCCGCTCACCGCGGTCGTGCACGCCGCGGGGATCGCCGACGACACCCCGCTGGCGGCGCTCACTCCGGAACGGGTCGCCGAGGTGCTGCGCCCCACCGTGGACGGCGCACGCCACCTGCACGAACTGACCCTGGACCACGACCTGTCCGCGTTCGTGCTCTTCTCCTCCGTCGCCGGAGTCTGGGGCGGCGCGAATCCGGCACGGGCCGCGGCGAACGCCTACCTGGACGCCCTGGCCGCGAAGCGGCGAGCCGACGGCCGCGCCGCCACCTCGATCTCCTGGGGGCCGTGGGCGGACGAGGCCGGACTCACCGGCGACACCGCCGAGCGGTGGGCCCGCGCCGGGCTGCGGGCGATGCCGCCGGACGCGGCGCTCGACCTGCTCGCGCGGCTGCCGGGGCACGCGGAGGCGTGTCTCACGGTCGCGGACGTCGACTGGCCCCGGTTCGCCGCCTCGTACACGCTGGCCCGCCCCCGCCGCCTGCTCGACGAGCTGACCGACCTCCGGCGGGCCGGTGACGGAGCGGACGACGACCCGAGCGCCCGGGCGGACGCGGCCGCGCTTCGCGAGCGGCTGGCGGGACTGCCGGGCGAGGAACGCCACCAGGTCGTGCTCGATCTCGTCCGCGCCCACGCGGCGGCCGTCCTGGGGTACGGCGACGTCGAGCAGATCGCTCCGGATCAGCAGTTCCTGGAGCTGGGCGTCAACTCGCTCACCGCGATCGAGTTGCGGGATCGACTCCGGTCGGCCACCGGCGCCGCGCTGGCGAGCACCGTCGTCTTCGACAGCTCCACCCCGGACGCCCTCGCCCGGCACGTCCAGGAGACGCTGCTCGGCGCGGACGCCGCCCCGGCCGAGCCGCGGGGACGGACCGGCCTGCTGCGCACGCTCTACAGCGAGGCGATGCGGCAGGACAGAATGCTGGATTTCATGGAGTTCCTGTCGGACGCGGCCGGCTTCCGGCCGATGTTCGACTCGGCAGAGTCGCGCACCGCGGCCCCTGCCCCGGTCTTCCTGTCCCGAGGGCCGCGGCGCCCGAGGATCGTCTGTCACACGGGGATGTCGGCACTCGGCGGAGTTCACGAGTTCGCGCGTTTCGCCACGCCGTTCCGCGGCACCCATGACGTGATCGCCCTGCCCCTGCCCGGTTACCGGGACGGCGAGGCGCTGCCGGCCACCAAGGAGGTGTCGCTCGACTGGCAGGCGAGGACGCTCATCGAGGTCGCGGGCGACGCGCCGTTCGTCCTCCTCGGCCACTCCGGAGGCGGGGTGCTCGCGCACGAGCTGGCGTGGCGGCTGGAGCGGATGGGGGCGCCGGCGGCGGGAGTCGTGCTGGTGGACACCTATCCGATGGACCGCCCGATGCACCACGAGTGGATGTCCGAGCTGACCGAGGGCACCTTCGGCCGTGAGCACCTGGCCGTGCCGATGACCGACACCCGCCTGACCGCTCAGGCGTGGTACGGCCGGATGTACCTCGACTTCACGGCCAAGGAGATCACGGCTCCGACGCTCGTCGTCCGCGCCTCGGAACCGATCGGCGAGTGGACCCGCGACGACGACTGGCGGGCCGTCTGGAGCCTGCCGCACACCTGCGTCGACGTGCCGGGCAACCACTTCACCCTGATGATGGAGGACGGCCCGACGACCGCCGCGGCCGTACGGGAGTGGCTCGCGGACATCTTCGCCGAGCAGGGCGCGGACGGCGCGGCTCGCGGGTAGAGAACGCCGGGCCCGCATCGCGTCGGCGATGCGGGCCCGGCGTCCGTGCGCGGCCGCTCAGCGGCGGAAGGTCACCCGGAGGGGGAGCCGCTTGAGGCCGAGGACGAAGTTGAAGCGGGTGTGCCACTCCAGGTCCGCGGTGGCCAGCTCGATCGTCTCGTAACGGCGCAGGAGCTCGGCGATGGTCATGCAGACCTCGACCCTGCCGAGCATGGCGGCGATGCACTGGTGCGGGCCCGAGCCGAAGGCGAGCGACCTGACGCCGGCGCGGCGCAGGTCGAGACGGTCGGGGTCGGGGAACTTCGCCGGGTCGCGATGCGCCGCGCCGAGGATGGCCATGACGGTGTCACCCGCCGGGATGCGCTGCCCGGCGATGGTCAGGTCACCGGTCAGTTGGCGGACGATGATCTGCACGGTGGAGTTGTAGCGGGCCAGTTCCTCGAAGCAGTCGTTCACCCTTCCCGGATCGGCGCGCAGGAACTCCAACTGGTCCGGGTTGGTGAGCAGGGCGTGCACGCTGTTGCCGATGACGTTGAGGGTCGTCTCGTGCCCCGCGTTGAACAGCAGCAGCACCTGGGCGATCACGTCCTCGTCGCTGAGGCCCTCGCCGTCGGCGTCCTTGCGCATCAGCATGGTCAGCACGTCGTCGCGAGGGGCGGCCCGCCGCAGATCCATCTGCGCCCGGATGTACGCGCCGAACTCCGGCTCCGCCGTGTTCATCTCGTCCCGCATCCGCGGTGTGATCAACGGATCGATGATGTTGGCGATGGCGTTCGTCCACTTCAGGCACTGCGCGGCGTCTTCGACCGGGATGCCGAGCAGGCCGCAGATCACCGCCACCGGGACCGGCGTGGCGAGCTGTTCGATCAGGTCGACCTCGCCCTCACCCATCTCGTCGATGAGCCGGTTGACGATCCGCGAGATCTCCGGTTTGAGGCGTTCCACCGCGTTGGGGGTCAGCGCGCCGGCCACCAGCCGCCGCAGCCTGCGGTGCTCGGCGCCCTGCTTGACCAGCATCCACCGGCGCAGGCTGCGCATGGCCGGGCTGTCGGGTCCGCCGCGCAGGAGCGCGAAGGTCTGGTCGTCGGGCAGCGCCGACGACGCCTCGGGCGCCCGCAGGAACGCCTCGACGTCGTCGTATCGGGTGAGGGTCCAGTATCCGTACGGCGAGCGATGAACGGGTTCGGTCTCGCGCAGCCGCCGATAATACGCGTATCTGTTTCGGTGGATCGCCGGATCGTTGAGATCGAAGAGAACCCGGGTCTTTAATCTCTCAACCATGACAAGGCCAATCTAATTGTTGAGGCGACTCTCCAGCCTTATTGGCCGATCATCGCCGGGTCAACCCCTGACCTGCCCTTGTGGCCTGCCGTTAAGGGGGGCGCGCGACGGCGGATTAGGGGTAGTGGGCGTGCGCCGCCCTGATTAGCCTCTCCGAATAGGCGACCCGTCGCCTATTACTCGTTTGCCGTGCCATTCGCGGAAGAGGTTTCATCAGATGGTTGATAACGAGACACTTCGCGACTATCTGAAGCTGGTCACCGCGGATCTGCATCGGACCAGGCGGCGGCTGGCCGATCTCGAGGTCGCCGACCACGAGCCGATCGCGATCGTCGGGATGAGCTGCCGGTTCCCCGGCGGTGTGCGCTCGCCGGAGGACCTGTGGCGGCTGGTCGCCGGCGGCGGGGACGGCATCGGCGCCTTCCCGCAGGACCGCGGCTGGGACCTCGACCGGCTCTTCGACGACGATCCGGATCGCCCGGCCACGAGTTACGTGCGCGAGGGCGGGTTCGTGGCGGACGCGGCGGAGTTCGACGCCGGATTCTTCGGGATCTCTCCGCGCGAGGCGCTGGCGATGGACCCGCAGCAGCGGTTGCTGCTCCAGGTGTGCTGGGAGGCGGTCGAGCGCGCCGGCATCGATCCGGCCTCGTTACGCGGCAGCCACACCGGCGTGTTCATCGGCACCAACGACCAGAACTACACCACGATGGTGGCCGCCGCGCCGCACGATGACGGCGAGGGCTACCTGCTCACCGGCGGCGCGCCCGCGGTCACCTCGGGCCGGGTGTCCTACACGCTCGGCCTCGAAGGCCCGGCGATCACCGTCGACACCGCCTGCTCCTCCTCACTGGTCGCGCTCCACCTGGCCGCACGCTCGCTGCGGCAGGGCGAGAGCACCATGGCGCTGGTGGGCGGCGTCACCGTCATGGCCACGCCCGGCGTCTTCACCGAGTTCAGCCGCCAGCGCGGCCTGGCCGGAGACGGCCGGTGCAAATCGTTCGCCGCGTCGGCCGACGGCACCGGCTGGTCCGAGGGAGCGGGAGTGCTCCTGGTGGAGCGGCTCTCGGACGCGCGCAGGCACGGCCACCCGGTGCTCGCCGTCGTGCGCGGCTCCGCGACCAACCAGGACGGCGCCTCCAACGGCCTGACCGCGCCGAACGGCCCGTCACAGCAGCGGGTGATCATGCAGGCCCTGGAGAGCGCCCGGCTGTCCACCGGAGACGTCGACCTCGTCGAGGCGCACGGCACCGGCACCGAGCTGGGCGACCCGATCGAGGCGCAGGCGCTCATCGCGACGTACGGGCAGGGCCGTCCGGCCGAACGCCCGTTGTGGATCGGCTCGGTGAAGTCGAACATCGGACACGCCCAGGCCGCGGCGGGCGTGGCCGGAGTGATCAAGGCCGTCATGGCGTTGCGGGCGGAGGTGCTGCCCTCGACGTTGCACGTGGACGAGCCCACCCCGCACGTCGACTGGTCCGCGGGCGCGGTGGAACTGCTCACCGCCGCCCGTCCGTGGCCGCGGACCGATGAGCCGCGCCGGGCGGGGGTGTCGGCTTTCGGGATCAGTGGCACCAACGCGCACGTCATCCTGGAGGAGGCCCCCGAGATCCCGGAGGAGGCCCCCGAGCGGGAGCCGGGCCCGGCCGGGGGTCCGCCACCGACTCCCTCCGGCGTGAAGACGACCGCCGGCCCGCTGCCGTTCCCCCTCGGAGCGAAGACGGAGTCCGGCCTGCGCGGCCAGGCCGCGCGCCTGCGCTCTCTGATCGCGGCCGGCCCCGAGCTCGACCTGGCCGACGTGGGGTTCTCGCTGGCGACCACCCGCGCCGCGCTGACCCATCGCGCGGTGGTCGTGGCGGACGACCGCGAGGAGCTGCTCGCCGCCCTGGCCGCGCTGGAGAACGGCGCCGAAAGCGGCCGGATCACGCGGGGTACGGCACGCAAGGGCAAGCTGGCGTTCCTCTTCACCGGTCAGGGCGCGCAACGAGCCGGGATGGGCGCCGAGCTGGCGGCCGTCCACCCCGTCTTCGCCGAGGCGCTGGCCGAGGTCTGCGACCGGCTGGACCCGGTGTTCGACCCGCCGCTGCGCGCGGTGCTCGCCGCCGCGCCGGGCAGCGACACCGCGGCGCTGCTCGACCGGACCGCCTACACGCAGGCGGCGCTCTTCGCCGTCGAGATCGCGCTCTACCGGCTGGTGACCCACTGGGGCGTCGAACCCGACTTCCTGCTCGGCCACTCGGTGGGCGAGCTCGCCGCCGCGCACGCGGCGGGAGTCCTCTCCCTGGACGACGCCTGCACGCTCGTCGCCGCACGCGGCCGGCTCATGCAGCGGATGCCGTCCGGCGGCGCGATGGTGGCGGTGGAAGCCGGTGAAGCGGAGATCCGCGCCGCGCTCGCCGGGCTGGAGGAGCGAGTCGGCGTGGCCGCGGTGAACGGACCGTCCTCCGTGGTCGTCTCCGGCGACCGGGACGCCGTGGAGGAGCTCGAGGCCGGATGGCGGGCGCGTGGCCTGCGCACCCGCGCGCTGCGGGTCTCGCACGCCTTCCACTCGCCGCACATGGACGGCATGCTCGCGGAGTTCCGGGAGGTCGCCGCCGGGCTGACGTTCCGGCCGCCCACGATCCCGATCGTCTCCGACGTCACCGGCGCGCCCCTCGGCGTCGACGAGCTGGGTGACCCGGACTACTGGGCCCGCCAGGTGCGCGAGGCCGTCCGGTTCGCGGACGGCGTCGCCTGGCTGGACGGCCAGGGGGTGTCGCGCTACCTCGAACTGGGGCCCGACGGTGTGGCCTGCGCCATGGCACAGCAGTGCCTCGCCGGCCGCCCCGAGCCCGCGCTGCTGCTGCCCGCGCTGCGCCGGGACCGCTCCGAGGCCCGCGCCGTCACCACCGCGCTCGCCGGTCTGCACGCCGACGGCGTCCCGGTGGACTGGGCCGCCTTCTTCGGCGGCGGCGAGCGGGTGGACCTGCCGACCTACGCTTTCGAGACCGCCCGCTACTGGCCGGCCGTCACGCCGTGGTACGGCGACGTCGCCTCGGCCGGGCTGGGCGTCACCGGCCACCCGCTGCTCGGCGCCGGTGTCGGCCTGGCCGGCGATGACGAGCTCCTCTTCACCGCGCGGCTCGCCGTCGACACCCACCCATGGCTGGCCGATCACGTGGTCCACGGCCGGATCGTGCTGCCCGGCACCGCGTTCGTCGAGCTGGCCGTCCGCGCCGGAGACCAGGTCGGCTGCGGAGACCTCGAGGAGCTCGTCCTGGAGTCGCCGCTGGTCCTGCCCGAGCACGGCGGCGCGCAGGTGCAGGTCGCCGTGGGCGGCGCCGGCGACGACGGACGGCGTACGGTCTCGGTGTATTCGCGGGCCGGCGACCGGGCCGACGGCGGCTGGCCGGACCGGCCGTGGACGCGGCACGCGACCGGCGTGCTCGCTCCTGCCGGTGACGCCGCGGCGGCGGCTCTGGAGCAGTGGCCCCCGGCGGGGGCCGTCGAGGCCGAGGCCGGCGCCGTCTACGCGCTGCTGGACGCGGCCGGTTTGGCCTACGGCGAGGTCTTCCGCGGCCTGTCCGCCGTGTGGCTCAGGGGCGAGGAGATCTTCGCCGAGGTGCGGCTGCCCGAGCGGGAAGAGGCCGGCGCCCGCCGTTACGGGTTGCACCCCGCGCTGCTGGACGCGGTCCTGCACGCCCTGGCCGCCCGCGCCCTCACCGGTGGCGCCGCCGATGCCGGGCCGACGACCGCGGGCCTGCCCTTCTCCTGGACCGGCGTGTCCCTGCGGGCCTCGGGCGCGACCACCCTGCGCGCCCGCCTGACCCCGTACGGCGACGACGCCCTCTCCCTGGCGGCCTACGACGGCGGCGGGCGGCCCGTCATCACCGTCGACCGGCTGGTCCTGCGCCCCGCGTCGGCGCCGGAGACGACCGCCGACCCGGCCGGCCTGTGCCGTCTGGACTGGCGGCGGCCGGCCGGCGGCGAGCAGCGGGTCACCGTGCCGCCGGACATCGCGGTGCTCGACGACGCCGACGACCTGGCCGCCGCGATCGACGAGGACGGCCGGGCGCCCGGCATCGTGGTGCTGCCCTGCCCGGCGGGATCCCCCGACGCGGTCACCGCGCGTGTCCTGACCGTGGTGCGGGACTGGTCGGCCGACGACCGGTTCGCCCGTGCGCGCCTGGTGGTGCTCACCCGCGACGCGGTCGCCGCGGTGCCCGCGGATCCGGTCGGCGACCCGGCCGCCGCGGCGGCGTGGGGCCTGGTGCGCAGCGCGCAGACCGAGAACCCCGACCGGTTCGTGCTGCTCGACGCTCCCGCGGCCGACATCCCGCCGGAGACTGTGACGGCCGCCGTCGCCTGCGGTGAGCCGCAACTGGCGCTGAGAGACGGCGTGTTGCTCGCCGCCCGGCTCGTCCGGGCCGCCGTGCCGGTGGGCCTGCCCGTGCCCGCGGGCGCCGCCGAGTGGCGGCTGGACACCCGGCGGCCGGGCACTCTGGAGAACCTCCATTTTGTGGCGACCGGCCAGGCCGGGCAGCCGCTCGGACCGGGCCTGGTGCGCCTGAGCGTGCGCGCGGCCGGCCTGAACTTCCGCGACGTGCTCGGCGCACTCGGCATGTACCCCGGCGACGTGGTCCTGGGCGGCGAGGCGGCCGGCGTGGTCCTGGAGGTCGGGCCGGGAGTCGAGGGACTCGCACCGGGCGACCGGGTGTTCGGCCTGTGCCAGGGCGCGTTCGGCCCGGTGGCGGTGACCGACCACCGCCTGCTCGCGCCGATGCCGCGCCAATGGACCTTCGCCGAAGCCGCGGCCGTGCCGATCGCGTACGCCACGGCCTACTACGCGCTGGTCGACCTGGCCGGACTGCGCGCGGGCGAGTCGGTGCTGGTGCACGCGGCGGCGGGCGGCGTCGGAACCGCGGCCGTGCAGCTCGCCCGGCACCTCGGCGCGGACGTGTTCGCCACCGCCGGCCCCGCCAAGCACGACGCGGTCCGCGCGCTCGGGGTCGCCGGCGACCGCATCGCCTCCTCCCGTGACACCGCCTTCGCGCGCCGCTTCGCCGAGGCGACCGGCGGACGCGGCATGGACGTGGTGCTGGACGCGCTGGCGGGCGAGTTCGTCGACGCCTCGCTGGACCTGCTGCCACGCGGCGGCCGGTTCATCGAGATGGGCAAGACCGACATCCGCGACGCCGGCGAGGTGGCCGCACGTCACCCCGGGGTGCGTTACCGGGCGTTCGACCTGGCCGAGGCGGGACCGGAGCGGATCGGCGAGATCCTCTCCGAGCTGCTGGCCCTGTTCCGCGCCGGTGCGCTCCGGCTGCCGCCGCTGCGCGCCTGGGACCTGCGGACGGCGCCCGAGGCGTTCCGTCACGTCAGCCAGGCCCGCCAGATCGGCAAGGTGGTGCTCACCCTCCCGCGCCCGCTGGACCCGGACGGCACGGTCCTGGTCACCGGCGGCACCGGCGGCCTCGGCGCGGCGCTGGCCCGGCACCTGGTCACCGCGCACGGCGTCCGGCATCTGACGCTGCTCAGCCGGAGCGGCCCGGACGCGCCCGGCGCGGCGGCGCTGGCCGAGGCCCTCGCCGCGCACGGCGCCCGGGTCGACCTGGTCGCCTGCGACGCCGCCGACCGGGACGCCCTCGCCGGGGTGCTGGCCGCGATCCCGGCCGACCGGCCGCTGACCGGCGTCTTCCATCTCGCCGGAGTCCTGGACGACGGCGTCGTCACGCGGCTCACCCCGGAGCGCGTCGCCGCCGTGCTGCGCGCCAAGGCGGACGCCGCCGCGCACCTGGACCTGCTGACCCGGCACGCCGACCTGGCCGCCTTCGTGCTCTTCTCCTCGGCCTCCGGCACGCTCGGCAGCGCCGGGCAGGGGGCCTACGCCGCCGCGAACGCCTACCTGGACGCGCTCGCCCACCACCGGCGCGCCGCGGGACTGCCCGCGCTCTCCCTGGCCTGGGGCGCCTGGGACGACACCGCGGGCATGTTCGGCAGGCTCACCGACGCCGAGCGCGACCGCGTCGGCCGTTCCGCCTTCCCGCCGCTGACCGCCGAGAAGGGGCTCGCGCTGCTGGACGCGGCGCTGGCCCTGCCGTACGCGGCCCTGGTGCCGACCGGGCTGGACGCGGCGCCCCTGACCGAGGCCGCGGGCGCGCTGCCGGCCCTGCTGAGCGGCCTGGTCCGCCGCGCCGGCCGGCGGAGCGCGGACGACGGCGCGTCGGTCGCCGCCGACACGTTCGCCCGGCGCCTGGCCGGCCTCGGCGCCGAGGAGCGCTCGCGGGTGCTGCTCGACCTGGTCCGCTCCCAGGCCGCCGTGGTCCTGGGTTTCGCCGGGCCCGAGTCGGTGGATCCGCGTCGCGTCTTCAAGGAACTGGGCATCGACTCGCTGACCGCCGTCGAACTGCGCAACCGGCTGGCCGCCGCCACCGGGCTGCGGCTGCCCGCGACGCTGGTCTTCGACCATCCCACTCCGGCGCTGCTGGCCGATTCGCTCGGCCGGGAGGCGCTGGGCGAGCCGGAGGAGGAGACCGCCGCCCCCGCCGCGGTCACCGCGGCCGCGGCCGGCGACCCGATCGCGATCGTCGGGATGAGCTGCCGCCTGCCCGGCGGCGCGAACAGCCCCGAGGAGCTGTGGCGCGTCGTCAGCGGGGGTGTGGACGCGATGACGCCGTTCCCCGCCGACCGCGGCTGGGACCTCGGCGCCTTCCCGCGGAGCTTCGGCGACGTCTTCGAGGGAGGTTTCGTCGACGGCGTCGCCGACTTCGACCCCGGCTTCTTCGGGATCAGCCCGCGCGAGGCGTACGCGATGGACCCGCAGCAGCGACTGCTGCTGGAATGCTCGTGGGAGGCGGTCGAGCACGCCGGGATCGACCCCACCTCGCTCAACGGCAGCCAGACCGGGGTGTTCATAGGAACGGCGACCACCGGGTACGGCATCGGCGTAGGAGAGGTGCCGGAGGGCATCGGCCCGCACATGCTGCTCGGAACCGCGACCAGCGTGACGTCCGGCCGGATCGCGTACACGCTGGGGCTGGAGGGCCCGACCGTCTCGGTCGACACGGCCTGCTCGTCCTCGCTGGTCGCGCTGCACATGGCCGGCGAGGCGCTCGGCCGCGGCGAATGCTCCCTCGCGCTGGTGGGCGGCGCCACCCTGATGGTCGTGCCGACCATGTTCGTCGAGGGCACCCAGGGCGGCGCGGTCGCCGGCGACGGCCGGTGCAAGGCCTTCGCCGCGGCCGCGGACGGCACGGGCTGGGGTGAGGGCGTCGGCGTGCTGCTGGTCGAACGCCTCTCCGACGCGCGGCGCCACGGCCATCGGGTGCTGGCGCTGGTCAGGGGCACCGCCGTCAACCACGACGGCGCGAGCAACGGGCTCACCGCACCCAGCGGCCGGGCGCAGCGGCGTGTGATCCGCCAGGCGTTGCGCGCGGCCGGGCTGGCCGCGGGCGAGGTCGACGCCGTCGAGGCGCACGGCACCGGGACCGCGCTGGGCGACCCGATCGAGGCGCGGGCGCTCCAGGCGACCTACGGCCGGGACCGCGACGGGGACGGGCCGGTCTGGCTCGGCTCGGTCAAGTCCAACATCGGCCACACCCAGTCCGCGGCGGGCGTCGCCGGAGTGATCAAGATGGTCGAGGCCATGCGGCACGACCTGCTGCCCGCCACGCTGCACGTGGCCGAGCCGACTCCGCACGTGGACTGGTCGGCGGGCGGCCTGCGCCTGCTCACCGAGGCGGTGTCGTGGCCGAGGAACGGGCGGCCCCGGCGGGCGGGGGTCTCCTCGTTCGGGATGAGCGGCACGAACGCGCACGTGATCCTGGAGGAGGCGCCGGAACCGGACCCGACGCCGCCGCCACCGCCGGTCGCGGCCCCGCTGACCGGAGCGCCGACGCCATGGGTGCTCTCCGCGCGCGGCGGCGCCGCGCTGCGCGCCCAGGCCGCGAAGCTGCGCGCCCACCTGGAGTCCCGGCCCGACCTGACCGTGCCGGAGGTGGCGCGGGCGCTGTGGACCACCCGATCGTCGTCCGACCATCGGGCGGTGCTCCTCGCCGACGACCGGGAGACCTTCGCGGGCCTGCTGGACGCGCTGGCCGAGGACCGTCCCGCGGCCGGCCTGGTGCGCGGCGTTGCCGGGCCCCGCGGCCGGACCGTGCTCGTCTTCCCCGGCCAGGGCACGGAGTGGGCCGGCATGGCCGAGGGGCTGCTCGACTCCGCGCCGGTCTTCCTCGACACCGTCCGCGAATGCGACGCCGCGCTCGCCGACCACATCGCCTGGTCGGTGGAGGACGTCCTGCGCGGGGCGGACGGCGCGCCCCCGACCGACCGGCTGGACGTCATCCAGCCGGTGTTGTTCACCACGATGGTCTCGCTGGCGGCGCTCTGGCGGGCCCACGGCATCACGCCCGCGGCGGTGGTCGGGCACTCGCAGGGGGAGATCGCGGCGGCGTACGTCGCGGGCGCGCTCACCCTGCCGGACGCCGCGAAGATCGTCGCGGTGCGCAGCCGCCTGCTGTCCGCGTTCGCGGGCCTCGGTGCGATGGTGGCCGTGGCGCTCCCCGAGGAGGAGGTGAGCGCCCGGATCGCCGCGTGGTCCGGCCGGCTGCACATCGCCGCCGTCAACGGCCCGCGCTCGGTCGCCGTCTCCGGTGACCCCGAGGCGGTCGACGAGCTCGCCGCGGCGCTCGCCGCCGACGAGATCCGGGTGCGCAAGGTACGCGTGAACGGCGCGGGCCACTCGCCACAGGTCGAGGCGATCCGCGAGGAGACCCTGGCCGCCCTCGCCGGCGTCGCGCCCCGGCCCACCGGCATCGCGTTCTACTCCACCGTCACCGGCGGCGCCCTGGACACCACCGCCCTCGACCCGGGCTACTGGTACCGCAACATGCGTGAGCCGGTCCGGTTCGCGCCCGCGGTCAAGGCCCTGCTCGACGACGGCTACGGGGTCTTCGTCGAGTCCAGCCCGCATCCGGTGCTGGGCCCCGGCGTGCAGGACATGGCCGAGGAGACCGCCGGTGCGGCCGGCACGGTCGTGGTCGGCACGCTGCGCCGCGACGAGGGCGGCCCGGCCCGCTTCCTGCGCTCGCTCGCCGAGGCGCACGTCCGGGGAGCCGGGCCCGACTGGTCGGTCGTGCTCGGCGGCCCGCACGGGCACCCCGTCGACCTGCCCACCTACGCCTTCCAGCGGCAGCCGTACTGGCTCGGAGGGCCGGCGCAGCGGGCCGAGGCGAACGGCGGGGCCGCGCACGATCCGGACGAGGAACGGTTTTGGGAGGCGGTGTCCGGCACCGACCTGACGGCGCTGGCCGACATGGTCGGCGCCGACGACCCGGACGCGCGCGCCGCGCTGGCCGCGGCCGGGCCCGCGCTGCCGGTTCTGTCCCGCTGGCGGGCGCGGCGGCGCGACAGGTCCGTCGTGGACACCTGGCGATACCGGGTGCGCTGGCGGCGGATCGCACGGACTCCCGGCGCGGCGCTCTCCGGCACCTGGCTGCTCGTCGCGGCGGCCGGCGACCACCGCTCCGAGCACTACGCCCGCGCCCTGGCGGCGTGCGGAGCGCGGGTGACGACGGTGTCGCTGGGCGCCGACGACCCGTCGGGCGACGGCCTCGCCGAGATCGTGTCCGACGGCGAGGCGGCCGGGGCGAGCGGTGTGCTCTCGCTGCTGGCCCTGGACGACGCGGCGCACCCGGAGCACGCGGTGGTCTCCCGCGGGCTGGCGCGCACCCTGGCGCTGATCAAGGCGACCGAGTCGGCGGGGATGACCGCGCCGCTGTGGCTCGCCACGCGCGGCGCCGTGTCGGTGGGCGCCTCCGATCCGCTCACCCGCCCCGAGCAGGCCGACGTGTGGGGGCTCGGGCTCGTCGCGGGGCTGGAGCTGTCCGGACGCCGCATCGGGATGGTGGACCTCCCGGAGGAGCTGGACGAGCGTGCACGGGAACGGCTGGCCGCCGTGCTCGCCGGACTGGACGACGAGGACCAGGTGGCGGTGCGCCCGGCCGGCGTGTTCGGCCGCCGGATGGCCCGGGCGCCGCGGGACGCCGCGTCGCGTCCGGACGGGTGGCGGGCACGCGGCACCGCGCTGATCACCGGTGGCACCGGAGCGCTCGGCGGCCGGGTGGCGCGCATGCTGGCCGAGGCCGGGGCCGAGCGCCTGGTGCTGGCCGGCCGCCGCGGGGCGGCCGCGCCCGGCGTGGACACGCTGGTGGGAGAACTGACCGCGCTGGGCGCCGAGGTGCTGGTCGAAGCCGTCGACGTGGCGGACCGCGAGGCGGTCGCGGCGCTGCTGCGCGGGCTGCCGGAGGGACCGCCGCTGACCACGGTGGTGCACGCGGCCGGAGTGGCGCAGAGCGACCCGATCCAGCGGACCGCTGTCGGCGAGCTGGCCGCGACCCTGGACGCCAAGGTCGCGGGCGCCCTCAACCTCGACGAACTCGCCGGGGAGGGCCTGGACGCGTTCGTGCTCTTCTCCTCCGGCGCCGCCGTCTGGGGCGGCAGCGGGCAGGCCGCCTACGCCGCCGCCAACGCCCGCCTCGACGCGCTTGCCCAGCGGAGGCGCGAGCGCGGGCAGCACGCCACCTCGGTGGCCTGGGGCGGCTGGGCGGGCGGCGGCATGGCCACCGGCGAGGCGGTCACGCTGCTGGAGCGGCGCGGGCTGCGCCTGATGGATCCGGACCTGGCCGTGATCGCGCTCAGCCAGGCACTCGCCGACGACGAGACGCTGCTGACCGTCGCCGACATCGACTGGGCGGCGTTCGCGCCGGCGTACCTCGCCGCACGGCGGCGGCCGTTGATCGGCGACCTGCCGGAGGTGCGCGACGCGCTCGCCGCCGGCGAGGGCGGCGGGTCCGCCGACTCGCCGGGCGACTCAGAGTTCGCCCGGGAACTGACCGCCGTGCCGGCCGCCGAGCGCGGACGTGTGATCCTCGACATGGTCCGCGCCCACGCCGCCGCGGTGCTCGGTCACGCCGGGCCCGAGGCCGTCGAGCCGGGCCGGGCCTTCCGCGACCTCGGCTTCGACTCGATCATGGCGGTCGAGATCCGCGACCGGCTGCGCACCGCGACCGGGCTGCGGGTGCCCGCCACCGTCGTCTTCGACCACCCGACGCCGCAGGCCGTGGCCGACCACCTGGCGGAGAGTCTGCTCGGCTCCCGGGCCCCGGCGGTGGCGGCCCCCGTCGCCGCGCCACCGGCCGCGGCCGACGCCGCCGACGAGCCGATCGCGATCGTCGGCATGGGCTGCCGGTACGCGGGCGGCGTCCGGACGCCGGAGGACCTGTGGGAACTGGTGCTCGGCGGCCGCGACGCGATCACCCCCTTCCCCACCGACCGCGGATGGGACCTCGACGCGCTCTACGACCCCGACCCGGACCGGCGCGGCACGTCCTACGTCCGCGAGGGAGGGTTCCTGGCGGAAGCGGGGCATTTCGACGCCGATTTCTTCGGGATCAGCCCCCGCGAGGCGGTGGCGATGGATCCGCAGCAGCGGGTGTTGCTGGAGACCTCGTGGGAGGCGCTGGAACGCGCGAGGATCGTCCCGTCGTCGCTGGTCGGCAGCCGTTCCGGGGTCTTCGTGGGCACCTCCTTCCAGGGGTACGGGCTGGGCTCGGACAACGGGCTCGGCGCCGCGGAGGGCTTCTTCCTGGCGGGCACGGGCACCGCCGCGGTCTCCGGGCGGTTGTCGTACACGCTGGGCCTGGAGGGCCCGGCGGTCACCGTCGACACGGCCTGCTCCTCGTCGCTGGTGGCCCTGCACCTGGCCTGCCAGGCGATCCGGCAGGGCGAGTGCACGCTCGCGCTGGCCGGCGGCGTGGCGGTCCTGCCCACCCCGGTCTCCTTCACCGAGTTCAGCCGCCAGCGCGGACTGGCGCCGGACGGCCGATGCAAGCCGTTCGCCGCCGCGGCCGACGGCACCGGCTGGGGCGAGGGCGTCGGCGTGGTGGTGCTGGAGCGGCTCTCCGACGCGTTGCGCAACGGCCACCCCGTGCTCGCGCTGGTGGCCGGGTCCGCGACCAACCAGGACGGTGCGTCGAACGGGCTGACAGCCCCGAACGGCCCCTCGCAGCAGCGGGTGATCACGCAGGCCCTGGCCGGCGCCCGGTTGTCGCCGACGGACGTCGACCTCGTCGAAGCGCACGGCACCGGCACCACGCTCGGCGACCCGATCGAGGCGCAGGCGCTGATCGCGACGTACGGGCAGGGCCGTCCCGCGGACCGCCCGCTGTGGCTCGGCTCGGTCAAGTCGAACATCGGCCACACCCAGTCCGCGGCCGGCGTCGCCGGGGTGATCAAGGCGGTCATGGCGTTGCGCCACGGCATGCTTCCGCCGACGCTGCACGTGGACGAGCCCACCCCGCACGTGGACTGGTCGGCCGGCGCGGTGGAACTGCTCGTCGAGCCCCTGGCCTGGCCGCCGACCGACGGCCCGCGACGCGCCGGGGTCTCGTCGTTCGGCGGGAGCGGAACGAACGCGCACGCCATCCTGGAACAGGCGCCCGATCCCGGCGACGAGGACCGGGCCCCGCGCCGCGCCCTGGACGCCGAGCTGCCCTTCCTCCTGTCCGGCCGCGGCCCGGAGGCGCTGCGCGCCCAGGCCGTACGGCTGGCGGACCTGCTGGACACCCGGCCCGAGACGGACCTCGGCGATCTGGCCTACTCCCTGGCCGGCACCAGGACCTCGTTCGAGGAGCGGGCGGTGGTGATGGCCGGCGACCGGGAGGTCCTCCGGGAGCGGCTCGCCCGGCTGGCCGGGGGCGAGGCGCCGGAGGGAGTGCTGAAGGGCGCCGCCGTCGCCGGCCGCACCGTGTTCGTCTTCGCCGGCCAGGGGTCGCAGTGGGCCGGAATGGCCGCCGAACTGCTGGACTCCTCGCCGGTGTTCGCCGAGAGCATCGCCGCCTGCGACGAGGCGCTCGCCCCGTACACCGACTGGTCCCTCGTGGACGTGGTCCGCGGCGTCGAGGGCGCGCCCTCCCTGGAGCGGGTGGACGTGGTGCAGCCGGCGCTCTTCGCGATGATGGTCTCGCTGGCCGCGCTCTGGCGCTCGTGGGGCGTCGAGCCGGACGCGGTGATCGGCCATTCGCAGGGCGAGATCGCCGCCGCCTGCGTGATCGGGGCGCTGTCGCTGGAGGACGCCGCCCGGGTGGTGGCGCTGCGCAGCCAGGCGATCACGGCGCTCTCCGGCAGCGGCGGCATGATGTCGGTCGCGCTCCCCGCCGGGAGCGTACGGGACCGGATCGGCGCCTGGGACGGACGGATCTCCGTCGCCGCGGTGAACGGGCCCGCCTCGGTCGTGGTCGCGGGCGAGGTCGCGGCGCTGGAGGAGTTCGTCGCAAGCTGCGAGGCGGACCGGGTGCGGGTACGGCGGATCGCGGTCGACTACGCCTCGCACTCGGCCCAGGTCGAGCGGCTCGAGGCGGGACTGATCGCGGCGCTCGACGGCATCCGCCCGCGCGAGTCGGAGACCTCCTTCTACTCGACCGTGCTCGGCCGCTGGACCGACACCACCGAACTCGACGCCGCGTACTGGTACCGCAACCTGCGCGGCACCGTCGAGTTCGAACAGGCCGTCCGCGACGTCGCGGGCGAGGGCTACCGCCACTTCGTCGAGATCAGCCCGCATCCGGTGCACACGGTCGCCGTCCAGGAGACCCTGGAGGACCTCGACGAGCTCCACGCGGGCGGCGGCGCCGTCGTCGGGTCGCTGAGGCGGGGCGACGGCGGCCTGACCCGCATGCGGATCTCCGCCGCGCAGGCGCACGCCGACGGCCTCCGCGTCGACTGGTCCGCCGTCCTCGGCGGCCTCGACGCCCGCACGATCGACCTGCCCACCTACGCCTTCCAGCGGGAGCGCTACTGGCTCTCGGCGTCCGGCGCGGCCGTCGGCGACGTCTCCGCGGCCGGGCTCGGCACGACCGGCCACCCGATGCTCGGCGCGGCTTCGAGCCTGGCCGGGCTGGACGCGGTCCTGATGACCGGCCGGCTGTCGCCGCAATCCCACCCGTGGCTGGCCGACCACGCCGTGCTCGGCACCGTGCTGCTGCCCGGCACCGCCTTCGTCGAGATCGCGACGCGGGCGGGGGAGCAGGTCGGCTGCGCGCTGGTCGAGGAACTGACCTTGGAAGCGCCGCTGCCGATCCCCGAGCGCGGCGCCGTACGGCTGCAGGCCATCGTGCAGGCTCCGGACGGCACCGGGCGGCGGGCTCTCAGCGTGTACGCGCGGCCGGACGACGACGCCGAGGGCGACGGCACGACCGCGGACGGCTGGACCCGGCACGCGACGGCGACGCTGGCGCCGGAGCCGCCCGCCCCGTCCTTCACGCTGGAGCAGTGGCCGCCGGACGGCGCGGTCGAGGTCGACCTCGGCGGCTTCTACGAGGAGCTGACCGCTCGCGGATACGCGTACGGGCCGGCGTTCCAGGGCCTGCGCGCCGCCTGGCACCGGGGCGGCGAGGTCTTCGCCGAGGTGGCGTTCGCCGGCGAGCGGCCGGACGCCGAGCGCTTCGGCGTGCACCCCGCGCTGATGGACGCGGCGCTGCACGGCATCGGCCTGCTGCGTTCGCTTCACGCGTCGTACGAGCCGGGCCGCGCCGAGCTGCCGTTCGCCTGGCGTGGCGTGCGCCGCTACCGGCCCGGCGCGACCTCGCTGCGGGTCCGGCTGAGCCTGGCCGACCCGGACGGCATCGCCGTCCTCGTCGCCGACGAGGCGGGCCGGCCCGTCGCGGCGGTGGACTCCCTGATCGCCCGGCCGGTGCCGGACGGCCTCGGCGCCGCCCGGCAGACCGCGAGCCGGTCGTTGTTCCACGTCGAATGGACCGAGTACGTCCCCGGCGCGGCCGGCCGGGACGATCGCCTGGTGCTCGTCGGCGACACCCTCGCGGACATGGACACCGGGCCGGGCGTGGAGCGCTACGCCGGCCTGGAAGCGGTGGCGGCTTCCTTCCGGGACGGGTCCGAGACGGCCACCGTCCTGATCCCGCTCGCCGGCCCGGCCGGTGACCTTTCCGAGTCGGCCGGTGACCTTTCCGAGTCGGTCGGGTCCGCCACGCACGAAGCACTGCGCCTGGCGCAGGAGTGGATCGCGGACGAACGCTTCGCCGGGTCACGCCTGGTGCTGGCCACCCGGGGCGCGGTCGCGGTCGACCGCGCCGAGCAGGTCACCGATCTGGCCGCCGCCGCGGTCTGGGGACTGCTGCGCTCGGCGCAGTCGGAGCATCCCGGCCGGTTCGTGCTGCTCGACGTCGACGAACACTGCGACCCGGCCGCCGTCGCCGCGGCGCTGAGCACCGACGAGCCGCAGCTCGCCCTGCGCGCCGGACGGATCCGGGTGCCCCGCCTGCTGCGCCTGGCCCCACCGGCCGAGCCGGACGCCCGGCCGTTCGATCCGGACGGCACGACGTTGATCACCGGCGGCACGGGCACCCTGGGCGCGGCGCTGGCCCGGCACCTGGTGACCGCGCACGGCGTGCGGAGCCTGGTGCTGACCAGCCGCCGCGGGCCACGGGCACCGGGCGCCGCCGAACTGACGGCCGAACTGGCCGCCCTGGGCGCCGAGGTCGTGATCGCGGCCTGCGACATCGGCGACCGCGCGGCCGTCGCCGACCTCCTGGCGCGGGTTCCGGCCGGCGCGCCGCTCCGCACGGTCGTGCACGCGGTCGGGGAGCTGGACGACGGCCTGCTGACCGCGCTCGACCCGGAGCGCGTCGACCGCGTACTGCACGCGAAGGTCCTGGGCGCGCTGCACCTGCACGAGCTGACCCTGGAGTCCGGCCTGTCCGGCTTCTACCTCTTCTCCTCGGCGGCGGCCACTTTCGGGGGCGCGGGCCAGGCGAACTACGCCGCGGCCAACGCCTTCCTGGACGCGCTCGCACAGGCGCGCCGGGTGAACGGCCTGGAAGCGGTCTCGATGGCCTGGGGGCCGTGGGCCCAGCCGACGGGGATGACGGGCGAGCTGACCGAGGCGGACGTACGCCGCGTGCAACGGCTCGGCATGACGCCGATGCCGACCCAGGAGGGCATGGCACTGTTCGACCTGGCCGTGTCCGCCGGCGAGGCCGTCGTCGTACCGGTCAACCTGAACACGGCGGAGCTGCGCCTGCGGTCGGACCTGGTGCCGCCGCTGCTGCGCGGCCTGATCAGGCCGGCGGCACACGACTCCGCCGCCGGTTCCGACGGGACGCGGCTTCGCCGCCGGTTGGCCGACCTGTCCGACAACGAACGTCACGAGGTCCTGCTCGACCTGGTGCGCACGGCCGTGGCGGCGGTGCTGGGACACTCCTCGCCCAACTCCGTCCGGCCCGAGCGCGGATTCCTCGACCTGGGCATGGACTCGCTGACCGGGCTCGAACTGCGCAACCGGCTCGGCGCCGCGACCGGGCTGCGGCTGCCCGCGACGCTGATCTTCGACAATCCCACCCCGGTGGGGCTGGCCCGCTATCTGCGCGGCGAACTGGCGCCCGCGCCGCTCGCGCCGTCCGCCCTCGTGCTTGAGGAGCTGGCCCGGCTCGAACCGCTCCTGGACGACGTCGGCCCCGACGACGCCGAACGGTCGAGGGTCGCCGAGCGGCTGCGCGAGCTGACGTCCCGGTGGACCGGCGACGACGCAGGCGGCGCGCGGAATCTGGAGTCGGCCAGCGCCGAGGAACTGTTCCAGATCCTTGACCAGATGCACTGAAGTCCGGGGAGAGACGCCATGGCGAACGAGGAAGAGCTGCTCAGATATCTGCGCCAGGCCACGACCGAGCTGCGCGAAACGCGGCAGGCGCTGCGGGACTCGCACGAGCGCGCCCGTGAGCCGATCGCGATCGTGGGCATGGCCTGCCGCCTGCCCGGAGGGGTCACCACCCCGGAGGACCTGTGGCGGCTCGTCGCCACCGGGGGCGACGGGTTGTCCGGCTTCCCGGCCGACCGTGGCTGGGACCTCGGGGAACTGGGCGGCCACGGTGCGCGGCAGGCCGGATTCGTGCACGAGGCCGGCTGGTTCGATCCCGCCTTCTTCGGCATCTCGCCACGGGAAGCGCTGGCGATGGATCCGCAGCAGCGGTTGTTCCTGGAAACCTCCTGGGAGGCGTTCGAGTACGCGGGGCTGGACCCGGACGCGCTGCGCGGCAGCCGCACCGGGGTCTTCGCCGGGCTGATGTACCACGACTACGTGCCCGGCGGCGAGGGCGGCGAGCCCTACCTGGGCACCGCCACGGCGGGCAGCGTGGTCTCCGGCCGGGTGGCGTATCTGCTCGGTCTGGAAGGCCCGGCGGTGACCGTCGACACCGCCTGCTCGTCGTCCCTGGTGGCGTTGCATCTGGCGGTGCTGGCGCTGCGCTCCGGCGAGTGCGATCTCGCGCTGGCCGGGGGTGTGACGGTGATGTGCTCTCCGGGCGTGTTCCGCGCCTTCGGCATGCAGCAGGGCCTGGCCTCTGACGGGCGGTGCAAGTCGTTCGCGGCCGCCGCCGACGGCATGGGCTGGGCCGAGGGCGCCGGCGTGTTGCTGGTGGAGCGGTTGTCGGACGCGCGGCGGCTCGGGCACGACGTCGTCGCGGTGGTGCGGGGGAGCGCGGTCAACCAGGACGGCGCCTCGAGCGGGCTCACAGCTCCGAACGGTCCGTCACAGCAGCGGGTCATCCGGGACGCGCTGGCGAACGCGCGGCTGTCTCCTTCGGATGTGGATGCCGTGGAGGCGCACGGGACCGGCACGGTGCTGGGCGACCCGATCGAGGCGCAGGCGTTGCTGGCGACGTATGGGCAGGACCGGGAGCGGCCGTTGTGGCTGGGGTCGGTGAAGTCGAACATCGGGCACACGCAGGCGGCGGCGGGCGTGGCCGGTGTGATCAAGATGGTGCTGGCGATGCGGCATGGCGTGTTGCCGGCGACGTTGCACGTGGACGAGCCGACCCCGCAGGTGGACTGGTCGACCGGCGCGGTGGAGCTGCTGACGGAGGCCCGGCCGTGGCCGGAGGCGGATCGGCCGCGCCGGGCCGGCGTCTCCTCGTTCGGCGTCAGCGGCACCAACGCCCATGTGATCATCGAACAGGGTGAGCCGGCTCCGGCGCCGGAGCCCCGCGCGGCCCCGCGCGCCGTGCCGTGGTTGTTGTCGGCGAAGACGGCGGAGGGAGTGCGGGCCCAGGCGCAGCGGCTGCGGGCGTTCCTGGCCGATCGGCCGGACGCCGACCCGGTGGACGTCGGACGTGCGCTGATCGCCCGGTCGGCCATGGACTGCCGGGCGGTCGTTTTCGGCGCTGACCGGGACGCCCTCGGCACGGTGGTCGCGGGCGAGGCGGTCGCTCCCGGCCGGACGGCGTTCCTGTTCAGCGGTCAGGGGGCGCAGCGGGCCGGGATGGGGCGGGGCTTGTACGAGTCCTTCCCGGCATATGCGCGGGCGTTCGACGCGGTGTGCGCGGAGCTGGATGTTCGGCTCGATCGGCCGGTCCGGGATGTGGTGGCCGAGGGTGTCGATCTCGATCAGACGGTGTGGGCGCAGGCCGGACTCTTCGCTGTGGAGGTGGCGTCGTTCCGGTTGCTGGAGTCGCTCCGGGTGACTCCGGATTTCCTGCTGGGGCATTCGATCGGTGAGATCGCCGCCGCCCATTGCGCGGGGGTGTTGTCGCTTGCGGATGCGTGTGCTCTGGTGGCGGCGCGTGGCCGGCTGATGCAGGCGCTCCCTGCCGGTGGGGCGATGCTGGCGATCCAGGCGTCCGAGGCCGAGGTCCGGGAGGCGGCCGATGACCGGGTGGACATCGCGGCGGTCAACGGCCCGCGCTCGGTGGTGATCTCCGGGGACGCCGGGGTGATCGACGAGCTGGCGGCCCGGTGGACGGCCCAGGGCTTCAAGACCAACCGGTTGAGGGTGTCGCACGCGTTCCATTCCCGGCTGATGGAGCCGATGCTGGCCGAGTTCGCCGCGGTGCTGGAGACGCTGACGTTCGCCGAGCCGCGGATCCCGATCGTGTCGAACCTGACCGGCGAGGTGGCCGATCCTGGGCTGTTCACGTCCCCTGACTATTGGGTCCGGCAGGTGCGTGAGGCGGTGCGGTTCGCCGACGGGGTCAGGAGCCTGGCCGAGCGGGGGGTGTCCCGGTTCGTGGAGCTGGGCCCGGACGGGGTGCTCTGCGCGCTGGCTCGGCAGTCGGCCGGCGAGGCCGTGTTCGCGCCGGTGTTGCGCCGTGATCGGGATGAGGCGGAGACGGCGTTGGCGGCGCTGGGCCGGTTGTGGGCGGCCGGCGTCGACGTGGACTGGCCGGCCGTGTTCGACGGATGGGGCGGGCGCCGGATCGTCCTGCCCCCGTACGCGTTCGATCGGCAGCACTACTGGGCACAGGCGCCCGCACCGCAGACGGCCGACCATGCCGACGACGCCCCCTTCTGGTCCGCCGTCGAGGCGGAGGACGCCGACACGCTGGCCGACATGCTCGGTCTCGACGTCGCGGAACCCTCGGTGAAGGCCCTGCTGCCCGCGCTGGCCGCGTGGCGTCGCCGAAGCCGCACGCAGGGGCTCACGGACGCGTGGCGCTACCGGGTCGGATGGAAGCCATTGCCTCCCGCTGCCGCGCCCTTCCTCTCCGGCACCTGGCTTGCTCTGCTGCCCGCGGCCGTGAAATGTCCCGAAATAGTCGACAGTTGCTTGGCGGCGGTCGAACGAGCGGGCGCGCGCGTTGTACGAGCGCGGATCGACACCGGCGAACAGGCCGATCGGGCCTTCGAGGAGGCGGGCGAACCGGCCGGGGTGTTGTCGTTCCTCGCTCTGACCGATAGCGCCGACACGGAACCGGGCACGCTGCCCGCCGCCGTCTCCGGCGCGCTGGCCCTGATCGACGCCTTCGCCGCCGCGGACAGGCGGATACCGGTCTGGTGGGTGACCTCGGGCGCGGTGGCGGTCCACGATGACGAGGAGATCGACCCCGACCAGGCGCAGATGTGGGGTCTGGGCCGGGTGGTGAGCCTTGAACTGCCGGGCCTGTGGGGTGGGCTGGTGGACGTCTCCGGCCCGGCGGGACCGATGCTCGGCGACCGGCTGGCGGGCGTGCTGACCGGTGCGGACGACCAGGTCGCGGTCCGCCCCACCGGCGTCTCGGGACGACGCCTGACCCCCGCAGGGCCGGCTGCGGGCCGGGCGTCGGCAGCCGCGGGATCGCCCGGCTCGGCAGGCGTTCCGACGTCCGGCTCTGTACTGGTGACCGGTGGCACCGGTGCGCTGGGCGCGATCGTCGCGCGGTGGCTGGTCGAGCAAGGCGTTCCCCACGTGGTGCTGGTCTCCCGCAGGGGCGGGTCGGCGCCGGGCGCCGAAGACCTGGTCGCGGAACTGGAGGCGAGGGGCGCCCGGGTGACCGTGGCGGCCTGCGACGCGGCCGACCGGGCCGGCATGGCCCGCGTGCTGGCCGGCATCCCGGCCGAGTACCCGCTGCGGGGTGTCGTGCACGCCGCCGGGGTGGGAGACATGACCCCGCTGGGCCGTACCGCACTCGCCGACTTCCAGGCGGTCGTGAACGGGAAGGCGGGCGGCGCGGCCTGCCTGGACGACCTCCTGGCCGACACACCACTCGACTTCTTCGTGCTCTTCTCCTCGATCGCCGGGGTGTGGGGCAGCGGAGGGCAGGCCGCGTACGCGGTGGCGAACGCCGCACTGGACGCGCTCGCCGTACGCCGCCGGGCCCGGGGGCTCCACGCCCTGTCGATCTCGTGGGGACCGTGGGCGAGCGACGGGATGGCGGGCGGCGAGATGGCCGAGGAGTTCCTGCGGCGTCGCGGCCTGCTCGGCATGCCACCCGACCTGGCCGTCGCGGCGATGGGCGCCGCGTTGCGGGCCGGCGACGTCTGCGTGACGGTGGCGGATGTGGATTGGGCCGCGTTCGTGCCCGGGTTCACGGCGTACCATCCGCAGCCGTTGATCGAAGACATTCCCGACGTACGGATGCGGCGGGCGCCGGTGCCCGCCGGCTCCACCATCGCTCAGAGCGGCACCGAACTACGCGAGCGACTTGCCCCCCTGGCGCGGGACGATCGCGTCGCGCGGCTCCTGGAGATCGTGCAGCAGCAAGCCGCACTGGTGCTCGGCCACCTCACGCCCGGGGCGATCGTCGCCGACCGGGCGTTCCGCGACCTGGGGTTCGACTCGCTCACCGCGGTCGAGCTGCGCGATCGGCTGGCCGCGATGACCGGGCTGAGCCTGCCCGCCACCCTGCTCTTCGAGCATCCGAACCCGCGTGCGCTCGCCGGGGAGATGCTGGCGGAGCTGTTCGGAGACGACACCGACACCGACACCGACGAGGCGGAGCTGCTGCGCCGGGCGCTGCTCGCCATTCCCCTGTCCCGGCTCCGCGAGGCCGGCCTGGTCGAGCCGCTGCTGCGGCTCGCCTTTCCACAGGCCGTGATCGCCGACGAGGACACCGTGCCCGGGACCTCCGTCGAGTCGATCGACGCGATGGACGGCGAAAGCCTGCTGAAGCTGGCTCTGGGAGCCCGGGACTCATGATCACAACAAGGAGTTTGCGATGGCCGCTTCCATAGAGGACTACGTCGAAGCGCTGCGAGTCTCTCTGAAAGAGACCGAGCTCCTGCGCAGCCAGAACCGGGAGCTCACCGCCGCCGCACACGAGCCGATCGCCATCGTGTCGATGGCGTGCCGGCTTCCCGGCGGCGTCGCTTCACCGGACGACCTCTGGCGGCTGGTCGCGGACGGCCGGGACGCCATCACGCCGTTCCCCGCCGACAGGGGCTGGAGCGTGGACGGGCTCGGTGCGGACGCCCAGACGGCCGGCCTCGCCGCGCAGGGGGGCTTCCTGGACGGAGCGGCGTTGTTCGACGCGGACTTGTTCGGCATCTCGCCGCGTGAGGCGCTCGGCATGGAGCCGCAGCAACGGCTGCTGCTGGAGATGGTCTGGGAGGCGTTCGAACGCGCGGGGCTGGCGCCGGACTCCATGCGCGGAAGCCGGACCGGTGTGTTCGTCGGCGGGGCCTCCTCCGGATACGGCATCGGCATGTCGGTGGCGGAGGGTGACGGGGGATTCGCCCTGACGGGCGCGGCGCCCAGCATCCTCTCCGGGCGGGTCGCGTACACGTTCGGGCTCGAGGGGCCGGCGGTGACGGTGGACACGGCGTGTTCGTCGTCGCTGGTGGCGTTGCACCTGGCGATCCAGTCGTTGCGCGACGGTGATTGTGATCTGGCGCTGGCCGGTGGCGTGACGGTGATGACCTCGCCCATGACGATCGTGGAGTTCGGGCGGCAGGGCGGCCTGTCGTCGGATGGGCGGTGCAAGTCGTTCTCCGCGGAGGCGGACGGCGCGGGCTGGTCCGAGGGTGTGGGGTTGTTGCTGGTCGAGCGGCTGAGCGATGCGCGGCGGCGCGGGCACGAGGTCCTCGCGGTGATCCGGGGCAGTGCGATCAATCAGGACGGTGCGTCGAACGGTCTGACCGCGCCGAGCGGGCCGGCGCAGGAGCGGGTGATCCGGCAGGCGTTGGCGAGTGCGCGGTTGTCCGCGGACGACGTGGATGTGGTGGAGGCGCACGGCACCGGAACCCGCCTCGGCGATCCGATCGAGGCGCGGGCGTTGCTGGCCACGTATGGCCGGGGTCGTGGCGCGGACCGGCCGCTCTGGCTGGGGTCGATCAAATCGAACATCGGGCACACCCAGTCGGCCGCCGGCGTCGCCGGCGTGATCAAGATGGTGCAGGCGATGCGCCACGGGGTGTTGCCGCCGACGTTGCACGTGGATGAGCCGTCGCCGCACGTGGACTGGTCCGAGGGGGCGGTGGAACTGCTGACGGAGGCCCGGTCGTGGTCGTCCGAGGAGCGGCCGCGCCGGGCGGCTGTGTCATCGTTCGGGATGAGTGGCACGAACGCGCACGTCATTTTGGAGCAGGCCCCCGAGTCCGCCGTGCCGGACGCCCCCGCGGTCGCCGTCTCCGGTCCGGTGCCGTGGGTGCTGGCGGCGAAGACGGCTGACGGCCTGCGGGCTCAGGCCGCGCGGCTGCGCGAGTTCGTGGCCGCGGATGGCCCGCAGAGCGTGGATGTTGGCCGCTCGTTGTTGTCGCGGGCGGCGTTGCCGCATCGGGCGGTGGTGCTCGGCTCGGAGTGTGAGGTGCTGCTGGCCGGGTT
>NZ_BBYM01000056.1:31111-35422 GCF_001570405.1 Microtetraspora niveoalba | reverse complement strand
CCATCACCGACACCATCGATGGGATGGGCCGCCTCAGCGGGCTGCTGGACCCCGAGGTGAAGATGCAGCTGAAGACGTGGCTGGAGCCGCTGGCGGTCAGGACCGACAGCACCGACACGCGCAGCCATGCCCGCCGGATGGCGGACGCGCTGGCGGTGCGGCTGTCGGAGGGAGGACGGCGGACGGTGATGCATGTGTCGGTGACCGAGCAGACGCTGACCGGGGAGTCGGAGGAGCCCGCCTACCTGGAGGACGGCACGGCGATCCCGGCGCAGGACGCGCGCCGCCGGATGGCCTACAGCGCCGACCTGCGGCGGGTGCTGCGGGACGCGCAAGGGATCGTCGTCGACTTCGGCCGGGCCCGCCGTCTGGCCTCCTCCGACCAGCGGGAGGCGATCCTGGCGAAGTACCGGACCTGCTGCCGGGAAGGGTGCGATGTTCCCGCCTATCTGGCGGAGATCGATCATATCGAGCCGTGGTATCCGACCGGCCGCACGGATCTGGCGAATTTGGCGCCGTTGTGTGCGGCGGACAACAAGTGGAAGTCGCGTCATCCGGATCGGGTGGAGGTGATCGATCAGGGGGATGGGACGGTGTCGATGCGGTTCCATCGTTATTCGAAGCTGCGCCCGAGGCGGTGGGTGAGTAGATGCTGAACCGTCGTCGGCTTCCGGCCCACCCCGACCGCCGCCTCCGCCCACCTGCACCGGCCACGCAGCCACCGCCCCAGGCCACCGGACTATCGCCTATCCGGCTACTGGTCATGGGCCATCCGAAACCAGCGGGCGCAGCGGCCCCCAGGCCACCGGCACCAGCACCAGCACCAGCACCGGCACCAGCACCGGCACCGGTCGGGTGTCGCTGGTTGTGTCCGGTTGCTGCGACTATCCGTCGTGCTCGGCACCGCCGGTCACCCATCCCCGAGCACCAGTCGCCGAGCACTGCCATCGACCACCGGTCACATGGCTCCCGACATCCGGTCGCCAGGCCCCCGACATCTGGTCACCGGCCACTGAGCGCAGACCATTGGTCATCCGGTCCCGACCACCGGCGACCTTCGACCACGGCCAGCCGACCCATGGCAAGCGGCCTGGGCCGGCGAGGTGTTACGGGCGCGGATGTGGGCCAGTACGTCCTCGCCCGCGACATCGCCCCAAGGGGACGACGTTGCCCGGCGAGTGGTGCGTAGGGTGGCGTCGTGTCGGAGGCGGGGACGGGGACGGAGGCCACGGGCTACGACTGCCTGTCTTCTCGTCTGGTTCTGGAGAGCGAGCTGCGGACGTTCCTGCTGGACTGCTTCGAGGTCGCCGAGCGTGAGTTGTTCGGGGGTCACGACGACCGAGTCTCCGAGCGGTTGCGGGACATCCCGGCCCTGGGCACTGAGGTGCGTCTAGCCGGCCCCAGCTACCGATGTGCGTTTCGAGGGCCGCGGGCACGGTGGTGCGTCTCGCTGGCTACGGGCACCGAGGTGCATCCAGCTGTGAGATCGCGGCGGCAGCTGTGAGACCGCGGCGGATCCCGGCCGATCCGCCGGCTCACGGCGGCTCACGGCGCCTCGCGGCGGGCCCGCCGGCTCGCGGCGTGCTCGCGGCGGGTCCGTCGGCTCGCGGCGTGCTCGCGGCCGATCCGCCGGCTCGTGCTGGATCTCGGCGGATCGCGACGGGGGCGGCGAGCGGGGGGACGTAGGAATGCTGTCAATAATCAACGGAGCGCCGTAGGAAAACCGTCAAGACGGGGCGAAGGTTCCCAAACGCCGCGATTTGCTTGGCTCAGGGCCGCTACCTGGGCGGCCCGAAGCACTTATCCGGCATCTGAGGAGTGGGGATGGCAGACGTCATCTTCGTCGCCCTGACGATCGCGATCTTCGCGGTCCTCGGGCTCGTCGTGAAGGCGGTGGAACGGCTGTGAGCGCCGTCAACGCGGCCGGCCTGGTCGTGACCATCGGCCTGGTGATCTTCGTGGTCGCGGCCCTGCTGTTCCCGGAGCGGTTCTGATGACGCCGACCGTGGCGGGGATCGCCTTCATCGCGTCTCTGGTGGTCGCCCTCGCCGTCGTGCACCGGCCGCTCGGCGACTACATGTACCGCGTCTACACCGGCAGCGGGCACCTCGCCGTCGAGCGGGTGATCTACCGCCTCATCGGCGTGCGGCCCGACGCCGAGCAGCGCTGGACGGTCTACGCCCGTTCCGTGCTGGCGTTCTCGGCGGTGTCGATCCTGTTCCTGTACGCGTTCCAGCGCCTGCAGGACAAGCTGTTCCTGTCGCTGGGCTTCGGCCCGGTGTCGGACCACATCGCGTGGAACACGGCCGTCAGCTTCGTGACCAACACCAACTGGCAGGCGTACTCGGGCGAGTCCACGATGGGCCACCTGGTGCAGATGGCCGGGCTGGCCGTGCAGAATTTCGTGTCCGCGGCGGTCGGCATGGCGGTCGCGATCGCCCTGGTGCGCGGCTTCGCGCGCAGGAGGACCGACGAGCTGGGCAACTTCTGGGTGGACCTGGTGCGCGGCTCGCTGCGCGTCCTGCTGCCCATCGCCTTCGTCGGCGCGCTGGTGCTGGTCGCGGGCGGCCTGGTGCAGAACTTCGCCGACCCGTACACGGTCCCGACGCCGGCGGGCGGCCACCAGACGATCACCGGCGGGCCGGTGGCCAGCCAGGAGATCATCAAGGAGCTGGGAACCAACGGCGGCGGCTTCTACAACGCCAACGCGGCGCACCCGTTCGAGAACGCGACGAGCTGGACCAACTGGATCGAGATCTTCGCGATCCTGCTCATCCCGTTCGCGCTGCCGCGCACGTTCGGGCGCATGGTGGGGGACAAGCGGCAGGGCTACGCGATCCTCGCCGTCATGGGTGTCCTGGCCCTGGCCAGTGTCAGCGTGCTGACCGCGCTGGAGCTCGCGCACGGCGGCACGGTCCCGCAGGCGGTCGGGGCCGCGATGGAGGGCAAGGAGGTCAGGTTCGGTGTCGCCAACTCCGGCACGTTCGGCGCCGCGACCACGCTGACCTCGACCGGGGCGGTCGACTCCTTCCACGACTCCTACACCGCGCTCGGCGGCATGATCACGATGGTCAACATGATGCTGGGCGAGGTCGCGCCCGGAGGCGTGGGCTCGGGTCTGTACGGCATGCTCATCTTCGCGGTCATCACGGTCTTCGTGGCCGGGCTGATGGTCGGCCGCACGCCGGAGTACCTGGGCAAGAAGATCGGCGCCCGCGAGATCAAGCTCGCGTCGATGTACTTCCTGGTCACCCCGGCGCTCGTCCTGATCGGCACCGCGCTGGCGATGGCGACGCCGGAGCAGCGCGCGAGCATGCTGAACGGCGGGCCGCACGGCCTGTCGGAGGTTCTGTACGCCTTCACCAGCGCGTCCAACAACAACGGCTCGGCGTTCGCCGGCCTCACCGTCAACACCCCCTGGTACGACACCGCGCTCGGCCTGTGCATGGCGATCGGCCGGTTCCTGCCGATCGTGTTCGTGCTGGCCCTGGCCGGCTCGCTGGCCCGGCAGGCGCCAACCCCCTCGTCCGCGGGGACGTTGCCCACCCATCGGCCGCAGTTCGTCGGCATGGTCGTCGGCGTCACGGTCGTCCTGGTCGCCCTCACGTTCCTCCCCGCCCTGGCGCTCGGGCCGCTCGCAGAAGGAATCCACTGACATGTCAACACCTGTGACGGAAGCGCCGGGCGTCTCCGCCCCCGCCCCCGGGAAACGCCGGATCGGCGGCGGCCTGCTGGATCCCAGGCAGATGCTCCGGTCGCTGCCGGACGCGCTGCGCAAGCTCAACCCGATGACGTTGTGGCGCAACCCGGTCATGTTCATCGTGGAGGTCGGCGCTGTCTTCACTACTGTGCTGGCGGTCGTCGATCCGTCGGTCTTCGCCTGGGCGATCGTGGCCTGGTTGTGGCTGACGGTGGTGTTCGCCAACCTCGCCGAGGCCGTGGCCGAGGGCCGGGGCAAGGCGCAGGCGGCGACGCTGCGCGCGGCGAAACGGGACACCACGGCCCGCCGCCTGCGGGACCCCGGCGACCGGAACGCCTGGGACGTGGTCGGGGCGAGCGAACTGCGGCAGGGTGACGTCGTCGTCGTCGAGGCCGGGGAGATCATCCCGGGGGACGGCGACGTGGTCGAGGGCATCGCCTCGGTCGACGAGTCGGCGATCACCGGCGAGTCGGCCCCGGTGATCCGCGAGTCCGGCGGCGACAGGTCCGCCGTCACGGGCGGCACGAAGGTGCTCTCGGACCGGATCGTCGTACGGATCACCCAGAAGCCGGGGGAGAGCTTCATTGACCGGATGATCTCACTGGTCGAGG
>NZ_BBYM01000056.1:0-31037 GCF_001570405.1 Microtetraspora niveoalba | reverse complement strand
ACGAGATCGCGCTCAACATCCTGCTGGCCGCGCTGACGATCGTCTTCCTGGTCGCCACGGCGACGATGCAGCCGCTCGCGATCTACTCGAAGAGCGTCAACCCCGGCATCCCAGACTCCCTGGCGCTGACCGCGGACGGTGTCACCGGAGTGGTGCTGGTCGCGCTGGTGGTGTGCCTGATCCCGACCACGATCGGCGCGCTGCTGTCGGCCATCGGCATCGCGGGCATGGACCGGCTCGTCCAGCGCAACGTGCTCGCGATGAGCGGCCGGGCGGTGGAGGCGGCCGGGGACGTCGACACCCTGCTGCTGGACAAGACCGGCACCATCACGCTGGGCAACCGGCAGGCGTCGGAGTTCGTTCCCGCGAGCGGCGTCAACGCCGAGGAGCTGGCGACCGCGGCCCAGCTCGCCAGCCTCGCCGACGAGACGCCCGAGGGCCGTTCGATCGTCGTGTACGCCAAAGAGGCGTACGGCCTGCGCGAGCGGCGGCCGGGCGAGCTGGCGCAGGCCGAGTGGGCGCCGTTCACCGCCCAGACCCGCATGTCGGGCGTGGACGTGGACGGCCGCCAGGTGCGCAAGGGCGCGGCGACCGCGGTCATGAAGTGGGTGCGGGACGCCGGGGGGCACCCGACCGACGAGGTCGGCCACCTGGTGGACGGGATCTCCGCGTCCGGCGGGACGCCGCTGGTGGTCGGCGAGGTCGCGGACGGCAAGGCGCGGGTCCTCGGCGTGATCCACCTCAAGGACGTGGTCAAGGCCGGCATGCGCGAGCGGTTCGACGAGATGCGCCGGATGGGCATCCGCACCGTCATGATCACGGGTGACAACCCGCTGACGGCCAAGGCGATCGCGGACGAGGCCGGGGTGGACGACTTCCTGGCCGAGGCCACGCCCGAGGACAAGCTCGCGCTGATCAGGCGGGAGCAGGAGGGCGGCCGGCTGGTCGCGATGACGGGCGACGGCACCAACGACGCGCCCGCGCTCGCGCAGGCCGACGTCGGCGTGGCGATGAACACCGGCACGTCCGCCGCGAAGGAGGCCGGCAACATGGTCGATCTCGACTCCAACCCCACCAAGCTCATCGAGATCGTCGAGATCGGCAAGCAACTCCTGATCACACGCGGCGCGCTGACCACGTTCTCGATCGCCAACGACATCGCCAAATATTTCGCGATCATTCCGGCGATCTTCGCGGCGGTCTATCCCGGCCTGGACGTGCTCAACATCATGCGCCTGGCCAGTCCCCAGTCGGCCATCCTGTCGGCGGTCGTCTTCAACGCGATCATCATCGTGGCGCTGATCCCGCTCGCCCTGCGCGGGGTGCGTTACCGGCCGTCCAGCGCGTCGAAGCTGCTGTCGCGCAACCTCTACGTGTACGGCCTCGGCGGCATCGTGACGCCCTTCGCCGGAATCAAGATCATCGACCTGTTCGTCCAGTTCATCCCGGGGATGTCGTGATGGAACGCCTGCCAGGCTGGATCCGCCGGCACATCGCCGCCATCCGCGCGCTGCTCGTGCTGACCGCGGTGCTCGGAGCGGTCTACCCGCTCGCGGTCACCGGGGTCGCCCAGGCGCTCCTCGGCGACCACGCCGACGGCTCCCCCGTCGAGAAGGACGGCACGGTCGTCGGAAGCGCCCTCATCGGGCAGTCGTTCACCACTGCGGACGGCGCGCCGATCAGGAAGTACTTCCAGAGCCGGCCGAGCGCGGCCGGGGACGGCTACGACCCGACGGCGAGCGGCGCGAGCAACCTCGGCCCCGAGGACGTCCTGGACGTGCTCGCCGTGCCGGGGGCGAAGAACGCGCAGGGCGAGCCGGACACCGGGAAGCAGAGCCTGCTCACCCGGGTGTGCGCGCGCAGCCGCGCCGCCGGGGAGCTCGAAGGCGTCAGCGGCGCCCGGCCGTACTGCACGGCCGACGGGGTGGGGGCGGTGCTGAAGGTCTTCCCGGCGGTGGGCGCGCCGACCCGGGTGGTCAGCGCGAACCAGGCGTGCCCGGCCGTCCCGTTCGCGGCCGAGTACCGGGGCGTGAAGGTGGAGTGCGCCCGGCCGGGCGAGGACCTGGCCGCCGGCCGCACCGTCCCCGTCCGGGGCGCGGCGCGGGCCGTGGTCCCGGCGGACGCGGTCACCGCGAGCGGCTCGGGCCTCGACCCGCACATCTCGGTCGCGTACGCCGAGCTCCAGGCGCCCAGGGTCGCCAAGGAGCGGGGCGTCTCCCTGGATCGGGTGAAGCGGCTGATCGCCGACAACACGACCGGGCGGGCCCTCGGCTTCATGGGCGAGCCCGCCGTGAACGTCCTCACGCTCAACCTGGCCCTGGACGCCCCGGACAAGGGCTGACCCAGGCCCCGAGGAGAGGGCGGGCCGACCGCGATCGTCGCGGGCGGCCCGCCTCCGCGTGTCGCACCCCGGCGGTCAGGTGCCGGGCCAGGCGAAGCGGTGGGTGTGGATGCCGAAGTAGGTGAACGCCTCCGCCCGGGTGACCCCGGGGACCCGCTTGATGTGGTCGTTCAGGACGGCGAGCAGCTCGGCGGGCTCCTTGCACACCACCTCCACGAACATGTCGAACGAGCCGGACGTGAGCACCACGTAGATGACCCCGGCCAGCTCGCTGATCCGGTCGGCCACGGTGTGCACGTCGCTCTCGACGCGTACGCCGATGAGCGCCATCACCGGGAGGCCGAGCGCCATCGGGTCGGTCACGCCGACGATCTGGACGACGCCCTCGTCCCGCAGCCGCTGCACCCGCTGGCGTACGGCGGGGGCCGAGAGCCCGGTGGTCTCGGCCAGCGCCGTGTAGGACGCCCGGCCGTCCCGCTGCAGCTCGCGCAGCAGCAGCCGGTCGATCTCGTCGAGGTGCACCCGGCTCATGCCACCAGTTCCGAGACGGCGGACGCGAACACCTCGCGGTGCAGGTCCACGTCGGCCTCGGTCGTGGCCGGGCACATCAGCGCCATGTTGTGGAACGGGGTGAGCAGCACCCCGCGGTTGGCGAGGTAGACGTGCAGGTAGTCGTCCAGGTCGGGGTCGCCGGCCGCGTTGGACTCGCCGCCGGTGCGCGGCGCCGGGCTGGTGAAGCGGTACTCGGCGCGGGCGCCGAGCTGGGTGGCCGACCAGGGGAGCGCGTGCTCGTCGATCACCTCCTGGACGCCCTTGGTGAAGCGGGTGGCCAGCTCGGTCATGGCGGCGAAGGCGTCGTCGGTGAGCACGTGTTCGAGGGTGGCGCGCATGGCGGCGATCGAGAGCGCGTTCCCGGCGAGGGTGCCGCCGACCCCGCCCATGTCGACCAGGTCGAGCCCGCTCATCGCCTCGACGCGGGCGGCCGTCTCGGCGGACAGGCCGTACCCGCCGCTGGGGATGCCGCCCCCGATGGCCTTGCCGATCGTGACGATGTCCGGGTCGAGCCCCCACGCGCCGGTGCAGCCGCCGGGCCCGGCCGAGAACGTGTGCGTCTCGTCGTTGATCAGCAGGGTGCCGTGCCGCCGGGTCAGCTCCCGTACGCCGTCGAGGTAGCCGGACTCGGGCAGCACGATGCCGATGTTGGTGAGGGCGGGCTCCATGAGGACCGCGGCGACGTCGCCGTGCGCCAGCTCGCGCTCCAGCGCGGCCAGGTCGTTGAACTCCACCACCCGTGAGGTCACGGTCGGATCGACGGGGGCGCCGACGTTGCCCTCGCGGGAGACCTGCTCGCCGTCCGGTCCGACCACGATCAGGACCTCGTCCACGCTGCCGTGGTAGCAGTAGCTGTTCACCAGGATCCTGGGCCTGCCGGTGACCGCCCGCGCCAGGCGGATCGCCCAGCGGTTGGCGTCGGTGGCGGTCAGCGAGAAGCTCCAGTACGGCACGCGGAAGCGGCGGCCGAGCTCGGCGCCGACCCAGGTCGCGTCCTCGGTCGGCATCATCACGGTGGCGCCGCCGAGGACCCCGAAGCGTTCGGCGACCGCGTCCACCGTGGCGCGCGGGGAGTGGCCCGCCATGGCGCCGGTGTCGCCGAGGCAGAGGTCCACGTAGGTGTGGCCGTCCACGTCGGTGACCCGGGCGCCCGCGGCCTCGGCGAGGTAGAGCGGGAACCCGGCGGCGGTCTTGTTCATCCAGGTCATGGGCACGCCGCCGAACAGGTGAGCGCGGGCCTGCTCGTACGCGGCGGCGGATCGGGGGTTGCGGTCGCGGAACGTCCGGCGCTCGCGGTCGATCAGGTGGGCGAGACGGGCACGGTCGATCATGGTCACTGCCTTAGAAAACGTCGACTGAACCGTTTCCGGTCTGTGAATCTGAAGTCAACGTACCTTATGGCCTTCGATTCTTCATAGGGGTGCCGCGCGGTCCCAGGCCGGCTCCTCGGCCGGGCCCGCGCCGGCGTCCTCCCCGGGGGCGACGTCGGGTGCGGTGCGCGTCTCCCCGTTCAGCTCCCCGGGGGCGACGTCGAGTGGGGTGCGCGTCTCCCCGTTCAGTGCCCGGAGCGTGCCGCGCAGGCCGTCGGCGATCGCCGCCAGCCCGGCCTCGAACGAGAGGTCGGCGGGCGGGCGTCCGCGCGCCGCCGCCGCCCCGTCGCGGGCGCGTACGGCCGCCGCGAAGGAGGGCGCCTCGGCGGCGAGCGGCCCGGAGTCGAACATGTCGGGCGGGGCCACCATGTCCAGGGCCGAGCCGAGGATGAACGACTCGACCGAGACCATGACCGGGATGATCATCTCGGCGGGCCAGCCCCCGCGTTCCAGCCCGACGACGACCTGCTCGTACATGCGCAGCGTGCGCACGGCGCCGGTGATCGGGAGGGTCGCCAGCAGCGATATGGCGGGCGGGTGCGCGGCGAAGGCGGCGCGGTACCCGTGCGCCCACAGGACCAGCGCCTCGTCCCAGGGCAGCCGGGCGAACATCGAGGCGTCGATCGAGTCGGAGACGAGCTCGCGGACGGCGGCGAGGATGTCGTCCTTCCCGTCCACGTGGTTGTAGAACGAGGAGGGCCGCACGCTGAGCCGCTGGGCCAGCGCGGCCAGCGAGAACCCCTCCGCCCCGGCCTCGTCGATCAGCGCGAGGGCGGCCCTGGCGATGATCTCCCTGCTCAGCACCGGTGTGGCCGGCCGGCCTGCCCGTCTTCCCATTTTCCCGGCCGACCCCTTCCGCTCTGGCCTCCGGACAACTTATCCTTCCGGCACAAAACGAACGACGTTCTTTTTGGATGGCGATGTCGCGCACCCTCTTCCGCAACGGCACGATCTGGACCGGCACCGGAGCCGCCGTCACGGCCCTCACCATCGCGGACGGCCGGATCGAGGCCGTCGGCGCCGAGGCGCTCGCCCGCGCCGGCGCCGCCGACCGGGTCGTCGACCTGGAGGGCGGGCTGCTGCTCCCGGCCTTCGGCGACGGGCACTGCCACCCCGACCACGCCGGGTTCGAGGCGATGGGGCCGCGGATCAGGGATCGCGGCAGCGTGGACGAGATCGTCGAAGAGGTGCGCCGGTACGCGCTCGCGCACCCCGAGGACGAGTGGATCATCGGCGCCAGCTACGACTCGACGCTGGCCCCCGGCGGCCTGTTCGACGCCCGCTGGCTGGACGCCGCCGTGCCGGACCGGCCCGTCGTCCTGCGCGCCTGGGACTACCACACCGTGTGGTGCAACACCGAGGCCATGCGGCGGGCCGGCCTGGACGCCTCCACCCCGGACCCGGCGCGCGGCAGGTTCGCCCGCCGCGCGGACGGCGGGCTCCTCGGGACGATGTACGAATGGGACGCGGTGGACGCGGTCCTGGGCGCCGCGCCCGCCCGCACCACCGAGGACCTGGTGCGGGCGCTGCGCCTCGCCACCGAGACCTACGCCGCGGCCGGGGTCACCTGGATCCAGGACGCGTGGGTCGAGCACGCGACCGTGGACGCGTACGTCGAGGCGGCCCGGCGGGGCCTGCTGGCCACCCGGGTCAACCTCGGCCTGCGCGCCGACCCGGGACGCTGGCGCGACCAGCTCGCCGAGTTCGCCGCCGACCGGGACCGGGTCCGCGCGCTGGGCGACGACCGGCTCACCGCGAACACGGTCAAGTTCTTCGTGGACGGCATCCTGGAGAACCGCACGGCGGCGCTGCTCGCGCCCTACGCCGACGACCCGTGCACGCGCGGCATGCCCGTCTGGCCGTACGAGGAGCTGCTGGAGGCGTTCGCGGCCGTGGACGCGATGGGCCTGCAGGGGCACCTGCACGCGATCGGCGACGCGGGCGTGCGCTCCGCGCTGGACGCGGTCGAACACGTCGCCCGGGTCAACGGACCCCGGGACCGGCGGCCCGTGATCGCGCACGTCCAGCTCCTGGACGAGGCGGACCTGCCGCGCTTCGCCCGGCTCGGCGTGATCGCGAACATCCAGCCGCTGTGGGCGCGCACCGACGCCGCGATGAGCGAGCTGACCTTTCCCAGGATCGGCCCCGAGCGCGCCGGGCGGCAGTACCTCATCGGGTCGCTGCTCCGCGCGGGGGCCGCGGTCGCCTTCGGCAGCGACTGGCCGGTGACCGACCACCGCCCGCTGGCCGGGCTGCCGGTCGCGGTGACCCGTGAGAACACGGAACGGGAGCCGGCCGGCGGCTGGCTGCCCGAGGAGCGGGTCGGCTTCGACGACGCCCTGTCCGCGTACACGGCGGGCGTGGCCCGCCAGGCGTTCGCCGAGGAGGAGCGCGGGCTGCTCGTCCCCGGCATGGTGGCCGACCTGGTCTGGCTGGACGTGGACATCCGCCGCATGGACCCGCACGACGTAGCGCTCCGGACGGCCGTCCGCGGCACGTGGATGGCCGGCACGCGAATCCACCCCCCTTCCCGACAGGAGTAGCCCTCCATGAAAGAGTCCGCCCCCACCGAGCCCGCAGCCCACGGGACCGGGCAGCCCGGGCTGAAGCGGGTCCTGGGCGTCCCGGGCCTGACGCTGTTCGGCCTGACCTACCTCGCCCCGGTGGCCGTCTTCACGACGTACGGCGCCGTCACCCAGGTCACCGGGGGGCACCTGCCGGCCGCGTACGTGGTCGCGCTCGTGGTCATGCTGTTCACCGCGTTCAGCTACGGCCGGATGGCGAGGGCGTACCCGACCGCCGGATCGGCCTACACCTACACGCAGCAGACCTTCGGCGGGCACGTCGGCTTCCTGACCGGGTGGACGCTGATGCTCGACTACCTCTTCCTCCCAATGATCAACTTCCTGCTCATCGGGATCTATCTGAACAGCCAGTTCCCGGCCGTGCCGCAGTGGGCGTTCACGCTGGCCGCGCTGCTCGTGGTGTTCGGGCTCAACGTCCTCGGCATCACCGTGATGAGCCGGATCAACGTCCTGGTCGTCGGCGTCTCCGTGGTGCTGATCCTGGTGTTCGTCGCCCTCGCGCTCAAGCACCTGTCGGGCCACCCGTCCCCGGCGCCCTTCGCGGCTTTCACGCCCGGCCAGGGCGTGTTCGCCGGCGCGGCCATCCTGGCGCTGAGCTTCCTCGGGTTCGACGCCGTCTCCACGCTGTCGGAGGAGGCCAGGAACCCGCGCCGCGACATCCCGCGCGCCGTCGTGCTGACCACGCTGATCGGCGGCCTGCTGTTCGTCCTGGTCGCCTGGATGGGCTCCCTGGCCCACCCCGGTCACGACTTCGCCGACCCCGACACCGCCGGGGTGGACATCATGGCGGCGCTGGGCGGCGCCGCGTTCGAGACGATCTTCGTCGGCATCTACGTGATCGGCGCCTTCGGGTCGGCGATGACGACGCAGGCGAGCGTCTCCCGGATCCTGTACTCGATGGGACGGGACGGCGTGCTGCCCAGGCGCGCGTTCAGCCTGCTGCACCCGCGCTTCAAGTCGCCGGTCTTCGCGGTGGCCGTCGTGTCCGCGGTGTCGCTGGTCGCGCTCTTCATCAGCCTGGACAACGCGGTGGTCATGGTGAACTTCGGCGCGCTGATCGCCTTCTCGATGGTGAACCTCACCGTGATCAAGCACTACCTGGTGGACGGGCGGCGCAGGTCGGCGGGCGACCTGTTCCGGTACGGCCTGCTGCCCCTGGTGGGCTTCGCCCTGACGGTCTGGCTGTGGACGAGCCTGTCGGGGGTGACGTTCCAGGTCGGGCTGGCGTGGATGGCGGCCGGCCTGGTCTACCTGATGGTGCTCACCCGGTTCTTCCGCCGCAGGCCGCCGGTGATGACCTTCTCCGACGCCGACCCCGCCGCCGTCTGATCCGTTCGATCCCTTCGGAAGGCGGGACGGCCCGGCCACCGACGTCGGTGGCCGGGCCGTCCGTTGACCCGGGAGTTCCGGGGCGTCCGGGGCTTCCGGGACGGCCGCCGTCAGGCGGTCATCGCGACCAGGATCCGGCGGGCGCCGGTGAAGGGCTCCCGGCCGTGGGCGCACAACATGTTGTCGATGACCATCAGGTCGCCCTCGCGCCACGGGAACCCGTACGAGGTCTCGTCGTAGGCGGCCTTGACGGCGGCGAGGTCGGCGGCCGAGATGGGCGAGCCGTCGGCGAAGTACGCGTTCCTGGGCAGGTCCTCCTCGCCGTACAGGGTCAGGAGGGCCTCGCGGACCTCCTCGTCCAGGCTGCTCACGTGGAACAGGTTCGCCTGGTTGAACCAGACCGGCTCCCCGGTGTGCGGCTCGGTCTGCCAGGACGGGCGGTGGTGCCGGGTGCGCAGCCCGTCGTCGGTCCACTCGTACGCCAGCCCGTGCCCGGCGCAGTACCGCTCGACCACGGCGGGGTCGTCGGTCTGGAACGACTCCTGCCAGGACAGGCCGAGCCCCTCGCGGAACGCCCTGGCGTACACGACGCCGGCCGCGAACCGCTCCCGCACCTCCTCGGGGATCGCGCGGTACACCGCGCGGCTGTTCGCGATCGGGGTCGCCCCGCCGGTCGCCGCCGCGGTCTCGCAGAAGAAGAACAGGTGCCCGGGCCAGGTGTCCGAGTACGAGTTCTCGTTGTGCATCGGGAGCGGCTGGTCGGCCGGGTACTCCGTGGACGTGTAGATCGACTCGGTGACCGAGGTGCGCGGGGTCGAGCGCTCGGTGTAGGGCAGCGGCTCGCCCCCGATCACCCGGACGATCCGGTCGAACAGGTCGAGGTCGACCGGCAGGCCGCGGAGCAGCACCGCCCCGTGCTCGGCGAGCGCGGCCCGCAGCCCGTCACGGTTGGCCGTCACCCAGTCGAGGTGGCCCGTCGTCTCCGGGCCCAGGGCGTACACCGCGATGGACGTGTGCTCGTTGCCCTCGACGCGCCCGGTCACCGGGCCCGTGGGGATGACATCCGTCATTTTGCGCTGGATCCTTTCACGAGGCTCAGGCGACGTTGCCTTTCCTGCATGCCGACCAGGTCGTCGGGCAGCGAGTCCGGCACCTCGGTGTCGAACCGCCGCAGCAGCCGGATGCCGGAGGCGCAGGCGGTGACCGCGGCCATCATCAGCGCGAAGACGATGTAGGTGAGGCCGATGCCCCGCGTCTCGCCCACGCCGATGACCGCGCCGACCGTGCCGGCGAGCGCCCCGTCCGGCCGGAGCAGGGGATTGAACAGGGAGGTGGCCACCGGTGCCAGCACGGCGAACCCGATCGGCAGGGTGGACCACGAGAGGGCCTGGTTGAGCGAGAGCACCCGCCCGTGGAACCGCTGCGGCACCTTGACCTGGACCAGCGTCACGTAGATGCCCTGCGAGATCGACATCGACATGGCCAGGACGAAGATGCCGGTGATGACCACGGCCAGGGACGGCCGCAGGCCCATCACGAGGCAGCCGACGGCCATGCCGAGGTTGCCCAGGAAGACGCCGACCATCCGGCGCTTGCGCGGGCCGCCCCACAGGGCCATCACGATGCCGCCCGCGACCGCGCCGAGCGCCTCGGCCACCGACACCTGGGCGACCTGGCCCACCTCGCCGAAGGAGAGCGTCAGCGGGACGGTGAGCACCAGGGCCGGGCCCAGGAAGATGTTCGCGACCGCGAAGTAGATGACCATGGCACGGAAGCCGCGCATCTGCCAGGAGAACCGCAGGCCCTCGGCGATCGAGGTCAGCAGCGGCTCCTTGCGGCGGAACCCGAGCGTGTCCGGGAACCGGATCACCAGCAGCACCGCGAGGGCGAACACGTAGCTCGCCATGTCGATCGCGAGGATGCCGGGCAGGCCGATCGCGACGTACAGACCGGCGCCCATCAGGGGCGCGAACAACATCGCGAAGCCGTTGGTGAGCTGCGCGAGGCCGATCGCGTGCCCCAGGTAGCGCTTGGGCACGAGCTGCGGCACCGCCGTCTGGAAGGCCAGCCGCTGGTACGTGCCCGCCATCGAGTTGATCGGCAGCAGCACGTAGATGACCCACAGGTCCAGCCGCCCGGCCCACAGCAGCAGCGCGATGGTGAGCTGGACCACGCCCGCGACGCCGCTCGCCGTGATCATGACGCGCCGCCGGTCGAACCGGTCGATGAGCGGCCCGGCGATCGGCATCATCGCCACGCCGCAGATCAGCGTCAGCGCCCACAGCAGGCCGAGGTCGGTCACCGACCCCGTACGGTCGAACAGCCACACCGGCACCGCGAAGCCGGTCAGCGCCGACCCGGTCGCCGAGATGAGCTGGCCGATCGCGACGCTGAGGAACCGGCGGTTGCTCGGCTGCACCTTCGGCTTCTCCTCGGCCGTCCCGGGCTCGGGCGGGTAGTGCGTGTCGTGCACCGCCCACGCCGCGTCCGGGCCCTTCGCGGCCACGCCGTACTCGGAGGTGTCGCGCCGGGCCATCGCCGGGTGGACCTTGGTGACGATCTCGGCCAGTTCCTCCGAGCGGTGCTTGAGGAAGAAGTGGCCGGCCTGGTCGAGCACCACCAGCCCGGTGGTGTCGGTGAGGAACTCCCACTCCCGGTACCGCTCGGTGTAGTAGTCGGTGACCGGGTCCTCCGAGCCGACGACCGAGATGATCGGGGCGGACATCGGCTCCGGGTTCCGGTCGAGCAGCGTGGTGAAGTACTCCTCCGACGCCCGGGAGTCGGCCCGCATGTTCGCGATGATCCGGTCGGCCTGCTCCGGGTCCAGCTCGTCGGTGTCGACGCCCATGCCCTTGAGCCAGTTGGCGTACTCGCGGTTGCTGCGCAGCTTCTCCAGCCGGGCGCGCACGGTGCCGACGAGGCCCTTGAGCCGGGCGAACGGGAACATCGCGCCGATGTAGACCGCGTCCACGTCGCGGCCCTCCTCGGTCAGCTTGCGCGCCACGCCGACCGCGATCGCGCTGCCGACGCCGCAGTGGCCGTAGAGGACCAGGGGGCCCTCCACCCGCTCCCCGATCTCCGCGGTGATCCGGTCAACCAGCTCGTGGAACGGCACCGCCTCCTCGTTCAGCCCCACGTCGTGGCCGGGGATGGCCACCGAGTACAGCGCGTGCCCGGCGGGCAGCGCGTCGGCGAGCGGCTGGTAGACGATCGCGCTGCCCCCGCCGTACGGCACGCAGACGTACGACAGGGTCCGCTTCGCGCCCTTCGGGGTCAGCTCGTACAGCAGCGGCTGCGGGCCGGCGGCCGCGTCGGTCCCGGCGTCGATGAAGGCGGCCAGCTCCCGGATGGTGCGGTTCTGGAACAGGTCCATCACGCCGACCGGGCGGCCGGTGCCGTCCGACGCCTTGCGGATGCGGGCCACGACCTGGGTGGCGAGCAGCGAGTGGCCGCCCGAGTCGAAGAAGTCGTCGTGGACGCCGATGCGCTCCACGCCGAGCACCTCGGTCCAGATCCCGGCGAGCATCCGCTCGGTGGCGGTCTCCGGCTCGACCAGCTCGGCGGAGGCGTCGCGGGTCGCCTGCGGGGCGGGCAGCGCCTTGCGGTCGAGCTTGCCGTTGGGCGACAGCGGCAGCGCGTCCAGCGTGACGAACGCCGTCGGCACCATGTAGTCGGGCAGGCCCTGCTTGAGCGCGGCCCGCAGCTCGGTGACGTCGATCTCCGCCTCGCCGGCCGGGGTCAGGTAGGCGACCAGCCGCTTGTCCCCGGGGGTGTCCTCGCGGACGATCACGACCGCGTCGGCGACCTCGTCGCGGTCGCGCAGCGCCGTCTCGATCTCGCCGAGCTCGATGCGCAGGCCGCGCAGCTTCACCTGGTGGTCGATGCGGCCGAGGAACTCAAGGTTCCCGTCGGCGCGCCAGCGCGCCAGGTCGCCCGTGCGGTACAGCCTGCCGCCCAGCTCGGGTCCGAACGGGTCGGGGACGAACCGCTCCGCGGTGAGCGCCGGTCGGCGGTGGTAGCCCCTGGCCACGCCGACGCCGCCGATGTGCAGCTCGCCCGGAACGCCGATCGGGGCCGGGTTCCCCCGCCCGTCCAGGACGTACAGGCGGATGTTGTCGATCGGCGCGCCGATCGGCAGGGTGACCGCGCCCTCCAGGGCCTCGGGACGGCAGTGCCAGAAGGTGACGTCGATCGCCGCCTCGGTGGGGCCGTACAGGTTGTGCAGCTCGCAGCCCGGGAGCACGGAGGTGAACGTGGCCGCGGTGGCCACCGGCAGCTCCTCGCCGCTGCAGATCACCCGGCGCAACGCGGTGCAGCCCTTCGCCGCCTCCTCGTCGTCGGCGAGGAACACCCCCAGCATCGACGGGACGAAGTGGGCGGTGGTCACGCCCTCGGCGATGAGCAGTTCGCGCAGGTACGCCGCGTCCTTGTGGCCGCCCGGCTTGGCGAGCACCAGCCGCGCGCCGGTGAGCAGCGGCCAGAAGAACTCCCACACCGACACGTCGAACCCGGCGGGCGTCTTCTGCAGCACGACGTCGTCGCCGCCGAGCCGGTACGCCCGCTGCATCCAGCGGAGCCGGTTCACGATGCCGCGATGGGTGTTCGGCACACCCTTGGGGCGGCCGGTCGAGCCCGAGGTGTAGATGACGTACGCCGCGTTGCCGGGGGTGACCGGGGACTCGGGGGCGCTACCGGACGGGCCGCCGGACGCGCCGGTCCACTCGGCGGCGTCGTCCAGGTCGAGGACGACCGCGTCGGTGGCCGGGACGGTCTCCTTCAGGTGCCCCTGGGTCAGCACCACCGGCGCCCGCGCGTCCTCGATCATGAACGTCAGCCGGTCGGCCGGGTACTCGGGGTCGAGCGGCAGGTAGGCGGCGCCCGCCTTGAGAACGCCCAGCAGCGCCACCACCAGCTCGGCCGAGCGTTCGGCGAAGACGCCGACCAGCGTCTCGGGCCCCGCGCCCAGCTCGCGCAGCCGGCCCGCCACCCGGTTCGCCCGCTCGTCCAGCTCCGCGTACGTCAGGTGGCGGCCCTCGAAGGTCACCGCGACGGCGTCCGGGGTGCGGGCGACCTGCTCCTCGATCAGCCCGTGCAGCGTCGCCGCCTCGCCCAGCTCGGCGGCGGTGTCGTTCCACCCGTCCACCAGCAGCGTCTGCTCGGCGGCGTCCAGCATCGGCAGCTCGGACACCCGGCGGGCCGGGTCGTCCGTGACGGACCGCAGCAGGGTGACGAACCGCGTCGCCATCCGCGCCACGGTCGCCTCGTCGAACAGCGCCGTGTTGTAGACGAACTTGACGATCAGGCCGTCCCGCACCTCGATGACGTGCAGCTCGATGTCGAAGCGGGTGGCCCGCAGGTCCATCGGCAGCCACTCGATGCGCAGGTCCGACTCGCCCGCCTCCGCGATGCGGCCCATCTGGTAGTTCTGCAGCGCGAACATCGCCTGGAACACCGGTGACCGGCTGACGTCGCGCGGCACGCCGAGCGCGTTGACGAGCTGCTCGAACGGGACCTCCGCGTGGTCGAAGGCGTCCAGGACGCCGACCCGGGTGCGTTCCAGCAGCTCGTCGAACGTGGGGTCGTCCTCCAGCCGGGCGCGCATCGGCAGCATGTTGACGAACATGCCGACGACGTTCTCCAGCTCGGCGAGCGACCGGCCCGCCGACGAGGAGCCGACCGCGAAGTCGCCCTGGCCCGAGTGCCGCGACAGCAGCACCTGGTAGGCGGCGAGCAGCGTCATGAACAGCGTCGTGCCGCGCTCTCTGCACAGCCGGTTGACGGCCCCGGCCAGCTCGGCGTCCACCTGCGTGATGTGCCAGTCGCCGTCGAACACCTGCGTCGCCGGGCGCGGCCGGTCGGCGGGCAGCTCCAGGGCGGGCACGCCGGCGAGGCGCTCGCTCCAGAACTCCAGGTGCCGCTCCAGCTCCGGCCCCGTCTGGGTCTGCCTCTGCCAGTGCGCGAAGTCGCCGTACGAGATCGGCAGCGCGGGCAGCGCGACGTCGGCGCCGGCCCGGCCCGCGTGGTAGGCGGCGGCGAGGTCGCGCAGCAGCAGGTCCACCGACCAGCCGTCGCTCACGATGTGGTGCGTGGTGACCAGCAGCCGGTGGTCGTCGTCGGCCAGCGTGACCAGCAGGGCCCGCAGCAGCGGCCCCTCGGTCAGGTCGAACGGCTCGGCGGCCGCCTCGTCGATCAGCGCCTGGGCGGCCTCCTCGCCGTCCGCCGTGACGACGCGCAGCGGCACCGCGACGCCCGGCCCGTCCGCGGGCTCGATCCGGACCGTGGGCCGTCCGTCGGAGTCGGCGGGGAACCGCATGCGCAGCGCCTCGTGCCGGACGGGCAGCGTCCGCAGCGCCCGCTCCAGCAGGTCGAGGTCCACCTCGCCGGTGAGGCGCATCGGGAACGGGATGTTGTACTGGCTGGTGCCCGGAGCGAACTGCTCCATGAACCAGACCCGCTCCTGCTGGTACGACAGCGGCGGGGCCGCGCCCTCCGGCCGGGGCCGCACCGTGGTCGCGGGAGCGGCGGCGGCCCCGGCGGCGCGCCGCCGGAGCCGCTGCTCCAGCAGGGCCCTGCGTGCCGCGGCCGAATCCGCCGGGGGAGCGGCCGGGGGTGTCTGTGGTGGTGTCTGGGGTGGCGTCGTCATGACGTGCCGCCGCCTTCCGATGTGAGCATCCGCTCGACGTCCTCGTCGCTGAGCTGGTCGAGGTCCTCGGTCAGCCGCCGCTCGATCTCGGCCGCGAGGTCCGCGACGGTGGTGTAGGAGAACAGGCCGCGCACCGGGATGTCGATCTCGACCTGGTTGCGGATCCGGGCGATGGCCCGGATCGCCAGCAGGGAGTTGCCGCCGAGGTCGAAGAAGTCGTCGGTGGCCCCGACCTTCTCCACGCCGAGGAGCTCGGCGAAGACCTCGGCCACCAGCTCCTCCGCCGCCGTGCGCGGCTCGACGTACTCGTTCTCCCCGACGCCGGCGGGTGCGGGCAGCGCGGCGTGGTCGAGCTTGCCGTTGGCGGTCAGCGGCAGCGCGTCGAGCACCACGTACGCCGACGGCACCATGTGCGCGGGCAGGGTGGCGGCGAGCGCGTCGTTCAGCGCCGCGAGGTCGAGCCCTCCGGCAGCCGGGTCGGCGACCACGTAGGCGACGAGCCGCCTGCCCTCGGCGGTGTCCTCGCGCACGCCGACGGCGGCGTCCCGGACGCCGGGCCGCGCGCGCAGCGCAGCCTCGATCTCGCCCGGCTCGATGCGGTACCCGTGGAGCTTGATCTGGTCGTCGGCGCGGCCGACGAACTCCAGGATCCCGTCGGCCCGGCGGCGCGCCAGGTCGCCGGTGCGGTACATCCTCCGCCCCGGCGGCCCGAACGGGCACGGGACGAACGCGGCGGCGGTCGCGCCGGGCCGGTTCAGATAGCCGCGGCTCACCTGCGGGCCGGCGACGTACAGCTCGCCGACCACGCCGGTGGGCACCGGCCGCAATCCGGCGTCCAGCACGTACGCGGCGACGCCGGGGGCCGGGCGGCCGATCGGCACCGAGCCCGCCCGGTCGACCGGGAGCGCCGCTCCCGGCACCACCCGCTCCAGCACGCAGCCGACGGTGGCCTCGGTCGGGCCGTACTCGTTGACGACGGCGACGCCGGGGTGCCGCTCCCGGAAGGCGGCGACCGCGTCGGCGGGCAGCGCCTCGCCGCCCAGCAGCACGTCGGCCTCGGGGGCGACCCGGTCGGGCAGCGCGGCGAGCAGCGCCAGGTGGCTGGGCGTGACCTTGAGGAACGTGGCCGGACCCGTCGAAGCGTCTTCCGGCTCGTCGTCGAGGGCGGCGAGGCGTACCGACCCGCCGACCGTCAGTGGCCCGAACAGGCCGGTCACGGTCAGGTCGAAGGAGATCGGGGAGTGCAGCAGCGCCTGCCCGGCCAGGCCGGGATAGGTCTCGCCCGCCCACGCGAGGTAGGCGGCCACCGAGCCGTGCTCGACCACGACGCCCTTGGGGGTGCCGGTCGAGCCCGAGGTGTAGATGACGTACGCGACGTTCCCCGGGGCCGCCTGGGCCGGGCCGCCCGGGCCGCCGTCCGACTCGGCGCCCGAGCCGCCCGCCGGCCACTCGGCCGGGTCGTCCACGGCGAGCACGAGCGGCGCCGCGTCCCCTGCCGCGTCCCCTGCCGTGTCCCCCGCTGTGTCTCCGGAGGCGTTCCCGACGGCGTTCCGCACCGCGCCTCCGAGGGCGTTCCGCACCGTGTCGAGCAGGTGCCGCCGGGTGAGCACCAGCGCGGCGCGCGAGTCGCCCAGCATGTACGCCACCCGGTCGGCCGGATAGGCCGGGTCCACCGGGACGTAACCCGCCCCGGCCTTCCACACGCCGAGCAGCGCGGGCAGCAGCTCCGGGCAGGGCTCCGCGCACACCGCGACCAGCGACTCGGGGCCGACACCCTCCCGGCGCAGCCGTTCGGCCACGCGGCCGGCCGCCTCGTCCAGCTCCGCGTACGTCAGCCGCCGGTCGCCGGCGACCACCGCGAGCGCGTCCGGGGTGCGCGCGACCTGCTCCTCCACCATGCGCAGCGCCGTCACGCCGCGCGGCTCGCGCGGCTCGCCGGTGCTCGCCTCCAGCAGCGCGGCGCGCTCCGCCCCGTCCACGAGCGGCAGGTCGCCGATCGCGGTCGCGGGATCGGCCACCCCGGCCTCCAGGACGCGCAGGTAGCGCGCCACGAACGCCTCGGCCGTCTCCCGGTCGAACAGGTCGGTCCGGTACAGCAGGCGGCTGGTGCCGGTGGTCAGGTCGAACGCGAGGTCGTCCTTCGAGGTCGTGTACGGGATCGGCTCGATGCCCGAGTCGGGGATGTAGTTGAAGCCGATCTGGTAGAGCGGCTGCGTCCCCGGGTCCCGCTGCGGCGCGACCGCCTCCACGACCGCCTGGAACGGCACCTGGCCGTTCTCCATCGCGTCGAGCAGCGTGCAGCGCACCCGGCCGAGCAGGTCGGCGAACGACGGGTCGCCGGAGGCGTCCACCCGCACCACGAGCTGGTTGACGAACATGCCGATCAGCCCGCCGACCTCGGGCAGCTCACGGCCGCTCATGGTCACGCCGATCACCGTGTCGTCCTCGCCGGACAGCCGCGACAGCAGGGCGACGTACGCCGCGAGGAACACCATGAACGGCGTCGCCCCCGAACGGCGTCCCAGCCCGGTCGCCCGCTCCCGCAGCCCCTCGGGGACCGCGAAGCGGACCTCGTCACCGGCGTAGCCGAGACGCGCCGGGCGGGGCCGGTCGGTGGGGAGGGCGTGGACGCCGGGCAGCCCGGCCAGCCGCTCGCGCCAGTAGTCCACCTGCCCGGCCGCCGCGCCGGCGACCCGGTCCCGCTGCCAGGCCGCGTAGTCGGCGTACTGGATCGGCAGCTCGGGCAGCCCGGCGGACACGGCCAGCCGCGCCGGGTCGACCGGCGCGGACTCCCCGGCGGCCGCCGCGGCGGCGCAGAGCCGGGACACCTCCTTCTGGAGGACGACGGCCGAGGTGGCGTCGAACACGGCGTGGTGGATCACGAAGCAGGCCACCCAGCGGGCGTCCTCGGTCCGGACCGCCGTCACCCGCCACATCGGCGCGCGGTCGGTGGGGATCGCCTCCCGGTTGGCCGCGAGGAAGAGGTCGAGCGTCCGGGCGGTGCGCTCCTCGGACGGGACCCCCCGCAGGTCGTGCACCCGCACGTCGGGCTCGATCTCCGCGTGCACGACCTGGCGCAGGGCGCCGTCCACGATCCTGAGGGAGGTGCGCAGCACCTCGTGCCGGGTCGCGAGGGCCGTCAGCGCCGCGACGATCGTGTCCGCCTCGACGGCGTACGGGATCTCGAACGGGCACGGCAGGTTGAACACCGGGGAGCCCGGGTCCATCTGGTCGGCCAGCCAGATGCGCTCCTGGCCGAAGGAGGCGGGAGCCTCCCATTCCTTGGCGGTCACCCCCGTCACCCGCCCTGGCGGAGGCTGAGGGGCCGCATGTCGGTCCACACCGTCTCGATGTGGTCCAGGCAGTCCTGCCTGGCCCCGCCGAACCCGGCGTCGTGCCATCCGGCCGGCAGGGTGCGCCCGGCGGGCCAGATCGAGTACTGCTCTTCGTCGTTGCGCACAACCACGTACTGCTCGTCGGTCATGGTTCCTGCCTCGTTCGTCGGATCTCTGCCTGCCGGGCGACCTCGGGCGCCGGCCGGGGGGCGGCGGTCGTCGCGACCGCCGCCCCGGAAATCGGCCGCGCGGCCGGCCGTGTCGTCAGCCGTGTTGTCAGCCGTGTCGCCGGCCGTGTCACCGGCCGGGCGGCAGGGCTGGAAACCGGCCCGGGGACGGGCCGGGTGGCGGACGGCGTCACCGGCGCTCCAGCCTGGGGATGGTGGTGGCGGCCCCGCCCTGCCCGGGCGCGCCGCCCGCGTCACCGGAGCCGCCCGTGCCGCCCGCGCCGGAGCCGCCGGCCCCGCCCGCCGGGGCCTGCCCGGCGTCGGCGGAGGCGCGCAGCCGCTCGACGACGACCGCCAGCTCGGCCACGGTGGGCGACTCGAACAGGCTGCGCATCGGCAGCTTCACGCCGACCGCCTTGCGCAGCGAGGCGATGAGCTGCACCGCGATCAGGGAGTTGCCGCCGAGGGCGAAGAAGTCGTCGTCGATCCCGACCTGCGGCACGCCCAGGCCGTCGCTCCACACCCGGGCGATGGTGGCCTCCAGCTCGTTGCGGGGCGCCGCGACGTCGCCGGACGCCGCCGGGTCTCCCGTACGGCCGCCCGCCGCGGCGTCGCCGTCCCCGGCGACGGTGTCGGCGGTGCGGGACCTGGCGCGCTCCGCCAGCTCGGCCACGGGCAGCGGGTTGATCACGACCTGGGGGCCGAGACCGGCGGCCAGCGCCCGGCGGAACGCCTCGGCGCCGTCCACCGGCGAGATCCCGTCCCCGCCGCCGGACGCCGCCGCGGTCACCGCCCCGGTGCCGGAAGCCTGCGCGGCCGGGGCGGAGGCGTCGCCGGCCAGGTTGCCGGTGACGGCGTCGCGGTCCACCCGGCGCAGCACGAAGTCGGAGATCTCGACCAGCACGCGGCCGTCCTCGTCGAACAGCGTCAGGTCGGCCGACACCACGTCGTCGCCGCCGTCGGCGTACCGGAGGTGGCTCCAGAACCGCGCGGGCAGCGGGCCGCGCACCACGATCTGGCCGTAGGAGAGCGGCAGGTAGCTGCCCTCCCCGCGGCCCTCGCCGAACGCGGTGGCCACGTCGAGTAGCGCCGGGTGCAGCACCCAGCGGTCCAGGTCGGCGGCCGCGGCCTCGGGCGCGACGATCCGGGCCAGCTCCTCGTCCCGGCCGACGTGGTGCGCGTCGAGCGCGTCCCATCGGGGGCCGAAGGTGAGCATGCTGGTCCGGCCGCCTTCGGCCGCCGCGCCGTCGTGGCCGGCCGAGCGGGGCCGGCAGCGCGCCACGATCGCCCCGGCGTCGATCCCGGCGGCCGGCTCGGGCCGCGCCCACCCGGCGGACCCGCGCACGTGTACGGCCGAGCGGCCCGCCGCGCGGCTGGTCACCCGGAACTCGGCGCCCTCCGCCGTGCCGTTCAGCTCGACCCGGTACTGCGCGGTCGCCCCGTCCGGGACGGAGAACGGCTCCAGGAACGCCACGTCGCGCAGCTCCACGACGTGGTCGGCGTCCGGGGCGGGCAGGCAGGCGGCGACGGCGGCGCGCACCGACTCCAGGTGGCCGGTGCCGGGCACGACCGCGACCCCGCCGATGCGGTGCTCGTCGAGCATCCAGTGCGTGGACGCCGACACCAGGCCGTGGCACTCGGCCCGCCCGTCCTCGCCGGTCACGCGGGTGGAGATCACCGGGTGGTCCACCGCCTGCGCCACGCCCCCGCGCGCCGCGCGGAAGCCCTCGGGCGCGGTCACCTCGACGGCCATGCCGACCTCGGTCCAGCCGCCCCAGTTCTGCGAGACGACCGGCGCGCTCCAGCCGTTGGCGCCCCTGGCGTACGCGTCGAGGAAGTTGTTGGCCGCGCAGTAGTCGACCTGGCCGAAGCCGCCGACGACCGAGGTCACGGAGGAGCAGAGCGCCACCCAGTCCAGCGGGAGGTCGCCGAACGCCTCGGCCAGCGCGAGCGTCCCGGCGATCTTGGGAGCCAGCACGGCGGTGGCCGCCTCGCGCTCCTTCACCTCGGCCATGCCGCCGCCCGGGAGGCCGGCGGCGTGCACGATGCCGTCCAGCCCGCCGAACTCGGCCTCGACCCGCTCGCGCGCCGCGCGCAGCGCCGCCGGGTCGGTGACGTCGGCCGCGAGCACCAGCACCCGCGCGCCCGCCTCCTCCATCCGCCGGACGGCGAGGATGGCCCGGCCGACGCGGTCCGCGCCGCCGTGCACCGCGAGGTGGGCGTCCCACTCCTCGCGCGGCGGCAGGCCGCTCCGGCTGAGCAGCGCCAGCCGGGCGCGGGCGCGCCGCGCGAAGTCCTCGGCGAGGGTGATGCCGATGCCGCCGACGCCGCCCGTGATCAGGTACCGGCCGCCCTCGCGGACCACCGGGGACGCGGAGTCCTCCTCGCCCAGCGGCACCTGCGCGTAGTCGAGGGCCCAGCGGCGGCCGCCGCGCAGCGTCACCTCCCGCTCGTCGGCGGGGCGCAGCAGCTCGGCGGCCAGCTCGGCCGTACGCGCCGGGCCCGCCTGCGGGTCGGCGTCGACGTGCCGGACGGTGAGGCCGGGCAGCTCCAGCGGCACCACCCTGGCGATGCCGGCGAGGGTCGCGTGCTCGGGGCGGGGCAGCTCGCCGAGAGGGTCGGTGGTGCCCGACGACACCACGTCGAGGCGCACGCCGTCGGTCGTCCCGGCTCCGGCGAGGGCCTGGACCAGGCTCAGCACGCTGAAGAAGCCGCGCTCCTGCGCCTCCCACGTGGCGGCGATGTCGCCGTTCGCGGGCGTGCCGTCGAGCGCGAGCGCGTGCACGATCCGCACCGGCGCGCCGTCTCCGCCCAGCCCGGCGAGCAGCGCCTCGTGGTCGCCGTGGCCGCCGACCCGCACGGTGACGCCCCGTGCGCGCAGCGCGGCGACGAGCTCCTCGCCGCGCGGCCCGTCGGCCAGCACCAGGCACTCGCCGGTCTCGGCCTTCCGAGTGTCGGGCGCGAGCTGCCGCCAGGTCGGCACCGCGAACCAGTCGCCGAGCGGCAGCGGCCCGCGCCGGCGCGGCGGGGCGGCGGCGGCCTGGTCCACCGGGTCGGCGTCGATCCAGTAGCGGCGGCGCTCGAACGGGTACGCCGGCAGCGGCACCCGCCGCGCCGGGCCGCCGAACCCCGCGTTCAGCGGCACCCCGGCGGCCCACAGCGCGCCCGCCGCCTCGCAGGCGGTGACGGCGTCGCCCGCGCGCTCGCCGGGCCCGGGAAGGGTGGGCAGCGGCAGGGGCGCGCCCTTCGGGAGCTGCATCCGGGCCAGCCCGGCGAGCTGCCGTCCCGGCCCGCACTCGACCAGCAGCGGCGGCGTGTCGCCGTAGGCGGCCAGCAGCCCGGCGACGCACGCGCCGAACCTGACCGGCTGCCGCAGGTGGCCGGCCCAGTACGCGGGGTCCGTCGCCTGCTCGGCCGTGATCGGCTCGCCGGTGACGTTGGACCAGAACGGCAGGCTCGGGGCCTGGCGCGGCACCGAGGCCACCAGCTCCGTGAACTCGGCGAGGATCGGCTCCATCATCGCCGAGTGGAAGGCGTGCGAGGTGCGCAGCGGCTTGCAGCCCACCTTCTCGGCCTTCAGCGTCGCGGCGAACGCCTCGATCGCATCCACCGGGCCCGCGACCACGCAGGTGCCGGGGCCGTTGACGGTCGCCACGGACACGCCCTCGGGCAGCCGTCCGGCCAGCGCCGACTCGTCCCGCTGTACGGCGAGCATCGCGCCCGGCGGCATCGACTGCATGAGCGCGCCCCGGGCGGCGACCAGGCGCGCCGCGTCGGGCAGCCGGAAGACCCCGGCGACGGTCGCCGCGGCGTACTCGCCGATGGAGTGGCCGATCATCGCGGCCGGCCGAACCCCCCAGCTCAGCCACAGCCGGGCCAGCGCGTACTCGATCGTGAACAGGGCGGGCTGGGTGTAGCGGGTCTGCCGGAGCGTCTCGTCCGCCTCGGACGCGGCGTCCCCCTCGGAGGGGGCGGCGAACATCAGGTCGCGCAGGTCGAGGCCGAGGTGCTCGGCGAACAGGCCGGCGCACTCGTCCACCGCGGCGGCGAACACCGGCTCGGAGCGGTACAGCTCGGCGCCCATGCCCGCGAACTGCGCGCCCTGCCCGGAGAACAGGAAGGCGACGGGCGGGACGGCGCCGGCCTCGCGCTTGCGCAGGCGCTTGCGGTCGCGCAGCGCGGCGACCGCGTCGGCGCGGTCGGCGGCGACGACCGTGGCGCGGTGGGGGTACTCCAGCCGTCCGGCGCGCAGCGTGTGGGCCACGTCGGCGAGGTCGAGCTCCTCGTGGGCGTCGAGGTGGCCGGCCAGCCGCTCCACCGCCGCGTCGAGCGCGGTCGGGGTCTTCGCGGACACCTGGAGCAGGTGCGCGGGCCGGGAGGGGCGCGCGGGGCGGGCGGTGGCGGGCGCCTCCTCCAGCACGACGTGCGCGTTGGTGCCCCCGATGCCGAAGGAGCTCACCCCGGCGCGCCGGGGCACGCCGTCGGTCTGCCACTTGCCGAGCGTGGACGCCACGTAGAACGGGGTGCTCTCGAAGTCGATCGCCGGGTTGGGCCGCTCGAAGTTGATGGTCGGCGGGATCACCCCGTGCTCCAGCGCGAGCGCCGCCTTGATCACGCTGATGATGCCGGCCGCCTGGCTGAGGTGGCCGATGTTGCCCTTGACCGAGCCGATGGCGCACCAGCTGCGGTCATGCGTCTCCTGCCCGTACACGGCGGTCAGGGCGGCGACCTCGATCGGGTCGCCCATCGCGGTGCCGGTGCCGTGCGCCTCGACGTAGCCGATCGTGCGCGGGTCGATGGCGGCGAGGCCGATCGCCTGGGCGACGACGGCGGCCTGGCCGTCCACGCTGGGTGCGGAGAAGCCGACCTTCGCCGCGCCGTCGTTGTTGATCGCGTTGCCGCGCACGACGGCGTGGATGTGGTCGCCGTCCGCGATGGCGTCCTCGAGCCGCTTGAGGACGGCGACGCCGACGCCGCTGCCCCAGACGGTGCCGTTCGCGTCCGCGTCGAACGGCCGGCAGTGGCCGTCGGGCGAGGTGAACCCCTCGACGCCGATGTACCCGGCGGCCGGCGGGTGCTCCAGGTTCACGCCGCCCGCGAGGGCCATGTCGCACTCGCCGCCGCGCAGCGCCTCGCACGCCATGTGGAACGCGACCAGCGACGTCGAGCAGGCGGTGTGCAGGGTCAGGCTCGGCCCGCGCAGGTTCAGCCGGTACGACACGGTCGTGGCCACGTAGTTCGGCGAGTTGGCGGTGGCGAGGCCGATGCCGTGCCGGGTCTCCCACACCTTCTTGTTGCGGGCCAGGTTCTCCCACAGGTAATGGTTGCCGCCGGTGCCCGCGTACACGCCGATGGCGCCGTCGTAGCGCATCGGGTCGGTCCCGGCGTCGTTCAGCGCGGCGTAGCACGACTCCAGGAACAGCCGGTGCTGCGGGTTGAGGATCTCCGCCTCGCGGGTGGTGAGGCCGAACAGGCCCGCGTCGAACTGGTCGTACCCGTCGACGTACGGCGCCTTGGACACCCAGCTCGGGTCGTCCACGTCCTCCTCGGAGACGCCCCTCGCCACCTGCTCCTCGCGGGTGAAGGTGCTGATGGACTCCACACCGTCGACCAGGTTGCGCCAGAACTCCTCGAGGTCGGCCGCGCCGGGCACGCGGGCGGCCATCCCCACGATGGCGATCGGTTCGACGCCCTCGTCGGTGATGTCACTCATGGTCGTTCTCCTGTCCGGTGGTGCTGGGGCGTCGTGGGCGCCGGGTACGGTTCCGCCGCGCCTCGGCCCGGGAGGCCGCGCGGGCGATTTCGGGGTTGACGGCCTCGGTGGGGCCGGCCGGTCCGTCCGCCCGGGTGTCCAGGTGGGCGGCGAGGGTGCGGATGTTCGGATAGCGGAAGAGATCCACCATGCGCAGCTCGCGGCCGAGCCGGACGCACAGGCGGGCGTGCACGGCGGCGAGCGCCAGGGAGTTGCCGCCGATGTCGAAGAAGTTGTCGTCGGGGCCGAAGCCGTCCCGCTCCAGGACCTCGCGCCAGATCGCGGCGATCAGCTCCTCGGTGGCGGCGGTCCCGGCCCCCACGGGCGGGAGCGGCGCCACCGCCGGCTCCGCGACCCGCATCGCGCCGGGCGCGGCCTCCGGCGAGAGCCGCTCCGGCAGGGCGACCGCGCCCGCGGCGACGTCCGGGTTCGCCGCCAGCGCGCCGACCACGTTCGCGTAGTCGGCGAGCATCGCGTCGACCCTGGCCGCGTCGAAGAGGTCGGGGTTGTAGAGGAACTCGATCTCGAACGCGCCGCCGCGCTCCATCACGTAGACGGTCAGGTCGAACGGCGAGCCCGGCTTGTCGACATCGATCTCCTCGCCGCGCAGCCCCGGGAGGTCCAGCCGGGGCTCGGTCAGGTTCAGCACGTTGAACATGACCTGCGTCAGCGGGGCGCGGGACGGGTCCCGCGCGATGCCGAGCTCCTCGACCACGCGCTCCAGCGGCGCGGCCGGGTGCGCGGCCACGTCCATCAGCTCGCGGGTGGCCCGCCGCACCTGGGTGGCGAAGTCGGCCTCGTCGCCGGAGCGCAGCCGCAGCGGCACCATGTCGATGAAGAACCCGACCAGATCGTCGAAGGCGGCGACCCGCCGGTCGGCGACGACCGCGCCGATCACGTGGTCGGCGGAGCCGGTGAGCCGGTGCAGCAGCCGCCCGAGCCCGGCCAGCAGCACGCCCGCCGGGGTCGCGCCGAGGTCGGCGGCGAGTGCGCGTACGGCGGCGCCGGTCTCGGCCGGGAGCGCCAGGAACGCCTGCGCTCCCCGGTAGGTCTGCTCGGCGGGGCGGGGCCGGTCGCGGGGCAGGTCCAGCACGGTGGGCGCGCCGCGCAGGTGCTCGGTCCACCAGGCCAGGTCGGCCGCGCCGTCGCGCAGGTCCCGCTCCGCGCGCCACACCGCGTAGTCGGCGTACGACGCGCGCAGCGGCGGCAGGTCCGCCGTCCGGCCCTCGGCCGAGGCGGCGTACGCGGCGGCGAGATCGGTGTAGAGCACGTCCACGGACCAGCCGTCGAACACCGCGTGGTGCAGGGTCAGCGCCAGCACGTGCTCGTCGGGGCCCAGCGTGTACAGCCAGGCCCGCCAGGGGGGCGCGGTGGCCAGGTCGAGCGGCGCGGCCGCGCCGGCCGCGAGCAGGGTGCGCAGCCGGGCGTCCCGCTCGGCCGGGCCGTACCCGCTCAGGTCCGTCACGGGGAGGTCCACGTCGGACGGCGGCTCGCAGACGGCGTACGGCACGCCGGCCGTCTGCCGGATCCGCCAGCGCAGCACGTCGTGCCGGTCGGCGACCGCCCGCAGCGCGGCGCGCATCGCCTCCCGGTCGAGCGGGCCGCGCAGCCGCCGCGCCAGCGCGATGTTGTACGGCGCCGCGTCCGGCGCGAGCTGGTCCAGGAACCACAGGCGGCGCTGCGGCGGCGCCAGCGTCGGCGGGCTGCCGCGGGTCAGCTCCGGCTCGGTGCGCCGGGCGGCCTTGTCGAACCGCGCCGCGATCTCGGGCAGGGTCCGCCCGGCGAACACGTCGTCCACCGTGACGTCCAGCCCCAGCTCGTCGCGTACGGCCGCGACGAGGCGCATCGCGGTGATCGAGTCGCCGCCGCCGGCGAAGAAGTCGGCGCCGACGCCGAGCCGCCGCCATATCGCGGCGAGCGCCCGCTCTGTGGTGGTCGTCCCCTCCGGCACGTCGCCGGCGGGGCGGCCGGCGGCGGCCAGGTCGCGGAGCCGGGCCCTGTCCACCTTGCCGGAGGCGTTCACCGGCAGTTCGGGCAGCCGCAGCACCCGTGCGGGCAGCATCGCCGCGGTCAGCCGCGAGGCGGCGTATCCGGCGTCGTCCGGCGCGTCCTCCGGAGTGAGGAAGGCGACCAGTTCCAGGCCGCCGCCGGGCCGCGGCACCGCCTCGACCGCCGCCTGCGTCACCCGCGGGTGCTCCTGCAGGACGGCCGCGACCTCGCCGACCTCGATCCGCTGACCGCGGATCTTGACCTGTCCGTCACGGCGGCCCAGGAAGACGAGCCGCCCGTCCGGCGTGTACCGGACCATGTCGCCCGTCCGGTAGAGCCGCGCGCCCGGCTCGCCGGAGAACGGGTCCGGCACGAACACGGCGGCGGTCGTCGCGGGCCTGCCGATGTAGCCGCGAGCCACGGCGGGGCCGCCGACCAGCAGTTCGCCCTCGGCTCCCGGCTCCACCGGGCGGAGTCGCTCGTCGACGACGTGGCAGCGGTATCCGGGCAGCGGATAGCCGATGGGCACCGGCCCGGCCTGCGGCGCGGTCACCTCTCCGGCGGTGGCCGCCACCGTGGTCTCGGTGGGTCCGTAGGCGTGGATGAACCGGCGGCCCGGTGTCGCCCACCGGTTGACCAACTCGGCCGGTGCCGATTCCGCGCCGCACATCACCGTCCGCCAACCGGGAAGCGCGGCCGGGTCCAGGAGGGAGAGCACGGCCGGGGTGAGGAATCCCCAGTCGACCCGGTGCTCGGCGATGAAACGCCGCAGCCTGGCCGGGTCGGCGCGGTCGGCGTCGTCGGCCAGCAGCACCGTCCCGCCCACGGCCAGCGGTACGAGCTGGTCGAGGACGGCGACGTCGAAACCGAGAGACGCGACGGCCAGCGCGCGGGTGGTCTCGCCGGCTCCGCTGATCGCGGCCCATGCGGTCACGAACGTCATCACGTTGCGGTGCGTGACGGCCACGCCCTTGGGGCGGCCGGTGGAGCCGGAGGTGTACAGCACGTAGGCGAGGTTGTCCGGCGTTGCCGGGCAGGCGGGCACGGCCGCCGGGCCGGCCGGATCGGGCCCCGCCGGCTCGTTCGCCTCCGGCACGGCGATGCGCCGCGGGGCGGCGTCGCCCATCGCCTCGCCGACCGCCGCGGCTCCCGCCTGGTCGCACACCACGACGTCCAGGGCGGAGTCGGCGGCCATGTCGAGCAGCCGCAGCCGGGGGCCGGCCGGGTCGAGCGGCACGTAGCAGCCGCCCGACAGCAGCACGCCGAGCACCGCGACGACCAGCGCGGGCCGCCGTTCCAGGCAGATCCCGACCCTGGTCTCGGGGCCGACGCCGAGCTCCCGGAGCCGGGCGGCCAGCAGCGCCGCCCGGCGCACCAGCTCGCTGTACGTGATCTTCTCGTCCCACTGGGCGACCGCCACCGCGCCGGGCACGGCGCGCGCCCGCGCGATGATCGCGTCGACGACGGTGGGACCGGTGAGGACACCGTCGCCGCTCATCGTGCTCCGCCCGGGGTGAGGGGGTCGGTGATCTGGAGACGCAGTTCGCTGAAGTAGCGCTCGCCCTTGTGGTCGGGGACCCATGCCTGGTCGGGGGTGGGCAGGGCCTCGCTGATCGTGAGGGTGGCCTCCGGCCCGGCGGTGCGCAGCATCGTGCACAGGACGCCGGTGTAGTGGGGGCTGGTGAGGTCGAAGTAGCAGGGTTTCACTTCGGTGCCGATCTTGATGAAGACCCGGTCGGGCAGGTTGAGGCGGTTTCGCCAGGCGCGGGTGGCGAGGTAGCGTCCGCGCTCGTCGGTGATGCCGCCGAGCCCGGTTGCGCCGATGGTGGTGCGCCAGGTCTCGCGGGTGACGACGAGCCGGTCGATGGTGATCCGGGGGGTGTGCTCGCCCGGCATGGTGATCTTGAACGCGTCGACGGCGAGCGTGCTCAGCATCTCGGAGAACATCTCGATCAGCGGCCGGCGCGACCCGTCGGGGGCGGTGGCGACGAGGTCGCCGTCCTCGTCGGCCACGGTGACCGAGGTGGCGGGCAGCAGCCGGTCCGGGTCCGCGCCCGCCGCGGCGGCGAACCCGAGCATCCGGTCGGTCGTGCCGGTCAGCGACGCCACCAGCCGCCCGGTGTGGCGGGGCCAGGTGTCCGGCCGCAGCAGCCGGATCCGGTGCGGCCCGAGGTCGGCGGTCAGCATGTCGCGGAGCCGGTCCACGTCCGGGTGCCAGGCGGTGAAGAGGTCGCAGTCGAAGGTGGCCCAGGCCGCGTGCATCTCGCCGAGGACGACCTGGTAGTCGCCGCGGTTGACGGCGTCCACATCGGGGGCGCAGATCTGCAGGTCGGGGCTGTGCAGCCGCCCCGCCGACCAGCCGGGGCGTTCGGCGGGGAAGAGCCGGGCCAGCGGCTCGGCCAGGTCGGCCGACGAGAGCAGGACCCGGCTCTCGTCCCCCTCGATGCCGAACAGGCGCTCCCAGCGGCGCGCGAACTCCTCGGCGACCTCGTCCGCCGGGCGCCGCCCCTCGCCCCAGAACAGGCCGGGCGCGAGGGCCAGCAGGTCGGACAGCCGCACCGGGCCGTCGGCCCCCTCGCGCAGGTCGTCGTACAGCTCGCGCAACGCCGTCTCGTACGCGCCGGCCAGGGCCGCCGTCAGCCAGCGGGCGGTGGTGAGCAGGACGTTGAGGGGTGCGGCGAGGTCGTCCAGGAGTGTGGTGCCGACGGTGACGTCGAGGTCGCGGGTGGTGTCCTCGTAGCAGAGGGTGCGTCCGGCGTACATCTGGCCGTCGCGGCGGCGGGGTGCGGCTCCGGTGAGTGCGGTGAACTCCTCGTCGAGTGCGGCGAGTGCTGTTTTGAGGGTGTCGGGGTCGGAGGCGGCGGCGGTGACGGCGTCGCGGGCGGCGCAGAGGCGGTCGAGTCCGGTGGTGGCCCGGTCGCGGAGGTCGGGGTCGGTGATGGTGGTGATGCGGTGGCGGAGGGCGGGTTCGGCGTCGCGTCCGATGGGGAGGGCGGCGTCCCAGGTGATGAGGTCGCGTTCGACGAGGCGTTCGAGGAGGAGGTAGCCGTCCTCGGGGCGGGGGAGTACGGCGACGACGTCGGAGGCGGGGGTGCGTCCGTCGCAGCGGGCGAGCAGGTCGGCCTCGGCGGCGGACAGGGCGAGTGGTGGTTGCATGGGGCGCAGGATGGTGCGTTCGTGCAGGGTGAGGTGGGGGAGGAGCGCGGGGGGCCAGCAGGCGCGGACGCGGGCGTCTGCGGCGAGGTGGTCGGCGTAGGCGGTCAGGGCCCAGCTCTCGAAGGTGACGCGCCGTTCGCGCAGCAGTGCGGGTCCGGGGCGGACGTCCAGTGCTCGGGGGGTGTCGGCGACGGTGATCCAGCAGACGGGGCCGAAGAAGCCGATGGTCTCGTTCTTCGCGCAGTACCGCTGCCAATAACGCGCCACCGCGCGCTCCCGGTCCCGGCGGCGCACGTTCCTCGCCGCGTGGGGGCCGCCCGCGACCAGGCCGTCCAGGGCGACGAGCATCCCGGGGTTCTGCCAGGTGACGGCCTCGCGGAACAGCGGATCGGCGGCGATCTCGCAGATCTTCGCCGCACCGGCGGCGATCGCGTCCGCGAGCGCCTCGTCGAAGACCTCCGCGTCGCCGTGCCCGGCGAGCAGGTCCTCGGCGGCGGCAGCGGCGGCGGGCGCGGCGAAGGCGTCCAGCCCCGCGGCGGGGAACCCGGTGGTGCGCAGCAGGGCGTCCGGCCACACCGTCCAGCCGGTGTCGCCCAGGGTCGGCTTCGTCATCGCGTCCCCTCCGGGGTGAGGGGGTCGGTGATCTGGACGCGGAGCTCGCTGAAGTAGCGCTCGCCCTTGTGGTCGGGGACCCATGCCTGGTCGGGGGTGGGCAGGGCCTCGCTGATCGTGAGGGTGGCCTCCGGCCCGGCGGTGCGGACCATCGTGCCCAGCACGTCCGTGTAATGGGGGCTGGTGAGGTCGAAGTAGCAGGGTTTCACTTCGGTGCCGATCTTGATGAAGACCCGGTCGGGCAGGCCGAGGCGCTTTCGCCAGGCGCGGGCCGCGAGGTAGCGCCCGCGCTCGTCGGTGACGTCGGCGAGCCCGGTCTCGCCGACCGTCGTACGCCAGGTCTCGCGACTGATCACGAGCCGGTCGACGGTGATCCGGGGCACGTGCGCGCCGGGCACGGTGAGTTTGAACATGTCGAGGAGCTGCGTGCCGAGCATCTCCGCGAATATCTCGATCAGCGGCCACCGGTGGCCGTCGGGACCGGTGGCGATCAGGACGCCGTCCTCGTCGGCCACGGTGACCGAGGTGGCGGGCAGCAGCCGGTCCGGGTCCGCGCCGCGCGCCCGGCCCACGCCGAGCTGCCGGTCGCGCGGCCGGGTCAGCCCGTACCCGGTGCGGGTGGTGTGCCGGGGATAGTCCTCGGGATACAGGACGTGGATCCGCTCCGGCCCCAGGTCGAGGTCGAGGTCGGCGCGCAGCCGGTCCTGCTCGGGGTGGAACGGGCTGAGCGCGGCGCTGTCCAGCGACGACCACGCCGGGTGCATCTCGCCGAGGACCGCCAGGTAGTCGCCGCGGTTGACGGCGTCCACGTCGGCGGCGCAGATCTGCAGGTCGGGGCTGTGCAGCCGGGCCGCCGACCAGCCGGGGCGTTCGGCGGGGAAGAGCCGGGCCAGCGGCTCGGCCAGGTCGGCGGAGGAGAGCAGGACCCGCCCGGTGCCGGAGGCGTCCGGCGTCCCGATCAGCTCGGCCCAGCGCCGGGCGAAGTCGGCCGCCACGGTGCGGAACGGATTGTCGTCGCCGGTGAACAGCAACCCCTGGGAGAGGTACCACATATCGCCCAGGCGGACCGGGCCCGTCGCCTCCTGGCTCAGCTCGGCGTACAGGTCCCGCAGCACGTCCAGGCAGGCCGCGGCGATCGTGTGGGTGAGCCAGCGGGCGGTGGTGAGCAGGACGTTCAGGGGGGCGGCGAGGTCGTCCAGGAGTGTC
>NZ_BBYM01000055.1 GCF_001570405.1 Microtetraspora niveoalba | reverse complement strand
CGGCCCGCCGGACCCGCGTCGCTGGGCCGGGCTCGCCGTGCTGTCGGCGAGCCTGCTGCTCGTCGCGATGGACGTCACCGTCCTGAACGTGGCGCTGCCCGAGATCTCCGCCGACCTGCGGCCCACGTCCGTCGAGCTGCTCTGGATGGTGGACCTCTACTCGCTGATCGTGGCCGGGCTGCTGGTCACCGTCGCTGCGCTCGGCGACCGGTGGGGCCGCAAGCGGATGCTGCTGGCCGGCTTCGCGGTCTTCGGGCTGGCCTCGCCGGCGGTCCTGGCCGCGGACGGGCCGGGCGCGGTCATCGCCGTCCGCGCGCTGCTCGGCGTCGGCGGCGCCATGATCATGCCCTCCACGTTGTCGATGATCCGGCACCTGTTCACCGACCCGCGCGAGCGCGCCACCGCGATCGGGATCTGGGGAACCACGGCCGCGCTCGGCAGCGCGCTCGGCCCGATCCTCGGCGGCGCGCTGGTGGAGCACTTCACCTGGCACGCGGCGTTCCTGGTGAACGTGCCCGTCATGGTGGCGGGCCTGATCGCCGGGTGGTGGCTGCTGCCCGAGTCGCGCAGCGCCCGCCCCGAGCGCTGGGACGCCCTCGGCACCGTCCTGTCGATCGTCGGCATGGCGGCGCTCGTCTACGCGATCAAGACGCTCGGCAAGCACGGCCTCGCCGACCGCGGCGGTCTGCTCGCCGCGGCCGTCGCCGTGGTCGCGCTGACGTGGTTCGTACGGCGCTGCCTGACCCGGGAGGAGCCGCTGCTGGAGATCCGGCTGTTCCGCGGCCGCGCCTTCACCGCCGGCACGCTGACCGCGCTCATCTCCAGCGTCGCGCTCGCGGCGTCGCTGCTGCTGCTCGGCGGCGGTGGACGAGACCGGTTACGAGCTGGGCGCGACGCTCGGCGTCGCCGTGCTGGGCAGCATGGCCGCCGTCGTGTCCGCCGAAGGCGGTCACTAGGCGGGTCGTACGGGCCGCCTGCGGGCCCGGCGGTCAGCCGCCGGGTTCCTCGCGCGATCGGGGCCGGGCGCGCACGTGGATGCGCTCGCCCTGACGGCCGAAGAGGCTGAGGACCTCGACCGGCCCCTGGCCGGTGCTGCCGAACCAGTGCGGCAGCCGGGTGTCGAACTCGGCGACCTCTCCGGGGCCGAGCACCAGGTCGCGGTCGGCCAGGACCAGCCGCAGCCGCCCGGACAGGACGTACAGCCACTCGTAGCCCTCGTGGGTGGACGGCTCCGGCGTGCTCCGGGTGGCCGGGAGGACCATCTTGTAGCTCTGCAGCGGGCCGGGCTGCCGGGTCAGGGGCAGCACGACGTTGCCGTGGACCCGCCGGGGCTTGAGGCGGACGCGGGGGTCGCCGACCTCGGGCGCGCCCACCAGCTCGTCGAGGGGCACCTGGTGCGCCTGGGAGATCGGGAGCAGGAGTTCGAGGCTGGGGCGGCGCTCGCCGGACTCCAGCCGGGACAGGGTGCTCTTGGAGATGCCCGTCGCCTCGGAGAGCGCGGCCAGGGTGAGGCCGCGCTCGGTGCGCAGGCGCTTGAGGCGGGGGCCGACCTCGGCCAGGGCGGTGGCGATGGCGGATGACTGCTCCATATCCCCATTTCACCGCATATTTCCCGGAAGCGGCAACAAAGGTTGCCGAATCGTCGACGGCGGCCGCAACCTGTGCGCGGAGGTGATCGCCATGAGCGACATGAAGACCGCGGCGCCGAGCCGTGAACCGTACGACGTGGTGGTGGTGGGAGGGGGCGCGGCCGGGCTGAGCGCCGCGCTGGTGCTGGGCCGGGCCCGCCGCCGGGTGGCGGTGGTGGACGCGGGTGCCCCGCGCAACGCCCCGGCCGCGCACATGCACGGTTTCCTGTCCCGCGACGGGATGTCCCCGGCGGCCCTGCTGGAGGTGGGCCGGGCCGAGGTCGCCGGGTACGGCGTGGACCTGGTCGAGGGCCGGGTGGATCACATCGAGCCCGGCTTCCTCGTGCGGCTGGCCGGCGGCCCGGCGCTCCGGGCCCGGCGGGTGCTGGTGTCCACCGGGCTGCGCGACGAGCTGCCCGCGATCCCCGGTGTACGTGAGCGGTGGGGCAGGGACGTGCTGCACTGCCCGTACTGCCACGGCTACGAGGTCCGGGACGAGCCGATCGGGATCCTGGGCACCGATCCGATGGCGGCGCGGCACGCGCTGCTGGTGCGGAAGTGGTCGGCCGACATCGTCCTCTTCTCGCACACCCTGGACCTGTCGGACGACGAGCGCGAACGGCTGGCCGCGCACGGTGTGCGCGTCGCCGACGGCGTGGTCAAGCGGCTGGTCGTCGAGGACGACCGGCTGCGCGGGGTGGAGCTCGCCGGAGGCGCGGTGGTGCCCCGCGTCGCGGTGTTCGTGCTGCCGCGCATGGTGCCGAACGACGGCCTGCTGACCGGGCTCGGCTGCGAACGGGACGCCAACGGCTGGGTGACCACCGACGACTCGGGCCGCACCAGCGTGCCCGGGGTGTGGGCGGTGGGCAACGTCGCCGACCAGCGGGCGCAGGTGATCACCGCCGCGGCCAGGGGCGCGACGGCCGCGATCGCGGCCGACCACGACCTGCTGGACGAGGACCTCGCGCGGGACTCCGGGGATCGCCGCGCGGCCTGACCGGGCGGGCCGCCGCGGGTTCGCGGGGAACACGGTGGTCACCTAGGCTGACGGGCATGGCGGAGATCTTCGTCCCGGACGGGTCGTGGACGTTCGACGGTGAGATCCTCAGGATCGTGCCGGGCGGGGACAGGAGCGTCCACGAGCTGCGCAAACTGCTCGGCGAGCTGACCATCCCCCTCGCCGCCGTCGGCGGGGTGTCCTTCGAGCCCTCGCGCAAGGGCGGCAGCCTGCAGCTCCGGCTGCGTCCGGGAGCCGACCCGCTGGCCGACACGGCCGCCGGTCGGCTTCTCGGGTCCGCCGACCCCTACCGGCTGGCCGTCCCCAAGGGGCGCACCGGCGCCGCCGAGTACCTCTGCGACGAGGTGCGCGCCTGCCTCGGCCTGGAGGGAGCGCCGGGCGGCCCGTGCGCGTCCTTCCTGCTGCCCGGGCCCGCCGTGCCGGTGTCCGCCTCGGCGGGCGACGGCACGGTGAGCTTCGACGGCCACACCGTCCGCCTGGACTGGACCGTGTTCGCCAAGTCGGCCAAACAGGCGGCGGGCCCGCAGACCCTCCCGCTCGCGAAGCTGACCGGGGTGGAGTGGGTCCCGCAGTCGGGCCTGAACTACGGCCGCCTCCGCTTCCACGTGGAGGGCGCCCTCGTCAAGGCCCCGGAGGAGGACCCGCTCTGCGTGTCCTGGGGCATGCAGCGGTACGGCGGCGCCACCGTCCTGGTCGCCGCCGCCGTCCTCGCCCGGCTGCCGTCCCGGCGCGAGCTGCCGGAAGCGGCCCCGGCACCCGACCCGGCACCCGCGGCGTCCGACGACCGGGAGGCGCTGCTGCGCCGCGTGGCGGAGCTGGAGGACCAGGACGCCGTGCTCCGCCGCCTCGGCGAGCTGGGCGAGCTGCACCGCTCGGGGGTGCTCACCGAGGAGGAGTTCAGCGCCGCCAAGCAGGCGATGCTGCGCCGCCTCGGCGATCGCTGACCTCTGACCGGCGAACGAGCACTCCGCCGCCCGGCTCACCCGGGATCCGGTGAAATTTTCTTTTACGACACCTTTACGTCTTGAAACTTGTAACCAGAACACGATTGAGTGCCCCATGTGTCACATCGTCACCACCCCCGCTTACTGGCCGCGGCCCTCCTCGCCCCGCTGCTCGCGTTCAGCGCGACCGGGCCCGCCCAGGCCGCCCCCCAGACACCGCACCCCTCCCCGTCCCTCGCCGAGGACGCGCCGCCCGCGTCGTCCTACCAGGCCCCCTCCACGCTGCTCGTCACCCCCGGCACGCAGCGGCTGGAGACCGCGAAGCAGACCCGGCCCGTCGCGCCCGGCGTCACGCTGACCTCGTTCGACCGCTACGACGCCGCGGGCTGGCTGCGCGCCGACGCGATCACCGCCGACCTCACCGGCGGCGCGAGCGTCGGCTACGTCTTCTCCGGTGAGGTGTCGAAGACCGAGCCCCTGTCCGGGCCGGTGAAGCGCTCCCGCGCCGTCGCCGCCGTCAACGGCGACTTCTTCGACATCAACAACTCGGGCGCGGCCCAGGGCGTCGGCGTACGCGACGGCGAGCTCGTCCAGTCCCCCGTCGCCGGCCACGACAACGCCGTCGCGGTCACCCCCGAGGGCGTCGGGCGCGTGCTGCAGATGCGTTTCGACGGCACCGCCACCCCCGAGGGCGGCGCCCCGATCCCCCTGACCCAGTTCAACCAGCTCGTCCAGGCCGGAGGCGTCGGCCTGTTCACCCCGCTGTGGGGCTCCTACGACCGCGGCCGCGCGGTCGACGGCGCCGCCTCCGTCACCGAGGTCGTGCTCCGCGACGGCGCCGTCACCGAGGTGCGCCCCGCCGCCGGCGGCGGCCCCATCCCGGCCGGCACCGCGATCCTCCTCGGCCGCGACGCCGGGGCGGCGGCCCTGGCCCGCCTGAAGCCGGGCGACCGCGTCGACGTGCGCTACCAGCCGAAGGCGTCCGACGGCGGGGCCGTCGCGACCGCCGTCGGCGGCGGGGCGATCCTGGTCAAGGACGGCGTCGCCCAGGTCTCCACCGACAACGCCGCCCACCCCCGCACCGCCGTCGGCTTCTCCGCCGACGGCCGCAAGATGTACATGCTGACCGTGGACGGCCGCCAAGCCGACAGCCGTGGCGTCACCCTCACCGAGCTCGGGGCCATGATGGCCGAGCTGGGCGCGCACGACGCGATCAACCTCGACGGCGGCGGCTCCTCCACGATGCTCGCCCGCGAGCCCGGCTCCGCCGACGCTCAGGTGGAGAACAGCCCCTCCGACGGCGAGGAGCGGCACGTGCCCAACGGCCTGGCCCTCTACGCGCCGGCCGGCAGCGGCAGACTCAAGGGGTTCTGGGTGGAGACGGCCGCCGACCCCGTGAAGGCGCCCGGCACCGGCCCGACCGCGGGCGGGCGCACCGACCGCGTCTTCCCCGGCCTCACCCGCAGGCTCACCGCCGCCGGCCACGACGAGACGTACGGCCCGGTGGACGGCGCCCCGTCGTGGCGGGCCACCCCCGCGGCGCACGGGCGGGTCGGCCGCGACGGCGTCTTCCACGCCCTGGTGCCCGGCCGTACGACCGTCACCGCCTCGCGCGGCGGCGCCAAGGGCGAGATCGAGCTCACCGTCCTGCAGCCCCTCACGCGGCTCGGCGCGACGACCGACCGGGTCGGCCTCGCCGGCGCGGACGCCTCCGGTGTCTTCGGCGTCGTCGGGTACGACCGCAACGGCAACTCCGCGCCCATCGAGCCCGCCGACCTGCGCCTCGACTACGACACCGCCCTGTTCGACGTCGCCCCCGCCGAGCACGGCCTGTTCACCGTGAAGGCGAAGAAGGCGACCGGGTCGGGCCTGATCACCCTTTCCGCCGGCAAGGTCCGCACCTCGGTGCCCGTGACGGTCGGCTACCAGGACGTCTCCGTCGCCGACTTCGAGGACGCCGCGTCGTGGACGTTCGCCGCGGCGCGCGCCACCGGGTCGCTGTCGGCGGCGCCCGGCCAGAGCGGCGGCGGGCTGCGGCTCGCGTACGACTTCACCCAGTCGACGGCGACGCGGGCGGCCTACGCCAACCCGCCACGGCAGATCACCGTAGAGGGGCAGCCGCAGGCGTTCGGCATGTGGATCCACTCCGCGGGCAACGGGGAGTGGCCGAGCCTGGAGTTCTACGACTCCCAGGGCCAGTCGCAGATCCTGCGCGGCCCCTACCTCACCTGGACCGGCTGGAAGTACGTCGAGTTCGCCGTCCCGCCCGGCGTGAGCTACCCCCTGAAGCTCCGGCGCTTCTACGTCGCCGAGACCAGGGCCGACCAGAAGTACGACGGCGAGATCGTCGTCGACGGGCTCGTCGCCAAGGTGCCGCCGCCGGTGGAGGCGCCGGGCGCGCCCGGGACGGCCGACCCGGTCGTCCGCGGCGGAGCCGAGGTGGCCGGGATGCCGTGGCGGTTCGCGGTCATGTCCGACGGGCAGTTCGTGGCGCGCGACCCCGGCAGCGACATCGTCGCCAACGTCCGCCGCACCCTGCGGGAGATCAAGGCGGCCGGGCCCGACTTCCTCGTGATCAACGGCGACCTGGTCGACGAGGCGTCCCCAGCGGACTTCGCGCTGGCCAGGCGGATCCTGGACGAGGAGCTCGGAGGCGAGCTGCCGTTCCACTACGTGCCCGGCAACCACGAGGTGATGGGCGGTGACATCGGCAACTTCAAGGCGGTCTTCGGCGACACCCACGGCGTCTTCGACCACAAGGGCACCCGGTTCATCACGCTCGACACCTCGCGCCTGAACCTGCGCGGCGGCGGGTTCGAGCAGGTCGCCATGCTCCGCGAGCGGCTCGACGCGGCCGCCGCCGATCCCTCGATCGGCTCGGTGGCCGTGCTGTTCCACGTGCCGCCGCGCGACCCGACCCCGGGCAAGGGCAGCCAGCTCGGCGACCGCAAGGAGGCCGCGCTGGTCGAGGAATGGCTGGCCGACTTCCAGCGCACGACCGGCAAGGGAGCCGCCTTCATCGGCGGTCACGTCGGGACCTTCCACGCCTCGCGCGTCGACGCCGTGCCGTACTTCATCAACGGCAACTCCGGCAAGAACCCGGCCACGGCCGCGGACGACGGAGGGTTCACCGGCTGGTCGTTGTGGGGCGTCGACCCGGTGACGCCGAAGGAGGCCGAGCGCGTCCGGCGCGACTGGTTCGTGGACGCGCCGACGTGGATCGGCACGCAGGTCCGCCCGCACGTCGACGAGCTGACCCTCACCGCGCCCTCCTCGGTGAAGGTCGGCGAGCCCGGCCGCGTGTCGGCCTCCCTCACCCAGGACGGCCGTACGGTGCCCGTCGCCCATCCCGTCTCGGCGGACTGGTCCGGCTCCCCGAACCTGTACGTCGGCGACCGCGCCGGCGCCAAGCCCTGGCACGTCGCGGTGCTCGACCCGGAGACCGGCGCCCTCACGGCGCTGCGCCCGGGGCAGGTCGTCGTCGCGGTCACGGTGAACGGCGTCACCCGGCAGGCGACCGTCGCGCTGGCCGCCAGGTCGGCCGCCTGACGCCAGGTCGGCCGCCTGACCCACGCCGGCAGGACGGGCCCTCTCACGGCGCGAGAGGGCCCGTCCCGTTTCCGGGTTCTCCCCACGAACCCTCCAGCACGGCGACCGCTCCCGCGCGGCCCGTCCCACTGACCGGGAGCCCCGTTGCGACCGCACCAGCACGCCGACCTCGGGCCACCCGCGGCGGATCTCCAGCGCCGCCCGCAGCCCCTCGTCCTGGTCCGAGTGATCATGAGGTTCTCGACGCCAAATGATCAGAGAAGACCGTGCCTGCCCGCAGCATCCCCGATCTCCCCTGCCGTGAGCCGACTCGCCGACCTGACCGAGGACGTGTCCACGCCCCCTGCGATGGACCGCGTGAGCCTGCTCGATCACCTCGCCCTGATTCCCGATCCCCGCCGTCGCCGTGGAATCCTGCACCCATGGTGCTCGCTGACGCCACCCCGGCTGTCCGCGCCGTGCGGCCGGCGGGGACCGGCTCGGTCATCGAACGGCGTAGGCCCGCGTGATCGTCTGGATGACGCTGTCACCGGCGGCGTCCGTCACCGTGGCACGCAGCGAGACGAAGCCCGGCGTGCCGGGGTTGGCCAGCAGCGCCATCCATCCCGACCCGGCGGGGATCACCGGCACCGCGCGCCAGCCGGCGCCGTCGTCGGTGGACACCTCCAGCTTGACGGACCGCACCGCGGCCTCCGCCGCTCCCGGATTCCGCTCGATCCGGATCGGCAACCGGGTCACAGACCCCCGCCTGGCGCGGTTGAGGTCGTCGAGCCCCTCCGGCGCGTAGCGCACCGTCATCAGCGGCAGCGGCTGCGGCTTCTCCGTGGTCGCGGAGCGGAAGGTCCAGACCGCGTCCACCGCTGTGGACAGCGCCGCGTACGGCACCTGCCTGCCTGCCGACGCGTGGAGCGTGTACGTCCCCTTCTCTGCCGGAAGTTCCGCCGACAGGAGGCACTGCGGTGTCTCCCAGCGGTCGCAGCCGGCCAGGTCGGTCTTGGCGATCACCTCACCGCCTCTGGCCAGGGTGAGCGTTCCTGTGGCCGCGCCGTCACCGCCGGTCCGTCCGGGCGTGCCGTCCGCGAAGAGCTGGTTGGCCGGGAAGCGGAGCTCGTCGCCGGTACGACTGCCGCCGGGAGTGGCGAAGGCCGGTCCGGTCACCGCGGTGTTCCACGTCTCCCGGACGGGTCCTCGATCCAGCTGTCTTCCGGTGTCGCGCACCCACGACGTGCCGGTCGTGACCTCCGTGTCCCAGAAGAAGCCCGGGGTCCGGTAGTTGGTGACGGTGCTGGGCAATCCGACCACGTGGGTTGGGGACTTCCAGGCCCAGTCGAGCCCGGGGAGACGGGGGCCCGTCCAGACGGATCCCGTAGCCGCCACGCCGGAGGCCCGGTAGGCCGCGGTCACCTTCACCAGATCACGCGTCCGCGCGGTGTAGGAGGGGTCGTCCGGAATACCGTCCTTGTGGTATTCGACCAGGTCATAGCGGTACGGGCTCGGGGTCGCGTCCTTCTTGTGCCACACCTGGTTGGCCAGGTAGCGGAGGCCGGGCTGCCGTACGGGCAGTACGAAATGCTCGTACTGGGGAGAGTCGAAGCCGGACCACCCGAAGTACCACGAACCATTGGCGAGAGTGACCTGGAGTGAGGGCTCAGGCGCGGCGGTCGGCTCGTCGATCGCGAATTCGATCTTCTTGGCCTGACGCGCGTCCAGCACCACGTTCTGGTCGGTCTTGCCCACCGTCACCGGAATATGGGCCATCGTCTCCGCGCTCTCCTCATACAGGTCGGCGTAGAGGTTCCACGTGCCGACCGGTAGCCGGATCTTGGTCACTCCGTCCTTGAGGAACAGCTGGTATGTGGCGCCCGTCTCCAGGCTGTAGATCTCACCGAGGCCGGCGGCGGGTTGGCCGTTCCTGCCGGTGCCGGTGACCGTGACATCGTAGGATTCCGGCTCGACGTAGGCGCCGGCCAGTGTCCGGACCACCGTGTCGCCGGACTTGGCCATGATCACCCCGGCGTAGTCGCCTGGGGCCTTCTGCTCGGCGTTGATGGTCACCGTGACCGACGCTTCTCCCTTCGCCGGCACCTCCAGCCGGGCGGACGACAGGGACAGCATGTCCTCGTCGGCGGCCAGGTCGAGGGTGACGGGAGAGTCACCGGAGTTGGCGTAGGTGATCGTCCTGGTCGCCTCCTTCTTGCCGGAATCCCTCCAGGGGAAGGCCGCCGAGACGTTGCCCGAAACGGCCACGACCTGCTGCGCCAACGCGCGGGCCACATCCACCCGGCCCGCACCCTGGTCGTACGGCCCGGCGTCCGCGGTGGGGGTGGCGGAGCCGATCAGCGCCGCCTTGAGCCGCGTACCGTTCCAGTCCGGGTGGCGCTGGGCGAGGATCGCCGCCGCTCCGGCCACATGGGGGGCGGCCATCGATGTGCCGCTATGGGAGACATAAGGGCCGTCCGCCGTGCCGGCCGCCGCGGCGGCCATGATGTCCACACCGGGGGCGGTCACGTCCGGCTTGATCGCGTGGTCGCCCTGGCGGGGACCGCGGCTGGAGAACTCGGCCATCCGGTCGGACTTGTCCACCGCGCCGACGGTCAGCGCGGCGTCCGCGCTCCCCGGGCTACTGATCGTTTGGCGATTCGAGCCGTTGTTGCCGGCGGCGACGACGAACAGCGCACCGGTCCGCTCCGACAGCGTGTTCACCGCCTGCTCGACCGGGTCGAGATCCGGCGTGTCCGGGGCGCCGATGCTCATGTTGACGATCTTGGCCTTGGCCTCGACCGCGGCCCACTCCATGCCCGCCAGCAGCGCCGAATCGGTTATGTACTCTTCGCCGACCTTGCCGACCGCGATTTTGGCGCCCGGCGCCACACCCCGGTACCTCTCCCCGGCACCGGCGATGGTGGAGGCGACGTGCGTGCCGTGGCCGACGTTGTCGCGGATATCCGGGGCGTCGCTGAAGTTCCGCGACTGGGTGACCACCTGCTTCAGGTCCGGGTGGTCGGGGTCGTAGCCGCTGTCGAGCACGGCCACCGTGACACCCTCGCCGGTCACGCCCTGCTTCCACGCCTCGGGCGCGCCGATCTGCGGGACACTGCGGTCCAGGGTGAACTCGCGGCGCCCGTCGAGCCAGAGCCGGGACTTCCCGGCGGCCAGCGCCCGCGGCCCGTTGACGAGGTCCTTCCACGTCCTGGCCGTATCGGCCTTCGGGACGCGCAACGCCCCCATGCCGAGGGCGTCCAGCCGTATGGTCTGCCGTGCCGCCTGCGGTGCGGCGGGCGTGACTCCCTCGGCCGACTGGCTGATCAGCGGGATGTCGGCCCGGTCGGCGTCGCCGTAACGCCACTGCAGCAGCTGGGTGACGTCGAACAGCCGTTCATCCAGGACCCCCTGAGCGACCAGCGGCATCGCGTCGGAGGGGAACACGTACAGGTGCCCGTCGCGCTGGCGGGTGTGGTAGGAGACCTGCCGGCCCGGCCCCGGCTCCACCCGGTGGCCCCGGTCGGTCACCACGACCCGGTCGCCGGTGATCAGTGTGATGGCGCCCTCCGATGCGCCGTCATCGTGTCGGGCATCCCCCCGGCCGGGCGATGGTGGTGCCTGAAGCGTGGTCATGCCGACCGATCCGGCCAGGACGGCGGCGATCAGTCCGCTGCCTAAGTTCATGCCTTCCTCTCCGTTCCACAAGACGATCTATCTCTCTTTTACTTTTGGACGGAGCGAAAGTTCGCGTTACGCCGTCAAGCCCGGCGAAGCGGGCTTCGCGAGGGCCGCAAGCCCCTGCGGGCGAGGTGACCGACTCGGCCAAGGCTCGCGGACACCCCACATGACGCCCGGGCAGCCGGTGATTGATTCACCGTCTGCGCCACCAGCGCGACGAGATACGCGGCCTCCCCGCGGGCGCGTCATGCGTACGGCCACGGCCGCCGGGGACCGTTCCACGCGAACGGCCCCGTGCCGAACGGCCCAGCTAGGCGACCGTCCGGGGGCGCGGCGCCCTCCCGGGACCGGACCGGAATCCCGCCGAAGGGACAACCGAATCCGTCGCGATCATGCCGATCTTCCACGAAAACCACTATTCATCTCCCGGTCGACACATGCTTACCATGCCGATCATCCGACTTCCGGTTCGAAATCCGGATGTGTCGGCATGTGAGCGTGGAGGTGGCCCGTGGCCAGGTTCAGCGATCGTGACCTCGGAATGCACAGGAAGATCACCCGGCGGGACTTCCTCGACGGCGTCGCCGTCGGCGCCGCCGGACTGGCCGCCGCGGCGGCCTTCCCCGGTGCCGCCCAGGCGGCCACCCCGGCCGCGGCGGGCGCGGCGGCCGGCGGCCCCGGCTCTCCCCAGCCCCCGGCCCTGACCGGCCTGCGGGGCCAGCAGCCGGGATCCTTCGACGTGGCCCACGCCGTCCGCGACGGCCGCTTCGAGCCGGGACGGGTGACCGACACCGGCGAGTCCTACGACCTGGTGGTGGTCGGCGGCGGCATCAGCGGCCTGGCCGCCGCCTGGTTCTACCGGAAAGCCGCGGGCCGCAAGGCCCGCATCCTCATCCTGGACGCCCTGGACGACTTCGGCGGGCACGCCCGCCGCAACGAGTTCCAGGTCGGACGGCACCTGCTGCTGTCCAACGGCGGCACCGTCTACATGGACACGCCCAGCTCCTGGTCCCCTCAGGCGCTCGGCCTGATCACCCAGGACCTCGGCGTCGACCTGCCCCGGCTGCTGTCCACCGTCCACGACGACGCGTACGGACGGTACGGGCTGCGCTCGGCCACGCTGTTCGACCAGGAGCGCTGGGGCAGGGACCTGCTGGTGGCGCGCGAGCCCGGCGAGTCCTGGGAGTCGTACGCGGCCAGGATGCCCCTGGGCGAGGCGAGCAGGGCCGCGCTCGTTCGCCTCTACACCACCAAGGAGGACTTCTACCCCGGGCTGACCGACGCGCAGAAGAAGGAGATCCTCGCCCGCACGCCGTACGAGAGCTATCTGCGCGAGAAGATCGGGATGGACGACGACGCGCTCGCCGTCATGCGGCGCGGCACCAACGGCCTGTGGGGGGTGAACGTCGACCGGGTCGCCTCCGCCGACGCCTGGGCCGCCGGGCAGCCGGGCTTCGGCGGGCTTGGCCTGGAGCACACGCCGTGGCCCGGCGCCGGGTTCACGCCGCTGCAGATCCTCAAGGAGACCGAGCAGGACGGATACTTCTACTTCCCCGACGGGAACGCCTCGATCGCGCGGCTGCTGGTCAGCAGGCTGGTCCCGCACGCGTTCCCGGGCCGCGAGCCGGGCTGGCAGGACATCCCCACCGCGAGGACCCGCTACGACCGCCTCGACCACCCCGGCTCCACGGTCCGCGTCCGCCTGTCCAGCACCGTCTTCGACGTACGCAACGAGGGCGGCGGCGTGTCGGTGTCCTACTCGAACGGGGGCCGCAGCCTGCGGGTCCGGGCCAAGGGTGTGGTGATGGCCTGCTGGAACTCGGTGTCCTCCTACGTGGTCCCCGAGCTGCCGCCCGAGCAGGTCGCCGCGATGCGCTACGGCGCCAAGGTGCCCCTCGTCTACGCCCGGGTCGCCCTGCGCGACTGGCGGGCCTTCGCGCACGCCCGGGTCTCACGGGTGAGCACGCCGACGATGTACTGGAACAGCTTCGGGCTGCCGACCGTGACCGGGATCGGCGACTTCGAGATGCCGCACTCCCCCGAGCTGCCGACCGTCGTCTCGTTGTCGGCCACGCCCAACCAGCCCGGCCTCACCTGCCGCGAGCAGCACAGGGCGGGCAGGCGCGCGCTGATCAGGACGCCGTTCGAGGACTTCGAGCGTGAGATCCGGGACGCGATGACCCGGGCGCTGGGCGAGCACGGCTTCGACCCGGGCAGGGACATCGCCGGCATAACGGTCAACCGATGGGCGCACGGCTACGCCTACGAGTACAACTCGCTGGACGACCCGGCGATCTTCGAGCCGGAGGAGCGCCGGCCGTACGCGCTGGCCCGCCGCCCGGTCGGCCGCATCGCCATCGCCAACTCCGACTCCCAGGCGTTCGCCTACACCCACTCCGCCATCGACGCCGCGTACCGCGCGGTGGAGCATCTGGCCTGACCGGTCCGCACCTCGGGTTCAGCGGCTCACGCGGTCGCCGGGCGACGCCGGGACGGCCGTCGCCCGGCGGTGGCGGCGCCAGTAGGAGTACGTCACCGCGAGCAGCAGCGGACTCCAGCCGAGCAGCGGGAGATAGCAGGCGATCAGCAGGGCGTGGCCGGCGGTCGTCATCTCGTCGGCCAGCATGCCCTGGAACTGGCCGCGCAGCGCCCACGCGCAGATCAGCGCGATGAGCGCGGCCCCGACGCACGCGGGGACGATCGCGGCCGCCGGTCGCACGCGCCTGCCGCCGATGAGGGGGATCCAGCGCGGCGCGACCTCGCCCCACGGACGGACCAGGCCGAGGGTCATCAGCGCGGCCAGCTCGCTGACCACGCTCAACGCGAGGATGTAGGCCGTCTCGCCGGGCGGCACCTGACCGTTGAATCCGATGGGCACGCCGGCCACCAGCGCCACCCGCCACAACCCCGAGGGAAGCGCCAGCAGCGGCACGGTGTGCGCGGCCACGACGGCCCACCGTGGCGGTGGCGGGACGACGGCCTCGACCGGGGGGCGGGTGGTCTTCAGGTGCGTGGTCATGCGGCCAGCCTCGCCGTCGCCGCCCGGCCGGGCTTCCCGCCCCCGAGGGAACGGCCTCCCCCTTCCGGGGGAGGGCGCGGCCCCGGCGGATCCGCCCCCGGCGCCCAGGCGGCGCGGGACCGCCTCCCCGCACACGTACGAGCACGGGAACGCCTCCCGGACGGGCACGCGCACGGGCCGGGAGGCGTTCCACCGGGGTCGGCGTCAGGCGCGGGCCTTCTCCGGGACGGGCTCGGAGGTGGTGAGGTGGTGGCGCAGGCGCTCGCCCTCCACGTCGAGGTTGGGCAGCGCCCGGTCCAGGGGCCGGGGCAACCACCAGGCGGCGCGGCCGAGCATGGACATCACGGCGGGCACGAGCGTCATGCGGACCACGAAGGCGTCCACGAGCACGCCGACGGCCAGCGCGAAGCCCATGGACTTGATGATCGGATCCTCCATGAAGACGAACCCGCCGAAAACGGCCGTCATGATCAGCGCGGCGGCGGTGACGACCCGGGCGTTGTGCCCCATGCCGTTGATCGTGGCCTGGCGGGCGGTGTCGCCGTGCACGAAGTCCTCGCGCATCCGCGAGACCAGGAACACCTCATAGTCCATCGCCAGCCCGAACAGGATGCCGATCAGCAGGATCGGCAGGAAGCTGACCAGCGGCCCCGGCACCTCCAGGCCGACCAGGTCGGCGAGGTGCCCCTGCTGGAAGATCGCCACCGTGATGCCGAAGGTCGAGCCGACGGTGAGCAGGAAGCCCAGCGCCGCCTTGACCGGCACCAGGATCGAGCGGAAGACCAGCATCAGCAGCAGCACCGACAGGCCGACGACCAGCAGCAGGTACACCGGCATGGCGTCGGCGAGCTTGTCGGACACGTCGATGCCCACGGCCGTCGCGCCGGTCACGGCGATCTCGGCGTCGTCGATGGCGGCGACCTTGGCGCGGATGGCGTGGACGGCGTTCTCGGTGGCCGCGGCGGTGGGCCCGGCCTTCGGGATGATGGTCAGCAGCGCGGTGGTGCCCGCGGCGTTGGGCTGCGGCGGGGCCACGGCCAGCACGCCCTCGGTCTGCTGGATCAGCTGGGCGGCCCGCCCGGCGGCCGCCGTGGTGGTCTGGGCGTCGGCGGCGGAGACGACGGCGATCAGGCGGGCGTTGAAGCCCTCGCCGAACCCTTCGCTGGTCAGGTCGTACGCCTCGCGGGCGGGCGAGCCCGGAGCCGCGGTCCCGGCGTCCGGCAGGGCCAGCCGCAGGTCCTGGGCGGGCAGCGTGAGCGCGCCGAGGCCGACGATCCCGGCCAGCAGGATCGGCACCCGCAGCCGGGTGACGGCGCGTCCCCACACGTATCCGAACCCCTCGCGGCCGGCGCCCGCGCCCCGGCCGGTGCGCTGCGCGCGCGGGAGCACGCGGGCGCCGGCGTACGACAGGAAGGCGGGCAGCAGGGTGAGGGCGACCAGGACGGCGATGGCCACGGTGCCGGCCGCGGCGAGGCCCATGGCGCTCAGGAAGGGGATGCCGACGATCGACAGGCCGGCGAGCGCGATGACCACGGTGGCGCCGGCGAACACGACCGCCGACCCGGCGGTGCCGGTCGCCCGGCCCGCGGCCTCCGCGGGCTCCATGCCCTCGGCCAGGAACTGGCGGTAGCGGGACGTGATGAACAGCGAGTAGTCGATGCCGACGGCCAGGCCCAGCATCAGCGCCAGCACCGGAGTGACGGAGGTCAGCTCGACGACGCCGCTGAGCGCGTACAGGCCGGCCATGCCGACGCCGACGCCGATCAGCGCGTTCAGGAGTGTCATGCCGGCGGCCACCAGCGAGCCGAAGGTGACGATCAGCACGACCGCGGCGATCACGACGCCGATCCCCTCCGACCCGCCCACCTCGGGCGCGGTGGTCAGGATCTCGCCGCCGTGCTCCACCCGCAGCGCGGTCACCGAGGAGCCGGCCTTCAGGTACGCGTCGCGCTGGGCGTCGGTGATGTCCTTGAGCGCGTGCTGGAACTGCACCTGGACGAGGGCGTAGCGGCCGTCGGGTGAGACCGCGCCGGACTGGAACGGGTCGAGCGCGGCGACGACGCCGGGGACGGCGGCCGCCTCCTTCACCACGGGGGCGAGGCTCGCGGCGTCCAGCTTCCCGCCCTGCGGGGCGGCGACGACGATGGTGCCGGTGGCACCGCTGGCCTGCGGGAACTCCTTGGCGAGGGAGTCGAGCGCCCGCTGCGACTCGGTGCCGGGCATGACGAACTTGTCGGTGGTGGAACCGCTGAAGGCGGCGACCGCGCCGCCCAGCACCGCCAGCAGAAGCAGCCATACGGCGGCCACGCGCCCTCGTCTGCGGAAGGAGAACCGGCCCAGCCGGTACAGCAACGTTGCCATCAGAAGTCAGGGTCTCTTTCTCGAAGGGTCAGTCGGTGTGGCGGCCGAGGGTGCGCAGCGCGCCCCTGGCCAGCTCGGCGCGCAGCGTCGGCTCGGACACCTGCAGGTCGCCGGCGCTGGCCAGGAAGATCCCCACCAGCGCCATCCAGGCCCACACCCGGGCCTCGGGGGCGTCCGAACGGCCGGCCAGCGCGTCCACCAGCCGGTCGGTGAGCGCGTACACGTCCGGCAGCTCCGGGCGGGCGGTCATGGTGTCGACGTCCTGGATGAGGATCCTGACCTGCCGCCGGAAGCGCAGGGACAGGTCGACGAGCCCGTCGACGGCCGCCCGCGCCGCCTCCTCGCCGTCCAGCGGGGCGAGCCGCTCCTCCAGCTCGGCCAGCTCCCGCCCGGCGGGCGACAACAGCTCCGTGAGGATCGCGTCCTTGTTCGTGAAGTGGTACAGCAGGGACGCCTTGGAGCAGCCCACGTCGGACGCGATGTCCTGTAAGGACGTGCCGCGGAAGCCGCCCGTGGCGAACAGCCGGGCCGCCGAGTCGAGGATGTCCGCGCGCATGGCGCCAGCGGTGCGTGCCATGATCCGAGAATAACTGACCGATCGGACAGTACGCGCGTACGGGGGGCGTCTGACGCCCCGGCCCCCGCCCGGCGAGGTCGCTGGGCGCAGAATGAGATGTGTCCCGTTGGGTGCTGCACGTCGACCTCGACCAGTTCGTGGCCGCGGTCGAGTTGCTGCGCCACCCGGACCTGCGCGGGCGTCCGGTGGTCGTCGGCGGAGACGGGGACCCGGCCAAGCGCGGCGTGGTCAGCACGGCCTCCTACGAGGCTCGCGCGTACGGCGTGCACTCCGGCCTCCCGCTGCGCACGGCGGCGCGGCGATGTCCGGACGCGGTGTTCCTGCCCGTGGACCGGGACGCGTACGAGGCGGCGTCGTCCCGGGTGATGGCGACGCTGCGCGAGTTCGACGCCGTGGTCGAGGTGGCCGGCTGGGACGAGGCGTTCCTCGCCGTCGACGGCGATCCCGAGGAGACGGCCCGCCTCGTCCAGCGGCGCGTGCGGGAGACGGCCGACCTCGACTGCACGGTCGGCATCGGGCGGAACAAGCTGCAGGCCAAGCTGGCGACCGGCTTCGGCAAGCCCGCCGGCGTCTTCCGGCTGACGGACGAGACGTGGTTCGAGGTGCTCGGCGACCGGCCGACGGACGCGTTGTGGGGAGTGGGCGCCAAGACCGCCCGGCGGCTCGCCGCGATGGGCGCCGGCACCGTCGCCGAGCTCGCGGACGCCGATCCGCGCGTGCTCGCGGAGCGGTTCGGCCCGGCGACCGGCCCGTGGCTGGTCCGGCTCGCCCACGGCCGGGACGCCTCGCCGGTGGTCGGCACGCCGTACGTCCCGCGCTCGCGCAGCCGTGAGACCACCTTCCAGCACGACCTCGACGACTGGGACGAGGTGCGGAGCGAGGTCGCGCGGCTGGCCCGGCGCGTGGCGGACGACGTGGCCGCCGAGCGGCGAGCGGCCACCCGCGTCGTGGTCAAGGTGCGGTACGCGCCTTTCGTGACGCGCACCCACGGCCACGCCCTGCCGGCGCCGGCGACCGGGGCGCCGGAGATCGAGGAGGCCGCCCTGGCCGCCCTCGACCGGTTCGCCGAACGGCGCCCGGTGCGGCTGCTGGGCGTCAGGGCCGAGTTCCCCGAGCGCTGAGCCTCCGAGCCGGGGTTTGAGGGTTTCGACGCTGAATCCGGGGAGGACTCGCGAAAAGTCTCACAGGGTTGGTCAACAATAGAGTTGAGGCATGGACGCGAGCGAAATGAAGCGGTACATCTGTGAGGCCTTCGACGGGATCAACGTCCTCGAGGCCTCCGGCGACACGTTCTTCCTGTACGACCCGGACCGCGATCTGCCCCCCGAGCGCCAGACGCCCTTCGTGACGATCGTGACGGGAGACCACTACGACACCGTCTCCAAGCTGGACCGGCCGGGCGCGTACCGGCTCAACATCGGCCTGACGAAGGCCACGTACACCGGCCTGTTCGGCGCCGCGCCCACCGGGCGCGACGCGGACGGCGTGCTGGACACGGGGTTCGACCACGCGGCGGTGGACACGCTCACGCCCCATCCGATCTACGCCTCGCAGTACTGGGTGAGCGTGGTGGATCCGGGCGAGGCGACGCTGGAGACCGTCCGCACGCTGCTGGCCGAGGCGCACACGTTCGCGGCCCGCAAGCACGCCAACCACCGGGCCCGGAACGAGCGGGGTGAGACGCCGGCGGAGTGAGGACCGCCGGCCGGGAACCACCCGCCGGGGGTGCCGGGCGGCGCGTCGGGCTACAAAGATCGGGCGGCCCTTGTTGTGCGGTTCGTCATCGGCCACGGCGCGGGCCCGGCACCAGGATCGAGGGCATGGATCTGTTGACCGAGCTGGTGGACAAGGGCCTGCGCGGGCAGTCGCCGACCCGCGAGGAGGCGCTGGCGGTGCTGGCGACCTCCGACGACGAGCTGCTCGACGTGGTGGCCGCGGCCGGGAAGGTGCGCCGGAGGTGGTTCGGCCGCCGGGTCAAGCTGAACTACCTCATCAACCTCAAGTCGGGGCTGTGCCCCGAGGACTGCTCGTACTGCTCGCAGCGGCTGGGATCGACGGCGGAGATCCTCACGTACACGTGGCTCAAGCCGGACGAGGCGGCGGCCGCCGCGGCGGCGGGGACGGCGGGCGGGGCCACGCGGGTGTGCCTGGTGGCCAGCGGGCGCGGCCCGACCGACCGGGACGTCGAGCGGGTCGCCGCCACCATCGGCGCGATCAAGGAGCGCAGCCCGGACGTGGAGATCTGCGCCTGCCTCGGCCTGCTGTCGGACCGGCAGGCGGCGCGGTTGCGCGAGGCCGGCGTGCACGCCTACAACCACAACCTCAACACCTCCGAGGAGCGGTACGGCGACATCTGCACCACCCACGGGTTCGCCGACCGGGCCGACACGGTGTCGCGCTCCCGCGAGGCGGGCATGTCGCCCTGCTCCGGCCTGATCGCCGGGATGGGCGAGAGCGACGCCGACCTGGTGGACACGGCGTTCGCGCTGCGCGAGCTGGACGTGGACTCGGTGCCGGTGAACTTCCTGATCCCGTTCGAGGGCACCCCGCTGGCGGGGACGTGGGAACTCACCCCGCGGCGGTGCCTGCGGATCCTCGCGATGGTGCGGTTCGTATGCCCGGACGCGGAGGTCCGCCTCGCCGGGGGCCGGGAGATCCACCTGCGCGGACTGCAGCCGCTCGCCCTGCACGTGGCCAACTCGATCTTCCTCGGCGACTACCTGACCAGCGAGGGGCAGCCGGCCGGCGCCGACCTGGAGATGATCGAGGACGCCGGGTTCGAGGTCGAGGAGGCCGCGCCGGGCACGCCGCCCGCCGCCTCCGCCCGAACGGACCTGGTCGCGGTGCGCCGCCGCGGCGCCGGCACCGGCCTTCCCCCCAATGCCTGACCCGCGCCGCCCGTCCGATCCGCTGGAGCTGGACCGGGCCCACGTGTGGCACCCGTACGCGCCGATGCCGGGCCGCGCGGCTCCGCTGCTGGTGGAGTCGGCCTCCGGGGTGCGGCTGCGGCTGGCCCGGCCGGTCGAGGGCCACGACGAGCTGGTGGACGCGATGTCCTCCTGGTGGGCGGCCATCCACGGGTACGGGCACCCGGTGCTGGACGCCGCGATCCGCGACCAGCTCGGCCGGATGAGCCACGTGATGTTCGGCGGGCTCACCCACGAGCCCGCGATCCGTCTCGCCGCGCGGCTCGCCGAGATCTCCCCCGGCGCGCTGGAGCACGTCTTCCTCGCCGACTCCGGTTCGGTGGCGGTCGAGGTGGCGATCAAGATGTGCCTGCAGTACTGGCGGTCGCTCGGCCGCCCGGAGCGGCGCCGCCTGCTGACATGGCGCGGCGGGTACCACGGCGACACCTTCCAGGCCATGTCCGTGTGCGACCCCGAGGGCGGCATGCACTCCCTGTGGAGCGGCGTGCTGCCCCGGCAGGTCTTCGCCGACGCCCCGCCCGCCGGTTTCGACGCCGAGCCCGACCCGGCCTACACCGCGCACCTGGCCGACCTGTTCGGACGGCACGCGCACGAGCTGGCGGCCGTCATCGTCGAGCCGGTGGCGCAGAACGCGGGCGGGATGCGCTTCCACTCCCCCGGCTATCTGCGGGTGTTGCGCGAGCTGTGCGACGCGCACGGCGTCCTGCTGGTGTTCGACGAGATCGCCACCGGCTTCGGCCGCACCGGCGCGCTGTTCGCCGCGGACCACGCGGGCGTCGCGCCGGACGTGATGTGCGTGGGCAAGGCGCTCACCGGCGGCTACCTCAGCATGGCGGCCGCCCTGTGCACGCCGGAGGTGGCGCACGGCATCGGGCGCGGGGACCTCCCGGTGCTCGCGCACGGGCCCACTTTCATGGGCAACCCACTCGCCGCCGCCGTCGCGGGCGCGTCGCTCGACCTGCTGGCGGACGGGGCGTGGGAGGTCCAGGTCAAGCGGATCGAGGCGGGCCTGCGGTCCGGGCTCGCCGCCTGCCGCGGGCTGGGCGGCGTGCGGGACGTACGGGTGCTCGGCGCCGTCGGCGTCGTCCAGCTCGACCACGAGGTCGACGTGGCCGCCGCCACCCGCGCCGCCGTACGTCACGGCGTGTGGATCCGGCCGTTCCGCGACCTCGTCTACACCATGCCGCCGTACGTCGTGGACGACGCCGACCTGGAGCGCATCACGACCGCGATCAGGGCCGCGGCGGCCGCCGGGTGACCGGCGGGCGCCGCCGCCGGGCGGTCAGGAGGGACGGCGCGTCTTCTTGAAGTACGTCCAGCTCGTCTCGTTCGGGGCGGTGAACTCCTCCGGGGCGTGGGCGTACTCGGGGTGGTGCTTCCCGACGTAGGCCCGCACGCCCGCCGGCAGGTCGTCGTAGGAGTCCAGCTTCGCGCCCCGGCAGTGGAAGACCAGCCCGCCGGGGCGCTGGGCCATCTCCATCCAGGGCAGCCAGGCCGACAGCCGCATCCACGACACATCGCACCGCACGCTCGCGACGGCGGGGTCGAGCAGCCCCGCGCGCGGCGCGTAGAACTGGAAGAGCTCCATCGCCCGGTAGACGTCGCCGGCCGAGTTCTTCGGCCACTCCGCGACCGGCAGCGCGGACGGCGCGCTGATGGGGATGTCGAGGTTGAACACCACCGTCTCGCCCAGGTCCGTGTACGGCGCGTGCCACGGCCCGTACGGCGACTCCAGCCGGAAGCGCTGGTTGACCGGGTCGTTCCAGACGTGCAGGACCTCCACGTCCTCTCCGGTGAACGGGTTGCGCCAGGTCTCGACGATCTCGCGGGTGACCGGGTCGAGATAGAAGGCGGCCTCCCGGGTGAGGAGGTCGTAGCCGCCGTCCACCCGCACCGCGCGGGCCACGTTGAAGCCCACGAACCCGAACAGCCTGCGGGTGTCCTCGCCGGGGACCTGGCTGTAGACGTCGCCCGACCACCAGATGGTGTGCTCGCGGCCGTCGGTGCCGGCGCGGGCGCGCACGAGCGCCTCCAGGTTGCCCGCCGGGTCGTCCAGCTCCGCGATGCGGTCCGCCTGGGTCGTCATGCCTTGGCTCGTCACGGCGATCTCCTTCGTGGCGGCCTCCGCCGGAGAGCCGCCGATCCCGATCTGTTGACGCCGGCGCTCCGGCGAAACTAGGTTCTGAAACAGCATTCCGCCAAGCGGAACCCGAGTCAAGGTGAAAGGGGCGACGTGCGCGACATCCGTGACGTGATCGTCGTGGGAGCGGGCCTCGCCGGGCTGCAGGCGGCCCTCGCGTTGCAGGAGGCCGGTCTGGACGTGCTCGTCCTGGAGGCCGCGGACCGGGTCGGCGGCCGGGTCAGGTCGCTGGACGGCCCGACCGGGGTGGAGGAGGCCGGCGCGGTCAACATCGGCGACGGCTACACCCGGCTGCTCGGGCACGTACGCGCCGCGGGGCTCGACCGGGAACCGGTCACGGTCTCGCTCCGCGAGCACACCATCGTGGTGGACGGCCACACCAGCACGGCCCCGGCCTGGGCGGCGAGCGAAGGGAACCCGCTCACCGGTCCCGAGCGTGCGGTCCCGCCCGCGCTGATCGTCGCGGGAGCGCTCGCCCGGGCCAACCCGCTCACCGGCCCCCGCGACTGGATGTCCCCCGAGGCGGCCAGGTGGGACGTGCCGATGCCGGACCACCTGCGCTCGCTCGGCGTCTCGGACGCGGCCGTCGCGCTGGCCGACCGCGCGGGCACCTTCGAGACGCTGGAGGCGACGTCGGCGCTGGCCATGCTCCGGGCCGCGCAGCGGGCGTCCCGGCACGCGCCCCAGACGTCGAACGTCGTCGGCGGCAACTCCCGCCTGCCCGAGTCGATGGCCGCCCGCCTGCGCGAGCCGGTACGGCCGAACAGCCCGGTGGCGGCGATCCGCGAGCGCGGGGACCTGGTGGAGGCCGAGCTGGCGGACGGCGAGCGGATCGCCGCCGGCCACGTCGTCCTCGCCGTCCCGTTCACGAGCCTGCGCCGGCTCGCGATCGAGGTGGCGCTGCCCGGGCCGGTGGCGCGCCTGGTCGCCGAGCTGCCCTACCCGGCCCTGACCAAGTACCACCTCATCGCCGACCGCCCGTTCTGGCGTGAGGACGGCCTGCCCCCGGTGACGTGGACGAACGGCCCGATCCAGCGGCTGCTGCCCTGGCGGCTGTGCGACAACGGCCCGAGCGCGCTGGCCGTCTGGGTCACCGGCCGCGACGCCCGGGCGCTCGACGCGCTCGGCGAGCGCGAGCAGCGGCGCGTCGTCCTCGACGAGCTCGCCCGCGTACGGCCGGCGGCCGCGGGCGCGGTGGAGATCACGAGGATCGTCTCGTGGGGGCGCGACCCGTGGGCCGGGGGCGCCTGGGCCATGCCGCGCCCCGGCCAGATGGCCGCGCTCGCGGCGGCCGCCACGGCGGACACCGGGCGGGTCCAGCTCGCCGGCGAGCACCTGAGCGTCGAGGACAGCGGCATGGAGGGCGCCCTGGAGTCCGGCGATCGTGCCGCCGCCCGCGTCCTCGCCCGGCTCGGCCGCACGCCCGCCGGCTCCTGACTCGGCCGGTTCGCCCGCCGTCGGCGGCGCACCACCGCGACCGGGCGCCCGCGCCCCGGCCCGGTCGCTTGTTTCAGAACGAGGTCCGGGAGGTCTCGTTCGGACCGGTGCGCCCGGGAGGTCACCGCCAGCGGGAGCGGCCCTCCAGGTAGCGGGCGGCGTCGGAGAGGCTCTCCGGCTGGTACGGCGAGTAGAGGCCGGGCTCGAAGCGGCTGCGGTAGCACTCGAAGATCGGCCGGTAGAGGTCCCAGTGGATGTCCGGCTGGCGATGCCGGGCCCGGAACGCGGCGATCGGGATCTGCCCGGTGACGAGCTTCTCGAACTTGCTGTCGGCGGCCGCGACGACCCCGCCGTCCGGGCCGTAGATGGCGGAGCCGCCGGCGCCGGTGTCCTCGAAGAAGTTCGTCTCGGCCGAGAGCACGGAGTTGTTGGCGATCGCGCAGTACACCCTGTTGTGCAGCGCCGTGGAGCGGACGTCGATCTCGGTGAAGCTGCCGGTCGCGGTGCGCAGGAAGATCTCGGCGCCCTTGATGGCCGCGGCCCGGAACAGCTCCGGTTCGAGCTGCGTGGAGGACATGGTGATGTTGCCCAGCGGGGTGCGGGCCACCGGGACCACCGCGTCCTCGCCGTACTTCTCGACGTACTCGTCCAGCACGTCGTAGACGGTGGTGGTGAACAGCTCCTGGCCCTGGAAGAGGCCCTTGACGTTACGCGCCTTCCAGTGCTTGGCCACGATCTCGCCGTCCGGGCCGATCAACGTGGTGACGCTGAGCACGTGGCCCGGCCAGTCCGGATCGCGCACGTACGCGCCGAAGGCGATGTGGCACCCGTGTTGCCGGGCCTTGGCGGAGATCAGCTCGGTCTCCTCGCCGGGGATCTCGATGCACCGGCGCTCGATCTCGGCCTTGGTCCAGTGGTCCCAGCCGCTGATCGGGAACTCGTGGAACAGCAGCAGGTCGGGCTTGAAGCCGAACCCGATGTGGAACGCGTTGTCGACCAGGTGCAGCATGTGGTCGAGGTTCGCCTTCATCCCCGACGGATCCGGCGTGGGATGCACCCGGGACTGGACGACGCCGAGCGTCCAGACGTCCTTGGCCAGCGGGACGGTGGGGTAGCCGCCGTCGGTGTCCTGGACGAGCGCGGGTTTCGCCGTGTCGGTCATCGCGTTCTCGTTCTCCTTCTCAATGTCGGCCTGGGTGACAGGTCGGGTGATCGGGCTCGGTGACGGTCCGAGTGATCGGGCTCGCTGATCGGGCTGGTTGATCGGGCTGGTTGATCGGGGTCGGATGATCGGGCTCGGTGGGCTCGGGCCGCTCGACGCGCTTTCAGCGGGGCGACGGCGGCTCGTCCGCGCGCAGGCACGCCAGTAGCCGGCCGTCCGCGACGGGCTCCAGGGCGGGGACGGCGCGGGCGCAGGCGTCGAGGGCCAGCGGGCAGCGGGTGTGGAACCGGCAGCCGGGCGGCGGCGCGACGGCGGAGGGCACCTCGCCGGGAAGCGGCTCCGCGGGCTCCCGGCCTGGGGCGGGAACGGCGGCGAGCAGCGCCCGCGTGTACGGGTGGCGGGGCGCGTCGAACACCCGCTCCGCTTCGCCCGTCTCGACGAACCGGCCGAGGTACATGACCGCGACGTCGTCGGCCAGGTGCCGGGCGATGTCGATCTCGTGCGTGATGAGCACGTAGCTGAGGCCGAGGCGCTGTTTCAGGTCCAGCAGCAGGTTGACCAGCAGCGCCTTGACGCTGACGTCGAGGCTGGCGGTCGGCTCGTCCAGCACGAGGACCTTCGGCTCGACGGCCAGCGCCCTGGCGACGGTCACCCGCTGCAGCTCGCCGCCGCTCACCCCGCCCGGACGGCGGTCGAGGTACGCCTCGTCCAGGCCGACCAGACCGAGCAGCTCGCGCACCCGGGCGGCCCGCGCCGCCCGGCCGGGGTGCAGCCCGTGTACGGCCAGCGGCTGCTCCAGCGCGTGGCGGATGCTCTTGCGCCGGTTGAGCGCCGACCAGGGGTTCTGCGACACGAGCTGGATCGCCCGCCGGTCCACGCCGTCGCGGCCGTGGACGAGGATCCGGCCCCCGGTCGGCTCGGTCAGCCGGACCAGCATCCGGGCGATCGTGGACTTGCCGCAGCCGGACTCACCGATGATGGCGAGCGTTCGGCCGGCGGGCACCTCGAACGAGACGCCGTCGACCGCGTGCACCACTCGGTCGCCGCCGCGCCCGGACCTGATCCGGTAGTGCTTCCTCAGGTCCTCCGCCCTGACCGCGCTCACCGGTCCTCCTCCGCCCGATGGCAGCGCACCAGCGACTCCCCCACTTCGCGTACCTCCGGGTTCTCCTCGTGGCACCGGTCGACGACGGCGGCGCAGCGCGGGGCGAACGGGCATCCGGGGAGCCGGTTCGCGCCCGCGACCGTGCCGGGGATGGCCTTCAGCGGCTCGCCCCGGCGGCGCCGGCCGGGGATCGCCTCCAGCAGCGCCCGCGTGTACGGGTGGCGGGGCGCGTCGAACAGCGCGCCGGCCGGGGCGATCTCGACCAGCCGTCCCGCGTACATGACCCCGATGCGATCGCTGACCTGCGAGATCACGCCGAGGTCGTGGGTGACGAACACCATCGCGAGCCCCATGCGGTCGCGCAGCTCCAGCAGCAGCCGCAGCACCTGCGCCTGCACGGTCGCGTCGAGCGTCGTCGTCGGCTCGTCGGCGAGCAGCAGGTCGGGCCGCTTGCCGAGGGCGGCGACGGCGATGAGCAGCCGCTGGAGCTGACCGCCGGAGAACTCGAACGGGTAGCCGTCCAGCCGGTCGAGCACGGCCCCGAGGCCGACTCCCGCGAGCAGCTCCCGCAGCCGCCCGTCCTCGTCGAGCCCGTCGAGGTGCCAGCGGAGCTGGCGGCCGACGGGGGTGGCCGGGGACAGCGACGTCATCGGCCGCTGCGGGATCAGGCCGATCCGGTCGCCGCGCAGCCGGCGCATGCCGTTCTCGCGCAGGGCGGTCAGCTCGACGCCGTCGAAGCTCACCCGCCCGGAGGTGATCGCGGCGTTGCGCGGCAGCATGCGCATGAGCGCGGTGAGCATGGTGCTCTTGCCCGACCCCGACTCGCCGACCAGGCCGAGGATCTCGCCGCGGGCCAGGTCGAAGGAGACCTCGCGCACGGCGGGCACCTCGCCGTCCCGGGTCCGGAACGCGACGGCGAGGTCCCGTACGGACAGCAGCGGGGAGCCGCCCGGGGCGGGCGCGCCCGCCCCGGCGGCCTCCGGTCCGGTGGTGTCCGGTCCGGTGGAATCCGGCACGGTGGTCTCCGGCACGGTGGTCTCCGGCGCGGCGGCCATCAGACGGCTCGCAGCGGGGGGATCGCGACCCGGCTGACGCCCATGAGCGTCTCGTCGATCGGGGTGATGTCCGTACGCTGCGCCACGATGAGCCGGGGATAGACGGGCGGCATCATGATGGCGTCGTTCGCGAGGATGCCGTTGATCTTCTTGCAGATGTCGGCCCGCTCGGCGTCGTCGGAGGTGGCCCACGCCTCGGAGAGCAGCTTGTCCACCTCGTCGTTCTTGTAGCCGAAGTTCAGCGGGTTCTTCGAGCTCATCGGGCCGATCAGCGTGAAGGCGGTGCGGCCGGCGCCGAAGCCGCTCTCGAACGAGGTCATCGCCATCTGGTACTCGCCGGTCGCCCAGTTCTTCACCCAGGGGCTGAAGTCGAGGACGTCGAGGGTGCAGGTGATGCCCGCCTGCTTCCAGCCCTCGGCGAGCACCTGGCCGATGTTCTTCATCAGCGCGTCGCCGGTGATCATCAGCGTGAACTCCAGGGAGGCCACGCCCGCCTCGGCGAGCAGCGCCTTGGCCTTCGCGGCGTCCGGGCCCTCGCCGTAGAGCTGGATGGAGGGGTCGTGGCCCTCGACCGCGGGGCCGATCGGGCCCTGGGCGATCTGCGCGCTCCCGCCGTAAACGATGTCGCGCACGCCCTTGCGGTCCATCGCGTACGCGAGCGCCCGGCGCACCCGGACGTCGTCGAAGGGCGCCTTGTCCGTCACGAAGTACGTGATGAGGTCGCTGGGCGCGCTGATCTCGTGCACCTTGATCGCGCTGTCCTGCTTGAGCAGGCCGACGCTCTCCGGGGAGACGTCGGTCATGATGTGGATCTTTCCTTCGCGGAGGTTCACCAGCCGGGTGGCCGGGTCGGGGACGGCCTGGAAGACGACGCCGCGCAGGGCGGGCTTCGTCCCGTGGTAGGCGTCGTTGCGCACGAGCGAGACCTCCCGCCCCTGGGCCACCTTGTCGATCTTGAACGGCCCGGTGCCCATGGTGGTGTCGGTCCGGCTCACGAAGTCCTTGTGCACGATGGGCAGGTTCGTGAGGTGGGAGCGGAGCACGCCGAGCGGCATGGTCACCGTGATCTTCACGGTCCGCTCGTCCACGGCCTCCGCGCCCTTGACGTAGCCGACGAAGAAGGACGTCCAGTCGCTCGTGCTCTTGGGGTCGGTGACGTACTTGACGGTCGCCACCACGTCGTCGGCGGTGAGCGGGTCGCCGTTGTGGTGGGTGACGCCCTCCTTGAGCTTGATCGTCCAGGTCAGGCCGTCCTTCGAGATCTCCGGCTCGCCGTCGGCCAGCAGCGGGACGGACTTCAGCGAGGAGTCGTAGGTGTAGAGGGACTCCACGACCGGGTCGGTGATCCAGTGCACCCGCTTGGACGTGTTGGTGAGCGGGTTCATGTAGTCGGAGATCGAGACGACGCCGAACGCGAGTGTCTCGACCGGCGCGCTCCCCTTGGCCGCGCCGTCGCCGGCGGCGCCTCCGGTCGCGGCGTCGTCCGTGCCGCAGGCGGCCAGCGCGAGCGCGCCCGCGGTGAGCACGCCGGTCATCGTCAGGAACCGGCGGCGGTCGAACGTGGAACGGGAGATGTCAGTCATCACGTGTCCTCAAAGGAGTGGGGGGATGCGGAGCCGCGGCGGCGGGCTCAGCGGCGGGCGTCGGCGTCGAGGGCGTCTCCGAGGCCGTCGCCGACGAGGTTGAAGCCGATGGTGGCGGCCAGGATGACCAGGCCCGGGATGATCGAGTACCACCACGCGCCGAGCAGCATGTAGCCGGTCGCGTCGCCGAGGATGTTGCCCAGGCTGGGCTGGGGCGGCTGGATCCCGAGGCCGAGGAAGCTGAGGGCGCTCTCCGCGAAGACGGCGACGCCGACCCACAGGAACGCCTGGACCAGGACCGGCGGGAGCACGTTGACGAGGATCTCGCCGCCGACGACGCGCCATCGGGGGACCCCGATCACCCGCAGCGCGTTCACGTAGTCCTCCTGCACCTCGACGAGCGTCGCCGACCGGGTCACCCGGGCGAAGTACGGGATGAAGCCGACGCCGAGGAGCAGCACGACCTTGGCGGTCGAGGTGAGGGTGACGGGGCCGATCTCGGAGTCGCCGGTCCCGGTGACGCCGATGACGAAGAGCGCGAAGACGAACAGCGGCAGCGCCTGGAGCGCCTCCAGGATCCGCATGATCACGTCGTCCGGCCAGCGCCCGCCGTAGTACCCGGCCACCAGCCCGGCGGGCACCGCGACCACGAGGCCGAATCCGACGCCCGCCACGGCGACCAGCAGGGACACCCGTGCGCCCTCGGCCGTGCGGGCGAACAGGTCCCGCTGGAGGTGGTCGGTGCCGAACAGGTGCCCGGCGCCCGGGGCGGCGAGGGTGTCGCCCGTCCGTACGGTCGAGTCGCCCGCGATGATCGGACCGGCGACGGCCAGCAGCAGGAACAGCAGCAGCAGGACCAGGCCGATCCAGGTCAGCGCGGACATCCGCGGCAGGCGCGGGCGGCGACGAGCGGCGCGCGCGCCCGGGAGCACTCGGGTCATCACCATGTCAGCGGGCCGTCCCGTTCAGGAACCCGGCGCGTATCCGGGGGTTGAGCACGAAGTAGAGGAGGTCGACGACCAGGTTGGCGACGAGGAACACCGAGGCGGTGATCAGCGTGCAGGCGATGGCCAGCGGATAGTCGTGCTGGCGGAACGCGCCGACGATGGTCTGGCCGATGCCGGGGATGTTGAACACGTTCTCGACGAGCACGGTGCCGCTGACGAAGACCCCGAGCATGAGCCCGATGACGGTGACCGTCGGGATGATCGCGTTGCGCAGCGTGACCGCGCGCAGGACGCGCCGCTCGCTCATCCCCATCGCGCGGGCGAAGGAGACGTAGTCGGCCTGGGCCGTCTCGATCATCGAGGCGCGCAGCGTGCGCGCGATGATCGCGCCGGAGCCGAGGCCGAGGGCGAAGGCCGGCAGCACCACGCCGCGCAGGTTGTCCCACGGATCCCGGGCGAACGGCACCCAGCCGCTCGACGGCAGGACTCCCTTGATGTAGAGCCCGAAGACGACGACCAGGACGAGCGCGAGCCAGAAGCTCGGGATCGACAGCGCCACGACGCTGACCACGCGCACGACGCCGTCCGTGAACGAGTCGCGCCTGCGGGCGGCCAGCGCGCCGGCGGCCAGGCCGACGACGACCCAGAAGGCGAAGGCGGCGAGGCTGAGTTCGAGGGTGACGGGCAGCCGCTCCCCGATGATGGCGCTCACGGGCCGGTCGCTGAAGAGCGAGTTGCCGAGGTCTCCGGAGACGAGGTTGCCGAGGAACTTGACGTACTGCACCCAGACGGGCTGGTCGAGACCGAAGCGGTGCTCGACCTCGGCCCGTTTCTCGGGAGTGGGGTTCATGCCCAGATAGGCGTCGACCGGCCCGCCGGGGGCGGCCCTGAGCATGAAGAAGACGAGGGTCAGGACGATGAGCAGGACCAGCGCGAGGCCGGCGACCCGACGTCCGACATATCGAAGCATCCCGGGTCCTCATTTGCGGAATGGGGGCGCTGCGGGATCACGCGCTCCGACGGATGGAGCGCGGTGTCCGTGGGCGGAGGGAGAGGCGCGCGGGGCGGCGCGCGGGTGGGGAGGCCGCCGCGCCCTGGGGGTGCCCTGCCAGGGACGCGGGCGTACGGAACCCGGAAGGGCGGAGGTCAGGCGACCTTGTTCTCGTTGATCACGGTGCGCTTGACCAGGCGGTCGCCGTCCATCCACTGCCAGGTGCGGCACTTGTGCATGCCGTCGCGGGAGAGCTGGATCAGCTCGTACAGGTAGTTGTCCGGGTCGTTCTTGTACGACCAGGTCAGCACGATCGTCTGGTCGTCCACCTGGCTCATCTCGCCGACGATGCGGTCGGTGTCGAAGTGGCAGACGCCGTTCTCGTCGAGCGTGCCGCCGAAGTCGAACGACTCCTGCCGCCCGTCGGCCCAGGTGTAGGTGTTCGTCTGGAGGATGTCGTACGAACCGTCCTCCGGCACGCGGCAGTACAGGTGGGACGCGTGGCGGTCCACGACGGCCCCGTCGGCGTCGATGTGGACGTACTCGCCCCGCCATTCACCGAGGTGTTTGGCGATGATCGGCATCCCGGAAAGCGCTGCGCGCATGGGTCCTCCCTGGTCACGGGTGGTCGGTGGGTGGGAAGACGGACCGTTGACAGGCCGTCGGCGGCGAGCCTAGCGTGATCTCAGCCCCAATGGAACAGTGTTCCGATACAAGGAACAAACTCGCTTCGAAGGATTCGCCGTGACCGAGAACACCCCGCAGCCGCTGGTCGAGGGCATCACCGCCGCGATCGTCGGCGTCACCGACTTCGGCCCCCACCTGGACTTCTTCGCCGGCCGGCTCGGCTACCAGGTGGCCGGCGAGGGCGTCGTCCCCGCGGCGGTCGCGGGAACGTTGTGGGGGTCGGGCGCGGCCGACGTCGAGGTGGTCGCGCTCGCCGCCGCCGGCGCCGGGACCGGGCGGATCCACCTGGTGCGCGTCCCCGATCCGGTCGCGCCCGCCGAGGCGCCGCACAACCTCGACGTCGGCCTGGTCGGGATCGACATGTACGCGCGCGACATCGAGGCGGCGCACGCCGAGCTGGGCCGGGCCGGGCACACCTGGGCCACCCCGCCCACCACGTACGGCGTCGCGGTCGGCGAGCGCGAGGTCGAGGTGACGCAGGGCGTGTGCCCCGCCCCGGACGGGACGGTCGTGGTCTTCGTCCAGCCCGCCGCGGTGCGCGGCACCGAGGCGTGGGCGGCCGACCCGGACCGGCCGTACACGGAGCTGACGTCGGTCGTCTGCCACGTCCCCGACCCGGACGCGGAGATCGTGTTCTGGGGGCCGGACGGCCTGGGGATGGCCGTCTGGTACGACGTGGTGTTCTCCTCCCCCGGGTTCGACAAGGTCGCCGGGCTGCCGGACGGCACGCGTATGCGCCTCGCGTTCCTGGCCGGGGAGAAGACGGCGCGGATCGAGGTCACCTCCGCCGCGGGCGGGCACCGCGTGGACCGGCGGGCGGCGCAGCGTCCGGCCCGCTCGCTCGGCCACAGCGGGTGGTCCGTACGCACCCGGGACCTCCCTGCCGCGCTGGAGAGCGTGCGCAGGACGGGCGGGCGGGTGTTGTCCGGCCCGGTGGAGACCGACGACCCGCTGCACGGGCGCGCCGTCGTCGCCTCCGCCGACACCCCGAACGGCGTCTCCGTCACGCTCTGGCAGCCCCGCGGCTGACCGTCCTGTCCCTCGCAGTGAGACCTCGTCCCAAAATGCCGGTTATTTCGGATATATCGCTTACGTCAAAGCGGCGACGGCCGCAGGGAAGGAAGTAGCATGCCCGTCCATCGTGGAGGCGCCCCTCTGTCGATCGCGGGCGGCGTACGCGAGTTCGCCCGCGCCACCCCGGGGGCGACCGCCGTCATCGACGGCGACCGCACCCTCACCTACGCCGCGCTCGACGAACGTTCCAACCGCCTGGCCGCCGCGCTCCTCGCCCGCGGCCTCACCCCCGGTCTGCGGGTAGCGGTGCTGCTCGGCAACCGGCTCGAATACCCCGAGATCGCCGCCGGGATCGCCAAGGCGGGCCTGGTCATGGTCCCGCTCAACCCCCGGCTCACCCCGTCCGAGGCGCGGTACATCCTGGAGCACTCGGAGGCGCGGGCCGTCGTCCTGGACGACGCGCTCGCCCCCGTCGTGGGCGACGCGATCGAGGAGCTGAGGCTCCTCGCGCTCTCCATCGACGGCGTCCAGGCCGGACTCCCGTACGAGGAGGCGCTGGCCGGCGCGCGGGCGGTGGACCCGGCGGTGCCGGTGGACGAGCTCGACCCGTTCTGCGTCACCTACACCTCGGGCACGACCGGGCGGCCCAAGGGCGTGCTGATCAGCCACCGGAGCAGGTCCCTCACGTTCTACTGCTCGGCGATGGAGTGGGGACTCGGCAACGGCCGGGTGTCCGTCGCGGTCGCCCCGATGTACCACGGCGCCGGCTTCGCCTTCGGGTACGCCCCCGTGTACACCGGCGGCACGGTGACGATGCTCCGCAAATGGGATCCCGAGGCGCTGCTCCACCTCGTGGAGCGCGACCGCGCGCAGTCCGCGTTCCTGGTGCCGACGCACGCGCAGATGCTCCGCGCGCTGGACGGCGCGGCGCTCGCGGCCAGGGACCTCGGCAGCCTGGACACGTTGTACTTCAACGCCGCCGCGCTGCCCTGGCCGCTCAAGCAGTGGGTCATGGAGACGTTCCCGGGCCGCGGCGTGCACGAGCTGTACGGATCCACCGAGGCGGGCATCGTCACCAACCTCCGCCCGGTGGACCAGCACCGCAAGCCCGGCTCGGTCGGCCACGCCTGGTACATGACGGAGCTGCGGATCGTCGACCCGGACGGGAACCCGGTCGGCCCGGGGCAGCCGGGCGAGCTGTTCAGCCGGTCCCCGTTCCTCATGAACGGCTATCTCGGCGACCCCGAGGCGACGGCCGCGTGCACCACGGACGACGGCTTCCTCACCTGCGGCGACATCGTGATCCGCGACGAGGAGGGTTACGTCCACATCGTCGACAGGAAGAAGGACATGATCATCTCAGGCGGGCTCAACGTGTACCCGCGCGAGATCGAGGACGTGCTGGCCGCGCACGCCTCCGTCGCCGAGGCCGCCGTGGTCGGCGCGCCCTCCGAGACCTGGGGCGAGGAGGTCATGGCGTACGTCGTGCTCCGCGGCGGCGACGCCTCGGACGACCTGGCCGCCCGGCTGGAGGCGCACTGCCGCACCAGCCTGGCGGGCTACAAGGTGCCCAGGCGATGGGAGGTCGTCGACGCGCTCCCCAGGAACGCGGCCGGGAAGATCGTCAAGCGCGATCTGCGGCCGAAGACCGGAGCGTCCTGACCCTTGACCCTCAAACCTCAGACAATTAACCTCCAATACACGGAAACGCCGTTTCACATAACGGAACACAGCGTCGAGCCCACCGGAAGGACATCACAGTGCGTCCCCATGTCGAGCTGATCCAGGAAGACGACTACGTATGGCACGGCGCCGAGCTCGTCGGTGGCGAGGGGCGGGCCAGTGAGCGCAGGCTCTCGGTGGACGAGGAGGACGGCTCCTCCTCGCTCCGGATCGACTTCCACACCGGCTGGGGCCGCGGTCCGGGCATCCACCACGCGAACACCGAGTACTACGTGCTCGAGGGCTCGATGACGTACGGCGGGCGCGAGATCGGCAAGGGCGGCTACGTCTACGCCCCCAAGGGCGTGCCGACCGACGCGATCACCTTCGCCGAGGGCACCCGGATCCTGCACTACCGCGAGTACGGCGACGCGGGCTTCGACCGCGTCGACAACCTGAACGCGCCGCGCTGGGACGGCGCCCGCGAGGACGTCATCGTCATCGACAGCGAGGCCATGGACTGGGACGCGGTGCCGAACCCCGGCCCCATGCCCGGCCTCTTCATCAAGTACCTGCACGTGGACCCGGTCACCGGCTTCTACACCCGCCTCGTGCACGCGCAGGAGGGCTGGGCCGACCACCGGCTGGCCCACCACCCCTGCTACGAGGAGGCGTACACCACCCAGGGCCACATGGAGTACAACTTCGGCACCCTGGACCTGGGCACGTACTTCTTCCGGCCCGCCCGCGTCAAGCACGGCCACTTCACCACCATGGAGGGCGGCGCGACCTGGCTGCTGCGCTCCGACGGCGAGCTGCAGAACTGGTACACCCAGAACGAATGGCTGCGCTGGGGCGGCGAGGCGGTCAACTACGGCCCGAACGGCGGCCGCATGCGCTGGTCGCAGTCCACACACGACCTCGGCTCCGGCCCCACCTGGCGCACCGAGAAGGACATCGCCGACCTCACCGCCTCCTGGCAGTTCCAGCGTGACCAGGGCGAGCCCGACGCCGAGTACGTGCAGCACGGCCAGGGCGTCGACAAGAGCCTGATCGCCATCGCCAAGGCCCTGGACGCCGCCAACCTCCAGGGCGGCCACGGCGACCACGGCCATTCCCACGCGCACGGGCACGACCACGCGCACGGGCACGGGCACGACCACGGGCACGACGCGCCGGCGTTCGACTGGGGCGCCGACCCCGCCTCCCTGGAGCACGCCGACGAGCGCACCGACGCGGGCGCGCACAACTGGGCCACGGGACGGCCGTGGAAGCAGGGCGACCACATCCCGGCGCCCATCATCTCCACCCTCCCCGTCCGCAGCCGGTCCCGCGGCCGGTGGGACGGCGACGGCATGTAGCCGTCCCACCCCCACGCACCTCATCCGCCCAGAACCACGCGACCACGTGTCCGGGCACCGGGTGCGCGTCTGACCCACCATGCCCCGCCGCGCACGGCCCACACGGCGCCGCACCGGCTCACCCCATCGCCTCACCGCACCGCCTCACCGCACCGCGTCACGCCACCGGCTCACCCATCGCCTCACGCCACCGGCTCACCCCACCCCCCCACCGCACCGCCTCACGCCACCGGCTCACCCGACCTGCTTGTCGCCCCGCCCGCGGGAACTCCCAGTCTTGTGCGGAGTTCCCGCGGGTCCGGGACCTGCCGGCCGGAGCTCCGTCCCCCGTTCGGCTTCGCCGGATCGCCTTCGTCCAGCGGCCCCTCGGCACGCGGGATCTTCACGCCGGCGGCACCGGGCCGACAGGAGGGTTCCGGTGGCGCCGGGTCGGCAGGACGGTTCCAGTGGCGCCGGGCCGGCAGGACGGTTCAAGTGGCACCGAGCCGACAGGACGGCTCCGCCGGCTCCCGGTCAGCGGGACCGTCGTGTCTGGGACCGGGGACCCTGCGCGGGATGTCGGGCCGATGGGGCCTCCGGGCCCGGCGGGTGACCGTCGTGACCACCGGGTCCGCACTCGCGACGGGCGGCATTCGTCAGACGCTCCCCCGGTGATCCGGTCACGGTCATCTCTTCCGGGAGTGCCCTCGTGCCCCTCACCCTGTTCCCCGCCCTGTCCCCGGCCTTGTCCACCGCCCTGCCCACCGCCCTGCCCACCGCTTTGTCGCCCACCGCGCCCATGGCGCCCGTCCACGGCCTCAACGCGTACAGCCTGGCGATCCTGCTGCACATCGTCCTCTTCGTGTACTGGCTCGGGAGCGACATCGGCGTCTTCTACTCCAGCCGGTTCATCCTCCGCTCCGAACTGCCCACGCCGGCCCGCTCGGTCGCCGCCAAGATCATGCACGCCGTGGACATGGCGCCCAGGATCTGCCTGGTCCTCTTCCTGCCGAGTGGCGTGACCCTCATGTCGCTCAGCCCGTTCGGCGAGGACGTCTTCCCCGGCTGGCTGGTCGCCCTGGCCTGGCTGGCCGCGCTGTGCTGGCTGGGGCTGGTCGTCTACGACTACACCCGCGGCGCGACCCAGCTCGGCAAGGTGGTGCAGAAGCTGGACCTCGTCGTCCGGTACGGCCTGTCCGTCGTGTTGCTCGCCGGCGCCGGCTACGTCTTCTTCACCGCCGAGCCCTTCGGCGTCACCACCAACCCGAAGTGGCTGGCCGCCAAGGTCGCCGCGTACGCGCTGTGCATCCTGTCCGGCGTGATGATCCGCCGGCGGCTCAGCCCGTTCGGCCCCGCCTTCGGCAAGCTGGTGACCGAGGGTTCCTCCCCCGAGGTCGAGCAGCAGATCCGGCACTCCGTACGCTCCTGCCTGCCGTACGTCTACGCGATCTGGTTCCTCGTCCTCGTGGCCGCGTTCCTCGGCGTCGTCAAGCCCGGCACCACCGCCTTCGGCTGATCCCGGACACCCCGCTCCGGGCGACCGCCCGCCGCCGCGTGGCCCTTCTCCGTCGGACGCGGGCGGTGCCCACCCTTCCGGCCTTCCACCGCCCCCGCCGCGCGGCCCCCTTCTCTCGGACGCGGACGACGCCACGCGGGCGGCGAGGGCTTCGGCCTTCGGCCATGTCTGGGACGTCGCGGGGATCATGACATCATCGTGCGGCGGCCCGTGACACTCAGACGAACAGGAGAGTGCGAGCATGGCTCTGCGCGTGCGAGGTGTCGTGCTGCCCGACCGGGAAGTGCGGACTTTCTGGATCGACGGGGACGTACTGCGCACCGATCCGGTCGCGGGTGCCGAGACGGTGGTGGACGGAGGCTGGCTGCTTCCGGGACTCGTCGACACCCATACCCACCCCGGCACGGACTCCCTGGAAGTCCCCTTCGACGACGGACTGCTGCGAAAGGATCTGCTCGATCACCGCGAAGCGGGCGTCCTTCTCGTACGGACGCCGGGCACAGCCGCCCGCATGCCCGCCTGGGTGGACGACGACGCCGAGCTTCCACGGGTCCGCTCGGCGGGGCGTTGGCTGGCCACCCCCGGCCGGTTCTTCCCCGGCTTCGGGCGAGACGTCCCGCTGGACGAGTTGGTGACGGCGGCAGTCGAGGAGGCGCGGGCCTCGGGCGGCTGGTGCAAGGTCATCGGCGACTGGCGGTGGGACGATCCCTCGGTGCCGTTGGAGGTGCTGGCGGCCACCGTCGAGGCGGTGCACGCCGTAGGCGGCAAGGTCGCCGTCCACTGCCAGACCGCCGAGGGCAGCCGCAACGCGGTGCTGGCCGGGGTCGACAGCCTGGAGCACGGCATGCACCTCCATCCGGACCTGCTCGACCGGATGGCGGCACAGGGCACCGCTCTCGTGCCCACGCTCTCGGTGTTCGCGGCGAGCGCGAAGGGACGGTACGCGTCGGAACCCACGCCCACAAGGAGTTGGTGGATCGCCGGGTGGGAGGCGGCGCCGGGTGTCGCGCGTGCCGCCCACGAGGCCGGGGTCACCGTACTCGCCGGCACAGACAGCCACCCCTGCGGCACGGTCGCGGGCGAGGTGGCCTGGCTGCACCGGGCCGGACTGCCCGCCGAGGCGGCGCTCGCGGCGGCCTCCTGGGGCGCGCGCTCCTGGCTCGGCCTGCCGGGCCTGATCGACGGCGCCCCCGCCGATCTCATCGCCTACGACACCGACCCGTTGCTGGACCCGCGGGCCCTGCCTCACCCGAGCCGGATCATCCTGCGCGGCCGGGTCGTCCGGTGAAGCGCGGCGGGCATTGACAACGGACCCTGGTGCCGCGGTGATGCTCGTACATGTGCAGCCGGGGGGCAGAGGGCGGCACGGCGTTCGGCCTCTGAGCTGTAGGGGCGGGCGTAAGCCCATTCATCGTCAATGAGGCAGCGGGGCGTGCGGTTTCGCTCAGCCGGGCGTTACGGGACGGTATTGAGGGCTTTCTGGTCGGTGCTGCGATTTGGCCGCTATACACCGAGCCATGAAAGCCCCACCTTTGTAACCAGTTCAATCGCCGGCGGTCGCCTCGCCTGTCATCCCCACCGCATATAAGGCCGGGGCCCCATCAGCGGCATCACCAACCTGCTCGGGCAGTACATCCAGGACGTGCGGGGCCACTCCACTCCCCTTCCGGCATCAAGGGGAGCAGCTCAACGAACACAGGTCCCGGGCAGGCCCCGGCAAGAGGAACGACGGACTCCCTACAGAGCCTGATCGCCCAGATCGTCGACCAGCATGGAGATCTTGAACTCTCCCCAACAGGACTCCCATCATCTTCGCGACAAAACGCACATGTGTGATTACTCTGCGTTGACAATAGAACGTATGAGCGATATATTGGCGGCAGGCCGCGTCATCAGAGCGTGAAGGGAGGCACATCCGATGATTGTTTCTGGCGGCGTGCTGCTTTCAGGCCGATCCGGTGACTCGCCGTCAGTGCGCTCCGCCGGCCCGCTGTCAACGTCCTCCCGATGGGAGTCGCACCGTCGGCACAAGCCGCTGAACGGGTCCCGCCCCTTCGCCGGCGACTCCTACGGTGCCGTGCTGCTCGATCGCGCCCGTGCCCGCACCCGCACCCGCGTCGGCACGCCTGTTCCGGCTCACCCCACCTGTGCTCCCGGTGAGACCGCTTCTCCGGATGTCCGCCGTTTCGAGCCCATGCAATCCACCGTGGCCCGGCCCGATGGGAGGCCGGGCGATAGGCAGAGCGGGAGGCTGAGCGGTGGACAGGGTGGCGGTGTGCCGTCGCCGGGCTGGTCCTTGTTCGATCCGGCCTCGGACGGCACCGCCAGGTCTGAGCGCGGCGAGTGGGACGATGCGTTGTCCTGGGCGAGGCGGCTGATGGGCATCGCTGAGCCGGCAGAAGGCCAGGGGCCGTCTCGTGGAGTGCGGCCGTCAGCGCCGACCGGCCCCGCTACCGCCGCGCTCGGTTTCTCAGGGCTGGATGCTGTTCGCCCCGGTGCTCCAGGGCGCGGTACCGGTGCTGCAGTGTTCGATGGCGGGACGGCCGATCCGGGGGCGGGGGCGGGGGCGGGAACCGACGGCCGCGACGAGCACCGGGACGAGCGCCGGGACGAGCGCCGGGACGAGCGCTGGTGTCCACAAGATGACGATGGTGGCCTTTCGGCCTGGGATGGCATCTGGCAGGGGCGTCGCCCTGCCTCCGACCAGCGATCGGCGGTTGCCTCTGCCCGGCGCGGCGGCCGGGACCGCGGTCAGTGGGACGGCGGGCGACGGGGCGGGGACCGGGGGCAGCGGGTTGATGGGCAGCAGGACAGCGAGCACAGCGGCGGCGAGTGGCGGGACCGTGTCGAGGGCTGGCGTGACGATCACGAGCGGGATCGGGGCCGGGGTCAGGCGGGTGAGGGTCAGGAGACTCAGCCCTCTGCGGGCCGAGACGCTCAGACCGGTGCGAGCCGGGAGGGGCAGTCCGGTGCCGGCCGGGAGGCTGCGTCTGATGGTGACGGTAGGGATGTGGATGCCCGGGCGGGTGACTGGCCCGACCCGGCGTTGGCCGGGCCTGCCGTCCGGGACCTGCTCGCCTGCGTCGAGCGGATCGCCGCCACCGCCGCCACACCCGGTCTCAGGGGCGCGTCGTGGAACGCGTCGGGGCCGGGGGCCGCATGGTCGGGGGACGCCTCACGTGCTGCGTCGTCGGGGGCTCCGCCCGAGGCTGCGTCAGGGGCTGCGTCGGGGGCTGCGCCCGAGCATGCGCCGAGAACTGCGTCAGGGGCTGCGCCGGGAGCTGTACCGGGAGGCTCTCCGGGCGAGGCCGAGACCGATGTTGAGGTGGCGATGGCGGAGATCGTCGCGCTGGCCCGGGTGATCGATCTCGCCGAAGCAGCACTGGCAGCGCGGCTGCGGATAGCCGAGGCCGGCAAAGGCCACCAACTGTTCGGACGGCGTTCGATCGGGTCATGGCTGGCGGCGGCGACCGGCTCCCGCTCCGCGCGGGCCGGGGAGCGCGTCACCTTGTCGCGGCAGTTGTCGCGTCTGCCGAGCGTTGCCGCCCGGCTCGCTGCAGGCAGTCTCTCCTACGGGTACGCGACGGCGATCACCTCCGCCGCCCGTCATCTGGACGACACCGAGACCGTACTGGCGGAGCCGATCCTCCTCAACCTGGCGGACGCGCCCGCCTCGACGGTGGAGGACGT
>NZ_BBYM01000054.1 GCF_001570405.1 Microtetraspora niveoalba | reverse complement strand
GGTTGATAGGCCGGAGGTGGAAGCGCGGTAACGTGTGGAGCTGACCGGTACTAATAGGCCGAGGACTTGACCATAAGGTTTTGCTCGCGTCGACTGTGCGATTCAGAGACTGCAAACAGTCCTGCCCGCACGCACACATGGATGGATGGATGTGTGTTTGGTGTGTGGGTGGCTGGTTGTGTGTTTCATAGGGTTACGGCGGTTATAGCGGTTGGGAAACACCCGGTTACATTCCGAACCCGGAAGTTAAGCCTTCCAGCGCCGATGGTACTGCACTGGGGACGGTGTGGGAGAGTAGGACGCCGCCGGACAATTGTTGGAGTTGGGGGTCACCTTTGGGTGGCCCCCTTCTTCGTTTTCTGGGTGTTTGTTGTTGTGTTTGTGGGGGTCTTCGGGCCCCCTTTTTTTGTTGTCCGCCGGGGAGGTCCGGGACGGCGCTGTGCCGCGGTGTGGGGTGGCTTGGCCGGCGCGCTGGCTTTGTGCGGGCTCCGGGGGCGGGGGGTGTGGGGGCAGTCAGCCGGCAACGCCTGCCTGCGCTGCACGCCCTCCGTACGTCGACGGTCGCGCCGCCGGTGTGGCCGGCCGGTGCGAGCCGATAGAGCTGCTGATGCGCTGATGCGCTGGGGCGGTGGGCGCGGTTGCCGGCTCGCGCCGAGGCCTTGTGTTTGGGGCCGCCGCCACGCGTGCCGGGCGATCCCGGCCGTACGTTGAACATGGCGGTCAGGCTGGGCCGCGCCGGGTTGAGTTGCCGGCGTGGCCCGGCCGGTGGGAGTCGGCCGGGGTTCCTACGCGGCGGACTGCGGCCGGGGGCCTGCCAGATCTTCAGGGGCCGCGGTGAGAATAGTGAAGGGATCGCTGATGAGACCGACGACCGGGATGCTGCACCACGTCGAGCTGTGGGTGCCCGACCTGCGACGCTCGCTGGTCAGTTGGGAGTGGCTCATGGAGGCCCTCGGCTACTCCGCCTTCCAGGAGTGGGCCGAGGGCCGTAGCTGGCGGCTGGGATCGGTCTACATCGTCCTGGAGCAGTCTCCCGCTCTCAGCGACGAACGTCATGACCGCTGCCGACCTGGGCTGAATCATCTCGCCTTCCACGTGGAAAGCCGTGCTCTGCTCGACGTGTTGGTCGATCAGGCGGGCGCTCGCGGCTGGACGTTGCTTTTCCCCGACCGTCACCCCTACGCCGGTGGCGACCAGCACTATGCCGCGTATCTGGAGAACGCGGACGGGTTCGAGGTGGAGCTCGTGGCGGCCGACGTCTGAGATCGGCCCCATGAAATGCCGCATCGCCGGTTCGTCATTCGCCATGCCGAGCGGGCGAGGTCGCCCCGGTGAGGGGCTCCACCTGCCGATGTCCTCGCGGCGGCGGCGATCCGGGCTGACAGTAAGGTTGATGCGTGGAGTATCGAGAGGTCGAACAGGCCATCATGCGCAGGGGAGTCGAGTGGGATTTCACTCCCACGCTCGACAGGATCACCGCCTTGGTGGAGCTGCTCGGTGACCCTCACAAGGCGTACCCGATCATTCATGTCGCCGGGACGAACGGCAAGACGAGCACCGCGCGGATGATCGAGTCGCTGCTGAGAGAGCGCAATCTTCGGGTCGGCAGGTTCACCAGCCCGCACCTGAACTCCATGCGCGAGCGCATCAGCGTCGACGGTGTCCCCCTCTCCGAGGAGCGGTTCACCGAGGTGTACGAGGACATCGCGCCGTACCTGGAGATCATCGACGCCAAGGTCGGGAAGCTCAGCTTCTTCGAGACCCTGACAGCCATGGGCTTCGCCGCGTTCGCGGACACGCCCGTGGACGTGGCCGTGATCGAGACCGGGATGGGCGGCACCTGGGACGCGACCAACGTCGCCGACGGTGTCGTGTCGGTGATCACACCGATCTCGCTTGACCACACCGACTATCTCGGGCCGGACGTCGAGACGATCGCGGGTGAGAAGGCCGGCATCATCAAGGCCAAGTCGACGACCGTACTCTCGCAGCAGCCGCTCCCGGCCGCCGAAGTGCTGATGCGTCGAGCGGCGGAGATGGGCGCGACGGTCGCGCGGGAAGGTCTGGAGTTCGGCGTACTGCACCGCGAGCTGGGCATGGGCGGACAGCTCCTCCAACTGAAGGGCCTGAAGGGCGTTTACGAGGAGGTCTTCCTGCCTCTGTACGGCGCGCACCAGGCGAGCAACGCGGCGAACGCGCTGGCCGCGGTGGAGGCCCTGACCGCGGGGGAGGAGCCTCTCGGTGACGAACTGGTGCGGCAGGCGTTCGCCCAGGTGACCAGCCCGGGCCGGCTCGAGGTGGTCCGGCGCGGGCCGACGGTGGTCCTCGACGCCGCGCACAACCCGGGCGGCATGGAGGCCACCGTCGACGCGATCTCGGAGTCGTTCGGCTTCACCCGGCTCGTCGCCGTCGTCGCCGTCATGGCGGACAAGGACGTCGACACGATCCTGGAGTTCCTCGAACCCATCGTCGAGGAGATCGTCGTGACGAGGAACTCCTCGCCCCGGTCCTTGGCGCCCGCGGATCTCGCGGCGAGGGCGGAGAGCGTGTTCGGCGTGGATCGGGTCCACGAGGTCGCCCGCCTGGACGACGCCATCGACGTCGCGGTCGGTCTGGCGGACCAGGGTGACGAGTTCGGCTCCGGCGTGCTGATCACGGGGTCCGTCGTCACCGCGGGCGACGCCCGCGTCCTCCTCAAGGCGGACCGATGACCCGGGGCGGAGCGATGGCGCAGGGTGGAGCGATGACTCAAGGCGGAACGATGAGCGGCGGACGCGGCGACGGCAGGTTCGAGGTGACACCGGGAATGCGCCGGCTCGGCGCCAGCGTGCTCGGCATGGAGGCGATCGTCGTCGCGTTGTTCACCCCGGTCGCGATCGCGGTGGCGCACATCGAGACCGCCGTGGCCGTGACGGTGGGCATCGGGCTGGCCGTGCTGTGCGTACTGGCCGCGGGCATGCTGAAACGGCCCGCGGGCTACATCGCGGGCAGCGTCGTACAGGTGCTGGCGATCGCCACCGGGTTCCTCGTGCCGACGATGTTCGTCCTGGGCGTGCTCTTCACGGCGCTGTGGATAACCGCGATATTCGTCGCTCGCCGTGTCGAAGGGGCGACGAAGCGCTAAAGTCGGCCAGCATGGCCGTCCCCCCGATTCCTCAGGCCCGGGCCGCCGTGCCCGCTCGTGCCGTACGCGTTCCCCTGCTGCTCGACGTCGTGGTCGGGCTCCTCGTCGCGGTCGCGCTGCCCTTGGCGATCGTGGCAATCCCGAACACCATCTCCGTCGTGGCCGCGCTGCTGCCGCCGGACGCCTCGCAGATCGCCATGACGCGGGCGCACGGCCTGGCGCTGCCGGTCATGCTGCTGGCCGTACCGCTCGCGGCGATCGCCGTACGGCGGTTCCGCGCCGCGCCGATCCTGGTCGCGGGGCTCACGCTGCTCGCCGCGGCGGACGCGGCGGGCGGTTACGCGGGCTCGGCCGTCGCGGTCGGCGCGCTGCGCGTCCTGCACGGCGTCGGCGCGGGCATGCTGCTGCCCGCGACCCTCGTCGCCGTGTGGGAGCGTCCGCGGCGCAGGTTCCTGCTCCCGCTCTGGGCGGGGATGCTGGCCGCGAGTCTGGCCGGGGCGCAGGCCCTCGCCCTGTGGCCGCTGGCCAGGGCGACCGCCTGGCAGGTCACGCTCCAGCCCTATCCGCTCCTCACCGGTGTCGCGCTGGCGCTGGCCGCCGTGTACCTGGTGCTCTGGATCGTCACCAGGGACGGCGCCGACGGCGGGGACGCCGACGCGGGGCGGCCCTCGGCGTCGGAGCGCAGCCGGCTGACACTGGCCGCCGTCCCGTCGGCCGGCATCGCCGTACTGGGGGTCGGGACGACGTTCGACTGGCCGCCGGTCCTGGTCATCGCCGCCGCGGCGGTCGCGGTGGTGGCGATGCTGGGGCTGGGCGCGGTCGCCGCGTTCGAGGGGCCCGGCGGGCGGGCGCTGGCCTTCACCGGCGTCGCCGTCGGGCTGGTCGTCCTGCCGACCGCGGCCCAGGCGACGTACGTGGAGATGGGCGGCGTGCGCGGGGGGCCGGGGCTCTCCGGGCTGTGGCTGCCCTTCACTCTGGCCGCGGCCGTGGCGCTGGTCGTCGCCTGGGGTGTGGGAGCCGTGGCCGAGGAACGGGCCGGGAGATACGTCGGAGCCGGGCTGGTCGCGGTGGTGGCCGGTCTCTGCGCGATCAGGCTGCTCGCGCCGACCCCGGACGGCCCGCTGCTCGTGGTGCCGTTCGCGATGCTCGCCGGGGGCTCCGCGGTCGCGCTGGTCGCCGCGCTGCGGCCGGTGCGGATCGGCACGGCGCTGTTCGGCCTGTCCCTGTGCTTCCCCGCCGTGCTCGCGGGCTTCCTGATGGGAACGGGCATCCAGCTCATCCGCCTGCGTGAGGTGGCCCGGTCGGGCGACCCGACGAAGCCGGAGCCGATCGCGCAGGCGTTCGTCGACGCGCTGTGGACGTGGGCCCTGGTGGGCGGGTTCGCCGTCGTGGGCATCATCGTGATCGCGTCCTGGCTGGGGCGGAGGGAACCGGGACCGTCGCCCGATGCCGCGGTGCTGGTTCCGTCGCCCACCCCCTCGCCGGAGGAGAAGGGCATGGAGAGCGGGGAAACCTCCTCAGACCGGTAAGCTGCGGGATGCACGGAGCACCCGAGCGAGCGCGGCCATGGGCACGCCTTGCTGCGGAGAGCCGACTTTTCGCAGCCGTCGCCGAGAACGGCTGAAGATCGCAACAGAGGAGATTCTCGTGTCGGAGCGCACGCTTGTCCTGATCAAGCCGGACGGTGTCCGTCGTGGCCTCATCGGTGACGTCATCGGCCGCATCGAGCGCAAGGGCCTCAAGGTCGTGGCGATGGACCTGCGCACGCTGGACGCCGAGACCGCCAAGACGCACTACGCCGAGCACGCCGAGCGTCCGTTCTTCGGCGAGCTGGTGGAGTTCATCACGTCCGCTCCGCTGGTCGCGCTCGTGGTGGAGGGCCCGCGGGCCGTCGAGGCGTTCCGCGCGCTGGCCGGTCTGACCGACCCGGTGAAGTCGGCCCCCGGCACGATCCGCGGCGACCACGCTCTGGAGATCGGCGAGAACGTCGTCCACGGCTCCGACTCGCCCGAGTCCGCCGCCCGCGAGATCAAGATCTTCTTCCCCGACCGCTTCTGAGCGCTCGACCACAGGAGAGGCCCCGGCTCAAACCGGGGCCTCTCGTGTTTTCCCAGGTAGTGACGCTTCTGGGGCCCCTGAGCCGGAAGATTTTCCCGCTCGCTGACGGTCTCGATGTGCCGGGCGATGGGTACTACAAGTTACGATTCGAGTGCGATGCGTTATCCCGCAAACCACCTGAAAGGCCTTCTTCAGCATGGGGAGCAAGCTGGCATTCCTGGGCCGTGACATGGCGGTTGACCTCGGCACGGCGAACACTCTCATCTACGTCCGAGGGCGCGGCATCGTTCTGAACGAGCCGTCCGTCGTAGCACTCAACAACTCCACTGGGAAGATCGTCGCGGTGGGGATCGAGGCGAAGCGGATGATCGGGCGAACACCCGGAAACATCACCGCCGTACGTCCCCTGCGGGACGGAGTGATCGCCGACTTCGACATCACGGAACGCATGCTGAGGTACTTCATCCAGCGTGTTCACAAGCGCCAGCGATTCGCGAAGCCGCGCATCATCGTCGCGGTCCCCAGCGGGATCACCGGTGTGGAGCAGCGGGCCGTCAAGGAAGCGGGATACCAGGCGGGAGCCCGCCGGGTCTACATCGTCGAGGAGCCCATGGCGGCGGCGATCGGCGCCGGCCTCCCGGTCCACGAGCCGACCGGCAACATGGTCGTGGACATCGGCGGAGGCACCACCGAGGTCGCGATCATCTCGATGGGCGGCATCGTCACCTGCCAGTCGATCAGGGTCGGCGGAGACGAGCTCGACCAGGCGGTCGTGAGCTTCGCCAAGAAGGAATACTCCCTGATGCTCGGCGAGCGAACCGCCGAGGAAGTGAAGATCGCCATCGGCTCGGCGTACAACGACCATGAGGAGATCCACGCGGAGATCCGCGGCCGGGACCTCGTCACCGGGCTCCCCAAGACCGTCGTGATCTCGGCGGAGGAGATCCGCCGGGCGACCGCGGAGCAGGTCAACGCGATCGTCGACGCGGTGAAGACCACCCTGGACCGGTGCCCACCGGAGCTGTCGGGCGACCTGATGGACCGGGGGATCGCGCTCACCGGCGGCGGCGCCCTGCTCAAGGGCATGGAGGAGCGGCTGCGGGACGAGACCGGGATGCCGGTCCACCTCGTGGACAACGCCCTCGACTCGGTGGCACTGGGATCGGGCAAGTGCGTGGAGGACTTCGAGGCGCTCCAGCAGGTGTTGGTGCCGGAACCCCGCCACTAAGGGGGCGTGATGAGAAATTCCCGCCGCACCCGTCTGATCCTCGGCATCCTCCTCGCCGCGGCTCTGGTGCTGATCACCGTCGGCCACCGCGGCGGCGACTCGTCCGTCGCCGGGCCGTTGCGGCAGATCGCGTCCTCCGTGTTCGGCACGGCCGAGCAGGCGACCACGAAGGTGACGGCGCCGGTGTCGAGATTCTTCTCGATGCTGACCGGCGCCCCCGGCGCTCAGGAGCGCATCGACGGCCTGAAGAAGGAGAACGCCCGGCTCAGGGGCAGGCTGGCCGCCGCCGAGCTGGACAAGGACAGGTCCAAGGAACTCGACCGGATGCTCGGCCTGTCCGGCCTCGGCCGCTACCGGGTCATCGCGGCGCAGGTGATCGCGCGCCGGCACACGCCCGGGCTGGAGGACAACGTCGAGATCGACGTCGGCTCGCGTGACGGCGTGCGCCGGGACATGACCGTCCTGAACGGCGACGGCCTGGTGGGCCGCGTCATCAGGACCGGGCCCGGGACGTCGACCGTCATCCTGCTCACCGACCCCGGCTCGTCCGCCGGCGCCCGCCTGGAGGGCGGCAACGAGCTCGGCGTCGTCAGCGGCGTCACCGAGGACGGCAAGGGCCACGACCTGATCCGGCTGCGCCTGCTCGACTCCACGGTGCCCTTGAAGAAGGGGCGGCGGATCGTCTCCTTCGGCTCCCAGAACGGCGCGCCGTACGTGCCGGGGGTGCCGATCGGCGAGATCGAGCGGGTCGTGGCGACGCCCGGTGAGCTGACCCGGACCGCCTACGCCCGGCCGTACGCGGACTTCACCGCGCTCGACGTCGTGGGCGTGGTGGTGCGGGCGCCCGACCGCGACCCGCGCGACTCGGTCCTGCCGGATGCGCCGGCGAAGGCCGCGCACGGGAAGAAGGACCAGGCCAAGGACCGCAAGGACAAGGCCAAGGCCAAGGACCAGGCGAAGCGGCAGCGGGACGCGTCCGGTGGAGCGCAGGAGCCGGGCCGTGACGCTCGGGAGGAAGCGGCGCAGGAGGGCGCGGCTCAGGAGGATGCGGGCGTCGCTCCGCCCCAGGCGGACACGACACGGCGGGCCGGGGAGAGGGACTGATCGGCATGGCGCGTAACCTGCTCGCCGCGTTCCTCGTCTTCGTCGCCCTGGTCGTGCAGGTGACGGTGCTGAACCGGTTGCCCGTCATGGTGGTGCCCGACCTGGTCCTGCTGGTCGTGATCGCGCTGGCCGCGATCAGAGGCCCGCTCGACGGCGCCGTCATCGGCTTCTGCGCGGGCCTCGCCGCCGACATCCTGCCGCCCGCGGGAGAGGTGCTCGGGCAGTACGCCCTGGTCATGTGCCTCACCGGCTTCGTGGCCGGGAAGCTCGGCGAGCACGTTCCCCTGATCGCCACGGTGGTGTGCGCCGTCCTCGCCCCGGCCTTCACGGTCGGGGTGGGGGCCCTGATCGCGGACGACGGGGTCGGCTGGACCTACATGCGGACGGTGTGGCCGTGGGTGGCGCTGTGCAACCTGATCGCAGCCCCGGTCGTGTTGTGGGCGGTGCGCCGGCTCCACCGCGAGCGGCGGCGGCAGCCCGTACTGGTGCCGAGCTGGAGGCGGATATGAGCGAGGTGGCTCCATGACCCGGATGCGCACGCGATTGATCGTCCTTCAGATCCTCGTCGTTTCGTTGCTCGTGGTCCTCGTCGTGCGGCTCTGGCAGGTCCAGGTGGTGCGCGGGCGGGAGTTCGTGGCGACGGCGACCGAGTTCCGCACCAGGGACGTCGTGGTGCCGGCGCTGCGCGGGGAGATCCTGGACGCGAGCGGCCGGCCGCTGGTCCGCAACCGCACCAGCCTGGTGGTCTCGGTGGACCGTACGACGCTGGAGCGGCTGCCCGACGGGGGAGCCGCCGTCCTGAAGAGGCTGGGAAGGGTGCTCGGCATGCCGCCGGACAAGCTCAAGCAGCAGATCCGTGCCTGCGGCCCCGGCGTGACGCGGCCGTGCTGGCCCGGCTCGCCGTACCAGCCGATCCCGGTGGACGCCCAGGCGACGAACCGGGAGGCGCTGCAGATCCTGGAGCGGCAGGAGGACTTCCCCGGCGTGACGGCGGAAATTCAGCCGGCCCGCTACTACCCCGGCGGGTCGGAGGCGGCCCAGATGCTCGGCTACCTGCAGCCGGTCACCCAGCACGAGCTGGAGAAGCGCGAGGGACTCAAGGCCAGCTTCTCCGGCGTCGACCTGGTGGGCCGGGACGGCCTGGAGGCCACGTACGACGCGGCGCTGCGGGGCACGTCGGGCCTGCGCCGGGTCCAGGTGGACCGGATGGGCAAGCAGATCGCCGTCGAGCAGCAGCGGTCGCCGGTCACCGGCGACACGCTGGTCACCAGCATCGACGCGCGGGTCCAGTCCATCGTCGAGAAGGCGGTGGCCGAGGCGATGAAGAACAATCCGCAGTCCGACGGCGCCGCCGCCGTGGTGCTCGACGTCAAGACCGGCCGGGTCGTCGCCATGGCCAGCATGCCGACGTACAACCCGTCGGTGTGGACCGGAGGCATCGCCGAGCACGACTACCAGCGCCTCCTGTCGAGCAAGTCGGGCAAGCCGCTGATGTCGCGGGCGATCAAGGGCGAGTTCGCGCCGGGGTCGACGTTCAAGATCTCCTCGGTCTCGGCGATGGTCGCGGACGGCTCGCCGCTGCGGGGGACCTACCAGTGCCCCAGCTCGTACAACGTGAACGGGCGCGCCTTCCCGAACGCCGGAGGCATGAGCCTGGGAGCCATCTCGCTGCACACCGCGCTGGTCAAGTCCTGCGACACGGTCTTCTACCGCGCTGGTTTCGAGGAGTGGCAGCGCGACGGCGGCAACACGCCGAAGTCCAAGGTCAAGGAGCCGATGGCGAACATGGCCCGCGCGTACGGGTTCGGGAAGCGGACCGGCGTCGACCTGCCGGGCGAGTCCCCCGGGCTCATCCCGGACCGCGCCTGGAAGCGCAACCTGTGGAACGCCACCAAGGACGAGATGTGCAAGCGGGCGAAGACCGGCTATCCCGAGATCAAGGACGCGGGACGGGCGGCGTTCTCCAAGCGGCTCGCGCACGAGAACTGCGCGGAGGGCTACATCCTCCACGCGTACGAGGCGGCGAACTTCTCCATCGGGCAGGGTGACGTGCTCGTCACGCCGCTCCAGCTCGCCCGGGCGTACGCCGCGCTCGTCGGCGACGGCAAGCTCCGCAGCCCCCGGGTGGGCTGGGCGCTCTTCCGCCCCGACGGCACGCTGGTCAAGGAGATCAAGCCCCCGGTCGTCGGGAAGCTGCCGATCGACAAGGAGACCAGGGACTACATCCGCCGGGCGCTCAGCGAGGTCACCTCCGACGGCACCGCGGCCGGGGCGTTCAACGGCTTCCCGATGAAGGAGGTGCGCATCGGCGGGAAGACCGGCACCGCCGAGGTGTACGGCAAGCGGGACACCTCCTGGTTCGCCTCGTTCGCGCCGGCGGAGAACCCTCGGCTGGTGACCGTGGTGATGGTGTCCCAGGGTGGGTTCGGCGCCGAGTCCGCCGCGCCGGCGGCGAGGAAGATCTGGGAGGGCATCTACGGCCTGGGCAAGAACGAGAAGGGCAAGCGGCTTGAGCCGGCCCTGCCGTCCGGGCGCCCCGTGGAGCGCCTGCCGGTCATCAAGCGGGACGGGACGGTCGCGCAATGATCCAGCAGGCGGCCGTGCGCCGGCGGTCGTTCGCGAGCCGCGCCGTGGGACAGGGATCCGCGATCAGGCGGATGGACGGCCTGCTGCTGCTCGCCGTCGCGGCCCTGTCCATCATCGGGACGCTCCTGGTCTGGTCGTCCACCCGGAGCTGGACGTCGGTCGAGCCGACCGCGATGGTCAAGAAGCACGTTCTCAACCTCTTCATCGGGGCGGCGCTGCTCATGGCGGTCGCCATGGCCGACTACCGGTGGCTGAAGCCCGCCGCGCCCATCGCGTACGGCGTGGCGCTCGTCGGCCTGCTGCTCGTGATCACACCGCTCGGTTCGACGATCAACGGGTCGCACTCGTGGATCCTGCTGGGCGGCGGGTTCGCCGTGCAGCCGTCGGAGCTGGCGAAACCGGCGCTGGTGCTGATGCTGGCGATGCTGCTCACAGAGACGGCCGCGCGGACCGACCGCCCGAGAGCCATCGGCATCGCGCTCTGCCTCGCGGTCGCCGGGGTCGCCACGATCCTGGTGATGCTCCAGCCCGACCTCGGCACCACGATGGTCCTCGCCGTGATCACCGGGGGCGTCCTCGTCCTGGCGGGCGTGCGCAAGCGGTGGATCGCGGTCGTGCTGGCGCTCGGCGTCGGCGGGGCGATGGCGGTGTGGTCGATGGGGCTGCTGAAGCCGTACCAGGTGGCCCGGTTCACCGCGTTCATCAACCCGGCGAGCGACCCGCGGGGGGCGGGGTACAACAGCACGCAGGCGCTGGTCGCGGTCGGGTCGGGGGAGCTCTTCGGCAAGGGCCTGTTCCACGGCGGCCAGACCACCGGGCGGTTCGTGCCGGAGCAGCACACCGACTTCATCTTCACGGTGGTGGGCGAGGAGTTCGGCTTCGTCGGGGCGGTGGCCGTGGTGCTGCTCCTCGGGGTGGTGCTGCTGCGCAGCCTGCGCATCGCCCGGCAGTGCGACGACCGGTTCGGCACGCTGGTCGCGGGCGGCATCGTGTGCTGGCTGGCGTTCCAGACCTTCATCAACGTCGGGATGACGATCGGGATCATGCCGATCACCGGCCTGCCGCTGCCGTTCGTCTCCTACGGCGGCACCGCGACGTTCGCCAACATGATCGGCATCGGGCTGCTCCAGGCGATCCACCTCCGCGACCGGTCGTACGGCAGGGGCGCCGGGTAGCCGCCCCGGCTGTGGACGACGGACCTGGAACCCCTTTCGAAGCGGATACGCTTGATGCCATGTCTGTCGAGTCACTGTTTCCTCGCCTGGAGCCGCTGCTGCCCAAGGTGCAGAAGCCGATCCAGTACGTCGGGGGTGAGCTCAACTCGACGGTCAAGGACTGGGACGAGGCGAGCGTCCGATGGGCTCTCATGTACCCGGACGCCTACGAGATCGGCCTGCCCAACCAGGGTGTGCAGATCCTCTACGAGATCCTCAACGAGCTGCCCGACACGATGGCCGAGCGCACGTACGCGGTGTGGCCCGACCTCGAGGCACTCATGCGGTCCGAAGGCGTGCCCCAGTTCACCGTCGACGCCCACCGTCCGGTTCGCGCGTTCGATGTCCTCGGGGTGTCCTTCTCCACCGAGCTCGGATACACCAACCTGCTGACCGCGCTGGATCTGGCGGGCATCCCGCTGGACGCGGTCGAGCGGACGGACGAGGACCCGATCGTGCTGGCCGGCGGCCACGCCGCGTTCAACCCCGAGCCCATCGCCGACTTCATCGACGCCGCCGTCCTCGGTGACGGAGAGCAGATCGCGATCGCGATCTCCGAGGTCATCCGCGAGTGGAAGGACGAGGGGTCGCCGGGCGGCCGCGACGAGCTGCTCATGCGCCTCGCCTCCACCGGAGGCGTCTACGTCCCGAAGTTCTATGACGTCGAGTACCACCCGGACGGGCGCATCATGCGCGTCGTGCCGAACCGGGCCGGCGTGCCGTCCCGGATCTTCAAGCACACGGTCATGGACCTCGACGAGTGGCCGTACCCGAAGAAACCGCTCGTACCGCTGGCCGAGACCGTTCACGAGCGGTTCAGCGTGGAGATCTTCCGCGGCTGCACCCGCGGCTGCCGCTTCTGCCAGGCCGGGATGATCACCCGTCCGGTGCGGGAGCGCTCGATCACCACGGTCGGCGACATGGTGGAGAACGGCATCCGGGAGTCCGGCTTCAACGAGGTCGGGCTGCTGTCGCTGTCCAGCGCCGATCACTCCGAGATCGGCGACATGGCCAAGGGCCTGGCCGACCGGTACGAGGGCACCAACACGTCGTTGTCGCTGCCGTCCACCCGCGTGGACGCGTTCAACATCGACCTGGCGAACGAGTTCTCCCGCAACGGCCGGCGATCCGGTCTCACCTTCGCCCCTGAGGGCGGCTCCGAGCGCATGCGCAAGGTGATCAACAAGATGGTCACCGAGGAGGACCTCATCCGCACCGTCACCACGGCGTACAGCCAGGGATGGCGGCAGGTGAAGCTGTACTTCATGTGCGGCCTCCCGACGGAGGAGGACGTGGACGTCCTCGGCATCGCCGACCTGGCCAAGAAGGTCATCCACGCGGGCCGCGAGGCGACCGGTTCCAGGGACGTGCGCTGCACGGTCTCGATCGGCGGGTTCGTGCCCAAGCCGCACACGCCGTTCCAGTGGGCCGCCCAGTGCGACCACGAGACGGTCGACCGCCGCCTCCGCGAGCTGCGCGACGCGCTGCGCGGCGACAAGGAGTACGGCCGCGCCATCGGCTACCGCTACCACGACGGCAAGCCGTCGATCGTGGAGGGGCTGCTGTCGCGCGGTGACCGGCGCGTCGCCCGCGTCATCCGCGCCGTCTGGGAGGACGGCGGCCGGTTCGACGGCTGGAGTGAGCACTTCTCCTACGAGCGGTGGATGAACGCGGCCGACAAGGCGCTGGCCGACGAGCCGGTGGACGTCGACTGGTACACCGTCCGCGAGCGCGAGGAGCACGAGGTGCTCCCGTGGGACCACCTGGACGCGGGGCTCGACCGGGAGTGGCTCTGGCAGGACTGGCAGGACGCCAAGGGCGACGTCGAGGTCGAGGACTGCCGCTGGACACCGTGCTACGACTGCGGCGTCTGCCCGACCATGGGGACCGAGATCCAGATCGGCCCGACCGGCAAGAAGCTGCTGCCCCTCACCGTCGTCTGACAGGGGACTTGCGAGCGAGGCTTATCCTGAAAGACGACGGACCGACACCGGAAGGACGACTTAACACTGAAACCCGTTCCTGATGGGCCCCCGCCCGCGCCCACGGTGCAGCGCCTTCGTGTGCGTTACGCCAAGCGCGGACGGCTGCGCTTCACGAGCCATCGCGACATCTCGCGTGCCGTCGAAAGAGCGGTGCGGCGAGCCGATATCCCGGTGGCGTACAGCGCGGGGTTCAGCCCCCATCCGAAGATCTCTTATGCCGGCGCGGCCCCGACCGGGGTGGCGAGCGAGGCCGAGTACCTCGAGATCGGCGTGACCAGGCCGTGCGACCCGCACCGCCTGCGCGCCGACCTGGACGCCTCGCTGCCGCCCGGCCTGGACGTGCTCGACGTGGTCGAGGCGCGCGATAGCGGCCTGGCCGACCGGCTGGAGGGCTCGACGTGGGAACTGCGGCTGCCCGGGGTGGAACCCGAGGTGGCGGCGAAGGCGGTCGAGGCGTTCGTCACCGCCGACCGCGTGGAGGTCGAGCGCCTGACCAAGAAGGGTCTGCGGCGGTTCGACGCCCGCGAGGCGGTGCTGACGCTGGCCGTTCAGGAAGGGCAGGGGAGAGCAGCAGGTCAGGAGCCCGATCGACCGTGTGTCATACTTCGCATGGTCGTTCGGCACGCGACACCTGCGGTTCGACCCGATGACGTACTCACGGGACTGCGTCTTGTGGCGGGCCTCGCGCCGCTGTCACCCCCCGAGGTGACCAGGCTGGCGCAGGGGCCGCTCGACGCGGCGACCGGTGAGCCCGCCGACCCGTTCGATTTCGATCGGGTGGGCGGAGACCGATAAGACTTGCCGCCGAGGCACCGAGAGGGAGCCCGGCGGACCGCGAGAGACGAGAGCTCCCGCGCGGCGCGGAGACGTGCCCGGGAGCTGACGGGAGAGCGCCCGCATGCTCGACAACGAGCCCAATGCCGGGGCTGTGAGCCTTGGCACCGATACGACGACTGACAGGACGACAGGGGGGACGCGGAGCGGAGCCCGTGGCGCCGCCGCGCGCCGTCGTTCGGCGAGCCGGCCCGCGGGGCCGCCGCCCGAGCCCGACGACACCCCGGCAGTGATCACCGTGGCCGCCGCGGCGGCCGAGCCCGAGCGCCCGGTGACCGCCGAGGCCGAGACGGCCCCGCCGCAGGCCGCGACGGCGGAACCGGAGGCCGCTCCGGCCGCCGAGGAGCCGAAGCCCAAGCGGACGACCCGCCGTAAGACCGCCGCCAAGACCGCCGCGGACGAGGCGGAGGAGGAGGCCGCGCCCGCCAAGCCCGCGCGGCGCACCCGCACTCGCAAGGCCGCCGCGGAGCCGGCCGCCGACGCGACCGCCCAGGCCGCCGACACGACCGCGGAGCCCGCCGGCGAGAAGCCGGCCGAGGCGGGCGGCGAAGAGGCCCCGGCCCCCACCCGGCGACGCCGTACGCGCAAGGAGGCGGCGCCGGAACGATCCAGCGCGATGACCGCGGCGGAGTCCGAGGTGGCCGCCGCCATGACCCTGGCGCTGCCGGACGAGGAGCCGCTCGACGAGGTCCCGGCCGAGGAGGCCGAGGGCGCGGCGGACATCGAGGACGCCGAGGCGGTCGAGACCGCCGAGACCGAGACGTCCGACGAGGAGACCGCGGAGGCGGAGAGCGCCGAAGAGGACGCCGTCCAGGCGCAGGGCCGCGGCGTGGTGGCCGACCCGTTCGGGCTGCACGCCCACCGGGTCATCGAGCCCCCGTCGCTGACCTTCCCGGCTCCGGCCGCCGTGTTCCAGCCGCTGTTCCAGGCCCCGGACCCGTTCGCCACCCCGGTGGTCCGCACGCAGCCGGTCGTACCCGCCGAGCAGGCGGAGGAGCAGGCCGAGGACGCGGAGACCGACGAGGGCGCCGAGCACGGCGAGGACGACGGCGAGGCGGGCGGCCGCCGCCGGCGGCGCCGCCGGGGCGGACGCGGCCGCGGCGTCAAGACCCGCGACGGCGAGGAAGGCGACGAGAGCGAGAGCGCGTCCGCCGAGGCAGCGGAGGAGCCCGAGGCCGAGGAGCATCACGAGGCCGAGGACGGCGAGTCCGAGCAGGCCGGCTCACGCCGCCGTCGCCGCCGTCGCAGGCGGGGTGCGGAGGAGGCCGAGCTCACGCCCGACGACCCGCCGAACACGGTGGTGCGCATCCGGGCGCCCCGCGCGACCCGGGCCACGTCCGTGGACGAGGTCCAGGGCGTACGCGGCTCGACCCGGCTGGAGGCCAAGAAGCAGCGCCGCCGCGAGGGGCGCGAGCTGGGCCGCCGCCGCCCGCCGATCATCACGGAGTCGGAGTTCCTGGCCCGCCGCGAGTCGGTCGAGCGCGTCATGGTGGTGCGCCGGCACGGCGGACGGACGCAGATCGCGGTCCTGGAGGACGGCATCCTCGTCGAGCACTACGTCGACCGGGAGGCGAGCCAGTCCTACGTCGGCAACGTCTACCTCGGCAAGGTGCAGAACGTGCTGCCCTCGATGGAGGCGGCGTTCGTCGACATCGGCAAGGGCCGCAACGCGGTGCTGTACGCCGGCGAGGTCAACTTCGACACCGCCGGGCTGGAGGGCCAGCCCAAGCGGATCGAGGCGGCGCTGAAGTCCGGGCAGTCGGTGCTGGTGCAGGTCACCAAGGACCCGATCGGGCACAAGGGCGCACGGCTCACCTCGCAGATCAGCCTGCCCGGCCGCTACCTGGTCTACGTGCCGGACGGCTCGATGACCGGCATCTCCCGCAAGCTGCCCGACAAGGAGCGGACGCGGCTCAAGCAGATCCTGCGCAAGGTCATGCCGGAGAACGCCGGAGTGATCGTCCGCACCGCGGCGGAGGGCGCCTCCGAGGAGGAGCTCAGCCGCGACGTGGCCCGGCTGTCGGCGCAGTGGGAGAACATCCAGCGCAAGGCCAAGTCGGCCAGCCCGCCGGAACTGCTCTCCGCCGAGCCCGACATGACCATCCGCGTGGTCCGGGACGTGTTCAACGAGGACTTCGCCTCGCTGGTCGTCGAGGGCGACGACGTGTGGGGGACCGTGGACGAGTACGTCCGCTATGTCGCCCCGCACCTGGCCGACCGCCTCACCAAGTGGGAGGAGTCGGGCGACGTCTTCGCCAGCTACCGCGTGGACGAGCAGATCGCCAAGGCGATGGAGCGCAAGGTGTGGCTGCCCTCCGGCGGCTCCCTGGTGATCGACCGGACCGAGGCGATGACCGTCGTCGACGTCAACACCGGGAAGTTCACCGGCCAGGGCGGCAACCTGGAGGAGACCGTCACCCGCAACAACCTGGAGGCGGCCGAGGAGATCGTCCGCCAGCTCAGGTTGCGGGACGTCGGCGGCATCATCGTCATCGACTTCATCGACATGGTGCTGGAGAGCAACCGCGACCTGGTGCTCCGGCGGCTGCTGGAGTGCCTGGCCCGGGACCGGACCAAGCACCAGGTGGCCGAGGTGACGTCGCTCGGCCTGGTCCAGATGACCCGCAAGCGGGTCGGACAGGGCCTGCTGGAGGCGTTCTCGACGCCGTGCGAGTGCTGCCACGGGCGTGGACTCATCGTCTCGTCAGAGCCGGTGGAGGCCAAGCCCGAGCCGCGCGGCACGCAGGGCAAGATGGCCATCGAGAAGGCCGTGGCCGAGAAGCTCTCGGCCGGCGAGGGGACGGCTGTCGCCGCGTCCGTCAACGGGAGGGACAGCGTCACCGACGCGCTCCACGCCGACGACGACGCGCTGGCCGGCCAGTCCCGGGGTCCGCGTCGCCGTTCCCGCAGGAAGACGGCAGAATAGGACCTCGTCTTTCCCGGCGTTCCGCCCGGTTCGACCTGGGTACCGGTAATCCGGTACCCTAGTCAACCGGTGCGCCCGGTGGCGCGCCTGGCTTCGCGCGCCTACCCGGTTCGCCGGTCGTTTTCATCGACAGCAGCCTGGATGCGGGGCGCAGCATCTAAGCATTTAGCCAGAAGAAGGGTTCCGCGGTGTACGCGATCGTTCGTTGCGGCGGCAGGCAGCAGAAGGTCTCCGTCGGGGACGTCCTCGAGGTGGACAAGGTCGCCGGCGAGGTCGGCTCCTCGGTGTCGCTGCCGGCGGTGCTCGTCGTCAACGACGGCGATGTCACCACCGACGCTGCCACGCTTGACAGGTTCCAGGTGACCGCCGAGATCCTCGGCGAGACCAAGGGCCCGAAGATCCGCATTCTCAAGTACAAGAACAAGTCCGGCTACAAGAAGCGCCAGGGTCACCGCCAGCGGTACACCCAGGTCAAGGTCACCGGCATCAACCCCGGACAGTAAGGATTTCCCGGGGGATGTCCCCCGAAAGGGAGTGAATCATGGCACACAAGAAGGGCGCCTCGTCCACCCGGAACGGCCGCGACTCCAACGCCCAGCGTCTGGGTGTGAAGCGCTTCGGTGGTCAGCTCGTCAACGCCGGTGAGATCATCGTCCGCCAGCGCGGCACGCACTTCCACCCCGGCGACAACGTCGGCCGTGGCGGCGACGACACGCTGTTCGCCCTCGCGGCGGGCCACGTGCAGTTCGGCACCAAGCGCGGCCGGCGCGCGGTGAGCATCGTCCCGATCGCGGAGTGAATCCGCTCGGCAAACGGTTGTAGATGAGGCGGATCGAGTTCTCGGTCCGCCTCATCTCTTTTCTGAGGGGAAGCGCGGTGACAGCGCGCCGCTCCCCTCCCATGAGGGGAAGCAATGGCTGATTTCGTCGACAACGTCATCCTCCACATCAAGGCGGGTGACGGCGGTCATGGCTGCGCTTCCATCCACCGGGAGAAGTTCAAACCGCTCGGCGGCCCGGACGGCGGGAACGGCGGCCGCGGCGGGGACGTGATCCTGGAGGTGGATCCCAACACGGCGACCCTGCTGGAGTACCACCACCGCCCGCACCGCCGGGCGGGCAACGGCAAGCAGGGCATGGGGTCGAACCGCGACGGCGCGAACGGCGAGACGACGATCCTGAAGGTTCCGAACGGCACCGTGGTGAAGGACGCCGCCACCGGCGAGGTGCTGGTCGACCTCGTCGGCGCCGGCACCCGCTACGTCGCGGCGCAGGGCGGCTTCGGCGGCCTGGGCAACGCCGCGCTCGCCAACGCCCGGCGAAAGGCCCCCGGCTTCGCGCTGCTCGGCGAGCCGGGCGACGAGGCGGACATCGTCCTCGAGCTCAAGACCGTCGCCGACGTGGCGCTGGTCGGCTTCCCGAACGCCGGCAAGTCCTCGCTCGTCGCCGCGCTCTCGGCCGCCCGGCCGAAGATCGCGGACTACCCGTTCACCACCCTGATCCCCAACCTCGGAGTGGTCACGGCCGGAGACACGGTCTTCACCGTCGCCGACGTGCCAGGGCTGATCCCCGGCGCGTCCGAGGGCAAGGGGCTCGGCCACGAGTTCCTGCGGCACGTCGAGCGCTGCTCGACCATCGTGCACGTCCTCGACTGCGCCACCCTCGACCCGGGACGCGACCCGCTGAGCGACGTCGACGTGATCGAGGCCGAGCTCGAGGCGTACGGGTCGCTGCAGGACCGGCCGCGGATGGTCGTGCTCAACAAGGTGGACGTCCCCGACGGGCGTGACCTGGCCGACATCGTCCGCCCGATGCTGGAGGAGCGCGGGCTGCGGGTCTTCGAGATCTCCGCCGCCTCCCACGAGGGCCTGACCCCCCTGGCGTACGCGATGGGGGAGATGGTGGCGCGGGCCCGGGCGGAGGCGCCGATCGAGGAGCCGACGCGCCTGGTCATCCGGCCGCGCCGCCTCGGCGAGACCGGTTTCGCGGTGCGGCGGGTGGACGAGAACACCTTCCAGGTCACCGGGGAGAAGCCGGAGCGCTGGATCCGCCAGACCGACTTCACCAACGACGAGGCCGTCGGCTATCTCGCCGACCGCCTGGAGCGGCTCGGCGTCGAGGAGGCGCTGGTCGGGGCGGGCGCCCAGGTCGGCGCCGAAGTGATCATCGGCCCGATGGAGGGCGGATACGTCTTCGACTGGCAGCCGTCCCAGGGCACGCACACCAGGGTGGCCGGGCCGCGCGGCACGGACAGCAGGCTCGCCTGAGAGGGGGACGGCGATGAGCAGGGATCGGGTCGGCACGGCGGCACGGCTGGTGGTCAAGGTGGGGTCGTCGTCGCTGACGACCCCGCAGGGCACCATCGACGTGGACAGGGTGGACGCGCTGGTCGACGTGCTGGCCGCGCGCCGCCTGGCCGGCGCGCAGATCGTGCTGGTCTCCTCCGGCGCGATCGCGGCCGGGCTCGGCCCGCTCGGGCTCAGAAGCCGTCCCAAGGACCTGGCCACCCAGCAGGCGGCGGCCTCCGTCGGGCAGGGTGTGCTCGTCGCGCGCTACACCTCGTCGTTCGCCCGGTACGGCCTGCGGGTCGGGCAGGTGCTGCTGACCGCGGACGACATGATGCGCAGGTCGCACTACCGCAACGCCAGGCGCACGCTCGCCCGGCTGCTCGAACTCGGCATCGTCCCCGTGGTCAACGAGAACGACACCGTCGCGACCGACGAGATCCGGTTCGGCGACAACGACCGGCTCGCCGCGCTGGTCGCCCACGTCACGTACGCCGACGCCATGGTGCTGCTCTCCGACGTGGACGCCCTGTACGACGGCGACCCCCGCAAGGAGGGGGCCCGGCGGATCACCGAGGTGCGCGGGCCCGAGGACCTGGAGGGCGTCGAGCTGGGCACCTCCGGCCGGGTCGGCACCGGCGGCATGGTGACCAAGGTGCAGGCCGCGCGCATCGCCACCGGGGCGGGCGTCCCGGTCGTGCTCACCGCGGCCGCGCACGCGGCGCACGCGCTGGCCGGAGACGACGTCGGCACGTACTTCCACCCCGTGGGCCGCCACCCCGGCACCCGGCTGCTGTGGCTGGCCCACGCCGCCACCGGCCAGGGGCGGCTCCACCTCGACGGCGGCGCGGTCGACGCGGTCGTCGGGCGGCGCAAGTCCCTGCTCCCGGCGGGGGTCGTCAAGGTCGAGGGCGACTTCTCCGCGGGCGATCCGGTGGACCTGTGCGGCCCCGCCGGCACCGTCGTGGCGCGCGGGCTGGTCAACTACGACGCGACCGAGATCCCCGAGCTGCTCGGCCGGTCCACACGGGAGCTGGCCAGGGCGCTCGGTCCGGAATATGAACGCGAGCTGATCCACCGGGACCACATCGTCATACTGGGGCACCACCACTAGCGAGTTCTGGAGTGCGGAGCATGTCTGAGGTAGAAGACTTCCTGAAGGTCGCCCGGGCGGCGAAGGACGCCGCCACCGTGCTGGCGCCGCTGCCGCGCGCGCCGAAGGACCTCGCGCTCCGTGCCGTCGCGGACGCCCTGGTGGCACGCTCGGCCGAGATCGTCGAGGCGAACGCCGACGACGTGGAGAGGGCCCGCGCGGGCGGGGTCTCCGAGGCGATGATCGACCGGCTCCGGCTCGACGCCGGACGCGTCGAGAAGATCGCGGCGGCGGTGCGCGAGGTCGCGGAGCTGCCGGACCCCGTGGGCGAGGTGGTGCGGGGCGGCACGCTGCCGAACGGGCTCGAACTGCGCCAGCTCCGGGTGCCGCTCGGCGTCATCGGGATCATCTACGAGGGCCGGCCGAACGTGACCGTGGACGCCGCCGCCCTGTGCCTGAAGAGCGGGAACGCCGTGCTGCTGCGCGGCTCGTCCAGCGCGTACTCGTCGAACACGGTCCTGGTCAGGATCATGCAGGAGGCGCTGGAGGCGACGCGGGTGCCGGCCGCGGCCGTGCAGCTCGTGCCGGGCCAGACGCGGGAGTCGGCCAAGCATCTCATGCGGGCCCGCGGGCTGGTCGACGTGCTCATCCCGCGCGGCGGCGCGTCGCTGATCAACAGCGTGGTGGAGGAGTCCACCGTTCCCGTCATCGAGACCGGCGTCGGCAACTGCCACGTGTACGTGGACGCCGACGCCGACATCGAGACCGCGCTCACGATCCTCGTCAACGCCAAGGCGCAGCGGCCCTCGGTGTGCAACGCGGCCGAGACCCTCCTCGTGCACGCCGACATCGCCGGGGAGTTCCTGCCCAGGGCGCTCACCGCGCTCAAGGACGTGGGCGTGACCGTGCACGGCGACGAGCGGGTCCGCGCGTACGGCGCCGACGTCGTGGCGGCGACCGAGGAGGACTTCTTCGCCGAGTACCTGTCGCTGGACATCGCCGCCGCGGTGGTCGACTCGCTCGACGACGCGGTCCGCCACATCAGGACGTACGGCTCCGGCCACACCGACGCGATCGTCACCCGGTCCCAGGGGGCGGCGCGGCGGTTCGTGGCGAACGTGGACTCGGCCGCGGTCGCGGTCAACGCCTCCACCCGGTTCACCGACGGCGGCGAGTTCGGGTTCGGGGCCGAGATCGGCATCTCGACCCAGAAGCTGCACGCCCGCGGCCCGATGGGCCTGCCCGAGCTGACCTCCACGAAGTGGGTCTACACGGGCGACGGGCACGTCCGGGACTAGTGCCCCTCGCGGCGTCTCCCCGGTCCGCGCCCGCCCGCCCGACGCGTCGTGCGGCGGACGGGCGGGACCGCAGGAGGATCAGACGCGGGCCAGCATCCGGCGCGACCCGAGGCCCGCGTCCCTCGCCCGCAGCGCCGCGTCGGTGCGGCTCGGCGCCTCCAGCTTGCTGAGCACGTTGCTCACGTGGTTGCGCACGGTCTTGGGCGCCAGGCGCAGCTCCCGTGCGATCTCCGCGTTGGACCGGCCGTCGGCGAGGTGTTCCAGGACCTCGTGCTCCCGCTGGGTCAGTCCGGGGAACGGCGTCCGCGCCGTCGGGTCGCCGAGGTGGGTCAGCAGCCGCGGCCCCACGCCCCGGCCGAACACCATCTGTCCCAGCGCGACGGAGCGGACCGCCGCCGCGATCTCCCCGGGGCAGGCGCATTTGAGCAGGTGCCCGTACGCCCCCGCGCGGAGCGCGGCGAACAGGTCCCCCTCCGACCAGCCCGTGCCCATCGTGATGATCCGTACGGCGGGGCACCTGCGCGTCAGGTAGTCCACCGCCTCCGGCATGGCGACGTCGATCAGGGCGACGTTCGGGCGGAGCCGTACCGCGAGCCTGATGGCGTCGAGCGGCTCCGACGCGGCGCCCACGACGGTGACGTCGCCGGCTTCGTGCAGTGCGTACCGGACTCCCTCGGCGTACAAAGGATGCTGGTCGGCCACCAGGACGGTGACGTGCCGGGTGCCCCGCCCGGTTGTGTGGTCGGTGTCCATGTGGGGTGAACCACCGCTTTCTTGGTTGCTTCTCCCGATGAGGACCGCGCGCCCCCGGCGCCGGCCTGGGTCAAGAATGAGCCCGCTCGCTTGGGAATGACTTGTGGTTGCCTGCCGTGACGATCAACGTTGCGCAAAGTAACCCGCGTGTCACTAGGGGAGGCGGCGCCGTGCGGCTTTGCTGTGCCCATGGAAATCGTGGTCGCCCTTGGCATGGCGGTGGGCGTGGTCGTCGCCGCGGACCGGCTCATGTTGTGGCTGGAGAGCCGTGGGCACGTCAACTGGCGGCGCACCGGGCCCAGGAAGCTGAGCGCGGAGCCGGAGACGGAGCTGGAGCTCCTCTTGAAGGACTCGTGATGAAACGGGCGCTCTACGCCGTGGCCGCGTTGATCGGCAGGGCGGTGCTCGGGGGCGTCTTCATGACGCACGGATGGGAGAAGTACGGCAACGGGGTCGACGCCACGGCCGCGCAGTTCGCCTCGGCGGACGTCCCCCTGCCGCACATCTCGGCGGTCTTCGCCATCATGGCCGAGCTGGGCGGGGGCTGCCTGCTGCTCCTCGGCCTGCTCACGCCCGTCGCGGGCACGGCGGTCGCCATGGTGGCGGCGGGTGCCTTCCTCTATGTCCACGTGCCGCACGGCGTCGCCGACGGCGGCCTGGAGCTGGTGCTCGCGCTCGGCGCGCTGGGAGTGGTCATCGCGGTCGCCGGGCCCGGCTGGCTGAGCCTCGATCACCTGCTCATCGGGCGGGTCAGGGCCCGCCGCCGCGGCGAAATCGTCCACGCGTCGGTCTGATATCCGCTCGGCGCGCCTTCCCGGATTCGTCCGTCCGCGCCGCTATGGTTGTCCCTCCTATGGGTGGACGTCTGGGGCGGGTCGGCCCGTACGCGCTGCTGGAGCGGCTGGGCCGGGGCGGCATGGGCGAGGTCTACCTCGCGGCCAACCGCCGGGGCGAGCAGGTCGCGGTCAAGATGCTCCGTGACCCGCTCGGGGACGACCCGGACGCGCGATTACGCCTTGAACGCGAGGTACGGGCCCTACGCCGGGTGGAGAGCCCGTACGTCGCCCAGGTCCTGGACGCCGACCTGTCCTGCGATCGGCCCTATCTGGTGATGGAGCACATCGAGGGCGAGACGCTGCTCGACGCGGTGCGTCGCAGGGGGCCGCTGCCCGAGCCGGAGCTGATCTCGCTGGCCCGCGACCTCGCGACGGCGTTGGCGATCACGCATGCCGCGGGCGTCGTCCACCGGGACCTGAAGCCGGCGAACGTCCTGATGGGCGCGGAGGGGCCGGTGCTCATCGACTTCGGCATCGCCCAGGTCCTCGACGCGACCAGGCTGACCATGACCGGGACGTTCCTCGGGACGCCGGGGTACGCCGCGCCCGAGCTGTTCGCCGACGAGACGGTGGGGCAGCCGGCCGACGTGCACGCGTGGGCCGCGACGGTGGCGTTCGCCGCGACCGGCCGGCCCACCTTCGGCCGGGGGACCGCCGAGTCCCAGATGTACGCGGTCCTGCACGGTCAGGCGGACCTCGCCGGGGTGCCCGCCGCACTGCTGCCCCTGATCAGGGCGGCCCTGCACCGGGATCCGGACAGGCGTCCCAGGGCCGCGGTCCTGGCCGGCCGGCTGGCCCGGCTCGCCCGTGCTTCGGCCGAGCCCGTGTGCGAGGAGGGCCGGCGCGCGGACGGCAGGCGCGGTGCCGGACGCCAGGGCCGGTCCGGGCGGCCTCCGCGTGTCCGCCGGGCCGACCGCCCCGCCCGCTCGGACCGTTCCGGCCGTTCGGAGCGTTCGGGCCGTTCGGAGCGGGGGGACCGGCCGCGGCAGGCCGCGCGGACCGTCGCCTCGGCGTCGGTGGCCGAGCCGGTGGCGGACACGGCGGCGGTGGAGAGGGTCGCAGTGGACAGGCCGGCGAGCACGATGCCGCGCCTTCCCCGGGGAAGCGCCGTGCTGCTGGTGCTGGCGCTGCTCGCGATCCCCTGCGTGGTGGCGTCGCTCGTCTATCCGCTCGCCACGTTCGCGATCACGGGCGCGCTCGCGGTGCTCACCAGGGCGCTGTGGAGCGGTCACTGGCTGGTGCGCGGGCGGGAGTCGGCCAGGGTCCGGGGGTTCCTGCGGGTGGTGACCTTTCCCCTGACTCTGGCGGGGTCGCTCGTCTCGGCCGTGGCCTGGCCGGGACTTCCGGCCGCGGCCGCGGCCTTTGCGGCGCTCTGGCTCACGGCCGGAGCACGCCTGGAACCCGAGTGGTGGACCCAGGCGGTGCCCGTGACGGTCGCGGGGGTCGCCTTCGGCGTCGTCACCGGCGGGATCATCGGCCGTGAGGTCGAGCGCGTCGGCGCTCGGGTGCCCGAGCTGCGGAGAGAGGGCCTGCGGGCGCTCGCCGTGCTCGGCGGCTTCGTGGCGTTGTGCGCCGCGGCCGTGCGAACGGTGGCGTTCTTCGTCTAGGGAGTGTCGGACACGACCTAGTTGTCCCTGCGGGCGAACTTGTTGAAGATGCGCTCTCCCGCGTTGACCGCGCCCTCGGCGACGTCGCGCAGGACGCCGATGAACGGGTCCTGCGACTGGGCCCAGGACTCGCGGTAGGAGTTGGCGGCAGCCTTTACCTCTTCCGTGAGCTTGGCGTTGGCGTCGTCGGCGCGGCGGGGGTAGTCCCCGGCCAGGATGGTCTCGTACTCGCCGTCGCGCCGCCAGCGGTCGAGCTCGGCGACCCGGGTGACCGCGAACGGGTGGGTCGTGCCGAGGAGGTTGAGGACCTTGAGCAGGCCGTCGCGGACGTCGCCGCCGGTGTCGTACTCGCGGGCCTGGTCGAGGAACGCCTCGATGTTCATCTCGTGCAGGCGCGAGCCTCCGGCGAGCTTCATCAGGGCGCGCAGCGCCGCGTCGGGGTCCTGCCCGGCGAGCAGGCCGCCGCGGTCGGCCGACATCTCGGCCTTGCGCTGCCACTCCTCCAGGGCGGCCACGATGACCCGCAGGCCGATGTAGCCGAGCGGGATCCAGGCGACCCGGGTGGCGAGGCGGGTGAGGATCTCCAGCATCGTGCCGTAGACCGCGTGGCCCGACAGGATGTGGGAGGTCTCGTGCCCGATGACGAAGCGGAGCTCCTCCTCGTCCATCAGGTCGAGCAGGCCGGTGGAGACCACGATGAACGGCTCGTCGAAGCCGATGGCCATGGCGTACGCCTTGGGGTCCTGCTGCACGTAGATCTCGGGGATCCGGTGCAGGTCGAGGATGTACGCGCTGTCGCGGCCCATGTCGTGGAGGCCGCGGAACTGCGTGTCCGTTGTGCGCACCGCGGACGCCAGGAACATCAGGCGCAGGCGGCGCTCGCTGAACAGCCCGGACATACGTTTGAGCACCGAGTCGAACCCGCTGAGCGAGCGCATCGCGACGAGCGCTGAACGGTCTGCGGGGTGTTCGTAGGCGCGGGAGCTGATGCCGGGCAGCTGCACGCGATTGCGATCGGGAGTGGTCATGCCCCGAATGCTATGTCGGTGGGACTGGCCGCGCGCGGGCCTGTGTTTTGGAGGGGTACCTCCTGTCTCGCGTGACCTGCAGGCTAGGGTCCGTTTCATGAGAAATGGGGCGGCGACCAGACGGCTGGGCATCATGGGAGGGACGTTCGACCCGATCCACCATGGTCACCTGGTGGCCGCGAGCGAGGTGGCGCACCACTTCAAACTGGACGAAGTGGTGTTCGTGCCGACCGGGCAGCCGTGGCAGAAGGCGCACAAGACGGTCACCGCCGCCGAGGACCGCTATCTGATGACCGTCATCGCGACGGCGTCGAACCCCCGTTTCTCCGTGAGCCGGGTCGACATCGACCGTCCCGGGCCGACGTACACGATCGACACGCTGCGCGAGATCTCGGCGATCTACGGTCCGGAGGTGGAGCTCTACTTCATCACCGGGGCCGACGCGCTGGCGCAGATCCTGAGCTGGCGGGACGTGGACGAGCTGTTCACGATCGCCCATTTCGTCGGCTGCGACCGGCCGGGGCACGCGCTCCTCGACCCCGGCCTGCCCGAGGGACGGGTGAGCCTGATCGAGATCCCGGCGTTGTCGATCTCCTCGACCGAGTGCCGCGAGCGGGTCGCCGCGGGGGAGCCCATCTGGTACCTCGTCCCCGACGGCATCGTGCAGTACATCAACAAGCGGGGCCTGTACCGCGACCAGGCCGGCTGACCAGGCCGGCTGACCAGGCCGGCTGACCCGGGCGAGGCGGCGCGGAGGGGCGGAATCGCCAGGCAGGTGCCGTACGTTGATACGGCGGGGCCGCGTCCGGATAGTGTCGGGCGCGAAAACGGGATTGAATCGCCCGCCGTCCGGCGGGCACCCTTGGAAGAGCCGATCGAGACTCGTGCCCCGGCAATGGAGGACAGAACCGCATCGTGACCGCATCTGAGAGATCGCTGCAGCTCATCAGCGTGGCCGCCGAGGCCGCAGCGGAGAAGCTGGCCGACGACATCATCGCCTACGACGTGAGCGAGCAGCTCGTCATCACCGACGCGTTCCTGCTCTGCTCCGCCTCCAACGACCGTCAGGTCCGCGCGATCGTGGACGAGATCGAGGAACGGCTCCGCGTCGAGGCCGACGCCAAGCCGGTCCGCCGTGAGGGCGAACGGGAGGGGCGCTGGGTGCTCCTCGACTACATCGACATCGTCGTCCACGTCCAGCACGAGGAGGAGCGCACCTTCTACGCCCTTGAGCGGCTGTGGAAGGACTGCCCCTCGATCGAGCTTCCGGAGAGCGTCACCAGGGTTGCCGCGCAGCGGGCCGGCGGGGCGGCCCGGTGAGCGAACTGCTCGAGCCGGCCACGGGGACGTCCGCGTGAGCCGGCGGGTGGTCTGCCTGCGCCACGGACAGACGAGATGGAACGTCGAGCAGCGGTTCCAGGGACACAGCGACATCCCCCTGGACGCCACCGGGGTCGCCCAGGCGGCGCGGGCGGCGTCCCTGCTGGCCGCGCTCGGGCCCACCGCGATCGTCTCCTCGGACCTGCAGCGCGCGTACGACACGGGGGCGGCTCTGGCCCGGATCGCCGGCCTCGGCGTGCTCGTGGACAAGGACCTGCGGGAGCGCGGCGGCGGCGCGTGGGAGGGGCTGACCCGGGAGGAGATCAGGGCGGGCTGGCCGGTCGAGTACGAGGCCTGGGAGGCGCCCGGCGGCGAGGCCGTGGCCGACGTCGCGGAGCGCGTGTCGGAGGCCATCCGCCGGTGGGTCGCCCAGCTGCCGGATGACGGGCTGCTGGTCGTCGCCTCCCACGGGGCGGCGCTGCGGCTCGGCATCGCCCGGCTTCTCGGCCTGCCCGAGGAGCTGTGGTCCGCCCTCGGCGGCCTGTCCAACTGCTCGTGGTCGGTGCTGGAGGAGGGCCGCCGGGGGTGGCGGCTGCTCGAACACAACGCGGGAACGCTTCCCGAGCCCGTGAGCAGCGACGACAGGCCCGACACCATCGCCGGAGGCTGACCCGCGCGGCGGCCGCCAGGTGTCGATTAGGTAAACGGCGAATGGTCGCTATATGCTCCTCGGGCGCCGCGTCGAGAGAACTCGAACGCGGTGACCAGGGGCTATAGCGCAGCTGGTAGCGCACCTCCATGGCATGGAGGGGGTCTGGGGTTCGAGTCCCCATAGCTCCACCTCGATCACACACTCCGCACGGCGGGCCCCCGGGCCCCCCGTCCACAGCCGCCGGAGGCGGAATCGGAGGCGGCCACGGCCGGCGGTAGCCTACTGGCCATGCTCCCGAACCCCTGCGCCCGATGAGCGGCGCCTATTCCGGCTGGCTGATCGGCGCCGCCCTGTTGCTCGCCCTGATCAGCCTGATCACGGCGATCCGGAACCGGCCCATGGGCCTCGTCCTGCTGGCCGGGCTCGCCCTGATCGAGGTGGCCCTGCTCGTCCAGGCGGGTCTCGCCGTGGCGCGGCTGTCCGAGGTGAAGCAGGAGACGGCGACGTTCATCGGCTATCTCGCCGGGACCGTCGTGATCCCGCCGGCCGCCGTGTGGTGGGGCAAGGCGGAGCGCACCCGCTGGGGGCCCGGAGTGATCGCGGTCGCCGGGTTCACCGTCGCCGTCATGACCGGGCGGCTCCTCCAGCTCTGGAACGGCACGGCGTGAACGCTCCGGTGAGATCGGGACCGGGCCGGGTCCTCGTCGCCGTCTACGGCGTCTTCGCCCTCGCGGCCTCCGCCCGCGCCGCCGTGCAGATCGCGACGCGGTTCGACGAGGCGCCGCTGGCGTACCTGCTCTCGGCGCTGGCCGCCGTCGTGTACATCGTGCTCACTGTGGCGCTGGCCCGCGGCGAGCGGCGGCTCGCCCTCGGGGCGTGCCTCGTCGAGCTCGTGGGGGTGCTGGTCGTCGGCACGCTGAGTCTCGCCGACTCGGCGGCGTTCCCGCACGCCACGGTCTGGTCGGGGTACGGCGCCGGCTACCTGTTCGTGCCGCTCGTCCTGCCGGTGCTCGGGCTGTTCTGGCTGCGCCGCAACGCGTCCTGAGGGGCGCGGGTCTAGTGGTGATCCGTACCGGCGAATCCGACTAGACCGGGTCTGTGCGGGCAGAGCGATCCTCCGAAGTCACGAGGACAGGAGGAGACAGGCATGAGCTCGATCGAACACTCGGTCAACGTGAACGTGCCGGTGCGCACCGCCTACAACCAGTGGACCCAGTTCGAGAGCTTCCCCGAGTTCATGGAGGGCGTGGACTCCGTCAAGCAGGTCACCGACACCCGGACGTACTGGGCGGTCGAGATCGGCGGGGTGCGGCGCGACTTCGACGCGGAGATCACCGAGCAGCACCCGGACGAGCGGGTGGCCTGGCGCTCGCTGGACCGGCCGCACCAGTCGGGGGTGGTGACGTTCCACCGCCTCGACGACGCGCACTGCCGCGTCACGCTCCAGTTGGAGTACGACCCGGAGGGGCTGGCCGAGACGGCCGCCGACCTGCTGCAGATCGTACGCAGGCGGGTCAAGGGCGACCTGGAGCGCTTCAAGACGTACATCGAGTCGCGCGGCACCGAGACCGGCGGCTGGCGCGGTGACATCCCCGCTCCCCATCAGGAGGGCCGTTCCGGCGGCTCCGGTTCCGGGACCGGATACGACATCGGCGAGCCGATGCCGCCTCAGCCGGTGAATCCGGAATATCCGCCGAAGTCGCCGCTTCCCGCGCCCGGGCCGGGCCCGGTCCCCCCGGAGGGCGGCCCCGGGACGACGCTGCCGCGCGCCTGAGCCCCGGCGCTCCGGCCACCGGAGGGACCGGTGTTACGAGAGCGTTTGCGGTTCGTGTCGTGATTGAGCTCTCTGCTACAGTTGTCGAGTCATAGGATGATTCGACAGCGAAAAGAGGGTTTGCACCGGCATGACCGCCGTCGTCGCACGCAGGGGCCGAACGGGTTCGGTCGCCTGGCTCGTCGCGCTCGGTATCGTTCTCGCGGCGCTCAATCTCCGTACCGCCGTGACCAGTGTGGGTCCCGTGCTCGACCAGGTCAGCGCGGCCCTCGGCATGTCGGGTGTGGCGAGCGGACTGCTCACCACGCTGCCGGTGCTCTGTTTCGCCCTCTTCGGAGCGATGACTCCCGCGCTGTCCCACCGCGTGGGCGAGCACCGGCTGCTGCTGGCCGCGCTCGTCCTGCTCGGGGCGGGGTTGTGGATCCGCTCCGTCGTCGGCAGTTCGGGCGTGTTCCTCGTGGCCAGCGCCGTGGCGCTGTCCGGCGGCGCGATCGGCAACGTGCTGATCCCGACGCTGATCAAGCGCCACTTCCCCGCGCGGGCCGGCGTGATGACCACTGTCTACTCGACGGCCCTGGCCGTCGGGACCATGCTCGCCGCCGCCGCGACCGTGCCCATCCAGCGGGCGGCGGGCGGCAACTGGCACGTGGCACTCGGTGTGTGGGCGGCCCTGGCCGCCGTGTCCGCCATTCCGTGGCTTGCGCTCCTGCGCAGTGAGCCGGAGCGGCACCGAGTCCGCGGGGCGGGGCCGGGCGAGCTGGTACGCAGCAGGCTGGCCTGGGCGATCGCCGCGTACTTCGGCACCCAGTCCCTCATCGCGTACGTCATGTTCGGCTGGCTTCCCCAGCTCCTGCAGGACAACGGCTACACGTCGGGGGAGGCGGGGACGGTCCTCGCGGTGTTCACCGGCCTGGGCATCCCGATCTCGATGCTCGTCCCGGCCGTCGCCGCCAGGATGGCCGACCAGCGGGCGCTGGTCGTCGCCTTCTGCGGCGCGTACGTGATCGGGTTCGCCGGGCTGCTGACCGGGCGGGGGCTGTGGGTGTGGTCGATGCTCGTGGGCGTGGGCATGGGGTCGTTCCCGCTCGCGCTGGCGATGCTCGCGCTGCGCACCCGTACGGCCGAGGCCACGGCCGCGCTGTCCGCGTTCGGGCAGAGCGCCGGCTACCTGATCGCCGGCGCGGGTCCGCTCGCGGTGGGCGTGCTGTACGAGCTCAGCGGCGGCTGGACGGTCCCGTTCGTGCTGCTGTTCGCCGTGGTCGCCGCCCAGGTGGTGTCCGGCTGGTACGCGGGGGCGCCGAAGTTCATCGAGGACGAGCGGCGGCCGGCGGCGGGGTCCGACGGCGAGGGGGAGCGGGCACCCCGTACGGTTTGCGTCTCCGCGGGGGCGTCGCAAGTCGCACGGAATTAGGGGATTTCGCCCAGCGGACCCCTTACGATCTTCCTCAAAACCTGAGGAGTGATCGTGTCTGACCCCATCGCGCCGACCGGTGTGAACCCGAACGTCCCGAACGCCGCCCGAATGTACGACTACTACCTGGGCGGCAAGGACAACTTCGCCGTGGACAGGGAGATGGGCGATCTCGTGCTGGGGATCTTCCCCCAGATGAGGGAGATCGCCCTGCAGAGCCGCGAGGCCATCCGGGAGATCGTCGAGCACCTCGCGGCGCAGGGGGTCAGGCAGTTCCTCGACCTCGGATCCGGGATGCCGACCCGGGAGAACGTCCACGAGATCGCGATGCGGGTCGCTCCCGACTCGCGTGTCGTGTACGTGGACCATGACGAGGTGGTCTGCGCTCACGGCCGCGCGCTGCTGGCCGAGCCGGAGCGGGTGGCCATGGTGCACGCGGACGTCCGCGACCCGCGCGCCGTGCTGGACCGCCCCGAGGTGCGGGGACTGATCGACTTCGACCGTCCGGTCGGCGTGCTGATGATGTTCCTGCTGCACCTGATCCCCGACGAGGACAAGCCGCACGACTTCGTCGCCGAGTATCGCGACGCGCTCGCGCCGGGCAGCTATCTGGCGGTCGCGCACGCGGGCAGCGACGCCCGGCCGGAGACGATGGCCCGGATCAGCAAGCTGTACGAGCAGGCGAACTCGCCGTTCCGGCCGCGCTCCCGCGACGAGGTCGCCGCGTTCTTCGGCGACTTCGAGCTGATCGCGCCGTGGGACCTCAACATCCCCGAGGACCTGCCGATGTTCATGGACGAGGACCTGGCCAAGACCGGCTATTGCGGCCTGGGACGCAAGCGCTGAGCCCGGCTCGGCGGGACCGAATCAGAGAGAAATGCAATATTAATCGGGCGGTGGCCGGTAATTTATTTTCCTTTGATATGATGAGAAAATAGGTTATGTGCGGTTATTAGCATTGCGGGTGTAATCCGATCTGAGAGGAATCCGCCCGTGTGCTACGACGCCGACGCGCTGCCGCCCGTGTACGGGGCTCCCGTCACCACCGCCGCGTCCGCCCGCCTGATCCTGAACTCCGCCGACGGCGCCGGTTTCGCCGCCTGCCACTCCCGTCCCGGACGGGCGTCCGGCGTGGGGGTGCTGGTGCTGCCCGACAACCGGGGGCTGTCCGGCTTCTACGAGCGGTTGACCGTACGGCTCGCGGAGCAGGGGCACCACGCGCTCGCGATCGACTACTTCGGCCGGACCGCGGGCACCGAGCCGAGAGATCCCGCCGCGTTCCCCTTCATGGAGCACCTGGGCGGACTCACCAGGGAGGGCCTCTACGCCGACATCGCCGCCGGGGCCGACCGGTTGCGGGCGGAGGGGTGCGCCGCGGTGGTGTCGCTCGGTTTCTGCTTCGGCGGCCGGATGGCCTTCACCTCGGCGCTGCCCCGCTTCGGCCTGGCCGGGGCGATCGGCCTGTACGGATATCCCGACGTGCTCTTCGGCGCGGACGGGCCCACCCAGCTCGCGCCCGAGCTGACCGCGCCGATCCTCGGCATGTTCGGCGGAGGGGACGAGGGCATCCCCGCCGGCACGGTCGCCGCGTTCGACGCCGCGCTCACCGAGGCGGGGGTCGAGCACGAGATCGTCACCTATCCCGGCGCGCCGCACGGGTTCTTCGAGCTGGGGATGGAGGAGTTCGCCGGCGCCTGCGCGGACGCCTGGTCGCGCACGTTGGCGTTCCTGGCCGAGCGCGGCCGGACCACGCCTGACGCGGAGTGAACGAGGTGGCCGCCCGAGGCGACCTGACCTCGCCTCGGGCGACCACGAAGCAAGAGTACGGCCTGACACCACTCTTCGGAAATTCCCTTCGGCGGTCTGTTGTCCAGAATATTGATTCGTTTCTGAAATGAGGAGTTCCAGGCGGATCGGCGTACGCGCCGGTGGCGCGGGAACGTCCTTGATCATCGGATGGAAAACCGCTTTGTCGCGTTCGTCGTGACGCCGGTGACCGCACGCCCCCGGGAAAGCCGATGCCGCGACGCGCCGCGCCGCGATAGCGTGCCCCCGTGCGATTGATCGTCTCCCCGCCGCCCGCCCGATAGCGGGCGGACCCTCTCGTGAGCCGGACCCGGGTGGTCCGGCCGGTGGTGGCTGCCCGCTTCCCGGGCCTTTTCCACCACTCACCATGAGAGACATCAATGACGCACGTTCCTTCCCTGCCCGTGCGGCGGGGCCTGATCTTCGTGTCCGCCGCCGGGGTCGCCTGGGGAACCGGGGGAGCGGTCGGCGACTTCCTGCGGAGGGCGGGCGACCTCGGCCCGGTGGCCGTCACCTTCTGGCGGTTCGTCATCGGGGCCGCCCTCCTGCTCGCCGTGACGTACCTCGGCCGTACGACCGGCTCCCGGCGGGTGGTCCGGCCGCGATCGTGGCGGAAGGTCCTGGCGCTCGGGATCGCCACGGCCGTCTCGCAGGTCGCGTACTTCGCCGCCATCGCCGAGAGCGGCGTCGCCCTCGCCACGATGGTCGCGATGGGGGCGAACCCCCTGTTCGTCGCGGCCGGCGCCCGGCTCGTCCTCGGTGAACATGCGGGCCGCGCGGCGAACGCGGGCATCGGCGCGGCGGTCGCGGGCCTGGCCCTCCTCACCGGAGGCCCGCTGCTCACCGGGGGCTCCGCGCTCACGCACGGCGAGTTCTCCCCGGTGGGCACGGGCTACGCCGTCCTTTCGGGAGCGGCCTACGCCGCCGTGACGCTGCTGAGCGGCGCCGGGCGCTCCTCCGGCGAGGGGGCTCCCCAGGGGGCTCCCGGGGAGACGATGGGCTGGTCCTTCGTGGCCGGCGCCGTCTGCCTGCTGCCCTTCGCGGCGGTCGACGGCGTCCTTCCCTCGGGAGCCGACCCCGGCGCGGCGGCGCTGGGGCTGCTCTATCTGGGGGCCGTCCCGACCGCGCTCGCGTACGGGTTGTTCTTCGCCGGCCTGGGGGTGGTGAGCGGCACCACCGCGGCGGTCGTCGTCCTGCTCGAGCCGCTGGTCGCCGCGCTCATCGGAGTCGTGTCGCTGGGCGAGCGCCTCACCGCGCTCCAGCTCACCGGCGCCGCGCTGCTGATGGCCGCCGTCTATCGGCTCGGGCGGGCCGAGCTGGCCGATCGCCGGACGGGGGAGGGCGACGCCGCGGGGGAGTACGAGCACCCCTGATCCCGCAGGTTCCGTTCCGTCGGACGGGGGAGAGCGACGCCGCGGGGGAGCGCGAGCACCCCTGATCCCGCGGGCTCCGTTTCCCGGGGCGTTCTCCCATGGTGCGGGTTCCCTGTGCGGGGCGGGTTCTCCCCGTCCGGGGCGCGGGCTATCCGGCGAAGAGGCGCTCGGGGAGACCCACGCCCGCGCCGGGAAGCACGAACAGCGACCCGGCGAGCGGCTGCCCCTCCTTCGACTCGGAGGTGATGTAGAGATCGGTCAGGCCGCGGCCCCCGAAGGCGCACGCGGTCGGCCGGTCCACCGGCACGTCCACCGCGCGGTCCAGCCGTCCGTCCGGGGCGTACCTGCGCACCTGGCCGCCGCCCCAGACGGCGACCCACACGCAGCCGTCCCCGTCGACGGTGAGCCCGTCCGGAGAGCCGCCGTCGATCGCGGCGAACTCGCGCCGGCCCGACAGTTCGCCGCTCGGCGCGTAGTCGAAGACGTCCACCCGCCCGGTGGGTGTGTCGGCGTAGTACATCAGCGTGCCGTCCGGGCTCCACCCGATGCCGTTGCTGATCGTCACGCTCTCCAGGACCGTGACGACCGCGCCGTCGGGATCCACGCGGTAGAGCCGACCGCCGCCCCGCGCCTGGTCGTACCGCATGGTGCCCGCCCAGAGACGCCCCTGCGGATCGACCGCCGCGTCGTTCCCGCGCACACCGTCGCGCGCCAGATCGGCGAGCCAGCGGAACCCGCCGTCCGGGTCGAGCAGCCCCACCCCGTCGACCAGGTTGAGCACCAGCCCGCCGTTCGCTCGGGGCCTGGCCGCGCCGACGTGTTGCGGCGCGTGCCGTACGGTGTCGGACCCGGTCGACGGGGAGAAGCGGTGGATCTCCGCGGCGGGGATGTCCACCCAGAGCAGCTCGCCCGTCTCCGCAAGCCAGGTGGGGCTCTCGGCGACCTCGGCCCGGGTTCTCAACGCGATCTCGACCACGGCTCCCGACCCTAGCCGAATGATCCTTGCCGGGTTCCCGGTCACGCGCACGAGGTACGCCGCGGTGTCGTCGATGTGCTCGGCGTCCGCCTCGGACCGGCACCCGTCCTCGGCATCGGCCGCGCCGGCATGTCACCCAGGTCGGCAGGTCACGATGGCCGGCGAACTGTTCGCCGCTCATGAAGCCCGGACGTATCAGGGGCCCGGATGTGGCATCGCCGCGTTCGGTTACCGCCCGGAGGGCCGATTCCTATACACTGACTTGCGTCGCAAGGGGCTATAGCGCAGCTGGTAGCGCACCTCCATGGCATGGAGGGGGTCTGGGGTTCGAGTCCCCATAGCTCCACCGAGAGCCGTTCTCGAGACGGCTGGATCGAAGTCGACGGGATCCCGTCCGATCATCTGATCGGACGGGATTTCGTCTTTCCGGGGAGCGCCCGGCCGCTGGACGGGCGCTTCCGGCTAGTGAAGGTCGAGCATCAGGGCACGGTGGTCGGACACTTCGGGTTCGGCGACGATCTCGAATCGCCGGACGGCGGCGGGCTCGGATATCAGCAGATAACTCGCATGCCGTAGCGGCTTGGGATAGCGGGAGGTCCTGGTGTCGGCGTCCCGGACCAGATCGACCAGCCCGAGCCCCGCGAGGACCTGGTGCGTCTCGCTGTCGGGCAGCAGGTTGAAGTCGCCGCACACCACCGTCAGGTCGCCGTCCTCGCGCGCGACCGTGATGAGGTCCGCGAGCCGTTTGGCCTGCGCCCGCCGATCGGGAGTGTCGCCCTTCCCGCGCGGGTCCCGCAGGCCGTGCACCTGGACGACGGTGACGAACCGCTGCGACGGGCGGTCGAAGACCCGCACGGCCTGAGCGGCGCGGGGGCGACCGTCGGTCGGCCATTGATCCTGGTGTTCGACGTAGTCGCCGTGCACGAACGCCGATCGTGTGCCGACGACGGGAAGCGTCTCGGCGACGAAGGCCGCCAGTCCGAAATCCTGCTGGTGCGAACGTCCCTCGTGGTCGCGGACCGGCCCGGCGTCGCTGGCGGTGAAGAGCGCGTGGTGGCGGGGGAGCAGCGAGCGGACGTCGGCCAGCAGGTTCGCTCGCTGCGGCAACGACCGGTCGGCGTCGTCGAAGCGGGTCCAACCGCCGGCCGCCGCGGTGTGGGTCACCTCCTGGAGGCACAGGATGTCGGCGCCGCACGTGCCGAGCCAGCGGGCGAGTTCTTCGAACATCGCACCGCCCCAAGCGTTGAGACTGATGATTCGCACGGGATACGAACCTAGTGCCCCTCCCGTAAGTCTTCGCCGCGAGGGCCGTCGCAGGGCCGGCCTCACGGCGTCGTCGCCCCACCCATGAGGACTCCCCGCACGCTCGGGGTTTCACCTGGGGGCCGATCTTCGCCCACCGGTTCGTTGCACGAAGGCGGGTTCCTCGCCCAGATTTGCCGCATCTATCCCGACTTGCTCCCGATGAGGGAGTGATGTCGGAATATTCTGGTTGTGGAGAGAGCGACGGTGATCAGAAGTGGTCCGCCAGCGCCGAAATTCACCCACACGAGCTCGTGACGCCGCCCGGTTCGCGCTGGCCGGCGCACTGACGGCCGCCCTGACGCTGGGCCTCGCTCCGGCCCGGGCGGCCTCCGTCGGCCAGGTCACGACGCTCGACGCGGCGACGCACCAGATGACCGTCACGGAGAACGGCCGGACGGTGATGACCTTCACCGCGGGCTTCGGAAAGCCCGGCTTCCGTACCCCGAACGGAACATTCCACGTGATCGGCAAGGACGCGGACATCAGGATGACTTCGTGCAGCGCGAGCATCACCTGCGACCCGCGTAATCCCAACTACTACGACCGCGAGGTCCACTGGGCGGTGCGCCTGACCGGCTCAGGCCTGTTCATCCACGCGGCGCCCTGGGACGACGCCATCGGCCAGGTCGACAGCTCCCACGGCTGCGTCCACCTGAGCACGGAGGACGCCCACCGCTTCTACGATTCCAGCCGGATCGGCGACACGGTGATCATCAACAACACGGGCGGTCCCGTCGGCGGCCCGACCGGCCCGTGACACCGAGGGGACGGGGTGCCGGGCTCGCCGTCGCCCCAGGCGTTTCGTGGCGGCGCCGCCCTCGCCTGGCCGTACGATGCCGATCATGCTGAGGCGGCCGGCTCTCCTGATGTCAGTGCTCCTGGTCTCCGGATGCGCCGCCCACGTGCCGTCCGGAGGGGACACCATGGCGCCGCGTCCGATGGCCGCGGGCGCGGGCCGGGAGACCGCGCGGCCGGCGGAACCGTCTCCGCGCCCGTCCCCCGCGGCCTCGTCGCTCGACCCGGTACGCCACGGGCCGCGGAAGACCGCCATGGTCGCACTGACCTTCGACGCCGACATGACGTCCTACATGGAAGGGCAGCTCGACCGGGGAGAGGTGGACTCCTACGCGAACCCGCGCCTGATCGCGGAGTTGCGGCGGCTCAAGGTGCCCGCGACGTTCTTCATGACGGGCCTGTGGATCGAGCGCTATCCGCGCGTGGCGGCCGGCCTCGCCGCCGACCCCCTGTTCGAGGTCGCCGACCATTCGTACGACCACAAGGCGTTCACCACTCCCTGCTACGGCCTGGGCCGTACCGACGACATGCGGCGGAGCCTGCGCAGGACCGAGGCTCTGCTCGACCGGCTCGACCCCCGGCATCCGCGGTTCTTCCGCTTTCCGGGAGGCTGCTTCGACAGGGCGGCGCTCAAGGCGGTCGCGGCCGAGGGCCTGACCCCCGTCCAGTGGGACGTGATCAGCGGGGACGCGTTCGCGACCTCCGCGGACGCGATCGTCCGGCAGACCCTCGCGGGGGTGCGCGGCGGCTCCGTCGTGGCGCTGCATCTGGGCGGCGGGAAACCCTCGGGGCTGACCGACGACGCGCTCCCGGCGATCGTGCGCGGGCTCGGGGAGCGGAAACTTCGCCCGGTCACGCTCTCCACGCTGCTCGGCCGCCGGTAGGCCGTCGCGCCGCCTCCCGCCCGAGCGGCGACGGACCATGACATCGCCTCTGACCTGATGTCACGCGATGAGCACGTTTTGCCGTCGCTTCCGTGACGGGCCCGGCTTCGCCGTACGGGATGGCGTCGTAAGGGCGAAAGGAAGCCGACGGAGGTGCCGGATGAAGCCACGTTTATCGGTCCTTGCGGGGATAGCCCTGCTCTCAGTCGTCCTCGCCGCCTGCGGAGGCGGGGGAACGCCGTCGTCGGCCGGACGCGCCGCGCCCGGCGACCAGGCCGCGCCCGCCGCGAGGCCGGAGCGCGACGCCACCGCCGAGCAGATCTCCACGTTCGCCCTCGACGTCGACACGGCGTCGTACGGCTACGCCCGCCGGACCATACGGGAGGGCAGGCTGCCCGAGCCGACCCAGGTCAGGATCGAGGAGTTCGTCAACTCCTTCGGGCAGGACTACGCCGAGCCGGACGACAACGGCTTCGCCGTCCACATGGACGGGGCGCGCACGGACGGGGCGGTGCTGCTCCGGGTGGGGCTGCGCACGCGCGGCGTCGGCGCGGAGCAGCGCAGGCCGGCCAATCTGACGTTCGTGGTGGACGTCTCCGGGTCCATGGCCGAGACCGGCAGGCTCGACCTCGTGCGCGACGCCCTGCACACGCTCGTCGACCAGCTCATGCCCGGAGACCAGGTGTCGATCGTGTCGTTCAGCGACACCGCGCGGCTGATCAGCCCCATGGCCCCCGTGGAGGAGCGGGCGCGGCTCCACGGCGCGATCGACGAGCTGCGCACCGAGGGCTCGACCAACCTGGAGGACGGTCTCGTCACCGGTTATCAGGAGGCGTCCCGGGCGTTCCGGTCCGTCGCCGTCAACCGGGTGATCCTGCTCTCCGACGGGCTCGCCAACACCGGCGAGACCCAGTGGCGCGCCATCCTCGACCGGGTCGGCGACTACGCGGCCAAGCAGGTCACGCTGCTCTGCGTCGGTGTGGGCCGCGAGTACGGCGACGAGCTGATGGAGCAGCTCGCCGACAACGGCGACGGCGCCGCCGTCTACGTCAGCGGCCAGGAGGAGGCGCGGAAGGTCTTCGTGGAGCGGCTCCCGGCCAACCTCGACCTCCGCGCCCGCGACGCCAAGGCGCAGGTCGTCTTCAACCCGGCCACCGTCGAGTCGTACAGCCTGCTGGGGTACGAGAACCGGGAGCTGACGCCAGAGGAGTTCCGCGACGACTCGCGCGACGGCGGAGAGGTCGGGCCGGGGCACTCCGTGACCGCGCTCTACTGGGTACGGCTCCGGGCCGGGGCGTCCGGGCAGCTCGCGACGGCGACGGTGCGCTGGCTCGACCCCGACAGCCGCAGGCCCGCCGAGGTCAGCCGCAGCGTGGAGACCGGGGACGTGCGCGGCGACCTGTGGACGAAGGCGCCGCTCCGGCTCCAGGTCGACGCGGCGGCCGCGGCCTTCGCGGAGTATCTGCGGTCTCCGTGGACGGAACGCGGTGAGCGGTTCGGCCTGGGCGTCACCGACCTGGCGGCGCACGCGGCCCGCCTCGCCGAGGCCACCGAGGACCCCGACGTGGCCGAACTGGCCGATCTGATCCGCCGCGTACGTTCTCTCGGCTGATCGGTTACTGCCTGGGGCGAGATGTCCTATACACTGGCGTGGCGCCGCGAGGGGGAAACCGTCGCGGACGTCACCAAGGGGCTATAGCGCAGCTGGTAGCGCACCTCCATGGCATGGAGGGGGTCTGGGGTTCGAGTCCCCATAGCTCCACCGAAAGGAAACGCCCCGTTCCGGTGAGGAACGGGGCTTTCGCTTCTCCGGCGTCCTCCCCGCCCGCGTCGCCGGGCGCCCGTTAATTCGTTTGCCGCCCGCCCGGCGCCCTCCTAGCGTGAGGATCGGGAACCGGATCACGCCCGTGCCGGCCGTCGTGCCTTGTCCGATGAGGTGCCTTCGTACGGGGGATCGGCTCCGGCCGGAGCCGTACGGACAGGGAGAACGAAGGGAGATCCCGTGCACGCGGAACGGAAAGGCGATGAGGCGCCCCTCGACCCGGCGATGACCCCCAAGACTCTGGTGGGGCTGCTGGCCCAGCCGAGCCGGATGCGCGTCCTCGCGGCGATCGCGCTCGGAGCGGCCACTCCCGCCGCGGTGGCCGAGGCCGCCGGGGTGCCGGCGAAGGAAGCGGCGCGAGCCGTCCGGCGGTTCCAGGAGCACGGACTGGTCGTTGCGGGCGGGCAGGGGCTCGACGTGGACTACGCGCTGCTCAGGGACCTCTCGCGCCGGACGGCGGCGGAGAGCGCGGCACCCGGCGGCGAGGGCGGGGAGTCCGGTCTGTGGCCCTTCGTGCAGGGCGACCGGCTGATCAAGCTTCCGGCGCGGCAGAGCCGCCGCCGCGCGGTCCTCGAACACGTGGTGGCCCGCTCGTTCGATCCGGAGGCGGAGTACGACGAGCGGGCCGTCAACGAGAGGCTCCGCGCCTGGTGCGAGGGCGGCGAGGCGGACCACGCCGCCGTCCGCCGGTACCTCGTCGACATGGGCATCCTCGCCCGGGGCAACGGGGTCTACCGGATCAAGGGGGAGACGCCCCCCGAACCGGGCATCGCCGAACGTCACGTCAGGTCGATGGGTCTCGAATAGAGGCCCCGGCCCCGGGCCTCACCTCCGGCGGCCGCGCCGGAGGAAGTCGCCGACGATCAGGACGGTCGCGACCGCCTGGGCCGTCAGGAATCCCGCCGTCTCCGCGGGCTGGAGCAGCAGGGCGGCGAGCGCGGGGGCGCAGCCGAGCACGGCCACGTCGATCCCGGTGACTCCCCAGAAGAGCGGGCCCAGCGGGACCGGACCACCGGGGGTGTCGAGCACCGGCAGCGAGTGGTCGATCGGGCCGCGCCCCGCCATCCGCAGTGCGGCGACGGCGATCGGCGGGGCGCACAACGGGGCGAAGGCCCACCACGACGCGCCCCCCGCGACCGGGACGGCGCCCGGCGCCGCGAGGACGAGCGCGCCGAGGGCGACGGACAGCCAGGCGACGGCCAGCAGCGCTGGCGGGATCGCCCGCGCGGCCCGCGTCGCCTCCCGCGCGGCACCGATCATCCTGCCGAGACCCGCGTCCACCGTGTCGGACCGGACGCCCGCGGTGGCGGAGGCGGCGGCGGTGAGAGCGCCGGCGAGCAGCGCGGCGGCGACCGGCGGTGTGAGCC
>NZ_BBYM01000053.1 GCF_001570405.1 Microtetraspora niveoalba | reverse complement strand
GAACTCCCCCTCCAACCCACCCGTGGCGCTCTCCCGCACCAGCACGAACCGCTCCCGATAGTCAGCCTCAGCGTCATCGGCCTCCCCATCCGGATTCAACACCGCATGCAGATACCGCCCCGCCCGCGCGATCTCCGCCGGAGTCGCCTGATCCGCCAACGCCACCAGGATCGGCTCGGCCAACGCCGCCTGCGCATCATCCAACCGGGCCGTAGCCGCACAGATCGCCGTCACATACCCCTCGGCCAGACTCCCCCGCGCAAACCGCGCCCGCACCGTAGGCAGACGAGCCAACTCCACCGCAAGCGCCAGCACCCGCCCCGCACCCGCAACACTCATCCCCGCCGCCGAACGCAGCCACGACCGGGTCGAGGCATGACCGTGTCCCTTGGCCTCCCCGGCCGCGTGCACCCGGCCCACCCGCACCGCGATCGCCGAGGTCAGCCGATCCCGCGCGTACAGCAGGTCCTCCGCCTCGGCCAGACACACCCCCGCCTCCTCCGGTACCACGGCTACCGCGAGCGCGGAGGCGGCCTGCCGCACCTGAGCGACCAACGGCCACGACACCCCACCAGCGCCTACGGAAGCGTCACCACCAGTGGAGGTGTGGTCGGGGGTTGCCCGATCGGCGGAAGTGTCAGGGCCGGTGGAAGTGTCACGGCCGGCGGCTGGCTGACCTTCGCCCACGCCTGGCTGACTTTCACCCACGCCCGGCGACGTGTCATCGGCAGATTCTGTCCGGCCTGCTTCGGGCGCATCGCCGGAAACCGCATCCGGGACGCCATGGGGAAAGATGTCGAAGGCGCGGTCGGAGTCAAGGGCGGAACTGCCGTCAGATTTCCAGGTTTTCGCCTTTGAGGCGATTTGCTCCCACCAGTCGGAATCGCATGGTCCTGGATGGGGAGGGCGCTCGCCCGGTGCGAAGAACTCGAAGGATCCGAAGAATTTCGGCATTTCACCCAGCCCCCTTCCTGGCCTCTCTGCCTATTCGAATGCGCATACGAATAATGCCATAGTCGAAGGTGTGTTCGCAACAGAATTGGGGCCTGATCGGCAAATTCTTTCGATATGAAATATCGAGATATGTCCATTTGCTCCCGTAAGGCTTATTTGAAAGCGGTAAATATCCTTCAAGTTCACTCTCGTCCGGAAATGCAAGGGATGCCGTCGCGCCCGTCGCCGTTCCCCGCCCCTGCTCCCCGTACGGCGTGGGGCTCGGAGAGCGGCGTGAGGGTGGGGCCGATGGGGGGGGCCGATATGATCACGGCGGCCTCGTGCCCGCCCGATCCCCAGATCCTCTCAGGGCTGATCTCCGCTGACGAAGGCGCAGCCCCCGGCTCGATGCTGTGAGGTCAGCCCATGCGTACGGCAATGGAGTCCGCCATGACCAAGCGGACCTGCCACAGCTCGTGCTGACGGGGCGGGAGACCTGCTGGTGGGCGGTTCGCGAAGCGCCGACCGCCAACCTCCGGGTTGGAATCCCCGCCTTCAGGCGTGGCGAAGCAGTTGGCGGTTTATGGAACGGGTCCTGGGCTGGAAGCACGGGCCGGGATCGCGAGCGGGCCCGCCCGAGTGGGGCGGGCCCTGCGTCAGCCGATCAACCAGCCGTACAACCAGGTGACGAAGACGAGGCCGGTCATCACGGGGACGATGTCGGCCGAGGCGGCGCGCAGCCGGAAGGCGGCCGCGACCGACAGCACGGTGGAGGCCACCGCGAGCAGGCCGTACCAGACGATCGCCGGAGGAAGGCCGATGGCGAACACGACGTCGTCCGGCACGCCGGTGACGCTCAGCGCGGTCAGGGCCGCGAAGGCGAGCCCGGTCAGGCCGGCCAGCACGCGCGGTACGCCGCCCCGGCGGCGAACCAGCGTGACGAGCCCGGCCACGAACTGCACCGCCGCCGTCAGCACGAAGATCGCGAGCGGGGCGAGCAACGCCGGTGACTGGGAGATCTGGTACGGCGCGGCCGTCAGGTGCAGGTCGCCCGGCCGGACGAGAGCGGCGGCATCCGCCCCAGGGGCGCACGCCGCCCCGGCCGGGTCGGACGTGGCCGATGCCCCAGAACCGGCGGTCCCAGGGCCGGAGACCGTCGAACCGGCAGCTCCCGAACCGGAGCTCCCGGAATCGGTGCCCTCAGCATCGGTGCCAGTGGAACCGGCGCCCGTGCCCTCGGCGCCTGTGCCCTCAGTGCCGGCGTCTCCCGAACCGGCGCCTTCGGTTCCGGTGCTCGCCGAACCGGTGCTCGTGGTGTCGGGGGCCGTGGTGTCGGGGGCCGTCGTGGCGGCGTCGTCCAGGAAGCCGGAGATCGTACGGCGTCCGCACTCGTTCGCCAGGAACACCCCGTGCCCGACTCCCGCGAACTCCGCGAACCGGGCGTTCGGGAAGGCGCTCGCCGCCTTCCGGGCGCTCTCCGGCGGCGTGGTCGGGTCGTACTGCCCGCCGAGGACCAGCGTCGGCGCCGTGACGGCCACCGGCTCGCCTGAGGCGCGGGGCAGGTTCCAGGCGGAGCATACGGCGGCGTCGGCGACACCGGTGAACAGCCGGGGCCCGGCCTGCCCTGAGAAGGCGTTGAACGGCACCTCGTCCTGGCACTGGACCGCGTAGTACAGGCCCCAGTCGTGGGACGTCAGCGCGCCGCCGGCGGCGTCGACGACCGGCTGGAGCAGCTCCCGCCGGCCGTCCGCGAGCGCGTCGACGAGGGCGGGCACGAGCGGGAGGAACTCCGTCTCCCGCATGGCCTCCCCGAGGATCGTCGCAATGTCGTCGCCGGTGAGCCGCACGACGATGCGCTTGCGCGTCACGGGGTCCTCGGTCGTGTACGCGGCGGGGCGGGTGTTGTACCGGGCGAGCAGCTCGTCGAAGCGGTCCGCCGCGCCCAGCTTGGCCAGCGACGCCCGCAGATCGGGAGCCGCCTGGTCGTACCAGGCGACCTCGGCGGGCAGGAACGAGTCGAGCACGACGGCACGGGTGCCCTGCGGGTCCCTGGCGGCGGCCTCCGCCATCGAGCGGGTGGAGTAGCTGACGCCCATGAGGTTCCACCGCTCGTAGCCGAGCGCCGCCCGCAGGTCCACCACGTCGGCGGCGATCTCCTCGGTGCGGTACCCGCGCAGGTCGATCCTCTCGGCCTGGTAGCGGTTCTGGCAGGCCAGCGCGCCCTTGGTGATCGGCCCGGTCTCGTCCGCCGTCGCCTTGGGCGTCTCGAGCGTCTCGACGAGGCCCTGCACCACCTCGGGGCAGGCCAGCGAGGGCTCCGAGTAGCGGCCCCCACGCTGCTCGACGACGACCACGTCACGGTCGGGGAACATGTCCGCGAGGAAGCCGACGAGCCGCAGCGAGGGCGACCCCGGGCCGCCGCTGGTGTACGCGACGGGGTCGGGCCGGCGCTGGGGCGAGGCCGACCGGTGGACGGCGTAGCCCACCCGGATCGTCCTGCTGCCGGGAACGTCCCGGCGCTCGGGGACGAGCAGATAGCCGCAGGTCGTGCCTGCGGGAACCGCGACCGGGCACGGTCGTTCCTCGGTCCCGGCGGCTCTCCCGGCGGCGTACGCCGCCTTCGGGCCGCCGATGAGAACCGTAACGATCGCCGCCATGAGCGCCGTGACGGCCGCTCCACGCCAACCCCGCAACCGTCCGCTCCGTCTCGCCCACCCGGACATATCGCGAGAAACCCTAGCGCGCCGGGCGACCCGTACGGACCTTGAACAGGTCAACGCCCGGCGACGACCGGCGAGCGCGCCCGCTGCGGGAAGCCCCTCGAAGCCCCTCTAAGTCCCTTGAAGCCGGACGAAGCGCCGGACGGGCAGCCGCACGGACCGCCGGACGAAGCGCCGGACTGACAGCCGGACGAAGCGCCGGACTGACAGCCGGGCGGACCGCCGGGGTCCCCTGCCAGTGGAGGCGGGCGGCGCGGTCGGACGGCATGGTCGGGCGCCTCGCGCAGCGGGTCGTGCCGCGGGCAGAGGGCGAGCGCCATCTGCCGGGTGACCCGTCGCTGTTGCCCAGGATCTCCAGGTTGACCCGGAGGAAGGCCGCGCGGTCGGACGGTGTGGTCAGATGACGCGCGGAGGCGCGGTGCTCTCCCGGACCACCAGGTCGGTGGCCAGCTCGACCCGGCGCGGCTCGGGCACCTCGCCCCGTCCGATGGCGAGGACCATCCGGGCGGCGAGCGCGGCCATCTCCTGGAGCGGCTGGCGGACCGTGGTCAGGGGAGGCCACGCCGAGCGGGCGAGCGGGAGGTCGTCGAAGCCGACCACGGACAGATCCTCCGGCACGCGCAGGCCGCGCCGCCTGGCCGCCTCGAAGACGCCGAAGGCCTGCATGTCGCTGCCCGCGAAGATCGCGCTCGGCGGTTCGGGCAGCGACAGCAGCGCGTGCCCCTGGTCCCGTCCGGAGCCGACGAGGAAGTCGCCGTTCCTGATCAGCTCGGGATCGACGTCGAGGCCCGCGGTCTCCAGCCCGGCCCGGTACCCGTCGATGCGGGCCCGGCTGCACAACATGTCCGGGGGGCCGCCGATCATGCCGATCCTGGTGTGGCCGAGTTCGAGCAGGTGCCGGGTCGCGGCCAGCCCGCCGTGCCAGTTCGTGGCGCCCACCGACGTCATGCCGGGGGCGGGCTCGCCGTCCGGGTCCACCACGACGAAGGGGATGGCGCGGGCGTTGAGCTGCCCCTGCTGGCGCGCGGACAGGTGCGATCCGACGATGATCGCCCCGTCGGTGCGGCGGGCGGCGATGCGGTCGATCCAGTCGCGGCCGGGGCCGGAGTGGGTGTGCAGCACGGAGACGACGACGCTCGCCTCCGCCTCGCGGGCCGCGGTCTCGGCGCCGCGGATCAGCTCCATCGCCCACGGGCTCTCGACCTCGGCGAAGACCAGGTCGATGAGGCCGACCGGCCCGTCCCCGTGGCCGGTCCTGCGCTGGTAGCCGTGCTTGTGGAGGAGGCGCTCGACCCGCTGCCTGGTGTCGGACGCGACCTCGGGCCGCCCGTTGATGACCTTGGAGACCGTGGGGACGGAGACACCGGCCTCCTTGGCTATCAGGGCGATCGTCACCCGTCTCTTCGCTGGCATGGCGGACAGCGTAGCCGAAAACTTTCGGATCCGCTCTCCCGCGTATCCACGGGCTATGGGATCGCTCCCACGAACACTATTGACGCGTAACGTGAGGTTTACCTATTCTCCGGGTCACGAAATATTCGGGGGTGCACCTGAAACTTTCACGGGGCTCCGTGCGGGTCCGTAGATAAGGAAGGGAAGCACTGACATGTCGTTGACGCGACGAGGTGTGGTCTTGCTCGCGACGGCCGCGCTCGTCCTGGCCGGCTGTTCGAGCCAGGGCGGCGACGGGACGTCCGACAAGGCGGCGTCCGAGAAGGTCACCGTCGAGTGGTGGAACATCGGCACCACCGAGCCGTTGAAGTCTCTTTTCGCCGAGCAGGCCAAGGCGTACGAGGCCGCTCATCCGAATGTCACCATCAAGAACCTCCCGATCGAGAACGAGGCGTTCAAGGCCAAGATCGCGACAGCCACCCAGTCGGGGAAGGCGCCCGACATCTACGCGACCTGGGGCGGGGGCGTCCTCCGGCAGCAGATCGACGCCGGGCTGGTGAAGGACATCTCGGGCGACGTCGCGTCCTGGATCGGCAACTTCACCCCGGCGTCCCTGCAGGCGTACCAGTTCGACGGCAAGACGTACGCGATCCCGAACGACATCGGCATGGTCGGCTTCTGGTACAACAAGGCGCTCTTCGCCAAGGCGGGCATCGACCAGCCGCCGGCGACGTGGAGCGAGTTCCTCGACGACGTGAAGAAACTCAAGGCCGCGGGCATCACCCCCATCGCCCTCGCCGGCAAGGAGAAGTGGCCGGGGCACTACTACTGGGCCTACCTCGCCATGCGCATCGCCGGGCTCGACGCGCTCAGGCAGGCGGGCGTGGACCACGACTTCACCAAGCCGGAGTTCGTGTCGGCGGGTGAGCACCTCAAGCAGCTCGTCGATCTCCAGCCGTTCCAGAAGGGCTTCCTCGGCGCGGGCTACTCGACCCCGGACGGCCAGGCGGCGACCGTGGGCAACGCCAAGGCCGCGATGGAGCTGATGGGCCAGTGGGGGCCGTCCGTCCAGGCCGAGGCGGGCAAGGGCCTCGGCGACGACCTGGGCTTCTTCCCCTTCCCCGCCGTCGAGGGGGGCAAGGGCTCGGCGGCCGACGCCTTCGGAGGGGGCGGCGGTTTCGCCGTGGGCGCGGACGCCCCGGCCGAGGCGATCGACTTCCTGAAATACCTCCACGACGCCGCCCAGCACCGCAAGGTCGTGGAGTCCGGCGCGATCCTGCCCGTGCTCAAGGGGGAGGAGGACGCGGTCAAGGACCCGAACCTCGCGGTCGTGGCCAAGGCGCTGGCCTCCGCGAGCGGCTTCCAGCTCTACCTCGACCAGGCGTACCCGCCCGCCGTCGGTCAGGAGGTCAACGACAGCGTGGCGGCGCTCATCGCGGGCTCCAAGAGCCCCGAGCAGGTCGCGCAGGCCATCACCGAGACGGCGAAGTCCGAATAGGTCCGGACGGCGACGCGGGCCGGGCGCACGATCCCGCCCGGCCCGCGCGCCCGGCCCAGGAACCCGGGCCAAGAACCCGGGGCAAGAACCCGGCCCAGGAACCCGGCACGGACTCACGAGACGACGGACGGAGCGAAGCGAAGTGACACCCCCGGCCCTCACGGGTGAGCGATCGGAGAGGCACGCGGCACACCCCCGTACGCCACGGGCGCAGGCGCCGCCCGAGGCCCGCCGCCGGCGGTTCCGGGGCCTGGTGACGATCACCCTGTTCCTGCTCCCGGCGCTGGTGCTGTTCGGCCTGCTGGTCCTGGTGCCGATCGCGGTCGCCGGCTACACCAGCCTGTTCAAGTGGAACGGCCTCGGCGGCCTGCCCACGGAGTTCATCGGGCTGGACAACTTCACCCGGATGTTCGGGGACGAGGTCTTCCTCGGCGACCTGTGGCGGGGCCTGGTCCTGATCGTCCTGTCGATCGCGATCCAGCTCCCGCTCGCGCTCGGCATCGCGATGCTGCTCAACCAGAGGATGCGCGGCCGGGCGGTCTACCGGATGTTGTTCTTCGCCCCGTACATGTTGTCCGAGGTGATCACCGGCGTCCTGTTCACCATGATCCTCTCGCCGGACCAGGGGCTGGCGAACCAGATCCTCGGCGCCCTCGGCCTGGAGGCGCTGGAGTCGGAGTGGCTCGGCGACCCGTCCACCGTCCTGATGTCGGTGTTCATCGTCATGACCTGGAAGTACTTCGGCTTCCACATGATCCTCTACCTCGCCGGCCGGCAGGGCATCCCGCAGGAGCTCGGCGAGGCCGCCTCGATCGACGGGGCGACCGCGTGGGAGCAGTTCCGCTACATCACCCTGCCGCTGCTCGGCCCGACGATCCGCATCAGCGTCTTCCTCTCGGTCATCGGCGCGATCCAGCTCTTCGACCTGGTGTGGGTCCTGACCGCCGGAGGACCCGTCCACTCCTCCGAGACCATGGCCGTCACGATGTTCCAGTTCGGCTTCAAGCGGTCCCAGGTCGGATACGGCACCGCGATCAGCGTCGTGATGTTCCTGATCAGCCTGGTCTTCGCGCTGGGCTACCAGCGCTACGTCATGCGCCGCGACACAGAAGGAGCCATCACCACCATGCGGGACCAGCGATGAGCGTCCACCGCACCCAGGCCCGGAGACAGGGCGCCCTCCTGCGGTCCGTCTCCCTCCAGACCCTCGTCGCGGTGCTCGGCGCGTTCGTCGTCGTGCCGCTGCTCTTCGCGCTCGTGGGCGGGTTCAAGGACACGTCCCAGCTCTCCACCAACCCGTTCGGCCTGCCGTCCCCGTGGGTTCCGGAGAACTACACGGACGTGCTCGCGTCGGGCTCGTTCTGGCGGCAGATCCTCAACAGCGTCTTCATCGCGCTGGCCACGACGCTCGTCGTGGTGGGCCTGGCGGCCATGGCGGCCTTCGTGTTCGCCCGGTTCGCGTTCCGCGGCCGGGAGGCGCTGTACACGCTGTTCACGGTCGGGCTGATGTTCCCGTTCACGGTGGCGATCCTGCCGCTGTTCGTGCTGGTGCGGGCCATCGGCCTGCTGGACAACCCGCTCGGGGTGATCCTGCCGCAGGCCGCCTTCGGGCTGCCGATGACGATCATCATCCTGCGCTCCTTCTTCCGTACGATCCCGAGGGAGGTCGAGGAGGCGGCGACCATCGACGGATGCTCCGCCTTCGGCTTCTTCTGGCGGATCCTGCTGCCGATGGCCCGGCCGGCGCTGGCCACGGTGTCCGTGCTCGCGATCGTCGCGAGCTGGAACAACTTCTTCCTGCCACTGGTGATCTTCACCGACCCCAACTGGTGGACCGTCCCGCTCGGGGTCCAGCAGTTCTCCGGCCAGTACGCATCCGAAACCGCCAAGGTCCTCGCGTACATCGTGCTCGCGATGGTGCCGGCACTGGCCTTCTACAGCGTCGCCGAACGGCAGCTCATCGGCGGTCTGACCGCGGGAGCCACGAAGGGATGACCTCCCGCGTTCGGCCGAACACGATGACCGCCGGGCCGCGGCCCGGCACGTACGAGAAGGAGTTGTGATGACCCTGCGTGTGTCCGGATCCCGCCTCGTCACCGCCGACGGCACCCCCGTGCGGCTGCGCGGAGTGGGCCTCGGGGGCTGGATGAACATGGAGAACTTCATCACCGGCTACCCGGCCAACGAGTCGTCGATGCGGGCCGCCGTGCGCGAGGTGCTGGGGGAGGAGCGCTACGAGCTGTTCTTCGACCGGCTGCTGACCGCGTTCTTCGGCCCGGCCGACGCCGACCTGCTCGCGGATCTCGGGATCAACTGCGTGCGCATCCCGGTCAACTACCGGCACTTCGAGTCCGACGACCGCCCGATGGAGATCATCGAACGCGGTTTCCACCATCTGGACCGGGTCGTCGGCCTGCTCGGCGACCGGGGCATCTACTCCGTGATCGACATGCACGCCCTCCCCGGCGCGCAGAACCAGCACTGGCACTCCGACAACCCCACGCACGTCGCCTCCTTCTGGCTGCACCGGCACTTCCAGGACCGGGCGGTCAACATGTGGGAGGCGATCGCCGACCGGTACCGGGACAACCCCTGGGTCGCGGGCTACAACCCCGTCAACGAGCCCGGCGACGTCGAGGGGCGCGTGGTCGGGCCGTTCTACGACCGCCTGGTCAAGGCGCTGCGCGCGGTGGACCCCGCGCACGTGCTGTTCCTCGACGGCAACCGCTACTCCACCGACTTCTCGATCTTCCGCGAGGTGTACGAGAACACGGTGTTCGTCTGCCACGACTACGCGCTGGCCGGGTTCGCGCACGGCGGGCCGTACCCCGGCTACACGCGCGGCGAGTGGTGCGACCGCGCCGAGCTGGAGGAGACCTTCGAGCGGCGGACCGCCTTCCAGCGGGAGACGGGGACGCCGGTCTGGGTCGGCGAGTTCGGCCCCGTCTACACGGGAGACCCGGAGGTCGACGCGCAGCGGTACCAGATCCTGCGCGACCAACTGGAGATCTACGACGCGCACGACGCGGGATGGTCGTTGTGGACGTACAAGGACGTCGGCCTCCAGGGCCTCGTCCACGCCGCGGGGGCGTACATGCGCAGGTTCGGGCCGTTCATCGCCAAGAAGAACCGGCTCGGCGCCGACCGGTGGGGATCGACCATGGAGGAGTCGGCGGCCGACCTCGCGTCGCTGCACCTCCTGATGGAGCGGGAGTTCCCGGCCTGGGACCCGTTCCCGTGGGGCGCCCGCTACCAGATCGACGACCTCGTGCGCCACATCCTCGTCGCCCAGGCCCTGCTTCCGGAGTACGCGGAGCTGTTCCGGGGCCTGTCCGACGACGAGCTCGTGGCCCTCGCCGACTCGTTCGCGCTCGACCGGTGCGTACGGCGCGAGCCGCTGATCGAGCTCCTCGCCGCCAACCTGTCCCGCTAGCCGGCGGTCTCCCGACCCCGGAAGCCGCGGGGCACGCGTCCGGGGTCGTTCGACCGGCCACCGGAACGGCCGTACCCGGCGGATCAGATCAATTCCGGGATACCGCGGTGAACTTCACAGAGCGGCATGTTCCAATTGGAAACGGCCGGGTCTCGTCTTCCGCAGCGTGCGGGGCCCGGCCGCCTTCCTCCTCGGCGCGGCTCGCCCGCCCTCCGACCCCCTGATCTCCCCGGCGTCACCCGCCGGTCCGACCGTCCCGCGCCCGGTGCGCCGCCCGCCTTCGCCTGGTACGCGGAGCCGGGGGTGCGGAGCCGCTATGCGGAGCCGCTGTATGGAGCCAGCTGTATGGAGCCAGCTGTGTGAGGCAGCTGTGTGAGGCAGCTGTGCAGCGCCGGGCACGCACGCCCGCCCGAGAGGAGAACCGCCCGCATGACCCAGTGGACGAACGCGGCGACGGGGGACGCGGAGGCCCCCGCGGCCTTCCCCCTGACATCCGGACATTTCCGTAATCCGGTGCTTCCCGGCTGCCACCCGGACCCCTCGATCTGCCGGGTCGGCGAGGACTACTACCTCGTCACCTCGACCTTCGCCTGGTTCCCCGGCGTACCGGTCTTCCACAGCCGCGACCTGGTCCACTGGCGGCAGCTCGGACACGTCCTCGACCGGCCGTCGCAGCTCGACCTGGACGGCGTCGCCTCCTCGGACGGCGTCTACGCCCCGACGATCCGGCACCACGACGGTGTCTTCTACCTGATCACCACGCTCGTGGGCGGCGGAGGCAACTTCGTCGTCACCGCCACCGACCCGGCCGGGCCGTGGAGCGACCCCCACTGGCTGCCGGAGACCCGGGGCATCGACCCGTCCCTGTTCTTCGACGACGACGGCACCGCCTGGGTGCTCGGCACCCGCGAGAAGTCCGAGGGCCGCTACCCCGGCGAGACCGAGGTCTGGCTCCGGCGGCTCGACGGGCTGACCCCGGCGGGTGACGAGCACGTCATCTGGGAGGCGGTGCAACGCCGCGCCGTCTGGTCCGAAGGGCCGCACCTCTACCGGATCGGCGACTGGTACTACCTGCTCACCGCCGAAGGGGGCACCGCCCGCGACCACGCCGTCATGATCGCCCGGTCCCGGCACGTGACCGGCCCGTACGAGCCCGACCCGCGCAACCCGGTCCTCACCCACCGCGCCAAGGGCCGCGACCACCCGATCGCCTGCACCGGCCACGCCGACCTGGTCGACACCCCGGCGGGGGAGTGGTGGATGGTCCTGCTCGCCACCCGCCCCTACGGAGGCGACTTCCCCAACCTGGGCAGGGAGACCTTCCTCACCCCCGTCACGTGGGAGGACGGCTGGCCGGTCGTCGGCGAGGTGACCCCCGTCCGGCGCGCTCCCGCCCTCGCCCCGCACCGGTGGCCCGCCGCGCCCGCCTGCGACCACTTCGACGGCGTACGGCTGTCGCCCGTCTGGAACCACCTGCGCACGCCGCGCGAGCCGTACTGGAGCCTGTCCGGCGGACGCCTCCTGCTGCGCGCCCGGCCGGAGACGCTGGCGGGGCGGGAGAACCCGAGCCTGGTCGCCCGGCGCCAGCAGCACCGGGACTTCGCCGCGCACGCCGCGCTCGACTTCACCCCGGAGGGCGACGAGTGCGCGGGCCTCGCGCTGGTGCAGAACGAGGACTTCCACATCCTCCTGGTGCTCGCCGCGCGCGGCCTCGAACTGCGCGTGCGCGAGGCCGGAGCCGAGCGCCTCCTGGCCCGCGCCGACGTCCCCCCGGGACGCGTCCACCTCGGCGTGGAGGCGAGCGGCCAGGACTATCGCGCGCGGTACGCCGTCCGGCCGGGAGAGTGGCGCGACCTCGGCGGCCCCGTCGACGGCCGGATCCTGTCCTCCACCGTCGCGGGCGGCTTCACCGGCGCCTACATCGGCATGTACGCCAGCTCGAACGGACATCCGAGCGGGAACTCCGCCGCGTTCGACTGGTTCGAGTACCTCGGCCTCTGACGGCTCCCGCGGCTCGTCCGGCTACCGTCCGCCCTGCCACCGCGCCCGCCGTACGGCGAGGCCGGCGACCCGGGTCGCGAGGGCGGGCGACAGCCGTACCAGCCGCCAGACGAGCCGGGCCGAGCCGGGTGCCACGATGAGCGCCTGGTCGCGGGCGACGCCGCGCAGGATGTCGCGGGCCATCGACTCCACCGGGTAGAGGCGCCCCTGCGCCCGCACCGCCGCCCGCCGGGCCTGCTCGCCGACGTCCGTCGGCGGCAACCCGGGATTGGCGCGGTCGAGCAGCGGCGTGTCCACGAAGCCGGGGCAGACCACGCTCACCCGGACCCCCTTGGCCGCCGCCTCCGCGCGCAGCGCCAGCGACAGGCCGACGACGGCGTGCTTGGTCGCGGTGTAGGGGGCCATCATCGGCGCGGGCGTCAGCCCGGCGAGGGACGCGGTGTTCACGATGTGCCCGAAGCCCTGCCGGACCATGATCGGGTACGCCGCGTGGACCCCGTGGACGACCCCGCGCAGGTTGACGTCGATCGCGGCGTTCCAGTGGTCGAGCGTCAGCTCGTCCGCGTACCCGCCGATGGCGATGCCCGCGTTGTTGAACACGTAGTCGAGCCGCCCGTGCTCGTCCCGGACGGCGGTCAGCAGGTCGCGCACCGCGTCCGCGTCGGTCACGTCGAGGACGGCGTGGGCGCAGCCGAGCTCGCCCGCCGCCTCCTCGGCGCCGCGGATGTCGGCGACCGTGACCCGCACGCCCCGCGCGACCAGTTCGCGGGCGACGGCCCGGCCGATCCCGGAGGCTCCGCCCGTGACGACGGCGGTCCTGCTCATGCGCGCCCCTCTCCCGGTGCTCCCGCGGGCCCTTCTTCGGTTGTACGAGCCGCCCGGCATCGGTGCAAACAGGGCACTCCAGCAATCTTGTGCGTTCGCCCTACTCTCAAGATTCTTTCGCGATAAAGTTCCCGTGGGCCACGCGTGTGTGACCTTCTGGAACGACCTGACCTCACCTACTGTGGAAGCCGGGAAACGGCGAAGCATGGGGAGCTTGCGTGCGTGAGACCTGTGATGTCGCGATCGTCGGCGGCGGAGTCATCGGATGCGCGATCGCGCACAGGATCAGGTCGCAGGGCCGGAGCGTCGTCCTCGTCGAGGCGGCGTCCCAGCTCGGCCTCGGGGCCTCCGACGCCGCGATGGGCGGCATCCTCACCCAGACCGAGAGCTCGTGCCTCGGCCGGCTGAGCCCCGTCATCAAGCACAGCCGCGACCTCTACCCCGGTTGGCTGGCCGAGCTGGCCGAGGTCTCCGGCGTCGAGGTCCCGGTGCTGGACGGCGGCGACATCCAGGTGGCCCTCGACGACGAGGAGATGACCCGCCTGGAGACGGAGATCCTGCCCCGGTGGGAGGCGTCGCCGTTCGCGGTCGAGCAGCTCACCGCCGCCGAGGCCCGGTCGCTCGAACCCCTCCTCAGCGAGGCCGTGGTCGGAGGCTTCCTGCTGCCGGACGAGCTGGCCCTCGACCCGCGCGAGCTGATGGAGGCGCTGCGCCGGACGATGGAGCGGGCGGGCGTCGCGGTACGGCTGGACGCCCGCGCCCTGGGCGTGGCCTCCGGCCCCGAGGGCGCGCGCGTCGAGCTGCGCGGCGGAGACGAGATCCACGCGGGCACGGTCGTCGTCGCCGCGGGGCACCTCAGCGGGCTGCTGCTGCCCGCCCTCGACGCCGTCATGCTGCCGATCAAGGGGGAGGCGTACAACGTGCGCCGCCCCGGCTTCACGACCTATCCGCTGCGCCACCACGTCTTCGCCGAGATCACCTCCGACGGCCGCACCGGCTACCCGTACCTGGTGCCCCGGCACGACGGGCGGCTGGCCGTCGGCGTGACGTACGAGGAGGGCGTCGGGGACCCCACCCCGACCGCCGCCGGGCGGGACGAGATCTCCAGGTGGGCGGCCACCCTCATGCCCGCGGTGGCGGACTGGCCGGTCGAGCGCCACTGGGCCGGGCTCCGCCCGGCGAGCACCGACCACATCCCGATCATCGGGTACGTCGACGACCACCGCAGGCTGGTGGCGGCGACCGGGCACGCCGGCCTCGGCATCACCCTCGCCCCGGCCACCGCCGAGCTGGTCGCGGCCGTGCTGGACGGCCACGCCGACGAGGAGACCGCGCGGAGGCTGGAGATCTGCCGCCCCGACCGCACGTTCGCCCCGGTCAGGACGGCTCCGACGCCAGCTCCCACAGCTCCTTGAACCGCTCGATCCGCTGCCGTACCCGGGGCGGTTCCAGCACCAGCAGGGTGTGCACGAACGTGTGCGTGGTGATCTGCCCCACCTGCGGCGCGGACGGCGTGATCTCGTAGCTCACGTCGTCGTCGAAGATGATGAAGTCGAGCAGCCCCAGCGGGCTGGACAGGTCCTCGGGGGTGAGGATGCGCACCTCGATCCCGATCTCGGTGTGCATCTTGCAGATCCGGCCGAACATCTCCGACTCCACCCGCTCGGCGCGGTCCACGAAGAAGATCCGACGAATCCGCACCCCGGACCTGAGCCGGTCGCGCTGGGCCTCCAGATAGCGCTGGCCCGCGTCCGTCGTCCAGAACCCGCCGTCGAACTCGCTCGGCCCCTGGTCCACCACGTTGAGACTGAGGGCGTCGAGGGTGCGCTGGGTGTTCCGGGTCAGGCCGAGCAGCCAGTCGCGGTCCTCGCCCTCGTAGATGACGTTGCCCTCGCTCAGCTCCCGGAGCAGCGTTGAGATCCGCGCGATCTCCGACTGGGCGAACGCCTGCACCAGCGCCGGCATCTCCTTGTCCACCCGGGTGGCGTTGCTCACCAACTGCGTGATCACGTCGGTCTGCACCGCCGACGCCTCCACCCGGTTGAACAGCTCGGTCGCCTTGGTGATCCGCGACAGCCCGGTGATCATCTCGTGGCGGGTCGCCTCGAGCTGCTTGTCGACCTCGATGAGGTACTGCGTCAGGAAGACGACGGCGCTGATGAACACGGTCAGCAGCAGCGCCCACGCGGTGTGCTCGCCGTTGAAGGCGGACCCGTTGTCGTTGGTCAGGAAGTACGTCGGCACCCCGACCGCCGCGGTGATGAGGATCTTCCGGAGGGTGCGGGGGATGATCTCGGCGGAGAGCCTCGTCCTACCTGGCATGGGCACCTACCACCCGCCCGCCTCCCTCAGCAGAGCCAATGTGTTGACCGCGATCTGGTCGCGTACGCGCGCGACCAGCGACAGCCACTGGCGGCTGAAGCCCGGACGTCGCTCCAGGCGCTCCCAGAACGGTGTGAACTCGTCGTCGAGCCGGGCCGCCGGCATCCACAGGTGCAGCAGGTGGTCCACCGCGGGAGCCAGCCTCGCGGTGACCTCCGCCCGCGTCGCCGTGCCCACCCCGGCCCGTTCGAAGATCACCTGCAGGGTGGTCAGCAGCCAGTCGTGCAGGGCGAGGTCCTCGCAGAAGTCGACGACGCCGGGGGTGAGGCCGCCCGGCAGCACCAGGCGCAGCGTCCGCACCCGGTCGCGGCCGAGGACGAACCGGATGCCCGGCCCCTCCTGCCCCGGTTCGTGTCCCGGTTCGTGTCCCGGTTCGTGTCCCGGCTCCCGCTCCGCGCTCACCGCGACCCAGCGCAGCCGGGTCCGCGCGCTCTTGAACGGCGCCTTCCTGTCCAGGAGCGGGGACCCCTGGACGGCGTCCATGAAGCGCTCGCTCACGCTGCCGAGGTCCAGGCAGTCGTTCCACGCCCCGCTCTCGGCGAAGCCCTCCACGAGATCGGGGACGCGCACCTTGCCGAACACCTCGACCACGCCCGGCCGGGCGAGGTAGTGCGACCAGGACAGCCGGTGGTCGGACCCGGCCCGCACCACCCGGATGTGCGAGGACCCCTGCAGCACCCGCCCGCCGGTCACCGACGCCCGTGACAGCACCGTCCCGACTCCCCGGACCCTGGCCCGCGAGGCCGACGCCAGCCGGCAGTCCACCCCGGTGAGCTGGTCGGGCGACACCGCGTACATGATGGGGCGGCGCGAGACCCGCACCCGCTCTCCGGAGAGCAGCCCGAGGACGGCCTGGCACAGCGACTCGGGGATCTCCCCCGAGTTCTGCAGGAGCCCGGTCCGGACTTCCCCCATCAGCAGCATGTGCGCTCCGTTCGCGGATCCGGCGGTTCACGCCCCCAGGAAGACATAGGAGATGCGGTCGACGAGCTCGTCCGGCAGAGGGACACCCTCGCCGGCGCTGCGGCCGGCCACCTGCCGCAGGACCTCCGCGTCCACGAAGACCTGGCTGAGGATCGTCCGCACCGCCAGCTCGACCGGCAGGAAGCGCGACGACAGCACCGACATGGTGCTGTACGCGCTGAACGGGGCGGCGGCCGGGTTGAGCTGGACGATCGCCGGGAGCTCCTCCCAGTCGGAGGGGAACGGCGGCCCGCCCGGCACCGGCCGCACCGGCAGCTCGCCGTCGTTGCGGATCAGGCCCAGCCGGAGCAACTGCCAGACCGCGGCGAGGAACGGGCACGACCAGGTGCGCCCCCGGCTGTCGGAGTCCCACAGCTCGACGTCCACGAAGATCGAGTGCCGTCGCTTGGCGTTCTGCGCCGGCGGCTCCCACGCCCGGGCCGACTCCATCGCCTGTACGGCGCCGCCGTACGGGGACCTGGCGCCGTTGCACAGCCAGCCGGTCTCGGTGACCGGCGGGCGCGACCCGTTGGTGCCGGCGGGCGGGTCGGTGACCAGGCGGTCCTCCACCAGGCGGGCCAGCTTCACGCCGTCGGTCTCGGCGCAGGCGGACTCCCGGGCGAGGTAGTCGATGGTCAGGTCGCACTCGGCGGCCGCCTCCAGCACGGCCGGCACCAGCTCGGCGGGTGTGCTGAACCTGCTGAAGTAGTCGTCGATCAGGAAACAGGTGCTCACCCTGGCCCGGCCGCCGGGCACCCGCGCCTGCCAGCTCCTGCGCATCGTCTCGGCCCACGGGGCCACCTGCCGGAACTGCTCCCTGAGCCGGTCCGGCCCGGCCTGGAAGTCCTCCATGTAGAGGTGTCCCAGCTCGATGGACACGTGCGACAGCGGGGCGGAGGCGACCCTGCGCTCCGCCTCGACCTCGCCGAACACCGCCTGCGCCGGCGTCACAGGGCCTCCCACGCGCTGTCGTCGACGATCTTCTTCGCCAGGTCGTCGAAGGCCGCGACGGTCTCGGCGTTCGCGATCTGGCTGGACAGGACGTCCTCGTCGGAGATGAGCTGCTCGCGCCACTGGAGCACCGGGTCGAGCGGGATCTTGCCGAGCATCGCCGTGCGCCCGACGCCGTACTTGCGGGCCAGCTCGCGCAGCTCGCGGTCGCACTCGTGCAGCCACGCCTTCTGCGTCTCGCGCAGCCCCTCCAGCTCGGCCGCGTCGGGCTCGAGCACGGCTGTGCGGACGAACCGGATGTGGTCGGCGAGGTTCTCCTCGTCGTGGCCGTGCTCCACCCCCGCCGCGAGCAGGCCCTGCCTGCCCCGGACGAGACCGTGCGCCGCGATGATGTGCTGGCGGGTCCAGCGGTGGAAGACGAGCCAGCGGAACGGCACGCCCGGGAGCCGCGCGGTGGCGGCGAGCGCCATCTGCGCGGCGAACGAGCGGCCGGCGCTGAGGTCCACCAGGCACAGGTCGAACTCCTCCTCCAGGCGGGAGAAGAGCCGGACGCAGCGCCGCAGCATCTCCTCGCTCACCGTGGAGAACTCGCCGCCGCCCTCGTCGCCGGGGAAGAGCACCATCTGGCCCGCGCCGGGCGGCTTGCCGCGCAGTCCCTCGCGGTCGGACTCGACCCAGACGTCGATGCGGTGCGGATCGGCGAGCCGGCCCTCGAAGTAGCGGTGCATCCCGCCCTGGGCGGTGCCCCGTGCCACCGAGCTGACGCTGAAGATGGCGCCGGCCGTCGGAGAGCCGAAGTCGAAGTCGAGGTAGCACACGTCGCTGCCCTGCAGCGCCCGGCGGTACACGATGTTGCTGCTCGTCACCGAGCGGCCGGTGCCGCCCTTGTCCGATATCGCGAACACGAGCATCGCTACATCGCCTCCGAGGCGTTCTCCCGGGCGGTCGCCTGGCGTTCCAGCTCCAGCAGGGCCTCGGTGATGAGCGCGATCGCGCTCCCGGGGCGCTCGCCGATGATGGAGCGGGCGCGCTGCAGCCCGGCCTGGACGCCGCTGACACTGGAGCGCAGGTGCTGCCCCGGGCGGGTGGGCCGCAGCACCTGCTCCCGGTTGAGCAGGTGCTCGGCCTCGCTCAGCATCTCGCTGGCGAGCTCGAAGAGCTGGGTGCTGCGCAGCGGGGGCTCGCCCGACGCCTGGGCCAGCGAGACGAGGAACTCCACGACCCGCTCGGTGAAGTACCAGGAGGGCTGCTCGTGCCGGGTCGCGATGTCGGGGAAGGCGTTCGCGGGCTGGTCCCAGAGGCCCTTGTGGAGGCCGCCGCCGAACTGGCGCGCCAGGATGTGCTGCCAGATCTGGTCGGCCAGGTTGTGCAGCCGCTCTCTCGTGCGGGAGCTCTGCGCGACGTTGGCCACCCAGATCGTCCGTTTGAGCAGCGTGATGGCGAAGTCGGAGACGACCCAGATCAGCGGGGGGCCGAGCTCCTCGGTCCCGGCGAGGTTCACCCGTACGCCGGGCTCGTGCAGCGCGACCGGGGGGTCGCCCGGGATCGCCCGGCGGGTGATGCGCGCCCGCATCGCCAGCTCCTCCAGGATGCCCGCGACCCGGTTGAGGTCCACGTCGCCCGCCCTGCTGCGGGCGAGGTACTGCACGACCATGGCGGTGACGCCGAGGCTGTAGTAGTCGGACTCCTTGCCGTCGGTGGTCCGCCACGGGATGTCCTCCAGCGGCCAGCGGCCCTTGCCGTACGTCGCGACGGTGCGCCAGTACGCCTGCGTGAGGTCCCAGCGGAGCTGGAGCGCGGCGGCGAGCCGCTGCTGGTCGTCGTTGAGCAGGCCGAGGACTCTGGTCCGCTCGGACCACAGGTCGACGAGGCCGACCAGGGCGTTCACGGTGAAGTAGAGGTAGGGCGTGTCGGCGGCGATGCCCTTGGGCTGCTGCCCCACCTGCAGGTTCGTCTCGACGGCCGGGGCGTCCTTGACGACGCCCCACGACCAGCCGCACTCGAAGAGCAGGTTCGGGTTGTCGAGGTCGACCACGCCGGACCCGATCGTCAGGTCGCGCAGCCCGGCGCGGACCTCCTCGAGCCGCTTCTGGAAGTCGTCCAGGACGCGCCGCCTGGGGGCGCCCGTCTGGTTGGCGGTGCGCAGCAGCGCCTCGCCCTCCGGGGAGGAGGGCTCGAAGGCGTTGACCGAGAAACTGCGCAGCATCCCCACCATGGCGGCGGAGAGCCGGTCGCCGGCCATGGTCTCCAGCTCGCGTATCTGCCTGCGGATGCCCTCGCGCCGCACGCTCTGGCGGAACACCTTGAGGAAGCCGAGCATGCTCAGCATGAGCGTGATCGACATGGAGTAGGAGTCGACGATGTCGATCCCGCGCTGGTCCGCGGTGACCTCGTCTCCCTCCGCCGAGGGCCGGAAGTAGCTGCCGCCGGAGAAGTCCGGGCGGCCGTCGTCGTGCGTGTAGGTGTTCAGGTAGTGCGAGAAGAGGCGCAGGAACAGCCGGGGGATCTCGACGCTGTCGCCCAGGTTCTCCAGCGCCTCGAGCACGTCGTCCGCGGTCTCGTCGGGAGTGTCGAGCCGGAACCCGGGGAGCTCGGCCGCGGGGTACATCAGGCACAGGAGCTGCTCGGCGTCCGAGATCGAGTTGGAGCTGTCGCGACCGCCCCAGGCCCACGCCTTCTCCCGATAGGAGGTGCGCGCGATGGCCTCCCAGAGCTCCAGGAGCTGCTGGCGCGGCTGAAGTTTCATCGATGCCCCCTCGCCACGACGATCCGGCCGGATGCGTCGTCGGCGCGGATTCGCTGCCATTGTTGCCGCTGAATGGCGTTTCAACAATAAGTCAAGGTGAGATTCCGCCACGCCCGGCGGGACCTCGCCCCCGGCCGGACCTACACTTGGGGAGGTCGACACCGTTGTGGTATTCCGGGTTTCCCGACGCTGCGCGATCCGTTCCGGCGGTTCTGTACAAGGAAGGACGGCCGCGCCGAAAATCCGAAATGCCCGCCTTTTTACGCCGAAAGACCTGATGATGCCTCAAATGCGGACAAGTAATCTCATATCCGCGGTGGATGTCGCACATCGCGCGGTGACGCGCACAGGGGTGGAGATCGGGTCGGCGAAGATCGTCGTGAGCGGCGCGGGCATCGACGAGCGGCTCCTCGGCCCGCTGTACGGCCTGGGGTGCGAGGTGGTGCCGATCGGCCGGAGGGAGCCGCCCACGGCCCAGGCGCTGCGACACGAGCTGGCGGGCGCCGTCGCCTACCTGCACGGGGGCGAGGAGCTCGTCACCGAGGAGGCGCTCGAGCTCGCGGACGGCCTCAGGGTGATCGCGTTCCTGGGCCTCGGCTACGAGACCTTCATCGACGCGGCGGCGGTCAGGCGGCGCGGGATCGTGGTGACCAACACGCCGGAGCGCACGCCCGACGCCGTGGCCGAGTTCACCGTCGGCCAGATCATCAACGCGAGCAGGCGCATCCCCCGGCATCTCGGCACCGTCTATCCGCACTGGTCGGGGGCGGACGAGCTGCCGGACGAGCTGGTCAGCAAGAAGATCGGCATCGTCGGCCTCGGGCAGATCGGCACCCGCATCGCGGGCATCCTGCGGCTCGGGTTCGGCTGCCGGGTCTCCTACTACAACCGGACCCGCAGGGAGGACCTGGAGATGACGCTCGGGGTGCGCTTCCGGCAGCTCCCCGAGCTGGCCGAGTGGAGCGACGTCCTCGTCGTCATGGTGGGCGGCAACGCCGAGACCGCCGCGCTGATCGACCGCCGCGTCCTGGGGAGGGTCCGTCCGGGCACCATCCTGGTCAACACCGCGCGGGCCTCCGTCGTCGATCCCGGGGCGCTGCGCGACGCGCTCGCCCGCGGCGGGCTCGGCATGGCGGTCTTCGACGGCTATTACCAGGATTCGACGGTCGCCAAGGACCTGCTGAACGATTTCGGCGACCGCATGTACGTCACCGGGCACATCGCGTCGCACACGAAACAGTCGATGGAGCGGATGGTCCGCCAGGCCGTGGATTCCGTCGTCAACCTGCTGAACGGCCGGTCCGACCCCAACGTCGTCATTCGTTGAGAAATTCAGCCCATCTAATACCTCTATATCCGGATGGCCCGGAATTGAGATCCTCTGTCACGGTGTGACAACCCGAAGATACGATGCGCAGGTACCAGCCCTTGGCGTCGAATTCCGGGTGGGGGTGGAGATGGAAGCCACGGGGGCGGAGGTGCTCGTCGCCGCGTTGCGCGCGCACGGTGTGGACACGGTCTTCGGGATCCCGGGCACGCACAACCTGGCCGTCTACGAGCAGCTCGCCCGGTGCGGCGTCGCCTGCGTGACCCCCCGGCACGAGCAGGGCGCCGGGTACGCCGCCGACGGGTACGCCCGCGTCACCGGACGCCCCGGCGTCGCGCTCACCACCACCGGCCCCGGCGTGGTCAACGCGGCGGCGGCGCTCGCCCAGGCGTACTCCGACTCCTCGCCCGTCCTGCTGCTGTCGCCCGGAGTGCCGAGCGACCATCCCCGGCTGGGACGCGGCTACCTGCACGAGAGCAAGGACCAGACGGGCGCCCTGGACGCGCTCTGCGCCTGGAGTCACCGGGTCACCTCCATACGGGAAATCCCGGCCGCCGTCGGCCGCGCGTTCATCTCGTTCGCCGAGGGCCGGCCCCGCCCCGTCCACGTCGAGGTGCCCGCCGACCTGCTCGACCGCCGGGGGAGCGCCGACCTCGCCACGCCGTACCGGCCGATGCCGCGGGTGCCCGACCCCGCCGCGCTCGACCGGGCCGCCGGGCTCCTGCGCGGGGCGCGGCGGCCCGGGATCGTCCTCGGCGGAGGCGCGCAGCGGCCCGGCGACGACGATCCGGTCACCGGGCGGCTCGCCATGCTGCTGGCCGAGCGCACCGGGGCGCGCGTGGTCACCACGGTGAACGGCAAGGGCTGCGTCCCGGAGAGCCACCCCCTCTGCCTCGGCGCCACCCTCCACCTGTCCGGCGTACGCCGCTGGCTCGCCTCGTGCGACGTCGTGCTCGCCGTCGGCACCGAGCTGGGTCCGGCGGATTTGTGGGAGGACCGCTTCGCCCTGACCGGCACGCTGATCCGGGTGGACGTCGACCCGGCGCAGATGTACGGCGACCACGTCGCGGGCGTTCCGGTGCTGGCCGACGCCGCGCTGGCCCTGGACGGCCTGGCCGACCGGGTGCCGGAGCCGGAGGAGGGCGCGCCCGCGCCGGACGGGCGGGTGGAGCGCGAGCGCGACGCGGAGCTGCGCGAGGTCGCCCGGCGGTGGGCCCCGCAGCTCGCCGCGCTGCGCGAGGTCCTGCCGGCCGACACGGTCGTGGTCGGCGACAACTCGATGATGAGCTACCACGGAGCGATCGTCGGCATGCCGGTGGACCCGCCCGGCCGGTTCCTCTTCCCGGCCGGGTACGGCACGCTCGGGTTCGCGCTGCCCGCCGCGATCGGCGCCAAGGTCGGCAGGCCGGACCGGCCGGTCGTGGTGCTGGCCGGGGACGGCGCGCTGCAGTTCAGCGTCCAGGAGCTGGCGACCGCCGTCGAGCTGCGGCTCAGCCTGCCGATCGTGGTCGCGGTGAACGGCGGCTTCGGGGAGATCAGGGACGGGATGCGCAAGCGCGGCATGCCGCCCGTCGGGGTCGATCTGCACGCGCCCGACCTCATGACCCTCGCCGCGGCGTACGGCGCGCACGGGCGGGTGGCCGACGGCCCGGAGGAGCTGGGCGACGCGGTCGCCGAGGCGCTCAAGACGCCGCTGCCGACGGTCGTCTCCTTCCAGGAGCCCGGCTGACTCAGGCGGCGCCCGGCGGCTCGACGGGGCAGGGGATGCGCAGCACGAACCGCGCGCCCTTGGGCGAGTCCTCCAGCGTCAGCGTGCCGCAGTGGCTCTCGGCGATCTGCCGGGCGATGGGCAGGCCGAGCCCGGTGCCCCCGGCGTCCCTGCTGCGGGCCGCGTCGAGCCGGGCGAAGCGCTGGAAGACCACCTCGCGCTTCTCGGGCGGGACGCCCCCGCCGTCGTCCACGACTTCGAGCACCGCGGTGTCCCCCCGGCGTTCGACGAGGACCGTCACCTCGCTCTCGGCGTGCCGTTCGGCGTTGTCGAGGAGGTTGGTGAGCAGCCGGGCCAGGCGGAGCCGGTCTCCTTTCACCACGACGCCGGGGGAGAGCCGCCGGGTCACCGTGATCTTGCGCGGCCTCCGGTCGAGCTCGACCGCGACCATCTCCGCCAGGTCGACCGGGTCGCTGCGTCCGGGGGCGCCGGCGTCGAGCCTGGCGATCTGCAGCAGGTCGGTGACCAGGTGCTGGAGGCGTTCCAGGCTGTCCAGGAGCGCCTTGCCCGTCTCCTGCCAGTCGGTGTCGTCCGGGTGGAGCAGGGCCTCCTCGACCTCGGCGCGCATCGCGGTCAGCGGGCTGCGCAGGTCGTGGGAGGCGTCCGAGGCGAAGCGGCGCTGCCGGTCCACCGCGGACTCGGCCCGGTCCAGCGTCTGGTTCGCGGTCACGGCGAGCCGCTCGAGCTCGTCCTGGAAGGGCGGCACCGGCACCCGCTGGCTGAGGTCGCTCGCGGTGATCCGCGCGAGCTTGTCGGTGATCGCGTCCACCGGGGCGAGTGTCTTGCTGACCACGCGGTAGGCGCCGAGCGCCGTCAGCAGGACGAGCAGGAACGAGCCCCCGACGAGCGCGCCCAGCAGGGGCCCGCTGACGTACCAGGGCACCTGGGGGCTGGCGGCGTAGAGCCACCAGATGCCGTTGGCCAGGTCGATCGGGAAGGCCAGCACGATCTTGCACTGCCCGGGGAACGACGGCATGTCGCACAGGTGCCTGATGACGTAGTTGTCGATGTCGGGCGTGCCGAACGCGCCGAGCGGCGGCCCGGCCCGCACGTCCGGGGTCGCGGCGACCAGCGTGCCGACGGGGTTGTAGAGCTGGATGGAGGCGTCACCGGGATCGGCGATGGTGGCGGGGACGCCCTTGCGGCGCAACTGCTGCACGACCCGTACGGAGTCGGCCACGAGCTGCTCCTCGCGGTAGTCGGTCGCGCTGCCGTGGACGGTCAGCAGGATGAACACGGACGCGATGACGCAGAGCAGCGCCATGACGGCGCTCGTCACCGCCGTCAGGCGCGTCCTGACCGACCACTTGTGCCAAACGCTCACCCGATCCCCCTGTGACCAGATGATCACAGTAGGTCAGGGTGGGCGGGACATAGGGAGATTTGCCGTCAAAAGTGAGCAAACGTCCCTTCCGGGTCCCTTTCTCCTGCCTGCACGTCAGGCAGGGGGCCCGCAGGCCGGTCGGCGTCCGGGTCAGGCCGGGATCCACTCCACCGCGGTGGTGACCTCGTCCAGGACGTCCGGCAGCGGCTCCACCCCGATGCCCGGCCCCGCCGGTACGTCGAGATGGCCGTCGCGCAGCTCGAACGGAGCGGTCAGGTCGGTGGCGAAGTACCGCCGGGACGCCGACGTGTCGCCCGGCAGCGTGAACCCCGGCAGCGCGGCGAGCGCGACGTTGGCGCCCCGGCCGATGCCGGTCTCCAGCATCCCGCCGCACCACACCGCGACACCGTGCGCGCGGCACACGTCGTGGACGCGGCGCGCCTCCAGATAGCCTCCCACCCGGCCGGGCTTGATGTTCACCACCGAGCAGGCCCCGAGCGAGATCGCCGCCGCCGCGTGCTCGGCCGACTCGATCGACTCGTCCAGGCAGATCGGCGTCGAGATCCGCCGGGCCAGCTCCGCGTGCCGCACCAGGTCATCGTGGGCCAGCGGCTGCTCGATCAGCAGCAGCCCGAACGCGTCAAGCCGCGCCAGATGCGGCGCGTCCGCCGGCGTGTACGCGGCGTTGGCGTCCACCTGTAGCGGGATGTCGCCGAACCGCTCCCGGACCGCCCGCACCGGCTCGACGTCCCACCCCGGCTCGATCTTCAGCTTGATCCGGACGTACCCCTCGTCGAGATGGCGGCCGACCGTGTCGAGCAGTTCGGGGACCGAGTCCGCGATGCCCACCGAGACGCCGCAGGGCACCCGCTCGCGCGACGCGCCGAGGAACCCGGAAAGCGGCTGCTCGGCGGCGCGCAGCCAGGCGTCGAGCACGGCGGCCTCCAGCGCCGCCTTGGCCATCCTGTGCCCCTTGAACCGTTCGAGCGTCCGGCCCACGGCGTACGCGTCGACCTGGGGCAACGCGGTCAGCGCCGGGATCAGGAAGCGGCGCATCACGTCGGCCGCGCCGTCGGCGTACTCGGAGGAATACGCCGGCTCGGCCGGTGCCACGCACTCGCCCCAGCCCTCGCCGTCCGGCGTCACCACCCGCACCAGCAGCACGTCACGCGTGCGCTCCACCCCGAACGACGTGCGGAACGGCGCGACCAGCGGCATCGCGACCCGGCGCAGCTCCACCCCAGTGATCTTCACAAGCCCCTCCGGCCCGTTCCCGTCGCGTTGTCCCCACCCGGGTGCCCTCGCATGTCTCCCGCCCCGCGCCTCACCCGGTCCGCGCCACGTAGTGGCCGCGGGCGAACCCGATCACCCGCGCGCCGCCCTCCATGAGCCCGCCCAGGACCTCGCGTACGGCGTGCCGCCAGGCCGCCGCCGCGCCGGGATCGGAGCGGCGGAGCGACTCGACGTCCTCGGGGACGGCGACGAGGACCACCTCGCCGTCGCCCGGAACACCGTCCACGACGTGGACCGCCGGGCGCCCGCCCTCGTGCGAGATTCCCCGGACCGCGCCCGGGGGAACCTCCGGCAGGTAAGGCTCCCGCCGGCACGCCCGCACGACGTGCGGCGCGTCCAGCCGCCACACCGCGAGCACGCGGTCGGACTCGTCGCCGGTGTTGACCGCGTCGGCCATCGGCCCGTAGAAGTCGCGCAGGTACTCCTCCGGCAGCGCGCCGAGCTTGGCCAGGTTGAAGTGGGCGTTGCGCCGTACGAGCGGGTCGAAGGTCCAGGTGATCCGGGTCAGGCCCCGCCGCAGCGCCCAGGCGCGCTGGTGCAGTTTGAGCGCGAAGCCCGCGCCGCGCCGTACCGCGCCGGTGACGTGCGAGTGCAGCGCCTCGCCGGCGGGCGAGGCGAAGAACCCGGCGGAGGCGCCCACGAGCGTGTCGCCGTCGAACGCGCCCGCCACGTAGTTGCCCGCGTGGGACAGGGCCCGCATCAGCTCCACCGTGATGGGCGGGTTGGCGGGCTCCGGGTGCCAGATCTCGTCGAACACCCGGATCACGCGCTCGAAGTCCGCGATCTCGCGCAGCTCGCGTACGCGGACGCGGCAGAGCGCCGCCGCCTCCTCGGCGGCGGCCCACGCCTCGTCGTCGCCCTCCCCGTCCGCGCCTGTGTCCGCGTCCGCGCCTGTGCCCGCGTCCGCTCCTGTGTCCGCGTCCGCGCCTGTGCCCGCGTCCGCTCGTGTGTCCGCGTCCGCGCCTGTGCCCGCGTCCGCTCGTGTGTCCGCGTCCGCGTCCCGGCTCACGGCGTGGCTCCGGGGACGGGTTCCGGGACGGTCACCGCTCCCGCGGCGGGTCGCGGCCGCGGGTCCGTGTCCGCGAGCACGGAGCCGACCAGCGCGGCGACGAGCCGGGCCCGGACCGGCATCTCGGCCACGATCACGTGCTCGTGCGCGGCGTGCGCCCCGCCGCCGACCGCGCCCAGGCCGTCCAGGGTGGGGCAGCCCACGCCCGCCGTGAAGTTGCCGTCGGAGGCGCCCCCGACGGCCACCCCCTCCAGCGGCCCGATCCCGAGATCGTCCGCGAGCCGTACGGCGCGGGCGAACAGGGCGGCCGACGACGCGGGGTCGAGGGGCGGCCGGTTGGGCCCGCCGTGGAGCTCCAGCCGGGTGCCGGAGAGCCGGGGCGTGAGCGCCCGCATGAGCTCGTCCACCTTCAGTTGCGAGGCGAGGTCGGGCACCCGGACGTCGATGGCCACTCTGCCCGCCGCCGGGACGGTGTTCGTGCTGGTCCCCGACGAGAGCAGGGTGGGCGTCACCGACACCATGCCCGCCTCCGACGAGGAGTTCACCCGCTGCGCGATCTCCGTGATCGCCAGGATCTGGTGGGCCAGCTCCACCCCGGCGTTGGCGCCGCGCTCGGGTTCGAGCCCGGCGTGGGCGGCCCTCCCCTGCACGAGCAGCTCGTACCGGGAGACCCCCTTGCGGGCCGTCTTGAGGGCGCCGCCGTCCGCACTCGCCTCCAGCACGAACGTCGCCGCGAGGCCCGCGGCGACCGATTCGATGAGCGGACGGGAGGTCGGCGACCCCAGCTCCTCGTCGCCCACGACCAGCACGCACACCCCGTCGAGCGAGGGGAGCGAGGCCAGGGCGTGGAAGAGCTGCACCAGCCCCGCCTTCATGTCGAACGCCCCCGGCCCGCGGGCCACCCCGTCGACCACCGACCACGGGTGCGCCCGCAGCGAGCCGATCGGCCACACGGTGTCGTGGTGGCCCAGGAGCAGCACCCGGGGCGTGCCGAACGTCCACTTCAGATGGGTGACGCCGTCGATCACGATCGTCTCGGGCTCCGCGCCCAGGAGGCGGGCCCCCTGCGCCGCCACGGCCCCGGCGCTGCGCTCCACGGCCGCCAGGTCGGAGGAGTACGACTCGCACAGGACGAGCTCCTCCAGGTCGGCCAGCATCGCCTCCGGGTTCATCGGCCGCGCCCGAGCTCGGAGCGGAACAGCCGCATCACGTTGCCGCCGAGGATCTTGACGATCTCGTCCTCGGAGAAGCCGCGCTTGAGCAGCCCCTCGGTCACCAGCGGCATGCCGCGCGGGCCGTCCAGGCCCGGGATGGCGGCGCCGGTGTCGAGCCCGCTGAAGCCGGCCTCCTCGCAGCACCACGGCGGGGTGAGGTCGGCGTACACCTCGCGGACGAAGTCCGGGCCGAGCCCCACGTGGTCGATCCCGGCGACGCCCGCGATGTGCTCGATGTGGTCCACCAGGTGGTCCACGGTGGCCGAGCGCGCGTCCTCCAGCAGGAAGGCGGCCAGGAAGTTGACGCAGATCACGCCGCCGGTCGCCGCGACGCCGCGCAGCTGCGCGTCGGTGAGGTTGCGGTGGTGGTCGCGCAGCGCCCGCGCCGAGGAGTGCGTGGCCATGACCGGGCGGGTCGCGATCTCCAGGACGTGCTCCACCCCGGACGCCCCGAGATGCGACACGTCGAAGATCATGCCGAGCCGTTCCATCTCACCGACGGCCTCGACGCCCGCGTCGGTCAGCCGGGACCCGGTGGCGTCCTCGCCGCTGCCGTCGGCCAGCGGCGTGCGCCTCCAGTGGGCGATCGAGGCGACCCGTACGCCGAGCCGGTGCATCGTGGGGATGAGCTCGACGCTCGCGTCGATGCCGGGCATGCTCTCCATCGCCAGGACCAGGGCGATCCGGCCGAGCGCGAGCGCCTCGTCGATCTGGTCGCCGTCCAGGCAGAGCCGTACGGACTCGGGGTTGCCCTCGGCGATCACGTGCGCACACTCGATCATGCGCAGGGTCTGGCGGAGGGCGCCCTCGGGCCGGAATTCGTCGTCGATGAACACCGGGAGGACCTGCACGTCCACGCCGCCCTCGACGAGTTGCGGCAGCCACTGCCGGCGGAAGAACGAGGCCCACTGGCGCGGCGGCCGGGCCGAGACGGCCATGAGCAGGTCGTTGTGGGTGTCGGCGACGACGGCGTCCCTGTGCAGGTCCCGAAAGGGCATCCTGGAGTCCCTTCTAGAGGTTGTCTGTCGGACGTTACACTCACCGCCCCCGCTCCACCGGTGCCGGAGCGATCTCCGGACGCCCCCCGCCGGCGGTAGTCTGCGCGTGTGCTTGCCGACGTCGTCACCGAGATCGAGACGCTGTACGACCCCGCCTGGGCGGAGTCCTGGGACGCCGTCGGGCTGGTGTGCGGCGACCCCGGGCGGACCGTGCGGAAGATCCTCTTCGCCGTCGACCCCGTCGCGGCCGTCGTGGACGAGGCGCTCGAATACGGCGCCGACCTCCTCGTCACCCACCACCCCCTCTATCTGCGCGGCACCACCAGCGTCGCGGCGACCACGTTCAAGGGCCGGGTGGTCCACCGGCTGATCAGGAACGACGTCGCGCTCTACACCGCGCACACCAACGCCGACGTCGCCGACCCCGGGGTCTCCGACGCGCTGGCCAGGGCCGTCGGCCTGACCGGGGAGCTGCGCCCGCTGCTGCCCGCCGCCGACGACCCCCGCCGCGGCCTCGGCCGGGTCGGGACTCTGCCGTCCCCGGTCCCGCTGCGCGAGTTCGCCGAGCGCGCCGCCTCCGGCCTGCCCCGTACGGCGGGTCCGCTGCGGGTGGCGGGCGACCCCGGGCGCGAGGTCGCCACGGTCGCGGTCAGCGGGGGAGCGGGAGACTCCCTCCTCGGCGCCGCCCGCGCCTCGGGCGCCGACGTGTTCCTCACCGCCGACCTGCGTCACCACCCGGCGAGCGAGTTCGTGGAGGCCGGGGAAGGCCCCGCGCTGATCGACGCCTCCCACTGGGCGACGGAGTGGCCCTGGCTGGCCGACGCCGCCGAGCGTCTGACGTCCGCCCTGGCGGCGAAGGGCATTAATGTTGAGGCGCGCGTCTCCCGCATCGTCACCGACGCGTGGACGTCGACGACACCGTAATCGCCCCCGCGAGCACCTTGAGGATCTGCGATGAAGGCCGCACCCGAAGCACAGAAGCGTCTGCTCGACCTGGCGGAGCTCGACGCGGGCATCGACCGGCTCCGGCACCGCCGCCGCACGCTGCCCGAGCTCGCCGAGATCGAGGAGCTGTCCAAGAGCCTCGCCCGCGCCGCCACCCAGACCATCGCCGCCGAGACCGAGGCCGGTGACCTCGCGAGAGAGCAGGCGAAGGCCGAGGCCGACGTGGACGCGGTCCGGACGCGGGTCGACCGCGACCAGAAGCGCCTCGACTCCGGCCAGGTGACCTCGCCGAAGGACCTGTCGAGCCTGCAGTCGGAGATCGCCTCGCTGCACCGCCGCCAGAGCGATCTCGAAGAGGTCGTGCTGGAGATCATGGAGCGCCGCGAGGCGGCCGACGCCCACGTCGTGACCCTGAAGGCGCAGCGCGACGAGGCCGCCGCGACCCTGGCGGCCGCCGAGGAGCGGCGCGACGCCGCCTTCACCGAGATCGACAAGGAGGCGGCCGAGCTGCAGGACCGGCGTCCCGCGATCACCGCCGACATCCCCGACGACCTGCTGGCGCTGTACGGCAAGCTGCGGGAGCAGTTCGGGGTCGGTGCCGCCATGCTGCACGGCGGGCGCTGCCTGGGCTGCCGGACCAGCCTGTCCATCGCCGACCTCAACCGCATCCGCGCGGCCGCCCACGACGAGGTGCTCCGCTGCGAGGAGTGCCGCCGGATCCTGGTTCGCACCGCGGAGTCCGGCCTGTGAGGTTCCTCGTCGAGGCCGACGGCGGATCCCGGGGCAACCCGGGCCCGGCGGGATACGGCGCCGTGGTGAAGGACGCCGACGGCCAGGTGCTCGCCGAAGCCGCCGAGGCCATCGGCACCGCGACCAACAACGTCGCCGAATATCGCGGCCTGATCGCGGGCCTGTCGTCCGTGCTGACTCTCGGCGGGGAGGGCGCGTCCGCAGAGGTGCGGATGGACTCCAAGCTCGTCATCGAGCAGATGGCCGGCCGATGGAAGATCAAGAACGAGGGGCTGCGGCCGCTCGCTCTCGAAGCCGGGGCACTCGCCCGGAGGCTCCGTGTCACCTGGAAGTGGATCCCGCGCGAGCAGAACCGCCACGCCGACCGCCTCGCCAACGAGGCCATGGACGCCGCGGCCAAGGGCCTGAAGTGGGAGTCCACCGGAGTCGCCGCGTCCCTGCCCCCGGCCGCCGCGCCGGAGCCCGAGTCCGTGCGGGAGCCCGCCCGGCAGTCCGTACTCGCCGAGCCTCTGCCGTTGGGGGAAGCCGCGCCGACCATCCCGGAGTCCGCTGCTGAGGCTCTGCCTCACGCGGAAGCCGCGCCGCCCGCCCGGGGGCCCGTACGCGCCGCGCCCGAGCCCGAGCTCGAGACTGTGCCGGAGCCCGCCGCCTCGCTGTCCGCGCCGTCCGCGCCGTCGAGGCCCGCCGCCGGGACCGCTCCGGCGGCTCCGGTCCAGCGGGAGCGGGTCAGGGCCGAGGGCACCGGCTGGATGGCCCGCCCCACCCGTGTCGCCACGTCGTTCCTGCTGCTCCGGCACGGCGAGACGCCGTTGTCGCTCGAGAAGCGCTTCTCCGGCGTGGGCGACCCCTCGCTCACCCCCGCGGGCCTCGCCCAGGCCGACGCGGCCGCGCTCCGCCTCTCGCGCGAGCCGTACACGGTCGACGTGATCGTCAGCTCCCCGCTGACGCGGGCGAGGCAGACCGCCGATGCGGTCGCGGCGCGTACCGGCGTGCCGGTACTGGTCGAGCGGGACCTGCGCGAGGCCGACTTCGGCGCCTGGGAGGGCCACACGTTCGCCGAGATCCAGCGGGACTGGCCGGCCGAGCTGGCCGCCTGGCTCGGCGACCCCTCGGTGGCGCCGCCCGGCGGCGAGAGCTTCGCGGACGCGGGACGCCGGGTCGAGCTCGCCAGGGAACGGATCGTCGCCGAGCACGAGGGCAAGAGCGTGCTCGTCGTCTCGCACGTCACGCCCATCAAGCTGCTGCTCCGCTTCGCGCTCATGGCGCCGCCCGAGGCCCTGTACCGGATGCATCTCGACCTGGCCTGCCTCTCGGTCATCGACTACTACGCCGATGGCCCCGCCGTCGTACGGGCCCTGAACGACACCGCCCACCTGGGCTGAGCCGTAGGCGGGCGCCGACTCGCCACCGCAGGTCGAGGAGGGCTCGGGCCGCCGCTACCGGTCGTGGTGCCCTTCCCCGTCATCGGTCGCGTAGAGCCCGGCCTCCGGCCCCTGCCCCGCCGGTCGAGCGCCCGGCGGCCCCCTTGCCGTCAGCGATCGTGTGTGGGACGGCCTTTGGCCCTTGCCGCCGAGTTGGACGGTGCTTGGGAGGCCGTTAGGCTTGGACGCACGGCGGACGAGCCGGCCGGGCGGCCGCGTCGGGGTCTCGTGTTCTGCACGGATCCCGCCGAGGAAGGTCCGGGCTCCACAGGGCGAGGTGGTCGGTAACGCCGACCCGGGGCGACCCGCGGGACAGTGCCACAGAAAGCAGACCGCCCCCTTCGCGGGGGTAAGGGTGAAAGGGTGGTGTAAGAGACCACCAGCGCCCACGGTGACGTGGGCGGCTCGGTAAACCCCACCTGGAGCAAGGTCAAGAAGGGACGCTCCGCGAGGAGCGTCCCGCGCGCGACGTTCGAGGGCGGCCCGCCCGAGCCGCGCGGGTAGACCGCTTGAGGCCGCCGGCAACGGCGGTCCTAGATGGATGGCCGCCGGTCGGCGAAAGCCGGCCACAGAACCCGGCCTACAGGCCGACTCGTCCGCCCCAAAGCCTGTGCCGCGCTTCTCGCGCTGACTCCGGCCGAGCGCGCGGTGCAGCTCCGCGCCCGGAGCGCACTGTGGCGGTACGCCGATGCCATGTGGCGCAAGGTTAAGGAAACCGTCCCTGACGGAACGGCCGTCGTTCGCTTCGACTCCGTGGCGGCTCTGCGTGACCTTGCCATCGAGCTGCTTGGCGCGGCCAACATCGCTTACGCCGTCGTTGGCGACTCGGAGGAGCCCGATGATCCCGTTCCGGCGTAGCCCCCGATGGGTGCGTGGCCTTACGGCGCTGAGAAGGCATGGGCGGAGGCGACAGGGAGCAGCGAGGAAGAGTAGGCATTCGTTGTCGGCCACTGTGCCCAGGTGGTGACCGACGGGTTCGTGAAGATCTCGTTCTCGCCGAAGAGGCGCGGCTGGGTCGAGGCACATCCAGGGCACATGACTGTGAGAAGCCGCGCGAAACGACGAGAACCAGCGAACTCCGAAAGCCCAGCTCGGCGTACGAGCCGGGCGGCGATCGCGGGTCAGCCGTTACAAGGGATCAGATCTACGACACATGACGCCTGACCGTGGTGCCCTTGGGCTCGCGGCGTTCGTCCCGGCCCAGGGGGCCGGCCGACCTGAAGCGCATCGAGACTACGCCGACGGAGAACTCGTTCACGATGAACTGGAGTCCTGAGTCGATCTACGATGTCGATTCATGACTTTCCGGGTCTGGTGCTATCTGCTGGCGCTGCCATTGATGGCGGGGTGCGTGTGCGTTCCATCCCGGCACGAAGTGGCCATGCCGCCCGCGAACGCGACCCCGCAGGAGGTCGTCACGGTGTGGCTGGAGGCGATGACCGCCAAGGATTCGGAGACGGCGCTGGCCCTGATGGTCCCCGGCGAGGACCACTCGATGGAGTTCGAGCATTCACAGGGCCCCTTCAAGAACTGGATCGACATTTCGGGCCTCGAAGTCGGTGAACCCTACGAGGCCATCGACTGCGAACCGGGCGAACAGTGTGTCCGGGTCCCGGTCAGCTTCAAGCTGTGTGCCCACGAGTTCACCGGTGACGGCGACCCGTGGACCCACCCGTTCACGGTCCAGAACGAAGGCGGGCGCTGGCTCGTCAAGGGATACGGCTCGGGCTGAGTTGCCGCCTTGGTAACGGGTCTCTCAGCAGGGCACATCCAGGGCGCAGCGCTCCGAGAAGCGGGGGCAATCACTGTCAAACGACGAGAGCGTTTTCCAGGTCAATGCCAGTCGGCTATCTCCGTGCAGGTCGTGAGCTTGCCGAATTAGAGCCCGGCCTGCAGGCCGACTCGTCCGCCCCTACTTTTCTGACCTGGGTTATGTTCAGGTCGGCTGCCGCTGTTCCGGGCTGTTCCCAGGATCGTGAGCCTTCCTACTCGTCGTGCTGTCGGCGCACCATCTCGGTGATCCAGATGGGCGCGAACGGAGACGTGCAGCCCGGGGAAGTCGGATAGTCCTTGAGCACTTCCAGGCGCTCACCGATGTCGATCGCACGGGTGCGGTGCTCGGCGTGCTCGATCCCGATCTGAGCCAGGCAGTGGTTCATCGCCCACTGCAGGCGATGCGGGGCGTCTTTCATCTCCGCCTCGATGACGTCGAGCAGTCCTGCGAGGTCGAGACCTTCGGGCTTCTTCGCCACGCGTTCGGTGGTCAGCGCCCAACCGGCACTCGCGACCACTGGATCCGGATCGGCGGACCAGGCCAGGCGCAGTTCTTCGGAGTGCGGGTTCTTCTTCACCACGTAGTTCACGAGCCAGTCGTGCACCTTGGGCGTGCGCGCCTCGCGCAACATGACGTCCAACTCGTCACGCTCGAACGCCTTCGGACGGCAGATCAGGATCGCCAGCAGTCTCGCGGCGGTGTCATCCGTCTCCCAGAGGCGGCACGCGAGTTCCTGCTGCGTCTTCAGCCGCTTCGCGAGCGCGCGCAGCTTGCTGAGGTTCACACCGTGATCGTCACCGTGTCTCTCGTTCACCTCGCGTGTCCTCGGGTCCTCGAGCCCGGCCAGCTCGGCCATCACCTCGGCCACCATCGTCTCGGCCACCATCGTCTCGGTCACCGTCGTCTCGGTCACCGTCGTCTCGGTCAGCGTGGTCTCGGCCACCTCAGCCTCCTGTCCATCACCTGCGAGATTCAGCCTACGAGCACTCGCATGTCAGCTCAGCCTTCTCAAAATCGGCCATGCCGCGGTCCTGGCAGTGACTCCATGATCGAGATCGACTGACGCCCGCCGACTCGTCCGTTCGGCTTCCGCATGGGATGGGGCTCATGACTGCTCATGATGTGGCCCGGCGGTTGCCCGCTGTGCCGGTGCTGCGTGACCTGTGCCGGTCCATGGCCCTGCTGGAGGCGGTCCTGAGCCCGGACTGGGAGGACCGCTGCCACTCCTTCGACCCGAGCTGGAGCGTGGCCGGGGAGATGGCCTCGATGCGGAACGGCTCGGGAGACGAATACTCCATCGTCTTCTCGGCCGGAGGCGCGTACGTTCGCGGCTTCGATCACGAGGCGGTGATGAGCCCGTACAGGAACGACGGCCCATGGCCGGGAGTGCTGGACGGCGTCCCCGCCGCATTCCGCCATTGCGTGGAGGAGCCCGCGTTCTGTGACGAGGACGGCATGCCGATCGTGACCACCTGCATATCGCGCGAGGCCGCCGACGCCTGCTGGCGCGTGGGAGAGATCGAGTACCCCGGCGGTGTGGACGACCCGGACGGCTCGGCGCACCTGTTCGCTCTGCTCGTCGATCCGTCTCCGGAGGCGTTTCAGCGGTTCGCCGAGGACTACTACGAAGTTCCCGTGGACCTCGACGCGGTGCGGCACGTTCATGCCCTTCGCCCGCTGACACAGGCGGTGGTCACCGCGCTGAACGCCGACCTCACCGTGGAGGACCTCGCCGAAGACCTCGCGGCATGCCGGTATCCGTCCGCCGCTGGGTGAGAGACGGCTGGATCGGCGAGCGACGATCGGCGGGCTCCGGCGCCGCCGGGCGTGAAAGCGTCCGATGCGATGAGCCGAGGCGGCGACGCACGGAATCAGTAGCGTCCATCGAGGGCCTCGACCAGGCCGCGCAACTCCCGGGCCTTCCGCCGCGACATCCCGGAGATCACCGCTTCAAGCTGTTCACGGGCCTGCCACGGGTCGCCGCAACATGCCCATTCCGTGCAACCGTCGCTCTCGTCGTCCCACAGGCGTCGACCGGGGTCGTGGACGAAGCTTCGCCAACGAATGAAGGAGGACCCGACCGAGCCCGGCCACAGGTACTTCTTCTCACGCTCGATGCGCCGGACCTCGGCGAGGGCCGCCCGGGACAGACCAGGAATGATCCTGGTCCCGTCCTGCGTTCGCGAGCGGCGCGCAAGCCCGGTACGGACGTGGCCGGGCCGTCTACGGGGCATCGCTCTTTCCGGTGATCGTCACGTCGCCATCGTCTCATCGATGCGGGAATGTGAATCCGCGGGCTGTCCGCTTCTTCTCCTGCGAGCTCCTCGTCGTACACACTCTCCATGAGATTTGCTCCTTCGGCATCACTCTGCGATAAGTCAGCCGAATCGGCGCGGCCGGCGCCCGGTCGGCGGTGCCGCAACGCCGCCATTCGTTGACACCGCATGGAGCTCGTGCATTCACCCTGCTTCGATGCGAGTCGCACTCGGGCCGGCGTTGCCCGCCGGATGGTCGAACGGCCTGCCGTCGTGGTCCGGATAACCAGAAATGGGATATCCGGACGAAGGGAAATCGAAAGGCAGGGGTCATCCAAAACTACCGTTTATGCGCGTGGTGACGTGGATCACACAACAATTCTCTGTTGATTTACAGGAGATCTTGAGTATTGTGAACCCGCCGAGTCATGATCTCTGTGATCCGGTCGAACCCTTTCAGTGGAAATCGCCCCGTGCGATGTCCGACCCCCTCAGTGAAGGAGTTCACCATGCGGATCGCGCACTACGCGCGGAGGACGATCGGTGGCCTCGCGGCCGCGGGTCTCCTCGCCATGGGGACGCTCGCGGTTACCCAGGGGACCGCGAACGCCGCGCTCAGCTGCAAGACGTACTACAAGGGAGACGGGCTGGCCGCTACGGCCACCTGCTCCGGCACCGGCCAGTGGCGAGCCATTTTCGACTGCGACTGGCAGACCGACGTCTGGGTTCCCTCGCGGACCGGATGGCACACGAACTCTGGAAGTTACTACAACGAGTGCGTTTTCGAGTTGCTCGGCGTAGACTACCAGATCCGCGGAAACTGAAGCCGAGGGCGATTGTGGGGAAAGCGTCACCACAATCGCCCTCTTCTCTGTCCTGAGAGGGACTATGCCGGTAGTCGAAGCAGAGGGTCTGGCGCAGGGATACGGGGCCAAGGAAGTGATTCCGGAGGTGACGCTGTCCGTCTCCGTCGGGATAACCGGACTCCTCGGACCCAACGGGGCGGGAAAGACGACGCTGCTGCGCACTCTCGCCACGGTGGCGCCTCCGCGAAGAGGGCGTCTGGCTTTCCTGGGACAGGAACTGCGCTCTGAGCGTGAAATCAGGAAAGCGCGCCGTAACATAGGCTTTCTGCCGCAAGATTTCGGCTACTTCGCCTCGTTCACCGCATATGAGTTCGTGAATTACTGCGCCTGGCTTCGCGAGGTCCCGCGGAAGGTGCGGCCCGCCGCCGTTTCCGAGGCGCTGGAGCGGGTCGGCCTTTCTTCCCGGGCTCGTACGAAGATGGGCGCGCTTTCCGGAGGAATGCTCAGACGGGCGGGCATCGCGCAGGCGATCGTGGCGGGACCGCGCCTCGTGCTGCTGGACGAGCCGACCGTCGGACTCGACCCCGAGCAGCGGCTGGACTTCAGAGAACTGCTGAAGAGCCTCGTGGAGGACGACACGGCCGTTCTGCTCAGCACCCACCTGGTCGAAGACGTCGCGGCGGTGTGCGGCGACCTGCTCGTGTTGTCCGACGGCAAGATCGTGTTCGCGGGCAGGGCGCAGGCGCTCGAGAACATGGCGAATCCCGACGCCAAGGGGGACACCCCCCTGGAACGCGGCTACATGACGGTTCTCAAGCAGGTGGCCCACCAGGCATGAGGAACATCTTTCTCCTTGAGATCCGGCGTTCGTCCCTGCTGCTGTGGATCGCGTTGTTGTCGCTCGCCGTGATCGCGGCGCTGTTCCGCAGAGTGGATCTCTGGGCCGACGTGTGGCCGCGGGCGAGCGCCGAAGTGGCGATGGTCGCCGGTTATCTGGAATGGCCGGTGGTGGCGGCGCTCGGCGCCTGGTCGGCCCAGCGTGTACACCGATCCGCGACGGACGCGCAGTTCACCGCGGCCCGCCCCGCGTGGCAGGTGGCGGCGGTCCAGTTCGCGGCTCTCTGGTGTCTGGCGCTCGTGCCGCTGGCACTCGCGCTGCTCGTCGGCATCGCGGTCGCCTGGGGGTCGCCGGGGTTCGTCTGGCCGGCCTACCCGCTGTCGGCGGTGGCCGCGATAACGGTCGCGGCCGGGCTCGGGTTCGCCGCGGGACTGCGGTGGCGGTCGCGTCTGACGGCCCTGGCCGTCGCGGTCGTCTTCCTGGTCCTCATGGGGTTGCGGGAGTTCAGCGAGATATTCTCGTTCGTCCCTCTGTCAGGACCGCCTCATCTCACGGTCGCTGCGGCGGCGCTGGCCACCCGTTGTCTGATGGCCCTGCTGGTCGTGGTCCTGGCCGTGTCGCTCCGCGGGGGAGGCCGGGCTCGTGCGATACGCGCGACGGCGGCCGTCGCCGTCCCCCTGAGTCTCCTGGCCGTATGGGCGGCCGGGCCGCTGCAGATCGAGAGAGCGCAGCCCTCGCACGCCGCCTGTGCGCGCCCTGACAGCGACCCGGCGCCCGAGGTCTGCGTGTGGCCGGAGAACCGGTCGCACCTCGCCGTGGCGACGGAGGCCGTGGGCAGGCTGGTGGAGGCGTCCATGGGCACGGTCCCCATCCCCCGGCGAGTGGTCGACGTGGGTCTGGCGTGCGGGAACGGTGGCTCCTGCCTGACGTTCACCGCGACGGGCGACCGTGGCCGCGTGGTCGGCGAGATGGCGTTCTGGCTGGTCCCACTGGCCGACTGCGAGGACCCCGCGACGACGGAGCGCTTCCGCGCCAACGTGATGCTGGAGACCTGGCTGGAGAGCAGGGCCCTGCACGTGGCGAAGAGCGCGGGGCTCGGCCCGCAGGAGATCAGAGACCAGGACCGGGCCGAGGTGGACGGGGTCCTGGCGCAGCCGGCGCAGTCCCAGCGCCAGTGGGCGCGGCGGCAGGCGCGAACGGCCTGGTCGTGCGATGAGCGATAGGGCCTCCGGTCTCGTGCTGCTCTTCCGCGCCAGGGGGCTCGCCCACATCCTGTACGCCCAGGCGGCGATCCTGGCCGCGGTCGGCGTGTGGGGGAAGACCGCCACGGACGCCCCGCGGCTCCTGGACTCGTCGGCGGAGGCGGAGCCGATCGCCGTGCTCGCCGCGCTGCCTCTCGCCTGCCTGATCGTGCTCAGCCTGGCCAGCCGGATGGGCTCCTTCGAGCTGGCCGCGGCGCGCCCGCTGCACTGGGTGGACGCGGCACAGCTCGGCGTTCTGACCCTGGCGACGACGGCGGGGCTGCTGGCCGCGCTCTTCGCGGGCGGCGGGCTGGAACTCGCTCCCGAGGCCCTCCGGAACCTGATGTGGTGGATCGGGGTGAGCTGTCTCTCCGGCGCGTTCATGGGCCGGGCGCTGGCCTGGCCGTTGCCGCTGGCGGTGCTCGTCCTCGTCTACGTCTTCGGCACACTGGGCGAGGGCGGGCTCCAGGCGTGGGCGGTGCCGCGGCTGCCCGCCGAGCGCGGGTACACCTGGGCGGTGTCGGCGGTCCTCATGGCCGTCGGAACGACGCTGCTGATCCGGCGTACGGCGCTGACCCGATGGTGGAGCAGAGGCCCGTCACTCGGCGTACCTCCACGATCGCCGGCCGTCCGGTCGGCGCCCCGCGGCCGTTAGGGAGACTCCGAGAGATCATCGCCCCTGCCGCCCGCGGCCTTTGCCGGACCCTCCCTAACGTGTGATCCCGTGCAGTGAGCACACGTGACGCCAGACCGAGCGGTCCAGTTCCCCGGCGCGGTCCTGGAACGCCGACGTGGTGACCCGGATCGGGTCGCTGAGGTCGAGGAAGCTGTTGTGGTCGGCGTCGTGGTCCCACGTGCGCGTGGGGATCTCGATGTGGTCGCTGCGATGCCGCTGATCCTGGCTCGTGATCTTGAGCACCTCGGCCCCGCCCCGGTGCGTCCGCAGGACGACGCAGGGCCGGACCTTGGAGCCCGGCCCGTCCTCGAACGGCACGTCCGCCCACCAGATCTCCCCGGGATGCTGGACGGCGGCCGCGTCCCGCCCGCGTGACGGCTCTCCTCGGCGCTGCCCGGCGGGTGTGCCGGTGGTCCGATGGCCGGGGGCGGGAGCGCCGCTCCCATGGCCCGCAGGGCGCCTCTGGGCCGGTCTGGACGGTGCTCCGCCCGCGCGCCCGCCACGCGCACCCGACGCGGTCCCGCGCGAGCCGCCGCCGGAGCCGCGCGCGCCGCCGCGTGAAGGACCGCGCGATCCGGTCGAGGGCAGGTGCGCGTCCCGGCTCCGCCGCCTCGACGCGGCCGTCAGCGCCGCGACGAGAACGGCCCCGAGCACGATGATCGGAATGACGAGCTGTGGCAGATCCCGCATGGCCGCAAGCCTAGAGCGCCGCGGAAACCGTGCGAAGCCGGCCTGTGGACAACGAGACCGACCGGGGACGCGCGCCCCGGCGGCCGCTCAGCGGCGGGCACCGTGCCGGGGTCGCCGCCCCGGCACGGCTCGACGCGCCCGGCACGCGCGGGGACGAGACCGCGGCCCCGGTCAGGAGCGGGCGTCCCAGGCGGCGAGGATGCGGGCCTCCTTCTCCGGGTCGATGCCGTGCCTGAGCGCGGAGGACCCGAAGCTGCGCCGGTCTTCCGGGATGTCCTTCAGCCACTCCCAGGTGTCCCGCACCGTCTCGCTGACGGGACGGCAGGTGAGCCCGGCGGCGAGGGCCTTGGCCGAGGACGGCAGCCACACCCCGGCGGTCTCGGGCCCCTCCGGCATCCACAACGGAAGCTCCGTCCACATCTGGACGTCGTGCTCCCGCAGGAAGGAGTCGTCGACCCAGACCAGCTCGGCGTCGGAGCCGGTGACCTCGACGCAGTCCCGCAGCCAGTCGCCGTACGTCGTGTTGCCCGGAACGCCGGAGGTGAGGAACCGGCCGGTCGTGCCCTTGGCCGCCTGCTCCACGGTGAACGCCGCGATGTCCCGGGCGTCGATGAGCTGCATGGCCTGCGACGGGTCACCCGGCGCGAGCACCCGGCCGCCCCTGGCGATGCGGGTGAGCCACCACGGCAGCCGCCCCACGTTCTCGTACGGCCCGATGATGAGACCCGGGTCGATGATCAGCGTGTCGCCGTCGAAGTGCTCCTCGACCGCGCGCTCGCAGCCCGCCTTGAGAACGCCGTAGTCGCCGTGGTCCGCGTCCGCGTCCGCCGGGCACTCGTACGTCGGCGAGTCCTCGTTCACGCCCGGCACGGCCGGGAAGTCCGGGAACGCGGAGATGCTGGAGATGAACGTGTAGTGCGTCGCGTGGCCGGACAGGCGGCGCACCGAGTCGAGGACGACCCGCGGGGTGTAGCCGCAGACGTCGATGACGGCGTCCCACCGGCGCCCCTCGACGAGACGGTCGAGGTCGGCGGGCACCTCGCGGTCCCCGTGCACGGCCTCCACGCCGGGCATGTCCGGCCTGCTCTTGCCGCGGTTGAACGTGGTGACCTCGTGCCCCTGGCGGAGCGCGTCCGCCACGATCGCCCGGCCGAGGAACACGGAACCGCCGATGACCAAGATTCTCATGCCGTCATCCTTCGCCCGCGGGTCGCGGCTGTCTCCCCGTTTCACGATGGGCGGACGGAGTGCGCCCGGAGCGGACGGCCCCGGATCAACCGGTGCGCAGCGCGGGCACGGGCGTGAAGCGCTCCTGCTGCAGCAGATGGACGCTGGCCGAGCCGATGTCGAAGTACAGGCCGGACAGCTCCAGCTCCCCCGACCGGAGCAGGGCGTCCAGGCGGGGATGGGAACGCAGGTTCTCGAGCTGCTGGATCACGTTCACCCGGCAGAGGCGGTCGAGCGGGCCCGCGTCGTCCTCCGTGCTCTCCGACGCCACGAACCTGGCCAGCGTGTGCCGCCCGTGACGAAGCCAGCCGCGCAGGGCGGGGAAGCCGCTGTCGAACTCGGCCGGCGCGGCCGGGATCTCGCCCAGCAGGGCCACCATCGCGCCGCACCCGGAATGCCCGCAGACCGTGATCTTCCGTACGCCGAGGACGCCCACGGCGTACTCGATCGAGGCCATGACGGAGTCGTCGTGCGGCGCGGCACGGTGGCGGGGGACGAGGTTACCGATGTTGCGCACCGTGAACAGGTCGCCCGGCCCGCTCGCGGTGATGATGTTCGGCACGATCCGCGAGTCGGCGCACGTGATGAACAGGTGGGAGGGCGCCTGCCCGCGCGCCAGCCGGGTCAGCAGGGGGCGCACCAGCGGGGCCGTCCGCCGCTGGAACTCCTGCGCCCCCTTCAGCAGGTCCGGCACGGCGTGCGCCGCACCCCCGGAAGCCCCGTTCTCGGAAGCTCTGCCCTCGGATGTGGGGGACGGCAGGGCGGGAGCCGGGATCGGCGCGATCTCCCCGGGGTGCGGGCCGGAACGCCGGTACGCCCACGGCAGCCACCACCGGTCGTGCCGGAACGGGCTCTTGGCGGGGAACATCCGGGTGCCACGCACGGCCGCCGAGTACCACTCGTCGTGCAGCTCGTCGATGTCGACCGTCCCTCCGGCGCGCTCGTGCTCCAGCCGCCAGTTGTGCAGGGTCTCGAAGGCGGCGTTGTCCATGAAGTCGACGTGCAGGTCGAGCTCGACCGCCGCGCCCCCGGGGACCGCCCGCAGTGCCTCGGTCAGGCGCGGCACCCCGAGAAAGGTGAGCGAGCCGGTCACGACGACGCGCCAGCGGTCGTCGTCGGGCCGCGCCTGTACGGAGAGCCAGGTGAGCCGCCGGAGCGCGAGCAGCGCGGCCAGGCCGAGCCCGGCCAGGACGCCCTCGGCGAGCCCGACCAGCACCACGCCCGCCATGGTGACGAAGTAGACCGGCATCTCGCCGTGGCCGCGCAGGTTGCGCACATGGCCGACGTTCACCATCTGGACGCCGATGAAGAGCAGCAGCGCGGCGAGCGCCTCCATGGGGATGAGCGTGATCGCCCAGCCGAAGGCCAGGGTGAAGACCAGCACCCACGCGCCGTGCAGCACGGTCGACCAGCGGCTGCGGGCGCCCGCCCGGGCGTTGGTCGTGGTCCGTACGACCACGCCGGACACGGGCAGGCCGCCGAGCGCGCCCGAGATGACGTTCGCCGCGCCCTGCGCGGTCAGCTCCCGGTCGAGGTCGGCGCGCGGCCCGCCGTGCATACGGTCGGACGCGACGCAGGTGAGCAGCGACTCGACCCCGGCCAGCAGCGCGACGAGCAGCACGGACGACACGATGGCGTGCCAGTCGCCCGCTGGCAGGACAGGTCCCTCCAGGGAGGAGAACCCGCCGGTCAGGTCCACCCGGGTGATGTCCCAGCCCAGCACCGTCGCCGGGACCGCGCCGATCAGCAGGGCCGCGAGCGGCGCGGGGACCGCGCGCAGGCGGGGCAGCCGGTTCCACACCAGCAGGGCGGCGATGGTGATGACCCCCACCATGACGGCGTGGCCGTGGTTGTTCACGACCTGCGAGGGCAGCTCCAGGAGGTTCTCGATCGCGGAGCTCTGCGGCTTGCCGCCGAGCACGATGTGGAGCTGCGAGAGCGCGATCACGACGCCGACCCCGGCGAGCATGCCGTGGACGACGGCGGGCGACACCGCCAGGGCCGCCCGCGCCACCCGTACGAGGCCGAGCAGGAGCTGCAGCAGCCCGGCCATCACCGTGATCATGCAGGTGGCGCGCCAGCCGTACGTGTGGACGAGGTCGGCGACCACCAGTGACAGCCCGGCGGCCGGACCGCTGACCTGGACCGCGGACCCGCCCAGGGCGCCGGCGACGATGCCGCCGACGACCGCCGCCACGAGTCCTGCGGCGATCGGGGCCCCTGACGCGACGGCTATCCCGAGTGAGAGAGGAACCGCGACGAGGAAGACCACCAGCGAGGCGGGAACGTCGTGCCGGAGCACCGACCGCCAGTCACTCTTCGTACTCGAATAGCCGCTCTCCGTCATGACGCGACCCTAAAACAGGGGTCGCGTCCCGGTCAGGCAAGCGGGGGGAAAGTCAGCGGTAATAGTCGGGATAGTCGCTCTCGGGGGTGCGGTGGCTGCCGCGCCGCCCGGTCGGCTCGGGTGTGGTCCCGTACAGCTCGTCGTAGGACGGCCAGCTCCCGGCCGCGGGCTTCTGCTCCGGCCACGCGGAGGGCTCGGGCGCGGCCCCGTACCCCTGCCGGCCGTACTGGTCGCCCTGCTCGTACGGCGTGGCCGGGGAGGCGTGGGACGGGCCGACGGGAGGCGCGGAGGAGGGCGTGGAGCCGGTCACCGTGTCGGAGTCGTCGATCGTCGCCCAGCCGGCGCTCACCTCGTACGACGGCGAGGACGGCGTGGACGGCGTGGACGGGTAGGCCGTGCCGCCGGTAGGGGAGGAGTAGGAGTCGTAGCCGCCGTACGAGGGGGACTGGTAGCCGTGCGGGGGCTCGGGGTCGTCCAGCACGTCGCGCACCCCCGACCAGGCGGGTGTCGCGGGCGGGGGAGGCGTCTGCCCCCAAGCCGGTTCCTCGGCTGCCGGAGCGGACGGAGCGGGCGCCGGGGGCACCGCGTAGGACGGTCCGGTGTCGGAGGTGAACCGCCCTGTCGGGCCGTACGGGTCCACCGGGGGCACGTCGTAGGACGCGGGCCGCTCGAACATCCCGGTCATCGGGACGGCGCTCTCGAACGGGCCGGTGGACGGGGCGGGGCCGGTGTCGCGGATCGCCTCGAACATGCCGGTCTCGGGGATCACGCTCTCGAACGGGCCGGTGGACGGGGCGGCGGAGGGGGCGGGGCCGGTGTCGCGGATCGCCTCGAACATGCCGGTCTCGGGGATCACGCCCTCGAAGGGACCGGTCGACGCGCCGGGGCCGGTCGCACCGCGTACGGCCTCGAAGGAGCCGCTGCCGCGCGGGCTGGTCAGCGGGTCGGCCGGAGGAGCGGAGAAGGGGCCGGTCGGCTGCGAGGCCGCCCGCGGGCCGGTGGACATCGGGGCGCCGCGGTCGAGCAGCGGGTCGGGCCGCGAGGCCGGGGCCGGGACCGGGGTGCCGAGCGCGCCGAGCGCGTCGGAGGCGGAGAACGTCATCGTCTTCTGCTCGGCGAGCGCCGAGGTGGGGGTGGCGCGCAGCGGCTCGACCAGGTCGGCCAGGCCGGGCGAGCCGGTGTGCTGCGCGGACGCCGCCTGCGGGACGGCGTCGGGCTCGGGCACGGCGACCGGGCGGGACGCGCCGGGCTGCCCGCCGGCCGCGCCGTCGAACCCGCCCTCGTCGGCCCGGACCCGGGTCCAGTAGCCGTCGTCGTAGTCGTCCTGCTCGCCCCACTCGTCGACACCGCGCCGGCCGCGCGC
>NZ_BBYM01000052.1:1043-45696 GCF_001570405.1 Microtetraspora niveoalba | reverse complement strand
GCCCCGGGCCTTCGCGGCCGCGCTGCGCCGGGGCGATCCCGCCGTCGTCGCGCGCGTGGACGACGGCCGCTGCCTGCTCGACCCGCGCTGCGTCCCACCGGACGCGGACGGCCGGCTCGCCGCCGCCGTCCTGGCCGCGGCGCCCGCCGCGAACGGAGGCGCCGGACCATGTACGTGATCGCCACCGCCGGGCACGTCGACCACGGGAAGTCCACCCTCGTCAGGGCGCTCACCGGTATGGAGCCCGACCGGTGGGCGGAGGAGCGCCGCCGCGGCATGACCATCGACCTGGGCTACGCCTGGACGACGCTGGACAACGGCGCGCGGGTCGCCTTCGTCGACGTGCCCGGCCACCGGAGGTTCATCTCCAACACCCTCGCCGGCGTCGGACCCGTGCCGGCGGTGCTCCTGGTCGTCGCCGCCGACGAGGGCTGGTGCCGGCAGACCTCGGAGCACGTCGACGCCCTCGACGCGCTCGGCGTCGGGCACGGCGTGCTCGCGATCAGCCGGGCGGATCTCGGCTACCCGGAGTCCGCCGAGGAGGAGGCGCGCGACCACCTGGCCGGCACGAGCCTGGCCGGCATCGAAGCGGTGCCGGTCAGCCCGGTCGCGGGCACGGGGCTCGGCGAGCTGCGGGCCGCGCTGGCCCGGCTGACCGAGGCGCTGCCCCCGCCTCCGGACCGGCCGGCCCGCCTGTGGGTCGACCGCGCCTTCAGCGTCCACGGTGCGGGAACGGTGGTGACCGGCACGCTGGCCACCGGATCCCTCCGCGTCGGCGACGAGCTCGAGGTCGTGCCGTCCGGAGGCCGCGTGCGGATCCGCGGCATCGAGACGCTCAGGACACCGGTGGGGGAGGTGCGCGCCGTGGCGCGCGTCGCGCTGAACCTTCGCGCCGTCAGGCCGGACGACATCGCGCGCGGCTCGGCGCTGGTCGTGCCCGACCAGTGGGCCGTGACCGCGTCGATGGACGTCCGGCTCGCCGTACGGACCGAACGGCCGCCCGCGCAGGCGCTGCTGCACATCGGGTCGGCCTCGGTGCCCGTGCGCGTCCGGCCGCTCGGTGCGGACACCGCCCGCCTCACCCTCGCCGGACCGGTTCCGGTGCGCATCGGGGAGCGGGCCCTGCTGCGCGACCCGGGACGGGTCGGCGTGGCGGCCGGAGTGGTCGTGCTCGACCCGTTCCCGCCGCCGCTGGGCCGTCGCGGGGCCGCGCGCCGCAGGAGCGAGGAACTGGCGGCGATGACCGGCGCCCCCGACCCGGCGGCCGAGGTGCGCGTACGGGGCGCGGTGCGCCGCGCGCAACTGGTCAGGGCCGGGGCGATCGGCGGCGGCGACGCCCTGCCCGCCAGGGCCGTGGAAACCGGCGGCTGGATCGTCGACGGCGAGATGTGGAGCCGCTGGCGGGACGGCCTCGCCGAGGCGGTCGACCGGTGGGCCGCGGCGCATCCGATGCGGCCGGGCCTTCCCCCGGCCGCCGCCGTACGGGAGCTGGGCCTGCCGGACGGCGCGCTGCTCGACGCCCTCGTACGGCAGGAGCCCGGCCTGGTGGCCGACCGCGACGGTGTGCACCGGCGGCGGATGACGGTCACGTTGCCTCCCGGGGCCCAGCGCGCCCTCGACGACCTGCTCGGCCGTCTCGCCGCCCGCCCCTTCGCCGCTCCGGAGGCGGGCGAACTGGCGGAGGCCGGGCTCACCGAGGGCCATCTCGGCGTCGCCGTGAAACGTGGTGACCTGGTCCGGCTGGCGGGCGGCGTCTACCTGCGCCCGGACGCGATCGACGAGGCCGTCCGCCGCCTGAGCGCGCTTCCCCAGCCGTTCACCGCCAGCGAGGCCCGGCAGGCCCTCGCGACGACGCGCCGTGTCGCGCTGCCCCTGTTCGAAGAGCTCGACCGGCGAGGGCACACCCGCCGGGTGGACGCGCGACTGCGCTCCGTGAACGGCAGGGGTTAGCGCGTGCACCTGCGGCTCGGCGGCGGGCGCTTGTAGACTCGCCGGATGTGCGCCGAGGGGCCGAGGCTGCTTGCGATCAGCGACCTGCATGTCGCCCATCCGGAGAACCGGGAGATCCTCAAGGGGCTGGAGCCGGCTCGCGACGGTGACTGGCTGATCGTCGCCGGTGACGTGGCCGAGACGATGTCCGACATCGAGTGGGCGCTCGGCGAGCTGGCGCGCCGGTTCGAGACGGTGATCTGGACGCCGGGCAACCATGAGCTGTGGACGCCCCCCGGGGACCCGGTGCAGCTACGCGGGCTGGAGCGCTACCGGCACCTGGTGCGCCTGTGCCGTTCGCTCGGCGTCCTCACCCCGGAGGACCCCTATCCCGTCTGGCCCTCGCCGGGCGGGCCGGTGACCGTGGCGCCGATGTTCCTGCTGTACGACTACACCTTCCGTCCCGCCGGCACGTACACCAAGGAGCAGGCGCTCGACGCGGCGTACGAGGCCGGCGTGGTGTGCACCGACGAGTATCTCCTCCACCCCGACCCCCACGTCAGCCGGGACGCGTGGTGCCGGGAGCGGGTGGCGTACACCGGGGAGCGGCTCGGCGAGCTGGACGGGGCGGCGACCGTGCTGGTGAACCACTGGCCGCTGGTACGGGAGCCGACCCGCGTCCTGCGCCACCCGGAGTTCGCGCAGTGGTGCGGCACCGAGCTGACGGCGGACTGGCACGTGCGGTTCAACGCGGTCGCGGTCGTCTACGGGCACCTCCACATCCCGCGGACCACCGAGTACGACGGGGTGCGCTTCGAGGAGGTGTCGGTCGGCTACCCCAGGGAGTGGCGCGCGCGGCCGGACCGCCCCGACCGGCTCCGTACGATCCTGCCGGGCCGGGCGAACGCCTGATCGCGGGCCGGGCGGGCCGTCCGGGGTGACGGCGGGCGTCACGACGGGCACGGCCGCCCGACGGGATCGGTCGCCGGCGCATGGCGCGGCGGATCCGCACATGTGAATCTTTCGCGGGCGTGGACGGCCCGGTTCGTTGACCTCCCATGAGTGTCACTGAGAGTGTTTGGTCTTTCTCCAACAGTGACAAGGGGGGCTCATGACCATGTCTGTCGGCGCGGCCGGACGACGGGGTACGGCCCTGACCGGGCGCGGCCGGGCGGTGATCGCGGCGTGGCTCCTGGCGGCGGTGGTCTCCGCGCTGTCGCTGCCGGGGCTGATGGCCCGGCTCAGCCCGCCGTCGCTGCAGGTGCCCGGGTCGAGGTCGGAGACGGCCTCGGCCCTGATCGCCCGGGGTTTCCCGCAGTTCGGCACCGAGCAGATGATCCTCGTCTTCGACTCGGCGTCGCTGCGCGCCGCGGACCCGGCCTACCAGCGGGCGGTGGGCGCGACGATGCGCGGCCTGGCCGCCCGCCCGGAGATCGACGCGATGTTGCCGCTGCCCGTCGTCGAGGGCCAGGACCCGCGTCGCGCGTACGTCGCCTTCGGCGTCACCGGCGACGAGGCGGCCCGCCATCGGCGGCTCCCGACCCAGATCGCGGCCGCACGCGACGCCGTACGGACGGCGTCGGGAGGCGCGGTCACCGTCACGGTCGTCGGGGTGACCGCGGTGTTCGCCGACCTGATCCGCAGCGACCTGGACGACCTGCGGCGGATCGAGACCTTCACCGTCCCCGCGGTGGTCCTGCTGCTCGTCCTCGGGCTGGGATCGGCCGGCGCCGCCGTCGTGCCGCTGCTCGTGGCCGGGGCGGCGATGCTGGTGAGCGCGGGGGTGCTGTCCCTGGCCAGCGTGTTCGGCCAGGTGGACCCGACGCTGCTGACGGTCGCGGTCACCGTGTGCCTGGGGGTGGGGCTGGACTACGCGCTGCTCATCCTGCTGCGCTACCGCCAGGCCCGCCGGGAGGGGAACCTTCCGCCCGCGGCGGCGGCCGTCCGGGCGAGGGTGACGGCGGGCGGCACCGTCGCCTGGTGCGCCACGGCCATCATGCTCACCGCCGCCGCGCTGTTCGTCATCCCCGTGTCGTGGATCAGGCACGTCGCGCTGGCGGCGATGCTGGCCGTCTTCGTCACGGCGGCGGCCGCGCTCAGCCTGACCCCGGTCCTGCTCCGCTGGCTGGACCCGTGGCTGGAGTGGGGGAGGCTGCCCTGGCGGCGCTCCGGCAGTGCCGCCTCGGGATCGCTTTGGCGGCGCTCCGGCAGTGCCGCCTCGGGGCCGCCCTGGCTGCGCCTGGCCGGACACCTGATGGACCACCCCGTCCGGTACGCGCTCGCCGTGGCGGCCCTGCTCCTGGTGGCGGCGCTGCCCGTGCTGGACCTGCGCCTCGGCCTGCACTACGACCGCGGTTCCCTGGCGGGCACCGACAGCGGCGGCGGCCTGGCCCGGATGGAGGCCGACCGGATGGCCGGCCTGACCGGGCTGGCCCTGCCCCACCCGGCCGGGAGCGGCCCGGTCGGCACCGCCGCGCTGACCGACGCCCTGGAGGCCGACCCGAGGGTGGGTCCGGTCGCCGCCCTCGACAACGGCAGGGACCTGACGCTCGTCCTGGTCGCCGAGCGGAACGCTCCGGACAGCGACGCCTCCGCCGCACTGCTGCGGCGCGTCCACGAGTTGGGGACCCGATTACTGCCTCCCGGCCAGCCGATGTACGCCGCCGGCCCGACGGCGCTGCTGGCCGACCTCGGCGAACAGGTGCGCGCCGGCCTGGGGCAGGTGGTCGCGGTCGTGCTGCTCTCGTCGTTCGTGCTGCTCCTGGTCACCTTCCGCAGCCCGCTCATCGCGGCGAAGGCCGTCGGCATGAACGTGCTGTCCATCGCGGCCACCTTCGGCCTGCTCGCACTCTGCTTCCAGAACGCGGGCCAGGCCGGCGACGTCAACCTTCTCGTGCCGCTGCTGACCTTCACCGTGGTCTTCGGCCTGTCCATGGACTACGAGGTGTTCCTCGTCCACCGCATCGCCGAGCACTACCGGCGTACCGGCGACAACACCGCGGCGGTCCTCCACGGGCTCCGGCACACCGCCCGCCCCATCACGCTGGCGGCGGCCGTGATGACCGCGACCTTCGCCGGCCTGCTGTTCACCCACAGAGGCGATCTCCAGCAGACCGGGTTCGCCGTGGCCGTGGCGGTCGCCGTCGACGCCACCCTCATCCGCATGATCCTCGTTCCCGCGCTCATGCGGCTGCTCGGACACCGCAACTGGTGGTTGCCCGGCCCGCTGGCCCGGCTGCTGCCACGCGTCCCCTCGGGCGACCTCCCGGCTGGTGCCCCCGCGAGATCGTGACCGGATCTGCGTGTCCCCTGCCGAACCCCGCCCAAGCGTGTTACTTATTGTGACCGAACCATCACCCACTGAGATCTACTCAGGAGATGCCATGACGATTCCTTCGCAGAACCCGCGCGCGGGCATGGTCCCCGGCCTCGCCGTCGCGGGGGCGGCCGTCCTCGGCCTGGCCCTGGTCGCGGCTCCGGCCGTGGCTGTGGGAGCGTCCGGCAACGGCGCCCGGGCCGCCGCGCCGAACGCGAGCCCCTCGCCCGGCGGGCCGAGCGTCCGGACGGTGCTGACCTGCGCCGCCGCCACGGCGGACGCCAAGCCCATCACCTTCACCCCGCCGGTCGGCCAGCAGACGGCCACGGTGAAGGCCACCGGCACCCTGAAACTGACCGGCTGCACCTCGCCGGACAACAGCTTCCCGAACCTGCGGTCGGCGAAGGTCACCATCCAGGGCAGCGGGCAGGTGTCCTGCACCGGCGTCGAGAAGGTCACCGGCACCGGCACCATCACCTGGAGCGACGCCCAGGGCAAGGAGGTGGGAACGTCCACCATCGTCCCGAACGTCGACCAGGTGAACTCGTACAACCCGGGTGACATGCTGCTGTTCGGCGAGATCACCAGCGGGAAGCTCAAGGGCACACGCACGATGGGCAAGGCCACCCCCACCTCCGACATCAGCCAGTGCTCCACCAAGGGCATCGGCAGCGTCACGGGCTCGGGCACCGTCTCGTTCATCGCGGTGGGTTAGCGGCGGCCGTCCATGGTCCAGGTCGGCGTCTTCCGGTCGTACGCCAACGGAGCGGGCCTGGCGGCCGCCTCCGGCCGACGGTCACGCGGCGTGCCGCCCTGGCTCGTCGCGCTGCTCGCGGCGACCGACGTCGGCCTGGCCGTGGTGGTCGGGACCACGCGCCGTACTCCTGGACGCGGCTCGCGCGGCTCGTCGCCCGGCGGGGCGGCCGCGGCCGCGTCATCGCCACCCGTCATGAGCGACACGGCCACGGGGCGAGCCGTTCCGTGCCGGTGAGGGGGGCCGGGGGGCGGCGGGCGCTTCCGTCGTCTCGTAAGGCCGGTGACCGGATCGTTCCGCAGGCTGACCGGTTAACGCCTTCAGCGCCCGCCCCTCGCCGCTGCACCCTTGGGGGGTGAACAACGCACTCGTCGTCATCGACGTCCAGGAGTCCTTCCGCCAACTGCCGGACTGGGAGTTCGTATCGCGGCCGGACATCGTCGGCCAGGTCAACCGTCTGGTCACCGCGGCCCGCGCCCAGGGCCACCTGGTGGTGTGGGTGCTCGGCTCCCGGCCGGGAGCCGGCACCGTCTTCGATCCGGCACGGGGGCACGTCCGCCTGATGGACGGGCTCGAACCGCACGTGGGCGAGCCGCTCATCACCAAGACCGCGCACAACGCCTTCACCACCACGAACCTGCACCAGATCCTCACCGGTCGCGGCATCCGTCGGTTGACCGTGTGCGGCATCCGCACCGAGCAGTGCTGCGAAACCACCACCCGGATCGCCTCCGACCTCGGCTTCGACGTCGTCTTCGCCACCGACGCCACCGCGACCACCCCCATCCCGCACCGCGACGCGCCGCAAAATCTGCCGTTCTCGCGGCTGGTGAACGACCCGCGGACGCTGGGCGTCGCCGACATCGTCGCGCGCACCGAGTACGCGCTCGCGGGCCGGTTCGCCGACATCCGCACTGTCGACGAACTGACCGGGGCATAGGCTCGGCGGCTGTGCCCCGGGTCGTCTTCCTGCTCATTCCACGAGTGCACCTGCTCGACGTGGCCGGGCCGGCCCAGGTCTTCTCCACGGCGGCCGACCTCGGCTACGAGCACGACCTGTCGTACGTGTCCGAGGACACGCACGTCGCCACCGTGCAGGGACTGACGCTGCAGGCCGAACGGACATGGCCCCGCCTGGAACCGGACGATCTCATCATCGTGCCGGGCTGGCGCGGCCCGGAACGCATGGCCGGCGCCGACACCTTGCGCCGGCTGCGTGAGCATCACGCGGCCGGCGGCACCGTGGCGGGCATCTGCGCGGGCGCCGACGCGCTCGGCCGGGTCGGCCTGCTCGACGGCCGCCGCTGCACCACCCACCATGCGGCCCAGGACGAGCTCGCCCGCCTCTATCCGGCGTCCGACGTGGTGCGCGACGTGCTCTACGTCGAGGACGAGCGGGTGGTGACCTCGGCGGGCGTGGCCAGCGGCATCGACGTGGCGCTCCACTTGCTGAGCACCAGGCGCGGGCCGCACGCCGCCAGCCGGGTGGCCCGCGCAATGGTGGTGTACGCCCGCCGTCAGGGAGCATCGCCGCAGATGAGCGCGATGCTCCGGCACCGCGGTCACCACGACGAGACCGTGCACCACATTCAGGATCTGATCGACGCGCGTTTCACCCAGCGGCTCACGCTCTCGACGCTGGCCGACGCGGTCGGATGCAGCGAACGGACCGTCACCCGGCTCTTCCGGCAGGCGACGGGTCTTACGCCTCTGGCCTACCAGACCGCACTGCGGCTGGAACGGGCCGAACACCTCCTCGGGCAGGGCGCGACGGCCGAGACGGCCGCCCGCGAGGCCGGCTTCGGCGACCCGCGCATGCTGCGTCGCCTACGCGCCCGGATGTAGGTCCGGCGCGGGTTCCGCCGCGGCGGCCCGTTCCCGGTTCGGAGTCGTTCCACGTCGTTCGGAGCCCGTTCGGAGCCGCTTCCGCCGCCGTGGCGGCCGGAGGCGGCCCACGGGCCCGGGCCCGGGGGAGGTCAGGCCGTGGCGGCGAGGCGGCGGCCGAGCAGCCGCCCGAACGTGATCGCGGGGGTGACCAGCATGCCGGAGCAGAAGCTCTGCCCGCAGGTCGCCGCCGCCCCGATCACCTCGCCGATCGCGTACAGGTGGGGGATCGGCGAGCCGTCGACACGCAGCACCCGCAGATCGGAGCCGACGTCGAGCCCGGCGAACGTCACGAGCGAGATGGCGTGGTTGCGGATCGCGTAGAACGGCGCCCGCTCCAGCGGCAGCGGCAGGTGGGCGCGCCCGAAGTCCGGGTCGGAGCCGGCGGCGACGGCCTCGTTGTAGCGGGCGGCCGTCGCGACCAGCCCGTCCGGGTCGATGCCCGCGACCGCCGCCAGCTCCTCCAGCGTCCCGGCCGAGTGCACGCCCTCGCGCGAGCCGGCCCGGGCGCGCAGGTCCTCGGGCGTCCAGCCCACCACCAGCGGGCGGCCCGACCGCGTCGACTCCAGCATCGCGTCGTCGAAGACGGTCCAGAACGTCATGTCCTCGATGCGGGTGAGCGCGCGCTCCTTCTCGTCGATCGACGGCTCGTCCTCGGCGACCCAGCGCCGCCCGGACCTGTCGACGTAGATCTCCACCGGGGGGCGTTCGGCCGCGATGAGGAGCTGCCGGTCCGACCAGTTCGCCTTCCCCGGGGTGGTGGGGTCGGGCAGCCCGCCGAACGTGGGCAGGAAGGAGCCGGTGCCGGTCACCGCCGCCCCCAGCTCCCGGGCGAGGATGATGCCGTCGCCGGTCGAGGTCGGGTACGCCGCGGAGACGAGCGGCGCGCCCTCCAGTTCGAGGAACAGCTCCGGGTCCGCGGCGAAGCCTCCCGTGGCCAGCACCACGTCGCGGGCCCGGACCTCCACGTCCTGGCCGCCGCGCAGTACGGTCACCCCGGTGACGGCCCCCCGGTCGTCCACGGTCAGGTCGACGACGGGGCAGTTCTTCCACACGTCGAGGCGGCCGGTCGCGACCGCCTCGTCGAGCAGGCGCTCGTACACCGCGAGGATCGACAGCGCCTCGTCCACCCCGTAGTAGGTGCGCGCGGTGCCGTACGGCTCGTGCCCGTAGACGATGCGCGGCGTCTCCGGCGCGAACGCGAAGCCGCGCTCGTCCAGCCAGTCGACGGTCTCGGCGGCGTTCTCGGCCACGAGGGCGATCAGATCCTCGCGGGCGGTGCCGGAGCTGATCCGGCGGATGTCGGCCAGGTGCGCCTCGGCGGAGTCGGCGATCCCGCGCTCGGCCTGCCGCCGCGTCCCGGCCGCCGCCATGTGGCCGCCGGAGATGTGCAGGGTGCCGCCGATCCGCTGGTCCTTCTCGACCAGCAGGACCCGGGCGCCGCCGAGCGCGGCCTCGGCCGCGCAGGGGATGCCCGCCGTGCCCGCGCCGACGACCACGAGGTCATAACTGAGTTCCACCGACGGATCTCCTGTCGTGATTTCGATCGGTTCCTCCCGGTTGTGCCGGGTCACCGGGCGGTGTCGTAGTACCAGGGCCGGGGACCCGCGGTTTCGCGGACGAGCAGGGCCCGCCGGCGCAGGAACCTCCGGACGGAGGGCGGACCCATCCGCGAGGCGCCGAGCCCGGACATCTTGAAGGAGTTCTTCTCGGCCTCGGGGACCATGCCGGTGAGGCACACGTCGTTGACGCTGATGCCGCCCGCGTCGATCCGGTGCGCGATCGACAGCGCCTCCTCCGCCGTACCGGCGAACACGGCGGCGCTGAGCCCGAACTCGGTGTCGTTGGCGAGCGCGACCGCCTCGTCCTCGCCGTCGTAGGCCATCACGGGAATGATCGGGCCGAACGTCTCCTCGCGCATGACGCGCATCGAGTGGTCGACGTCGGTCAGCACGGTCGGCCGCAGGTAGGATCCGCCGTCGATGACCTCGATCCGGCCGCCGGTCCGGACCCGGGCGCCCAGCGTGACGGCCTCCTCCAGATGCTCCCGGATGATGTCGATCTGGGCGCTCGTGATGATCGGGCCGATGTCGCCGTCGGCCGGTCGGGGGTGGGCCAGCCGTACCCGTTCGGCCTTGCCGGCCAGGGTCTCGGCGAACGCGTCGGCGACCCGCCGGTCCACGTACACCCGCTCGATCGACATGCAGGCGTGCCCGGAGTTGACGGTCGAGCCCCACAGGATGGCGGACGCGGCGGCGTCCAGGTCGGCGGTCGCCGTGACCACCGCAGGGTCCTTGCCGCCGAGTTCGAGGAACGCCGGGATGAACCGCTCGGCCGCCGCGCGGGCGACGGCGCGGCCGGTGCGCACACTGCCGGTGAAGCACACCGCGTCGGCCGCGCCGATCATCGCGGCGCCGGTCTCGCCGTCCCCCTCCACGACCGCGAAGACGTCACCGAGACCTGCGGTCTCGTCGACGCACGCGCGCAGCGCGGGGATGAAGCGGGGCGTCATCTCGCTCGGCTTCAGGATCACGGCCGACCCGGCGAGGAGCGCGGGGACCGCGTCGATGAGCGCGAGCTGGAACGGGAAGTTCCACGGGGAGATCGCGGCGACGACCGGGTGGGCGACCAGGTCGCCGCCGGTGCGGACGGCCGGGTCCGCCGTGGCGGCGAGGTCCGCGGGCGCGAAGACCTCCTCGGCGAAGCGGGAGGCGCGGTCGATCCCGGCGAGTACGGCGTCCACCTCGATCACCGAGACCTGGTGGCGGCCGGTGTCGGCTTCGAGCAGCCGGACGATCTCGTCCCGGCGCCGCGCGACGGCGTCGCGGAACTCGCGCAGCACGGCGATCCGGTGCTCGACCGGCCGCCGCGCCCACGCGTCCTGGCCGGCCCGCAGCCGGGTCACGACCTCGGCCACGCCGTCCGCGTCCAGCGCGGTGATCTCGTGGTCCGTCGCCCCGGTACGGGGGTTGCGCACGGAAATCGTCCGTGTCGTTCGGGAGGTCATCTCGGGGCTCCTCAGATCAGGCCGTCGGCGGCCAGCCGGTCGATCACGGCACGCTGGGTCGTCGCGAAGTGCGCGCGTGTGGTCTCGCCCGGCCGCACCGTGTTCGGCGGGTAGAACGACGTGCCCGCGTAGCTCGGCGCGTAGAGCTCGAACCGCTGGCGGGGAAGGAGGTTCGTCATCTCCGGCGTCCTGCGCGCCCGGCGCAGGGCGGCCAGGTCGATCTCCGCGTTCGCCGCCATCGACTCGCCCTGGCCGGCCTTGGCGAGGACGAGACCGCGGTGGTCGACGATCTGGCTGCCGCCGTCCGCGGACTCCGCGGGCAGGCCCATGCCGTGCACGCCGGCCGTGTTGGCGGACACGACGTACGCGCCGTTCTCGACGGCCCGGGCCAGCTTTGCGACGTTCTTCGGCGACAGGAGCGCGCTGCACACCTCGGAGGTGCCGTGCAGGAACACCTCGGCGCCGCGCATGGCGAGGCAGCGGGCGACCTCCGGGAACAGGATCTCCTCGGACGCGATGGCGGCGAGGTTGCCGATCTCGGTCCGCGCGACCGGGAAGAGCGCCTCCTCGCCGTAGACCGACAGGTAGCGGTCGAGCACGTCGTGCGGCGTCACGGCGTACATCGAGTTGAGCCGCCGGTAGCGCAGGACGGTCGTCCCGCGCGGGTCGAGGACGACCGACGCCTGGAAGTAGAGGCCGGGGAAGTGCTCGTCCAGCTCGTACGCGTTGACGCACACGAACATGCCGGTGTCCCGGCTGACGTCGGCGAGCCGCGCGTACTCCTCGCCGTCCGGGTCGAGGGCCGCCCGCTCGCACCACTCGGGGAGCGGCTCGCCGATCGGGTGCCCGGTGAGGAGGTACTCGGGCAGAACCGCGAGCCTGAGCCCTCCGGCGAACCGCCGGGTGGCGGAGAGCTGGTCGTGCACCCGGTCGATCGCGGCCCGGATCATGTCGCGGGCGGCCGCGCGGCTCGTGGCCCGGTTCACCGCGTGACACGCGCTCTGCAGCGCGACCGCGCGGAAGGCGGTCACCGGCTCGCCGGCATCGTCGTGACTCATGCGCCTCCTCTGTTCCGCGTATCGAAACGCTGTTTCTGGACGGACTATAGGGAAGCGTGTCCCGGTTTGGGAAGCCTTCGTGAGTCCCGGACGGCTCATTGACACGGGAGACCCTCCACTCCTAGCGTGAAACACCGTTCCGCAAATCGGAACAGAAGTGAGATGGAGGAGTGACCGTGTCGCTTGGAGCGATCGTCGAGGCGGTCGTCGCCTGCCGGGATGTCGAGGCGTCGGTCGATTTCCACGCCCGCGTGTTCGGCTTCGACCTGATCGAGCGGAACGGCGCCGAGGCGCTCGTCGGCGTGCGGGGCGTCGGAACGGGCCGCCTACGGCTCGTGCCCGCCCCGTCCGGGGATGACGCCGCCGACCCGAGGGTCTGGGACGTCGGCCCCCGGCTGCTCGGCCTGTACTCGCGCGACCTCGCCCGGTCCGTACGGGCGATCGACGCGGCGGGCGGCAGGTCCAGGGAGCCGGTGACCTATCCGTACGGCTCCGCCTCGCTGAGCGAGGCCGTGGCCCTCGGCCGCGACGGCGTGTGGTGGACCCTGCCCCAGGCGGGCCCCGGCCACCGGCCGAGCCCGGCCCTGGAGGGGGACGGCGAACGCCTGCACGGCGAGCTGCACACCGCCGTCATCGTCCCCGCCGACCACGACGCGGCGCTGCGCTTCTTCGCCGAGGCGGGCGGTCTCACGGTCGCGTTCGACGGAGAGATGAAGGGCGAGCCGTTCGAGCGGATGATCGGCATGCCGGCCGGCGCGAGCCTGCGGCTGTCCTTCCTCGTGTCCGCCGACCAGGCTCCCGCCCGGCTGGAGATCATGTCGTTCACCGGCGTCGACGCGCGCGACCTGTCCGACCGGCCCCTCGGGCTGCGCCGGCTGGTGTTCGCCGCCGCCGACCCGGACGCGCTGGCCGCCACACTGGAGGCGGCCGGCGGCGTCCGCCTCGCCGAGCACGCCGTACGCGGGCCCGGGGGCGTCGAGGTGGAGCTGCGCCGGGCCGGAGGGGCGGCGTCGTGACCGCCGACGAGCTGGGCCGGTTCGACGCCGTGATCGTCGGCGCCGGCGCCGGGGGTCTGTGCGTCGCGATCGAGGCCGCCGCCGGAGGCGCCCGCGTGCTCGTGCTCGACAAGCGGCCGGAGATCGGCGGCATGCTGCACGTCGCCAACGGCGAGGTCAGCGGCGCCGGGACCCGCCGGCAGGCCGCGCACGGCATCGCCGACACCCCCGAGGAGCACTTCGCCGACGTGATGCGGCTGTCGCACGGCAAGGCGGACGAGCGGCTCGCCTGGCGGAGCGTGCGCGCGCAGGGGGAGACGGTCGACTGGCTGGAGAGCCTCGGCTTCGACTTCGACCCCGCGACGCCGGGACTGGTGCACGGGCACGAGGTCTATTCGACGCCCCGCACGTACTGGGGCGTGGAGCTCGGCCGGTCGGTCCTGGCCGTGTTGCGGCGGCGGCTCGACGAGCTCGTCCGCGCCGGAGCGGTGACCGTGGCCCTGGGCGTCCGGGTCGACGGCGCCGTCCTCGAGGGCGGGCGGGTGGCCGGCGTGACCGGAGCACGCGCCGACGGCGGCGAGGTCGTCGCGTACGGCGACGCCGTCGTCCTGGCCAGCGGCGGATACGACGCGAACCTCCACCTGCGGAACCGGTTCCTCCCGCCCGGGTGCGAGGACGCGCTGATCGCCTGCCTCGACCACGCGACCGGCGACGGCCTGACGCTGGCCGAGGAACTGGGCGCGGACGTGAGCGGCGACGGGCACTTCATCCCCGTGATGGGGCTGATCCCCGATCCCGGGCGGCCGGGCTTCGCGGTGGACTACCGCGAGGCGTTCGTGGAGGTCGCCCCCGCGTACCGGACCCCGCACGAGATCTGGGTCAACCGCGACGGCGAACGTTTCGTCGCGGAGGACACCACGAGCCCCGAGCACCGGGAACGCCGGCTGCTGCGGCAGCCCGGACTCGCGATGCACGTCGTCTGGGACCGCGCCATCGCCGAGGCGGCCGAACCGCTGATCAGGAACGGCACGGGCGACTGGACGCGCGAGCGAATGCTGTCCGAGTGCGAGAGCGGCCGCTGGATCGTCGCCGCCGGCTCGATCGAGGAGCTCGCGGGCAGGCTCGGGGTCGACCCCGGAGGGCTCGCCGCGACCGTGCGGCGGTACAACGAGGCGGTGGCCGCCGGGCACGATCCCGAGCACGGGCGGACGGTCCTGCCCGCGCCGATCGCCGCGCCCCCGTTCTACGGACTGACCTCGGTCGCCGCGTCCCTGCTCAGCCGGGACGGCCTGCGCGTGGACGGCGATCTCGCGGTGCTCGACCGCGCGGGCGCGCCGATCCCCGGCCTGTACGCGGTGGGCGAGGTGCTCGGCAACAACGTCTTCGCCGGCGACAACTACGTCGGGGGCATGAGCGTGACGCCCGCGATGACGCTCGGGCGCGAACTCGGGCGCGCGCTCGCCGCGCGGCGGACCGGTCGCGGCGCGGCTCTGGCAGGCGGTCTTACAGTCCGCCGACTGCCGGAATAAACATCAGACCAATCCTTGACGCCGGGGTGAGCCGTTCCTAGGCTCCTCGTAACGCTGTTCCGCATATCGGAATTCTCACTTTGTTTCGGGGTTCAAAACCAGGAGGTGGCACGTGCGCAGGTCCACGATTCGCTGGGCGTCGGCGGCGGCCGTGAGTGCGCTGGTGCTCGCGGGCTGCGCGAGCAAGGAGGAGCGCGCGGCCGAGACGGCCGCGGCCGGAGGCACCGGCTGGAACGCGGGATCCGGCACGGTGAAGATCGGGCTCATCTCGCCGATGACCGGCCCGTACGCCGTCCTCGGGATCCTCCAGCAGAACTCGATCCAGGTCGAGATGGACCGGATCAACCAGGCCGGAGGCGTCGGCGGGGCCAAGCTGGAGCTGGTCGTCCGCGACTCCGCCCTCGACCCCGGCAAGGCCGTGCAGGCGGCCAACGAGCTGGCCGGCGACGGCCAGGTCCGCATGGTCGTCGGCCCCTCGCTCTCCGCGTTCTACAACGCGGCCAAGGGCACGTACGAGCAGAACAGGAAGCTCAACTGCCAGCCGGGCGTCGGCACCGGCGACTTCGGCGTGCTGAAGTACGGCTTCCGCTCGCAGGACCCGAACGACATCGGCATGGAAAAGCTGATGCAGTACTTCAAGAGCCAGGGCGTCACGTCCGTCGGGCTCGTCTACGAGGCGGACGACGCCGGCCGGGCGAACGACGGCTTCATCAAGGAACTGGCCCCGAAGTACGGGATCACGTACCTGGGCTTCCAGCAGACCCGGCCCGACGACCAGTCGCACCGGCCGTACGTCGACAAGCTCAAGGACGCGGGCGCCATCGTGGTCTCCAGCAACGCCAGCGGGGCCAAGACGATGGCGGCGGCCGGCGAGGCGGGATACAAGGGCATCATGGCCGGCACCTCCGGCCTGCAGAACGTCTCCTTCCTCGACGCGGCGGGCGACCTCGCGAAGGGCGCGGTCTTCTCGGCGGTCAACGTCCAGTTCAACATCCGCGACGTCGCGTCCTGGAAGCCCGGCTACAAGGCGCACGTCGACACGATCGTGCAGAAGTACGGCGTCGTCGAGGGCGCGAAGTCCGGCGCGAAGATGCCGAAGGGCACCGCGATCGCGGCCGACTGCGTCACCGCCTTCGCCGCCGCCGCGGAGAACGCGAAGTCCCTCGACCCCGACAAGCTCGCCGCGGCGATGACGGCGCTCGACATCCCCGACACCGAGACCCCGTCCGGCAACCGGATCAAGCCCGCCGACCACGAGTTCTTCCACGTCGACGATCTCCACATCTACCGCTGGGACAAGGACGCCCAGGGCTGGTTCATCACCGACGTCACGCCGAAGTCCTGACCGGGCGGCGTCCGGTGACCCGGGCGCGCCCCGCCCAATCGCCTGAGAGGAATACCCCCATGACCGTCAACGCCGGTCGGAAGATCACGGCGCTCCTCGGCGCCGCCCTGCTGCTCACCGCCTGCGCGAGCAAGGAAGAACGAGCCGGAGTGACGCAGGGGTCCTCCGGCGACGGGTGGAGCGCGGGCCGCCCGGCGGTGAAGGTCGGGCTGATCGGCCCGATGACGGGCCCGTTCGCCGTCGCGGGCATCTCGCTGGAGAACTCGCTGAAGGTCGAGATCGACCGGCTCAACGCCGCGGGCGGCCTCGGCGGGGCCAGGCTGGAGCTGGTGGTCCGCGACTCCGGGCTCGACCCGGCCAAGGCCGTGCAGGCCGCGAACGAGTTCGCCGGCGACCAGAGCGTCGGCCTGGTGGTCGGGCCCGCGCTGACCGCCTTCTACAACGCCGCCAAGGGCGCCTTCGAGAGCAACAAGAAGATCAACTGCCAGCCGATGGTCGCCACGGGGGACTTCGCGTCCCTCAAGTACGGCTTCCGCGCGCAGGACCCGGTCAGCCTCGACGTCGCGAAGATGATCGCCCACGTGAAGGCCGAGGGCGTCACCTCGATCGGCGTCGTCTACGAGGGGGACGACGCGGGCAAGAACACGGCGGACGAGGTGAAGGCGCAGGCGGAGGCGGCGGGCCTGACCTGGAAGGGGTTCGAGGCCACCAGGCCGGACGACCAGTCGCACCGGCCGTACGTCGACAAGCTGAAGGACGCCGGCGCGATCTGGATCTCCAACTCCTCCAGCGGCGCCAAGACCATGGCCGCCGCGAGCGAGGCCGGCTACAAGGGGCTCATCGTGGGCGGGTCGGGCGCGCGCAACATCTCGTTCGTCGAGGCGGCCGGCGACGCCGCCGACGGCGCGCTCTTCAGCGCCACCTACTACCCCTATCCCGGCGCCGAGAGCAGGGACACCTGGAAGCCGGGGTACCGGCGGCACATCGAGGAGACCGAGAAGCGGTTCGGCAAGAACGTCGGCCCTAAGACCGGCGCCGAGTCGCCCAAGGCCGCCGAGATCGCCGCGGACTGCGTGTTCGCCTACACGCGCGCCGCCGAGCAGGCCCGGTCCCTCGACCCCGACGCCGTCGCGGCCGCCCTCGAGAAGATCGACATCTCCGACCAGGAGACCCCGTCGGGAAACTCCGTCAAGACCGACAAGCACGAGTTCTTCGGCCTGGACGACATCCACGTCTACCAGTGGAAGAAGTCCGACCAGGGCTGGCACACCGTCGAGATCACCCACTGACCCGCGGCGCGTGAGCTCCCGTTCCGTCCGGGCCCGCTTCGTCCCCGAGGTGACGAAGCGGGCCCTTCGGCCGGTGGGCGCGGCGGGTCAGAGGGGCTGGTGGAACTCCAGGACCTCGCCGTCGAGGCCGAAGAACGACTGGGCGAGGGCCGGGCCGTACGGCGGGAGGTCCAGCTCGACCGGCGGGCTCGCCGGCTCGCCGCCCAGCCGGGTGACCAGGGCGGCGGTGGCCGCGAGATCGGCGGTGGCGGGGGAGACGGAGAGGATCCCGAGGTTGGGCGGGACGGCGCGGTCGCGCTGCGGCGCGCCGGGGAACCCGACGTACTGGGCGATCTCCACCCGGCCGCTCAGCGGGCTGCCGGGGGCGTACATGTTGATGTTGCGCAGGCCGGTTCCCGGAGGGAGCCGGAAGAAGGACTCCATGCCCTCGATCAGCTTGTCGTAGAGCTCGACGTAGCCGAGCGCGGCGTAGAAGTCCGCGGACGCGCGGGCGTCGGAGACGTGGATCGCGACCGTCTGCAGCTCGCTCGGCCGCCCGTCGTAGTCCGCCAGGGCCGACCCCTCGGCCGCTTCGAGCTGGAAGACGTCGAGCACGTTGCCGTCCGGGTCGTACGACAACGAGTCCCAGGCGGACAGGTCGGACGTCACGGTCCAGTGGGCGGGCTCCGACTTGGTGCGGCCTCCGGCGGCACGGAGCCGGGCGACGGCGGAGTGGATCTCGTCCACCCGGATGTTGAGCGCGTAGTGCCCGTAGTCGTGGGCCCGCGAGTAGTCGCCCCAGTACGGCTCGCCCGGCGCGTCGAACTCGACCAGGCGCAGCAGGCCGGTGGCGGCCCCCTCCGGTCCCATCACGGCGGCGCGGCCGGTGAGGCCGGCCGGCATCCGCCACAGGAGCTCCACCTCGCGCCCGGCGACCGCCGCCTCGGCGAGCCGGCGGTAGGCGAACGTCTCCGCGTAGAAGGAGCACGAACGCTCCAGGTCCGCGACGGCCACCGTCGTCACGCGCAGCTCGCTGATCATCGGCTCGCCCCCGGTCAGGTCAGGGGGGTGGCGCCCTCGGGCCACCAGTCCCCGGCGCCGTACGGGTCGGCCAGCGGCTGGGAGCCGTGCTCGTGGACGATGCGCCACTCGCCGTTCTCCCGGCGGACCAGCCACGTCATCCGCATCCGCAGCCGCCCGGCCTCGCCGTCGCCCACGACGTCGTAGTCGATCACGCCGCACACCTGGGCGAGGGTGTCGCTCTCGTACGTGAACGGGCCCTCGACCCAGCGGAACGCGGTGATGCCGACCGGCGCCTTGAAGTAGGCCCGCCACCCCTCGGCGATCCGGTCGCCGCCGTGGGTGGTCCAGCGCGGCCCCTCGACGAAGACGTACGCGTCGCTCTCGGGCGAGAAGGTCGCCAGCACGCCGTCCAGGTCCTTGTCGATGACGGCCGTGAGCATCGCCTCGGCCGTGCCGAGAGGTGTCCTCATAAGTGCGCCTTCCCCTGCTACCCGCCGCTCCGCGATTCCGTTACACGGAACACTGTTTCGGTCGATGACCTTAATTGTCTGAGGTATCGGGGGTCAAGGCCCGGCGGAGGCGGCCCGTCCCGGCCGGGGGCGCTCTCCGGCCGGGCGTGTTCAACGGTCAGGTGTGCTTTCCGGTCAGCCCTGTGCCACGCGTACGATCGTCTTGCCGGCGTTGCCGCCGGACATGAGCCGGCGGAACGCGGCGGGCGCCGATTCGAGGCCCTCGTGGACGTCCTCCAGCAGGCGCAGCCGCCCCTCCGCCACGAGCGCGCCGACCCTCCGGGCGAACCGCGGCGCCAGGTCCTCGTGGTCGAAGACGACGAGCCCGCGCACGACCGCCCGGGTGCGCATCAGGAGCCCGGCGGGCAGGGCGGCGGGCGTGCCCACCTCGTTGGCGTTCTCGGGCAGCCCGCACAGGACGACCCGGCCGCCGACGGCGAGCCGGTTCAGCACGCCCTCCAGCACCGCGCCGCCGGCCATGTGGAGGTAGCCGTCGACCCCGTCCGGGCAGGCCGCGGCGAGCGCCTCGGTCCACGAGGGGTCGTGCCGGTCCACGGCCGCCGTGTAGCCGAAGTGCTCGACCGCGATCCGGCACTTCTCCGGCCCGCCGGCGACGGCGACCGTACGGGCCCCGGCGAGCGCGGCGAGCTGTCCGGCGACGCCGCCGACGGCCCCGGTCGCGGAGGACACCACGACGGTGTCGCCGACGGCGGGGCGCAGCAGCCGCGTGACCGCGGCGTACGCGGTGAGCCCGGGTGTCCCGAGCGCGCCGAGCGCCGCGGTGCGGGGCACACCCGGCGGCAGGGAGAGCGGGCGCAGGGACGTCGAGGGGACGGCGGCGTACTCCTGCCAGCCCGTCTCGGCCAGGACCCACTCGCCGGTATCCACGACCCGGGCGACCGCCCGGCCGGGGACGAGGTCGCCGGGCCGCACCGGCGGATGGCCGAGATCGCGGCCGGTCAGCGTGCCCCGGACGTACGGGTCGAGGGAGAGGTGGACCGTGCGCACCAGCGCCTCGCCCGGCCCGGGCGGCGCGACCGCGGCCGTCTCCACGCGGAAGTCGGCTTCGGCGGGCACGCCGTCCGGGCGGCGGGCGAGCACGATCCTGCGCTGCGCCGCGGGGACCGCCGTGCGCCCGGTCAGGTGCCCGGTCACCCGATGCGCTTCTCGTTGATCAGGGTGCGCCGCACGCAGACGCCGTTCTCCAGCCACTGCCAGACGCGGCTCCGCTCGGTGCCGTCGTCGCTGAGGACGATCAACTCGAACAGCCGCTGGTCCAGCTCTGCGGCGGCGGCCTTGTACCGCCAGGTCAGGTACGCGGTGTTCTCGTCGAGGCACCAGGTCACGCCCTTGATGCGCTCGGTGTCGAAGTACAGGCGGTCGCGGCCGTCGAAGACGCCGGGGAAGGTGTGCTCCTCCGTCCGGCCGTCCTCCCAGCGGTACCGGTTGACCTGCACGTACCGGTCGGGGTGCTCGGGCGGGAACGTGCAGCTCAGGTGGGAGGCGTGCCGGTCGACGATGTTCCCCTCGCGGTCCACGTAGGTGTAGGTGCCCTCCCATTCGCCCTCGTGCCTGGCCAGCAGAGGCATGCCTTCGCGAATGTTCACGCGTCGCTCCTTGCTCTCCGCGGAGGCCGGCCGTGGGCGGGCCTCCGCCGTGTCTGGTGGGGATGCGAGCCATCAGAGTGACATGTTGAAACAACGTTTCGCTAGAGGGAACATTCGGGGGACATCGCCGCCGTCTGTGGCTAGGCTGTGCGCGTGTCCACCGATCGTGTCTTAGCGCCCGCATACCAGGATCTGGCGGATCGGATCCGCGCGCAGATCCTCGCCGGAGAGCTCAAGCCGGGCGACCGCCTCCCGGTCGAGCCCGAGCTGTGCACCCTGTACGGCGTGAGCCGGAGCACCGTGCGCGAGGCGCTGCGGGTCCTGTCCAGTGAGCGCCTGCTCGTCACCCGGCGGGGGGTGGCCGGGGGAAGCTTCGTGGTCCGCCCCGAGCCCGAGGACATCAGCGGCTACCTCCGTTCCAGCCTGATGCTCTTCACCGACTCGGGTTCGGTCGCCCACCTGCTGGAGGTGCGCATCCTGCTGGAGGTGCCGGCGGCGGGGCTGGCCGCGGCCCGCCGGTCGCCCGAGCAGCTCGACACGCTGCGGCGCACGCTGTTCGAGCCGCGCCCGGCCGAGCGGGGCAAGGCGTACACGGCCAACCGGGGGTTCCACAAGGCGCTGCTCGAGGCGGCGGGCAACCCGCTGCTCGACGCGGTGACCGCCCCCGTGTTCGGCGTGATCGAGGGCAGGTTCGCCCGGGACGAGGCGTCCGACGGCTTCTGGGACCGGGTGGACGACGACCATCGGAAGATCTTCGCCTGCGTCGAGGCGGGCGACGCCCAGGGGGCCGAGCGGGCCCAGCGGGAGCACCTGGAGCACCTGCGCGACACCTACACCCGGATCGACCGGGAGCGTCCCGCCTGAACGGACCCGGCGAATTGAAACGCTGTTAACGTCAGCGGAACAACCCCTTGATTTCTTAATAGTCTGACCTTTAGGCTCGGCCGCGTACGCACAGGTCTGGGGTTAAGGGGCGCCAATGGGTGTCAAGCCGGGATGGCAGGGACGGTTCTTCGAAGACTTCGAGGTCGGCGACGTCTACCAGCATCCGCTCGGCAGAACCGTCTCCGAGGCGGACAACACCTGGTTCACGCTGCTGACGATGAACACGAACCAGATGCACTTCAACGCCGAGTACGCGGCGCGCTCGGAGTTCGGCCGGCCGCTCGTGGTCTCCACGTTCACCGTGGCGATCGCGGTCGGCCAGAGCGTCACCGACCTCACCCAGAACGCGTTCGCCAACCTCGGCTGGGACGACATCCGGATGACCCACCCCGTGTTCGCGGGGGACACGCTCTGGAGCGAGTCGATCGTCCTGGAGAAGCGCGAGTCGGCCAGCCGCCCGCACGCCGGCATCGTCACCGTTCGCACCCGCACCATCAACCAGGACGGCAAGGAGGTCTGCTCCTTCAGGCGGACCTTCTACGTGTACCGGCGCGGAGCCGAGCAGGTCGAGGGCGTGTTCCCCACGGCCGAGCGGCCGCTCACCCTGGAGGGCTGATGCGCATCACGTACGGTCCATGGGGCGAGACCCTGGACGAGATGGCGGACGCCGCGCGCGCGGCCGAGCGGGCCGGGGCCGAGGTCGTCTGGGTGCCGGAGATGCACCGCAGCGCCGTCGGCTCCGCCGCCGCGCTGGCCCGGGTGACGGAGACCGCCCAGGTCGGCACCGCCATCGCGCTCGCGTTCACGCGCAGCCCGATGGTGACCGCGCTGGAGGCCCTCGACCTCGACGAGCTGACCGGAGGCCGGTTCATCCTGGGGCTGGGCACCGGCGTGCAGCGGCTCAACGAGGACTGGCACAACGTCGCCTGGGGCAAGCCGGTCGGCCGGCTGCGCGAGACCGTCCGGGCCATCCGGCACTTCTGGGCCAACTGCACCACGGGCGAGCCGATGGTCCTGACCGGCGAGCACGCGCCGATGAGCATCCGCGGCTACCGGCGGCCCTTCCCGGTCACGCGCACCCGGATCCCGATCTACCTCGCGGCGGTGGGACCGGCCATGACCAGGCTCGCCGCCGAGATCGGCGACGGCTGGATCTCGCACGAGCTGTGCTCACCCGCCTACCTGCGGGAACGCATCCTCCCCGAGGTGGAGGCGGGCCTGGCGAAGGCCCCCGGCCGCGGCCGCGGCGACCTCGACCTCGTGGTCTCCGCCTGCTGCTCGGTGGACGCGGACGCCTCGGTCGCCCGCCGCCGCGCGGCCGGGCTGGTCGGGTTCTACGCCAGCGTGCGCAGCTACGCCGACTTCTTCGCCTTCCACGGGCTGGCCGAGGAGCAGGCCGCCGTCGTCGAGGCGTTCCGGTCCGGCCGCGGCGCCGACCACCTCGGCGGCGTGGTGCCGGACCGCATGGCCGACGCGGTCACCCTCTCCGGGAGCCCGGACGAGGTGCGCGCCCGGCTCGCCGCCTACGAGGGCCTCGCCGACACCGTCAAGCTGACCCCGCCCACGCACGGCCTGCCCGCGGCCGAGACCAGGGCGGCCCAGGAATCGATCATCAAGCTGATCGCCGACATCACAGGAGGGCGCGCGTGAGGCCGCTCGAAGACGTCAGGATCATCGCCGTCGAGCAGTACGGCGCCGGTCCGTTCGGCAGCGTGCACCTGGCCGACCTCGGCGCCGAGGTCATCAAGATCGAGGACCCGCGGGTCGGCGGCGACGTCGGCCGGTACGTGCCGCCGTACGCGCAGGGGGAGGACTCCCTGTTCTTCGAGGCGTTCAACCGGGGCAAGCGCAGCCTCTCGCTCGACCTCGGCACGGCGGAGGGCCGGGCCGTCTTCGAGGACCTGGTCCGCGTCAGCGACGCCGTCTACAGCAACCTGCGCGGCGACGTGCCGGCCAAGATGCGCATCACCTACGACGACCTCAAGCACCTCAACCCCGCGATCGTCTGCTGCTCGCTCACCGGCTTCGGCATGACCGGCCCCAGGAAGAAGGAGCCCGGGTACGACTACGTCCTGCAGGGCCTGGCCGGGTGGATGCACGTCACCGGCGAGCCCGAGGGCCCGCCGACGAAGTCCGGGCTGTCGATGGTCGACTACTCCGGCGGCTTCGTCGCGGCGATCTCGCTGCTCGCCGGGCTGCACGCGGCCCGCAGGGACGGCGTCGGCATGGACTGCGACGTCAGCCTGTACGACACCGCGATCGGGCTGCTCACCTATCCCGCCGCCTGGCACCTCAACGCGGACTTCGTCCCCGCGCGCACCCGGCACTCCGCCCACCCGTCGCTGGTGCCCTTCCAGGCGTTCGAGGCGGAGGACGGCTGGCTCGTCGTCGGCTGCGCCAAGGAGAAGTTCTGGCGGCGGCTCACCGAGGTCATCGGGCACCCCGAGTGGGCCGACGACCCCCGGTTCGCCACCTTCGCCGCCCGCAGGGACAACCAGGACGTCCTGCTGCCCCTCCTCGAGGAGATCTTCCGCAAGCGCTCCGTCGCCGAGTGGCTGCCCCCGCTGTACGCCGCCTCGATCCCGTGCGGCCCGATCAACGACGTCGCGGCCGCGCTCACCGAGGAGCACACCCTCGCCAGGGACCTGATCGTGGAGACCGAGCACCCGGTCTGGGGGACGGTGCGCCAGGTGGCCTCACCGGTCCGCGTCGGCGGATTGCGCCCGGCCTACCGGCGCGCGCCCCATCGCAACGAGGACCTCGGGCACGTCACCCGCGACCTGCTGGGCTACGACGACGACAAGGTGGCGGCGCTGACCGAGGCGGGTGCGTTCGGAGCGCCCGCGTGACCGCCGCCCGCGTCCTGGCCGAATGGGCGACCGGACTGCGTCCCGGCGACCTGCCGGAGGAGGTGCGCGAGGCGGCCTGCCGCCACCTGCTCGACGGGTTCGGCGCCGCGCTCGCCGCCGGCCGCGCCGGAGCGGCGGGTCCCGCGCTCACGGTCGCCCGCGGTCTCGGCGGCGCGCCCGAGTCGGCGCTGCTCGGCACCGGCGAACGGGGCTCCGCCGTCGCGGCCGCCCTCGCCACCGGCACGCTCGTGCACGCGCTCGACTTCGACGACACCCACGCCGGGGGGCTCGTCCACGCCACCGCCGTCGTGCTGCCCGCGGCCCTCGCCGTCGGCGAGCAGGTCGGCGCGTCCGGAGCGGAGGTCCTCACCGCCGCGGTCGCCGGCTACGAGACGGTGTGCCGGGTCGCGGCGGCCGCGCCGCACGCGTTCCACGGCCGGGGGCTGCACGCGACCATGGCCTGTGGCGTGCTGTCCGCCGCCGTCGTGGCGTCCCGGCTGCTGGGGCTCGACGCGGACACCGCGGTGAACGCGCTCGGCGTCGCGGGCAGCCAGGCCGGCGGCCTGCTGGAGTTCCTGTCCACCGGCGCGTCCACCAAGCAGCTCCACCCCGGCTTCGCCTCGGCCTCCGGCATCCTCGCCGCCCGGCTCGCGGCGGCCGGGGCGAGCGGGCCGGACAGCGTGCTCGAAGGCCCGCACGGCCTGTACGCGGCGCTGGCCGGCCGGACCGTGGACGCCGCGGACGTCACCCGCGGCCTGGGGGAGGCGTGGGAGACCACCCGCGTCACCGTCAAGCCGTACCCCGCCTGCCAGCTCATGCACGCGACCCTCGACGCGGTCGCCGAGGCGATGCGCGTCGCGGGCCTCCGGCGGGTGGACGCCGCCGACGTGGTCGAGGTGGTCGCCGACGTTCACCCGGACAGCGCCTCCATCGTGTGCGAGCCCGCCGCGCGCAAGGTCGCCCCGCGCACGCCGTACGACGCCAAGTTCTCCCTGCCGTGGAGCGCCGCGGCGCTGCTGCTCGACGGCGCGGTCACGCTCGCGACCTACGCGCCCGGCTCTCTGGCGCGGCCCGAGGTCGCGGACCTGGCCGCCCGGGTGCGCACGGTCGTCACCAGTGGCGGCGCGGAGGCCGAAGGCGTGGCCGCCGACGCGCCCGGACGCGTGCTCCTGCGGCTCGCGGACGGGCGCGAGATCGAGGGGCGCGTCCCCCGCAGCGTCGGCGGCCCCGACCGCCCGCTCGGCGACGCCGCCCTGGACGCCAAGTTCACCGCCAACGCCGGAGGCCCCGCGCCGGAGGCCGCCGAGCTGGCGCGCAGGGTGCGCGGCCTCGCCGCCGAACCCGACCTGACCACCATCGTCGCACTCGCCGACCGGCTCGCCCGGCCGGCGCCGGAGGTACACGCATGACGCTGAACGCGATCCGCCCGGACCGCTTCCCGTGGTTCCGCTACGACGGCTACTCCTTCTCACTCGGGCTGACGCACGGAGAGGACGCCTGGCTGTCCGGCCACTCCGCCAGCGAGCACGACCCGGAGTCCGGGCGCATGGTCGTGCGGGGCGGCATGACCGAGCAGACCCGCACCGCGTACGCGAAGATCGCCGCGATCCTGGAGGCCGCCGGGCTGTCGTTCGCCGACGTCACCCACATCACCGAGAACGTCACGGTCGCGGGCCTGGAGCGCTACGAGGAGGCGGCCGCCGTACGGGCCGAGATCTTCGGCGAGCACCGCCCGGCCGTCGGCACCGTGATCGTCGACCGCCTGCTGCGCCCGGCCGCCCTCATCGAGGTCGAGGTGCACGCGGGCAAGGGCGGCCCGGCCGCGCTGCCCGGCGGCGTGGCCGAGGCGCGCGACGGCACCGTCTTCCTGCCGACGCTGCTGCCCCTCGACGAGCACGGCGACGTGGTCCACGAGGGCGACCTGGCCGGCCAGTACGCCCACTGCCTGGACACGGCCGACCGGCTGCTGCGCGGGGCCGGGCTGTCACTGGACGCCGCCGTCACGACCTACGACTACACGACCCCGGCCACCCGCGACGTCTACCGGCGTACGCATGGGGTGCGCAAGGAGCGGCTCGGCGGCGCGGGCGTCTTCCCGGGCGCGGGCGGCATCCTGATGAGCCGGCTGCACCGGCCCGGCGTGCTCGTCGCGCTCGACGTCACCGCGTCCCGGCATCCGCTCGAAGCGGTCAACCCGGGCTGGTCCCGCTACGACACCCTCACGTACACTCCCGGCGTCAAGGCCGGCGGCATGTTGTGGATGAGCGGGTTCGCCGCGCTGGACATGGAGACCCAGCGGGCCCTGCACCCCGGCGACGTGGTGGCCCAGGCCGAGGTGACGTACGACGCGATCCTCCAGGTGCTGGAGGCCGCCGGGGCCGGGCCCGAGCACCTGATCTCGACGATCGAGTTCGTCTGCCCCGAGGGCCTGGCCGACTACCGCGGCGTCGCCGGCGTGCGCAAGGAGCGGCTGCGCGACCCGTGGCCCGCGTCCACCGGAGCGATCTGCGCCGGACTGCTCCGGCCGGAGTTCCTGCTGGAGGTCTTCCCCGCGGCGGTGCTGCCGTGAGCCTGCTGACCGAGGAGATCCGCGCGCTCGTCGGCACCGAGGTGTCCTACACCGCCCCCGAGCCGCTGGGCCGGGCCGCGATCCGGTACTTCGCCCGCGCCGTCGGCGACGACAACCCGCTCTACACGGACGACGCGTACGCGCGCGAGCACGGCTACGACGGCGTCATCGCGCCGCCCACGCTCATCTGCGAGACCAACCAGTACGCCGACCTGCCGCCGGACGCCGACGGCTACGCCGGGCACGACTGGCACATCGACATCCCCGGCAGCCGGAAGGTGCGCGGCGGCAACGCGTACACCTTCCACGAACCGGTGCGCCCGGACGACGTGATCACCGCGACGTGGCGGCTCGACGGCGTCACCGAGCGCCGGACCTCCTCCGGCCAGGAGATGCTCGTCGTCTCGTCGGTCGCCGCCTACACCAACCAGCACGGCACGCTCCTCGTCACGAACGAGGAGACCATCATCTTCGTCGCCCCCGCGGCCGGGCCGAACACCGGGCCCGAGGCCGCGCCCGGGAAGACGGACGGATCGGAGGAGGCACGGTGACCGGGCCCGACGTGACGGCCGGCTCCGAGGTCCCGCCCCTTGAGCGGACGATCGGGCTGCGCGACATGGTCGCCTACGCCGGGGCCACCTGGGACTGGCACCGGCTCCACTACGACGCCGAGTACCTGGCCAAGCGGGGGCTGCCCGCGCCGGTCGTGGACGGGCAGGTCTTCGGCGCGTTGCTCGCCGAGCAGCTCCAGGACTGGCTGGGACCGCGCGCGGTCGTGCGCCGCCTGCACTTCCGGTTCAAGAACCTGGTGTTCGCAGGCGAGACCGTCCGCTGCACCGGGCGGGTCGTCGCGGTGGACGGCGACACGATCACGGTCGAGCAGCGCATCGTGCTGATCGACGGCGACGAGCCGGAACGGGTGGCGGTCGAGCCCGCCGGGGCCGTGGTCGTCCTGCGCGCGGGGGAGGAGCCGTGACCGGCGCAGGGATGACCGGCGCAGGGATGACCGGCACAGCGCGCGCCGGTGTGGCGATCGCCGGAGCGGCCGAGAGCGACCTCGGTGTCACGGGGAGATCGATCCTCGGCCTGCAGGCCCAGGCGATCTCCCGCGCGCTGGAGGACGCCGGTCTGACCCTCGCCGATGTCGACGGCCTGGCGACCACCGGCGTGTCCCGGTTCTCCGCGACGCAGGTGGCCGACTACCTCGGCCTGCGCCCGGCCTGGACCGACTCGACCTTCGCCGGCGGATCCGCGTTCGAGATGTACGTCGCCCGCGCCGCCCAGGCCATCGAGGCCGGCCAGTGCTCGACGGTCGTCATCTCCTACGCGTCCAACCAGCGGTCCGCCCGCTCCCGCTCCCTCGCCGGGGTGGTCGAGGCGCACACCCCGGAGGCGCAGTTCGAGACGCCGTACGGGCCGCTCTACCCCATCTCGTACTACGCCATGGCGGCCCAGCGGTACCTGCACCGGTACAGCGGGAGCCGCGAGGCGCTGGCCGAGGTCGCGGTGGCCGCCCGCGAGTGGGCGCTGCTCAACCCGGCGGCCTTCCGGCACGGCGCCGGCCCGCTGACCGCCGCCGACGTGCTCGCCGCCCCCATGGTGTCCACTCCGCTGACCACGGCGGACTGCTGCCTGGTCACCGACGGGGGAGGGGCGGTCGTGCTCACCTCCCTGGAGCGCGCCCGCGACCTGCCCAAGCCCCCGGTACGGGTGCTCGGCTACGGCGAGCGCACCACCAACACGTCCATGACCGCCGTCGACGACCTCACCGTCACCGGCGCCGTCGAGTCCGGCCGGGCCGCGTTCGCGATGGCCGGGCTCACCCCGGCCGACGTGGACGTGGCCGAGGTGTACGACTCCTTCACGATCACCGTCGTGCTCACTCTGGAGGCGCTCGGCTTCTGCGGCCGGGGCGAGGCGCTCGACTGGATCGCCGGAGGCCGGATCCGGCCCGGCGGCGACTTCCCGCTCGACACCTCGGGCGGCGGCCTGTCCTACTGCCACCCCGGCCAGTACGGCGTGCTGCTGCTGGTCGAGGCCGTACGGCAGCTCCGCGGCGAGTGCGGCGCGCGGCAGGTGCCGGGCGCGGAGATCGCGCTCGCGCACGGCACCGGAGGGATCCTGTCCACGCACGCGACCGTCCTGCTGGGGGTGGACCGATGAGCACGGAAGCGCCCGAGCCCGACGAGGTGACCGGGCCGTGGTGGGACGCGACCCGGCGGCGCGTCCTGCTCGTCCAGAGTTGCGGCGCCTGCGGGCACGCGCAGCATCCGCCGCGCGCCCTCTGCGTCGGGTGCGGCTCCGGCCGCGACCTCGGCTGGACGGAGGCGTCGGGCGCCGCCGAGGTCGACGCCTGCACCGTGGTCGAGCGGGCGATGCCCGGCTTCGACCCGCCGTACGTGGTGGCGCGGGTCCGGCTGGCGGAGGGTGTGCTGCTGCTCAGCAACGTCGGCGCCGCCGACCCGTACCGCGTGGGCGTCGGCGTCCCGCTCCGCCTGGACTGGCGCCCGCTGCCCGACGGGCGCGCACTGCCGGTTTTCATCCCCTCCGAGGAGTAGATCGTGGACTTCGAGCTGAACGAGGACCAGCGTGAGTTCCGCGCGCTGCTGCGCGCGTTCGTGGACAAGGAGATCGTGCCCGTCGCGCGGGACTGGGAGCACTCGGGCCGGTACCCCACCGAGATCGTCCAGGGTTTCAAGGACATGGGCCTGTTCGGCGTCACCGTGCCCGAGGAGTACGGCGGGCACGACCTGGACCCGGTGTCGTTCGCGCTGGTCTTCGAGGAGATCTCGCGCGGCTGGATGGGCGTGGCCGGCATCCTCGGCAGCCACTCGCTGGCCTGCCGCATGATCGCGACGCACGGCACGGAGGACCAGAAGCGGCGCTACCTGCCGGAGCTGGCCACCGGCGAGCGGCGCACCGGCATCGGGCTCACCGAGCCGGACGCCGGCACCGACCTCCAGGGCATCCGCACGACCGCCCGCCGCGAGGGCGACCACTACGTGGTCTCCGGCTCCAAGACCTGGATCACCAACGCCAGGTACGCCGACCCGCTGCCGGTGCTGGTCAAGACCGACCCGGCCGCCAGCCCCGCCCACCGCGGCATGAGCATCCTGCTCGTCGACGCGGACACCCCCGGATACCAGGTCACCAAGGACATCCCGAAGCTGGGATACAAGGGCACCGAGTCCTGCGAGATCGTGCTCGACGAGGTCCGGGTCCCCGCCGCCAACCTGCTCGGCGGGGTCGAGGGCCGGGGCATGCAGCAGGCGCTGTCCGCGCTCGAATGGGGCCGGGTCAACATCGCGTCCCGCTCGGTCGGCATCGCGCAGCGCGCCTACGACGAGGCGCTCGCCTACTCCCGCCAGCGCAGGGCGTTCGGACGGCCGATCGCCGACTTCCAGGCGGTCCAGCTCCAGCTCGCCTCGCTGGCCACGACGCTCCAGGCCGCCCGGCTCATGGCGTACTGGGCGGCGGACCGGGTCAGGCGCGGCCGGGCCGACACGCAGACCGGCATGGCCAAGATCTTCTGCTCCGAGGTCGCGCTGCAGGCCGCCATCGACGCGCTGAAGGTCCACGGCGGCTACGGCTACTCCACCGAGTACGAGGTGGAGCGGCTCTACCGCGACGCCGTCCTGATGAGCATCGGCGAGGGCACCAACGACGTGCTGCGCACCGTCGTCGCCAAGTCCCTCACCCGCGGCGACGCCAAGGTCGGGTGGGCCTGATGAGCGCCCGGTCGTACCTCTACGTTCCGGGCGACGCGCCGGAGAAGCTCGCCAAGGCGCTCGGCCGGGGCGCGGACGCGCTCATCGTCGACCTGGAGGACGCGGTGCCGCCCGCAGGGAAGGACGCGGCCAGGGAGGCGGTGGCCGGGTGGCTGCGGACGGCCGACCACGGGCCGGTGGAGATCTGGGTCCGGGTCAACCCCGGCGCGCTGCGCGAGCCGGACGTGCGGGCCGTCGCCGCCGCGCCCGCGCTGACCGGCCTCGTCCTGGCCAAGGTCGAGACCGAGGACGAGCTCGTCGAGATCGACGCCCTGCTGACCTCCCTCGGCGCGGACCGGCTGCCGGTCGTCCCGCTGCTGGAGTCGGCCGCCGCCGTCCTGCGGGCCGCCCGCATCGCGGCGGCTCCCCGCGTGGCCCGGCTCCAGGTCGGCGAGGCCGACCTGCGCGCCGACGCGGGCATCACCCCCGGCCCCGACGAGCGCGAGCTGCTGTGGGTCCGGTCCCAGGTGGTGCTCGCCTCGGCGGCCGCGGGCATCGACCCCCCCGTCGCCCCCGTCTCCACCGACTTCCGCGACCTCGGCGCGCTGCGGGAGTCGACGGCCGCGCTGGCCCGGCTGGGCTACGTCGGCCGGGCCTGCATCCACCCGGCGCAGATCGCGGTCGTCAACGAGGTCTTCACCCCGGTGGCCGAGGAGCTTGCCTGGGCCCGCGACCTGGTGGACCGCTTCGAGACGTCCGGATCGGGGGTGCTCCTCGACTCCGGCGGGCGCATGGTCGACGAGGCGGTCGTCCGCCAGGCACGCAGGATCCTCGGGAGGGCACGGTGAACGCCACCACCCTGCGTCAACGCCTGTCGTCCGTCACCGGTGTCTGGGAGGGCGCCTACACCCACCGCACTCCCGGCGGCGTCCTGCTGGAGACGTACGCGTCGCGGCAGGAGACCCGCCTCGAGGGCGACCGCTGGTACGAGCGGATCGTCCACCGGCGCGAAGGGGCCGGGCCGCGGGCGCTCGACTTCCGGGCGCGGTTCGACGGCGACGACGACCTCGTCTTCGACTCGGCCGACTTCGAGGGACGCGCGCGGCTGGTCGACGGGCGTTTCCTGCTGTTCCCCTACCGGTGGACGGCCGAGCCCGGCCTCGAGATGGTCGAGCTGATCACCTTCACCGGTGACGACCACAAGTCGCGCGTCTGGAAGACGTTCCGCGACGGCCGGCTGGAGCAGATCACCGTCGTCGAGGAGCACCGCGTCCACGGCGCCGTCCCGGAGGTGTGGCACTGATGGGGACGGTCCGCGTCGTCGACCTCGACGCCCCCGGCCTGACCTGGGTCGAGGTGACCATGCCCGCGTCGTCCGGTCCCGTGCGGCTCGTACGGCTGCACGCCGACCGGGCCACCGGCGCGTCGGTGTCGCTGGTCCGTTTCCCCGCCGGGTGGGCCAGGCCGGGCACCGGCCACTACACCTGCGCCGAGGAGTTCGTGGCGCTCGACGGCCGGATCTCCGTCAGCGGAGCCGGCTTCCCCGCGGGCGCGCACAAGTACCTGCCCGCGCTGGCGACCAGGTCGGACAGCTCGGCGGGCCCCGACGGGTGCCTGGCCGTCGCCTGGTTCTCCGGCCCTCCTGTCTGGCGGGACGGAGCAGCCTCCCACAGCGCCCCCGACCGCCCAGTCGCGTCCGGCCCCGTACTGCCTGATTCCGTGCTGCCTGGTTCTGTGCTGCCTGGTTCTGTGCCGCCTGGTTCTGTGCCGCCTGATTCCGTGCTGCTCGGCTCCGTCGCCGAGCTTCCGGACCGCCTGCCCGGCGGCCCGGCCGACGGGGACGCCGGAGAGGAGTTCGCCGCGGAGGGGTTCGACGCGGTCTTCGTCGAGGCGCGGACCTGGGCGTACGTCCCGGCCGGCGAACCCTTCCCCGACCTCCCCGGACCGGTCCTCGTCCGACGCTGGCCCCGTTCGGGCGCCTGATCCCCGATCCCCCCGACGAGAGGAACGACATGCGGTCGGGATACTTCACCCTGCCCTCCGGGCAACTGCACGTACGGCAGGCGGGCGCCGGTTCGCCCGTGCTGCTGCTCCACGACGCGCCCGGCTCGGGCGCGGTATGGGACGCCGGTCTGCTCGCCGAGGTGGCGCGGGCCCGCCGCGTCATCGCCCCCGACCTGATCGGCTTCGGCGGCACCACCGCGACCGGCGACCCCGGCGACCTGGACGCCCAGGCCGACGCGCTGGCCACCGCCCTGGCCGCGCTCGGAGTACGGCGGACCCCGGTGGCGGCCGAAGGCGCCGGGGCGGCGGTGGCCGCGCGGCTGGCGCGGCGCCACCCGGGCCTGGTCGGCGGCATCCTGGTCCTCCACGCCCCCTACCACGGCACCGAGCAGCCGCCCGACCCGTCCCCGATCGACGGCAGCGGCGGGCACCTGCTGCGGCTGTACGACGAGATCCGCGACAGCCTGGTCTTCAGCCCCTGGTGGCGGCCCGCGGCGGCGAACCGGCGTCGTCGCGGCCTGCCTCCCGCGGCGGTCCTGCACGAGCTCTTCCTCGACACCGCCGAGCACGGCGACGCGCACCGGCGGCTCGCGCGAAGCGCGGCGACGGCGTGGCCGCACCTGGAGGCCGCCGCATCGGGCCTGGTCGCCGCGGGTGACGCGTGGGCCGCCGACATCCTGGCGCTCCCGGAGGGCGACGCCGCCCGCGAGCCGGCGGACGCCGAGCCCGGGGAACGCGAATACGTCCGGGTGAGCACGGGCGACGTCCACGTGCGCCGCTTCGGCGACCGGTCGTCCACCCGCCGCCCGGTGCTGGCGCTGCACGCCAACCCCGGCTCGGGGTCGGGCCTCGAACCTCTGGCCAGGGCGCTCGGCGAGAGCCGGCCGGTCATCGTGTGGGACACCCCCGGACACGGCCGGTCCACCCCGCTGCCGGACGATGCCGGGCGTGCCCCCACCCTCGCCGGGACCTACGCGCCGCTCCTGGTGGAGGTGCTGGACGCGCTGGGCGTCGAGCGGTGCGACGTGTACGGCACGCACACCGGAGCCGGGCTCGCCGTCGAGCTGGCCATCGCGGCGCCCGACCGGGTCGGGGCGCTCGTCCTCGACGGCGTGCCGCTCTTCGACGACCGGCCGGACCTGGTCGCCTCCGTCCTGGCGAACTACTTCGTGGACCTGACCCCCGACCCGCACGGCTCGCACCTGCGCCGGGCCTGGGGGGCCTCCGCGGACATGGCGCTGTGGTGGCCCTGGTTCGAGCACACCCCGGCCGGCATCCGGGACGTCGACGCGTACCGGCCGGAGTTCCTGCACCGGGTCGTGCTGGACATGCTGCGCTCCGCCCCGCACTACCACCGCTGCTACCGCGCGGCCTGGCGGTGGCCCGGCTCGGAACGGCTGCCGATGGTCCGGAGACCCGCGCTCGTCGGCACCACGCCCACCGATCCGCTCGCCGCGATGACCCCGGCGGCCCTGCGGCTGCTGGACGACGCGACCGAGACCGGGTTCGCGCCTCTGGGCGCGCCGGGCTCGCCGGAGGCGAACGCCGCCACGCTGGCCCGCTACCTGGACGGCATCGGATAGGGCGCCGGGTGGGCGGGACCCGGTGAACCGCGCACCCGTACACGCCGCACACGAAGCACCCGGCCGCAGAGCGCGGCCGGGTGCTTCGCTTTTCAGGACGACCCGGGCGACTTTCGGGACGACCCGGGCGGGCCGGTGGAGTGGCGGCGGCATGGCGGCGGTGCGGCCGGCCCCGGCAGTTGGGCCGTGCCGCCGTCCGGGATGCCACCGTCCGGGACCGTGCCGCCGTCCGGGACCGTGCCGCCGCTCAGGCGCCCGCGATCAGCGCGGCGTCGAGCAGGCCCTCCACCTTCTCCCGCGCCGCGAGGCCGCGTACCTCCTCCGCCAGCGCCGACGCCGCGTCCGGCGACAACACGCGTGAGGCGTTGAGCGTGTACTTCGTGCGCAGCTCGTCGAACGTCAGCGGGTGCTCCGGGCCGCCGCGCGAGGAGTGGACCCGGTGTTCGAGGACGCTCCCGTCCACGGTGCGGACCCGCAGCACCGCCGAGAAGGCCCGGGGGAACTCCTCGGAACACTCCTCGTCGGCCACCACCCTGACCTTGGCGGCCAGCGCCAGCCGCCGCTCGTCGCGGAAGGCCGTCTCGGTGAAGTCGTCGAGGTGCAGGCCGAGCCCGCCGCCGCCGACCAGCGCGCTGGCCACCGTGTACGGCCCGGAGAACTTCGCGTGGTAGGGGGTGCGCGGCCGCACCTTCTCCTCGTACGGCTCGCCGATCGTGCGCAGCGGGGCGGCGGCGACGCCCAGCTCGATCTCCGCCACGTCCTCGGGGCGCAGTCCCCGGGCGCGCAGGGCGAGCGCGGCGTCGATGCCGGGGTGGGTGAAATGGTTCGACGGATAGGGCTTGTACACGGTGCGCAGCAGCTCCCACCGCTCGCCGAGCCCGTCCGTGATCGCGTCGCGGTCGTAGCGGCCGTCGAGGAACGCCTGGAAGAAGCCGAACCGGCCCTCGAAGACGGTCGGCGGCCCGGTGACGCCCTCGGCCGCCATGGTGGCGGCGACGACGGCGGCGTGGGCGGCCCAGCCGCAGTGGACGCGTTTCACCGTGCCACCGGTGCGGTTGGCCTCGATGACGCCCGCGCCCATGCTGGCCGCGATCCCCATGGCGTCCGCGATGCCGTCCGCGGAAAGGCCCATCAGCAGGGCCGCTCCGGCGGCGGCGCCGACGGTGCCGCAGATGGACGTCGCGTGCCAGCCCTTCTCGAAGAAGAGGGAGTTGCGCAGCTCGGGAATGTAGGACGCCATCCCGAGCCGGTTGGTGATCTCGTCGCCGACGGCCACGGCCCGGCACAGCTCCGCGCCCGACGCGCCGACCGCCTCCGCCACGGCCAGGGTGGCGGGGACGACCGACGCCGACGGGTGGAGCACGGAGGGCAGATGGGTGTCGTCGAAGTCGAGCGCGTGCGCGAGCGTGCCGTTGACCAGCGCGGCGGACGGCGCGGGGAGGGACAGCCCGCGGCCGATGACGGACGACTCCCCGGCGCCGCCCCACCGGGCGGCCATCCGGGCGGTCGCCTCGTGCGGCTCGGCCGGGCCGGTGAGCTCCTGGGCGGCGAGGCAGTTGCCGAACGTGTCGAGCACGCGTCCCGTGACGTCGGCGACGACGGCGTCCGGGAGCCCCGTCCGGCTCGCGGCGGCGAACTCGGCCAGCGCCGCGACGACGGTCATGGCGTGGGAGGTCGTGTCGGGGGAGGTCGCGGCTCGGGAGGTCGTGTCGCGGGAGGTCATGCGGCCAGCACCGCGAGCGGCCGCACCGGCGCGCCGGTGGCTCCGACGACGGGCAGCGGGTTCAGCACCAGCAGGAACTCGGGGCGCCCGAGGTCGAGCAGCTCGGTCAGGCGCATCGTCTCGACGATGTGCACGCCCGCCTCCACGAGCAGGATCCGGTGCACGGGGAGCGTGGCGTGGCCGCGCCCGGGCGCGATCCGCTCGAACGCGATCGTCTCGCCTCCGGCGACCGCGACCCCGTGGTCGACCAGCCAGCGGGCCGCGTCCGGGCCGGGCCCGGGCACACCGCCCTCGTCGCCGACGAACAGGCTCGGCCTGTCCCACTGGCGGGACCATCCCGTGCCGACGAGCACGGCGTCGCCGGGGTGGATGTCCACGCCGGCCCGCCGCCGCGCGGCCTCCAGGTCGTCGGGCGTCACCTCGTAGCCGGGCGGCAGCACCTCGACCCCGTGCACGGCGGCCACGTCGAGCAGCACGCCGCGGCCGACGTACGGGGTGAACGTCTCGATGCCGTACTTGGACAGGCCCTGGTGCGACTGGATGCCCGCGGCCTCGACCTCGCCGTACACGTACCCGTCCTGGGAGACGTGCCCGAGGGCGTCGACGTGGGTGCCGACGTGCCCGCCGGTGAGGATGACCTCGTTGGCGGCGGAGCCGCCGTCCTCGCGGACCATGTCGCCGTGCCGGCGCTCGATGACCATCCGGAACCGCGGATGGTTCGGCGACTGCGGCATGCCGGTGCGCATGGGCTGCGCGAGGTCGACGACCTTGGCGTCGTCGAGGTGGCGCCACAAGGACATCACACAACTCCCTTTTCTCGCAGGACGGCCAGCTCGTCGGCGCTCACGCCGAGGCCGCCCCACACGTCGTCGTTGTCGGCGCCGCGCGCGCGGCCCGCCCATCTGATCGAGCCCGGCGTCTCCGAGAGCCGGAAGAGCACGTTCTGCATGCGCAGCGGCCCGAGGTCGTCGTCGTCGACCGTGGTGATCGTGTCGAGGGCCCGGTACTGCGGGTCCGCGAAGACGTCGCGGATGTCGTAGATGGGGGCGACCGCCGCCTCGGCGCGTTCGAACTCCTCGACCACCTCGGCGAGGTCGTGTTCGCCGATCCACTTCCCGACGTACCCGTCGAGCAGGTCGGCGTGCTCGGCGCGGCGCGCTCCGGAGGAGAACCACGGCTCGTCGATCACCTCGGGGTGTCCGACGAGGCGCATGACACGTTCCGCGATCGAGTTCGCCGAGGTGGAGATGGCCACCCAGCGGCCGTCCCGCGTCCGATAGGTGTTGCGCGGCGCGTTGTTGACCGACCGGTTTCCGGTGCGCGGCTGGACCTGGCCGAGCTGGTCCCAGACGAGCGGCTGCTGGCCGAGCAGCGTGACCAGGGGCTCGATGATGGCCAGGTCGATCACCTGCCCGCGGCCGCTGCCGCCCGGCCGGTCGCGGTGGTGCAGCGCCATCATGACGGCGTTCACGCAGGTGAGCGCGGACACGCCGTCCGCCAGCCCGAACGGCGGCAGGGTCGGCGGTCCGTCGGGTTCGCCGGTGACGGCGGCGAAGCCGCTCATCGACTCGGCGAGCGTGCCGAAGCCGGGCCGCTTCGCGTACGGGCCGAACTGGCCGAAGCCGGTGACCCTCGCGACGACCAGCCGCGGGTTGATCTCCAGAAGCGTCCGCGGGGACAGGCCCCACCGTTCCAGCGTGCCGGGGCGGAAGTTCTCGATGAGCACGTCGGCGCGGGCGACCAGCCGTTTGAGCAGCTCGGCCCCCTCCGGCCTGCCGATGTTGGCGGTGACCGCGCGCTTGTTGCGGCCGAGCATCTTCCACCACAGGCCGATCCCGTCCTTGCTCGCGCCGTGGGTGCGAGAGGGATCTCCCCGGTCGGGGTGCTCGATCTTGATGACGTCGGCGCCGTAGTCGCCGAGGATCGTCGCCGCCAGGGGTCCGGCGAACAGGGTGGCCGCGTCGACGACCACGACACCGGTCAGCGGTCCCGCCGGGTTCTCCGGTCGTCCAGCCGTCGCCGATCGTTCCTCCGGAACGATCTGCTCTGCCTCCACGAAACGGCCTCCTCACGTGTGTTCTGGCTTGTTCTGGCGTGTTCCGGCTGCTCTGAGCCCGGAAGCGCGGCCCCGGGGCAGGCGTTCGCGCTCGCCGGGGGCTTCCCAAGCTATTGAAACAGCGTTACTGTCTGCGGAACAAGTCCACCTTACATACGCATCCAGGAGGGGGCAGGACCCTCGATGATCTATCTCGTCTACCGGATGAAGCTCAGCCCGCGAGCCCGCGAAGACATGCGTGGCTTCTGGAAATGGCTGGAGGACAGGGAGTCCTGGTTCTACCGCGACCTGCCGATGGTGCGGGAAGTCCGCTGGTATTACAGCGTCGTCGGAGACGTGTACGTTGTCGAGAACTGGGCCGCGTTCGACGACGAAGCCGGTTGGGGGGAGTACCGCTCCGCCCTGGCGACTCTCAAGGCCGACGAGGCGTGGGAGACGCAGCGCGTCAGCCAGGGCGAGTGGTGGGACTTCCTGGACACGCGCATTGTTACGGATCTTCCGGTGAAGGTCGGATTTCGGCACCAGGATGGTTGAGCGAAACTGACCGATTTCCTGGAGGAATCATGCCGACCAAGAGCCGCGGCACCGTGTCCGGAGACGCCCCCGTTCGGGAGAGCGCCGGCCAGGCCATCGCCACCGTCGAACGTGCGGCGGATGTGCTGATGCACTTCGCCGAGACGCCCTCGGCCACCCTCGGAGTGACCGAGATCGCCGAGGCGCTGGGCATGTCGAAGGCCGCCGTCCACCGGATACTGGCGTCGCTACGGGTTCGGCGCCTCATCGAGCTCGACCCGGCCAGCCGGCGCTACTCCCTGGGAGTCGGCGCCATGCGGCTGGGACTCGCCTACCTGGACCGGCTGGACATCAGGCGGATCGCCGCACCCGAGCTCGTCACGCTGTCGCAGCGCACCGACGAGACGGCGACCCTGTCCGTACGCACCGGCTGGACCAGGATCTACGCGGACCAGGTGACCCCTGCCCGCGAGGTCATCATGAGCGTCTCCCTCGGCGTGCCCTATCCCCTGCACGTCGGAGGCTCGTCCAAGGCGTTCCTCGCCTTCCTCACCGACGAGGAGATCGAGGCCTATCTGTCGGAGGCCATGCCGGCGGCCCAGAACGGCACGGCGACCACCGACGTCCGCAAGCTGCGCAAGGAGCTCGCGGCGATCCGCGAGTGCGGCTGGGCGCAGTCCTTCGCCGAGCGCATGTCGGGCGCCGCCTCGGTGGCCGCGCCCGTTCTCGACCACCACGGCCGGCCCGTGGCCGTCATCAGCGTCTGCGGACCGCTGGAGCGGTTCCGCGAGGAGGTCGACGCGTGCGTCGAGGCACTGCTTGATTCCACTCGACGACTGTCCATCCAGATGGGATGGACCGAACCGGAAAGGGGGTGACGGCCGGCCCGCCGGCCGGCCGTCTCGCATGTCCCGATACGACCTGCTTGTCAAGGGCGGAACCGTCGTCCTTCCGTACCACGGCGAGATCCGCTCCGACGTGGCCGTCTCCGGCGGGAAGGTGGCGGCCCTCGCGGACGACATCGCCGTCTCCGAGGCCGCCGAGGTCGTCGACGCCAGGGGGAAGGTCGTCCTTCCCGGAGCCGTCGACGCCCACTTCCATCTCGGCATCTACCGCGACCTGGCCCTCGACGCCTTCGAGGAGACCCGCTCCTCCCTGGTCGGCGGCGCCACGACGGTGCTGTCGTACTTCCGCACCGGATCGCACTACCTCGACCGCACCGGGTCGTACAAGGACATCTTCCCCGAGGTTCTGGACGCGGTGGCGGGACGCGCCTGGACCGACTACGGCTTCCACCTCGCCCCGATGACGGTGGAGCAGATCGCCGAGATCCCGTACCTGATCGAGGAACACGGGGTCTCGTCGTTCAAGTACTACATGTTCTACAAGGGCTTCGACCTGGCCGCCAACAGCCGGGACGCGCGCTCGTTCACCATGGGCGACGAGTACGACCTGGGCCACCTCTACCTCCTCATGGAGCAGGTGACCGCGGCCCAGGAGGCCAACCCCGGGCTGCGCCTGTCGGTCTCGCTGCACTGCGAGCAGTCCGAGCTGATGCGGGTGTTCATCGACCGGGTGCGCGCGAACGGCGACCCGCAGACGCTGCGCGCCTACCACGAGGGGCGCCCGCCGCTGACGGAGCGGGTGGCCATCGGCGAGGCCACCACCCTGGCCAGCCACACCGGCACGAACGTGAACCTGCTGCACCTGTCCAGCCGCGAGGCGATCGACGCCGTGGCGCTGGCCCGCAGGTCGTTCGGCGCGGTGGACATGCGCGCCGAGACCACGCTGCACCACCTGTGCCTCGACCACGACACCCTTGACGCGCGGGGCGGGCTCGGCGGGAAGGTCAACCCGCCGATCCGCACCAAGGCCGACAACGAGGCGCTGTGGCGGCGGGTCGCCGACGGCACCGTCGACTGGGTCGCCTCCGACCATGCCTGCTGCATGGAGGCGGAGAAGGGCGACCAGCTCTGGCCGGCCCGTCCCGGCTTCGGCGGCACCGCCCTGCTCTACCCCGCCCTGTTCTCCGAGGGGCACCTCAAGCGCGGCGTCCCGCTCGCGCGTGTGGCGGAGCTGGCCTCGGCCAACCCGGCCAAGGCGTACAACCTGTGGGGCCGCAAGGGCAGCCTCGCCGTCGGCTTCGACGCCGACCTGACCGTGGTGGATCCGGAGCTGACCCGCACGGTGACGCCCGAGGTGTGCCTGTCCGGGCAGGACCACTGTCCGTTCGACGGGGTCGACCTGACCGGCTGGCCGGTGACCACGGTCGTCGGCGGCCACGTGCGGTTCCGTGACGGCGACGTCGTCGGCGAGCCCACCGGGCAGTACGCGCGCCGCGCCTGACCGAACGGGCTCGCGCTCCGTTCCTGCGACATGCAGGCCCGAGCTGACACGCCGGGCCTGCATGTCCGGTCAGGCCCGAGCTGACACACCGGGCCTGCATGTCCGGCCAGGCCCGAGCTGACACGCCGGGCCTGCATGTCCGGCCTGGATCTTCGACCGGAACGTTCCACCTGGGTGTCCGGCCTGAACGTCCGGCCGGAACGTCCTGTCTGGGTGTCCGGCCTGAACGTCCGGCCCGCACGTCCGGTCTGGGTCTGCGGCCGGAATCTCGCGCGCGAACGTTGCGGACCAGAATGTCCGGCCTGAATTTCCGAGCCGAACGTCCGGCCCGAACGTCCGGCCCGCGCGTCCCGATTGAATGTCTGAGTTATACGTCGATCCACGCGTTTGGGGCAATATGTCCGGTTTGTGGGTCGGTCGAATGTCGGGCGGAATGTCGGGCCGAATGTCGGGCTCGTGTGCCGGACTTGGCGGTCGCAGTCGAAACGTCCCATTTTGAAACGTCAGACCTATTGACACGCGGACGAGCGCGAGCCTATGTTTCCAAAACCTTGTTCCGTACTCCGGAACAGGGTTAGTAAATCTCTGTACTTTGAGGAGCAGTGCAGATGAGCCCTGAGGCGATCATCGATGGACTGTTCGCCGGTTCCGTCTACGCTCTGGTCGCACTCGCCCTGACCATCGTCTTCCAGCCGACCCGGATCATGAACTTCGCGCAGGGCGAGGCCGTGATCCTCGGTGCCGCCGCCGCGTACCAGATCGTCGCGCTCGAGAAGCTGGGCTGGGTCGTGACCCTCGGCGTCACCATCGTGCTGGCCGCCCTGATGGGCCTGCTCATGGAACGCATGATCATGCTACCGGTCCGCATGTCCGGTTCGCGCTACGCGTGGATCATCGCGACCCTGGCGGCGGCGCTGATCTTCCAGTCGTTGTTCAACCTCGCGTTCATCGACGTGGACGCCCTCCGTCCCAACCCGGTCATCGCGGGCGGCTTCCAGGTCGCCGGGATCACCGTCGAGTGGCAGGAGGCCCTGACGATCGTCGTGGCACTGGTCGTGATGGCCGGCTACGACCTGTTCCTGCGGCGCTCCGTCTACGGGCGCGCCATCCGGGCCACGGCGCACAGTTCCGACACCTCGGTCCTCATGGGGATCCCCGTCCAGCGCATCGTGGTGCTCTCGTTCGTGATCGGCGCCGTCATCACCGCGGTCGCGGGCATGCTCGCCGCGCCGGTGATCTTCGTGGCTCCCGCGACCGGCCTGATGTTCACCATCAAGGGCTTCACGGCCGCGGTGATCGGCGGAGTCGGGTCCCCGCGCGGAGCGCTCGTCGGCGGCATGATCGTCGGCGTTCTCGACACCGTCGTCCGGAGCCTGGTCGGCGGCTCCGTCGGCAACTTCGCGGTGTTCGCGGCGCTCGCGGTGATCCTGGTCGTCTTCCCGTCCGGACTGTTCGGCAAGCCCATGGAGGCGCACTGATGGCAACGGTGGACTCTCGCCCCGCGCGCGCCGGCGGCACGGCGGTCCGGGGCTCCGTGTTCGACTCGACCGGCTACCACCGGGCGCGGAAGGCCGTCCTCGCCGTCCTCGCGGTCGTCGCGGTCGCCGTGCTGCTCGCCTGGCCGGCCATCACGGACTACTACAGCTACAACGCGTCGTACTACGACGGCATCGTCGCCTCGGCCGCCATTAGCGCGATCCTGACCATCTCCCTGAACCTGTCCATGGGGTACGGCGGGATGCTCTCGATGATGCACTCCGGGCTCCAGCTGGCCGGGGGCTACGCGACCGGATACCTGGTGGTCAAGCTGAGCGGCTCGTGGCTGCTCGGCGTCGCCGCCTCGGTGGCCGTCGGGACCGTCGTCGCGATGCTGGTCCTGCTCGTCAGCCTGCGGGCGACCTACCTGTACTTCGGCATGATCACCCTGGCCGCGAACCTGATCGTCATCGAGGTCGGGCGCGAATGGGAGCCGGTCACCGGCGGCATCGTCGGCGTCAGCGGCATCGCCCCCTCGATCGGCGACGAGATCATGTCCAAGCGCGCCTTCTACTACGTGGTGCTGGCCTGTCTCGCCCTGGCGTACGTCCTGCAGCGCAACCTCGTGCGCAGCGGCGTCGGCCGGGCCTCCATGGCGGTGCGCGAGTCCTCCGACACCGCCTCCGCCATGGGCATCTCGCCGTCCCGGGCCAAGCTCCTGCTCTTCGCCGTCTGCGGCGGCGTGGCCGGTCTGTCCGGCGCGCTGTACGCGTTGCAGCTCGGCTTCATCAACCCCGACGTCGGCCTGCTCGACAACGGCATCATCTTCTTCGTCGGGTTGTTCCTCGGCGGCATCTCCACCCTGATCGGGCCGGTCATCGGCGTCGGCTTCATCGCCGCGCTCGTCGAGCTCATCAAGGACCAGGCGCGCTACACCACGCTGGTGCTCGGCGTCCTGCTGCTGGTCGCCATGATGGTGATCCCGCAGGGCATCGTGGGCACGTGGAAGGCGTCCAGGGTGGGCCGGGACAGGCTGTCCGAGCCCGAGGACGAGACGCTGCCCGACACCGTCCCCGACGTGGTGCCGGAGGTGCGGGACGTCCCCGACGGCGTGGCCGCGCTCGAAGGCAGCGGCATCGTGAAGCACTTCGGCGGCGTGCACGCCCTCGACGGCGTCGACGTCCGGATCATGCCGGGCACCGTGCACGGCATCATCGGGCCCAACGGTTCGGGGAAGTCCACGCTCGTCTCCTGCCTCACGCGCTACCACCAGATCGACGCCGGACAGGTGCGGATCTTCGGGGAGGACGCCCCGCACGCCGCCCACGGCGTCGCGCACGCCGGGGTGACGCGGGTGTTCCAGGTGCCGCATCTCTTCGAGCGGGTCAGCGTCCTCGACAACGTGCTCACCGGCATGCGGATGCGGGAGAGCTACTCATGGGTCGGCGCCGTCCTCCGGTCGCCGTCCTACCGCCGCCAGGACCGGAAGGAACGTGAGGAGGCCAGGGAACTCCTCGCCTTCGCCGGGCTCGCCTCCCGCGCCGACTGGCTCGCGTCCTCGCTCTCGCACGGCCAGAAGCGGCTGCTGGAGGTGGTGCGCGCGGTGGCCAGCCGTCCGAAGGTGCTCATCCTGGACGAACCGGCCACCGGCCTCACCTCCGACGAGCTCGACGCCCTCGGCCGGCTGTGCCGGGTGCTGCGCGAGCGGGGGCTGGCCGTCGTGCTCATCGAGCACAACGTCGACTTCGTGATGGGGCTCTGCGACGAGCTCACCGTCCTGGAGAGCGGCAAGGTGATCGAGCGCGGCACCCCGGAGAAGGTGCGTAACTCGGCGGCGGTCCTCGAGGCGTACCTCGGCCGCCCCGACCTCGTGGAGGAGGCGTCGTGAGCACACTGCTCGAACTGTCCGGGCTGACCGCGGCCTACGGTGGCGTGCGCGCCCTCGACGGGCTCGACCTGCACGTGGACGAGGGGGAGTTCGTGGTCCTGCTCGGCCCCAACGGGGCCGGCAAGACCACCACGATGAAGACCGTCTCCGGCCTGCTCAAGCCGGTCTCCGGACGGATCCTGTTCGCCGGCCAGGACCTGGCGAAGGTGCCGGGATGGCGCCGTCCCGGGCTCGGCCTCGGCCACGTTCCCGAGGGGCGGCAGATCTTCCCCGACCACACCGTCCTGGAGAACCTCGCCCTCGGCGGTTTCCCGACCCGCCGCCGCCGTGCCGAGACCGAGCGCAGGCGCGACGAGATGCTGGAGATCTTCCCCCGCCTGGCCGAGCGTCGCTCCCAGCTCGCCGGCACGCTGTCCGGGGGAGAGGCTCAGATGCTCGCCGTCGCCAGGGCCCTGATGGCGGCGCCCCGGCTTCTCATGCTGGACGAGCCGTCCCTCGGCCTGGCCCCGCTCAAGGTGGCCGAGCTGTTCGGCTATCTCAAGCGCCTGCACGACGAGCGCGGCCTGACCATCCTGCTCGTGGAACAGCAGGCCGGCACCGCACTGCGGCTCGCCGACAGGGGATACGTGCTGGAACGCGGCCGGGTCGCCGTCGAGGGCACCGCCGCCGAGTTGCGGGACGACCCCCGCGTCCAGGCCGCCTATCTCGGCCGCCTCCACCAGGAGACCGCCTGACCCACCCCGTCCTCCCGCAACCGCCCCCGCTCGCCAGTCCGGACCAGGCACCCCCGCTCAACCCACCCCCGAGCAGGCACCCCCCACTGGATGGAC
>NZ_BBYM01000052.1:0-574 GCF_001570405.1 Microtetraspora niveoalba | reverse complement strand
CCCCGACCCTGCACCCCCCACTCGGCCCGCCCAGACCCCGCCCCCGGCTCAGTCTGTAACGGCTAGGCAGCCCCGCTCGGCCTGTACCGGCCACCCTGTATGGGCCGGGCAGCCTGATCAACTTGCACTAACTGGGGCAGTTCGGTTCAAGCCGCCCCAACCGGGGCAGTCTCGGTCAGGCTGCGCCGCCTGTGACTGGAGCGACCGGCGCGCATCGACGGTCGGCAGTCACGTGGCGTGGGACTGTAAGAACATTGGACAGATCCCGTGGCTCTCCCGCCGCGCCCACGCATGGTCCAGGCCAACCCCGCCTCCGCATGCACAGGCAGGTCCGCCGGGACCGTGGAGGCCGGGCACACTGCCAGACTCACCCCGCCCACGCACTGCCCAGGCCACCCCCGCCCGCCAGCATGCACAGGCAGGTAGGCCAGGGACCAGCGGACGGCCTATCACCGTCTGGCCACCCACGGCCGCGACCGTTGCCGGGGATACGACAGCTTCGAATAACGGTGGAACCGCATCGACACCGTCCCATCCCCCTGATCGATCACCTCCACCCGATCCGGATGACGGG
>NZ_BBYM01000051.1 GCF_001570405.1 Microtetraspora niveoalba | reverse complement strand
TCCAGCAGGGAGGGGAAGAACGACCCGGACCGCAGTTTGGGGATCTTCAGTTCCAGGTCTCCGGCTGCGGTAGTGAGTAGCCGGTCGCGGTAGCCGTTGCGGTGGGTGGTGCGCTGCTCGGTGCGCTGGTGGGGTGCGGCGCCGATCACCGCGGTCGCCTCTGCTTCGATGAGTGCCTGAAGCATGGCTTGGAGCGCTTGGCGGATGACGTCGTCGGCGTCGGCGGCTTTCAAAGACTCCAGCAGGTCGAGCAGGGCAGACTGGTCCAGAGCCATCGTGTGGTGTCCTCCGCGAGAACCTTTGGTCGGGAACTCGCTGACGGTCACACGATGGCTCGTCCCATGTCCGGGGCTTGCTTTGTCAGCTTGGAGTTACACCACCCGAGGGGACGTCACCCCTCGAACAGGCGGATGATCTCGGCGTCCAGGTCGTTGCGCCGCTGGTCGCGGGCCGTGGGCATCTCGACGTCGATGCGGTTCTTCCACTTGTAGAACCACGACTGCGACACCCCCAGCGCCCGGCAACTGGTGGCGTGGTCGATGTCGTAGTCGGTCTTCTGAGAGCATATGAAGGCCGCCACGCTCACCGGCCCATCGCCTCTTTCACCCACAAGACCACCGAGCGCTTGAGGACTGTGAGACTGGAGAGGCACCGCCCGAAGCGCCCAGGTCTGACCCGGCTTGAGACTGGCCCCGTGCCTTCGTGATGACCTGTCGCCTGGGCCTGGGCGGTGCCGCCGACCAGGCGGGGATGTGTCCCCATAGGGGCCTTGCGAGCGCATCGTCACAGTCCTGACCTCCTCCGCCCGGCCGGTGCCCCCCCGAGCTTGTGAGGAGAACCGTGACCCGCGCCGTTGCCGAGACCGTCCGCGTCGATGAAGAGATCGTCTTGGGGGTGGACACCCACGCCGACACCCACGTCGCCGCGGTCGTCACCGCGCTCGGAAGGCTCGTGGCCACCGAGTCGTTCCCGACGACCGCGGCAGGGTATGCCACTCTGCTCACCTGGGCTCGCGGACACGGCAAGTTGCGCCGGGCCGGCGTTGAGGGCACCAGTTCCCACGGAGTGGCGCTCAACCGCTACCTGCTCGGCCAGGAGATCCAGGTCTTCGAGGTCAACCGGCCCAACCGGGCGACACGGCGCCGACGCGGCAAGAACGACGCCGTTGACGCCGAGAACGCTGCGCGGGCGGTCCTGGCCGGACAGGCCACGGCGATCGCCAAGACCGGCGACGGCGCGGTCGAGATGATCCGGCTGTTCAAGATGGCCAAGGACTCCGCGATCAAGGCACGAACCCAGACCATGAACCAGCTCAAAGCCGTACTCACGCGAACCGACCCGAGTCTGCGCGACTCGCTCAAGGAGCTTGGACAGGCCGCGCTGCTGCGCACTTGCGCCGCCTTCCAACCCGGCTCCCTTGGCGTGATCGAGGACGCGGCCATCGCGGTCCTGCGCGTCCTAGCCTTGCGGATCCTCGCACTCACCGAGGAGATCCGCACCCACGAAAACGTCCTGACAGAGATCATCACCGGCTGCGCCCCACGGCTGCTCGAACGGCACGGAGTCGGCCCGGACACCGCCGCTTGTCTCCTCATCACCGCAGGTGACAACCCTGAACGGTTGAACAGCGAGGCCGCCTTCGCCGCGCTATGTGGCGTCAATCCCATCGAAGCGTCCTCTGGAAAGACGGCCCGACACCGTCTCAACCGTGGCGGTGACCGGCGCAGCAACAGCGCCCTCTACACCGTCGTGCTGACCAGACTCGGGCGCGATCAGCGCACCCGCGACTACGCTCAGCGGCGCACAGCCGAGGGCAAATCCAAGAAAGAGATCATCCGCTGCCTCAAACGGTACGTCGCCCGAGAAGTCTTCCCGATCATCAGGGAAGCACTCTCACCAGCGCAAACCTCCTCAGCGACGGCTTGACAAACATAGGGGCGTCATCACGTTCGTCTTCCAGCTCAGCGCGTTCCTTCTCCCATGCCGCCTTCTCACGGGCGTGCTGCTTGACCAGCTCGGCCTTCTCCCGTCGCAGCCGCGCCAGCTCCTCGCGCTCGGACTCCTTCAGCGTCCCGCCTCCGCCGCCGTTGCCGCCGGCCTGCCCTCCGGCGTGCCGGTCCATCTGCACCCAGTTGTGCAGCGTGTACTCGTTGATACCAAGGTCCCGCGCGACGTGCGAGACGGGTTTCCCGGTCTCCTTGACGATCCGCACCGCACCGGCCCGGAACTCCGGATCAAAGCGGCGCCTCGTGGTGCCTGCCACGACCAAACCTCTCCCGGTTCGGTCTCCACGCTACGAGGGGAAGCGCAAAGACGGATTGCCCCGTTGTCGTAGCTCACGACCGGCAGCGACCGCCGCTACCTGTTGGAGGCCCTCGCGGCCCACTCGCCGCCCCAGCCGACGGTCCGGCCGAACCCCTGGCGCTCGCCGCGTCATGGTTACAAACAACACGCCAGCCGGGGAAACCACCTGGCCGGCCTCGCCTGCAGCAGCTTCGTTACGAGATCCCTCCGTAACTCCCGTAACCGGCAACGCTTCGTGCCCATCGCCCTCAGCGAACGGCTCGCGGACCGCCGATGGTGACGCTATCTTGTCCGGGTTGGGGAGTGTTTCGTTTACCAGGTTGGTTAATACTTAGGAGAGGCTGGCACAGTTGGAGGTGTTCCATGCATCACGTCGTCTCCAGCTCGTGTGCCAGTCTGACCTGGAGATGCGCAAGGCCTACGGCGCTGAAGGGGCTCGTAAGCTCCAGCAGCGTCTACAGGCCCTCCGCGCGGCGGAGTCCATGGACGACCTCTTCCAGATGCCAGGGCGCTGCCATCCACTGCGGGGCGGCTATGCCGACTGCTACGCAATGGATCTTCATCAGGGCTGGCGTCTCGTGTTCCGGCTTATGACATCCGAAGAGAAGGCAGAGCAAGGCCTAGGAGAAGAAGATGCCGCGTTGATCGTAGAGATCGTCGATTATCACGGATGACCACAAAGCATGAGAGGAGCGTAGGAGACGATGTCGACAACTGAAATTCACCCTTCCGGCGCCCCCGACTACGCCGTGCCGCCTGGAGAGACCATCCGCGAGTATCTCGACGAGCTGGGTATGACTCAGCGCGAACTAGCTACCAGGCTTGGCCTCAGCGCGAAACACGTTAATCGGTTGATTCAGGGGCTTGTGCCACTAAGTCACGAGATTGCTCAGCGCTTGGAGCTCGTGACGGGCATGCCTGCGAAGCTGTGGAACCGGCTGGAGGCCGACTATCAGTCCGCCCAGCAGCGATTGCGAATGGAGCAGGAGCTTCTAGACGCGGTTTCCTGGCTGGATGAAATGCCAGTCCGCGAACTAGTTAAGAGGGGAATTTTCCCAGAAGAGCCTAAAGATAAGATATCACGCGTACAGCAATTGCTAGCATTTTTCGGTGTCGCCCATCTGACCACGTGGCGCGATCTATATGAAAGACCAGTAGCCGCTTTCCGCCAGACAAAGTCATTTGAAGCTAGTCCCGGCGCGGTTGCTGCTTGGCTCCGTCTCGGCGAGTTGGCCGCACGCGACGTTGAGTGCAAGCCGTTCGACAATCAGGGCCTCCGGCATGCATTGCCGAGGCTACGACAGCTGACCTCCCAGCCCCCTGACCTTATAGCTCCAATAATGCGCGATATCTGCGCTCAGTACGGAGTGGCGGTGGTTTTCGTTAGAGAAATCACAGGTGCGCGCGCAAGCGGGGCTACCAGATGGATCTCTAGCGATAAAGCTATGCTCCTGCTCAGTCTTCGCTACAAGACTGATGATCATCTCTGGTTTACTTTCTTCCATGAAATCGCCCACATCCTATTGCATGGGAAAAGTGATACTTGGATCGAGGATAGCATTCCCAGGGATGACCCAAAGGAGGCGGAGGCTAATCAATTCTCCTCTGATCTACTGATTCCACGGAAGCATCTGACGAAACTTCGCGCTCTGAAATCTCTCAATTCCGTTCGCGTCTTTGCCCGTGATATCGGTGTGTCGCCTGGGATCGTTGTTGGCCGCCTTCAATATGACGGCATATGGCCAGCTAGGCAAGGAAACGGACTGAAAAGAAAAGTTGAGCTGGAGGGCGACTTTTAATAGTTTATTCACACGACGGCAACCATTGAGTCTTTTCATCCTGCTTCTCGAGCCTGAAGGACCTGAATAGCTTTGACGAGCTGACCGGCTCGTTTGGGGCAGCAGCGTAGTGATGTTGCTCCGGTCTTGTGGGCACCTGATCGCTTGGGACGATGTGTCCTGGGAGGAGTTCACAAGTGCCGATGTCACGTCCGCCGTACCCGCCGGAGTTTCGGCAGCAGATGGTGGAGCTGGTTTGCGCCGGCCGGGCGCCCGAGGAACTGGCCAAGGAGTTCGAGCCGACCGTGCAGTCGATCCGTAACTGGGTGGCCCAGGCCGACCGCGATGAGAGCGCCGCCCTGACCTGGCCATACGGTCCCTGGCCGTCCACCACCGCCCAGGCTCCTCCATAGTCGTTGCCACCCAGATAGTCATCAGTGCGCCTATGCCCTGCGCCCGGTCGAGGGTCGGCAAGTCGGCGAACCCGAATGTTCGTCTGCTGCTCCGTTGACGGTGACGTTAGGATTTTTCGTCAATTGACCACATCCTGGGCCCAAATTGAAGATCCTTGGTCGCGATCTAGACATAAGCCGTGTTGATCGGGTTGGCTTGTGGCGTGGCTGAATGGACCGTTCGAAAGGCGAGTCTCTGGCAGGACGCGGTTCGGCTGTTGCTGTTGCTCGATGCCGCGGTGGAACCCATCGATGGGGATGCTGCGGCCCCGGCGGGGGCCGTTGGCGTCGTACATACTCAGGTGCGGCTGCAGAAGCTGGACTTCTGGGTGCGCAACCCGGACTACCTGGCCAATGAGTTGCTGAACGATTACGAGGCCGATCCGGAATCGCCTGGGCTCGTCGACGAAGCGGAACGCATCCTCGCCTTGCAGGAGCCCGATCTCCGCCGGTTCCCGATGCTCCGGCACCGCTTCGGCGCCTTTGAGCAGCTGGACAACGCGATGTCGGTTCTCGTAGAGAAGGGACTGGCCCGCAAACGGCACCGCATCGGAGGCGCGCGGATCCTCCAGCACGACTACTACTTGCAAGACCAGGGGCGGGTGACAGCAGCCAGCCTGGTGACGGAGGCTCCGGCGCTCGTGTGGTACGTCGAGCGCACCCGCACCGTGGTGAACCTTGTCAATGGCGTTGGCGGCACTCGCATCAAGGAGCGCCAGTACCTGCAGCGAGACTACGCCGACACTCCTATTGGGTCCTACATCCCCGCGATCACGGAGCACGTTCGCGCACGTTTGATCGCGCTGCGGCAGGCCAGCGCAACAGAGGCAGGACTCACGGAGGTGGCTCGGTGACCAGCTTTTCAGCCCCTGAGACCCAGCCCTGGACGCCCCCTAGCCCTGGGGAGGTTTTGGAGCGGGCAGCGGCGAGGTGTTCCATGACCGCTGCCATGGTGGAGACGGTGCTGAGCGAGGCGGGGATCACCCTGCCCAGTCCGGTACCGCCACCTCGAAGGATCGAGGTGCGACGCCTTCGAGCCATCGGAACCAAGAACGATGGAACGAGCTTCTCTATCGACCAAACGCTCGAACCTGGCGTGTGGGCGATCATGCATCCGAAGAACCTGGTCGGTAAGACCAGCACGCTGGAGTTCCTCGTTTGGGCCTTGCGGGGCAGACCACGAGAGCTGGGGGCCGACGTCAAGTCCTGGGTCCGTCGCATCGCAGTAGACGTTGTGGTTAGTGGCCAGGCAGTGCGGGTGGTGCTGGATCAAGACACCTCCCAGGAGCCGGGCCAGCTCGGGTGCCGCATCCTGTCGGCTGGCTCGGCCGAGGAACTCTCGACGGACGTGAACACAAATCTGCGCCCGCTCGCCCAGGCCGACGGTGAACCCCAGGTAGCTGGGCTTATCGGGACCTTCATGATGGAAGCCCTCGGCCTAGGCTACACGTCTATCTGGAACCCGAGAGGAGGAATGGATGGCGAGGGAGCCGCGCAGAATCACGGCTGGCCTGCCTACTTCGGTGCCTGTTACCTCAACCGCGGCGGGGACAAGTTGCTGCTTGGCGACATCAAAGAGGTGCCCTCGTTGCCCGCCAAGCTACTCGACCTGTTCATCGGCATCCCGTATGCCTCGGTACTAACGCATCTGTCAACCACGCAGAGACGCTTCATGAAGGAGACTAGGCAGGCTGCTCACCGCGCGGATCAGGACCGAGCGGCACGCCGCAACGAGCGCGAGCAGTGGCAGCGGGAGTTGGATGAGGTTCGACAGCAGTTGGATGAGGCACATCGGGCAGCGGACCCGGGGGCCGCAGAGACCATGGCGGCCGTGGACGCCGCGCTCGATGTGCTACGAACCGCGAGGCAAGCATTCGCCGACGCCGAGGACATGCACCGCAGCACTGAGCAAGCGTGTCTCATAGCTGAGCAGCAAGTGATGGACGCCAAGGAGACCTGGCAGGCCCGGAGGGTGTTGGGGTTGCTGTCCCCGACATGCTGCCCACGGTGTGAGGAACCGATCGAGCAGGCGCGCCACGTCACCGAGCGGCAGAACGCTTCCTGCGCCGTTTGCACGCGCCCTTTGCCGCCGGTGAGTGCGGAGTTTGCCGAGGCTCGCATCGCAGAGCTGGGGCAGGAACTCGCCGGACAACAGGAAGTTCGACAGCAGGCTAGCGACAGGCTGGCCGTGCTGGGAGAGGCCCTGCAGGAGGCTCACCGACGCCATGAGGAGGCGCGTGCGCGGCTTGAAGAGATTCAGGTGGCTCCGACCTATCAAGCGCTCAGGGACCTTGAGATCCGCGCCGCCCGGCTGGAAGGGCAACTGCAGGCTACGGGAACGGCCGGCAACACCTCACCCTCTGGAGCTCCCGGCACGACCGAGCAGGTTGTGGCGGCTGTCCTCGAAGTGTTGAATGCCGTCGCCAAGGAGGCAGCTGATCACCTGTTCCCCGCGCTCAACCGCCAGATTGTCACGCTCGCTCGCGACTTTGGCGTACCGAACCTCGACTCCGTCGACCTCAAGCGCAACGGTCACCTCAACGCCAAGAAGGGCGGAAAGAGCACCTCATTCGACGGGTTCCAGCCGGGGGAGCGTTTGCGAGTCCGCATCGCCATGGTGATCGCGATGCTGCGCGTCAGCACTCAGCGGGGGCTGCCGGCCCATCCCGGACTACTGCTAATCGACGCGATCGGGAGCGAGGAAGTCACCACGCCAGATGCGACAAAGTTGATCTCCGAGCTGGAGAAGCTGAGCCGCGAGCTGCCCGGGCTTCAGATCATCCTGACGACTGCCAAGCCTGAGTACGTTAGAGACGCTTTGCCGCGAGAAAGGATTATTACCGGCGACCGGAATTACATGTTCTAGTCAGTGAAACGTGATTAGCTGACGTGAGCGTGTAGGAGCTCGCAGCGTCGACTGAGAGGACATGATGAGTACCGTCGAGCACTCCCTGGATGCCTGGTCAGCCAGAGCAACCGGCGAGCAGCTCGACCGCGGCCCTAGCCTTGACAATCTGGGGGGCGCTGAGGCTGTCACCGCTGAAGCTCGCGTCCTCGCCAGGGGCCCACACCTGCCCACGTTGCTGCAGGCGCTTGTTCACCCGGAATCCAGCAGTGCCGAAGAAATCAGGCTGGCCCTGGCACCGGCCATAGCCGAGGGGTTCCAGCAACCCTTCCGAGCCTGGGTGCTCGCCGAGGCTGTTGAGATGTTGTGCTCGCACTCGATGCTGCTGGACTCTTATGGCAGCGTAGCTGCCAAAGCTCTGCTTGGGCATGCGGAGGCGGCCCTTACAGGAGAGCGAGACGCTGCGTTTGCCCATCATGCCGTCGCTGGCCTGCTGCAGATGTCCCTTGGCGGGTACACCAACCACCGTCGTCTCTTGCTACTGCTGACCGAGATCAGTGGAGAGGAGCCTGCCGATGCGCTGGAGCGCCTGCCCCTGCTCATCGGCATTGCTCATGACCACTATGAGGATGCGGGCTTACTTGAAGTGCTGCGGACCATGGAAGGGTCGCAGACGCTATCGTTAGCGGCCCGCAATGATGCCCGATACGAGCTCGCGCTGGCGACCCTCCGAGCGGGATTGGGTGCGGAGGACCGTCAGGAGGTTACGCGGCTGCTGCGCTCTGCGGCCTTGAGGCTGAAAATCGTCGAGACGGTGGAAGAGGCGCGCCTGGATGCGCGAGCCTACCGGCTTGCCCTGGACGCGGTCTTCGCCTTCATTGACCTCGAAAACCAGCCGATCGCCTCCGCTCGAGATCACCTAGTGGCCAGCGCTCGCGAGCTCGGCGAGACCGTGGCGCAGCGGCGCGCATGGTCCGCGCGCATGCACCAGCCGCGTTGGCTGGAGGCACGCGGGCACAGCGAGGCAGCATGGCTCCAGCTCGTTGCTACCTTGCGTAACGCCAGCGCACGGCTACTCGAACCGAGCTGGCTTGACGCCAGCAAGGTGCTGAGCGGCGTACTGCAGGTGTACGAGGCCAGCCGTTCGGTCTACACGTTCACAAGCGCTAGCGGCAGCTTGGAGCAGCTCCTCTCCCCTCCCGTGGAAGCGGCGTTTATCCGCGAGCTCGGTCTGCTAAACCACCTGCAGAAGGCACTTGAACACGATCCGGAGCTGAGCGAACATCCCGACGCCCGGCGACTCCACACGAAGGTGGAGGAACGACGGCGGGCCCTTGAGACCGGCTCCACTGCGGAGCCGCCGGGAAAATCTGCATCTGGGCAGCAACCATGGGCCTCGCTGCTCAATGACCCGGATCCTGTCCTTCAGCAAAAGGTGTTGGGCGTGATCCGCGAACACGAACGAGGCTACGCTCTAACCGGCAACATCCTGCTCGACCGCCAGCTTGAAAGGTTACACGCCGAACTAACTCAAAGTCCCGCCTGGGTGGAGCCCGAACACAGTTACTTTGCCAGCCTCCTGACACATTTCTTGCGCTTTCTGCACAGCCGGTTCGACGCACAAGCAGACCTGCTTAGCGATGTTACGGCCTATCTAGGACCGCCGATACCAGGCAAGAAGTATTGGCTGGAAGAACACGTACAGAACGACTGCTTGCAGTACCTCCAAGGCATGTTGGAACCCGGCAGCGTGCAACGGGAGCTCATCGACGTCGCGTCCGGACGAACGGACATCACTTACACCCCTGAATCCGGGATGCGCTTCGTCATCGAAGTGAAACGCCATAAGAGCAAGTGGACCAGGGAACGACTCGAAGAGAAGTACATCTCTCAGGCCGCCAATTACACCGCGACCGGTCCTCCCTTCTGCATCCTGCTCGTCGGAGATCACAGCGATCACACCAAGGGCTACACCAGCTTGGAAGACAGCGTCTGGAATACGTGGCAGGCGCGCAGCACCACGGAGACGCCGCGCTTCGTCGTCGTCGGGGTACTACCGATCGGTCGCCCTACCCCTTCGGACCTGACGAGGCTGTCTCGACAATCTCGTCGTCCACGGCGCGCCGCACAGCCAGACGCCAACGCGGCCACTTGATCCCCACCCCGCGCCAGCATCAGGGATAACTCTGTCGTCGGGTAGCTGGAGCGCATTTTTGGTGTCCCAACACACTAGGAGCACGTCCGTGGGTCAGAGTAGCAACGGCTTGTCGCGGGAGCGATCTGAACCGTAATGCCAGGCTGGCGGCATTACGGGCGGCGCTGCCGCGTGATCACGCGATCCTGGGAACGATCTGGCTCAGTCACGGCAGTCCGCTGCGCTGGCTGACCACGATTCGCGGGGGATCGCACGGTGGCGGCCGCGTTGCTCGACCTGGCAGCTGGGTGAGCTGGTGGAACTGCTGTGCGCAAGGCGCTGGCGTGGCATGCAAGCCGACGGGTCACCGGTGGATGGTGAGTTTTTGAAGTTCCGAGCTCCCCCGATCGTGATGAGCTGTAGCGCTCGGCGCTATGACCGCCCTAGTTATTCGGTGCCAAGTGGACCCGGACCGCAGGGCCGCCAGGCCCGAAAACCGGAAGCCACGCGGCAGTAATAGCAAGACAACCAGACAAATCTCGAGTTGCGGATGGCAGCTTCCTGCCTCCTCCACCTGCCGTCCTCAGACGCCCCACTGGAGCATTAAGGACCTTTATTGACACTCGCAAATTAAGCAAAGCTCTTGCCGGATATTAGGCCAGCCAAGAGCGCAGGAGGATGATTTAGATAAGATTCCATCAGCCCCACAGGCTCGATGATTCCTCGCATACGCTCATACCAGGGAAGAGCCCCCGCGTTACAGGTCCAGCACAGCAGCCCCCGTATACACTTTCCGCAGGACTCACCCTTCTTGGGACAACACCTGTGGTCGTGATCAAGATGGAGTCCATTGTCGTCCGTGTGGCGATTGACGCAGGTTGCACACGTGTAGTTCTGATACTCAAAAAGAGTTAGTATCTCCAAAAAGGACCGTCGGTGCTTTTCTGCTCTGGTTTCGATACCCAAACATAACCTGCAGCGACTCCGCGGAAGCTTACGCTGACCGTCAATGACGAAAGCCGATAGTGGTAATTCCTGCTGGCAAGACGTGCACCAGTAGACGCCCCGTGCGATCAGGTCAGGAAGATCCGCCGATCGCGTTTTTAAGATTAGAGGGAACAACGCTTCACCTCGCCTCTTGATAAGTGTATGTGATCTGCATAGCCGGCCTTCCCCCTCAGCCTCTTTTTTACATTCAGGGCCGGCGCAGGTGCCCTCTGGATTGACAAGTGGCTTCAGGATCGCAAACGGCACCCCCCGCTTCCTCTGTTCATAGTGTGTTCTACAGAGCGAAGAGGTGTAAACGGGCCGATCACAGGACGGCGTAGCGCCACATCTAGCATCTGGGGAAATGAGCCATTCGTACAGCGGAGTAAGATTTCCAGACTTGACGAATTGCTGATAGTGGGCGCTGCACAGACCTTTGGCTTGGTGGGCCCGACCGCACCCTTCGAACTCACAAAGCTTGCCTGAAGCCTTCATAGGGCGAACCGGTCTGAGCTCCTTTCCGGCTTTATATTGCTGATAGTGAGCTCTACACAAACCCTTAGCGAGGTGTGGGCGTTCGCAGCCATCAAACTCGCAGAACCTGGGCTGCCCACCAAGCGTCCGGAGCGGTGCAAGTTCCTGTCCCTGGTTCTTCTGCTTGTAGTGCCCCTGGCATAGGGTGCCGTACTTCGCCACGCGCTCGCAGCCCTCGAACGAGCAAAGCCTTGCATCTGCCATGAGCAGACCCTACGACGCGCTACCGGAAATTTAGCCATATCGCCGGGAGCCGGGACCTGTGTACTGCTGGCGCGCGGGCGGTGCTGGCCGCGACCGGCCGGAGAGCCGCAGCGCGGCCAGCAGACCGCCCGGACGCGCGGCAGGCCGCCGCAGGCGGGCTGCCCTTGATGCCGAGAAGAAAAGTTGCTTTCGATCATGAATGCCAGACCGGGTCAGCACATGCTGTCGACTGGTTCCGCCGTTGCCCAGACTCGTTCGAGGCTGGCGAGGTAGACCGCTGCGGTTCCCTCGTCCTCGGTGGCTCGTACGTGGATGATCGGTGCCTGAGCCGCTGGGGTGCCGTAGGCGTGGATGTTGACGAGAAGGTCGTCGTCGGCGCGATAGATCGAGTTGTAGAGCACGGTCCTGTGTAGCCGGATCTCGACGCCTTCGACGTGCTGGAGTTGGCGATAGAGGGCGACGGCGTTCCTGATCCTGGCGGCCATGACGTCGGGGCCGATGCCCTCGTCTTGCCCTCGGGCGGCTACCTCGGGGCTGTCTGGATCGCCGAGGAGAACCCGGACCTCAATGCCTGCGCGCGCTCGCTCCCGCAGCACCCGAACCATGCCCGCGTCCTCCGCGAGGAACAGGCCGCTGTAGGTCAGGATGTCGATCCTCGCCGCAGCTTCCTGGAAGAGGCGTCGCCAGACGGATTGCGGCACAGCCCAGCGGTGGGGGTAGACAGCCTGGACGTCGTCGGAGATCGGCCGACCTGACGCAACCTCGGGCCATAGCTCGGCCTCGTCGACTTGGAGGAGATCAGCGACGGCCCAGCGGTGGCGTGGGTAGGGGATGCGGCCCTTCAGCCAGCGGTTCACGGTCTTGGGGTCGACGGCGAGAGCGGCGGCGACGTCGACGGCCTGGATCCTGGCGGCGGCGAGGGCGCGGCGAAGGTTCTCACTCACGGGGGCGTACCTCCTGAGGGATCGGCTCTGTGCGCGACGCTAACACGAGACGTCCCTAGACGTCCCCTAGTCGTGGTGTAGAGATTCCGGCCCGTGACGGAAGCTCGTCGGCACAGGGAAGCGGCCACAGCCGCCTATCTCCGAGCCGAAGGAGCGTCACCGATCGTGAACGTGATCAAGATTCAGCAGCGCGCCTACCAGCAACAGCTGTTGGAGGAACTGCGCGCCGAACTCAAGCGCAGGGGCATCGTCACGGTCCTGCTCGTCGACCAGAGCGGGCGCCCCGCGCTGGACGTTCCGGACAGCCGATTTCGTCCCCGCCGGGTCTTCGTCCACCTGGCGTTCCTGTGGTTCTACTGGGGCGACAGGGGCGATGAGCGGGTGTCGTGCCTACGCCTCGTGCCGGCGGCCGATCGGATCGAGCAGGCCGCGCGAGAGGGCTGGCGCGAGGGGGAACAGGGTGAGATCGGCTTCGACCTGGACAAGGTCATCGGTGCCCACTCTTGATCAGCCCGCAAGGCCGCTGACCGGCTGGCGCATCTACGCCCAGATCGCCGAACGGCTGCGCCATCGGATCGCCTCGGGCGAGTACGCCCCCGGGTCGACGTTGCCGTCAGAGGCGGTCCTGTCGGCGGAGTTCTATGTGGCGCGGAACACGGTCCGTCGGGCGTTGACGGCCCTGGAGGAGGGCGGGTTGATCCTCACGGTCCCGTCCAAGGGGCGGATCGTGCGGCCCGCCGCGCAGGAGGCCGAGGTCTCGTATCGCTACCAGGAGATCGCCAAGAGCTTGCGCGGCCGGATCGAGCGGGGCGAGCTCGGACCGGGCGACGCCCTTCCCAGTGAGGCCGAACTTCGCTGGCTGTTCTCCGCGGCCCGCAGCACGGTACGGCAGGCGTTCGCGGAGTTGGAGAGCGAGGGGCTGATCGTGTCCCGGCACGGCAAGGGCCGGTTCGTACGCTCCTCGCAGTGACGTTCAGGGTGAGACGTCCTAGGACGTCTCACCGAACGCTCTGGGCTTGTTCGGGGGTTTGATGCCTATTGTCGAGGGCGTGACACAAGCTGAGTGGGCGCGCGACCTGGCCAGACAGCTTCTTGAGAAGCCCCTCCCTCGACGGTGGGCGCATACGCAAGGCGTCGCCGCGCGCGCGGCCTCGCTGGCTCCGATCCTCCGCGACGACACCGACACCCTCACCGCCGCCGCGTACCTGCATGACATCGGCTACTCGCCCGAACTCGTCGACACCGGGTTCCATCCCCTCGACGGTGCGCGTTACCTGCGCGATGTCGCCCAGGCCGACGAGACGCTTTACCGCCTGGTCGCGCATCACTCCTGCGCCGTCAAGGAGGCGACCGAACGCGGCCTGTTCGACGTCTTGACCAAAGAGTTCGCGCCCGAGCGGCCCGACCTGATGGACGCGCTCACCTACTGCGACATGACCACCGGCCCCGACGGACGACACCTCGACGTCGCCGAGCGTCTGGCCGAGATCCATTCCCGCTACGGCCCCGAGCACCTGGTCAGCCGCTCGATCACCGCGTCAACGCCCTGCATCCACGCCGCTGTCCAGGCGGTCAAGGCCGCGCTAGCCGATGTGAGGTAGAGCCTGACCTGCTAGGTAGTGGCCGATGCGCAGACGCATTGAGCGGTCCATCGAAAGTGCTTCGACCTCGTCACGGGGCACCCAGCGGACTTCGCGGGACTCGTCGCTCGGGGTCGGCTCGCCATCGACGGCACGGGCGGTGAGCACGATGGAGAACTCTTGCCTGGCCTCGCCGTCGGACGTGTAGAGGATCACGTGCTTGGGGTCGGTGTAGGTGCCGACAAGGCCCGTGATCTCGCAGACGATGCCGGTCTCTTCGAGGGTCTCGCGTACGGCGGCCTGCGGCAGGGATTCGCCCAGGTCGATCGCGCCGCCGGGGACGGCCCAGTTGCCGTTATCTGAGCGGCGGATCATCAGGATGTCCCCCGCGTCGTTGGTGACCACGACGTTCACGGACGGGACGAGGCTGTTCGGTTTCGGGGCCTGGGGGTCGTCGTAGAAGTCGATCCGGCGCGCCATGGTCAGGACTCTACCGGTGTGGCCTGGTCCCACACCCGCTCGAAACTCTCGGCGTAGGTGGCGACCATGCCGCCGCCGAGGACCTTGCGCAGGTGCAGGACGGGCGCGTTGCCAGCGGGTGTGCCGTACGCATGCGTGTTGACGAGAAACTGATCGTCCCCGCGGTAGATCGAGTTGTACAGCACGGTCCGGTGCAGCCGGATCTCCACCCCGGCGAGCCCGAGGATCGGCCGGTAGAGCACGAGGGCGTTGCGGATCCTGGCAGCCATGCCGTCGTCGATGCCCTCGTCCGCACCGCGCTGCGCGACCTCCGCACAATCCGGGTCGCCGAGCAGGATCCGCACCCGCACTCCAGCGCCGGCCTTCTCGCTGAACATCCGCATGATGCCCGCGTCGTCGGCGAGGAACAGGCCGCTGTAGACGAGCACGCCGATCTCACTTTGCGCCTGGGCGAACAGACGTCCCCATGCGTCCCTTGGTACGACCCAGCGGTGCGGGTAGACGGTGACGATCTCGCTCTCTGAGGCTGAGGCGACCTGTTCGCGAGTCAGGGCCTCGGGCCAGAGATAGCTCTCGTCCATCCCCAGGTGCGTCGCCACTGCGTATCGGTGCTTTCGATACGGTGCGCGGCCTTTGGTGATCCACCGCTCGACCGTCTTGGGGTCCACTTCGATGGCGGTCGCCAGATCGGCGATGCTCACCCCGCGTTCCAGAAGTGCCGCGCGTAACCGCTCGTTCGCCATCTCACCTGCCACGTTCGAGGACGTCCAGGGACCTGGCAATCGTAGACGGGACGTCTTGAACATGTCCCGTCGTGTAGTGATCTCGTCCTGCCCTTTCGCCGCAATCTCGGTGTCACAACGCAGCACCGACCGCGACGAAAGGAGATGTGAGCATGACAAACGCGACGATCAACCCGCCCGAGGAGACCCCCGGCTGCGACTGCGGCGCGCTCCTGGAACAGGGGCAGATCCGCTGCCGTAAGTGCCTGGCCCGCGACCGGTGGACCCGCCGTCAGACGGCCCGGCGCAAGGAGAACAAGCGGCGCGCCGTGACCCGGCGTCCCCCGCGCGGCCCGATCGGCTTCGCGCAGGCTGGGGTGATCTGGTCGTGAGCGCCCTGCCCCTGATCATCGCCCTGACGCTCACCGCGGCCGTCATCGTCGGCTTCGTAGCTGTCATCGTCGGCATCAAGCGCGAGGACAAGGCCATGCGCCGGGGTTTCGCCTCCGGTGACTCGTCGGCCCGGGCCGCCCGGCGCGTCACCGGTCTGCATGTCCGGAACGGCGGCCCTACGTCTCGGATCGCCGAGACAGGGTGGACTCGACCCGCGCCAGTCGTTCGGACAGGTCCCGTACGGCGGTGCGTAGCTCGATGACCTCGCTCGCCAGATCCGTAGCCGGCCTTTCCTGGACGTCGCCGGTATCGGGCTGCTCGTTCTCCCGAACGAAGACGCCCTTGCCCTGCTGGCCGATGACCAGGCCCTCGTTCCGCAAGATCCCGACCGCCATCTTCACGACGCTCAGCGAGGCGTCGTACTGCTCGGCGAGCTGGGCGGTCGATGGCAACGGGGAGCCGGGCGCGAGAGCGCCGCCGCGGATCTGTTCGCGCAGATCGTCGGCGATCTGGAGGTAACCCGGTCGTCCCGTCTTCTTGACCATCACCCCTATCTCAGCACAGGAGAACAACCAAGCCAACCGAGAGAACATTGACAACCAAGCCAGCTAGGTTAACTATGTTGACCTACGAGCCCTAGGGAGGTCACCACCATGCGCGCCATTCCGATCCCGGTCGACACGGCCAAGCTCACCTTCACCTGCGTCAAGGACCCACGGCCCCGCCTGCTCAACCAGCACACCGGCGAGGTCAAGACCGACAAGAACGGCCAGACCGTCTACGAGGTCATCACCTCCGTCGAAGACGACTTCGGCCGCATCGAACTCGTCAAGATCGGCATCTCCGGAGAGCCCCCGATCACGCGCGGGCAGCAGATCAACCCCGTCGGGCTGATCGGCTACCCCTGGGAGCAGACCCGCGACGGCGAGGTGAAGTGGGGCATCGCCTACCGCGCCTCCGCGCTGCTCCCGGCCGAGGAGGGCGCCAATGCCTGACACGCTCGCCCAGACGCTCGGAGTCCTGGCCGCCCTGGTGGCCGGGCTCTGGGCCTGGCGACGCTTCCACTACCGGTCGTACTGGCTGCTCATCGGCTTCCCGCTCGTCGCGCTGACCGTCCGGGCGACATGGCGGAAGGTGGCCCTGGGCTGCGGGCTGACCAAGAAGCGGCAACGCTGGTGGTTCACCACCGTCCCTGGCGCGATCGCCTCGACCGGGATCGTGAAGGTGCGGCGGCGCTTCCAGCGGGTCGCGGTCGACACCAAGCCGTGGATGTGGCTGCCCCGGCCGACTCGGCACGGCTGGCGTGTCACCCTGTGGACGCTTGAGGGCCAGATCCCGGCCGATTACGCCCAGGCTGCCGAACGGCTCGCGCACTCCTGGGGCGTGCATGCGGTACGCGTCTTCTCACCCCGTCCGGGGCGTGTGGTCTTGGCCGCGACCATGCGTGACCCGCTGGTGCGGGTCGATCACATCCCACCATCGGGCGAGTTGCTCAAGGTTTCGGTGGGGCGGCTGGAGACGGGCGGCCTGTGGTCGATCGACTTCCGTACCGTCCCGCACTGGATCAACGCGGGCGCGACGCAGTCCGGTAAGTCGAACCTCGCGAACGCGCTGATCGTCGGGCTCGCTCCGCAGCCGGTCGCGCTGGTCGGCTTCGACCTCAAGGGCGGCGTGGAGTTCACCCCCTACGCCCCTCGCCTGTCGGCGCTAGCAACCACGCGGGCCGAATCGGTCGGGCTGCTGGATGACCTGGTCGCGCTGATGGTCGACCGGATGGGCCTGTGCCGTACGGCCGGCGCACGGAACATCTGGCAACTGCCCCCGGGAGTGCGGCCGGTGCCCGTCGTGGTCCTGGTCGACGAGTTGGCCGAGCTGTACCTGATGGCCGACAAGTCCGAGAAAGACGAGATCGCCCGTACCTCCACGGCGCTGCTGCGGGTGGGGCAGCTCGGGCGGGCGTTCGGCATCTATCTGTTCCTGTCCGGTCAGCGGATCGGCTCCGACCTCGGCCCCGGCGTGACCGCGCTGCGGGCGCAGTGCTCGGGCCGAATCTGCCACCGCGTCAACGATCCCGAGACGGCCACGATGACCCTCGGTGACCTCGACCCGGCGGCCCTCGTCTCCGCGCGTGCGATCCCCGCCGAGACGCCCGGCGTCGCGATCGTCGCTTCCCAGGACGGCCAGTGGTACCGGGCTCGGTCCTTCTACGTCTCCGAGCATGCCGCCGAGTACGCGGCCCGTACCTGGTCCCACCTGGCTCCGGAGTGGTCCGAGGTCATCCGCCCCGGCCACTCCTCCGGGCTGGATGAGGCCGATCTGTCCGAACTCCTGTCCGCCTGAACCGACAGAAGGGGGGTAGCGATGCGACGCCTCGCCTCATGGCTGCTCGACTCCGGGCCGGTCCTGGTCCTGGCCGCTATCGCGGGTGCCGGATCGTTCACCCACATCCGCGACACCGCCACCGAGCACGGTCAGGACGGCTGGATGTCCTGGGCGGTGGCCGTCTGCGTCGACCTCACGTGCGTGATGGCGGCCCGGGAGCGTCAGCGGGACAAGAAGACCGGCCGGGTACGGCAAGGCTGGGCGTCCTGGCCCACGCTCGTCCTCGTCGCCGGGATCGTCCTGTCCCTGGCCGCCAACCTCCACCAAGCCGAACCGACCATGTGGGGCTGGCTCACCGCAGCAACTCCGGCCGGGGCGTTCCTCATCGCGGTCTCGATGCTGGAGCGCCGCGCCTCCGGTCCTCGTCCTGAACCGTCCTCTGCAACCGTCCCGACGTCGTCCTCGACGGTTCCCGGCTCGTCCTCGGTGCCGGCTTCTTCGTCCTCGGCCTCTGGTGAGCTCTCGGCATCGGGTGACTGCTCGTCCGCCGTCCTGGCTCTCGTCCCCGCAGACGAGGACGACGGCCCGGGGCCGTCACCGGCGCTCGTCGACTACGCCCGACGGGTGGCCGACGAACACCACACCAAGCACGGCAAGCCGATCACCCGTGACCTGCTCCGCGCCCGCCTGGGCGTGTCCAACCAACTCGCCTCAGACCTGCTCCGCACAATGCGCACCGCGTCCGAACCCGCCTGACGAAAGGAGATCACCACATGAACCACGACCACCGCTCACGCCTCGTCGCCGGGCTCCGCGCCCTGGCCGACTTCCTGGAGGCCAACACCGAGATTCCCATCCCGTACAGCGTCAACGTGCATCACTTCCCCAAGCGGGACAACGACGCCGAGATGTGCGCCGAGATCGACGCGATCGCCGCCCGCCTTGGCTCCGAGATCGACCAGTACGGCCGCGAGCACGGCCACTACTCCACCTCGATCACGTTCGGCCCGGTCAGCTACAAGGCCGTGGCCATCGTCTCCGCCGCTCGCGCCCGCTACGAGGCACACGACAGCTACTACGGCTGCATCCAGCCCGACACCCACACCACCGATCCGGCTCACGCCGCCTGACCACCAAGGAGGAAACCACCATGCGAATCCGCCTCGACGGCACCCGCGCCGAGATCGCCGACGCCCTGTTCCGGCTGCGCCAGACGTTCACGGTCTCCGGTGTCTCCCGCGCCTACCTCGACCGGACCCGGCCGCATCACTGGCGGGTCTTCGTCTCCACCACACCCCGCGAAAGGAGGTGACCCACGTGAACGACACCGAGCAGGCTCCGCCTCCGGAGACCACGAAGATCGCGCCTCTGCGCTGGCAGTGCTGCCACTGCGGCGGGGGCGGCCTCGACTCCTACGGCGACACCTGCCGCCACTGTGACGGGCTCGGCTTCTGCTGAGCCGTCAGCGCCCCCGGCCTGACCGTACATCCGCCAAGACATGCGCCAGGTCGGGGGCCATCCCCTCACCCGCAACGAGTGAAAGGAGGTCTCCATCTTGCCCGCATCTCTCACCAATGCGCACGCGATCCGCGGGGCAATCGCCCGGCTCGATGACCCGAACTACTCCCGCTGGGAAGCCCAGATCCGCCACTCGGGCGGCTGCCGACAGCCCATCCACCTCCGCGGCCGAGTCGAGCACTGGGACCAAGCCACCGGCGAACTCCTCCACCGCTACACCACCCGAACCGAACCCGACGGCGTCCTTCGCGTCCCGTGCAAGACCCGCCGCGCCTCCCGCTGCCCGTCCTGCGCCGAGACCTACCGGGCCGACACCTACCACCTGATCCGCGCGGGCCTCGTCGGCGGCAAAGGCGTCCCCGCGACGGTGACGGGTCACCCATGCCTGTTCGTCACCCTCACCGCCCCGTCCTTCGGCCTCGTCCACACCCGCCGCGAGAAGAACAGCAAGATCCACCCATGCCACGCCCGCCGCGACGCCACTCGATGCCCACACGGGCGCATCCTGTCATGCACCGCCCGGCACGGGGCCGATGAGGAATGCCTCGGCGAACCGCTCTGCCCCGACTGCTACGACTACACGGGCTCGGTGCTGTTCAACGCCACGGCTCCGCTGCTGTGGAAACGCTTCGCCGAGGCGCTTCGCCGGCACCTGGCCAAGAGCGGCGGCCTCACCCTCGCCGAGATGCGCGCCCAGCTCGTCGTCTCCTTCGCCAAGGTCGCCGAATACCAGCGACGCGGCGTCGTCCACTTCCACGCCGTGCTCCGACTCGACGGCCCGGACGGTCCCACATCCATGCCCCCGGCCTGGGCCACCCTCGCCCTGCTGGCTCAAGCCGTCCAGCACGCGGCGGGAGCCGTCACGGCCACGATCCCGGCCGTAGGCGGGGAACCGGAGCGGGTGTTGCGCTGGGGCCGCCAGATCGACGCCCGGCCCATCACCCTCGACGGTGAGCTGACCGAACAGGCAGTCGCGGGCTACATCGCCAAGTACGCCACCAAAGCCGCCGAATCCGTCGGCACCCTCGACCGGCGCGTCTTCCCAACCGAGGACCTGGCCGCGCTACCCGTACGCGACCACGCCCGGCGGCTCATCGCCGAATGCCTACGCCTGGGCCCCCTTGACGAACTGGCCGACCTCCGGCTGACCCAGTGGGCGCACATGCTCGGCTTCCGCGGCCACTTCTCCACCCGGTCACGCCACTACTCCACCACCCTCGGGGACATCCGCGCCGACCGCGCCGAACACGTCATAAACGACGACATCACCACCGGCCGCCTGCCCCTCTTCGACGAAGACACCGTCCTGGTCATCTCCGAGTGGCACTACGTCGGGCGCGGCTTCACCCCCGGTGACGCCCTCGTCGCCTCGGCGTTGACGGGCGCGGCCTTACCGGCCTCATCAGCGGACTTTGGGGGTGCCTATGCCTGAGCTGCTCAAAGAGGGTGACCCTCTGATGTTCACCGTCCGCCAGGCCGCCGAGAAGCTCGGGCTCGGCAAGACCAAGACCTACGAACTGATCAACTCAGGCAGGCTGCGCTCCGTCTACGTGGACGGGTGCCACCGCGTCACCTTCCGCGCCCTGCTGGCCTTCATCGCTGAACTGGAGAACTGACATGGCATCGGGATCGCGCAAGCCCAACGGCCGTTCCTCCGTCTACCTCGGCAAGGACGGCAAGTGGCACGGCTGGGTGACCATGGGCGTGAAGGACAACGGGGCACCCGACCGGCGACACCGTGTCGGAAGCTCTGAGGCCGAAGTCACGCGAAAAATCAGGGAGCTGGAAAAGCTCCGCGACGCCGGAAAGACGAGCAAGCCGGGCCGGAAACCGACCGTCGAGCAATGGATGTCGACGTACCTCGACACGATCTGTGCCCGCCTCGTCTCCACAGGGAAGATGGCACCCCGTACCCTCGACGACTACCGCAGCAAGAACAAGAACTGGATCGTCCCACACCTGGGGAGGCACCGCCTCGACCGGCTCACTCCTGAACACCTGGACCGGCTGTACGTCGCGATGGCCGAGCAGGGAAAAGCCGAGTCACACATCCTCAAGGTCCACCGGATCATCTCGCGTGCCCTTGAGATCGCCATGCGGCGTGACCAGGTGGGCCGGAACGTCGCCAAGCTCGTGGAGCCACCGGGAAGCGGTGATGTCGAGATCGAGCCGCTGAGCCGTACCGACGTGCGGAAGATCCTCGACGCTGTAACGGACCGGCGCAACGGCACGCGATGGGTCGTCGGCCTCGCCCTCGGCCTCCGGCAGGGTGAGGCGCTCGGCCTCCGCTGGAAGTACGTGGACCTCGACGCGCACGAGGTAAAGATCTGGTGGCAGATCCAGCGCACGAAGTGGCAGCACGGCTGCGGCGATCCACAGGTGTGCACAAGGGACAAGCACCGCGCACCCTGCCCGAAGGACTGTGCCAAGCACCAGCACCGGGAAGGCTGCGCGAAGGACTGCGGGAAGCGGGGGCATGTCTGCCCGGAGGTCGAGAATCCCTGCCCGAAGAACTGCACGGGGCACGCGAGCACTTGCCCACGGCGTCAGGGCGGCGGGCTGGGCTTCCGGCGGCCCAAGAGCAATTCCAAGCGTGTGATCCCGCTCCCGGACGAACTCGTGCCGCTTCTCAAGGGGCAGCAGGAAGCCCAGGACGCCGAGAGGGAAGCAGCCGGCGAGTCCTGGGAGGAGAACGACCTCGTGTACTCCCGGCCAGACGGACGCCCGATCGACCCTCGGCACGACTGGGAAGAGTGGAAGGAGATCCTCAAGGAGGCCGGAGTACGGGACGCCCGCGTCCATGACGGCCGCCACACGGCGGGAACGCTCCTGATCGACATGGGCGTACACGTCCGCACCGTGATGGAGGTCCTCGGCCACTCCGACATTCGAGTGACCCAGCGCTACACGCACGTAGCCACTCCTATGGCCCGCGACGCCGTCCGCCGGATGGGCAGGGCCCTTTGGGACTAGCCTGGCTGGGATCTGGGGCGCTCTCTCACGAGGGTGCCCCTCCTCCTCTCCAAGGCTTCATCGGGCGTCTCAACCACGATGCCGACCTCTGTGAGCAAATGCCCCCTGTGCCTCAAGATCGGCTTGTCGCGCGTCACGAACACATCGTGGCCATGCATGCGATGGGCTGACAGGTGATCGACATCGTCAATACGGCGGAGGAACTGCGCCATCAAAACCTCGTCTGATCCGTCTAGATTGCCCACCCTCAAGCGCTCCGGCAGCAGGAGGCGCTCCAGAATCTCCTCTTTGGCCGCCGTCTCGTCGTCTACTAACACGGCTTGACCATCTAGCCTCCCGAGAACGGGGTGATCAAGTCGGATCCCTCCGGGGACGCGACCGATCACGCCACACTCGGCAAGCCATCTGTGATTCGCCTGCCGATTCTCGTCATTGGCGCGAAGTTGATCAGAATCGAAGGACCGGGTCAGCCATAAGGTGACCTGGCCCTGTCGCGCAAGCTCCACGAGCCCATGGACAGCTTCCGCCTGCCCATGTCCCTGGACTGCATCAATCACACAGTTGGTATCCAGTGTGTATCTGAGAGCTCTGGTCATGGCGTCCTCCGAACCTTCGCCTAGCGCAGGCTACGCCCAGCGCCTCGGGACCAGCAGGAGAACTGCAACTCGAACTGCAACCAGAAACGACCACAGGGCGTCTCCCGGAGGGGAAACGCCCTGTTCATTGATGGAGCCGCCTAAGGGAATCGAACCCTTGACCTACGCATTACGAGTGCGTCGCTCTGGCCGACTGAGCTAAGGCGGCGTGCCGTACGGCAGCGTAGAAGAAGTCTACAGGCTCATGAACCCTTCTCGCGCCCCCTCGGCGACGTCACGTGACCTTGGGGCACATGGTGCCCGTCTTCGGGGCTTTGAGCGAGATCAGATAGTCGTCGACCGCCTTGTCCACGCAGTTCGAGCCCGACCCGTACGCGGTGTGGCCGTCGCCGTCGTAGCCGAGCAGGACCCCCGAGCTGAGCTGGGACGCGAGCCCCTCCGCCCACTCGTACGGCGTGGCCGGGTCGCGGGAGGTGCCGACGACGACGATCGGCGGAGCGCCGTCGGCGGTGAGCTTCTTGTCGGCCCCCTTGGCCGCCACCGGCCAGTACGCGCACGGCAACGACCCCCACATCACGAAATTTCCGAAATGGGGGGCGGCCTTCGCCGCCTCGGCGGCCCCCTCCGCGTACGCCGCCGGATCCTTCGGATAGGGATGGTCGACGCAGTTGATCGCCATGTTGGACTCGGTCTGGTTGGAGTACGAGCCGTCCGGCTTGCGGTCCAGCATCAGGTCGGCCATCCGCAGCAGGTCGGTGCCGTCACCGTTGAAAGCGCTACCGAGGGCCTCGCGCAGCACCGGCCACGCCTCCCGCTCGTACAGCGGCGTGACGACGCCGAGGACCGCCCACGACTCGTTGATCACACGGCCGTCGCCGAGCGTGTTCTTCAGGGGGTGCTCGTCGGCCTTCTTGAGCAGGTCGCCCAGCTCGTCCATCGCCCCCTCGACCGTACGGCTGGAGAAGGGGCAGGCGCCGTCCTCGAAGCAGTCCTCCAGGAACGCCTTCAACGCCACCTCGAAGCCGACGGCCTGGGTCTCGTTGGACTTCAACGCCGGGACGGACGGATCGACCGCGCCGTCGAGGACCAGGGCGCGGACCTTCTTCGGGAACAGGTCGGCATAAACCGCCCCCAGGTGGGTGCCGTACGACTTACCGAGATAGGTCAGCCCGGAGTCGCCGAGGACACCGCGCAACACGTCCATGTCCCGTGCGGCGTCCGCCGTGCCGACGAACGGCAGCAGCCGGGCCGCCTTGGCGCCGCAGGCGGCCGCGAACGCCTTGGAGCCCTCTTCGAGCGCGGTGACCTCCGCCGGGGTGTCGGGGCTGGCGTCCAGGCTCACGTACGCGTCGAGGTCGGTTCCCGACATGCAGCGGACGGGGCTGGACTCGCCCACACCCCTCGGGTCGAAGCCGATGACGTCGAACCGCGACCGGACCTTCTCGCTGAGCACCGAGCGGGCCGCCCGGGCGTAGTCGACGCCGGATCCGCCGGGCCCGCCCGGGTTGATCAGCAGCGAGCCGATCCGCTTGCCGGTGGCGGGCAGCCGGATCACGCTGATGCCGATCTTCTCGCCGGACGGCGCGGAATAGTCGAGCGGCACCTCGGCCCGCGAGCACTGGAAGCCGTCGCCGCAGTCACTCCAGTCGAGCTTCTGGCTGTAGTACGGCTGGAGCGCGGGGGTCGGGGCCTGCGCGTCGGGTTTCTTCACCTCGTCCGCCGCGCATCCGGTGGCCGCGAGCGCGAGCGCCAGGAGCGCGGCCGCCGCCACGCGAGCCCGGGTCGGGGGGACATTCCGTCGTGAACGGGAGATCTTCACGATCGCGGTTCGTACCTCTCGTCGTGGGCCTTGCGGGGACCGCAGACCGAGGCGCGCGAGCACTGGCACCGGCGCCCGCCGTCGTCGAGCCGCACGGTGACATAGTCTCCCGGCACGTTCCTGCCGACGACCTGGCCCGGCCCCTCCTCCGTCTCCACCCGGGAACCCGTCCTGGGGAAGGTCCGCTGCGCCTCCACGTACAGCGGGTGCTCGTACTTGAGGCAGCACATCAGCCGGCCGCAGGCTCCGGCGATGCGGAGCGGGTTGACCGGCAGGTCCTGGTCCTTGGCCATCCGGACCGAGACGGGCTCGAAGTCCTTCAGGAAGGTGGCGCAGCACAGATCCCGCCCGCACGGCCCGATGCCGCCCTGGAGGCGGGCCTCGTCGCGCGGCCCGATCTGCCGCAGCTCGACCCGCGCCCGCAGGTTGCGCGCGAGGTCCCGCACCAGGGCGCGGAAGTCGACCCGGTGCGGGGCCGAGAAATACACGGTGAAGACGTTGTCGGCGTCCACGTAGTCGACCCCGACGACCTTCATGGGCAGCTCGTGCCGCTTGATCAGCCGCTTGGACACGCTGCGCGCCTCGGCCCTGCGGCGGCGGTTGGTCTCGTCCCTGGTCAGGTGCTCCTCGGTCGCGATGCCCGCGCAGACCGGCAGCCCGTCGACGTCCTCGCTCACGTACTGCGGCGCCCAGATGCACTCGGCCACCTCGGGCCCGGAGTCGGTCGGCACGAGCACCTTGTCGCCGACCTTCGGGGAATGCCCTCCGGGATCGAGGTAATAAAGCCGCCCGTACCGGGTGAAGCTCACCGCCATCATCATGCCCAAGCGCCCGGCCTCCTCGATCTCGTACGGCTGCCGCCCGCCCTTACCCTACGCGGCATCGGCGCCGTGCCGTCAGGGTCGGGCGGATGCCGGGTATCCACGCCAGGTGAACGCCGAACCGCCGCTGCTGCTCGCGCTCGACCTGACGGGCACCTTCGCGTTCGGGCTCAACGGCGCGCTGACCGCGGTGCGCGCCGCCCGGCTCGACATCGTCGGGGTGGTCACCCTCGGCATGGTGACCGCGCTGGGCGGCGGGATCATCCGCGACATCCTGATCGACTCCCTGCCGCCCGCCACGTTCGGCGACTGGCGCTATCTGGCGGTCGCGGCCGCGAGCGGTCTGGTCGCGTACGCGCTCGGCCGGCGGTTGGACCGGCTGGCCGGCCCGATCATCGTGTTCGACGCCCTCGGGTTGAGCCTGTTCGCGGTGACCGGGGCGAGCAAGGCGCTGGACTACCGGCTCGGCATCGGGCAGGCGGTCATCCTGGGCGCGATCACGGCCGTGGGCGGCGGCACGCTCCGCGACGTGCTGGTCCGGCGGATCCCCACGGTGCTGTACAGCGAGCTGTACGCCATCCCCGCCCTGATCGCGGCCGCGATCACCGCGGTCACCGTGCGCACCGGCGTCTACGGGGTGCCCGCCGCGATCGGGGCCGCCGCCGTCTGCTTCGTCGTCCGGCTGGTGGGCGTCCGCTTCGGCCTCAACGCTCCGGGCCCGCCGGGCGCCGCCCGGGGTGACGCCTCCGGTTCCGGGGACGGACGGTGACTCAGCGGCCGAGCCACGTGAGAGCCGCGACGACCAGGGCCTGGGAGCCGGTGTCCAGGGTGGGCTGCGGAACCGGGGCGAACGCGGCGGAATGGTTCACCGGGATGTCCTGCGCCACCCGGCCGGCGGCCTCGGCCCTGCGGTAGGTCTCGGGGTCGAGGCCGCCGATGCCCCAGTAGGTGTACGGGACTCCCAAGGCGTTCGGGATGTCGCTGAAGTCCTCGCTGGCGGTCTGCCGGCCCAGCGGCCCGGCGCGGTCGCCGAAGAACTCGCCGAACGCGGCGGCCACCCGGCCGGTGGTCTCGGGATCGTTGTCGGTCAACGGGAAGCGGTCGAACAGCTCGATCTCCGGAGCCTTCGGACACCCCGACGCCTGGCACTCGGCGAGGACGATGCGGCGCACCGCGTCCAGGATCGTGCTCCTGGTCCGCTCGTCGTAGGTGCGGATGTTGAACTCCAGCACGGCCTCATCGGGGATGATGTTGCTCTTGGTGCCGGCCTGGACGCTGCCGACCGTGAGCACCGCGGTCTCCTGCGGCGGGATCTCGCGAGAGACGACGGCCTGCAGCCGGATCACGATCATCGCCGCGAGGACCACGGGGTCGACGGCCGCCTGCGGCATCGAGCCGTGGGCCCCGCGTCCGTACACGGTGACGCGCCCGCTGTCGGCGGCGGAGAGCACCGGACCGGCATGGGTGCCGACATGTCCGGCCGGGGCCGGCAGCACGTGCTGCGCGAGCGCGACGTCCGGGGCCGGAATCAGCCCGGCGAGGCCGTCGTCGAGCATGGCCCGCGCGCCGTCGCCGGTCTCCTCGGCCGGCTGGAACAGCGCCACCACCGTGCCCCGCCACCGGTCGGTCCCCTCCGCGAGCAACTGGGTCGCGCCGAGCAGACAGGTGACGTGCACGTCGTGCCCACAGGCGTGCGCGACCGGGGTCTCGCGCCCGCCGGGGTCCGTGACCGTGTCGGTGCTGGCGTACGGCAGACCGGTCGCCTCACGCACCGGCAGCGCGTCCATGTCCGCCCGCAGCAGCACCGTCGGACCGTCGCCGTTGCGCAGCACCCCGACCACACCGGTGCCGCCGACCCCCTGGTGTACCTGGCAGCCGATCCGGCCGAGGCGCTCGGCGACCTTCGCGGCGGTCCGCCGTTCGTGGTGGGACAACTCAGGATGCCGATGCAGGTCCCGGTAGAGATCCTCCTGCCATCCCCGCACGGCCCCCAGACGGGCCGCCACAGATGACGCGGGTGACATGGCAGCCATGACGCCCTCCTCGTGGCGGCGACACACGTGCCCTCCTTCGAGGCTAGGCCCTCCGGTTCGGCCGAGCGGGACCGCATGCGCCGTCAGGGACTCAGCACTTCGACCGGTCCCTCAGGCAGACGCCGTCGATGACATTGGAGACCCCGGGCTGACCCTTCATGATCCGCACCACCGCCTGGTTATCGGCCCCCGGCTTCAACTTCACCTTGAACGACTCCGGCAGGTCTTCAGGCCGGATCAGGTCGAGCACTTCCTGACTGGCCCGCCCATTGGTCCGGAAGTTCTCGTACGCCTCGGCTCGCGTCTCGAACCGGACCGACTCGACCTCCGGCAGCGACTCCAGCGTCCCCCGGATCATCTGCCGCCTCTCCTCGGTCACCGCCCGCTTCCCGCACACCGGGTAAAAGTCGTCCTTGTCGCACAGGAACACCACCACATCGTCCTGCCAGGAACCCGCCCCCGCCAGGCTGAGCTGGGCCAGGCTGTACGGCGCAGGATTGGCCACCGTCGGAGCTGGAGGTGCGGGCCGTACCAGCAGGAACACTCCGGCGGACACCGCGGCGACCAGTGCGGCGGGGATCACGACAAACCGGGACATCCGGGCGCTCCGAGCGCGCCGCCGCGGCGCGGTCAGCGGGCGGACGGACCGGAGGTCGGCGGTCGCCGCCGCCTCGGACAGAGCCTCGCGCAGACGTTGTTCGATCATGATTCCTCCCCAAGGGTCCGGGCGAGGGCGGCGAGCCCGCGAGTGATGGTGGAGCGCGCCGTGCTCCCGGCGACGCCCATGGTGTCGGCGATCTCCTCGTACGAGAGATCGAGGTAGAACCGCAGCACGAGCGCCTCGCGCTGCCGTCGCGGCAGGCCGCTCAGGGCGACCAGGACCTCCCGGCGGTCTTCGCCGATCATCGCGACGCTCTCGGCCGACCAGACCGGCGGCGCGTACGGCACGGCCCGCCGGAAGGCGAGGCTCCTGCGCCGCAGCACGGACCGGCAGCCGTTCAGCACGGCCGACCGCACGTACGCCAGGGCGCTGCCGGGATCACGCAACCGCCCCCGCCCCGCGTGGGTGCGCGCGAACGCCTCCTGGACGACGTCCTCGGCCGTGGCGAGGTCACCCACCATGAGCAGCGCCAGCCGCACCAGGCCGAGATGGTGGTCGGCGAACAGCGCCGCGACGTCGACGCGTTCCCGGATCAAGAGCTCCCTCTCCGAGAGCAGTTCGGCTTTCACACAACAGAGACGCACCGGTGGATCCCGTGCTGCTTCCGTTCCGGAAGAATCCGGTTGCCGCTTCGGAAGACGCCAGGCGGAGCCCGTTTCGCCTCGGAAGAAGGCGGCGAAAGCCGGACGGCGCTCGCTTGGCGGCGGCGGCACATCGCCACAGGGCCGACCCCGCGCCCCTGATCCGTGAGAGCCGTCCGCCGGAAGGGAAGCGGCCGGCCTGCCGAGGCATGACCTCGGCAGACCGGCCGGACGAGCCGGGGCCCGGCAGCCGTCGCCGTCACCGTCGTGCGAGGGACGGCGACGGCGGATCCGCGGCCGCGGTAACCCGTGATTACCAGGCGATCCTGGAGTCGAAGTTCAGCAGCGGCTCTCCCGTCTTGAGCAGCGGCCGGTATCCCGCCGCGTCGACGGCGCCGACCTCGTCACCTCGGGAGACGAGCACGTTCTCGCCGGTGCCGTCGATGTCGAGGAGCCGGACGACGCTGCTCTCCGAGTCGTGGTGGACGACGCCCAGCGGCTTTCCGTCGGCCGTGCCGTACGCGATGAGCTCGGCGGACCCGCTCGCCACGCGGCTCTTCCCATCGACCGCCTCGACCTTGATCTCTCCGAAGGCGACGAGGACGCGGGCGCCGTCCGGGCTGATCTCGGCCCCCAGCACGCCCCGCATCGGCCCGCCGTCCTGCTTCGGCAGGGGGAACGCGGTCGCCTGGTCCAGGTCGTCGCCGGGGACACCGGTGTCCAGGAGGCGCAGGTCCGGCGAGTCGGGGCACACGCTGACGACCGCGTGCAGCTCGGCCGGGGCGTCGCCGGGGGCGTCCGCCTCCCGCGCGGGCTCGGCCGACAGAGCGTCCTCGGGCACACCGATCACGGGCTCCATCGGGCACCTGGACGCCATCTCCAACGTGCCTCCCTCGCTCGGCACGGCACTCGGGGCGGCCGAGGGGTCGTCCACCGGAACGGGCCCGGCCGTCACGGCGACCTCCGGCGCGGCCGACGGGTCGTCCGCCGGAACCGGCGCCGTCGTCGTCGCACTCGGCGCGGCCGAGGGGTCAAGCGTCAGGGCGGGCTCCGCCGTCATCGCGACCTCCGGCGCCGCAGTCGGCGCGACCGACGGGTCGGCCGTCGGGACGGGCTCCCGGGGCACGGTGGACTCCGACGCCGTCACCTCACCCGGAATCGCCACGACCGTGGGAGCGGGTGACGGCAGCTCGGTCGCCGTGACCGTCACCTCGCCGGGCACCACGACCGACGCCCGGCCGTCCGTCGGCTCCGCGACGAAGGTCGCACCCGGGAGCGCCCGGTTGAAGAGCACGAAACGACCGTCCGCCGTCATCGACAGGCCGGAGACGTCGCCGCCGTCCTTCCCGGTCCACGTACGGCTGTCGCCGGTCGCGGTGTCCGCCACCACCAGGCGGGCCGCCCCGGCACCGCCACGGCACGGCACGGCGCCGTACGCGAGCTTGGTGCCGTCGCCGCTGACGGCGAGCGACGTGGGCATGGTGCCCTCGGGCGGCGCGAAGGGCAGTGCCTCGAACCCGCCGGCCCTCCCCTCGTCGTCCAGCGTGAAGCGGTACAGGCGCGGCCGGCAGTCGTCCGCGGCCGACACCGCGTAGAAGAGGCGGTTGTCCTGCGCCGCCTGGATGCCGACGAACCGTTCCTTGTCGGAGGGTTTCGGGACGCGGGACGTCTCCTTCCCGCCGTCCACGCTCCTGATCGTGATCCCGTCGTCCCCGGCCGCGGCGAAGAACCTCGGTGCGGCGGCGGGCCCGGCACTGGCGACGCCCCGACCGAGGCCGCCGTCCCCGCCCCTGGCGACCGCCACGCCTCCGGTGACCGCGACGGCCACGGACGCCGCCGCCGCGATCGGGATCAGCCACACCCTCCGCGTACGGCTCACGCCCGCGGACGGCGTACGGCTCTCGCCCACGGAGAAGACCGGAACCTGGTCGATGGTCTCGCCCACGGCCCGGGTGGCGTCGCGCAGGCGGTCGGTGATGTCCTTCATCGTGCGTTCCCAAGCAGTCGGCCGAGCGCGTCCAGGGCTCGGGAGGTGGTCGACTTGACGGTGCCCCGGCTGACGCCCATGACCTGCGCGGTCTCCTCTTCCGAGAGGTCGGCGTAGTAGCGCAGCACGAGCGCCTCGCGCTGCCGCCGGGGCAGGCGGTGCAGCGCCTCCATGACTTCGCGCCGCTCGGCCCCGAGCAGGGCGGCGGACTCGGCGGACCACACGGGCGGCTCGTACGCCCCGGCGAACCAGGACGGCAGCCGCCTGCGCCGCAGCACGCTCCGTGCGTTGTTGAGGACGGCCGAGCGCAGGTAGACGAGTGCCTTGCTCCGGTCCCGCAGGCCGCCGAACCGGCGGTGGAGGCCGAGGAACGCCTCCTGGACCACGTCCTCGGCGGTCTCGCGGTCACCGAGCATGATCAGTGCGAGTCGGGCGAGGCCCAGCGCGTGTTCGGCGTAGAGGACCGCGATGAGATCCGAGGCCGTCTCGTCCGCGGTCTCCGAGGTGTTCACCGGCCCCCCAGGGGGTTTATGGATATCCAGTGTTTCGGCCTGCATGCACCAGAGACGCGGAATCGTCCCTGAGGTTGCTTCGGGACGCGACCGCGACGGCCTGAATCGTCTCGACCGGGATGGTCCACGTCACGACCATCCGCCACCGAAGCCACCCGAAAGCCGCGAGAAGCCCGAAAGCGGCGAATCCCAAGCGCTCGGGCGGCTTCCCCGGCGAGATCCCCATGCCCGGCCCTCAGACCGCGGCGAGGCCCCATCCGGGCCGCGCGCAGCAGGGCATGATCTGTCAGATACGGCCTAGCGCGAAACGCGTGGGTCCCGGAGGACGAGGGTCATGGCCTCCACCGCGATCTGCGGATTCACGTTGGCCGCGAGCCGTTCCCGGCACACCATGATCGCCTCGGTGCGGCGCAGCGTGTCCTCCGGCGTCGAACCCGCCGCGAGGGACTCCACCTCGCGCCTGCGATCCTCGTTGGCCAGCTCCACCCCGGCTCCGAGCTGCACCGCCAGGACGTCGCGGTAGTACGCCACCAGATCGAGCAGGGCCACGTCGATCGAGTCGCGCTTGATCCGGGTCGCCCGCGACTTCTGCAGGGTCTCCAGCTCCTTCAGCGCCCCTGCTCCGCCGCGGACGAGTCCCTTGCCCAGGCCCTTGCCCGACGACCCCTCGCCGTAGACCCTGCGCAGCTCGGCGGTCTCGGCCTCGTTCAGGGTGGCCGTCGCGGCGTCGGCGTCCTCGGCCGAGGTCTTCACCAGCCGCTCGGCCGCCGCGATGCACTCGCCCACCCCTGTCAGCGACGCGGGGATCGACAACACCTCCTCGCGGCGGCGCCGTACCTCCTCGTCGAGGGCCAGTCGCCGGGCCCGCCCGATGTCGCCCTGCGCGGCCTGCGCCGCGAACCACGCCATGTCGTCCGGCACGCCGTCCCGGGTCGCGAGCACGTGCGCGACCGCCTCGGCGGACGGCGTACGGAGGGTCACGACCCGGCAGCGGGACCGGATCGTGACGATCATGTCGTCGGGTGACGGGGCGCAGAGCAGCCAGACCGTCCGGGGCGGCGGTTCCTCGATCGCCTTGAGCAGCGCGTTCGCGGCGGCCTCGGTGGCCCGGTCGGCGTCCTCGAACAGCACGATCCGCCAGCGGCCGAGGGTCGGGGCTCCCGCGCCCTTGAGCACGAGGTCGCGGGTCTGCCTGGCGCTGTAGGAGAGGCCCTCCGGCCGCACCCACGTGAGGTCGGGGTGGGAGCCGACCTCGACCTGGTGGCAGGAGTCGCAGTGCCCGCAGCCCTGGTCGGGGCAGAGCAGCGCCGCAGCGAAGGCCCGTGCCGCGTCGGAGCGCCCCGAGCCGGGAGGGCCGGTGAACAGCCACGCGTGGGTCATCCCGGCGCCGCGGCCGCCCGCGAGGGCGTCGGCGGCGGCGGAGGCGGCCTGCCGCAGCACGTCCGCCGCCCGGTCCTGGCCCACCAGATCCTCGAAGACACCCACCCGCTCAACCTACCGTGGGATCACGGGCGCACCGGGCGGACTCAGTCGCGGATGGCCGGGATGGTGCCGGTCGCGGCCTCGGTCTCCTGCGGCACCGGATCGGGCAGCACCTCGCGCACCCGGTCCTGGATGATCCGCGAGATCTCGTCCTGGGCCAGCGTGCCGTCCACGACCAGGTAACGGTCGGGCGCGGCCGCCGCGAGCGCCCGGAACTCGCGCCGGACCCGCTCGTGGAACTCCATCGGCTCGGACTCGATCCGGTCGGCCGGCGAGGCCATCCGGCGCAGCCCCACGGACGGGGGCACATCGATCAGCACGGTCAGGTCGGGGATCAGCCCGCCGGTCGCCCAGGTGTTGAGTCGCGCCACCTCTTCGGGGTCGAGCGCCCGCCCGGCGCCCTGGTACGCCAGGGACGAGTCGACGTACCGGTCGCAGACCACCGTGGAACCCCGGTGCAGCGCCGGAAGGATCACCTTCTCGACGTGCTCGGCCCGGTCGGCCGCGTACAGCAGGGCCTCGGAGCGGGCGGACAACCCCTGGTGGGCGGCGTCGAGGAGGATGGCGCGCAACCGCATGCCGATCTTGGTCGATCCCGGCTCGCGGGTCTGCACCACGTCGAAACCCTGGTCGCGCAGCCAGATGGCGAGCAGCCGCGACTGGGTGGTCTTGCCCGAGCCCTCGCCGCCCTCGAATGCCACGAACAGGCCCGGACGCTGCTCGTCGTCCTGGACGGCGAACCTCTCGCCCCGCAACGCGGCGACCAGGTCGGCCCCGATCGGGACACCGCGCCGGTCGTCCATGTGCCGCAGCGCGAGGGCGCCGACGACCACCGCGAGCAGCGCGCCCAGGAGCAGCACCAGGTTCGTCCCGTCGAACCGGTACGTCATGTCCCCTACCACGAGAAGGTGCGAGCCGAAGAGCCCGCCGAGCGCGGAGACCGCCGCGATGACCAGGAGCAGCGCCACCCTGGCCAGCGACTGCAGGAAGGAGAAGGTGCGACCGCGCAGGCCGTCCTCCACCTCCAGGCCGATCAACGTGTACCCGATGATCCAGGACGTCCCGGCGCAGGCTCCGAGCACCACGGCCAGCACGACGACCAGGGCCAGGTTGTGGATCAGCGCGATGGCGGCGAGCGTCACACCGGCCACGATGATCGCCAGGCCGAACATCCGCCGCCGGGACAGCCCCCCGAGCAGGCGGGGCCCGAAGAACATCCCGAAGCCCATGCCCAGGAAGACCGCGCAGAAGACGGCGCCGTATCCCGCGTCGCCGCCCCCCAGCGCGCTGACGTACGCCTTGGCCACTCCGACGACCGCGCCCCCGGCGGCGAAGGCGCCCAGCATGCCGATGACCAGGCCCCGCACCACGCGGTCGCGGCCGACGAACCGCCAGCCCTCGACGACCTGCCCGAGCACGGACGGCGTGGACGCCCTGACCGTGTGTCCCTTCGGGATGTCCCGCAGCGTGAAGATCAGAGCGGCGGACACCAGGTAGGCGAGGGCGTTGACCGCCAGGGCCAGATCCGTCGGCCGCATGGCGAACCCGGGGGCGGCCGCGGTGATCATGCCCATGACCGCCGACAGCACCGCGAAGAGCGCGGCCGCGACCGGGGCCGTGCCGTACGTGACGAGCAGGTTGAGCCGGTTGGCCTCCTCCAGCCGTTCCCGGGGCACGAGGTTGGGGACCGTCGCGTCCTTGGCCGGCACCCAGAACAGGTTCACGCACTCGACGAGGAACGACGCGATGATCACCCACTGGTAGTTGCCGACCAGCGGGATCGAGGCCACGACGGCGAATCTCGCGATGTCGGCGGTCACCATCGTCAACCGGCGGTCGAACCGGTCGGCGAACGCCCCGGCCAGCGGGCCGAGGAGGACGGACGGCAGCATCTTCGCGATGAACACGCCGCCGACGGCGAGGGTCTGCGTCTGGAAGCCCGATCCCGCGGTGAGGTTCCCCGCGAGGGCGGTCAGCGCGATGATGTTCAGCCAGTCGCCGAGGCTGCAGACCGACATGGCCGTCCACAGCCTGCGGAAAGGCGCGTTGGCCAGCACGTTCGGCGGTCTGCGTCGCGCGACTGCCCGGCCATGGGTGCTCATGATGTCAGCGTATCCAGGTGCTCGCTGGGCGGGAGAAGAGTGTGAGGGGGCCGGATTTCCACCCGCTCGTCGCCTGAGGGTAGTACGTCCCGCCCTGTCCCGCAGGACGGACGGGAGGAACGGCCCCACTTTTCGGACCGCCGCCGCCTCCAGAGCGCCCACGCCTTCCCGAACGAGCCCCGCCCGAAGAACGGCCTCAGCACCCCGAACTCCCCCTCGAGGAACAGCCTCAGCACCCCGAACTCCCCGCTCGAGGAACAGCCTCATCGCCCTGAGCCGTCTCGCTTTTCGGGCGGTGAGAGGCCCGGTCACTGCGAAGCCGCCCATGACGGCGGGCGGTCAGGCGCGCAGTTCGATGAGGGTGATCTCCGGAGGGGCGCCGACCCGGACCGGCGGCCCCCAGTAGCCCGCGCCGCGCGTGACGTAGATCTGGGTGCCGTCCACCCGGTCCAGCCCGGCGACCACCGGCTGCTGCAGGGGCACCGCCAGGTTGAACGGCATCATCTGCCCGCCGTGGGTGTGCCCGGACAGTTGGAGATCGACGCCGTGGGCGGCGGCCTGTCCGACCTGGACCGGCTGGTGCGCGAGCAGCACGACCGGCCGCCCGGCGTCCCGCCCGTCCAGGGCCTTCGCCAGGTCCGGGCCGTCTCCCGACGGCGTCCCGTTCAGGTCGTTGATCCCGGCGAGGTCGAGCACGGCTCCTCCGTGCGCGATCTCGACCCGCTCGTTGCGCAGCGACCGCACGCCGAGGGAGTTCAGCTCCTCGATCCACTCCTGCGGGCCCCCGGCCGTGTAGTACTCGTGATTACCGGTGACGAAATATGACCCGTATCGGGACTCGAGATGGCGCAGCGGCGCGGCCAGGTCCCCGAGCTCGGCCACGGTCCCGTCCACCAGGTCGCCGACGATCGTGACCACGTCCGCCTGGAGACCGTTGATCATCCGGACGATGCGCTCGGCGTGCCCCTTCCCGGTCAGCGGGCCGAGGTGGATGTCGCTCACCACGGCGAACCGCAGCCCGCTCATCCGCGGGTCGAGCCGGGGCAGCCGCACGGGGATCCGCTCGATCACCGGGTCTCCGAGGGCCGTGCGCATGCCGTACCCGACCGTGGCCAGCGCTCCGACGCCCACGACCGTGGCGGCCGTACGGGAGATGAACATCCGCCGGTCGACCCTGGACGTTCCCGGGCCGGAGGATATCGCCGGGGCCGGGGACACGATCGCGTCTGTGGATATCGCGGAGGCACCGGACGCGCCGGATCCGGTGGACGGCCGCGCCGGGAGAGGCGACCGCGGCGCGGGTCCGCCGGAATCCACAGGCCGACCGGAATCCACTGGCGCAGGAGACTCCACAGGCTCAGAAGATTTCTCGGCACGCCGGACCACCAGCAGGGCGATCGCCCGGGGAATCTCCAGGACCAGCGAGAACACGACGAGATAGAACATGATCGCCAGCCACATGAAGCCGGGCCACGCGATGACGCGCTCGAAGGACATCCCGAAGACCTGGCCGCCGACGGTCCTCAGCGGCACCAGGAGCACGAGCACGACGAGCGCCCACGTGAGCACCCGACGCGGCACGCTCCCCGGGCGGGTGGTCGGCCTGACCAGCCGCCGCCACAGGTAGTAGTGCACGACGATCACGACGACCGTGATCATGCTCATGAACCCCACGGCGTACTCCCCTCGCTCCGCTGCCGGACGATCCTACGGAGCGATCGCCGAGAACGCGTCGAGCCCCCGGTCCCCTGTGGATAACCGGGGACCGGGGGCTCGACGTACGACCTCAGGACTTCGACGTCGTCTTGGCCGTGGTCTTCTTCGCGGGTGCCTTCTTGGCCCGGGCGGTCGTCGTGCGCTTGGCCGCGGGCGCCCGCTCACGACGCTCCGCCAGCAGCTCGGCGGCCCGCTCGATCGTGATGTCCTCGACCGTGTCGCCCTTGCGCAGCGAGGCGTTCGTCTCGCCGTCCGTGACGTACGGGCCGAACCTGCCCTCCTTCACCACGACGGGCTTCTTGGAGTTCGGGTCGTCGCCCAGCTCGCGCAGCGCCGGAGCGGCCGCGGCCCGGCCCCTGCCCCGGGCCTTGGGCTGCGCGAACAGCTCCCTGGCCTGGTCGATGGTGATCGTCAGCAGGTCCTCCTCGGCGGCCAGCGACCGCGAGTCGGTGCCCTTCTTGATGTAGGGCCCGAACTTGCCGTTCTGCGCGGTGACCTCCTCGCCGTCGATCTCCCCGACGACCCGGGGGATCGCCAGCAGCATCAGCGCCTCGTCGAGCGTGATGGTGTCCAGCGACATCGACTTGAACAGCGAACTGGTCCGCGGCTTGGGCGCGTCGGCCTTCTTGGTCCGCTTCTTCGCCTCCGCGGGCGCCGGCTCCTCCGGCAGGATCTCCGTGACGTACGGGCCGAACCGCCCACTCTTGGCCACGATGACGTTGCCGGTGGCCGGGTCCTTGCCCAGCTCACGGTCGCCGCTCGGGCGGGCGAACAGCTCCTCGGCCTTCTCCGCGGTGAGCTCGTCGGGCGTCATGTCCTCGGGCACGTTGACCCGGGCGCCCTCGCGGTCGAGGTACGGCCCGTACCGCCCGACCCGGATCACGATGTCGCTGCCCCTGATCGGGAAGGAGCTGATCTCCTTGGCGTCGATCTCGCCCAGGTCGGTGACCATCTCCTTGAGGCCCTCGTCGCCGTCGCCGCCGAAGTAGAACCGGCGCAGCTCCGGCACCCGCTCGGCGCGGTCGTTGGCGATGTCGTCGAGGACCTTCTCCATCTCGGCCGTGAAGTCGTAGTCGACCAGGTTGCCGAAGTGCTGCTCCATCAGGTTCACCACGGCGAACGCGAGGAACGACGGCACCAGCGCCGTGCCCTTCTTGAACACGTATCCCCGGTCCAGGATCGTGCCGATGATCGACGCGTACGTGGACGGGCGGCCGATCTCGCGGTCTTCCAGCTCCTTGACCAGCGACGCCTCGGTGTAGCGGGCCGGCGGCTTGGTGGAGTGGGCCAGGGCGTTCAGCTCGGCCGCGGTCAACCGCTCGCCGTCCGACAGGTTGGGCAGCCGCTTCTCGGCGTCGTCCCGGTCGGTCGCGGGATCGTCCGCGCCCTCGACGTACGCCTTGAGGAAGCCATGGAAGGTGATCGTGCGGCCGGTGGCGCCGAACTCCACGTTCTCGCCGGCGCTGGAGACGCCGCCCACCTTCACCGACACCGACTCGCCGACCGCGTCCTTCATCTGGGAGGCGACCGTGCGCTGCCAGATCAGCTCGTACAGGCGGAACATGTCCCCCGACAGGCCGGTCTCGCCGGGCGTGCGGAACTCCTCACCCGACGGGCGGATCGCCTCGTGCGCCTCCTGCGCGTTCTTGACCTTGCTCGTGTAGACGCGCGGCTTGTCCGGCACGTACGCGGAGCCGTACAGCTTGATGGCCTGGCCGCGGGCGGCGGCGACGGCGGTCTCCGACAGCGTGATGCTGTCGGTGCGCATGTAGGTGATGAAGCCGTTCTCGTACAGCCGCTGCGCGATCTGCATCGTGTACTTCGCCGAGAAGCCGAGCTTGCGGCTCGCCTCCTGCTGCAGCGTCGTCGTGCGGAACGGCGCGTACGGCTTGCGCGTGTACGGCTTGCGCTCGACGGACGTGACGGAGTACGACGCGTTCCCCAGGCGGCCCGCCAGCGCTCCGGCGGCGGCCTCGTCCAGGTGGAGGACGTCCGCGCTCTTCAGTGTGCCGGTCGAGGCGAAGTCGCGGCCCTGCGCCACCCGCCTGCCGTCCACGGAGGTCAGCGTGGCGCTGAACCTGCGCGGCTCCTCGTCCCTGCCCGTGTCGAAGAGGGCCTGCAGGTCCCAGTACGCCGCGGCGGTGAACGCCATGCGCTCGCGCTCGCGCTCGACCACCAGCCGCGTCGCCACGGACTGGACCCGCCCGGCGGACAGCCGGGGCTTGACCTTCTTCCACAGGACCGGGCTGACCTCGTAGCCGTACAGCCGGTCGAGGATGCGCCGGGTCTCCTGCGCGTCGACGAGCCGCAGGTTCAGGTCGCGCGGGTTGGACACGGCCTCCTGGATCGCGTGCGGCGTGATCTCGTGGAAGACCATCCGGTGCACCGGCACCTTCGGCTTGAGCACTTCGCGCAGGTGCCAGGCGATCGCCTCACCCTCGCGGTCCTCGTCGGTGGCGAGGTAGAGCTCGTCGGCGTCCTTGAGAAGCTGCTTCAGCTTGGAGACCTGGGACTTCTTGTCCGGGTTGACGACGTAGAGCGGCTCGAACTCATGGTCGACGTTCACCCCCAGACGGGCCCACGTCTCTCCTTTGTACTTTTCAGGGATGTCGTCGGCCTTCTCCGGAAGATCACGGATATGGCCGATGCTGGACTCCACGATGTAGCCGCGCCCGAGGTACCCGGCGATGGTCTTCGCCTTTGCAGGCGACTCGACGATCACCAGGCGGGTTGCGCCGGCGTTGCCGTCCTTGGCTGGCACGCTGCTTCCTACCTCGCTGTTCCCTGTCGTTCCCCGTGTCCCGGTCGGGACAGCCGCCCTCACAGCAGGCTCGGCTGATCCTTGGCCCGGCCTGTCCACGGGACCGTCTCGACGGTAACCCGTCGCCGGAAGTCCTTCCCCCTCGGGCTACCCGGTCCCGTCCCGGTGTGTAACCCACCTGGACCTTCTATCCGCAAGGACGCAGAATAGAGCCAGGCGCGTTCCCCTGACACACCCCTGGGAGACTAATCGCTGTGCTGGACTACTCCTACAAGGACCTGTATCTGCCCTGCGGGACCTCACGCGAGGCCGCCAGGCAGGTTCTCACGGAGCATGCCGAGTACGGAAGCTGGGAACTTGACCGGCTGCGACTCTATCCTGACGGAAGCAGGCGCGTCCGACTGCGCCGCAAGATCATACGTGTCGTCCGCACCATGTGACCACGCCCCACGCTGATCATCGGGGCGCCGTCCGCCGGGCATGGCATTGCCCGCCCCGGGCCGCGCCCCCGGAGCGGGCAAGCTCTTCACTGCTTCGCCGTACGGCCTGCGGGTGGCGGCTCTGGGCCGCTCCCTTCAGGGCCGGGGCGAAGCCTCTCCTCCTCGTGTGCTGACCACCGGGGAGGAGAAGCGGGGGTTCCCGGTCACGTGCTCACTCGCCCGTGACGAGCCCCAGCGGTCTCCCTACCGCCGGCCGCGAGGGCGCAGGCGCCGCACGACGCCGAACATGGTCGCCGAGGCGGCGAACATGGCGCCCAGGGCCAGCGCGATGAGGGAGCCGGGGTTCATCCCGGTCACGCCGACCGGCTGCTCGGCGCTCATCAGGCCGAGGCCGCCGAGCGGGAGCACGTCGCCCGCGTCGCCGAGGGAGTTCGCGACGGGCAGCGAGCCGACCAGGCCGGTCACCGGGGCGAGCGCGGAACCGGCGCTCCCCTTGCCCGCGGCGGGGCGGCCCGGCGTCTGGGCGGCGGCGGGCAGAACGCCGCTGTCCGCGACCCCCGGAACCATCGGCAGCGTGGAGAGCATGCCGCTCGTCCGCACCGGCAGCGCCTTGTGCGAGCCCTTGTGCGCGTTCTTGTTCCAGGTGCCGTGCCAGGTCTTGCGGCCGTGCCACTGGCCCCCGCCCACGCTCGCGCCGCCGAGGCACCCGGCGGCGGCGTCGCCCAGGACGGCGACCGCGTTGCCGCAGACGTTGATCGGCGCGGCGATGGGGGCGACGATCTGGTTGCCGCCCAGGATGCTGTGCGCGCCGCTCGTGACGTTGCGACCGGCGCCGCCGCCGTTGCCGCCACCGCTCACGGAGGCGCCGCCCTTGCACCCGGAGAAGGCGTCGCCCAGGACGGCGACCGAGTTCCCGCAGACGTTGATCGGCGCGTTGATCGGCGCCACCACCTGGTTGCCGCCCAGGACCGAGGAGCGGCCCGAGGTGACGTTGCCGCCCGCGCCGGCCCCCGAGTTCTTCACGGACGTGCCACCCGTGCAACCGGCGCTGCCGTTGCCCACGGCGTTGCCGCACGCGTTGATCGGCGCGGTGATCGGGGCGATGATCTGGTTGCCCCCGAGGATGCCGTGCTCGCCGGTCGTGATGTTGCCTCCGGCGCCGCCGCCCGAGCGGCCGTGGCCCCGCCCGTGACCGCGGTAGCCGTGCCCCCCGCCCTTGCCGGGGCCGTCCACCGAGGCGCCGCCCTTGCACCCGGAGAACGCCTCGCCGAGGACGCCGACCGAGTTCCCGCAGACGTTGACCGGCGCGTTGATCGGCGCCACCACCTGGTTGCCGCCCAGGACCGAGGAGCGGCCCGAGGTCCGGTTGCCGCCGGCGCCCGAGCCGGAGTTCTTGACGGAGGCGCCGCCCTTGCAGCCGGCGGTGGCGTCGCCGAAGATCGCGATCGCGTTGCCGCACGCGTTGATCGGCGCGGTGATCGGGGCGACGATCTGGTTGCCGCCCAGGATGCTGTGCTCGCCGTCGGTCCTGTTGCCGCCGGCACCCCCTCCGGAACCGCCCTGGCCGCCGTTGACGACCGACGCGCCGCCCTGGGACGAGGCGCTCGCGTCACCGGCGACGCCGATCGCGTTGCCGCTGATGTCGATCGGGAGGGAGATCGGGAGGTTGAGCTGGTTGCCGCCACCGATCGAGCCCCTGCCGTCGGTGTCGGCGAAAGCCGTACCGCTGCCGAGGGACAGGACACCGACGGCGAGAAGCGCCACGGGGGTCGAACCCTTCGCCCACGTTCGCATGATGGATGCTCCTAGGTTTTCTGGGGGATACCTGACAACAGCTCGCGACGGAGTGCCGGCCGGGCACAGCGGGGCCGTGGACCGTCACGAGGAATTCGGGAAAGAAACTCGCGTCACCCGCACGGAGACGCTCAGGCGGCACGGCTCACCGGTACAGGGGCCGTCGCGGGGCGTGCTCCGCCACCGGTCCGCTGTTCGATGGGGCGGACCGTTGCCGAGGCGGGATCAGTCAGGCGAGATGGATGGGTCGTCCGCCGCTGTGCGCACGACCGGGGGGAGGACCGCCGCGTGAGGCGCGGGCAGGGCCATGAGCCGCACGTCGTGGAAAGAACGTGCGACGTCCCCGAACAGAATGGATCCGCCGCTTCCCTGGGGAACCATGCCCTGGCTCCCTGAGGTGTGATCGGCGGTGGACGGCGATGGGAATCCGGGCTTCGACTGACTCGTCAGCCCGTCGACGTTGCGCCCGGCCATCGCTTCGGCGTTGACCAACGCGTCGTCACTCGTGGGGAAACCGTCGGCCTTCATGGAGGCACCACCCTCGACGACCGACCCGATGACGACCGCTGAGGAGGCCGTGTCGGCACTGGCCGGAGCCGCGCCGAAGGCGCCGAAGATCACTCCGAGCACCCAGGCGGCGCCGATGAAGCCGCAGACGATCAGAAAGCGGACCAGCCGGGAACCGGCCACGAACCGCGCCATCCGGCTCCGCTCGCCGTCCTCGGAAACAATCGCGGGCACGCACGGGCCGGCGGCGGGCATCTCTGCCCGCGACCGCTCGTCCGGCGTGCGTGCCACGCGACCTCCCCGAGTCAACCGAGTCCGCCCGATGCGGATCGCCCCTCAACGGAGAGTTACTCTAGCGGTACGCCAAGTGATCGCAACCGGTTTCTCAGCAGTAATCGAGGAATCGGTCAAGAACTCGAACCCCGAATTTGAGCGAATCCACCGGAACCCGCTCATCTACCCCATGGAACATTCCGGAAAAATCGAGATCCGCAGGGAGTTGGAGGGGCGCGAAGCCGAATCCGCGGATCCCCAGCCGGCTGAACGCCTTGAGGTCCGTGCCCCCGCTCAGCGTGTACGGCACCGCCTTGGCGCCCGGGTCCTCGGCCTGGAGCGCGTCGGACATGGCCTTGACCAGCGACCCCTCGAAGGCCGTCTCCAGAGCCACGTCGTGGTAGACGAACTCCCTGGTGACGTTCGGCCCGAGGAGCTCGTCCACGGTGCCGAAGAACTCCTCCTCGTACCCCGGCAGGAAGCGGCCGTCCACATGCGCGGTGGCGCTCTGGGGGATGACGTTCGCCTTGTAGCCGGCGTCCAGCATGGTCGGGTTGACGGTGTTCCGCAGGGTCGCGCCCACCATCCGTGCCAGCGGGCCGAGCTTGGCCACGGCCTCCTCCGCGTCCTCGGCCCTCAGCTCGATGTCGAACGCCTCGCGGAAGAAGGACTGGACCGTCGGCGTGAGCCGTACCGGCCACTGGTAGCGGCCCAGGCGGCCGATCGCCTCGGCCAGCTCGGTCACCGCGTTCTCGTTGTTGAGCATGGAGCCGTGGCCGGCCCGGCCCGTCGCGGTGAGCCTCATCCAGGCGATGCCCTTCTCCGCCGCCTCGATGAGGTAGAGCCTGCGGCTGTCCGAGAGGCTCACGCTGAAGCCGCCGACCTCGCCGATCGCCTCTGTGCAGCCTTCCAGGACCTCCGGGTGCCGGTCGACCAGCCAGTGCGCGCCGTAATTGCCTCCGGCCTCCTCGTCGGCCGTGAAGGCGAGCACGACGTCCCGCGGGGGCTTCCTGTTCTGGCTCAGCCGCTGACGCACGACCGCGAGGATCATGGCGTCCATGTCCTTCATGTCCACGGCCCCGCGGCCCCAGACGCACCCGTCGGCGATCTCGCCGCTCATCGGGTGATGCGTCCAGTCGGACGCGTTGAACGGGACCACGTCCAGGTGGCCGTGGAGGAGAAGCGCCCCCCTCCCCGAGTCCGCGCCCTCGATGCGGGCGATGACGTTGGCCCTCCCGGTGTCGGATTCGAGGATGCGCGGTTCGAGACCCACCTCGGCCAGCTTCTCCGCGACGTACTCGGCGGCCCGGCGCTCGCCCGGCCCCGCGTTGTCGCCCGCGTTCGTGGAGTCGATGCGGATCAGGTCACGGCACAGGCCGACGACCTCGTCCTCGCCGTTGAGCGGAGTGATGCGCCTCTCCCCGGGGTCTTCCGTGCTTCGGTCGGTCACAGCGTGCTCCTCCTGTTCGGGTACGGCCTGCGCCTCCCATCCTGCCGTCCGACCGCCGGAAGGAGGAGCCCGGCGCCGGGGCCGCGAATTCCCGGTGTGAACCACGCGCCGGAGAGTGCTAATCTGTGTGAGCCGACGCGGGATGACGGTCCCACGTGCAGGCACCAAGTCCGGGTGGCGGAATAGGCAGACGCGCTAGCTTGAGGTGCTAGTGCCCAGTGATGGGCATGGGGGTTCAAGTCCCCCCTCGGACACCAGGAGACCCCGAGTTTGTGCAGGTCACAGGCTCGGGGCTTTTTCTTTTTCACCACCAGAACGAGCCGTGACACCGCGCTGATACTTCCCGGCCTTGATCAGCCGTTGCCGCCCCTGATCGCGGCGAACCTCTCGACGGCTTCACGCCGGATCGTCGGGAGGCAGTGCGAGTAGATGCCGAGCGTGATGCTCACCGTCGAGTGCCCAAGGCACTCGCTCACGATCTTCGGGTTCACGCGGGCAATCAGCATGATCGCGGCATGTCGGGCACAGCCGTTAAGGTCCTCGCCATGGCCGTCTCCAAAGCCCCCCGCTATCCCTGGAACGATCTTCTCCACAGCGTGAACGCTGCGGCCCAGGAATACTTCGCGCAGTACAGGGCTCATCTTGCGCAGCGCCCAGCGCAGCCGGACGACGGATTCGGTCGCGCGCCCTGGCTCGGCACGACCGGCGCCAGTGAAGCCGAGATCGTGCGGCACGAGGAGCGGCTCGGCATGCGCCTGCCGCCGAGCTACCGGGAGTTTCTCCAGGTCACCGATGGCTGGGATGAGTACAGCCATTCGAGTCTCCGCCTGCTGTCTTTGAATGAGGTTGGGTGGACCCGTGATGTCGAGCCGATGATCGCCCAGATCTGGGATGGCCTGGATGGTGCCGACCCGCAGGACACGTGGTATCTCCACCAAGAGTCCGTGTCCGCCAGCCTCTGCGTCTCCGAGGAGATCGAGGGGCAGGTGTGGCTGCTCAACCCGCACGTCGTCGGGCCGGACGGCGAGTGGGAGGCATGGGACTTCGCGAGCTGGCATCCGGGCGAGGTCCGCTACCGGTCGTTCTGGGACCTCATGGAATATCAATTCGGCAGGTACCTGGCGTAACTTCAGTACACCTTGCCGTGAGCCTGCCTCGGGATCGCATGAATACGCGAGATTGAGCAGACGCTCGGGCAGGATTGTCCGGGCGTTTCGCTTTTACCCGCGGACCTTGTCCAACCACAGGAAATCGACCAGCCACCCGGCGCCGGCCCGATGCGACTCCCAGAACACCCGCTCCGGCGGGAGGTTCTCCATGAAGGCGACTTTCGGTACGGTCCGCCAAATGCCGGTACGGCTGATGCGGTAACCGGGATATTCCGACGCCCATCCCCGGACTCGCCCTCCCCTCCGGGGTTCGAAGCTCTCCACCGCGGACGGGATTGCCGGCTCCCGCCGGGTCATTCGTCTCGGCCCCCCGAGGCCCCCCATGATGTGACCACACCGCCGACCCCGGCTCGGGCCGACCGATGAAGGCCGCGGCTGTCAGGAATAGAGCGCGAAGTAGATGGCGATGTGGTGGCAGAGCGCCGCCACGAGTGTGCAGGTGTGGAAGAACTCGTGATGGCCGAAGACGGTCGGCCACGGATTCGGCTTGCGCATGGCGTAAAAGACGGCGCCCACGGTGTAGAGGGCGCCGCCGACGATGGTCAGCACCAGTACGGTCACCCCGCCCCTGTGCAGGATGTCGGGCAGCACGATCACGGCCACCCAGCCGAGGGCGACGTAGACGGGGGTGGACAGCCACCGGGGGGCGTCGGGCGTGATCACCTTCATGCCCACGCCGAGGAGGGCGCCGCCCCAGACCACCGCCAGAATGATCCGTCCCAGGCCACCGGGCAGCAGCAGGACGGTGATCGGCGTGTAGGTCCCCGCGATGAAGATGAAGATCATTGAATGGTCGAGCCGGCGCATCAGCCGGTAGCCCCGCTCCGACCAGACCCGGCGGTGATAGAGCGCGCTGGTGCCGAACAGGGCACACACGCTCAGGCTGTAGACGAGGCAGCTGAAGAAAGGGGACCAGCCGGGCCGGACGGCGGCGAGCGAGCACAGGACGACGCCGCACGCCGCTGCGACTCCGGAGGCATAGGTGTGCAGCCAGCCCCGCATCCGGGGCTTGCCGATGTCCACGGGCCGCAGACGCGGCGGCCTGATCGTCGTCATGGGCCTAGGTTACGGTACCGTAGGTTACTCGCAAGTATTCGCCATATCAAACCCTTGCCGCCTTCGACGCGGCGGCGGCCGACCGGCTCTCCGCCCTGTTCCGCTGATCCTCCATGGCTCCCTGCCGGTCGGCGTGCCTGACAGGGGACGGTCATCGGCATGCCGGGAGCCGCCCCTGACCGGGTACGGCTAGGAGCACATCGCGGCGTCGAAGGTCTCGAAGACGTGCCTGTCGTTCTTCGGGGTGCCCGTGACGTAGAGGGTGACCGCGCGGCCGGCGCGGTTGCGGCCGCTCAGGACGCGGGTGCCGGGCAGCCCGCCGTCGTGCATCCAGGCGGGCCTGCAGGTCAGCGGGTAGGAGTAGACGCCGAGTCCGTAGCGGGATCGGGGCGGGTCGTAGGCGGCCACCGCTCCCTTGAGCATCGTGTCGATCGTCGAGGTGGGGAGCGCCTGCCAGAAGCGGTTCAGGTCGTCGGGAGTGGAGATCAGCCCGCCCGAGGCGCCGAACAGGTACCCCGGCAACCGGGTGGTGTCGACCGTCTTGCCCTGCGCCTCGGGGTCGAAGGGATTGACGCCGTAGGTGTGCGCGTGCGCGCCCCGGATGCCCGTCTCGTTCTCGCGCGGCCAGTACGTGTGGGTGAGCGGCCGGAGCACGCCCCGCCGGGTGACCGTACGGAAATCCTTGCCCGTGACCTTCTCGATCAGCATGCCGGCGGCCAGGTAGTTGGTGTTGGAGTAGAACCACTTCTCTCCAGGCTTGCCGACGGGCTCGGCGTCCAGGGCCAGGCGCAGGAAGTCGGCGTCGCCCCCTGGATGGGCGAAGTCGATCAGCGGCAGGTATTCGGGCAGCCCGCTGGTCTGGTTGAGCAGTTGCCTGACGGTGATCGGCCGGCCGTCGAGCAGGCCGGGCGCGTACCGCTCCACGGGCGCGTCCAGGTCGATCCTGCCCTGCTCCACCAGCCGGATCACGGTGGCCGCGATCACGGGCTTGGTCACGCTGGCGATCCGGAAGTGCGCGTCGGCGCCGACCATGGGCCTGCCCGTGCCGCGCTCGGCGGTGCCCGACGTCCAGGTGGTGACGCGGCCGTCCGGCTCGCGTACGGAGACGACCGCCCCCGCCAACCCGTCCTGGGTGGTCAACCGGGTCATGTGCTGCCGGACCGTCTTGTGCGGCGCGGTCGCCGCCAGGGCGGGAGAGGCGGCGCCGAGGAGGACGACCGCGGCCGCGGCGGCGGCGAGTAGCTTGCGCATTTTGAGGACAACTCCAGGTCTGGGGGAACGATGTCCTCATCTTCTCGGCGCGGACGCGGCAAGATCAGTAACGTTGCCCGCTCTCTTGACGGTAGGGCCCGCCCTACCGCCGGGTGCGCGACCGATCCGGTACGCGCTCCGGCATGGGGACGGCCGTACGCCGACGAGTTCCGCGCCGTGGGCGGGTCCACCACGATCAGGCCCCGGTCGCCGAGGCGCTCCAGGATGCCGTAGAGAGTGCCGACGGACGGTTTGACCCGGCCGCCCGAGATCTCCCCAATGACCTTCATGATCGCGTGGCCGTGCAGAGGGCCGTCGAGCAGCGCGGTGAGCACGTAGTACATGGGCTCGCTGACCTCGTCCGTACCCCTGGGCGTGCCGCAGAACATAACATGTATGACCATCACCCGACGTGACCGGAACCGGACAACCCGGCGCGATCTGCCGGGCCGGCTGACAGAGTGTCACGATTTTCGGCTTCTGCCGGCACGGGCGGGACTGGTCGCCGGAGGGCCGCCCCCGACATGTTCTCCGGAGGACGTGTTCCCGCGACCGGAGCGAACGGGAACCTTGTCTCGACGGTTGGAGTGGTGACGTGCTGTGCACAGTGGTCGGGGCCGGCGCCTGGGGGCTGTCCGCGGCGGCCGAGCTGGCCTCCCGGGGTCATCAGGTGACCCTGGTCGAGCGCTACGGGGTGGGCAACCCCCTGTCCTCCTCGCGCGGCCCGACCCGGCTGTGGCGGCTGGCCGATCCGGACCCGCGCAGGATACGGCTGTCGCTGCGCGGCCGGGACGCGATGCGGCGGGTGGAGCGCCTGACGGAGGCCACGCTGCATCTGCGCCTCGGGCTGCTGTGGCGGGACACCGCCTCGCTGCCCCGGCTCACGACCGCGCTCCGCGAAGCGCGGGTGCCGTTCGCGGAGGTCCCGGCGGCCGACGTCGGCCGGTTCTTCCCGGGCCTCGCCTCCGACGGCCGGGACGCCGTCTTCCAGGAGGACGCGGGCGTGGTGCTCGCCGAGGCGTTCCTCGCGGCCCAGGCGGACCGGTTCCGCGCGGCCGGCGGGCGGCTGCTCACCGGCGAGACGGTGGTCGCGGTCGACGCCGCGGCCCGCCGCCCGGTCGTACGCCTGGCCGGGGGCACGACGCTGCCCGGCGACGCGGTGGTGGTCGCCGCCGGCCCGGGCACGCCGGAGCTGCTGCCCCGTCTCGGGGTCGCGGTGACGCTCCGGCCGTATCTCGAACAGGTGGTCCACTACGCGGACACCGGCCGTCCGGACCTCGCCGCGCGGCTGCCCGGCCTGTTCGACGGGCCCGACGCCGGCGCTCCCGGCGTGTACGGGATGCCCACGCCGGGGGTCGGCTACAAGGTGGGGCTGGACACGCCGCTGCGGCCGCTGGTGCCCGGCGACGACGACCGCACCCCGGTCCCGGAGCGTACGGCCGAGCTGACCCGCCGGATGCGGGCCATGTTCCCGGACGTGGTCCCGAGGGTCGTGGACGAGCAGGTGTGCTCCTGGACCGACTCTCCGGACGGGCACTTCGTGATCGACCGCGTCGGCGGCGGGACGGTGCTGGCCTGCGGCGACAGCGGCGAGGGCTTCAAGTACGCGGCCCTCATGGGCGAGGTGCTCGCCGACCTCGCCGAGGGAGGGGAGCCGGACGACGACATCCGCGCGTACTCGCTCGCGCGGCTGCGCGGGGTCCGCGACGATCCGGACAGGACGCCGAGCGCGCTCGGGCAGGTCTCCGCTTAGCGACCCCGACGGTCAGCCGACCCGTACGATCAGCGAGCCCGTGGGCGGCACGCCCGGCGGTCGGCGCGCCCCGGGGTCAGCCGGCCCGGCGGTCGCCGGGCGCCGGGGTCGGCCAGCCCGGCGG
>NZ_BBYM01000050.1 GCF_001570405.1 Microtetraspora niveoalba | reverse complement strand
GCCACCATGCTCGGCCGCCAGTTCCCGCCCGTGGAGCAGATGCTGCTCGAGGCCGCCGACGACATCACCGCCTTCGCCGACTTCCCCTCCCAGCACTGGAAGAAGATCTGGTCGACCAATCCCCTGGAACGGCTCAACCGGGAGATCAAACGCCGATCCGACGTCGTCGGGGTCTTCCCCAACCCCGCAGCCCTCGCCCGCCTAGCAGGCGCGGTGCTGGCCGAACATCACGATGAATGGCAGGTCAGCGACCGCCGCTACCTCTCGGAGGGATCGATGGCCCAACTCGCCGCACCGACCAGCGAGCCGAGCGGAGATATGAGCGAACCGCTGGCGCCGACCGCGCTGGCCGCGTCATAGTCACAACGTTCCGATACAACTCGCCGACCTCACATGATCGGCTGGAGTTACACCATTCAGCGGGACGTGACCGCTCTCACAGGCCCGACGAGGTCGTCGAGCCTCTGCACGACGTTTCCCCGCGGTGACCGATGAGGTCGAGGACCGGAGCGGTGCCAAAGGGAGAGCTCAGCACCCGCCGGGGCCGACGGCGTCCATCAGGTGGGCGGAGCGTGCGGGCCGCATCACCGACCGGGCCCCTGAGGCCCACGACCTCTTACAAAAGAAGGAGCTGATTACCCGCCGCGGCCCATGTGGCCTTCACCCGATGGGGAGCGTGCGGACCGCATCGCTGGCCGGGCTCCTGAGGACAACGACCTCTTCGTCACAGCCGCAAACGACCAGGGGTGCGCGACACAGGCGCAGTACTTCGCGACACCGGCGCAGTACTTGCCGCAAAACGGCACTGGTGGTGACTTATCCGGCTATCGTGCTGCTCGCCAACCTGAACCCATAGCCGGGGACGCTCTCGGACTCCGACGAGCCGCCGGGCGAGGAGAAGACATGAGCGAGTACGCGGCGACGTTCGACCTCGTGGACAGCGACGACGACGGCCTGATCTCGGCCGGCGAGCTGGTGCGCCTCATGGAGGTGCTCGGCGAGCGGATCACCGAGGAGGGCGCCCAGGGTGTGATCGCCAAGGTCGACACCGACGGTGACGGGCTGATCAACCTCGACGAGTTCGGCGCCTGGCTCCAGAGCGGCCGCCCGCTCGCCTGACGGTCCACGCCGGGCCACAGCGTCTTCCCCGACGCTCTCGCCGAGTATCCCCGGCCGCCTCACGGCGGCGCGGCCGGCAGTTCGACTCTCGGGGGGCGTGACGTCGGCCTCCGGCGGGCCGCCAGTTCACCCCTCAGGGGCCCAGGACATCGCTCTTCGGCGCCCGGCAGTTCACCTCCTCGGGGAGCGTGACGTCATCACCGGCGACCAGCAGGTTCGCCGCCCTCGGGGGCATGACGTCGCCCTCCGGCGGGCCAGCAGTTCACCCCCTCAGGGGCGTGACGTCGCCCTCCAACGGGTCGGCAGTTCGCCCTTCGGGAGGCCGTGACGTCGCTCTCCTGCGACCGGCAGTGCGCCAGGCGCGTGCCTCGCGGCGTCGCCCTCCGGCGGGGCCGGCCACGAACGCGTCGTCCACTCCGCACTGGTGTCATCGAGGCGGCGATAATCGCAGCATGGCGGCGGAATCGGCACAGACGCTGGAGCGAGGGCTGCGGCTGTTGCGGCTGCTGGCCGACGGGAACCGGGGGCGCACCCCCACTGAGCTGGCTCAGGAGCTCGGGCTGAGCCGTCCCGTCGTCTACCGGCTGCTCACCACGTTGCAGAACGAGGGTTTCGCCCGGCGTGACGCGGAGGGCCGGGTCCATCTCGGCTTCGGGGTGCTCGTGATGGCCCAGGCCGTGCAACCCCTGCTGCGCGCGGCGGCGCTTCCCGCGCTGCGCGCGCTGGCCGAGCAGGTCGGGGCCACCGCCCATCTGACCGTCGCGGAGGGCGAGGACGGCGTCGCCGTCGCCGTGGTCGAGCCCTCGTGGACCGACATGCATCTCTCCTATCGGGAGGGCTCCCGCCATCCGCTCACGCGTGGAGCCGCCGGGCTCGCCATCCTCGCCCTCCGCGAGGAGACGAGGCGCGGCCATGCGGCCACGCCCGCCGGTTCCCGGCTCCCCGGTGAGAAGGCACGACCGGCGAACGCGGCCGCGTCGGGAACTACGACGACGGGGAGGGCGGCGTCGCCCACGAAAGAAGCGGCTCCGGGCGAGGAAGCGGCCCCTCATGGGAAGGCAGTGCCGGGCGGGCAGACGGCACTCAGTGAGAGAGCGGTGCCGGGCCGGCAGACGGCCCCCTACGGCAAGCCGGCGCCGGACGAGCAGGCGGCGGGCGAGGAGGCGGCGGGCGAGGAGGCGGCGCGGCCGTTCCTGGTCACCGAGGGCCAGTTGCAGGAGGGCGCGCGGGGCATCGCCGTACCCGTCCGGGGCCTTCCGTGGCTGGAGGCGTCCGTAGGCGTCGTGACCTTCGGCATGCTCGACATCGATACGGTCGGCCCCCGCGTGGCCGAAGCCGCCCGCGACCTGGCCCGCACCCTCGCCCGGTAACGCCCTGGTGACGCATCCCGTGACGCCGCGGCCGAGGGTGCATGGGCTTATCCGGACGAACGACCGTCCGGCATACCCGGCGACGCCGACGCCTGGCCAGGGCCGACGCCAACGCCAGGGCCGGGGCCAACGCCGGGGCTGACGCCGGGGTCGGGATCGGGGTCGTCGGCACGTTCGCGCGGGCAGAGCTTCCCGCCATGCCTGAACAAATCATCTCTTTGTGGTCCGAAGGGTTTGACATCTCTGCGGCGATGGCGGATCGTCGTACGTATAGAGGACATCGACGTCCGCATTCCGTACGCGGAGGACCAATGCCGTACTACCGTGTCGTGGGCGAAGTGCCACGCAAGCGCCATGTCCAGTTCCGCCGTCCGGATGGTGGGCTCTACGCGGAAGAGCTCATGGGTGAGGAGGGCTTCTCGTCCGACTCCTCGCTCCTCTACCACCGCCACCTGCCGACGGCGATCGTGAAGGCGGAGGCCGTCGACCTCGCCGCTCCCGACCTCACGCCCAACCTGCCGCTCTCTCCGCGGCACTTCAGAACCCCGGATCTCACCCCCACCGGAGACCTCATCACCGGGCGGCAACCGCTCGCCGGGAACTCCGACGTCCGCATCTCGTACGTCGCGACCGACAGGCCCAGCGACCTCTACCGCAACTCCATGGGCGACGAGTGCGTCTACATCGCGAGCGGCCGGGCCCGCTTCGAGTCGACGTACGGCGTGCTGGAGGCGGCCGAGGGGGACTACGTCGTCATCCCGACCGGGACGATCCACCGGTGGGTTCCGGAGGGCCGGCTCACCGCGCTGGTCGTCGAGGCGGCCGGGCACATCCGCCCGCCCCGGCGCTACCTGTCCGCGTACGGCCAGTTCCTTGAGCACGCGCCGTACTGCGAGCGCGATCTGCGCGCGCCCTCCGAGCCGCTGGTCGTGGACGGCGGGGAGACGCAGGTGCTCGTGCGGACCCGTCGCGGGCTCACCCGGCTGACCTACGCCCACCACCCCTTCGACGTCGTCGGCTGGGACGGCTGCCTCTACCCGTACGCGTTCAACATCCAGGACTTCGAGCCGATCGTGAAGCGGACGCACGCGCCGCCCCCGGTCCACCAGACGTTCGAGGGCCCGGGCTTCGTGATCTGCTCGTTCTGCCCCCGGCCGCTGGACTTCCATCCCGACGCGGTGCCGATCCCGTACAACCACCACAACGTCGACTCCGACGAGCTGATGTTCTACGTCGGCGGCGACTACAGCGCGCGGCGAGGCTCCGGCATCGACGTCGGGTCGATCTCGCTGCACCCGGCCGGGTTCACGCACGGGCCGCAGCCGGGCGCCGTCGAGGCCGTCGTCGACGCCGTACGGCGCGGCCACTCGGAGACGAGCGAGATGGCCGTGATGATCGACACGTTCCGCCCGCTCGACCTGGGCGCGGCCGCCCTCGCCTGCGAGGATCCGGCGTACGCCTGGACGTGGGCCCGCTGACCGGCCCCTGACAACGGCCGCATGTGACTGACCGAGAGGACGACGGTGACGCGAAGCTGGGTGCCGGGAGCGGACGAGTCGCTCTTCGGCCTGGACAACCTGCCCTACGGCGTTTTCTCACGCCCGGGAGAGCCGCCCCGGGTCGGCGTGCGCGTGGGCGACCATGTGCTCGACCTCGCGCCCGTGCTGCACGACGAGGTGTTCGCCGCTCCCAGCCTCAACCCCTTCCTCGCCAGGGGCCGTACGGCATGGCAGGGGACGCGCGCCCGCCTGCGCACCCTCCTCGCCGACGGGCGGGTCCGCGACCGCGCCGCCGACGGCCCCACCGACGAAGGAAGCAGCGGGAGCGCGGGGAACCGGGCCGCGGTCGAGCCGCACCTGATCCCGCTCGACCAGGTCACGATGCATCTGCCGGTCGAGGTGGCCGACTACGTGGACTTCTACGCCTCGCTGGAGCACGCGTCCAACCTCGGGCGCATCTTCCGGCCGGACGAGGAGCCGCTGAAGCCCAACTGGCGGCACCTCCCCGTCGGCTATCACGGGCGCGCGGGAACGGTCGTCGTCTCCGGCACCCCGATCAGGCGGCCGTGCGGGCAGCGGATGCCGGGGCCGTCGTTCGGCCCCTCGGCGCGGCTCGACATCGAGGCCGAGCTCGGGTTCGTGGTGGGCGCGCCGACTCGGCTCGGCGATCGGGCGGGGGCGTTCGAGGACCATGTCTTCGGCGTCACCCTGCTCAACGACTGGAGCGCGCGGGACATCCAGGCGTGGGAGTACGTGCCGCTCGGCCCGTTCCTCGGCAAGTCGTTCGCGACGTCCGTCTCGCCGTGGATCACACCGCTGGAGGCCCTGCACGGCGCGCGGGTCGCCGGCCGCGAGCAGGACCCGGCGCCGATGGACTACCTGCGCAGGGACGCGCCGTGGGGCCTCGACCTCACGCTGCGCGTCGAGCTGAACGGCGAGACGATCTCGACCCCGTCGTACCGGGACATGTACTGGACGCCCGACCAGATGCTCGCCCACATGACGGTGAACGGCGCGTCGCTGCGCACGGGTGACCTCTTCGCCAGCGGGACGATCTCCAGCGAGGGCGCGTTCGGCTCGCTCATCGAAGTGACCTGGAACGGCGCCGAACCGATCAAACTGGCCGATGGCACCACGCGCGCCTTCCTGGAGGACGGCGACACGGTGACGATCAGCGCCGTGGCGCCGGGCGGGATCGGGCTCGGGGAGGTCACCGGGAGGATCACTCCGGCCACGTAGAGTACCTATACTGCTACGGAGTGCCAGGAAGACGTCCCGTGGCTCCCTCGCCATGGTGAGGGAGCACCCGGGGCGCCCCGGTGGAACGGCACAGCCGCGAGGAGCCGCACAGGCCGGCCGCGGCGAGCCGGGAAGGTCCACGGCACCTGGATCGGGCACCGAGGAGGCAGGCAGCGGATGCGGTTCGCAGCATGGGCGACGGCTCTCCTCCCGGCGGCCCCTCCGCACTCGGCCGCCACCGCGCACCCGAACGCTCCGCTTCTGGCATCCACCGCACGCCGGACCGGCCCCGGGCCCACCGCCCCGAGGCGTACCGGCGGGCCGGACGCGGCGGGCGGCGGGGGGCGGATGACCGCGGCGTTGTCGGCGGCGGTGCTGCTCGTCGCCTCCGGCTGCTCGGACGTGACCGCCCCGGCCGCCGAACGGCCGCACGACACGCCACGCATCACGATGTCCCCGGCGCCCGACGCGACCGCGGCCCGGCCGGACAAGGGCCTGGTCGTCACCGCGCAGGGCGGCACGCTGACCGCCCTCACCGCGTACGCGGGCGGCGTCGCCGTGCCGGGCAGGTTCAACGCCACCCGCACCGTGTGGCGGTCCGACTGGGCGCTGGCGCCCGACACCGAGTACGTCGTGACCGCCGCGGCGGGCGGGCTGGGCGGGTCCACCCGGCTGATGGGCCGGTTCCGCACCCTGCGCCCGCGGCGATCGCTCGACATCCTCGCCGTCACGCCGAACGACCACGAGACCGTCGGCGTGGGGATGCCGATCATCGTGACCTTCGACCAGCCCGTCCAGGACCGCAAGGCGGTCGAGCGGGCCCTGGAGGTGCGCGCGACACCGCTCGCCACCCCCGCCGCGTACGGCGAGCACGGCGCCACCGCGTACTCGAAGGCCTACAGCGGGCCGGTGGACGGCGCGTGGCACTGGTTCGACGGCACTCAGGTGGTGTTCCGCACCAGGAAGCTGTGGCCGGCCCGGCAGAGTGTCGTCCTCACCGCCCACCTCGCGGGCGTGCGCTCCGCCCCCGGCACGTACGGCACGGCGGACCGGACGGTCTCGTTCGCGGTCGGGCGGCGCATGGTCAGCACGGTGGACACCCGTACGCACCGGATGGTGGTGCGCCGGGACGGCGAGGTCGCCCAGCGCATGGCCATCAGCGCGGGCATGGCCACGACCAGGGAGTACACGACCACCAGCGGCGTCCACCTGACGATGGAGAAGGGCAACCCGGTCCGCATGATCTCGCCGGGGCGGTCCAAGGGCGATCCCGGGTATTACGACGTGATGATCGGGCACGCGGTGCGGATTTCCAACAGCGGGGAATACGTCCACGCGAAGAACAACGTGTGGGCCCAGGGACGGGCCAACGTGAGCCACGGCTGCGTGAACGCCCGCCCCGACCAGGCCGCCTGGTTCTACGACAACGCGCTGCGCGGTGATCCCGTCGTCGTCACGGGAACCGACCGCGAGCTGGAATGGAACAACGGCTGGGGCTTCTGGCAGCTTTCCTGGTACGAGTGGATCAAGGGCAGCGCGCTCCGCGCCCCCGGCCCGACGCGCGCGTTCATCCTCCCGGCCCCACCCGCGAATCTTGAAATATCACGTGACGCCCATACAGAGTTAACGTAAAAGAAGGAACCCCTGCGAAACGGGATCCGTTTATCGCTATGGAGGCGAAAAAATGGACTCGTGGATCATTTGGCTCATCCTGGCCGCCGGCCTGGGAGTGGCCGAGATCTTCACGCTGACCGCCGCCCTGGGGCTCGTCGCGGTCGCGGCGCTGCTCACGGCGGGCGTCGCCGCCATCGGGTTCCCCATCGGCATCCAGCTCGTCGTCTTCATCGCCGCCTCCGTCGCCGGACTCGCCGGAGTCCGCCCGATCGCCCGCCGACACATGACGCAGTCGCCCTCCCGCCAGTTCGGGGTCTCCGCGCTCGTCGGCCGGCCCGCCTACGTGACCCAGGAGGTCACCGGCCGGGACGGCCGGGTGCGCATCGGCGGCGAGGAGTGGTCGGCCCGCGCCTACGACGAGACCCTCGTCATCCCACCGGGCGCCACGGTGGACGTCATCGAGATCGAGGGAGCGACCGCCCTCGTCTACCCACGGGATTGAGTGCAGGAGTGAGCATGGATCCATCCCTGATCGCGGGAATCGTCGTCGCCCTGCTGGTGGTCTTCGTCGTGCTGCGATCCGTCCGGATCGTCCCGCAGGCCCGCGCGGGCAACGTGGAGCGGCTCGGCCGGTACAACAGGACGCTGGGGCCCGGCCTGAACTTCGTGATCCCCTTCGTGGACCGGGTGCGGCCACTGATCGATCTGCGCGAGCAGGTGGTCTCGTTCAAGCCGCAGCCGGTGATCACTGAGGACAACCTGGTCGTCGACATCGACACCGTGCTCTACTTCCAGGTCACCGACCCGCGCGCCGCGGCGTACGAGATCGCGAACTTCATCCAGGGTGTGGAGCAGCTCACCGTGACCACCCTGCGCAACGTGGTCGGCGGCATGGACCTGGAGAAGACGCTGACCTCGCGTGACACGATCAACAGCCAGCTTCGCGGCGTGCTCGACGAGGCGACCGGCAAGTGGGGCATCCGGGTCAACCGCGTCGAGATCAAGGCGATCGACCCGCCCAAGACCATCAAGGAGGCGATGGAGAAGCAGATGCGCGCCGAGCGGGACAAGCGCGCGGCGATCCTCACCGCCGAAGGTCTGCGGCAGTCGCAGATCCTCACCGCCGAGGGCGAGAAGCAGAGCGCGATCCTGCGGGCCGAGGGCGAGCGCACCTCCCAGATCCTCAAGGCCGAGGGGCAGGCGCAGGCGATCGACGAGGTCTTCCAGGCGGTCCACCGCAACGACCCCGACCCGAAGATGCTCGCGTACCAGTACCTCCAGGTCCTCCCGCAGCTCGCGAACGGCCAGGGCAACACGTTCTGGGTGATCCCGAGCGAGGTCACGTCCGCGCTGCAGGGCGTCTCCAGGGCGTTCACCGAGGCGCTGCCCCGCTCGGCGGCGACCCGCGCCCCCGAGGAGCGCGCGTATGAGCGCGCCGCGGGGACCGAGGCCGTCGCGGAGGCCGAACGCGCCGCCGCGGAGGCGAAGGCCGAGGCCGAGGACAGCGAGACCACCGGTCGTCCTCGCCAGATCGAGACGGCGAAGAACCCGCTGCCCGATCCACTGGACGCGGTCCGCAAGCAGGCCGACGGCGCCATCGACCCTGAACGCTGACCGACCGCCCGGCTCCCCCGGCCCCGGGGGAGACCGGGAGAACAGGCGGTCCGGCCGTTCCCCGGGAACAAGGCCCCGGGAACAGGGCCCCGGGGAGCAAGGCCCCGGGGAACCCGGAACGGGCGGCCCGCCGATCTCGCCGCCCACCGATCTCGGCCCGGCCCGGGAAGCCGGAGAACGGGTCAGCGTGAGCGCGCGATCCTGACGCGATCGGCGAAACGGCGATAGCGGTCCAGTTCCTCGTTCACCGGCGCGATCACCAGGCGCCGGGCGACGTCGGCGATGCTCACGCGCAGGGCGCGGGCGGCCCGGCGCGCCCGGCGCCTGCTGCCCAGCCAGGCGACCAGCCGGCACACCAGGGCGACGATCACCCCGGCGACCGCCCCTCCGACCAGCAGCGCGGTCGGCCACGGCACGTCGCCCTCCTTCGGCGTGGGCGGCGCGGGCAACATGAGCGCGGCGACGGCGAACAGCGCGAGCAGCCAGGCCGCCCCGGCCACCAGCACGGCGAAAACCAGCCACTGCAGCACGCCCACGACCCGCCACCAGCGCGGCCGCCGCGACGCGCCGAGCGAGGTCCAGGCCACCGCCATGTCGATCTGGTCCCCCAGCTCACCGACGTGCGAGCGGGCCGCGTGCCGGACGGCCGCCGCCCACGGCTCGGGCATCCCCCGGGCGGCCTCCGCGCCCACCTCGCGGATCGCGGTGTCCACCTGCGAACGCTGGATGGCGGTCGCCGCGGGCACCGAGGTCCGCCCCGGCGTACGGGCGACGCCTCCGATGTGGAGCCGCCGGAGCGGATCGGGACGCAGTCGCCGCAACCAGCGCGTCACCGGCCACCCCGTGGCCGCGACGGCCCGGTGCCGGTGCGCCTTGGCCACCGCCTCGACGACCAGCGGCACGGCCGCGGCCTCTTCCAGCGCGTCGACCAGCGGCTCGTCCGCCTCGTCCAGGGCGGCCGCCTCTGGTGGGGCCTCGTCCGACCCGGCGAGCGCGGTCGCCGCCGCCGCCGCGTCCGCGGCCAGTCGCGACGCCCACGCCGTACGGCGGGACACCAGGATGGACAGCGCCTCGCGCAGCTCGGGCAGCCCCTCGCCGGTCACCGCCGACGCCCCCACCACCCGTACGCCGGACAGGCCGTCGGCGGCGAGGAGCGAGCGCAGATCCGACAGGCAGCGGTCCACCGCGGGACGCGGCAGCCGGTCGATCTGGTTGAGCACGACGAGCATGACGTCCCGGTGCCGGGAGAGCGGCCGGAGGTACCGCTCGTGGACGGCCGCGTCCGCGTACTTCTGCGGGTCGAGCACCCACACGAGCAGGTCCACGACGGCGACGAGGCGATCGACCTCGAGCCGGTGCGTCAGCTCGATGGAGTCGTGGTCCGGCAGGTCGAGCAGGATGAGCCCGGAGAGGTCACGGCCGTCCACGGAGTGCCGCCGTGGGACGTCGAGCCAGTCGAGGAGCGGCCCCGCCCCTCCCGCGTCCCAGAGCGCCGCCTGGGCCTGCGAGGTCATCGGCCGGGTCACCCCCACGTCGGCGAGCGGCGTGCCGGCCAGCGCGTTGAACAGGGACGACTTCCCGCTGCCCGTCGCCCCGGCGAGGGCGACCGCGGTGTGCGCGACCGAGAGACCGCTTCGCGTGCCCGCCCGGGACACCACGGCCCTGGCCCGCTCCACCAGGGGGTGTCCGAGCCGTCCCTCCGCCAGATCGGCGGCCTCGGCGAGTGCGGCGAGCCGGTCGTCCAGGGGGAGGCCGGCCTTCTTCCGCCTCAGCTTCACCGCGTACCGCCGGAGGGCCCGCCGTCGCCGCCGTGCGGGACCGGCGCGACCGGGAGCTCCCGTTTCCGCTCCTCCACGGCTTGCGCGGCGGCCCGCAGCTTCGCGGAGGTCTCCTCGTCCGGGCCGAGGCCGTCGAGCAGGCCGGTGAAGCGGGCCAGCTCTTCGTCGAGGACGAGGCGGACGCGCCGGCGCAGGGCCTGGCGCGCCTCGTAGGTCAGGATGCGTACCGCCTGGTCGCCGAAGATGGCCTCGAGCAGTTTCTGGCTCAGCACGCTGGTGCCGCCCGCGATGCCGATCTCGATGCCGGTGATGCCGCCGGTGGACGCGAAGACGCCGAACATGAGCAGCAGGCCGAGGCCGTTCACGCCGAAGGAGGCCGTCCTGGCCGCGAGCCGCTTGTCCGCGCCCTCGCTGCGGACCAGGTCGAGGACCTCTCCCTGCCAGGCGCGCACCTCGGCTCCGGCCCTGGAGCGCAGCTCGGACGAGGCGCGGCCGAGCCGTCCGGCGGTGGCGACGCCCGCGCGTTCGAGCAGGTCACGGCCCGCGGGCATGGCCAGCCACGACTCCACGGCGCGTTCGGCGGCGCCTTCGGCCGAGGAGCGGATCAGGGACTCGATGCCGGTCTCCAGCGCGACCCGGAGCCGGCGGTCGGGGGCGGGCCGTCCCCTGACGAAGGCGACGACGCGGTCGCGCACCCAGCCGACGCGGGACTCCAGTGCCCTCATCAGGTCGCCGGTGCCGATGAAGTCCTGCCAGCGGGCCAGCACCTCGCCCCTGAGCAGCGAACCGTCGCGCATCCCCTCGTCGAAGGCCGACATCGCCGAGTCGTACGCCTTCTCGGCGACGTCGCGCAGGGCCGCTATGCCCTCCCGCTGCCGGTCGACGTGCGAGGCGAGCACGGGCACCCGGGCGACGAGGCTGTCCAGGGCGCCGGACAACGTCTGGCGCACCACCTGGGCGCGGGAGCGCGCGTCGGCGGACAGTTCGGCCAGCCATCGCGTGACGGGCCGTACGGCTTCCGCGGGCAACCTGGCCCGCTCCGAGGGGAGGACCAGCTCGGGGATCCCGAAGAGGGGGGTGCCGGCCAGCCCGTTCTCCCGGAGCAGGCGCTCCAGGTCGGCGGTGATGGGGGTCATCGCCTCGGACGGAACCCGCTGCAGGATGATCGCCAGGGCGGTGCTGCGCTCCCGGGCGCTGCGCAGGAAGCTCCACGGCACCTCGTCGGCGTAGCGGGCCGCCGTGGTGACGAACAGCCACAGGTCGGCGGCGGCGAGGAGCTGCGCGGCGAGCTCGCGGTTGGCGGTGACGACCGAGTCGATGTCCGGGGCGTCGAGCAGCGCCAGCCCCGGCGACAGGGAGTCCACCACGGCCACCTTCAGCGTGCCCGGCTCTCCCGGGCCCGGTCCGGTGACCCTGGGCAGTCCGGGCAGCACGCGGCCGGACATGAACCAGTCCGCGTCCTCGCGACCGGCCACGAGGGTGGGCGCGAGGGTGGTCGGCCGGAGCACGCCGGGTTCGGTGACGTCGGTCTGGACGATGGAGTTGACCAGGGTGGACTTGCCCGCGCCGGTGGATCCGCCGACGACCGCCAGGAGGGGCGCGTCGATGGCGGCCAGCCGGGGCAGCAGGTAGTCGTCGAGCTGCCCGGTCATCCCCTTGAGCGCGCGCCGGTCCGCCGCGACGTCCCCGATCTCCAGAGGGAACAGGTCGTGGTCGAGCTGGCGTCGCAGCACTCCGAGGGCTTCGAGCAGCCCCGTACCGCCCGGCATACCCACGGACCTTCCCGCACCGGCCTCCACTAAATGCCGAAATACAGGAACTTTCTTATACAAAGCACCACAAACGATGATTTATGGAGGTTTTGCGGTCTCGATAGGCGGCGGCATGGCATGGTCCCGGGCCGCGCGTCAGGCGGCATGGCGTGGTTCGGGCCGCGCGTCGCCGGCCGGGGTCGCCTCCAGGACCCGGGGGCCGTGTCGTCGGCCGGGGTCGCCTCCAGGACCCGGGGGCCGTGTCGTCGGCCGGGTCGCCTCCAGGACCGGGGGGCCGCGTCGTCGGCTGCCGCTCGACGCGGGCGGGGCGGCTACGAGGGCCGCGGGCTGGGCTCGGGCAGGAGGGTCCGGCACTTCGTGAGGGCGGCGGCCACCTTGGTGTCCTTCTGGTCGAGATCGCGCCAGCTCCCGCCCTCGGCGATCTCGGCGCCGTTGTCCTTCATGCAGGTGCGGAAGGGCCGCATGGCGGCTTCGACGGCGGCGGAATCGCGGGTCCCGTCGCCGGGGCCGCGTCCGTTCCCGCCCCACCCGCGCCCGCCCTCGGGCATGAGCGACCGGCACGCCTCCATGGCCTTGCGCATCTCCGGAGACATGGAACGGAAGCCGCCCGGCCCCCGGCTCGGACGCGCGCTGGGAGCATCGCTGGAAGCATCGCCGGGCGCGTCTCCCCGACCGTCCGAAGCCCCGCCATCGCCCTGCCCGTCCGAGGCGCCGGAAGTGCCCGCGGGGCCGGAAGCGTCGGTGTCGTCGCCCCGGCCTCCGGCCGCTTCACCGGCGGCCCCGCCCGCTTCGCCGTCCGGGGCACGGCTCGGACGGCCGCGGGGGCGTCCGCTGGGCAGCGTCACGCCGTTCTCGCGCAGGCAGTTCAGGTACGCCGCACGCTGGTCGCCCTCCGCTGCCGCACCGCCACCGGCACCGCCGTCCTCTCCCCCGCAGGCCGCGACGGTCAGCACGGAAACCGCCACCACGGCGGCGTACAGCGAACGCACGGTGATCGACCTGGCCTTTCGCACACGGGCGCGCGAGAGCGACGGCCTCCGGTGTCGTGAGGCCCGCGCCACGGCGATCCACTCCAGCGCGGGAAACTTGGAACCGCATCGGGCCCGGCTGAGGATCACCTGTCAACCCGCCCGCCCCGATGAGCCCCCGTCCGGACGCGAGCGACCCCACCTGCGAGCGCTCGGATCCGCGACCTGGGCCGGGACGCCGAACGGAGGCACTGGATTCCCCGATCTCCCGCACCGCTTCGAGTCCGGGCGGGCGATGGCGGGGTTTCAGCAGGCGGGGAGGCGGACCTGGAAGACGGCTCCGCCGCCGGGCGGGGACTCGGCGGTGATGGTCCCCCCGTGCGCCTTGACGAGGGCCGCCACGATGGACAGCCCGAGCCCGGTGCCGCCCGTGTCGGCGCGGCTGCGGGCCGGATCCGCGCGGTAGAACCGCTCGAAGACGCGCTCCACGTCGTCCTCGCGCAGGCCGGGGCCCTCGTCGGCCACCTCGATCACGACCGTCCCGCCGCCCCCGGAGCCGCCGTCGGAGCCGCCGCCCGGCCCGTCACCGGGCCCGTCACCGGACAGGGTCCCGACGCCGACGCGGAACGCCGTACCGGGCGGAGTGTGGCGGAGGACGTTGCCCACCAGGTTGCCGATCACCTGCCGGATCCGGTGCTCGTCGCCCAGCGCCTTGACCGGGGCGTCGGAGCCGTCGAGCCGGACGAGGTCGATCTCGCGGTCCGGTGCGAGCGTCTGCGCGTCCAGGACCGCCCCGGCCGCCAGGCTGAGCACGTCCACGGCGCGCCGTTGCAGCGGGCGCTGCTGGTCCAGCCGGGCGAGCAGCAGCAGGTCGTCCACGAGCAGGCCCATCCTGGCCGCCTCGTCCTCGATCCGGCGCAGCACCGCCGCCGGATCCTGTGAGCGCTCCTGGCGGTACAGCTCGGCGAACCCCCGGATCGACGTCAGCGGCGTGCGCAACTCGTGCGACGCGTCGGCGACGAACCGGCGCATCCGCTCCTCCGACCGCCGCGCCTCGAACGCCGACTCGCGCGCCATCGCCTCCGACTCCTCCCGGTCCCGGAAGGCCGACTCGATCTGCGCGAGCATGCCGTTGATCGCCCGGCCCAGCCGTCCGATCTCGGTACGGCGGTGCCGCAGTGGGAGCCGCCGCGACAGGTCGCCGCCCGCGATCGCCTGCGCCGTGCGTTCGATCTCGCCCAGGGGGCGCAGGCTGCGCCGTACGAGCCAGTAGCAGGCCAGGCCGAGAGCGACGAGCACCCCGAAGCCCACCCCGGCCACGATGACCACGAGCTGGGAGACGGTCCCGTCGACGTCGGCGAGGCTGACGGCGACGACCCGGGTGACGCCGTCGGCCTCGCCGACGGCGACCACGCGCCACTGCTCCCCGGACGGCGAGGACGCGGTGAACAGCCTGCGCCGCATACGTTCGGTGACGGCGGCCGTGAGCCTCGGCAGGACGGGCGGATCGACGTTCGGGGGCTCCTGCACGGTCCGTACGGCGTTGCCGTCCGCGTCCAGCAGGACGATGTAGTAGAAACCCGGCTGCCGCTGCGGCCGGGTCCCGCCGGGGGTCGTCGTGTCCCGGTCCTGGCCCCCCTGCGGGTCGCTCCTGGGCCGGGTGAAGCCGGTGAGCTGCCGGTCCACCCGGTCGATCAGATAGCCGCGCAGCAACTGCACGGCGAAGCCGCCGGTGAGCGCGATCGCGAGCGTCACCAGCAGCAGCGTGGCCCCCACCAGGCGGAGCCAGAGCGGGGTGCGGGCGAGCCGCCGCTTGACCTCAGCGACGGGGCGCACGGAGGACATAGCCCACGCCGCGAAGCGTGTGGATCAGCTTGGGATCCACCGTGTCGATCTTGCGCCGCAGGTAGGAGACGTACGACTCGACCACGTTGCGGTCGCCGCCGAAGTCGTAGTGCCACACGTGGTCGAGGATCTGGGCCTTCGACAACACCCGGCCCTGATTGATCATGAAATAGTGCAGCAGCTTGAACTCCGTGGGCGACAGCCGCACCTGCCGGCCGCCCCGCCACACCTGGTGCGCCTCCTCGTCCATCTCCAGGTCGGCGACCCGCAGCCGGCTGGGGTGGTGGCTCTCGCCGCGCGTACGGCGCAGCACCGCCCGGATCCGGGCGAGCACCTCCTCCAGGCTGAACGGCTTGGTCACGTAGTCGTCGCCCAGCGACAGTCCGGCGACCTTGTCCCCGGTGGCGTCCCGCGCGGTCAGGAAGACCACGGGGATCCGCCGCCCGGCGTCCCTCAGCCGGGAGCTCACCGCGAAGCCGTCCATGTCGGGCAGCATCACGTCGAGCACCATCAGATCGGGCCGCACCCGCTCGGCGATCTGGACGGCCTCCCGCCCGTCCGAGGCGGTCACCACCTCGAACCCGGCGTATCTGAGGCTCACCGAGAGCAGCTCTCTGATGTTGGGCTCGTCGTCCACGACGAGCAGGCGTGCCTCCGTTTTCATCTGGTGTTCTCCTTTCGGCGGTTCGTCCGCGTCCCTGCTGCCCCGGGCGGCGGGCTCGCCGCGCGCGGCCGGCTTCCCTAGCGGTTCCCGGCGCTCTGGACGACCGAGGTGGCGTCCACGGCGCCCTCCTCGTCCGCGGCGCCCGTGACGACGACCGGGCTGCCGACCTTGAGGTCGGTGACCTTTCCGGCCTTGGTGACCCGCACCTTCGTGTCGCCGGTGGTCCTGACGGTGACGATGGTGCCGCCCGAGGTCTGGACGTAGACCTTGGCGCCGTCCACGAGCTTGACCGTGCCGACGGTCATGCCGCCCGGCGAACCGGCACCGGCTCCCCTCCCCGTCTGGCCCCGTCCCTCAGACCACTGAGACCCCTGAGCGTCCTGCTCCTGGCCGCCCTGGGCTCCCTGGGTTCCCTGGCCCGCGCCGCCTCGGGAGCCGCCCGCCCCGCCGCCGAAGCCGGCCCCTCCGCCGAAGCCTCCGAAGCCGCGGCCCGTACCGCCCATGCCTCCGGCGAGCCCGCGGCTCGCGGCGCCGGACGGGGACGCCGTCCCCCACGCCTTCTGCGCCTGGATGCCGACCAGCACGCCCGCCATGAGCACCACGCCGGCGCCGAGCGCGAGGGTGACCTTCGACATCCCGCGCCCGGCCGGGCGAGCGGCCGGCTCCGTCTCGGGCTCGTCGCCGAACGGGGAGGTGTCCAGCAGCTCCGCCGCCGGCATCTCGGCCTCGGGCTGCGCCTTCGCCTTCGCTCTGCTCATCTCATCTCCTGGTCTGGTGCTCGCCTCGGGTCACCGCGCGGGGCGCGGGCTCACTCGAAGCGCAGTGCCTCGATCGGGCGCAGCTTCGCGGCGCGGTTGGCGGGATAGCTGCCGAAGAACAGGCCGATGGCGACGGAGACGCCGAGGGCCAGCACGATCGACTGCGGCACGATGACCGGCTGCACTCCCGCGATCGTGAAGCGGCTGCCCGCCACGGCCACGCCCACCCCGAGCAGGCCGCCGACCAGGCTGAGCAGGGTCGCCTCGATGAGGAACTGGCCGAGGATGGCCCCCCGGGGCGCGCCGATCGCCTTGCGGATGCCGATCTCGCGGGTCCGCTCCGTGACGGTCACGAGCATGATGTTCGTGATGCCGATGCCGCCGACGAGCAGGCTGATCGCCGCCACCGCGGCGAGCAGCACGGTGAACGTGCCGGTCGCCTCGGTCACCGTCTCCTGCAGGCTGGCCTGGTTGAGGATCCGGTAGTCCGCCGTCGCGTTCCCCGTGATGTCGTGCCGCTGGTCGAGGATCGCGGTGATCTCCGCCTCGGCCGCGTCCGTCTTCTCGGCGCCCGTGGCCTGCACGACGATGCTGCCGAGCGAGCCGTACCCGGTCAGGCTCTGCTGTACGGCGGGCAGCGGGGCGACGGCCACGTCGTCTGCGTCCTGGCCGCCGGTCGAGCCCGACTCCTTCAGCACTCCGACGACGGTGAACGAGACGCCCTGGATGTTGACGTTCCTGCCGACCGGGTCGAGCCGGCCGAACAGCTCGTCCGCGACCGTCTTCCCGATGACGACGACCTTTCGGACGCCTGTGACGTCCTGGTTCGTGAAGTACGACCCCGAGGCCACCGGCCTGTTGGTCGCCTCGAAATAGCTGGGATATGTGCCGACGACCTGGGATATGGCGTGACTCGCCCCTTCGTACGTCGTCGTGGCCGACGAGGAGGTCACCACCGGCGAGACGCTCTTGATGGAGGGGGCGTTGCCGGAGTCGGCGATGGCGCGGGCGTCCTCAAGGGTGAGGCCGCGCGCCTGCGTGCGCGGACCGCCGCCGCCCCCGCCGCCGCGCATGCCGGGGCCGCCGAACCCGCCCGAGAACGACGCGGAGACGGTGAGCGTGTTCGCCCCCAGGCTCTGGATCCGCTGCTTGATCGCGTCCGACGACCCCTGGCCGACCGCGACAAGCAGGATCACCGCCGCGACCCCGATGAGGATGCCGAGCATCGTCAGGACGCTGCGCATCTTGTTCGCGGTCAGGCCGCGTACGGCGAACCGGGTGATCTCCAGGGCGTTCATCGCTCGCTCATCGCTTCCGTGGGGGGTCGGTGCCCGGCGAGCGGCGGCGGCCCGTCCACCGGCGCCTGCCTGCGGTCCTCGACGATCCGGCCGTCCATCAGCCGGATCACCCGCTTGGCGTGCGCGGCGACGTCGTGCTCATGCGTGATCACGACGATGGTCCTGCCACTCAGGCTCAGCCGATCGAAGATCGCCAGAACGTCTCCTGTGGACGTGCTGTCCAGGGCGCCGGTCGGCTCGTCGGCCAGCAGCAGCGTCGGCGAGGTGACGAGGGCGCGGGCCACCGCCACCCGCTGCTGCTGCCCGCCGGACAGCTCGTTCGGCTGGTGTCCCACCCGGTCCGACAGCCCGACCAGGCCGAGGGCGGCCAGCGCCCGCAGCCGTCGTTCCGCCGCGCGTACGCCGCCGTAGGCCAGCGGAAGCTCGACGTTCGCCAGCGCGCTCATCCGGGGGATCAGGTTGAACGACTGGAAGACGAACCCGATCCTCCGGTTGCGCACCCGGGCGAGCCTGACCTCGTCGAGCACGCCCACGTCGACGCCCCCGAGCAGGTACGTCCCCGTGGTGGGCACGTCCAGGCAGCCGATGATGTTCATCAGCGTGGACTTCCCGGAGCCGGACGCGCCCATGATCGCGACGTAGTCGCCGCGTTCGACGGTCAGCGAGACCCCGCGCAGGGCACGCACGGTCGCCTCGCCCTCGCCATAGACCTTCGTGACGTCACGGATGAGCAGGACCGGCTCGGCCCCGTTCGCCGCGTCGCCCGCGCTCGCATCCGCGAGGCCGTACACCGGCCCCGCCGCCGGGCCGTGGGACGTCCCGTCCGCCCGGCGGTTCATCGGCCGCCGCCCGACCGGATGCCCCCGGTCATACCGCCGCCCATGCCGCCGCCCATGCCCGGGAAGCCGCCCTGCGTCCGGCCGCCGGACCCGAAGGTTCCGGTCGTCCCGCCCGACGCGGCGGCGGGGCGGACCACCTGGTCGCCCTCCTCGACACCGGACCTGATCTCGGTGGTGCCGTCGCCCTCGACACCGACCTCCACGGGCTGCGTCACCCGCTGCCCGTCCCGCACCAGGGTGACGCTGGTACGGCCTCCCGCCGTGGTGATCACGGAGGTCGGCACGGTGAGAACGTTCTCCGCCTTGCCGACGACGACCTCGACCGTGGCCGTCTGGCCCAGCCGTACGCCCTCGGGGATCTCGGTGAGGGTGACGGTCACGGGGTACTGCACGACGTTGTTGCTCGTGGACGCGACCGGGTTGATGATGCTGACCCTGCCCTGGGCGGTCACCCCGCTCAGCGCGTCGAACGAGACCGTGACCGCCTGCCCGACCTTCAGCTTCGTGACATCCGACTCGGTGAAGTTTCCGACGATCTGCATGCGCGAGGTGTCGATCAGCTCGATCAGACCGGACGAGCCCCCCGATCCCCCCGAACCCGACGCGGCCGACCCACCGCCGCCCGAGGACGCGCCGGCCCTGTCGCCGATCACGCCGTTGATCGCGGTGACCGTGGCGCTGAACGGCGCCTTGAGCACGGTCTCGGCCAGCGCGCGCTTGGCGCTCTTGTACGAGTTGAGCGCCTTCACGTACTGGGAATAGCTGGAGGCGGTCGCCTGGCTGTCGTTCTGCTCCTTGGCGACGGTGAGGCTCGCGGAGGCGGCGGCGAGATCGTCCCGCAGCGAGGAGCCGTCCAGCTTCGCCAGCACCTGCCCCTTCTTGACCTTCTGCCCCTCCTTCACGTCGACGGAGGAGATGGTCCCGCTGGTACGGAAGTCGAGGGAGGCGCTCCGGGCGCTCTCCAGCGAGCCGGAGGCCGAGACCGAGTCGAGGACCGTGCCCCGTCCCACGGTCACCGTCGAGGCGCCGGCCGCGCTCGCGGGACCGGCGGCGGTGCCCGCGATGGAGAGATAGGCGGCGACCGCACCACCCGCCACGAGCACCCCGAGGGTCCCGTTCACGATGAGCGCCCTGCGCCTGGTCGACAGCTTCACGGGCCTTCACCCTGCCTGGCCGGGCTTGGGCCAACTTCGGACGTGCCTGAAGCTTTGCTGACAACTCCGTATTCGCACCGTTGCCGGCATCCGAGCCGGGGAACCCGCGAATCATCGTGACCGTCCGGCACGGCGTGATCGCCGTACACAGACAACTCTCAGGCCCGCCTGAGCCTGGTATGACCTGGTGCCACCACCATTTTGCGCATGATTGTTCCGCCCAAGGTCCTTCGCACAGGAGGTCTGGCTCTCGCCTGCGCCGTACTCGTCTCCGGCGGCGTCTACCTCCTCGGCGGCGGCGACGAGAGCGCCCCCGCCACGAGGATCGAGCTGGTGGCCGCCAAGCGCGGCAACGTGACCGCCGCCGTCTCCGCGAGCGGCAACACGGTGGACGCGCACAGCCGCGACCTGTCCTTCGGCGCCTCCGGCGTCGTCAGGAAGGTGTACGTGAAACCCGGCCAGAAGGTCCGGGCGGGACAACCCCTCGCGCGGGTGGACGCGACGGAGGCCAGGGAGAACTACGTCGCGGCCCGCGCCGCGCTGTCGGCCGCGTACGAGGCGCTCGACAACGCCGAGAAGGCGGGGAGCTCCTCGACCGCCTCCCCCGCTCCCACGTCGAACCGGACGGGGGCGCGGCGGTCCGCCGCCCCCTCCGTGCGCCCGACGTCCTCGGCCGCGGCCTCGTGCCCGCCGGGGAAGGGCGCCTCGCCGAGGCCCTCCTCGGCCGCGCCGTCGCCCTCGGCGGTCGGCCCGATCGTGGTGAGCCCCGCCCCGCTGCTGACGACCTCCTCCGAGCCGGTGCCGATCTCGACGACGACCTCGCGCCCGACGCCCGTCTCTACGACCACGTCGAAGCCCTCCCCGATCGCCACGACCACGACCACCACCACGTCCGAGCCCGTACGGCGTTCCGCCGGCGGAGCCGGATCGTCCGGGACGGGGGCCTCCCACACCGGCTCGTCCGACACCGGATCCGCCGGAACGGGCACCCGGCAGGCCGGATCCGGCGCCTCCCACGCGTCGGCCGAGACCGGCGCCTCCGAGCGCGCCGAAGCACGGCGGTCCTCCCGGCGGACAGGACCGGAGCCGACGGCCTCCGGCTCCGAGACCACCCCGGAACCCACCGGGGAACCCACCCGGGCACCCGAGCCCGAGCCGACCCGGGCGCCCCGGCCCGAGCCCGTCCCCACGGTCACCGTCACCCAGACGATCGTCGTCACGGAACGCGTGACCGTCAGGGAGACCGTGACGATCACCCAGGGCATCATCGAGACCATCGTCAAGATGCTCACCGTCGGGGCGAACCCGGCCGGGGGCGGGTCGGGAGGCATCCTGGACGGCGTCTCCGCGGGCCGCTCGCCGGACGCGACGGCCACCGATGCCGCGGACCCGTCAGCGAAGCCGTCGGCGACGGGCTCGGCCTGCGGCACCGGCACCGATGACTCCGCCACCGGCCGCGCCACCACCTCGAACGGCTCAGGGGGCGGAGGCTCGACCCGGGGCGGCTCATCCGGCGGCACCGGCACCGGCTCCGGTTCCTCCGGAGGCGCCGGTGCCGGCAGCGGCGGTTCCGGAGCCACGGGCGGCGGCCGCGACGGAAACGGCTCCTCCGGAGGCGCGGGCGGGGCCGCCACGTCGGTGGAACAGGCCGAGGCCGACGTCGCCACCGCCAAGCGCGAGCTGGCGAACGCCAAGGACGCGCTCGACGGAGTGGTCATCACGGCCCCGTCCAAGGGCACGGTCATGAGCGTCGGCGGCAGGACGGGCGACACGGCGAACGCGGGCGCGGCCTTCATCACCCTCGGCAACCTGGACGAGCTCCAGGTGAACGCGCTCTTCACCGAGTCCGACATCGGCAAGCTCAAGGTCGGCCGGCGGGCCACGGTGACCATGGACACCCACCCCGGCCAGGAGTTCGCCGGGACCATCACCCACATCGACGTCACCGCGACGAAGACCGACCAGCTCGTCCGGTACGGCGTGCGCGTCGCCCTCTCCAGCGCGCCGCGTGACCTGCTCGTCGGTCAGACCGCGTACGTGCGGGTGACGACGGGCGCGGCCGAGAACGCCGTCTACGTCCCCACCCGGGCCGTGGAGATCGGGCAGGACGGCACGGCGACGGTGACGGTGCGGGCCGGGGGCGAGGACGTGCGCCGCCAGGTGCGGATCGGTGTCGAAGGCGACCAGTACGTCCAGATCGTCGAGGGGCTCGACGAGGGCGACTCGGTGATCGTGCCGGACGGCGCCGGGGGCGCGGGGACCTTCCCGGACGGAAGCTTCCCCGGCCTGTCCCCCACGCCGGCTCCCCCCTACTGACCTGGCCGTCCAGGACGTACCTGAGCACTTCGAGCGGGTCGCCGACAGAGAGGCCGGACGCGGACAACTTGTTTCGGCGACTATTCGGTGCGCGTCGCCTGAGTGGCGGGCGAGACCGCTCCTCCCGGGCCCGAGCCGTCCCGCGAGCCCGCGCCGTCCTCCAGAGGCGCGCCTTCCTCCGGGCCCGCGCATACTCCTGAGCCCGCGCCGTCTCCCGAGACGGTGACGTCTTCCGAGGCCGCGCCGGGCGGCGCGTCGTCTGATCCCTCCTCCTCCTCCGCGTCCTCGGAACCCAGGACTTCGGAGCCCAGGACTTCGGGGACCAGCGGGAGGACGACGCGGAAGGCCGCGCCCGCACCGGGCGCCGTCTCCACGGTCACGATGCCGCCGTGCGCGCGGACGATCGCGGTCACGATGGACAACCCCAGGCCGCTTCCGCCCGTCGACCGCATCGCGGCGTCGTCCTTGCGCGCCCGGGACAGGTCCGCCCGGTAGAAACGCTCGAAGACGCGTTCCGCCTGCTCCGCCGTCATGCCGGGGCCCTTGTCCGCGACCTCGACGACGGCCCGCCGGCCGGCCGTCCCGACCCGTACGGTCACCGGCGTTCCGGGAGGCGTGTGCGTCATCGCGTTGCTCATCAGGTTGCCGACGACCTGGCGCAGCCGCACCTCGTCTCCTTCGACGATCAGGGCGATGTCGGACTCGACCAGGAGGGACACGTCCCGGTCCGGCGCCAGGATCCGCGCGTCGTACACGACCTCGGCGGCGATCGCGAGGAGGTCCACCGGGTGCTCCTGGAGCGGGCGCTGCTGGTCCAGGCGGGCGAGCAGCAGCAGGTCGTCCACGAGCAGGCCCATCCGGGCGGCCTCGTCCTCGATCCGCCGCATCAGACGGGCGGTGTCGTTGCCGGGCACCCGCCGGTGGAACTCGGCGAACCCCCGGATCGACGTGAGAGGGGTGCGCAGCTCGTGCGAGGCGTCCGCGACGAACCTGCGCATCCGCTCCTCCGACTCGCGCGCGGCGGCCTCCGACGACGCCTTCGCCTGGAACGCCGCCTCGATCTGCGACAACATCCCGTTGAGCGAGCGGGACAGCCGCCCCACCTCGGTACGCGGATGGCGGTCGGGGACACGGCTGCTCAGATCGCCGTCCGCGATGGCCTCGGCCGTACGCTCGATCTCGGTCAGCGGGCGCAGGCTGCGCCGTACGGTCACTATGCCGACCACGGCGAGCACGGCCATGACGAGGAGGCTGCCGAGCAGCTCGATGAGCGCGAGCCGCGTGCTGATCTGCCGGACGGAGGCCAGGTCGATGGCGACGAGGGCGTGGCCGGAGTCCGGTTCCTTGACGACGCGCACGCGCCACGTGCCGCTTCCCGACTCGGCGGGGACGGTCTGCGGCGCCTCCGTGTCGCGGGAGGGCGAGCGCGGTCCCGGGATGTTCTCGACGGACATCCCGGCCTGGGTGGCGATGAGAACGCCGTCCTGGTCGTAGACGGCGACCCAGCCGTCGGGCGGGGTGCGCAGCCGGACGAGCTCCAGCGGTTTGTGCTTCATCTGCCGGCCGACGTCGTGCACGACCATGTCGAGCTGCGCGTCCACACGGTCCACGAGGTAGCCGTTGAGCACCGAGACGCTGCCGACGCCGATCACGGCGAGGGCGACGGCGACCAGCGCCAGCATCGCGGCGATCAGCTTGATCCGCAGCGGCGTGCGGTCCGACCACCTCCCCGCCACGGTCACACGGCGCCGGACGGCGGCGTTCGCATCACGTATCCGACGCCCCTGAGGGTGTGGATGAGCCTCGGGTGGGAGTTGTCGACCTTGCGGCGGAGCACCGACACATACGACTCGACGATGCCGGCGTCACCTCGGAAGTCGTAGTCCCACACGTGGTCGAGGATCTGGGCCTTGGACAACACCCGGCCGGCGTTCGCCATGAAGTAGCGCAGCAGCTTGAACTCGGTCGGGGACAGCGGGATCGCGGATCCGCCGCGCCACACCTCGTGGGACTCCTCGTCCAGCTCGATGTCCGCGAAAGTGAGCCGGGGCGGCGCCGCCATCGGGTCCCCCGCGGTACGGCGGAGCACGGCCCGGATGCGGGCGATGACCTCTTCGAGGCTGAACGGCTTGGTCACGTAGTCGTCGCCGCCGAGGGTGAGGCCGCGGATCTTGTCCTCGGTGGCGTCCCGGGCGGTGAGGAAGACGACAGGCGTGTGCGTCCCGCCGCCTCGCAGGCGGCGGACGATGTCGAATCCATCCATGTCGGGCAACATCACGTCGAGGACGATCAGGTCGGGCCGGTGGCGCTGGGCCGCCGCGACCGCCTCGCCTCCGTTGGAGGCGGTGGTGACCTCGAATCCGGCGAACCGCAGGCTGGCGGCCAGCAGTTCCAGGATGTTGGGCTCGTCTTCGACGATCAGCAACCGGGCTTCTGGGAATTCGCTCACCATGACATGTTGACCGAATTTCCTTAAGGCAACGTGAAGATGACGTACGGGGCATCAAGCACTCTAGGTGCATCACCTTAAAGGAACTGTTAAGACGACATGTCGGGCGATGGCGAGGCTCGCCGTGGCCGCCGGCGACGGCGCGTTCCTGACCAGCACGATCCGCCCGTGGACGTCGATCGCGAAGTCGTCGAGCAGCCGCCCCTCCCGGTCGACCGCCTGCGCCCGCACACCCCCCTCCGCGGGCTCCAGATCCGCCGGCCCCAGCGAGGGGACGTACCGTCTCGCCGCCTCCAGGAAGGCGTCGGCGGCCACCGAGCCGTACACCTCGCGCAGGCCGGTGCGCCAGTTCCGCCCGGCCATCCGCCACGTGCCGGGCCACGCGAGGATCTCCCGCAGGTCGTCGGGCGACACGTCCCGCCACCGGTAGCCCTCGAACGCGAGGGCCATGACCGCGTTGGGCCCGACCAGGACCTCGCCGTCGATCCGCCGGGTCAGGTGGACGCCGAGGAACGGATAACGAGGGTCGGGCACCGGATAGATCAACCCGCGCACCCGGTCACGCGCCGCGCCCGCCAGCCGCCGGTACTCGCCCCGGAACGGCACGATCCGCACGTCGCCCGGGGCCCCGGCGAGCGCGGCGACCCGGTCCGTGCCCAGCCCCGCGCACGACACCACGGCGTCGAACGCGAACCGGGAGCCTCCCGCGAGCACCTGGACGCCGCTCGCGGTCTCGCGCAGCGCGCGCACCGGGTGCGCCAGCCGTACGGCGCCGCCCATGGCGGCCAGGTCCTCGGCGAGGCGGCGGGCGACGGCCGGGAAGTCGGTGATCGCGGTCGTGGGCGAGTGCACCGCCCCCGCGCCCACCGCGAACGGCTCCACCTCGCGCAGCCCGAGCGCGTCCAGCTCGGCGATGCCCGGCACGCCGTTCTCGCGCGCCCGCTCGGCGATCCGGCGCAGCCCCGGCAGCTCGGCCCGGGTCGAGGCGACGACCAGCTTCCCCACCTCGTCGTACGGCAGGCGATGCTCGGCGCAGTACTCGCGCAGCATGGCGACGCCGTCGCGGCACAGCCGCGCCTTGAGCGATCCGGGGGCGTAGTAGATGCCCGCGTGGACGACGCCGCTGTTGTGCCCGGTCTGGTGCGCCGCGACGCGGCTCTCCTTGTCGAGCACGGTCACCTCGGCGCCGGAGGCGGCGAGCTCACGCGCGACCGCCAGCCCGAGGATGCCGGCGCCGATGACGCCGATTTTCATGATTGCCCGGCTTTCGCCCCCAGAACGCGCATCATCGCAAGTTAGCGCAGACGACACCCCGAGGGACAGCCCTCTAGATCGAACTCCTGTTCGGTATGCTGGTCGGCGTGTACCTGCCAACCGGATGGCCGTCGGAGGTGCGCCCGCCGGACACCCCCGAGTGGGAGGTGTCGGCGGCGGCGTGGCTGCTCGACGCCGTCCCACCCGACTACCGCGCGTACGGCGTGCTCAGGCGGCACCCGCTCGCGCTCGCCCGGATGGCCCGCCAGCACGTCCGGGCGGAGATCGAGGCGGCCAGGACGGGCTATCGCGGAGCCGCCGTCGACCTGAAGGGCCACCTGCCGCCGCACGCCGTCGAGGCCGTGCTCGACGCCTACCGGCGCGAGGGCGCCCGGCTGGTACGGCTGGCCCGCTCGGTCGATCTGGTCGAGCACGCGCTGCGCGGCGAACCGTTCGTCGCCAAGATGTGACCCGCCGGCGGGCGCCGGCCGGATGATCAGCGGGCGGTGCGGTACGCGATGACCGTGATGATCCCGATCGCCCCGACGGCCGTCCCCAGCCAGAGCGCCACCATCGAGAACGGGATGCCTCCGTCCTCGCCCTTCTCCGGCCCTCCGCCCGACGCGGTGACCGATCCCCCGTCCCTGGCCTGCGCCGCACCGGGTGGAGCGTCCGCGGTCTCGGCCGCCGCCGCGGACGCGGAGGGCGAGACCGCCCGGGCCGGAAGCGGCACGAGGTAGACCGGGCTGTTCAGCCCCTCCGATCCGGCCAGCAACGCCTTGCCGTCCCGGGTGTACGCGATGGACTCGGCCTGCTTGAGCGCCGGCATCGTGAGGTGGGCGATCAGGTCGCCCGGCGCGCGATAGAGCGAGGCGGAGAAATACGTGCGGATGACGAAGCTCGACCCGTCCGGCGCGTACGCGGCGTCCGTCGCCATGATCGGCGCGGGTCCGACCCGCTTGAGCAGGTTCACCCGGTCGGTGCGCAGTTCCTTGGGCGCCGCGTAAACGGAGCCGGAGAACTCCTTGCTCACGATGTACAGCCGGCCCGTCTTGGGATGAACCATCATGCCCTCGGCGTTCCTGGCCCCGCCCTCGTAGCGGAAGCGGTAGCGGGTGGCCGGAAGCGTCGCGGACTTCATGGTCGCCGGCTCGTCGACCCGGTAGACCGAGACGTCCGGCCAGGCGCCGTCGAAGTTGTCGCCGATGTCGGCGAACCACAGGACGCCCTTGCCGGTCGCCGGGTCCACGGACGCGGCCATCGCCTCCCAGTCCCGCGCGGTCACCCCGGCGAGCCGGAACGTGGCCCGGGTCCGCCCGTCCATGTCGACCGCGAAGAACCGGGCGCTGTCGCCGCTGTCGTTGTGGGTGTAGACGATGCCCTCATGGGTGGGCGAGACCGCGAGCCCGCTGGACTCGTCGATGCGCGAGTCGCGGAAGGTGAACAGCAGCCGCCCGTCGTCCCTCGCCGCCGACCTCGCGCCGGCGGCGTTCACCGGTACGGCGGGGGCGTTCACCGGTACGGCGGGGGCGAGCGCGGGTCGCACGGCGGCAGGGCGCACGGCGGCAGGGCGCACGGCGGCAGGGCGCGCGGCGGGCGGTGCCTCCCCGGGCTCCCCGGTGGACGCGGACGCGGGGTTCGCGGCGGCGAGGAAGAGGGCACACAGCCAGGCCACGACGATCAGCGGCGCCAGGAACCGGCCCGGACGCGGTCGACCGGAGAACGGCGCGCGCGATGTCGCCGCCCACATCGCCGAACCCGGCGGGGCGCAGCCGTACGAGCGATTTATCCTCCGCATCGGCAATCTCCCCGTCCCGCTCCGCATGCGCCAATCATTCCCGACCGCGCCCACGCCGACGCCGTCCCCACGCAAGCATGGGATCACCGGCACGGAAAGGGAGCACCCGGCCACCGCGCCGGGACGGTCCCGCCGCGACCCGGCGGCCACGACGGCCCACACGACGTTCCGGTCGCCGCCGCGCGGATTTCCGTACGCGATGCGCTCGACTGGAGTCCACTCCAGGTTCTTAGGGTGGACGGCATGGATTACGGACAGCTTGGCCGCACAGGTCTCCAGGTCAGCAGGCTCTGCCTCGGCACGATGAACTTCGGCCCCGTGACCTCGGAGGACGACTCCTTCGCCATCATGGACCGCGCCCACGAGCTGGGGATCAACTTCTTCGACACCGCCAACGTGTACGGGTGGAAGAAGGGCGAGGGCATCACCGAGAACATCATCGGGCGCTGGTTCGCCAAGGGCGGCGGCCGCCGCGAGCGCACCGTCATCGCCACGAAGCTCTACGGCGACATGGGCGACTGGCCCAACGAGGGCCGCCTGTCGGCGCTCAACATCCGCCGCGCCTGCGACGCGTCGCTGAAGCGGATGCAGACGGACTACATCGACCTCTACCAGGCCCACCACGTCGACCGGAACACCCCGTTCGAGGAGTTCTGGGAGGCCATGGACATCCTGAAGCAGCAGGGGAAGATCCTGTACGTCGGGTCGTCCAACTTCGCGGGGTGGCACATCGCCAAGGCGCAGGAGTCGGCCCGCCGCCGGAACTCGCTGGGCCTGGTCTCCGAACAGTCCCACTACAACCTGATCGTCCGGGCGGCCGAGCTGGAGGTCATCCCGGCGTGCGAGGACTACGGGCTCGGCCTGATCCCGTGGAGCCCGCTCGCGGGCGGCCTGCTCGGAGGCGTCCTCCGCAAGATCGACAAGGGCCGCTCCGCGTCCGAGACGATCGTCAAGGAGTTGGAGAAGCACCGCGACAAGATCGAGCGCTACGAGGCGTTCTGCGACGAGCTCGGCGAGGACCCGGCGCACGTGGGTCTGGCCTGGTTGCTCCACCAGAAGGCCGTCACCGCGCCGATCATCGGCCCGCGCACGCTGGACCAGCTCGACGGGACGGTGAGGGCCCTGGAGATCGAGCTCGACGAGAAGGCGCTCACCCGCATCGACGAGATCTTCCCCGGCTTCAGGACCTCTCCGGAGGAGTACGCCTGGTAGCTAGCGGAGCAACGCTCCGATCACCACGATGAGCACGAGTAGCGCGAGCACCGTGGGCAGCAACCAGCGACGAGGACGATCCACGCATTGGAGCCTAATCGCGTCCGCCGAGTGGGTAGACCGCGACCTGCTCATAGCGAACATGGGATCCCAGATGGCTGCGCACCAGATGGACGGCGTCCGCCTGCCATTCGTGTCCCCGGAACGCGCTCATCGAGGACACGAGCGTGCGCAGATCCTCGCCGCGTCGTGAGCGGGCCAGGGTCAGGTGGGGGTGGAACGCCTTGCGGTCCACCTCCTCGGCCCCGGCCCGCCGGGCTCCGGCCGCGAGCGACGCCGCCAGCCGCACCATCGGCTCGGCGAACGCCCCGGAGCGGCCCCGGGAGCCCTCCCGGCGCCCGCCCCGCTCGTCCCCGGGCATCCCGCCGCTCCGCGAGCCTCCGCGCCTCCCGGCACCCTCCGGGCCCTCCGGGTCGTCCGAGCCGGCGGGGACGGTGTTGAGCCCCACCCAGAAGGTCCTCGCCCGTGAGGGCGAGGGGAACGCGCCCGCCGAGCCGAACCACACCCTCATCGGCGCGTGACGCGCGGCGGCGCGCGCCAGCCGTACGTCGAGCTCGGGCAGCACGGTGTCGGGCACCTCGCCGAGGAACGCGAGCGTGACGTGCCACAGCGCGTCGTCCACCCAGCGCAGGCCCGGCCACTCGGCCCGCCTCGGGGCCACCTCGGCGGCGATCTCCGCCAGCACCCCGGCAGGCGGCGTCAACGCCACGAACAACCTGCTCATGCCCCGATTTTCGCGCACCGCCGTACGGAGCGCATCGCCGTACGGAGCGCACCGCCGCACGGAGCGCCCCGGGCGCCGGTTCCCCCGCACCGGCGAGGCGCCCGGAGTCTCCGTATCCGCGCCGTGCGTCAGGCGGCGCGGCGCAGCTTCCAGCGCGCCAGCGCGCCCACGCGCTCCCGGCGCGTGCGGAGCGTCTCCCTGAGGTTAGGCGTCGCCTCCGGCTCGCCGCCGGACGTCCCGCCCGCGATCTCACCGGGCACCCCGTCGGGCGTCTCCTCCGGCCGCATCCGCGCGGCCACGATCCTCGTCACCAGTACGGCGGCGCCGACGCCCACCAGGCTGAGGACGCCCGCCACGACCACCGACACGCGGGGACCGGCGGCCTCGGCCAGCCACCCAACCAACGGCGAGCCGATCGGGGCGCCGCCGGTGAAGACCAGCACGTAGATGCCCATGACCCGTCCGCGCATCTCGGGTGACGCGCCCATCTGGACGGTGGCGTTGGCGGTGGTGTTCACGGTGACCACGGCCATCCCGGCGGGGATCAGGAACGCCAGGAACGCCGGATAGCCGGGCGCGAGCCCCGCGACGGCCTGGAACACGCCGAAGCAGATCGCGCCGATGATCAGGAAGCGACGGCTGGGCCTGACCCGCTTCGCGGCGAGCAGCGCCCCGCCGAGCGCGCCGACGGCGAACGCGCTGGACGCGACGCCGAACGAGGACGCCCCCGCGCCGAACACCCCGGTGGCCATGAGCGCGATGCTGGTCGAGAAGCTCTGCGTGAATATCGCCATCGAGCCCACGATCAGGATCGGCAGCAGCAGGTCGGGCCGCCGCCCGACGTATCTGAGGCCTTCACGGAGCTGCCCCTTCGCCCGGGGGACGGGCTCGGGAGTGCACAGCTCCGACGTACGCATGAGCGCGAGCCCGGCGATCACCGCCGCGAACGACGCCGCGTTCAGCAGGAAGATCGGGCCGGTGCCCATCCAGTAGATGAGGACGCCCGCCACGGCCGGGCCGAACACCCGGGCCAGGTTGAACGTCGAGCTGTTCAGCGCGATCGCGTTCGGCAGGTCCTCGCGGCCGACCATCTCCACGACGAACGACTGCCGCGTGGGGACCTCGACGCACGAGATGACGCCGAGGATGAACGCCATCGCGTACACGTGCCAGACCTGGGCGGATCCGGTCACGGTGAGCACGCCCATGGTGAGGGCGAGCGCGCCCATGAGCGTCTGGGCGACGATGAGCACGCGCCGCTTCGGGTAGCGGTCGGCCAGCATCCCGCCCCACAGCCCGAACAGCAGCACGGGCAGGAACTGCAGCGCCACGGTCACGCCGAGGGCCGACCCGCTGCCGCCGGTCAGTTGGAGGACGAGCCAGTCCTGGGCGGTCCGCTGCATCCACGTTCCGACGTTGGACACGATGCCGCCGGACGCGAACAGCCGGTAGTTGTAGTTGCGCAGCGAGCGGAACATGCCGCCGCGTGCCTGTTCCTGACGGGTGTCGCCGCTCTCCGCTTCCGCGCCCTCGTCGCCCGAGGGGTCGTCAGCCGCCGAGACGCCCTGGTTTCCCGAGGCGTTCGTTCCGGTGGCGTCCCGGGGGTGCGTGGCGCCGGGGGCGTCCGTCCCGCCGGCGACGCCCGTCAGGTCTTGGAGAGTTTCTCCAGGATCGGCGCCGCCGCTCTCAGCGTCGCCTTCTCCTCTGGCGTCAGCCCCTTCAACTGCTGGGCCAGCCACGCCTCCTTGGTCCGCCGCTCCTCCTTGAGGAGCGAGGCTCCCTCGGCCGTCACACTCACGGTGACCTGCCGCCGGTCCCTGGGATGAGGGCTGCGGGCCAGCAGGCCGCGCTCCTCCAGTTTTGCGATGACGCGGGTCATCGAGGGCGGTTGCACCTTCTCGTGCTCCGCCAGCTCGCCGGGCGTCATCGCGGCGTGCCGTTCGACGGCGGCCAGCGTCGCGAGCTGTGTGGGCGTCAAGGAGTGCCGCGCGGCCTGCTTGCGCAGCCGCCGGTTCAGGCGCGCCAGGGAGACGCGCAGCGCGGACGCCAGACCGGCGTCGGTGCGTAGGTTCGCGATCGACTCTGTCTTGGGTTCGTTCGTTAGCATGACTCATTACCTTTGCTAACTATACCCGGCATCGCCGGTATTCCACGGGTCCGAACTTCACCAAAGAAACGCAAAGCGCGACCCTCGCGGAAGGACCGCGGGGGTCGCGCGGTGCGTACGGCGTCAGCGTACGACGAGGCGGGGACGGGTCAGAGACCGAGGAGGGACTTGATCGGCTCCACGGTGAAGTACACCACGAAGAGCGCGGCGACGACCCAGAGCAGCGGGTGGATCTGCCGGGCGTGCCCCTTCAGCGCCTTGATGAACACGTACGTGATGAACCCGGCGCCGATGCCCGCGGTGATCGAGTACGTGAACGGGATGAGGACGATCGTCAGGAACGCCGGGATCGCGATCTCGTAGTCGCTGAAGTCGATCTCGCGGATCTGCGACATCATCAGGAAGCCGACGATCACCAGCGCCGGGGTGGCGGCCTCGGACGGCACGACCTGCGTCAGCGGCGCGAAGAACATCGCGAGGAGGAACAGGACGCCGGTGACCACGCTGGCCAGACCGGTCCGCGCGCCCTCGCCGACGCCCGCGGCGGACTCGACGTAGGTGGTGTTCGACGAGACGCTGGCCGCGCCTCCGGCGGCCGCGGCGAGGGAGTCGACCAGCAGGATCGAGCGGGTCCGCTCCATGGTGCCGTCGGGGGCGACCAGCCCCGCCTGGCGGCCGACGCCGACGACGGTGCCCATGGTGTCGAAGAAGTCGGCCAGCAGGAGGGTGAAGACGAGCAGGATCGCCGCGACCCCGCCGATCTTCGAGAAGCTCCCGAACAGGTTGAACTGGCCGAGCAGCGACAGGTCCGGCAACTCCAGGAAGGTGGACGGCAGCTTCGGCACGTTCAGCGCCCAGCCGTCCGGGTTGACCGGCTTCCCCTGCGCCACCTGCGGACCGATTTTACCGACGGCCTCGACGACGATCGCCAGGATCGTGGTGCCGACGATGCCCAGGAGGATGGCGCCCTTGAACTTGCGGGCGATGAGGAACGCGGTCACGATCAGGCCGACGACGAAGACCAGCGTGGGCCAGCCGGTGAGCGACCCGTTGCCGAGCGCGCCCAGCTTCACGGGGACGGTGGTGTTCGAGGCGTCGGGAATGCGCCGCACGAAGCCCGCGTCGACGAACCCGATCAGCGCGATGAACAGGCCGATCCCGACGCTGATCGCCGTTTTCAACTGCGCCGGGATGGCGTTGAAGACGGCGACCCGGAACCCGGTGAGCACCAGGATCGCGATCACGATTCCTTCGAGGACCACGAGACCCATCGCGTCCGCCCAGGTCATCTGGGTGGCGATGCCGAAGGCCACGAACGCGTTCAGGCCGAGCCCGGTCGCCATGGCCAGCGGCACCCGGCCGAAGACGCCCATCGCGATCGTCAGGATTCCGGCCGCGAAGGCGGTCGCCGCCGCGATCAACGGGAAGTTCGGGACGGTGCCGCCCCCGAGGACGTTCTCGGTCTTGTCGGCGACCGTGCCGATGATGATGGGGTTGAGCACGACGATGTACGCCATCGTGAAGAAGGTGGCGAAACCGCCGCGCACCTCCTGGCCGATGGTCGAGCCACGCTCGGATATGAAAAAGAAACGATCAAGAAAGCCGGTGGCCCGAGGGTTCATGGGGTTACTCACGCGCGAAGAGTGGCAGGCGGTGTCACCTGCGAAAAGAGGTGGGTGATCAGTGTGACGGTTCTGTGACCGATTTGTGCCACATTTTACCGCTTCGGTGGGATGCCTGTTCCGCTCTGTGACACAGTCCGAGCCTCCCGAACCCGGCGGGACCTGCGGAACCGTCCGCTCGCCCCCGCACTCTCACCTCCCGGGCCGCCGCCCCCGCACCGCCTTGGTCCGCCGTTTCTCTGATTTGCGGGGGCTTTAAGCTTGGGTCTCGTGAGCCAGCAGCCCCGGCCTGACCTCCAGCCGATCAGGACCAACGACACCGCGACCGTCCTCACCGGGACGGTGTTGTGGCTGGTCGCGCTGATCGTGCTCCTCATCGTGCGTCCGGAGGACACCCGGTGGTTGTGGACCTGCGCGGCGGGCGTCGGCCTCGGCCTGTTCGGCCTCGCCTACCTCCGCCGCCGCGACCGCCGCCGCTGACCCACCGGGCCCGCCCGGGAGCCCGGGTCAGGAGTCCAGATCCGCCTCGGCGAGCAGCAGCGGGACCCGCGCCGGATCGCGCAGGAGCGCCGCGACCGCGAGGCGGTCGCCCCACTGCCCGGACGCCCACGCCAACCCCCGGGCCAGCCCCTCCACCCCGGACGCGTGGACCTTCCCCTCGAAGAACCGCCACGGCGCCGGCCTGCCGTCCACCAGCAGCTCGCCGTGCTCGACGTACGTCGGCGGGGCGGTCGGCAGCAGCGAGCGCACCTCCTGGGGCACCGACCGCTCCTCCCCCGACGACGTGACCGCGCCGCTCACCAGCTCTCCCGCCAACGGCAGGTCGAGCAGCTCCGACAACGCCTCGGCCAGGTCGAACGGCGCGAGCACCAGCGGCCGGTCCGCCACCAGGTTGAGCAGGTCGGGCGCCTCGACCACCACCGGCTCCCCGGCGCCCTCGCTCCCTGCCACGGACCCGTCGTCCGGCCCGCCGAGGACGCGGCCGTCCTCGGCGTCCGCCACCACGACGGCCCCCTCCAGTACGGCCCGCACCGCCGACGGCGGGCGCACCCGGGCCGGGTCGACCGCCGCGAGGGCGACCCACAGGGCGCGAAGCTGGGCGCGGTCCACCTCGATCGAGGGGTCGGCCATCAGGTCCAGCAGCTCCTCGGGGCCGCCGTGCGACGCGAGCAGCTCGGCGAGGGACGAGCGGACGCCGATCATGGTGAGCGCGACCTCGTCCACCCCGGCGGGCGCGTCGCCGTACAGGCCGAACAGGAGCGGGTCGCCACCGGGGAGCCGCAGGGACGTGGGCCGCCTGCCGTCGAGCACGGGATGCGTGCTCAGCCACCACGAGGTGTACGACGGCACCTCGACGACGTCACCGGCGGCCAGCACGCGCAGCGGCTGCAGGGCGGCGCGCAGCGGCGGCCGGGACAGCAGCGCGAGCGCCGACGGCCAGTCCGCGACGTACTCCAGGTCGCGGACGGCGGAGAACTCCCGGGCGACGGGAGGCACGTCGAGCTCGGGCAGCAGGTCGAGGACCGCCTCCAGCCACTCGTCCTCCCGGTCGAGGTCGTGGTCGCACTCCTCGGGGTCGAGCAGCACGTCGGCGTCGTTCACCACGGCGAACCCGTCCAGCACGCCGGTCGCCGCCAGGACGTGCGAGCCGTACCGCTCCACCAGGTCGGGCGCGGCGACGCCGAACGGCACGTCCTGGTCGATCAGGGTGGCCAGCGCGCCGTCGGCCAGCAGCAGGTCGCCCGCCGGATACAGCTCGCCGTCCGCGCCGCGCAGCGCCAGCTCGGCCAGCCACGGGGCCTCGCCGGCCGACAGCCCGGCCGCCTCGACCAGCGCGAGCACGGCCTGCGCGACGGGTTCGGGCTCGGCGCTCTCCAGCGACTGGGTCACCGCCGCGTGCGTGAGCGGGTCCTCCAGGACGGTGCGCGGGGTGGCCTCGGCCGCCCCCAGCCGCAGCAGCAGCGGGTGGGCCGCGCCGGGATGGACGATCCGCAGGCCCAGCGGCGCCAGGACGGCCGGATCGAGCGGACCGGCCCCGTCGCCCGAGCCGCCGTCCAAGCCGCCCGAGCCGTTCGTCAGGACCAGGGTGCCGCGCGGCCCGCGCACCAGCCGGCCGTCCGCGAGCGGCACGGGAACCGCGCCGACCGCCTCGGGGTCGTCCGCGGGCAGCACCTCGTACAGCGACCGCCACCAGGCGGGATCGCGGTCCTTCACCGCGTCGCCGGAGAGCATGTCGATCACGTCGGCCAGCTCGACCCGGCGTACGCCGAGGGCCGCCAGGGCGGGGTGGCGGGCCGGCCACCCGGCGGGCAGCAGCCCGGGGACCATCTCGGCGACCGTGTCCAGGAACTCCGCCGGCCCGGCCACGACCCGGGCCTCCCGGCCCGGCACCAGCCACCCGGGACGGCCGTCCGGCAGCTCCACCCGGGGCGCGGGGGCGGTCTCGGCGCCGTCCGGCGCCTCCTCGGGAGCGGAGACGGCCGGCAACAGGGGGATGTCCGGAAGCCGCCGCAGGATGGCGTGGCGGATCCGCGCGTCCAGCTCGCCCTTGCCGATGAGCCCCGGCACCAGGTCGAGCAGCCGCGGCGTGCGCGGCAGCGACGCCAGCAGCTCGACGTACGCGTCGGCCGCCCGCTCCACGATGAAGTCGGCGAGCGGGCCGCGTGCGGCGTGCCGCCGGTCGGTGGCCATCGGCAGCGTGGCGATCAGCAGCGCGGGCAGGTCGAGCGGCTCGTCGCTCGGCGTCGGCGCGTGCACGACGGGCGGCACGTCCTCCGGCAGCGGGCGCGGCTCGCCGGACGCCCCCACCGGCACCGCCCAGCGGACCTGCCAGTACGGCCGGGCCCGCTCCTCGGTCGGCCGGTCGGCGAACAGCTCGGCCACCCGCTCCGGGCCGAAGGATCCGGACGCGGTGACGAAATGCCACCCGTCGGCGGAGATCACGCGGGTGGCGCCGTGCTCGCCGTGCTCCCCGTCCTCACCGTTCTCGCCGTCGAGCTCGATCTCGATCGTGGCCAGCGCCGGCATGGCCAGCGGCAGCGCCGGGCCGGCCTCGCGCAACATCCGGCGCACGGCCCGCTCGGCCGCCTCGTCCCGGAGCGGGAGCCGTACCAGCGTGTCGAAGCCGTCCGGCACGTCGGCCGGCTCGGCGGGGAAGGGCAGCCGGAGCAGGGGGACGTGCCCCTCCCGCCCGGTGAGCTCGGCGGCCAGCTCGGGCCGCTCGGCCACGAGGGCGGCGGTCTCCTCCCGGGACCAGCGCACGCCACCGGTCTTGCGTGAAGTGATCGACGGCGCGTCGCAGACCGACACCACGGCGGCGAAACCCACGCCGAACCGGCCGACGGCGCCCGTCTCGTCCTTCTTGCCGGACACGCGCAGCGTGGACAGGCCCTCCACGCCCTCCGCGTCCAGCGGGGCCCCGGTGTTGGCGGCGAGGAGGACGCCGTCGCGCAGGGTCAGCCGCAGGTGGCCGGGCGATCCGGCGCGCAGCGCGGCGTCCGCCGCGTTCTGCGCCAGCTCGACCACCAGCCGGTCCCGGTAGCCGCCGAGCGCGAAGTCCTCCTCCGCGTTGGCGTCCTCGCGGAACCGCGCCGGAGACGCCGTCCACGCCGCGAGAACCGTCTCGCGCATCCGCGCGGTGCCGAAGGAGTCGTTCATCTGTCGAGGCCCCCAGGTCCCTGATCTCGCCGCCATGTCCGGACGTACCTTAACCAACCCCACCGACACGGCTCGGTCTCAACGATCGGCACGCCCCGGGAGCCGCCCGGGAGCCGGGATCAGGAGTGGCCGAGGGGCTCGGAGCCGGACTCGTCCACGGAGCCCGCGGACTCGGCGGGGCCTCCGCCCGCGGTCGCGCCCCCGGCTCCGCCCGCGACCTCCTCCTGCGCCTCGGCGGGCAGCAGGTCGTATCCGAGGTCGTCGAGGATGGGCGGCGGCTGGTCCACGATCATCGAAGGCACGGTGGTCGCCTCGGAGTGGGCTCCGCACCCGTGGTCGGCGGCGACCACGCGCCCGTCGTCCGGGGCGTACTCGTTCGCGCAGACGCCGAACCCGAGCCGCAGCGCGCCCGCGAGCGGCCAGTAGAACCCGCAGGTGGAGCACTGGGCGGGGGCGGCGTGCGCGATGGGGCTGTGCGGGCCGGACTCGCCGGAGTGCCAGCGGCGCACCGCGAGATCACGCCCGAAGGACGAGAGGACGCGGGCCCTGCCCAGGCCGTACTCGAAGATCATCTGACGGTCGGCCTCGTCGTCGTCCGTGGCCGTGTATCCGGGGACGAGCCGGTCGTCGTCGGCCTCGGTCGGCAGCAGGTCGCCCACGCCGAGGTCGCCGGGCAGCAGGCGCCGGCTCCACGGGACCCAGCTCGGAGCGAGCAGCGCGCCCGATCCGGGCAGCAGCACGGTCTCGCTCACCGTCACGACACGCGCCCGCGACGCCCGGGCGACGGTCACCGCCCAGCGCCACCCCTTGTACGCTCGATCAAGGCACGCGAAGTAGTGCGTGACAACGCGGTCGCCCTCACTGTCGAAACCGAGATGCTCGCCCACCTCCGCCGGCCGGGCGACCTCCTCGGCGGCCTGGCGGGCCAGCTCGACGGCCGCGACACATGCCTGGTCCGCTGCGCTGCTTCGGGTTCGGGTGCGACTCACACTCCATTTTCACCCACTCCGGGAGCGGACGGCACCCTGATCAGTGGGTAAGACTGAAATTCCCCAGGGTGGGAAGGGAGTCGTTCTTCGTGGGGAATGCCTGGAACCGGCTGTGTCGTGCGACTCGTGCCACCGCGGAGGCCTCCCGGCGGGCGGGACGGTCCGCCGCGCACGCGGGCCGGCGGCTCGGCCGCGGCACCCGCACCGTCGGCAGGACGACCCGGAGGCTCGGGCAGGCGACCCGGAAACTCACGCACGCGCAGGGAGCCGGGCGCACCGGGCTCGGCCGCCTGATCGAGCTCACCTCCGCGCACTCGGCGGGCGACGCGTTCGTCACCGTGGCGCTGGCGGGAGCCCTGTTCTTCAAGTTGCCGGTCGGCCAGGCGCGCGGCCAGGTCGCGCTCTACCTCCTGGTCACGATGATCCCGTTCACCGTCGTCGCCCCCTTCGTGGGCCCTGTGCTGGACCGGTTCCGCTCCGGCCGCCGCTACGTCATGGCGGGGACGCTCTTCGCCCGGGGACTCCTGTGCTGGGGCATGGCGGCGGCGATCCGGCCGTCCGACGCGCTCACGCTCTTTCCGGCGGCCCTCGCCGTACTGGTCCTGTCGAAGGCGTACAACGTGTCCCGGGCGGCGATCATGCCGAGTGTGCTGCCCGCCGACATCACCCTGGTCGCGGCCAACGCCCGGGTGGCGCTGTTCGCGCTGGTCGCCGCGGGCGCCGCGGCGGCCGTCTCGACCGGCCTGACCGCCTGGGTGGGAGCCGACTGGGTCCTGCGCGGCACCACGGCGCTCTTCCTCGTCGCGGGAGTCGCGGCCGTACGGCTGCCGCGGCATGTCGACTCCCCGGACCTCGACGCCGATCTCGCGCCCGATCCCGACCCCTGTCCCGAGCCCGTCCCGGACGCCGGCCCCGATCGTCCGTACGCGGAGGCGCCGGACGGCCCGCACGCCGGCCGCGAAGATCACGAACGGGTCCGGGAGGGTCAGGAGGCCGGGGACGCGCCTCCTGGCGAGAACGGCCCGGCGGCACCCGGGAAGGCCGGGCCGGGCCCACGCTGGCGCGAGCTGATCCGGATGGGGCCCTTGGTCGGCGAGGCCATGTGGGCGAACACCGCGATCCGCGTACAGGCCGGATTCCTCGTCTTCTTCCTGCTCTTCCTCGTGCAGGACGGCAACATCCCGGGCCTCTCCCCGCATGTCACCCTCGGCCTGCTCGCCGTCGCCGCCGGTGGCGGCGGCTTCCTCGGGGCGGCGGTCGCCTCGTGGACGCGGTCGCGCTCTCCGCAGATCATCGTGCTCGGCACGCTCGTGCTGGCCACCGTCGCGACGATCGTCACGGCGGTCTTCTTCACGCTGTGGACGGCGGTCGTCGTGGCGCTGGTGGCGGCGTTCGCGCAGGGCCTCGGCAAACTGGCCCTTGACGCGATCGTGCAGCGGGAGATCGCCGAGGAGGTGCGGTCCTCCACGTTCGGGGTCACCGAGGCGCTGCTCCAGATCGCCTGGGTGTTCGGCGGGCTGGCCGGGCTGGTCATGTCGTTGTCCGGGCACGGCCCGGCCGGACTCGCGGTGGTCTCCACCGGACTCGCCGTCACGTTCGTCTGGCTTCTCGTCCGGCGGCGGGGCCGGCTCGCCGCCGCCGCGCGGCGGGTCGCCGACAACGGCGGAACGCCGCCCTCCGCGCCGAACGGCGAGGCGGCGGCTCCGCGGGACCGGAGCGCCGACGGCACGACAACGCAGGAGCCGGGCGACGAGGACCGTACGCCGCGGGAGCAGGTGTGGACGCCGCACGAGGACTCCGACATCACCCCCGTCGTCCCGCGCGAGCCGCTACGCCCCCGCCGGGACGACACCAAGCCCCTGACCAACCCCTATTAGCCCGCACCGGCGGTGGGTCCGGCCGGTGACAGACCTCCGCCCGGCCGGGACGGCGCCGCCGGACAGGACCGGGCGGCCGCGACCCGCCGGGCGGGAAGGGGTATCGGAGCCGGGGGTTCGGCCGAGCCGGACGAGGTCCGGCCGAACACGCGCCGTCAGCCGTCGATGTCGTCCGCGACCGCGCGCAGCACGCTCGCGACCTTCTTCGCGTGCGCGGAGTCCGGCTGCTTGCCCTTCTGGTAGGACGTCGAGATGTCGTCGAGAAGCTTGATCAGGTCCTCGACGATGACGACCATCTCATCCGGCTTCTTGCGCTTGCCCTTGGCGCGCGCGGCCCTGGCGAGGGTCGGCGGCTGTTCGAGGACCCGGACCGACAGAGCCTGCTGGCCGCGACGGCCCTCGGCCACTCCGAACTCGACCTTCTGCCCGGGCTTGAGCACGTCCACGCCCTTGGGCAGCGCCGATGAATGCACGAAAACCTCACCGCCGTCGTCGCGGGTGAGGAAGCCGAATCCCTTGTCGGCGTCGTACCACTTGACCTTGCCACTCGGCACAGGGGTGACCTCGTTCAGACTGTCGTGAAAGGAATGGATGTAGGTTATGCCCGCGAAGGGCGCCTGTGGACCGCCTGACGGCCGTGTTTTACGCGGATGCGGCGGCCCAGGAGTCGAACCACCCGGCGAAGTGGGTGAGGTCCTCCAGCACCACGTCAGCTCCATGATCGATCAGTTGGTCCGCCGTGAACGACCCGGTGGCGACCGCGACGCTCGTGGCTCCACCGGCACGCGCCGCCTCGATGTCGGCTACGTGATCTCCAACATATGCTCCGGCACCGAAACTCGCGAGGGCCTGTCCCTTGTCGGCCCCGAAGACGGATCCCACGATCTCGTCCACCTCGAAGCCCAGGGCCTCCACGGTGTGCCGGGCGTGGAGCGCGTTCTTGCCCGTGACCACGATGATCCGGCCGCCCGCGTCGCGCACGGCCGCGAGCGCCTCGCGCGCGCCGGGCATGATCCCCGTGGCGGGCAGCGCGATCGCCGGATACAGCTCCCGGTACAGCGCGACGGCCGCGGGCACCTCCTCCTCCGGCATCCAGTGGGCCAGCTCCACCTCCAGCGGCGGCCCCAGCCTGGAGACCACCACGTCCACATCGATGGGATAGGCCAGCCGGGGCAACATCGCCTCGTACACGGCGGCGATGGCGGCGCGCGTGTCCGCCAGGGTCAGGTCAAGGTCGAATCCCACCGAGTTCACCTGACAAAGGATGCCAAAGGCGACACTGTGCCGCATCGGCACCCGGCCCGGCCCGCCTGCCGGGCCCGCCCTGGTCACCGCCACGAGGACGCGGAACGGCTCCGGCGGTACGGCACGTCTGAGGTCACCCCGGCGGCGCTCCCCGGAGGCTCGGTCGAGGGGGCTCCCCTTCCGCCGCGGACACCGTACGACCGGCCTCCTTCACGGAGAATCACGCGCACGCGTACTCCTACGATGAGAAGGATGAGCGACGGGATGGGCGGTGACTTCACCGCGTGGCTGCGCGGCCGCGCGGACGAGCAGCTCCGTGCCCTCGTCACGGCCCGTCCGGAGCTCATCATGCCGGTGCCGCCGCACATGGAGGGGTTGGCGGCACGCGCCGCGACCCCGTCGGCGGTCGGCCGCGCGCTCGACCGGCTCGACCGGTTCCGCGTCTCCGTGGCCGAGACGCTGGCCTCGCGGCCCGGCCCGGTGGCGTACGAGGAGCTGAGATCGTCGCTCGTCCGCGCCCTCCCGCACCGGAGCCGTACGGAGGACAGGCGGCAGGCCGCGGCGCTGGCCACCGCGCTCCGGGAAGCCGTCGACCGGCTCAGGACGGCGTGCCTGATCTTCGGTCCGGACGAGGCGCTGCTGCCCGCGCCGGGCGTCAGGGAGGCCCTCGACCCGCCCGCGGGCCTCGGACCGCCCGCCGCCGAGGTGTTCCGGCACCACGCGCCCGAGTCACTCGCCGTCCTGCTCGCCGACATCGCCTCCGGGGGAACGGCCGCCGGGGAAGCCGGCACCGAAGCCGGTACGGGCCAGGACATGACGTTCATGACGGAGAGCGCGGCGACCGCCGGGGAAACCGGCCGGGCCGCCCCTCCCGTACGGCGGCTGGCCGCGTTGCTCGCCGAACCCGGCACCGTCGAACGGCTGATCGCCGAGGTGTCCCCGCAGGCGAGGGCCGCGCTGGACGAGCTGGCCTGGGGCCCGCCGAGCGGCCGGGTGGCCGGGGCCAGGCGCGAGGTCCGCGCCGCCACCGCGCGGTCGCCGATCGAGGAGTTGCTCGCACGCGGCCTCCTGGGGGCCACCGGCGAGGAGACCGTCACGCTGCCGCGCGAGGTGGCGCTGCACCTGCGCGGCGGCCGCCTCCACCGGGACCTGACCCCCGGCCCGCCCGACCTCGACGGGGTCGCCCGCGACCAGGCGCTCGCCGAGCGTACGGCCGCCGGACAGGCGTTCACCTTCGTCCGTACGGTCGAGGAGCTGTGCGAGCTCTGGAGCCACGACCCGCCGGGTGTCCTGCGCGCGGGCGGCCTCGCCGTACGGGATCTGAAGCGGACGGCGCAGCTCATGGACCTCCCCGAGTGGGCGGCCGGGCTCGTGGTCGAGGTCGCGCACGCGGCCGGGCTCGTCGCCTCCGGCGGTTCGGTCGACGGCGAGTGGCTGCCCACCTCCGCGTACGACGCCTGGCGGGTCAAGGCGACCGAGGACAGATGGGCGCTGCTCGCCTCCGCCTGGGCGGGCATGGACCGCGCCCCCGGCCTGATCGGAGAGCGCGACGAGCGCGACCGGCCGATCAACGCCCTGCACCCGGACCTGCGCCGGTCGGCCGCCTCCGAGGTACGGCTGCGCACGTTGTCGGTGCTCGCCGCGGCAGGTCCCGGCATCGCCCCGACGGCGGCGTCGGTGATCGGCCGTCTCGCCTGGGAGCAGCCGCGCCGCCGGGTCGCGCACCGCGACCGGCTGGCCGAGTTCACGCTGCGCGAGGCCGAGCACATCGGCGTCACCGGGCTCGGCGTCCTGTCCGGCCACGGGCGCGCGCTGCTGCGCGCCTTCCCGTCCTATGGCCCCGCGTACGCGCCGAAGAGCGGGACAGGGAGCGGGCCCGCGGAACTGCTGGCGCCGCTGCTGCCGGAGCCGGTGGACCGGGTGCTGCTGCAGGCCGACCTGACCGCCGTCGCGCCCGGGCCGCTCACCAGCGACCTCGGCCGCTGGCTCGCGCTGGCGGCGGACGTCGAGTCCAAGGGCGGCGCGACCGTGTACAGGTTCGGCGAGAACTCGATCCGCCGGGCGCTCGACGCCGGACAGGCGGCGGACGAGCTGCTCGCGATGCTCGAACGGCACTCGGCCACGCCGGTGCCGCAGCCGCTGCGCTACCTGGTCACCGATGTGGCGCGCAGGCACGGCCGGCTGCGCGTGGGTACGGCCTCCGCCTACATCCGCTGCGACGATCCGGCGGTCCTGGACGAGGTGGTGGCCGACCGGCGGGCGGCCGTGTTGCGCCTGCGCAGGCTCGCGCCGACCGTGCTCGCCTCCAAGACGTCACGGGCGACGTTGGTGGACGCGCTGCGGGCGATGGGGTACGCGCCCGTGGCCGAGTCGCTGGAGGGCGACGTGCTGGTGTCGCGGGCGGACGCGCGGCGCACCGAGGGCCAGCCGCTCACCCGCGCCGGGACCGCCGCCGGGCCCGACCCCGACATGGTGGCCGCCGCCGTACGCGCGATCAGGGCGGGCGACGACGCCCATCTCGCGCGGCGCGGCCCGTCGGACGCGCCGCGCGGGCAGGTGCCGCGCTCGCCCTCGACCGCGACGATCAGCGCCCTGCAGGAGGCGATCCGCCAGGGGACGCGGGTGTGGATCGGCTACCTCGACTCGCAGGGGCACGCCACCAGCCGCATCCTGGAGCCGGCCCGCATGGAGGGCGGCTATCTGACCGCGTACGACGAGACCCGGGCCGCCGTCCACCGATTCGCGTTGCACCGCATCACCGGCATCGCCGACGTGAACTAGCCGCCCGCCGGGCGGTTAAATCCGTTGCCGTCGGATGCCCGATTGGCGATGATCCGGCTGACCGATGAGGGCTGGATTGGCGACCGGTCCCTCGCGGTCGCCGCGCTCCCCGTTTCGATGCCGTCCTCAGCACCGGAGCGGGGAGCGCCATACCGTGATATCTCTGGACACCGACAATCTGGACCCCGACGCGACGAAGGATCGATCGACGGTGACGACCCCAGACCAGCCGGGCCAGAACCCCCAGGAGTGGCAGAGCCCGCAGAACCCGCAGAACCCGTACGGGACCGGGCCCCAGGCCGGGCAGCCCCACGCCGACCCCCAGTACGGCCAGCAGCAGTACGGACAGCAACAGTACGGTCAGGCGCCCTACGGCCAGCCGTACGGTCAGTCCTACGGGCAGCAGGACTACGGCCAGCAGCAGTACGGGCAACAGCAGTACGGACAGCAGGGCTACGGACAGCAGCAGCAGTACGGGCAGCAGGGTTACGGCGCGCCGTACGGCTCTCCCTACGGCCAGCCGCCGTACGGATATCCGCCGCGCCAGGAGGGGCCGCGCACCCACGCTATCGTGGCGCTCGTCATCAGCCTCGTGCTGGCGCTGAGCTGCTACGTCTCGCTGGGCGGCATCGCGGGCGCCATCCTGTCCGGCATCGCGCTCAGCAAGGTGGACACCGAGCCGGACTCCGCCCGGCGCCTGCTGAGGTGGACGTGGATCTCCATCGCCATCAACGTCGTCCTGCTCATCATCGGCTTCGGCGTGCTCATCTGGGCGGGCGTGAACGGCTATCTCGACTGACACGCCGCCCCCTAATCGGCGAACCCGGGAGTGATTCCGCTCGATCCCTTGTTTGATAGGCGGTAGCCGTACAAGGGAGCAGGCATTGAATGACGGACCGCTGATCGTTCAGTCGGACAAGACGCTGCTGCTCGAAGTGGACCACGAGCGGGCGGACGAGTGCCGCAAGGCGATCGCGCCCTTCGCCGAGCTGGAGCGCGCCCCCGAACACGTCCACACCTACCGGGTGACCCCGCTCGCGCTGTGGAACGCGCGGGCCGCCGGGCACGACGCCGAGCAGGTCGTGGACACGCTGATCGGGTTCAGCCGGTATCCCGTCCCGCACGCGCTCCTCGTGGACGTGGTCGAGACGATGGCCCGCTACGGGCGGCTCCGGCTGGAGAAGCACCCCACTCACGGCCTGGTGCTGACCAGCACCGACCGGGCGGTGCTCGAAGAGGTGCTGCGGTCCAAGAAGGTGCAGCCCCTGGTCGGCGAGCGGATCGACGCGGAGACCGTCGCCGTGCATCCCTCCGAGCGCGGCAACATCAAGCAGGTGCTGCTCAAGCTGGGCTGGCCGGCCGACGACCTCGCCGGCTACGTGGACGGCGAGCACCACCCCATCACGCTGGCCGAGGACGGCTGGACGCTCCGGTCGTACCAGAAGGAGGCGGCGGACGCCTTCTGGCACGGCGGCTCCGGCGTCGTCGTGCTGCCCTGCGGCGCGGGCAAGACGATCGTCGGCGCGGCGGCGATGGCGCACGCGCGGGCGACCACGCTCATCCTGGTCACCAACACGGTCTCCGCCCACCAGTGGAAGCAGGAGCTGATCAAGCGGACGTCGCTGACCGCCGACGAGATCGGCGAGTACACCGGCACGAAGAAGGAGATCCGGCCGGTCACCATCGCGACGTACCAGGTCATGACGACGAAGCGCCAGGGCGTGTACCGCCACCTGGAGCTGTTCGACGCCCGTGACTGGGGGCTCGTGGTGTACGACGAGGTCCACCTGCTGCCCGCGCCGATCTTCCGGATGACGGCCGACCTGCAGGCCCGCCGCCGGATCGGGCTGACCGCCACCCTGGTCCGCGAGGACGGCCGCGAGGGCGACGTGTTCTCGCTGATCGGCCCCAAGCGGTACGACGCGCCCTGGAAGGAGATGGAGAACCAGGGCTGGATCGCGCCGGCCGACTGCGTCGAGGTGCGCGTCACGCTGAGCGACGAGGAGCGGCTGGCGTACGCGATGTCGGAGGCCGAGGAGCGCTACCGCTTCTGCGCCACGACCCCGTCCAAGAACCGGATCGCCGAGGCTCTCGTACGGCGGCACGCGGGCGAGCAGGTGCTGGTCATCGGCCAGTACATCGACCAGCTCGACGAGCTGGGCGAGCACCTGGACGCCCCGGTGATCAAGGGTGAGACGCGGGTCCGCGAGCGTGAGCGTCTCTTCCAGGCGTTCCGCGACAAGGAGATCCAGGTGCTGGTCGTCTCGAAGGTCGCGAACTTCTCGATCGACCTGCCCGAGGCGTCCATCGCCATCCAGGTGTCCGGCACGTTCGGGTCCCGGCAGGAGGAGGCGCAGCGGCTCGGCCGCGTGCTCCGCCCGAAGGCCGACGGCGGCGGCGCCCGGTTCTACTCCGTGGTCAGCCGCGACACCGTCGACCAGGACTTCGCCGCCCATCGGCAGCGCTTCCTCGCGGAGCAGGGGTACTCGTACCAGATCGTCGACGCCGACGAGGTGCTGGCCGAGGGGGAGGAGGACCCGGCGAGGTGATCCTCGCCAGGGGTTCCTCGGCGTGGGACGGCGAACCGACCCGTTCGTGCGCGACTCCGGCCCGGTCGCCCGGGTCCGGTCACATCCTGTAGCGACCCAGGTCTGACGACCTGGGAGACAGGACCTAGGTCCAGGAGATACCTTCGGCTCGGGACAACCGCATCACCCCCTTGTACGCCGGCCGGGTGCCCATCACAACCGGTCGCGGCATACCCCATCATTAGTCCAAATCACGCGATTTACGCGGTTTTTTCGGCATTGATGCCATGCCGATTTGTTCGATTTCGCACGGTGTCGGGGTGCTTACAGGGAGATCATGGCGATGGCGGGCGAGCACCGCCGACACGGCCGCCCCCGGCCGGGAAAATCGGTTGGGAGCATATTCCGGCGCCAGTAGACTTCTGCGTTTCGCTACCCGCCGTCACCACACGGCGAACCACCACCGACCCGCGAGGAGTTTCGCATGCCCGGACACCAACTCGCCCCCGACATATCGGCGGCCGACGACGTGCTCGCCGCCGAACGCGCCCATCTCGCCCTCTCCCGCGCCGCCCTCAAGAAGATGCGGGACCACGCCGCGTCACTCTCCGCCGACGCGGCCGGCGACTGGGTCTCCCAGCAGGTGCTGCAGGCGCTGCTCGACCAGCGGGTGGCCGCCCTCGCCGACCATCCCGACACCCCGCTCTTCTTCGGCCGGCTCGACCGGTCGGCCGCCGACGACCTCCCCGACACGATCTACGTCGGCCGCAGGCACGTCCACGACGACGACAGCCGGGCCCTCGTGATCGACTGGCGGGCCCCCGTGTCCCGCGCGTTCTACCAAGCCGGCCCGGCCGACCCGATGGGCGTCGCGCTGCGCCGCCGCTTCGGCTACCAGGGCGGCTCGCTCACCGCGTACGAGGACGAACCCCTCGACGGCCGCGAGCTGGGACAGAGCAGGCTGCTCACCGAGGAGATCGAGCGCCCCCGCACCGGGCCCATGCGCGACATCGTCGCCACCATCCAGCCCGACCAGGACGAGATCGTCCGCTCCGACCTCGGCGTGACCGTCTGCGTGCAGGGGGCGCCGGGCACCGGGAAGACCGCCGTCGGCCTGCACCGCGCGGCCTACCTGCTCTTCACCCACCGCGAGCGGCTGACCAGATCCGGCGTGGTGATCGTCGGCCCGAACCGGGCGTTCCTCTCCTACATCTCCTCGGTGCTGCCCGCGCTGGGCGAGGTGAAGGTCGACCAGTCGACCGTGGCGGGCGTCCTCGGCGACCACGACCACCCCGAGGATCCGGCCGTGGCCGCGATCAAGGGTGACGCGCGCATGGCCGGCGTGCTCAGGCGCGCCCTCTGGCTGCACGTCACCAAACCCGAGGACGGCGTTCTCTACACCAAGGGCGTCAACCGCTACCGTGTGGCCGACCACGAGGTCCGCGAGATCGTCGCCGCGCTGCGCGGCACCACCCGCTACGGCCCGGGCCGTACGGCTCTCGCCCAGCGGCTGGCCAACGCGGTGCTCGTGCAGATGGAGCGCCGGGGCGAGTCGCCCGACGACCGGGTCCAGGACGCCGTGGCCAGGTCCCGCCCGGTGAAGCAGGTCCTGGACGCGGTGTGGCCGAAGCTCGCGCCCGAGCAGGTCCTGTTCCGGTTGTTGTCCGACCCGGAGTTCCTCGCCCGCGCCGCCAGATCCGACCTGTCGCCCGACGAGCAGGAGACGCTGATCTGGCGGAAGCCGTACCGGTCATACAAGTCGGCGCGATGGACGGCGGCGGACGGCGCCCTCCTCGACGAGCTGGGCGACCTCATCGAACGCACCCCCTCGCACGGCCACGTCGTGGTGGACGAGGCCCAGGACCTCTCCGCGATGCAGTTGCGCGCGCTCGGACGGCGCTGCCGCAACGGCTCGGCGACCATCCTCGGCGACATCGCCCAGGGCACCACCCCCTGGTCCGCCCGCTCGTGGAAGGACGTGCTCGATCACCTCGGCCAGCCGTCCGGCGAGGTCACCGAGCTGACGCTGGGCTTCCGCGTGCCGCGCGAGGTGCTCGACTACGCCGCGCGCCTGCTCCCCTCCGTGGCGCCCGAGCTCGCCGTTCCGCGCTCGCTGCGCCCCGGCGCCGGCTCCCTGTCCGTACGGCGGGCGTCCGACATTCGCGCGGAGATCGTCCGGGCGGCCGCGGAAGCCCTCGCCCACCCCGGCTCCGTCGGCGTGATCGTCGCCGACGCCGCCGTTCCCGAGACGTCGGCCGCCCTGACGGAGAGCGGAGTGGACCACGCCGTTCTCGGCCCCGACTCGACCGGCGACCACCGGCTGCTCGTCATCCCGGCCGGCCTCGCGAAGGGCCTCGAGTACGACCACGTCATCGTCGCCGAGCCCGCCGACATCGTCGCGGCCGAGGAGCGCGGCCTCGCCCGGCTGTACGTGGTCCTCACCCGGGCCGTCACGTCATTGACCGTCATCCACGAAAAGGACCTCCCCGCCGAACTGGCCGGATAGCTCCCATACGCGTGGACCGAAAAGCCCCCCGACACGTTCGGGGGGCCGCGCCCTGACACGTTCGGGGGGCCGCACCCTGACCGCACGTCATGACATTTACCGCTTGCTGCTGACAAGGGCGGCAGGCCACCATGTGGTGCCGTGAACGAATCTCCCCCGGGCCCCCCTTCCACCTCGGGCGGCCCGCATCCCCCAGCCCCCGATCCGGCCGGCATGGCGGCCGGTCCCGGTGGCGGCCACCCGCCCGCCCCCGATCCGGGTTCTCCTTATCCCCCGACGTATCCCCCGGGGTCCGGTGCTCCGGGTTCCGGCTGGGCCCCGTACGGCCCGCCGCCCCAGGGTGCCCCGTACGGCCAGGGCACCCCGTACGGCCAGGGCTCCCAGTACGGCCAGGGCTCCCAGTACGGCCAGGGGGCGCCGTACGGCCAGGGGCCGTACACGTCCGGGCCCCATCCCCCCTACGGCGGTCGCCCGGCGAGAACGAACGGCCTCGCCGTGGTCTCGCTCGTCTTCGGGATCCTCGGCGGCCTGCCGGTCGCCGTCGTCTCGGGCATCGTCGCGCTGGTGCAGATCAGGAAGCGGGGCGAGCAGGGGCGCGGGCTCGCCATCGCGGGACTCGCCGTCTCCGGCGTATGGGTGCTGGTGATCGGCGCCGTCATCGCGATCAGCGCGGTGGCGTCGGTGCAGCGCGACGACTCCGGCACGATCACGGCGGGCGGCCTCATGAGCGTCAACGACCTGCGGAAGGGCGACTGCCTCAACGGCGTCGCCGACGGCAAGCTGTCCCGCGTCATCACCGCCACGTCCTGCTCCGAGCCGCACGACGCCGAAGTGATCACCCAGTTCGTCCTGGCCGACTCGTGGCCCGGCGCGAAGGCGGCGGAGGACAAGGCCACGTCCGAGTGCGAGACACGGCTCGCGCGGATCCTGTCGGACAGCCCGATGATCGACCGGCTGGCCAGCTTCATCCTGTACCCGCCCAACGCCGCCTCGTGGAAACAGGACCCGTCCGTCAAATGCCTGGTGGTCGACGTGAACGGCGGCAAGCTCACCCGGAAGGCCGGCTGAGCCGCCGGGGAACCCAGGCCCGGCGGATCGGGCCGGCACGCAGAGAAGGGCGGCTCCCCGAGGGGAACCGCCCTTCTCTGTGACGAGCAGGCTCGGAAGTCCGGCTCAGAAGTCCATGTCGCCGCCGCCGGGCATGGCGGGAGCGGCCGCGGCCTTCTCGGGCTTCTCGGCGATGACGGCCTCGGTGGTCAGGAACAGAGCCGCGATGGAGGCGGCGTTCTGCAGCGCGGAGCGCGTCACCTTGGCCGGGTCGATGATGCCCGACTCGAACATGTTGACGTACTCGCCGGAGGCCGCGTTGAGGCCCTCACCCGGGGTGAGGTTGCGCACCTTCTCGACCACGACGCCGCCCTCGAGGCCGGCGTTCACGGCGATCTGCTTCAGCGGCTCCTCGAGCGCCTTGCGGACGATCGCGGCACCGGTGGCCTCGTCGCCGTTCAGCTCCAGCTTGTCGAACGCCTTGGCGCCGGCCTGCAGCAGGGCCACGCCACCGCCGGGGACGATGCCCTCCTCGACGGCCGCCTTCGCGTTGCGGACGGCGTCCTCGATGCGGTGCTTGCGCTCCTTCAGCTCGACCTCGGTGGCCGCGCCGGCCTTGATGACGGCGACGCCGCCGGCCAGCTTGGCGAGGCGCTCCTGGAGCTTCTCGCGGTCGTAGTCGGAGTCGGTGTTGTCGATCTCGGCGCGGATCTGGTTCACCCGGCCGGCGATCTGCTCGGCGTCACCGGCGCCGTCCACGATCGTGGTCTCGTCCTTGGTGATGACGACCTTGCGGGCCTTGCCGAGCAGGTCGAGGGTGGCGTTCTCGAGCTTGAGACCGACCTCCTCGCTGATGACCTGGCCACCGGTGAGGATGGCGATGTCGCCCAGCATGGCCTTGCGGCGGTCACCGAAGCCCGGAGCCTTGACGGCAACGGACTTGAACAGGCCGCGGATCTTGTTGACGACCAGGGTGGCCAGGGCCTCGCCCTCGACGTCCTCGGCGATGATGACCAGCGGCTTGCCGGCCTGCACGACCTTGTCGAGCAGCGGCAGCAGGTCCTTGTTGGCCGAGACCTTGGAGTTGACGATGAGGATGTAGGGGTCCTCGAAGACCGCCTCCATGCGCTCCGGGTCGGTGACGAAGTAGCCCGAGATGTAGCCCTTGTCGAAGCGCATACCCTCGGTGAGCTCGAGCTCCAGGCCGAAGGCGTTGCTCTCCTCGACGGTGATGACGCCTTCCTTGCCGACCTTGTCCATCGCCTCGGCGATCATCTCGCCGATCTGGGCGTCGCCGGCGGAGATGGTGGCCGTGGAGGCGATCTGCTCCTTGGTCTCCACGTCCTTGGCCAGCTTGGAGAGCTCCTCGCTGACGCGCTCGACGGCGGCCTCGATGCCCTTCTTCAGGGACATCGGGTTGGCGCCGGCGGCGACGTTGCGCAGGCCCTCGCGTACCAGCGCCTGGGCGAGCACGGTGGCGGTGGTGGTGCCGTCACCCGCGACGTCGTCGGTCTTCTTGGCGACTTCCTTGACGAGCTCGGCCCCGATCTTCTCCCACGGGTCCTCGAGCTCGATCTCCTTGGCGATGGAGACACCGTCGTTGGTGATGGTGGGGGCGCCCCACTTCTTCTCCAGAACGACGTTGCGGCCCTTGGGGCCGAGAGTCACCTTCACGGCGTCGGCGAGCTGGTTCATACCGCGCTCGAGACCGCGCCGGGCGTCCTCGTCAAACGCGATCATTTTGGCTGCCATAAGGCTAGACCTCCCAGTTGCAGGGTGGCTTGCGAGGACCGAGCCGACGCCCGCGACGGCATCCGGGCCCGCTTTCCCTTCGCGGACCCCATCGCCTCGATCCCTGGTGTTTCTGTCACTCTCGACATCAGAGTGCCAACGAACTGTTTAGCACTCTACCCATGTGAGTGCAAGCCGCAACGGGCCTGAGCTGGCCGCATCACTTTTTCGCACGTCGCGCATCATGGATCTACCCGGCCTGTACGGATCGTCCCGCGTGCGCCGCCGCCTCCCTCCCACCGTCCCGAGCTCAAGCGGGGCCCGGGAACGCGAGAGGCCCGGCTCGCCCCACACGAACCGGGCCCCGCGCGCCGGTGCTCCGCCGAAGCACCGGCCATACGCCGCCTCGGGATCAGACGACGGTCCGCACGCCTTCCGCCTGCGGCCCCTTCTGCCCCTGCGTGATGTCGAACTCCACCCGTTGCCCCTGCTCCAGGGCCTTGTAACCGTCCATCATGATTGCCGAGTAATGGACGAACACGTCCTTACCACCGTCTACCGCGATGAAGCCGTAGCCCTTGTCCGCGTTGAACCACTTGACGGTGCCCTGCGCCACTTTCCGACTCCTCTTGCTGGGCTGGAGATCACGCCCATTCCCGCGCGATCCGTAACGCCGATCTCAATGCTTACGCCGAGACCAGTGCTGACCGCCGACACCGAAGAGGCCCCCGGTTACGTCGATCGTCCTCGACCATACCCGTGTCAAGCCGTAGGGCAACAGAGTCAATCCCCAAACTACTTCTTGGCGTTCGCTCAAAGCGGGATCAGGACAATATTCGGTTAACCATTGGTTAGTTGAGAATTGCACTAAACGCCATGTGGTCCACATAATGCACCATTAGCCATAACCGCACGTCAAACATGCGAACACCCACGTACCGGGCATGGCACGTGGGTGTCGTGAGGGTGTGCGGGGTCAGCCGCCGGCGACCGCGGGGATCACCGAGATCTGAACGCCGTCGGGGGTCGCCGTGTCCAGACCCTCGACGAAACGGACGTCCTCTTCTCCGACATAGACGTTGACAAAACGCCGGATCTTGCCCGTCTCGTCGAGGATGCGGGCGCCGATACCGGGATAGTCCGCGTCGAGCTTCTGCAGGACCTCGCGAAGCGTTCCGCCTTCACCGGTCACCTCCGCGACTCCGCCCGTGTACGTGCGAAGAATCGTCGGAATCCGCACAGATACACTCATTTTTCGCTCGCTTTCGTTGCTTGTGGGTAAAACGCGGTCAGTTGGCGAAAGCCGTACGGAATGCCGCGAGAGAGGGACGGATGACCGCGGCCGGCCGGGCCTCGGCCGCGACGGCGTCCAGCGTCTTCAGCCCGTCGCCGGTGTTGAGCACGACGGTCTCGGCCTCGGGGTCGAGCAGGCCGTTCTCGGTGAGCTTGCGCAACACGCCGACGGTCACCCCGCCCGCCGTCTCGGCGAAGATGCCCTCGGTGCGGGCCAGCAGGCGGATGGCCTCGACCACCTCGCCGTCGGTCACGTCCTCGACCGCGCCGCCGGTGCGGCGCGCGATGTCCAGCACGTACGGCCCGTCGGCCGGGTTGCCGATCGCCAGCGACTTGGCGATCGTGTCCGGCTTCACCGGCTGGACCACGTCGTGCCCGGCCTTGTACGCGCCGGAGACCGGCGAGCAGCCCTGGGCCTGGGCGCCGAAGACGCGATAGGGCTTGTCCTCGACCAGGCCCAGCTTGATGAGCTCGCGGAAGCCCTTGTCGATCTTGGTGAGCTGGGACCCGGAGGCCACCGGGATCACGATCTGGTCGGGAATGCGCCAGCCGAGCTGCTCGGCGATCTCGTACGCCAGGGTCTTGGACCCCTCGGCGTAGTAGGGCCGGAGGTTGACGTTGACGAAGCCCCACTTCTCGCCCAGCTCGTCGCCGATCAGCTCGGAGCAGAACCGGTTGACCTCGTCGTACGTGCCGTCGATGGCGACCAGGCGGCCGCCGTAGACGGAGGCCATGGTGATCTTGGCCGCTTCGAGGTCGGAGGGGATGAACACGCACGAGTCGAGCCCGGCGCGGGCCGCCGCCGCGCCGACGGCGCCGGCGAGGTTGCCCGTGGAGGAGCAGGAGAGGGTGTGGAAGCCGAAGGTGCGCGCCGCCTCCAGGGCGATCGCCACCACGCGGTCCTTGAAGGAGTGGGTGGGGTTGCCCGAGTCGTCCTTGACGTACAGCGAGCGGAGGCCCAGCTCGGCGGCGAGGGTGTCGGCCTTGACCAGCTTGGTCCAGCCCGGCTGGAGGTTGGGCCGGCTCTCGACGTTGACGGGGACGGGGAGGAGCTTGCGGTATCGCCAGATGTTGCTCGGACCGGCCGCGATCTCCTCGCGGGTCACCGGGCCGAAGTCGTACGCCACCTCAAGTGGCCCGAAACACTCGACACAGGCGAAGATCGGGCCGAGGTCGTAACGTGCGCCGCACTCGCGGCAGGAAAGGGCGGAGGCGGGACCGAAGTCGAGAGCGGTGTCTGCAGTGCTTGCGAGCGCCATGAAGCGAGGCCTTTCCCTCATCTTCGCTCGTGGCCACCCTGGTCACGAGCCGGAATTGGCACCTGTCCCGGCCGGCCTCGTGGTCACGAGCACGGACACCGGGAGGGTTGCCGGGGCTTCGCAGGGCCGGTCCCTCCACCCCTCTGGATGAGCAATGTTCAGTTGTGTCTCCCGCGGGCATGCCGCGGGTCACGCCCCGCTTGATCATCGGCGGGACGTTCCCTAGCACTGTACCTTGTCGTCCCCGGTGTCCGATCCGACGTCTCACTATCTGAGACCAGAAGCGTTGCCAGGTAAGACGATCAGCCGTACGCCTCGCCCAGGGCCGTCTGCACGTACTTGCGCGCCTGATGGATGCGGGACTTGGCGGTGCCAAGCGGGATGCGCAGCTGCTCGGCCACCTCCGCGTAGTCGAGCTGGCAGATGTCGCGCAGCACCAGCGCCTGCGCGAGGTCCGGCTTCTCCGCCTCCAGCGCCTCCATCGCGTCCAGCAGGTCGAGCCGCGACCCGGCGATCACGCTGACCCGGCGCGGGTCGGGACGCTGCTCCGGCAGCTCCTCCGCCTGCTCGGACGACCGCCGCTTCAGCGAGCGGTACGTGGTGCGGGCGCAGTTCGCGGTCACGATGTGCAGCCAGGTGCTGAACTTGGCCCGGCCCTCGAACCTGCCGATGTTGCGGGCCACCGCGAGCAGGGTGTCCTGCGCGGCCTCCTCCGCGTCCTGCCGGTACGGCAGCAGCCGCTCGCAGTGCCGCAGCACGTCCGGCTCGATCCTGCGCAGCAGCTCACCGAGGGATCGGTGATCGCCCTGGGCGGCCGATCGGGCCAGTTCCTCGGTCGTCTCGTCCAGTGCCATCTCTGTTCTCATCCCGCCTCGTGGGGGCGCACGCGGTTCCCTGACATCCTATTGGCGACGATCGCGATTTTCGCCGGTCCGGCCCGGTAGGGTCGGCTGTGATGAGCAGCAACGTGCTGATCGCCTCCAACCGGGGGCCGGTCTCGTTCACCCTGTCGGACGACGGCGCGCTCACCATGCGCCGCGGCGGCGGCGGACTCGTCTCCGGCCTGTCCGAGGCGTTCAAGGGCTCGGACATGCTCTGGGTCTGCGCGGCGCTCTCCGACGGCGACCGCGGCGCGGTGCGGCTCGCGCCCGGCGGGCGGCTCGACCAGGCGGGGTACGACACCGGACGGCTGCGGATGCTGGACATCCCCCCGACGACCTTCCACCGGGCCTACAACGCGATCGCGAACTCGACCCTGTGGTTCGTCAACCACCTGCTCTACAACACCCCGACCAGCCCGCACTTCGACCGGCGCTTCCGGCGCGAGTGGGCCTCCTACCAGGAGTACAACGGCGCGTTCGCGCTCGCGCTGGCCGAGGAGGCCGCGCACGGCGCCAAGGTGGCGATCCAGGACTACCACCTCACGCTGGCCCCGGCCATGCTGCGGGTCGAACGGCCCGACGTGCGGATCGCCCACTTCTCGCACACGCCGTGGGCTCCGCCCGAGTACTTCTCGCTCCTGCCCGACGACGTCGCCGCCGAGGTGCTGTGCGGCATCCTGGGGGCCGACCACGCCGGGTTCCTCACCGCCCGCTGGGCGGACGCGTTCATGGACTGCTGCGCCGCGATCCTGGGCGCGCGGGTGGACCGGGCCGGCCGCACGGTCACGTACGAGGGCCGGACGACGCGCGTCGGCGTGCACGCGCTCGGCGTGGACGGCGAGGCCCTGCGGGCCAGGGCGGCCGAGCCGGACGTCGAGTCGCACATGACCGCGCTCAAGCAGCAGGTGGGCGACCGGCGGCTGATCGTCCGCATCGACCGCACCGAGCTGTCCAAGAACATCGTCCGCGGCCTGATGGCCTACCGGGAGTTCCTGGCCGAGCACCCCGAGTGGCACGGCAAGGTGGTCCACCTCGCCTTCGCCTACCCGTCCCGCCACGACCTGCCGGAGTACCGCGAGTACACGGCCGCCGTGCAGCGCTGCGCCAAGGAGATCGAGGACGCGTACGCGACCGAGGACTGGGACCCGCTCATCCTCAACGTGCACGACGACTATCCCCGCTCGCTCGCGGCGTACCGGCTGGCCGACGTGCTGCTGGTCAACCCGATCCGCGACGGCATGAACCTGGTCGCCAAGGAGGGCCCGCTCCTGTCGCCCCGGTGCGCGCTCGTGCTCTCGCGGGAGGCGGGGGCCGCCGCCGAGCTCGGCGCCGACTCGCTGCTGGTCAACCCCTTCGACGTCTCGGGTACGGCGGCCGCGCTGCACGAGGCGCTGGTCATGCCGGAGGACGAGCGGGCGGAGCGGTGCGCGCGGCTGCGCGTCGCGGCCACCGCGCTCCCCCCGCGATCGTGGCTCGCGGAGCAGCTCGCCGCTCTGTCCTGACTGCCCACCGCTGAGGCCACTGTCCGCCTTTGATCTCGGGTGGTACGGTCTGCCTGCGTTCGGGATGAAAGCGGGGGATCAGCGCGTGACCACCGTCGCGGCGGCCAGGCTCTCCAGGGACCGGCCCACCTGGCTGATCTACCTCCAGCTCGCCACCTTCGCCACGTACCTCTACGGGCTCTCGGCCGCGCTTCCCACGCTCAGGGCGGAGCTCGGCCTCTCCCAGGCCGCCGCAGGGCTGCACGGCACCGCCATAGCGGTCGGCGGCATCGCCGCCGGGTTGTCCCTGCCCGCGCTGACGGCGCGGTTCGGGCGGCGGGCCGTCACGTGGGGCGGGCTCGCGGGCATGAACGCCGGCATGGTCACCGTGGCGCTCGGCCACGCGCTCCCCGTGACGCTGCTCGGCTATCTGCTGGCCGGCGGCGCGTCCTCGGTGGCCCTCTACGCCGCGATGGCCGTGCTCAGCGACCACCACGGCCCCGCCGGGCCCGCCGCGATCAGCGAGGCCAACGCCGTCGGGGTGACGGCCGGCATCGCCGTCTCGTACTTGTTCAGCCTGGCGGCCGGGTCCGCGCTCGGGTGGCGCTCCGCGCTCTACGTGCCCGTCGTCGCGACCGCGATCCTCGCCCTGACCATGCGCCGGGTGTGGGTGCCCGCCCCGCCTCCGGCCCCGGAACAGGCGCCGGAGCCGCCCGCCGGCGCACGGCGGGCGCCGTACGGCCGGCGGTTCCACGTCGCGGGCGCGGTCCTGCTGTGCTGCGTGGCCCTGGAGTTCACGTTCAACCTGTGGGCCGCCGAGCTGCTCGCCCAGCGGACCGGCCTGACGGCGGCCGAGGCGGCGACCGGGCTGACCGCGATGCTGGCCGGGGTCGCCGCCGGACGGTTCGGCGGCGCCCGGCTGGCGCTGCGCCATCCCGCGTCGGCCGTGCTGCTCGGCGCGCTCGCCGTGACCCTGGCCGGGTGGGCGATCTTCTGGACCAGCTCGGCGGCGCCGGCGGCCTACGCCGGGCTGGCGCTGAGCGGCCTCGGCATCTCGGTCCACTTCCCGATGGCCCTGTCCCGGGTCATCGACGCGTCGGGCGGCCGTCCCGACATGGCGTCCGGGGCCGCGTCGATCTGGGGCAGCGTCGGCTCCGGAGGCGGGCCGTTCGTCCTCGGAGCGCTGGGCGACGGGTTCGGCACGCACACGGCCTTCCTGCTCGTGCCCGCGCTGATCCTGCTGGCCTGCGGCGGGATCCTCAGCTCCAGGTCGCCTTCCTGAGGATCGCCGGCAGGCCCGGGGTCTTCCACTGGTCGACGAACAGGATCTTCGACGTGGGCAGGAACCACTCGCGCTGGGTGAAGCGTCGTCCCTTGTTCTTGTGCGACGTGGGAGAGACGCACCTGGCCGACCAGGCGCGATAGTGCGCCTTGTGGCCGCGGCCGACCTGGGCCAGCCCCTTGTCCGCGAGGGTCATCTGGCCGAGCCACAACTTCTTGTCGTACGGGCAGGGGCCGACGTCGCTGGCCGGATAGAAGGGTTCGTCCGGCGTGTACGCGTCGAAGTGCTCGTGCCCGACCTTGATCGCCTCGGGGCCCATGACCCAGAAGCTGCGGCATCCCGAGTCGCGGAAGCCGAACCGGGAGGTGCCCGCCGTCGGGCACGCGCCGGTCACGACCCGGGTCCAGTCCTTGTCGACCTTGTACACCTTCCAGGCCGTGGGGATCCGCAACGTCAGGCCCGCGCGCAGGCGCAGCTCCTTGGTGCCCTGCGCTGTGCCCTGCGCGGAGGCGGACGCGGCCGAGGGGAGGGACAGTGCGGCGACTCCGGCGAGCCCGGCCGCGACCATCGCGATCGCTCTTTTATCCATGACCGGAAAGCGTAGGTGTGAGCACTTGCAGTTCGATTTAAGGCGGTTCGCCGGCCGTCCAGCGCGTGCGCGCGCGGTACGTCAGCCGATCCGGGACGCGAGCGCGCCGAGGAACCGTACGACGCCCTCAGGGCCGTCCACGACGGCGTCGGCGTGCTCGACCAGCCGGGTGACCTCGGCGGAGCCGCTGCACACCCGCACCCCCGGGACGCCGGAGGCCGCCACCGCGTCGAAGGCCGCGATGTCGCCCAGGTCGTCCCCGAAGAACATGACGGACCGGGCCGCGCGCTCGGCGAGGAACGCGCGCAGAGCCTTCCCCTTGTCCATGCCGGGCGGCCGGAGCTCCAGGACCAGCCGTCCCGGCTCGACGATCAGTCCGGACGCGGCGGCCAGCTTCGCCACCGGCTCGGCGAGCGCCAGCAGCGCCCCCTCGGGGTCGGCGGCCGTACGGGTGTGCACGGCCACCCCCCGTCCCTTGTCCTCGATCAGGACGCCGTCGAAGGGCCGCGTGATCGCGGGCAGCTCGGCCCGTACGCGGTCGAGACCGGGCGGCGGGGGCGGCGCGGTGACCTCGCCGCGCTCCCATCGCTCCATGCCGTAGTGGCCGAGGACGACCAGCCCCGGCACGTCGGCGAGGGACGGGCCGCCGGACGCCTCGCCGAGGGCGAGCGCCTGGAGGGGCGGGCGGCCGGTCACGATCACGACCGAGCGCACCAGCTCGCCGAGCCGTACGAGCACGGCGGGGGCGGCGGGGTGGATCCGGGCGGACGCCGGGTCGGACACGATGGGCGACAACGTGCCGTCGAAGTCGAGGCCGATCACCGCCCCGGAGGGGTCGGCGTGCACGGCGGCCAGCCCGGCGCGCCCGGTCTCGGTCCTGATCAGCGCCTCGACGGGCGTCGTCTCATCTGACATGACGGGCTACATACCCCCAAAACGGTCAAGGGCCCAGGCGGCGGGCGGCGCGATCACGGCGGCGCGCGGCACGCATCCGCCGCAGGCGCTTGACCAGCATCGGGTCGTGCTCCATCGCCTCGACCCGGTCGATCAGCTCGCCCAGGATCTGGTAGTAACGGGTCGCGGAGATGTCGAAGGTCTCCCGGATGGCCTGTTCCTTGGCTCCCGCGTAGCGCCACCACTGACGCTCGAACGCGAGCACCTGGCGATCGCGATCCGAGAGTGCCTGAGGTCGGGGGGCGTTCTCGGGAGCGGGACCTTCGCCGCCGACCGGCGCAGTATCCATGCTCTCCTCCTCAGCGGGCTTGTGGCCCGCCCTCATGGTAGTCGCGGTACGCCGGGGTGTTCAGAGCGGAGAGCCGGACGTAATGTCACCTGGTGTGACCTCAGTTATCACGCTCCTCACCGACTACGGGCTGGAAGACGGGTTCGTCGCCGCGTGCCACGGAGTGATCATCGGAATAGCGCCACAGGCCCGGATCATCGACGTCGCGCACCTCGTGCCGGAGGGCGACGTGCGGCGTGGGGCGGCGATCCTGGCGCAGACCCTGCCGTACCTGCCGCCGGGCGTGCACATCGCGGACGTCGATCCCGCGATGGGCGGCAACCGCCGCCTGGTCGCCGTGGAGGCGGGCGGGCGGGTGTTCCTCGGCCCCGACAACGGCGTGCTGTCCTGGGCGGTCCACGCGGCGGGCGGCGCGGAGGCGGCCTACGAGATCGCCGACGAGGACCTGTTCCTCAAGCCGGTGTCGCCGACGTTCCCCGGGCGGGACATCTTCGCGCCCGTGGCCGCGCACATCTGCGCCGGGCATCGGCCATCCGACGTGGGCCCCCGGATCGACGTCCTCGGGCTGGTCTCACTGCCCGCGCCCACCTCGCGGCTGCGGGACGGCGCGGTCGAGGGCGAGGTGCTGTCGGTGGACCGCCACGGCAACGTGCAGCTCTCCATCACGGGGGCGGACCTCGCCGCCCTGGGCGTACGCGCGGGCGACACGATCGGCGTCTGGCTCGGCCGGCGCCAGCTCGCCGTGCCGTACCGGGAGACGTTCGCGGCGGTGCCGCCCGGGGACCTGGTCGCGTTCACCGACTCGGCGGGGCTCATCGCGCTCGCGGTCAACTCCGGCGACGCGTCCGAACGGCTCGGCCTGCCCCCCGGCGCGCACGTACGGCTGTCGCCGCCGTCGCAGAAGAGTCAGCAGTGAGATAACGGAGCGCGACGGCCCGTTCACCGAAACACCGGCTCCGACCGGCCGGCCCGTGCGAGAATTGGCCCTTCCTGGCCCGCGCACCCGGGGAGGAGGCCCGTCACGGCATGAGGTCGGCGCTGCTGTTCTGCGTCGTCCCTCTCCTGCTGGCCGCCTTCCTGCTCACCGGCGCGACGGCCGGCCCCTCCGACGACCTCGGCGCGACGATGCGGGCCCGCCAGTGGCCGCTCCAGGCGATGGAGGTCAGGGAGGCGTGGCGCACCACCCGCGGCGCCGGGATCACGGTCGCCGTGCTCGACACCGGCGTCGACGACCGGCACCCCGACCTCTCCGGAGCGGTCGTCCAGGGCCCCGACCTCACCGGGACCACCTCCGGGTCCGGGGCCCGGCCGTCCTGCGGCCCCGCGTCGCCCGCGAGCGCTCCCGCCGACACTCCCCGCGCGTCGCCGGGAAAGCACGGCACCGCGATGGCCGCCCTGATCGCGGGACGCGGACACGGCCCGGCCCGCGCGTACGGCGTCCTCGGCGTCGCCCCCGAGGCGCGCATCCTCTCCGTCAAGGTCACCCTGGACGGCGACGACCCGCTCTGGACCGGCGGCGGAGAGGTCTGCCGCGACGCCGTCGCCCGCGGCATCCGGTACGCGGTGGACCACGGCGCGCAGGTGATCAGCATGTCGCTCGGCGGGGGCAGCGGCGCCTACCGGGGCTCGGCGGCCGAGGAGCGGGCCGTCCGGTACGCGCTGTCCCGCCAGGTCGTGCTGGTCGCGTCCTCCGGCAACGACGGCGCCGAGGCGAACCGGAGGAACTTCCCCGCCGCCTACCCCGGAGTGATCGCGGTGGGCGCGGTGGACCGGGCGCTGCGTCCCGCGGGCTTCTCCAACCGGCAGGACTATCTCACCCTGGCCGCGCCCGGGACGGAGATCGTCAGCGCCCGGGGTCGCGGCTCCTACGTGACCGCGGACGGGACCAGCGCCGCCGCGGCCCTCGTCTCCGGCGTCGCCGCGCTGGTCCGCTCCCGCTACCCCGACCTGCCGGCCCGGGACGTGCGGCGGGCGCTCCGACTCGGTGCCGCCCCGCCACCGCCCGGCGGCTCCCCCGACGCGTACGGCGCCGGAACGGCGAACGCCCGGCGCGCCCTTGAGGCGGCCGGGCGTCTGTGACCCGTGAGCGGCGGCGTCAGTTCACGTGGACGACGTCCTCCGACTCGGCGAAGTGGCAGGCGCTCGGGTGGTCGCCGCTCTTCGGACGGATCTCCAGCAGCGGCTCCTGCTCGGCGCAGATGTCCTGCGCCTTCCAGCAGCGCGTACGGAAGCGGCAGCCCGACGGCGGGTTGGCCGGCGAGGGCGGGTCGCCCTTGAGGATGATCCGCTCCCGCTGCTCGCGCCCCTCCGGGTCGGGCACGGGCACGGCCGACAGCAGGGCCTGCGTGTACGGGTGGCTCGGCCGGTCGTAGATGTCGGAGTCCTTGCCGACCTCGACCATCTTGCCGAGATACATCACCGCGACCCGGTCGGAGATGTGGCGCACCACCGACAGGTCGTGGGCGATGAAGATGTACGCGAGGTTGAACTCCTTCTGGAGGCTGTCCAGCAGGTTCATCACCTGTGCCTGGATCGACACGTCGAGCGCGGAGACCGGCTCGTCGCAGATGATGATCTCAGGCTGGAGCGCGAGCCCCCGCGCGATGCCGATGCGCTGCCGCTGGCCGCCGGAGAACTGGTGCGGATAGCGGTTGATGTGGTCGGGGTTGAGGCCCACGACCTCCAGCAGCTCCTGCACCCGCTTGCGCCGGTCGCCCTTCGGCGCGACCCCCTGGTGGATCTCGAACGGCTCGCCGACGATGTCGCCGACCGTCATCCGGGGGTTCAGCGAGGTGTAGGGGTCCTGCATCACCATCTGGATGTTGCGGCGCATGTGCTTGAGCTCGGATCCCTTGGCGGCGGCGATGTCCTTGCCGTTCACCAGGACCTTGCCCGACGTGGGCTTCTCGAGCGCCATCAGGAGCTTGGCCAGGGTGGACTTGCCGCAGCCCGACTCGCCCACGATGCCCAGCGTCTCGCCGCGGTGGAGGTCGAAGGAGACGCCGTCGACCGCCTTGATCGCGCCGATCTGCCGCCGGTAGAGGATGCCCTGGGTCAGCGGGAAGTGCTTGACCAGGTCGCGGACTTCGAGCACGACCTCACTGGGCGTCGCCATCGAGGACCTCCCTCCAGAAGTGGCAGGCGCTGCCGCGCGTGCCGCTGATCGTGTGCAGCGGGGGAACGTCGGTCACGCACTTCTCCTGCCGGTACGGGCAGCGGGGGTTGAACGCGCAGCCCGTCGGCATGTCGAGCAGGTTGGGCGGCATCCCCTTGATCGCGTACAGCTCCTGGCCCTTGAGGTCGACCCGGGGGATCGACTCCAGCAGGCCCTTGGTGTACGGGTGCGCCGGGTTGCGGTAGAGATCGTGGACCGAGGCGTTCTCCACGATCCGCCCGCCGTACATGACGGCGATCTTGTCGGCGACGTCGGCGACGACGCCGAGGTCGTGGGTGATCAGGATCAGGCCCATGTTGCTCTCGCGCTGCAGTTCGGCGAGCAGCTCCATGATCTGCGCCTGCACCGTCACGTCGAGCGCGGTGGTCGGCTCGTCCGCGATCAGCACCTCGGGGTCAAGCGCGATCGACATCGCGATCATGATGCGCTGGCGCATACCGCCGGAGAACTGGTGAGGATAGTCGCTCACCCGGTCCTTGGCGGCCGGGATGCGCACCCGGTCCATGAGCTCGACGGCCTTCTTCTTGGCGTCGGCCCGGGACATGCCGCGGTGCATCCGGAACATCTCGGCGATCTGCCAGCCGACCGGGAAAACCGGGTTGAGCGCGGACAGCGCGTCCTGGAAGATCATGGCGATGCCCTCGCCCCTGACCTTCCTGCGCTCGTCCTCCGGCAGCTTCAGCAGGTCCGTCCCGCGGAAGCGGATCTCGCCGCCGACGATCTTGCCGGGCGGGATGTCCAGGATGCCCATGATGGTCTGGGCGGTGACGCTCTTGCCGGAGCCGGACTCGCCCAGCACGGCCAGCGTCTCCCCCGCGTTCACGCTGTAGGTGACGCCGTTCACGGCCTTGGCCACGCCCGCCCGCGTGTGGAACTCGACCTGGAGGTTCTCGACCTCCAGGAGCGCTCCACCGCCGGTGCCGCCGCTCTTGGTCTCGGGAAGCACTTCGGTCACGGTACGTGCCTCCTAGCGAAGCTTCGGGTCGAGTGCGTCGCGCACGGCTTCGCCCAGCATGACGAAGGTGAGCACGCAGAGGGACAGGAAGGCGGCCGGGAAGAGCATCGCGTGCGCGCCGGTCCGGATGTACCGGGTGTGGTCCGCGATCGCGATACCCCACGAGATGACGGGCGTGCGCAGGCCGATGCCGAGCAGCGACAGCGTCGCCTCGGCGCCGATGTAGCTGCCGATCGTGATCGTGGCGTACACCAGGATCGGGGCCAGCGAGTTCGGCAGCAGGTGCTTGAAGACGATCCGGAACGGCCCGGCACCGAGGGCACGCGCCGCCTGCACGTAGTCCTGGTGCTTCGCCTGGATGACCGCCGACCGGGCGATGCGGGCCAGCACGGGCCAGCCGAGCACCGCGAGCACGAGGATCACGACCGTCATGATCATGGTCTTGCCGGGGTTGGACTGCACCGGTGCCACCGAGCCCAGGATGATGATCGCGCCCAGCACGTACGGCACGCCGAGGAAGATCTCACCGATGCGGGACAGCAGCGAGTCGAGCCACCGTCCCCGATACGCCGCGATCACGCCGATCACGCCGCCGAGGATCACGGTGCCCACCGTGGCGAGCACGCCCACGATGATCGAGGTGCGGGCGCCGTAGATGGTGCGCGCGAACACGTCGCGGCCCTGCAGGTCGAACCCGAACCAGGCGTCCGAGCTCGGCGGCTCCATGCTCCTGGCCAGGGTCGCGTACTCGGGGTTCTTGTCCGTGAACAGCGTCGGGAAGGCGGCCATGACCAGGAACACGAGAAGCAGTGCGAAGGAGACCCAGAAGATCTTCCGGCGCTTCAGGATGTCCCAGGTGTCGTGCCACAGGCCGCGCGGCTTGTCCGCCTTGGCGGGCGCCGCGGCCGTCGGCTCCGGCGTGCCCTGGATCAGGTCTTGCGTGGCGGTCGGTTCACTCATAACGGATCCTCGGGTCGAGCACGCCGTAGAGGAGGTCGACGAGCAGGTTGGCGAGCAGATAGACCAGCACCAGCAGTGACGCGATCGGCACCACGATGGTGAAGTCGTGGTCGTTGACCGCTCGCCACAGCAGGCCGCCGATGCCGTTGATGTTGAAGATGCCCTCGGTGATGATCGCGCCGGACATCAGGGAGCCGACCTCGGTGCCGATGAAGGTCAGCGCGGGGATCAGCGAGTTGCGCAGGAGGTGCACACCCACCACCCGGCGGTTCGTCATGCCCTTGGCGATCGCCGTCCGCACGTAGTCGGACCTGCGGTTCTCGATGATGCTCGTACGTGTCAGCCGGGCGGTGAAGGCCAGGTTGAGGCTGGCGAGCACGAACGCCGGGATGATCAGTTCGGAGAACGGCGCCTCGGGCGAGACGGTCGGCTTCACCCACTCGAGCTGCACGCCGAGCAGCCACTGCAGGAGGAAGCCGGTGACGAAGACCGGCAGCGAGAGAAGAACCAGCGACGAGATCGTGATGACGTTGTCGATGAAGCCGCCGCGCTTGAGTCCGGAGAGCACGCCGGCGGTGATGCCGATGACGGCCTCGATGGCGACGGCCATCAGACCGAGCCGGACCGTGATCGGCCACGAGTCGGCGAGCTGCGACGCGACGGAGACGTTGTTGAAGTTGACGCCAAGGTCGCCGGTCAGCAGGTTCTTCAGGAAGTGCCAGTACTGCACGATGATCGGCTGGTCGAGGCCGAACTCCGCGCGCATGGCGTTGATGTAGGCGTCCGGGCACGGACGCTGGCCGCAGCGCGCGGCGAAGGGGTCGCCGGGAAGCTGCCAGACCATGTAGTTGATGAGAAATGTCGTGCCGAGGAGCACGGGTATGAGTTGCAACAGGCGCCGGATCGCATATCGGCCCATGCGCACCTCCACTCTGACGCTAAAAGGTCGTGCACGCGAATCCCCTACCGGTCCACAATGCCGCAGGTGGATGAGTGCGGGTGACCGAAAGGAAGGGCTGGACGGTGGCGACCACGTGACGTTGCGTGATCACCGACAAACAGCCAGCGAGGCCGGCCCCGGGTCAGGAACCGGCCTCGTGGCACATGCGAGGCGAGCCTACGCTTCCTTGATCGCGATGGAGAGCGGGTCGAGGACGCCGAACGGCGTGACCTTCACCCCGGTCACCCACTTGGAGGTGCCGGCCTGCAGACCGTAGGACCACAGCGGGATGGCGTTCATGTCCTTGACCAGCATGGCCTCAGCCTCCTGGTACTTGGCGATGGAGTCCGCCGGGTCGGTCGCGGTGTCGGCCTCGCGCAGCTTGGCGTCGAGCTCCTTGTCGCTGAACTCACCGTCGTTCGAGCCCGCACCCGTCTTGTACAGCGGGTTCAGGAAGTTCTCGATGTGCGGGTAGTCCATCTGCCAGCCGGTGCGGAACAGGCCCTTCATCTTCCGGGTCGTGATGATGTCACGGAACTCGGCGAAGGTCGGGACCGGCTTGCCGACGAAGGTCACGCCGGCGTCCGGGCCGAAGGCCTGGTTGAGGCTGTTGGCCGTGGCGTCCACCCACTCCTTGTGAGCGGAGTCGCCGTTGTACCAGATCGGGAACTCCTTGGGCGGCGTGTAGCCGGCCGCCTTGGCCTTCGCGAGGTACTCCTTGGCCTTGGCCGGGTCGTAGCTGCAGAACTCGCCGCAGGCGCCCGGCGTCTTGTAGCCGTCGACCAGCGGGGAGATCCAGCCGTCCAGCGGGACGCGGGCCTTGTTGAAGATCTTCTCGGTGATCGTCTTCCGGTCGATGCCCAGAGCGACGGCCTTGCGGAAGTCCGCGTTGCCGCCGAACTCCTTGTCGTACAGCGGGAAGGTGATCGTCTGGATGACGCCCTGCTGGCCCTCGATGGCGCGGTCGCCGAGGTCGCTCTTCCACTTGTCGCCGGCGAGGGCCGACGGCGGGACGAGCTCGGTGAAGTCGAGGTTGTTGGAGACCAGGTCCGCGTAGGCCGCGTCGTCGTCCTTGTACATCTTGTAGACGATCTTCTTGACCTTGGGCTTCTCGGCGCCCGGGTAGTCCGGGACGGCCTCGATCACGATCTGCGAGTTGTGGTCCCACTTCACGAACTTGAAGGGGCCGTTCGTGACCGGGTTGCTCGCGAAGGCCTTCGGGTCCTTGAAGAACGCCTCGGGGAGCGGGGAGAAGGTGGTGTAGCCCAGCTTGGTGCGGAACACCGCCTCGGGGGCCGTCAGCGTCACCTTGAAGGTCAGGTCGTCGATCACCTCGAGACCGGACATCTTGTCGGTCTTGGGCTTCGGGGCCTCCTTCGGCCCGTCAGCGCCGTCCGGGTCCTCGGTCGCCACGTCGGAGTAGCCCTCGACGCTACCGAACCACCAGCCGCCGTTCTGCGCGTTCGGGCTGTACGCGGTGTAGTTCCACGCGTCCACGTAGTTCTTGGCGGTGACCGGCGTGCCGTCGCTCCACTTCAGGCCCGGCTTGAGCTTGATCGTCCAGACCTTGTTGTCCGGGCTCTCGATCGACTCGGCCTGGCTCAACTCGGGGGCGGCGGTGTCGCTGTTGTACTTGATCAACTGGTCGTAGACGAACTGGTTGATCGTGCCGCCACACGTCTCGTTGATGTTGCCCGGGACGAAGCCGGTCTGGGGCTCACATCCGCGGATGAAGACGGTGCCGTCGGCCGCGCGCGGGTTTGTGCCGCCGCCGCCGCTGTCGCCGGAGCTGCTGCCGCCACCGCCGCACGCGGCGACACCCAGCGCAAGCAGCGCGGTGCCGGCGGCGATCTGTGCGCCCTTAGCTACGCGCATAGTGGATTGATCCTCCCTCTAAGGATGGGCGTTGGCGGGCCCGCCGGTCTCCGCACGTGGGCTCCTCGGATGGTGGTGAGGTTCCCTCGTTTGCAAACATGGTCAAGCCTGCTTGACGCCCTGCCAGTCGTCGCGAGCATCCCTCACTCCGCACACCAGACGAGTCTCTGGTGCGTTGCAGTTCGGTCACACGTGCGTTGGCGGGGCGTCATACGCATACCAACAAGGCCGGGCTAAATGCCGATGCGAAGCCCAAACCACCCAATAAGGTACACATAGGATGGGATTGGTGGGGCATCGGAGCCGTCATGACGTAAGACCTCGTGCCGTTGTCCCCATACCACGAGCCGCTGGGCTACCTTTGACCATGCCGCGGCCCCGCGCCACGCGACGGTAGCGGCCGACATCCGCGAGAGGCCAACGGATCACCATCACCGGTCTCTTACTCATCACCATCCAATAGAGTCCATCCCATGAGCCAGCCGGATTCCGCGGTCGCGGACGCCCAGGCGGGCGGCGGGGCGCCGGAGTCACTGGCCGCGCTCGCCGCGCGACACGGGTTGCGACGCGCCATCGCGCGCCCCAGCCTGCCCGCGTACCTGCGCCAATTGTGGACGCGAAGGCACTTCATCCTGACGTACGCCACGTCCAGGACCGTGTCGAAGTACTCCGAGTCGGCGCTCGGCCAGCTCTGGCAGGTGCTCACGCCGCTGCTCAACGCCGCCGTCTACTGGCTGATGTTCGGCGTCATCCTCGGGCAGAGCAAGAACATCGAGAACTACCCCGCGTTCCTCATCACCGGGGTCATGGTCTTCACCTTCACCCAGCGCACCGTGACCGGCGGCGCCAAGTCCGTCTCGTCCAACCTGTCGCTCATCCGGGCCCTCCACTTCCCGCGCGCCTCACTGCCCCTGGCGTACGCCGTGCAGGAGCTGCAGCAGCTCGCCTGGTCGATGGGCGTGCTCGTCCTGCTCATCCTGGTCACCGGGGAGCCGATCACCTGGCTCTGGCTGCTCATCCCCGTGACGCTGGCCCTGCAGCTGGTCTTCAACATCGGCATGAGCCTCTTCATGGCCCGGGTCGGCGCGTTCGTCCGCGACATGAACCAGCTCCTGCCGTTCATCACCCGGACCTGGCTGTACGCCTCCGGAGTCTTCTACAGCATCAGCGAGCGGACGGACAAACTGCCCGAAGTGCTCCGCTGGGCCCTCGAGTTCAACCCGGCCGCCGCGTACATCGAGTTCATGCGGGACCTGCTGATCTACCAGAGATTCCCCGAACGCTGGGCCTGGATAACCTGCGTATTCTGGGCGGTGTTCGCACTGATCGTCGGCTTCTGGTACTTCTGGCGCGCCGAGGAGAGGTACGGACGTGGCTGAGCTGACCAAGGAGTCGTCCCACGTGGCCCAGGAAGAGTCGCAGGAGCCCAAGCCCGCCAAGAAGCCCAAGCCCCCCAAGGCCACGGTGGAGCTCGGAACCCCCACGGTGATCGTGGACAACCTGCACATCGTCTACAAGGTCTACGGCGCCGCCTCAGACTCGCAGAAGGGCAACGCCGCCAACGCGCTCATGCGCATCGTCCGGCGCCAGGGCCGTCCCCAGATGAAGGAGGTCCACGCCGTCAAGGGTGTCTCCTTCGTCGCCCGGCACGGCGAGGCGATCGGCATCGTGGGCCGCAACGGCTCCGGCAAGTCCACGCTGCTGCGGGCGATCGCCGGACTGCTCCCGCCGCACAAGGGCGCCGTCTACACCGACGGCCAGCCGTCCCTGCTCGGCGTCAACGCGGCCCTGATGAAGGAGCTCACCGGCGAGCGCAACATCGTCCTCGGCTGCTACGCCATGGGCATGTCCCCCGGCGAGCTGCGCGACAAGTACGACGAGATCGTCGACTTCTCCGGCATCGGCGAGTTCGTGCAGTTCCCGATGTCCACCTACTCCTCGGGCATGGGCGCGCGGCTGCGCTTCGCCATCTCCTCGGCGAAGACCCACGACGTCCTCCTCATCGACGAGGCCCTGGCCACCGGCGACCGCGAGTTCAAGAAGCGCAGCCAGAAGCGCATCAAGCAGATGCGCGAGTCGGCCGGCACCGTCTTCCTGGTCGCCCACAACCTCGACGTCATCGAGGACACCTGCAGCCGGGTGATCTGGCTGCACAAGGGCAAGATCAAGATGGACGGCGACCCGACCGAGGTGCTCGCCGCGTACAACAAGGCCTGATCCCGGCCCTGAGCGCGGTCAGTGGCGACCGGGCGGCGGCCGTACCAGGATGGGAGGCGACCATGACGTCTCACCATCGGAGGACGGATCGTGCCGACGCAGCCGCCGATTCCCTATGATCACCTGCCGCAGGTGCCCAGCCTGACCGTCGAGAGCGACGACGTCCGGGACGGCGAGCGCCTGTCCGGCGCCCACGTTTTCGACGACTGGGGCATGAGCGGCGGGAACCTTTCGCCGAGCCTGCGCTGGTCGGGTGCGCCCGAGGGCACGAAGAGCTACGCGGTGACCTGCTTCGACCCGGACGCGCCCACCGGCAGCGGATTCTGGCACTGGCTCCTGTACGACATCCCCGCGGACGTCACCGAGTTGCCGACCGGCGCGGGCACGGCCGCGGACTTCGCCGGCCTCCCCGAGGGCGCCCAGCACGGGCGCAACGACTACGGCCTGCGCGCGTACGGCGGCGCCGCCCCGCCGCCCGGATGGCCGCACCGCTACGTCTTCGCGGTGCACGCGTTGAAGGTCGAGAAGCTCGGGGTGGGCGAGGACGCGTCGGCCGCCGCGGTGGGCTTCAACATCACCGCCAACACCCTGGCCCGCGGTTACATCGCGCCGACCTACGAAACCTGATGCGGTCACCCCTGCGTTCCATTATGATTCGAACGTAGATTCGACCCGGACCAACCGGAGGTCGGGATGGGTGACCTCGCCACGGCGATCGACCGCTTGGCCGCCGAGGATCCTGCGGAGCTTCCGTTCGACCAGATCGCCCAGCAGCTGATCGACCTGCACTGGCAGATGGCCCGACTGCAGGCGGAGATCGGGCGGCGCACCTGCCTGCGCGGCTCGTACAACTGATCCCGCGCCCGGCCCCGGCCGGCGCCGCCCCACATCGGGGGACGGCGCCGCCGGACCGGCGGACGACACGAAAGAGCCGGCCGACGCCTGGATGGCGCCGACCGGCTCTTTCGTGCTCTCAGAACTGCTCGGTGCCCCGTCGGCACCGGGCCTCCACGATCAGCTGCCGGACCGGGTGTAGGACGAGGTGCCCGGAGTGCTGGTGCCCGGCGTGCTGGTGGTCGTCGTGGTCGTGGTGGTGGTCGGCGTGCCGCCGTTGGTGCTGGTGCTGCTGGTCTGGGTGTTCTTGACCACGGTCACCGTGTTCCACGGCACGACGGTGGTGGTCACCGTCTTCGACCAGCCGTTGACACGGGTGGTGGTGGTCGACGAGGTCGACTTCACCGTGTGGAAGGCGGTGGTGGCCACACCGGGGATCAGCACCCTGACCCCGGCCAGGGCGTTGACCCCGACGTTGACGTTGAGCAGAGCGCTGAGGTTGGCCACGAGGCCGACGTTGATGGCGGCGTTCACGTTGGCCGTGAGCGCGGCCTGGGTGGTGGCCAGCGTCCGCACGTCACCGACGAGGAGGACGACGGGGATCCTGATGCCCGCGAGGACGGCCACGCCGGCGCTCAGGGGCGCGGTCGTGACGGTGGTGAGGGTGGCGGCCGCGTTGGCGGCGGCGCTCGCGGCGACGGCGAGCTGGGCCGCGACGACCGCGTTCGCGTTCACCGCGGCGTTGACGGCGGCGTTGACGTTGGCGGTGAGGGTGGCGGCGACGCCCGCGGTGAGGTTCGCGGCGGCGGTGAGCTGGGCCTGCACGTTCGCGTTCACGTTCGCGGCGAGCGCGGCGGTGACGCCGGCGGTCAGGTCCGCGGCCGCGGCGAGCTGAGCCTCCGTGGCGGCCTTGACGTCGACGACGGCGCCGAGCGCGACGTTCGCCGTGGCGGCGAGCTGGGCCGCGACCGTCGCGTTGACGGTGGCGTCCGCGTGAGCCGCCAGGTTCGCCACGGTGGCGAGCTGGCCCTGCAGGGAGCCGGTCGCGCCGGCGACCACGTCGGCGCGGACGTCTGCGAGGACCCTCGTGACGGCCGCGAGCTGCGCGTCGGCGCCGGTGTCAGCGGCCGAGGCCTGGGCCGGCACGGCGGACATGCCCGCGATACCGGCGGTGACGAGGACCGCGGCAGCCTTAATGATTCGATTCATAATTCCCCCGGTTCATATCCCATTTCACGAGAGCGGGAATTTACCCCTCGTGTGCCGGCGTACGTCGCCGGCCAGGACTCAGCTACGGACGGCATTTGTATCACCCTTCTCGGTGATGGGCCTGCCGAGCTCGTCCCGGGCGCTACCAGGGAAGAGGACCGGAATATCCGGAAATCAGGGGACTACCGATCACCTTCCAGTCATCCCCAGGAATCCCTTTTCATCGGGATATGAGCGAAGCGTTCCCCGGCCTGGGAGAAAGGCTGGGTAAACGCGCCTCCCAGGCCGGGCGAACAGATTTTCCTCGCGCTTGAGAATTCAGCCCGATACCGGGGCCCGCGACGGGACGCCCCGGGAGCCGATTCCGTACCGGATCAGGCGCCGGCGCGGGCGAGGCCGTCCGCGGCCTCGAACGGGAAACGGTCCGCGAAAGCCGGTCGCAGGTCGTCGAGCCAGACCGCGTTCGGGTCGTAACGGGCGAAGAACGGGCGCCCGACCAGATCGGGGTCGCGCGCCTGGATGAAGTGGAGGACGAAGACGCGCTCGCCGGCGACCTCGGTGACGCCGTCGACGCACACCTTGCCGGGAGTGGCGGACATGGACGGCCCCCGGACCGTACGGCACAGCCCGGACACCTGGGCGTACGCGTCGCGGAAGATCCGGTGGGCATCGGCGAGGGGGACCGCGAAGTAGTCCTGCGGGCCGGTGTCGCGCTCGACGAACATGTAATAGGGGATCAGGCCCATGGCGGTCTGCCGCCGCCACATGTGGGCCCAGGTGTCGGGCCGGTCGTTGATGGAGCGGATGAGCGGCGCCTGGGTCCTGATGGTCGCCCCGCTCTCCTGGATCCGCCCGACCGCCGTCTGCACGATGTCGGGTTCGAGCTCGCGGGGGTGCGAGAAGTGCGCCATGAAGGCGAGGCTCTTGCCCGCCGCGACCACCTCGGAGAAGAGCTTGAGCGTCGCGTCCGCGTCCGGGTCGCCGACGAACCTGTCCGGCCAGTACGCCAGGGACTTGGTGCCGATGCGGATGGACTCGATCTGCTCCAGTCCGAGCAGCGGCTCGACGTACCGGCGGAGCACCGCCTCACTCATGATCATCGGGTCGCCGCCGGTGAAGAGGATGCTCGTCACCTCGGGATTGGCCTTGACGTACTCGACGAGGTTGCCGATGTCGTCGGAGGCCATCTTCAGGTCGGGCTCACCGATGAACTGCGCCCACCGGAAGCAGTAGGTGCAGTACGCGTGGCAGGTCTGCCCCTGCTTCGGGAAGAACAGCACGGTCTCGGGGTATTTGTGCTGCAGCCCCGGAACGACTTCGCCTCCCACGCGGGGCACGTTGAGTTCGAGTTGCCCGGCCGGGTGCGGGTTGAGCCGCATCCGGATCTCGCGGGCCGCCTCCTGGACCCGCGCCGCCGGCGCGCCGTCGCGCAGTAGGCCCGCCAGCCGCGAGACGTCCGCCTCGGGCAGCATGTCCTCCTGCGGGAAGACGAGCCGGTAGATCGGGTCATCGGGGACGGCCGACCAGTCGATCAGGTGGTCGACGACATAGGCGTTCGTGCGGAACGGCAGGACCGTGGCCACGGCCCGCACGCGCAGCCGGGCCTCGCCGTCGAGGCCGCCGCGGCCGAGAAGTTCGTCGAGATGCTTGGTGGTGTAGGCCCGGAAGCCGCGTTTGCCTTCGCTAAAGATCACTCGGCCTTCCTTTCTCGGTAGGTTTTGGGAACTGTGTAAACCAACTACCCCCGTCGCGCGTCTGAGGTTCTCATATAACCCGAGCGAGCGCCTCCACCGCAGGTTCCACAGCCGGGAAACTTCCTTGTGAGGTTCTGCCGCAACCGTCGACATCTCGCGACATATCGCGAAAAGGAGTATCGTGCGGCTTGTGACTTCCTTGACCCCATACGGCGATGGAGACGCAGGCCAGCGGGCCTCGGACGCCGACCGGGACAGGATCGCCGCCGTCCTCGGTGAGGCCCTGGCCACCGGCCGCCTCACCTCCACCGAACACGCGGACCGGCTCGACGCGGCCTACAGCGCGGTGACGATCGGCGACCTCATCCCCCTGACCCACGACCTTCCCGACCTTTCCGGCACCTCCCAGGCATCGGTCCCGACGGCCGAACGGCAGGAAGTGGCCGCGGTCTTCAGCAAGGTCATCCGCGGCGGCCGCTGGGTCGCCGGCCGCCACACACAACTCCGCTCGACCTTCGGCGCGCTGATCGTGGATCTGCGCGACGCGGTGCTGCCCGGCCGGGAGATCACCCTCGAACTCAACTCGTTCTGCGGCAAGCTCATCGTCCGGGTGCCGGAGAACGCCCGGATCCTGGACGAGGGCAGCGCGCTGTTCTCCAAGCGCCACGTCTCCGGCGGCCACGAGGGCGACGGTCCGCTCATCAGGGTGACCGGGAAGGCCAGGTTCGGAAAGATCATCCTTTCGCGGGTCGCCGCCGACTGGCACTCCCCCTGGCAGGGCTGACCGTCCCGCGCCCACGTAAGGTCTACGCTCGCGCCAGCGATCCGCGCAGGTGGCAGACTCGTGAGGTGAACCGATTGGACCGTGTCGCGCCTGCTCCGGCCCCGGTCGGCACGCTTCCGGTGGCTCTCGACGCCATGGGCGGCGACAACGCCCCCGGAGAGATCGTGGCGGGAGCCGTACTGGCGGTCAGGGAACGCGGCGTTCCCGTGGTCCTCGTCGGCCAGCCGCGGCTGCTCTACGAAGCGCTGGCCGCGCACGACGCCACCTCCGAGATCCCCATCGTCCGCGCGGAGGAGGCCCTCGCCATGGACGAGGGGGCGCTCGCCAGCCTGCGCCGTCCCCGCTCCAGCATCGCGGTCGCCTGCCACCTGCTGAAACGCGGCGACGCCTCGGCCGTGGTCTCGGCCGGGTCGACCGCGGGGGTGGTCGCCACCGGAAAGCTGCGCCTGCGCGGGCAGCAGGGCGTCGGACGCCCCGCCATCGCGGTCACCCTGCCGACCCTGCCGACGCCCACCGTGCTCCTCGACGCGGGCGCCAACGCCGACGCCAAGCCCGAGATGCTGGTCCAGTTCGCGCACCTCGGCGTCGCCTTCGCGCAGACCGCGCTCGACCTCCCCCGGCCCCGGGTCGGGCTGCTCACCATCGGGTCGGAGGCGGAGAAGGGCAACAAGCTGGTCAAGCGGGCCCACGAGTTGCTCTCCGCCACGCCCGGGGTCGACTTCATCGGAAACGTCGAAGGCCACGACCTCCTCACCGGCCGGGCCGACATCGTCGTCACCGACGGATTCACCGGCAATGTCGCGCTGAAGACCCTCGAAGGCAGCATCAGGTACGCCTTCGCCCAGTTCAGGGAGACGATCGAGGAGAGCGCCGTGGCCCGGCTCGGCGGCGTGCTCCAGCGCCCCCGGCTGCGCCGCCTCTACCGCCGGCTCGACCCCGAGGCCCACGGCGGAGCCGTACTGCTCGGCCTGAACGGCACCGTCGTCATCGCGCACGGCTCGTCCAGGGCCGCCGGCGTCGCGGCCGCGTGCGAGCTGGCCGCCCGGCTCTCCTCCGGAGAGATCGTCGCCCGCATCGGCGAGCGGATCGCCTCGATCCCGAGATCCCATCGGCTCTGGTGAGACGGGCTTCGGGCCTGGAAAACGGGTGGACGCGCGTCGATAAACTTGGCGCATGACCGACCCGCAACTCGTACTCGCCGCGCGGGTCCAGCAGGCGCTGGGCACCGCGTTCGGCCAGGAGTACTCCGCCGAAGACCCGCTGATCAGGCCCTCACAGTTCGCCGACTACCAGGCGAACGTCGCGCTCAGCCTGGCCAAGCGGCTCCGACGCGCGCCGCGGGAGGTCGCCCAGGCCCTGGTGGACGCGCTCGACACCACCGACATCCGGGTCGAGATCAGCGGCCCGGGGTTCCTCAACCTGACCCTCGACGACGGCTGGATCGGCGCGCAGGCCGCCCGGCTGCTCGAGGACGAGCGGATCGGCGTGCCGCAGCCCGCCCCCAAGACCATCGTCATCGACTACTCCGCGCCCAACGCGGCCAAGGAGATGCACGTCGGGCACCTGCGCACCACGATCGTCGGCGACACGCTCGCGCGCACGCACGAGCACCTCGGCGACAACGTCATCCGGCAGAACCACCTCGGCGACTGGGGCACCCCGTTCGGGATGCTGATCGAGCACCTGCTCGACATCGGCGAGAAGGAGTCCCTCGACCGGCTCGCCGCCGGCGACGGCAACGCCTTCTACCAGGAGGCCCGTCGCAAGTTCGACAGCGACCCCGAGTTCGAGGAGCGCGCCCGCCGCCGGGTGCCGCTGCTGCAGGGCGGCGACCCCGACACGCTCCGCCTCTGGCGCGAGTTCATCGAGTACACCCAGCGGTACTTCAACCGGGTCTACCGGCAGCTCGGCGTCACCCTCACCGACGACGACATCGCCGGCGAGAGCATGTACAACCCGATGCTGGCCGACGCGTGCGACGAGCTGGAGCACGCGGGTGTCGCCGTCATGAGCGAAGGCGCGCTCTGCGTCTTCCCGCCCGGCTTCACCGGCCGCGACGACCAGCCGCTCCCGCTGATCATCCGCAAGAGCGACGGCGGGTACGGCTACGCCACCACCGACCTCGCCGCCATCCGGTACCGCGTACGCGACCTGAAGGCCGACCGCATCCTCTACGTCGTGGGCGCGACCCAGTCGCTGCACTTCCAGATGGTGTTCGCGTCGGCTCGCCTGGCGGGCTGGCTGACCGACGACGCCAGCGCCGAGCACGTGCAGATCGGCAGTGTGCTGGGCAGCGACGGCAAGATGTTCAAGACCCGCAGCGGCGAGTCGGTCAAGCTGACCGAGTTGCTGGAGGAGGCAGTCATCCGGGCCGAGGCGGTCATCGCCGACCGTGGCTACGACGCCTCCACCCGGCGCTCGATCGCGCAGCAGGTCGGCATGGGCGCGGTCAAGTACGCCGACCTGTCGGTCAGCCACGACAGCGAGTACGTCTTCGACTTCGACCGCATGCTCGCGCTGACCGGCAACACCGGGCCGTACCTGCAGTACGCCACCGCCCGGATCCGCTCGATCTTCCGCAACGGCGAGATCGACCCGGCCACCGTGTCCGGTCCGATCGTCCTCGGCGAGCCCGCGGAACGCGCCCTCGCGCTGCAGCTCCTCGGTTTCGGCTCGGTCGTCGAGAGCGTCGCCGAGCTGTCCGAGCCGCACCGGCTGTGCAACTACCTCTTCGACGTGGCCCAGGCGTTCACGTCGTTCTACGAGAGCTGCCCGGTGCTCAAGGCCGAGGACGACGTGGTGCGGCGGTCGCGCCTCGCTCTCTCCGCCCTGACCCTCCGGGTCCTGCTCCAGGGCCTCGACCTGCTCGGCATCGAGGTTCCCGAGCGGATGTGACGGCCGTCCCCCGCCCCGCGGCCGGCCGCTACGGGGCGGGGACGCCTCCGCACCGCCATCCGGCACTCGGCGACGAGGGGCCGGTGGAGCCGGTCGCCGCCGGGGACGGCATGCGAATGGGAACACCCGTCCCGAGCGGCTCCAGGGCGGGAACCGGCATGCGCCGCTTCGGGGCGGGGACCATGGCATGCGGGTCTCCGGGGGCCGCTCGGCACCCCGTCGGTGCGGCCGCCGGGCAGAGGTAACTCTCCACGTCGTCATTCGGCGCGTCTCGTCCAGATATGCCGCCACGACGGTCTAGTCTTGACCCGGTCAAGGGAGTGTCCGCCGATCCCGCAGTGCGTGGCCACCGCCAGGAGCGGTCTTCAGTCGGCGGCATTTCGTCACCTTCTCGGGGAGCGTTCTGCGTTGAGCATGGACCTGAGCAAGAACCCCGACGTCGCGGGTCTCGCCGACACCACCGAGCTGCATCGGTACGCTGAAGCGCTCCTGGTCCACCTCGCCGCCGACGGGAGCGCGCCCGGCCTGCCGCCCGGCATCGCCGACGTCCCCGGCTACTGGCTCGCCCCCGCCGTCGAAGCCCTCATCCTCACACTCGCGGGCGAGGACGCCATGGAGCCGCTCTCCCGCGCCGCCAGCCTGGACGAGGGCCGCACCGCGCTCTTCCTCTGCCTCGCCCTCGCCGTCGCCGGCCACGGCGACCGCATCCACGCCTCCTGGCTCGGCACCGCCTTCGGCGACCTGAGCGACGACCACCCGGTGACCTCCGGTCAGCGCGCCGTGTGGCTCGCCGCGGCTCGCGGCGCGTACGGGCCGGTCGGAAAGATCTTCGTGCTCCGCAAGCTCGACGCGGTGGCCGTTCCCGCCGAGGACGCCCTCTGGCTGAACGCCCTCGTGCCCGAAGAGCCCGCGGCCGTCGTGCCCCAAGCGCTCACCGGATTTCCCAAACTGGCCGAGATCCCCGAGATCTCCGGTCCGGTCCAGGCGGCCGCCCGGCTGAGTCGGCTGCGCGAACGTTGCGCCGAGATCACCGCGTCCCGGCAGCCCGCCGCCGTCTCCAAGGACGCGACCGGCTCCGTCTGGCCGGACGCCGAGCCTCTCACCGTGCTGCGTACATTGATCGGCCAGGGCGACCAGGAGGGGCCGCTCAGCTCGCTTCGGGGGCATCTGCTCCAGGACGTCCAGCCGGGAGTCGAACCCCACCTCGCCGCGCTCGCCCTCCACGTGGCCGCGCCCGCCGTGAAGGCCGCCGCCGAGTCGCTGCTGCGGGCCGCGCAGGAGCCGCCGCCCGAGACGGTGACCGTTCCGGTGCTCGGCCATCCGGTGGTCCTTCGCCCGGAAGGGCCCGATCGCGACTCCATGCAGGCGGCCGAACACGGCATCGTCACCCAGACGGTGCCGGACCGGCGGGGAAACTGGCTGGGTTACGTGCTCATCGGCATCGGCGTCATCCTGCTCGGCACGGGCTTCGCGGTCTCGCCGGCCGCCGTACTCGCCGGGGTCGCCGTCGCCGGTTGGGGCGCCTTCCTGCTGTGGCGACGCCGCGTGCAGGAGCAGGCCGATCTCGACCGCGTCCAGGCCCGGCTCGCCGAGCTGCACGAGACCGCCGAAGGCGCGGTGTGGGCACTGCACGAGCACGCGCGAGAGTCGCTGAAACGTGCCGACGCGGCCACCGAGGATTTCACGGAGCTCACCCGCCTGCTCCGTCGCGGACCCCGGGCCGCCTGAGCTCGCCCGGGTTTCGGGTCTCTGTGGGTCGTGCGTCGGCGAGCGCCTGATCTCGGTTCGGGTTGTTCACCGGGCTCGTACGGCCGAGCCGGGACGGGCGAACGTACGGCCCGGGATCCCGGCCCGGCGTCAGACCATGGAGACTTCGACGTTGGCAGGGGTCAACAGGAAGACCTTCTCCGCGATGCGCTCGATCCGGCCCTCACAGCCGTACGCGAGGCCGGCCGCGAAATCCACCATCCGCGTCGCCTCGGCCATCGACATGCCGACCACGTCCATGACCACCGTGTGGCCCTCGCGGAAATGCCGCCCAATGGTCAACGCGTCATCGTACTTCTGCGGACGCACCATCACGATCCGCGCGGGCTGTTCCGCGGGCTGCCAGCGCCTGGCCGCCCGCTCCGAGGCCGGCATCCACTCATCCTCGTATTCTTCGTCGCCATAGGGCTCGTCGTACTGCTCAACGCCACCCAGGCCAAGGTAGCTTGCCACCTTGCGCACTGCCCCCATCGGTACATCCTCTCCCCGAGATCCGGCCGCATTGGGCTACCCCGATAGAAAGGACGGTAACCAACCATTCGGCCCCAGTCGGGCGACACGCCCGACTGGCATTTCTTTTTTTCTGGCGTACGCCCCCGCGCCAGGCCGCATTCACGGCGTCGATAGCATCACCCGTATGCGCGTCTTCACCGTCGATTCGTTCACCGACCAACCCTTCAAGGGTAACCCGGCGGGCGTCTGTTTGCTGGAAGCCTCGGCGACTGATTCCTGGATGCAGTCCGTCGCCGCCGAAATGCGTCACTCGGAAACCGCGTTCGTACTCGGCCCGGACGACGACGGACGCTACTCGCTGCGCTGGTTCACTCCGACGGTGGAGGTCGCGCTGTGCGGGCACGCCACCCTCGCCGCGGCGCACGTGCTCTATTCGACCGGCCTCGCCGAAAACACGATCGAATTTACGACGCTGAGTGGAATTCTCACCGTCAGCCAGTCGGAAGACCGCTCCATAGCGATGGATTTCCCAGCGCATTCCCCGTCGGAAATCACCCCGCCGGACGGTTTGGCCGAGGCCCTCGGTGTGCCCGTACGGTGGACAGGAATGGGGCGTACCGATCTCCTCGCCGAGGTCGAGTCGTCACAAGTGGTACGCGATCTGACCCCTGACATCGACGCGCTGTCCGCGTTCGACGTCCGAGCCGTCATCGTGACCGCTCCCGCTGACCCCGCCGACGCGGCTGATTACGTGTCCCGATTCTTCGCTCCCCGGGTCGGCGTCCCAGAGGACCCGGTGACGGGTTCGGCCCACTGCGTCCTGGCGCCGTACTGGTCCGCCAAGCTGGGGCGGGAGAGCCTCCTCGCCGAGCAGCTCTCGCCGCGCACCGGCACGATGCGCACGACCGTCAAGGGGGACCGGGTCGAGCTCGTCGGCCAGGCCCTCACGATCTGGTCCGGCGATCTCCACGTCTAGGAACAGCGGGCGCAGGCCGGACGCGGGCGCAGGCCGGCGTCGAGGAGTGCGGCCTGCAACCGCCGTCGCATGGGGGGAAGCGGTGGCCGGAGCCCGCAGGCGCCACGACGGTCTTTCGCAACGTGTGCCCGGTTACCCATCACGTTTCCAACGGACAGCGTGTCCTTCGTACAGGGGTAACGGGTCGTGACACCGACGCGGGTGCCACGACCCTCGGGTGGCTAGCGAAGTGTGCGGAAGAACGCCCGGATGTCGGCGGTGAGCAGGTCCGGCGCCTCCAGCGCGGCGAAGTGACCGCCCCGATCGAACTCCGACCAGTGGGTGATGGTGTTGCCGCGTTGGGCGTAGCGGCGGATGGGCAGGTCCTGGGCGAACACCGCGACCCCGGTCGGGGTCACGGCCGGCTGGGTGTGCCGGCCCTGGGCGTGCATGTTCTCGTAGTAGAACTGAGCCGCGGACCCGCCGGTGCCGGTGAGCCAGTACAGCATCACGTTGGTCAGCAGCACGTCCCGGTCGATGGCCATCTCGGGCAGATCGGCCGTGGGGAAGGTCCATTCCTTGAACTTCTCGACCAGCCAGGCGAGCTGGCCGACCGCCTCGGCGCCACTACCCGCACTGTGCGCCGGGACGTGGACAAGCTGCGCGACCTGGACTACCCGGTCCACGCGGTGAAGGGCATCGCCGGCGGCTATCGACTCGGCCCGGGCGCCCAACTCCCCCCGCTGTTGCTCGATGACGACGAAGCCGTCGCCTCGGCCATCGCGCTGCGCATGGCGGCCGGCAGCGGTGTCGCGGAGATCGGCGAAACCGCGGTGCGCGCCCTGCTCAAGCTCGAACAGGTGCTGCCGGCCCGGCTCCGGCACCGGGTCGACGCCGTACGGCCCTCCGCGGTGCGCACCCCGTCGCCCGCGTCCGCCGTGGACGCCGACGTGCTGAGCATCATCGGCTCCGCCTGCCGAGACCACCAGCGCCTGCGCTTCGACTACCGCGGCAGCGGCGGTGCCCACACCCGTCGGCTGGTCGAACCGCACGCGCTGGTGACTTGGGGTTCTCGCTGGTATCTGGTCGCCTGGGACTGCGACCGCGGGGACTGGCCCACCTTCCGCGTCGACCGCATCCAGCCCAAGACCCCCACCGGACCACGGTTCACGCCGCGTGAGCTGCCCGGTGGAGACCCTGCCGCACATGTCGCCTCCAGCGTCGGCCGGATGTGGACCTACCAGGCAACTGTCCGGCTGCACATCGCGGCCACCTCCGACATCGCCAGAACCGCCGCGACCTACGGCCGCGTGGAGCCCGTCGACGAAGAGAGCCGCCTGCTGCACATCGGCGCCGACACCCCGCGTGCGCTCACATTCCTGCTCGGCGCGCTCGAGGTCGACTTCGACATCGTTGACGCCCCCGGACTCGCCGTCCATTTGCGGCACATCGCGGAGCGATACCAGCGGGCCGTCAGCCGGGCCGTCAGCGCGTGCCCGCCGGAAAGCCGGGAAGATCGTGCATCTCCCGCCCGCCTTGTCTCAACCACCTGAACGCGCCGGCCGGCCACCAGCCTCACAGGTCTCCTTCCACCGGGTTGCTCATCCAGGTTGCTCATCGGTATCTACCGCAGGGGCTTCACGCATCATGCAGTCCCGCAAGCACAGCCCCCGCGCTCGCGACCCGCGACCCGCGACCCGCGACCAGCACAACTCCCGGAAAACAAAAAAGGGGGCCCGAAGACCCCCACAACGAAACAACAACCAACCCCACAAAACAAAAAGAGGCCACCCCAACCAGACAGGACAACCCCCACAAACACAACAAACAACCCTCGGAAAACGAAGAAGGGGGCCACCCAAAGGTGACCCCCAACTCCAACAATTGTCCGGCGGCGTCCTACTCTCCCACACCGTCCCCAGTGCAGTACCATCGGCGCTGGAAGGCTTAACTTCCGGGTTCGGAATGTAACCGGGTGTTTCCCAACCGCTATAACCGCCGTAACCCTATGAAACACACAACCAGCCACC
>NZ_BBYM01000049.1 GCF_001570405.1 Microtetraspora niveoalba | reverse complement strand
CAGCGGAGGCGGCGCCCGTGCCGGGAGACGCGGCGGCCGCCGTACGGGCCGAGCCGGGCGCTCCGGCGCGGGGCGAGCCCGGAGCGGCAGGGGCCGGCGGCCGGAGTAACGCTCCGCTCGCGATGCCGCCGCCGAGCGCCAGGAACGCCCGTCGGCTGAGCGCGCCCCCGGAAGCGAGGTCGGGCGTGCCGCCCACCCCGCCGAGGCCCGGGCCGTCCGGCGTGGGACCGCCGGAGACCGCGGCCTCCGGAGCCGGCGTGAGACCGCGTGTGCGTACGACCTCGGGAGCCGGCCCGAGGTCGCCGGAATGTGCGGGCTCACCAGCCGGCGTGAGACCGCGGTAGAACACGGACATGTTGACCCTCCCCGAGTTGAGCGTGGATTCTCGGGGTTTCCACGTCGCCGGGGAGGTCGAAGCCATCGTCCCCAAGGCATGAGGCCGCTACTCCTCGCGGTCGGATAGTTACGCGTATGTCCGCTGGCATGGGCGCACGCCCCTATGTCGCCCTTTACACCGGATCCGGCCGGTCCGGTGATTATGATCGCGTCTGTCTTGAGCGCCCCCCACCACCCGCCCGCCGGCAGCGGGAAGGAGCCCCCGGTGACCACGACCGACGGCACCGACACCACCCGCCCAAGCCCCGCCCGCATGTACGACTACTTCCTGGGCGGCGGCAACAACTTCGACATCGACCGCCAGACGGCTGAACGGGTGATGGCGGTCTCCGCGGAGACCGTCGCCGTCGCCCGCTCCAACAGGCGGTTCCTGATCGAGGCCGTCCGCTACGCCGCCGGCCGGGGGATCCGCCAGTTCCTCGACATCGGGTCCGGGCTGCCGACGGCGCAGAACGTCCACGAGGTCGCCCGCGCGGTCGCGCCCGAGGCCCGTACCCTGTACGCGGACAACGACCCGAGCGTGCTGCCGCACGCCCGCGCGCTCATCGCGGGGGATGAACTCACCCGCTATATCGAGGCGGACGCGCGCGATCCCGAGGGGATCCTCACCCACCCGGAGACGGTCCGGCTGATGGACTTCTCCCGGCCGGTCGCGCTGCTCATGGTCGCGGTCCTGCACTTCGTCCGGGACGCCGACGACCCGCGCGGCATCGTCGCCGGGTTCATGTCCGAACTGCCGTCCGGCAGCGTGCTGATCCTGTCCCACGTCACCGTGGACGGCATCGACCCCGCCCTTTGGGAGAGGATCCAGGTCACGAACCCGAGCATGGCGGTCCCGTTGAACTTCCGGACCGGCGAGGAGATCGGCGGGTTCTTCGACGGCCTGGACCTGGTCGACCCCGGCATGGTCGACTGCCGGGCCTGGGCGCCCGGGGGAGCGATCGCCCACAGCGCGGACGCGCTGCGCACCTGGTGCGGCGTCGCCGTGAAGAGGTAGGCGCGGCGACGGACCCCGCCGTCAGGGGGCGGCGTCGGGCAGACGGCGGATCTCCGCGTACCCGCCCCCGCCGCAGGAGCCTCAGGCCGGGGAGCGCGTCAGGGGATGGCGGCGAGGAAGCGCTCGCGCTCCTCTTCCGGCAGGTGGTCGACGAAGAGGACGCCGTCCAGATGGTCGGTCTCGTGCTGGAGCACCCGGGCCAGCATGCCGATGGCGCGCACCGTGATCGGCTTGCCGTGCATGTCGCGGCCGCGGGCGACGGCGGCGAAGGAGCGCTCCAGAGGCCACCAGCGCCCGGGAGCCGACAGGCACGCCTCGTCGGCCCGGATCAGCCGCCCGGAGAGCTCCAGCCGGGGGTTGACGATGTGGCCCGCCCTGCCGTCCACCTCGAAGGCGATCACCCGGAGCGGGACGCCGATCTGCGGCGCGGCCAGGCCCGCCCGTCCCGTGCCCGCCCGCATGGTGGCGGTGAGCGACCGGACGAGGTCGCGTACGGAACGATCGAAGGTGGTGACCGGTTCGGCTACGCCGCGTAGCGACGGGTCGCCGAACATCAGGATCTGCCGGACACTCATGCACGCTCCCCGCGGCGAAGACGACACCACAACGAAATGCCCGCACCGGGCTGCTTCCAATCTCTGTTAAATCCCTGTTACACCGGTGATGCCTGTGGATCCGCTGTTTCATCGGTGCGCCACACGTAACCCCCGCACGATCACAGAGAGTCATCGTGCGTAACGTCCGCCTCCTAGCGTCGGCCGCGGCCCCCAGCCGTCCCCGAGAAACGCGGGAGGAACGATGACGATGACGCGGAGCGCGCCGCGGACCGGCCGGTGGATCGGCCACTGGGACCCCGACGACCCGGACTTCTGGGAGAGCACGGGACGTGCCGTCGCGCGGCGCAACCTGGTCTTCTCGATCGTCGCGGAGCACCTCGGCTTCACCCTGTGGACGGTGTGGAGCGTCGTGGCGGTGAAGCTGGGCGACTACCGGTTCACGACCGAGCAGCTCTTCTGGATCGTCTCCCTGCCCAACCTAGTCGGATCCGCGCTGCGGATCCCGTACACGTTCGCGCCCGCCCGGTTCGGCGGGCGCAACTGGACGGTCGTGAGCGCGCTGCTCCTGCTGGTGCCCGCGGTCCTCCTCGCGGTCGCGGTGAACGATCCGGGCACGCCGTACTGGGCGTTCCTCGCGATCGCCGCCACCGCCGGGCTCGGCGGCGGCAACTTCGCCTCCAGCATGGCCAACATCACGCACTTCTACCCGCGGTCGCGGCAGGGCGCCGCGCTCGGCCTGAACGCCGCCGGAGGCAACATCGGCGTCAGCTCGGTGCAACTCCTCATGCCGCCGGTGATCGGCGCGTTCGGAGCGGCCGCCGCCGGGCTGTTCTGGGTGCCGTTCGTCGTCGCGGCCGCGGCCGGCGCGTACCTCTTCATGGACAACCTCGCCTCGGCGAAGGCCGCCCCGAGGGAGCAGCTCAGGATCGTCGCCAGCGGCCACACGTGGACCATGTCCGTGTTGTACATCGGGACGTTCGGCTCGTTCATCGGCTACTCGACCGCGTTCCCGCTGCTGCTCACGACGCAGTTCCCCGAGCACGACGCGCTCGTCGGGTACGCGTTCGCGGGCGCGCTCGCGGGATCGCTGGTCCGCCCGATCGGCGGCCGGCTGGCCGACCGGCACGGCGGCGCGCGGGTGGACCGTGGCGAGCTTCGCGGCGATGGCCCTGGCGCTGCTGCTCGTGTGGCGCGGGCTGGCCGGGCACGACGTCGTCCTCTTCTTCTGCGCGTACCTGCTGCTGATCACGGCTACGGGCGTCGGCAACGGCTCGACGTACCGCATGATCCCGGCGATCTTCCATACGCGCGCCGCCGCGGGGATCCCGCCCTCCGACACGCGGGCGCTGGCCCTGGCGGCGGCGGCCGGGCGGCGGGACGCGTCCGCCGCCGTCGGCGTCATCTCGGCGGTCGGCGCCTTCGGCGGGTTCTTCATCAACCGCGGCTTCGGCGCCTCCGTCGGCGCGACCGGGAACGTGTCCGCCGCGCTCGCCGCGTTCGCCGCCTTCTACGCGGTCTGCCTCGCGCTCACCTGGTTCGGCTACCTGCGGCGGCCGGGCCCGGCCGCCGCGACCGGCCCGGCGGCGGCGCGGGTCTGACCGGGGCCCCGCGCGGTTGGCGGCTTGTAGCACAGAGGTAACAGAAGGGACCCAGCGGTGAAACCCCCTCTCCGCACCATCGGAACCATGCCGACCTCACCGTTCCTCCCCGCGCCTGTGATGTCACCGGTCGCGGAGGGATCCGCCACCCACTGCCCGTACTGCGCGCTGCAGTGCGGCATGCACGTGGCCGGGGGCGCGGTGACGCCGCGCGAGGACGTCCCCGCCAACGCCGGCGGCCTGTGCCAGAAGGGCTGGACGGCGGCGGAGCTGCTGACCTCCCCGGAGCGGCTGACCACCCCGCTGCTGCGCGGCCGCCCCGCCACGTGGGACGAGGCGCTCGACTTCACCGCCGCGCGGATCCGGGCGGTGCAGGAGGAGCACGGCCGCGACGCCGTCGCCGTGTTCGGGGGCGGCGGCCTGACCAACGAGGCGGCCTACCAGCTCGGCAAGTTCGCCAGGGTGGCGCTGCGCACCTCCCGGATCGACTACAACGGCCGGTTCTGCATGTCGTCGGCCGCCGCGGCGGCCGGGCGCGCGTTCGGCATGGACCGCGGCCTCCCGTTCCCGATCACCGACATCGGGCGGGCGGACGCGGTGCTGCTCGCGGGCGGCAACGTCGCGGAGACGATGCCGCCCTTCGTCCGCCACCTGACCCGGATACGCGACCGGGGCGGCCGCCTGGTCGTCGTGGACCCGAGGGTCACCCCGACGGCGGCGCTCGCCGACCTGCACTTGCAGGTGACCCCGGGCGCCGACCTCGCCCTCGCGCTCGGCCTGCTCCACCTGGCGGTCGCCGAGGGGCACGCCGACCTCGGCTACCTCGCCGCCCGTACGACCGGGTTCGAGGCGGTCAGGGACTCGGTGGCGGCGTGGTGGCCGGAGCGCGTGGAGCGGGTCACCGGCGTGCCGGCGGCCCGGATGCGCGAGGCCGTGCGGATCCTCGGCGGCGCGGAGCGGGCGATGATCCTCACCGGCAGGGGCGCCGAGCAGCACGCGAAGGGCACCGACACGGTGACCGCGTTCGTCAACCTGGCGCTCACGCTCGGCCTGCCCGGCAGGGAGGGATCCGGCTACGGCTGCCTCACCGGCCAGGGCAACGGCCAGGGCGGGCGCGAGCACGGCCAGAAGGCCGACCAGCTCCCCGGCTGCCGGCGGATCGACGACCCGGCGGCCCGCGCCCACGTCGCGTCGGTGTGGGGCGTCGATCCCGGCGACCTGCCCGGGCCCGGCCGGTCGGCGTACGAGCTGCTCGACGCGCTGGGCACGCCGGGAGGCCCGAAGGCGCTGCTGGTGTTCGGCTCCAACCCGGTGGTCTCGGCGCCGCGCGCCGGGCACGTCGCCGGGCGGCTCGGCGCGCTGGACCTGCTCGTCGTCGCCGACGTCGTGCTCTCGGAGACCGCGGCCATGGCGGACGTCGTGCTGTCCGTCACGCAGTGGGCCGAGGAGGCGGGCACCATGACGAACCTGGAGGGCCGTGTGCTGCTCCGCCGCCGGGCCGCCGACCCGCCTCCCGGAGTTCGCGGCGACCTCGCGGTGCTGCACGGCATCGCCGCCCGGCTCGGCCACGGCCACCGGTTCCCGGCCGATCCGCGTACGGTCTTCGACGAGCTGAGGAGGGCGTCCGAGGGCGGGATCGCCGACTATTCGGGCATCACGTACGAGCGGATCGCGGCCGAGACCGGGGTCTTCTGGCCCTGCCCGCGCTCGACGGAGGACGGCGGGCCGCATCCGGGCACGCCGCGGCCGTTCCTCGACCGCTTCGCCACCCCGGACGGGCGGGCCCGGCTCGTCCCGGTCGAGCACCGGCCGGCGGCCGAGGAGCCGGACGAGGAGTTCCCCCTCCACCTCACGTCCGGGCGGACGCTCGCGCACTACCAGTCGGGGGCGCAGACGAGGCGCGTCCCCGCGCTCAACGCGGCGTCGCCGGCGCCGTACGTGGAGCTCCACCCGGAGCTGGCGGAGCGGCTCGGCGTCGAGGACGGCGAGACCGTGCGGGTGCGCGGACGGCGCGGCGCGGTGGAGTGCGCCGCCCGGGTCAGCCGCGCCATCCGGCCGGACACGCTCTTCATGCCGTTCCACTGGGAGGGCGTCAACCGGCTGACCAACCCCGCGCTGGACCCGGTGTCGCGGATGCCGGAGTTCAAGGTCTGCGCGGCGATGGTCGAGCGCCTCGACGCGCCCGCCGGGGCGCGCGGGAAGGGGGACCGATGAGACTCGTCGTGGTCGGCAACGGGATGGCGGGCGCCCGCCTGGTGAGCGAGGTGCGCGCCCGGAGCGCGGACGTCCGGATCACCGTGTACGGCGCCGAGGCCGCGCGGCCGTACAACCGGGTGCTGCTGTCGAACGTGGTGGCGGGCACCGCCGGACGCGAGCAGGTCCGGCTGGTCGGCCCGCGATGGTACGCGGAGCACGACGTGACGGCGCGGCTCGGCGTCGCCGTCACCGCGATCGACCGGGACGCCCGCGCGGTGGTCGCCGCCGACGGGACGCGCGAGCCGTACGACGTGCTGGTGCTGGCGACGGGCAGCGAGCCGGTGGTGCCGCCGATCCCCGGGGTGGAGCGGGCGTCGCCGTTCCGGACGCTGGACGACTGCGACCGCATCCGGGAGGCGGCGGCGACGGCGCGGCGGGCGGTCGTGATCGGCGGCGGGCTGCTGGGCGTCGAGGCGGCGCGCGGTCTGGCCGGGCTCGGCCTCCCGGTCACCCTCCTGCACTTCGCGGGCCACCTGATGGAGCGCCAGCTCGACGCGGAGGCGGGGCTGGTGCTCGGCGAGACGCTCGCCGCCCTCGGCGTCGCGACGCGGACCGGGGTGAACGCGACCCGGATCGTCGACGGGCGGGTGGAGCTGTCGGAGGGCGGGCCGGTCGAGGCGGACCTGGTCGTGCTCGCCTGCGGTGTCCGGCCGGTCGTCGGCCTGGCCCGCGACGCCGGGCTCGGCGTGGAGCGCGGCGTCCTGGTGGACGACGAGCTGCGCACCGGCGACCGGGCGGTCTTCGCGATCGGCGAGTGCGCGCAGCATGCGGGCACCGTGTACGGCCTGGTGGCCCCGGCATGGGAGCAGGCGTCCGTGGTGGCGGACATCGTCACGGGGGCCGACAAGGAGGCGCGCTACCGGGGGTCGCGGCTGGTGACGCGTCTGAAGGCGAGCCGGGTGGAGCTCGCGGCGATGGGGGAGACCCACCTGACCGAGGACGAGGCCGAGATCGTCCGCTTCAGCCACCGCCGCGACGGCACGTACCGGAAGCTCGTGATCAGGGACGGCCGGCTGGTCGGCGCCATCCTGCTCGGCGAGACGGCGGCGGTGGGCACGCTCACCCAGCTCTTCGACCGGGGCGCTCCGCTGCCCGCCGACCGCGCCGGGCTGCTCTTCCCCGGTCTCGCCGGTCCGGGAGCGGACGGCGCGGCGGCGGACAGCCCGGTGCGGATGCCGGACTCGGCGCGGGTCTGCCGGTGCAACGACGTGACGAAGGGCCGGATCCGGGCGTGCTGGGAGTCCGGCGCGCGGGACGTCGCCGCGGTGGCCGCCGCGACGCGGGCCACGACCGGCTGCGGCGGCTGCCGCGACGCGGTGGACGGGATCATCGGCTGGCTGTGCGAGCAGGAGGGCGTGAGCGTATGAGCGCGACCGAGGAGCGGAGCGCGACCCGGAGGCACGTCCGAGAGGGGTGCGGGCGGCGGGTCGTCGTCGTGGGGTACGGCCCGGCGGCGCACCGGCTGGTGGAGGCGCTGACCGGGAACGGGTTCGACGGCACGGTGACGGTGCTGGGGGAGGAGCCGCGTCCGGCGTACGACCGGGTGGCGCTGACCTCCTATCTGGCCGGTCGAACGGCCGAGGACCTCGCGTACCCGGCGCCGGCGGGCGTGACGGCGCGGGTGGGCACGAGGGTGACCGCGATCGACCGGGAGGGCCGGACGGTCGTCACGGCCTCGGGCGAGGCGGTGCCGTACGACGTGCTGGTGCTCGCCACCGGGTCGGCGCCGTTCGTGCCGGCGGTGCCGGGGAGCGACCTGCCGGGCTGCTTCGCCTACCGGACGATCGACGACCTGGACGCGATCAGGGAGGCGGCGCGCGGCGGCGGTCCGGGCGTGGTCGTCGGCGGCGGGCTTCTCGGCCTGGAGGCCGCCGACGCCCTGCGCGGGCTCGGCCTGGACACCCACGTCGTGGAGATGAGCGACCGGCTGCTGCCGCGCCAGGTGGACGAGGGCGGCGGCGCGGTGCTGCGGAACCACATCGAGGCGCTCGGCCTCACCGTGCACACGGGGGCGGGGGTGCGGGCGGTCGAGGCGGGCCCGGACGGCAGGGCGGCCCGCCTGGTGAAGCCGGACGGCGAGGCGGTCGAGGCCCGGGTCGTGGTGTTCTCCGCGGGCGTCAGGCCGCGCGACGAACTGGCGCGTGGCTGCGGTCTCGCGGTGGGGGAGCGCGGCGGCGTGGTGGTGGACTCCGGCATGCGCACCTCCGACCCGCACATCTACGCGGTGGGGGAGTGCGCCCTGGCCGCGGGCATGGTGTACGGCCTGGCCGGGCCGTGCCTCGCGCAGGCGGAGGTGGCGGCGGACCGGATCCTCGGCGGCGCGGCGACGTTCGAGGGCGCCGACCTCTCGACCAGGCTGAAACTGCTCGGCGTGGAGGTGGCGCAGTTCGGCGCGACGTCCGGCGCGCTGGACGTCACCTACATGGACCCGGTCGCCGGGGTCTACAAGAAGCTGTTCGTCAGCGACGACGCGCGCACCCTGCTCGGGGGCATCTGCGTGGGCGACGCCGCGCCGTACGACACGCTGCGGCCCTTCGTGGGCCGGGACCTGCCGGGGGCGCCGAGCGACCTGCTGTTCGCGGGCGCGGGCGGCGACGGGATCGACCTGCCGGACGACGCCCTGGTGTGCTCGTGCAACAACGTGACCAGGGGCCGGGTGCGCGCGGCGATCGCCGAGCACGGCCTGACCGACGTCCGGGGAGTCAAGGAGTGCACCAGGGCCGGGACGACGTGCGGAAGCTGCGTCCCCGCGCTGGGCCGGATGCTGGCCGAGTCCGGGGTGGACACCGGCCGGGCCCTGTGCGAGCACTTCGCGTACGGCAGGGCCGAGCTGTTCGACATCGTCCGCGTCCGTGGGATCATGACCTTCTCCCGGCTGATCGCCGAGCACGGGACGGGACGCGGCTGCGACGTCTGCAAGCCGGTGGTCGCCTCGATCCTGGCCTCGCTGGGGAACGGCCACATCCTGGACGGCGAGCAGGCGGCGCTCCAGGACACCAACGACCACTTCCTCGCCAACATCCAGAAGAACGGCACGTACTCGGTCGTGCCGCGCATACCGGGCGGCGAGATCACGCCGGAGCGGCTCATCGTCATCGGCGAGGTGGCCCGCGACTTCGGTCTCTACACCAAGATCACCGGCGGTCAGCGGATCGACCTGCTCGGCGCCCGGGTCGAGCAGCTCCCGGCCATCTGGAAGCGGCTCGTGGACGCCGGGTTCGAGTCCGGCCACGCGTACGGCAAGGCGTTGCGCACGGTGAAGTCGTGCGTCGGCTCGACCTGGTGCCGCTACGGCGTGCAGGACTCGGTCGCGCTGGCCATCGCGCTCGAACTGCGCTACCGGGGGCTGCGCGCGCCGCACAAGCTCAAGTCCGCGGTGTCCGGCTGCGCCCGCGAGTGCGCCGAGGCCCGGTCGAAGGACTTCGGCGTCATCGCCACCGAGCGGGGCTGGAACCTCTACGTCGGCGGCAACGGCGGGTTCACCCCGCGCCACGCCGACCTGCTCGCGGCCGATCTGCCGACCGAGGAGCTGGTCCGGCTCATCGACCGGTTCCTCATGTTCTACATCCGCACCGCCGACCGGCTGCAGCGCACCTCGGCCTGGCTGGAGAGCCTCGACGGAGGGCTCGGCCGCCTCCGCGAGGTGATCGTCGAGGACTCCCTCGGCATCTGCGCCGACCTCGACGCCCAGATGGAGCGGCACGTGGCCGGCTACGCGGACGAGTGGCGCGCCACCCTCGAGGACCCCGAGCGGCTGCGCCGCTTCGTCGGCTTCGTCAACGCGCCGGGCACGCCCGACCCGTCCATCGAGTTCGAGACCGAGCGCGACCAGATCAAGCCGGTCCTGATCCCACTGGAGGCAGTGAGCCGATGAGCGTTCTTCAGCAGAGCCCGGCCGCGGCGGCCGGGGAGCGCGCCTGGACCCCGGTCTGCCGGTACGCCGACCTGTCCCCGGACCGCGGCGCGGCCGCGCTGGTCGGCCGGCGCCAGATCGCCCTGTTCCGCACCTTCGACGGCCGCCTGTACGCCATCGGCAACCGCGACCCCTACAGCGGCGCGTACGTGATGGCGCGCGGCATCGTCGGCAGCAGGGGGCAGGAGCCGACGGTGGCCTCGCCCATGCACAAGCAGGTCTTCTCCCTGGCGAGCGGGGTGAGCCTGGACGACCCGGCGACGGCCGTGCCGACGTATCCGGTCCGCGTCGTCGACGGCACCGTGGAGGTGGGCCTTGACCGTGCCGCCTGAGACCGCGCCGCCCGAGACCGTGCCGCCCGAGATCGCGCTGCCTGAGACCGCACCGCCTGAGACCGCGCCGGCGGGAGCCGGACACGGCCCGGAGACGGCTCCCGACGCGCTCGCCGGGTTCACCGTCGGCGTGACGGCCACCCGCCGCCGCGAGGAGTTCGCCGCGCTGCTCGAACGTCGCGGCGCGCGCGTCGTCCAGGCGCCCGCGATCAGGCTCGTCCCGCTGGCCGAGGACGCCGAGCTGCTGGCGGCGACGCGCGAGTGCCTGGCCGCCCCGATCGACGACGTGGTGGTCACCACGGGCGTGGGCTTCCGCGGCTGGATGGCCGCGGCCGAGGGCTGGGGGGTGTCCGCCGACGTCGTCGCGCGGCTGTCCGGAGCCCGGCTGCTGCCCCGCGGACCCAAGGCGCGCGGAGCCGTCCGGGCCGCGGGGCTGGCCGACCACTGGACTCCGCCCACGGAATCGTGCGAGGAGGTCAAGCAGTACCTTCTCGCCCAGGACCTGCGCGGCCGGCGCGTCGCCGTCCAGCTCCACGGCGAGCCGCTGACCGGCTTCGTGGCCGCGCTGCGGGCGGCCGGGGCGCGGGTGATCGAGGTGCCCGTCTACCGGTGGCTGCCCTACCGCGACCCCTCGCCGCTGCGCCGCCTGATCGCCCAGACGGTCGCCGGGTCCGTGGACGCCGTGGCGTTCACCAGCGCGCCCGCCGTGCTCGCCACGCTCGCCGCGGCCCGCGCCGAGGGAATGGAGGACGCCCTGATCGCGGCGTTCCGCGGCCCCGTGGCCGCCGCCTGCGTGGGAGCGGTCACCGCGGGCCCGCTCACGGAGCGCGGCGTCCCGGTGATCCGGCCCGACCGCGCCCGCCTCGGCGCCCTGGCCCGCGCGCTCGCCCGCCACCTGCCGGAGAACGGCGTGACCCGGCTGGTCGCGGGCGGTCACCGCCTGGAGATCCGGGGCCACGCCGTCGTCGTCGACCGCGAGCTCAAGCCGCTGCCGCCCGCGCCGATGGCGGTGCTCAAACGCCTCGCCGAACGGCCGGGCCACGTCGTCGCGAGAGCCGAGCTACGGCCGGTCCTCCCGGGCGGCCCTTCGCGCGACGCCGCCGAGCACGCCGTCGAGATGGCCGTCACCCGGCTCCGGCGCGGCCTCGGCCCGGCCGGGATCGTGGAGACCGTGGTCAAGCGCGGCTACCGGCTGGCCTGCGACCGGGACGAGCGGTGACGACCCTGGTGCTGGCGGCGCACGGGGCGCGCGACGCCCGCTGGGCCGAGGTCATGGACCGCGTCGCCGCCCGCGTGCGCCTGGCCCGTCCCGGCACGCCGGTCGAGCTCGGTTTCCTGGAGTTGAGCGCGCCGCCGCTGGCCGAGGCGCTCGCCCGCGCACGCGGCCCGGTCGTGGTCGTGCCGCTGCTGCTCACCGGCGGCTACCACGCGTACGTCGACCTGCCCGCCGTGGTCGCCCGCGCCCGGCCGGACGCCGTCGTGGCCGGACACCTCGGCCCGCACCCGCTGCTCGCGTCGGTGCTCGCCCGCAGGCTGGCCTCGGCCGGGCTGCGCCCGTGCGACACGGTCGTCCTGGGCGCGGCCGGCTCCTGCGACCGCGACGCCCTCGCCGACGCGCGCGCCGCCGCCCGCCTGCTCGCCGTACGGCTGTCGCGCCCGGTCACGGCCGCCTTCGTCGCGAGCGGGACGCCCCCGATCGCGGAGGCGCTCGACAGGGCGCGGAGCGGTCCGGCGCCGCGGGTCGCGGTCGCCTCCTACCTGCTCGCGCCCGGCTTCTTCCACGACCGGCTGAAGGAGTGCGGCGCCGACCTCGTCAGCGAGCCGCTGGGCGCCGACGACGACCTCGCCGCGCTGGTGTGGGCGAGGTTCGACGAGGTGGCGGCGACCGCCGCCGGTACGCCGTGCCGCGGCCGGGCTAGGTGTACGGCCGCGGAGCCGGCGGCGGGTCAGCCGTCGGTGCCACGGTCCCTGCGCCGCAGGTAGCGCTCGAACTCGGCCGCGATCGCGTCGCCGCTCGCCTCGGGCAGCTCCGTCGCGTCCTTGCGCTCCTCGAGCTCGCGGACGTACTCGGCGACCTCGGTGTCCTGCGCGGCCAGCTCGTCCACGCCGTGCTCCCACGCCCTGGCCTCCTCGGCCAGGTCGCCGTACGGCATCGGGATGTCGAGCATGTCCTCGATGCGGCGCAGCAGCGCCAGGGTGGCCTTGGGGTTCGGCGGCTGGGCGACGTAGTGCGGCACCGACGCCCACAGCGAGACGGTGCGCAGCCCGGCCGAGCCGAGGGTGTGCTGGAGGACGCCGACGATGCCGGTCGGGCCCTCGTACTTCGTCAGCTCCAGGTTGAGCGCGCGGGCCATGCCGGGGTCGCTCACCGACCCGACGATCGGCACCGGCCGGGTGTGCGGCGAGTCGTTGAGCAGCGCGCCGAGGAGCACCGCGAGCTCCACGCCGAGCTCGTGGCACAGACCCACGATCTCCGAGCAGAACGTGCGCCAGCGCATGTTCGGCTCGATGCCGCGCAGGAGCACCACGTCGCGCCGCGCGCCCGGCGGCCGGGCGAGCAGCAGCCGCGTGGTCGGCCAGGCGATGGACCGGGTCACGCCGTCGTCGCCCATCTCCACCAGCGGCCGGGTCACCTGGAAGTCGTAGTAGTCCTCCGGGTCCAGCTCGACCAGCGGAGTGGCCTTCCACTCCGACTCCAGGTGCGCGAGCACGCCGCTGGACGCCTCGCCCGCGTCGTTCCACCCTTCGAACGCGGCGATCAGCACCGGGTCGACGAGCTCAGGGAGCCCTTCGAGCTCGATCACGCGCCGCCTCCTCACTGGCCCACAGGGATGTGACCTTCCCCCAAGACTATTCGGTGACCGGCCTCCGGCGTCACCCACGCGCCGTTCGATGATCGTCGGCCCGCCGCGGTGGGGAACCGGGCGGGGGCCCGGGTCGTTCCTATTGGCCGACGCGTTCAATAGCGCCGGCGCGCGTCCGGATAGGCTTGGCGCATGACGAGTGGACCGTCCTTCCGCAGAGCCCTGTCCGAGCGCGTGCTGGTGGCAGACGGGGCCATGGGCACCATGCTGCAGTCCTACGACCCCACGCTCGACGACTTCCAGGGGCACGAGGGCTGCAACGACGTCCTCAACGTCAGCAGGCCCGACATCGTCAGGGCCGTCCACGAGGCCTACCTCGCGGTCGGCGTCGACTGTGTCGAGACCAACACCTTCAACGCCAACCACGCGGCGCTGGGCGAGTACGGCATCTCCGACCGCGTCTTCGAGCTGTCCGAGGCCGGGGCCCGCCTCGCCCGCGAGGAGGCCGACCGCTGGTCCACCCCGGACCACCCCCGCTTCGTCCTCGGCTCGATGGGCCCCGGCACCAAGCTCCCCACGCTCGGGCACCTGCCGTACGCCACGCTCCGCGACGCGTACCGCGACAACGCGGCGGGCCTGATCGCCGGCGGCGCCGACGCGCTGATCATCGAGACGTGCCAGGACCTGCTCCAGGTGAAGGCGGCCGTGGTGGGCGCCAAGCGGGCCGTCGAGGCGGCCGGGCGCGACGTGCCGGTCATCGCCCAGGTGACGATCGAGACCAACGGCGCCATGCTGCTCGGCTCGGAGATCGGGGCCGCGCTGACCGCGATCGAGCCGCTCGGCGTCGACGTGATCGGCCTCAACTGCGCGACCGGGCCGACCGAGATGAGCGAGCACCTGCGCTACCTGGCCCGGCACTGCCGTCTGCCGCTGTCGTGCATGCCCAACGCGGGCCTGCCCGAGCTCACCTCCGACGGCGCCTACTACCCGCTCACCCCCGAGGAGCTCGCCGACGCGCACGACGCGTTCACCCGCGACTACGGCCTCGCCCTGGTCGGCGGCTGCTGCGGCACCACGCCCGAGCACCTGCGCCAGGTGGTCGAGCGCATGCGGGGCCGGCGGCGCGAGGCCAGGCGTCCCCGCCCGGAGGCGGGGGCGTCCTCGCTCTACCAGCACGTGCCGTTCCGGCAGGACACCTCGTTCCTCGCCATCGGCGAGCGCACCAACGCCAACGGGTCCAAGGCGTTCCGTGAGGCGATGCTCGCCGGGAACCACGAGGAGTGCGTCGAGATCGCCCGGGCGCAGGCCCGCGACGGCGCCCACCTGCTGGACCTGTGCGTCGACTACGTCGGCCGCGACGGCGTGAACGACATGCGGGAGCTGGCGTTCCGCTTCGCCACCGCCTCCACGCTGCCCATCGTGATCGACTCCACCGAGCCCGCCGTCATCGAGGCCGGCCTGGAGATGCTCGGCGGCCGCGCGGTCGTCAACTCGGTCAACTACGAGGACGGCGACGGCCCCGACTCGCGGTTCACCCGGATCATGCGCGTGGTGAGGGAGCACGGCGCGGCCGTCGTGGCGCTGACCATCGACGAGGAGGGCCAGGCCCGCACCACCGAGAGCAAGGTCAGGATCGCCGACCGGCTGATCGAGGACCTGGTCCACAACTGGGGCATGCGGGTAGAGGACATCATCGTCGACTGCCTCACGTTCCCGATCGCCACCGGCCAGGAGGAGACGAGGCGCGACGGCGTCGAGACGCTGGAGGCGATCCGCGAGCTCAAGCGGCGCCACCCCACCGTGCAGACCACGCTGGGCGTCTCGAACGTGTCGTTCGGCCTGAACCCCGCCGCCCGCATGGTGCTGAACTCGGTCTTCCTCAACGAGTGCGTGAACGCCGGGCTCGACTCGGCGATCGTGCACGCGTCCAAGATCCTTCCGATGGCGCGGATCCCCGACGAGCAGCGCCAGGTCGCGCTCGACATGGTGTACGACCGGCGCCGCGAGGGCTACGACCCGCTGCAGCGGTTCATGGAGCTGTTCGAGGGCGTGGACGCCGCCGCGCTCAAGGCGGGCAAGGCCGCCGAGCTGGCCGGGCTCCCGCTCTGGGAGCGCCTCAAGCGCCGGATCATCGACGGCGAGAAGAAGGGCCTGGAGGCCGACCTGGACGAGGCGCTCGCGCAGCGGCCCGCCCTGGAGATCATCAACGACGTGCTGCTCGACGGCATGAAGACCGTGGGCGACCTGTTCGGCTCCGGCGAGATGCAGCTCCCGTTCGTGCTGCAGTCGGCCGAGGTGATGAAGAACGCCGTCGCCTACCTTGAGCCCCACATGGAGCGTGTGGAGGGCGACGGCAAGGGGCGCATCGTCCTCGCCACGGTCAAGGGCGACGTCCACGACATCGGCAAGAACCTGGTCGACATCATCCTGTCCAACAACGGCTACGAGGTGATCAACCTCGGCATCAAGCAGCCGGTGTCGGCGATCCTCGAGGCCGCCGAGGACAAGAAGGCCGACGTGATCGGCATGTCCGGGCTCCTGGTGAAGTCCACGGTCATCATGAAGGAGAACCTGGAGGAGATGAACTCCAGGGGCATCGCCGAGAAGTACCCCGTGCTCCTCGGCGGCGCCGCGCTCACCCGGGCGTACGTCGAGCAGGACCTGGCCGACCTGTTCGGGGGAGAGGTCCGCTACGCCAGGGACGCCTTCGAGGGCCTGCGGCTGATGGACGCCTTCATGGCGGTCAAGCGCGGCGAGGAGGGCGCCGAACTGCCCGCGCTGCGCGCCCGCAGGGTGAAGACCGGCGCGGTGCTCACCCGCACCCCGGCCGAGGAGCTGCCCTCCAGGTCGGACGTCGCCGCGGACAACGCGGTGCCGCGCGCCCCGTTCTTCGGCGACCGGGTGGTCAAGGGCATCCCGCTCGCGGACTACGCGGCCTTCCTCGACGAGCGGGCCACCTTCATGGGCCAGTGGGGCCTCAAGGCGGCGCGCGGCGGCGACGGGCCGTCGTACGAGGAACTGGTCGAGCTCGAGGGCCGCCCGCGGCTGCGCATGTGGCTGGAGCGGCTGCAGACCGAGGGGCTGCTGGAGGCCGCGGTCGCGTACGGCTACTTCCCGTGCGTCAGCGAGGGCGACGACCTGGTCATCCTCGACGACGCCGGGGGCGAGCGCACCCGCTTCACGTTCCCCCGCCAGCGCCGGGACCGGCACCTGTGCCTGTCCGACTTCTTCAGGTCGCGGGAGTCCGGCGAGGTCGACGTCGTCGCCTTCCAGGTGGTCACGATGGGCAGCCGGATCAGCGAGGCGACCGCCGAGCTGTTCGCCAAGGACTCCTACCGCGACTATCTGGAGCTCCACGGCCTGTCCGTCCAGCTCACCGAGGCGCTCGCCGAGTACTGGCACGCCCGTGTCCGGTCCGAGCTGGGCATCGGCGGCGACGAGACGCTCGCCGACATGCTCAAGGTCAACATCACCGGCTGCCGTTACTCGTTCGGCTACCCGGCCTGCCCGAATCTGGAGGACCAGGTTCAGGTCATGGGGCTGATCGACCCCTCGCGCATCGGCGTGACGCTGTCGGAGGAGTTCCAGCTCCACCCCGAGCAGGCCACGTCCGCGCTGGTGGTCCACCACCCGGAGGCGAAGTACTTCAACGTCTGAGCGTCCCCGCGCGCGGGTGCCGGGCCGTGCCCGTATAGCATGGCTGACCTGCGCATCCGTTGATCGTGTTCTCATGGGGTCCCCCCGGCACGCGGCGACGCGCCTGGATCGACCGGTACGGCGAAGCGGCAAGGGGGAAGCTTGGACGCGGTTCTCTTCGACATGGACGGGTTGCTGGTCGACACCGAGAAGGTGTGGTTCGAGGTGGAGTCCGAGGTGGTGACCCGCCTCGGCGGCACCTGGGGACCCGAGCACCAGGAGCGGCTCGTGGGCGGCTCGTGGGAGCGCAGCATCGCGTACATGCTCGCGGTGACCGAGGCCGACGTGGCGCCGTCCGTCGTCGGCGAGTGGCTGCTCGACGGCATGGAGCGGCGGCTCGCCGACGGCGTGGAGACCATGCCGGGGGCGCTCGAGCTGCTCCGCGCGGTCGCCGACGAGGGGGTGCCCATCGCGCTGGTCACCTCGTCGCTGCGGGTGATCGCCGACGCGGTGCTGAAATCCGTCGGCCGCGAGCACTTCGACATCATCGTCACCGCGGACGACGTCACCTGGACCAAGCCGCACCCCGAGCCGTACCTCACCGCGACGGGCCTGCTGTCCGTCGAGCCGGGGCGCTGCGCGGTGCTGGAGGACTCGCCGAACGGCGTGGCCTCCGCGTCGGCGGCCGGATGCCGCGTGGTCGCCGTGCCCAGCCTGCTGGCGATCGACCCCGCACCGGGGCGGGTCGTCGTGCCGTCGCTGCGCCACGTGGACGTCGCGCTCCTGCGCGGTCTCTTCGCCTGACCGCGCCCTCCCGTACGGCCGCGGCCCTGCTCCTCGCTGACGTCCCGCCCGGTCGCGCCGGCGGCTCCCCGTGGACGTCCCCGACCCGTTCCCGCGCGCATTTCAGGGAGATCTCAGGGTGCTCCGGTGATCTCGGGGCGCTCGCCCCGGGGCTGCGCGTGTCAGGATGGAACGAACGCCGTAAGAGGAGCATGTCATGTCGTTCACCGATATCGCCTGGACGCCGCTGTGCGTGGGAGTCACCGCCGTGGGGCTCGTGCTGAGCTACCTGGCGTTCCGCCGCCGGGGGCTCGCCGCCGGGCTGCGCGCCACGGCGTGGTCGCTGCTGCCGCTCGCCGCGCTGCTGACCGGGATCCTGGCGACGCTGTGGAACGTGGTCTCCACGGTCGTGTCCTTCGTGACCGGCCTGGTGTTGTCGCCGGCGGTGTGGGCGGGCGTCGTCCTGGCCGGCCTGTCCGTCCTTCTCTTCGTCGTCTCCGGCGCGCTGCGCGGCCGCGCCATCGCGCGGGGCCGGGGGAGCGCCGACGCCGCCGAGGCCGCCGCGCCGACGCCCACCGGCACCCCGGCCGCCTCCGCCGGCAAGGCCAAGCCGGTCGAGCGTCCCGCCAAGCCCGCCCCCGCGGACGACTTCTCCGACATCGAGGACATCCTGAAGCGGCGCGGCATCAGCTGAACCGGGTCCCCGCGCGGCGCTCCGCGCGGGGCCTGAGGCGCGTCGCCGCGAGCCGTCCGGACGAGGGCGGCTCGCGAAATCTCGGATGGTGGGAATGTCACGGTTCCGAGACGCAACCGGAACCGACCTTGGACATTCCTTCCAAGATCAGTACGAATGAGTTTCGCGTCAATCACAGTTGGGCTACATAGCCCCCCTTTGGGCTTGTTTACGCAGTTCAGAACGTAGATCCTCCCTTCTGGGACCCGGGCCTGCCGGGACCACACGAGAACGTCTGGAACCCAGGGGGCCGACACGCATGGCCGTGGGAAGCAAGGTCGCCGACACGCGTAACCCGCGCGTGCGGGCGCGGCGGGAACCCGCGAGCGAGCGCGACGCGCGTTCGCCTATCGAGAGCGTGGAGGCGCGGTGACCGCCCCGATCGATCCGCCCTCCGCGACCGTCGTGGAGGAGCGGCCGCAGGCCGGGCCCGGCGGGACGCCGGGCACGAGCATCCAGGGGCGCTCACTCGGCCAGATCGCCTGGATGCGGTTGAAGCGCGACAAGGTCGCCATGGGCGGCGCCATCGTCGTCATCCTCCTCATCCTGATCGCGATCTTCGCGCCGGTGCTCGTCGGCTGGTTCGGCCACCCACCGAACGAGTTCCACCAGGAGATGATCGACCCGGCCACCCAGACGCCCAAGGGCGGCAGCGGCATCGGCTGGGACTTCCTCTTCGGTGTCGAGCCTCTCAACGGCCGCGACCTCTTCAGCCGCGTGGTGTACGGCGCGCGGATCTCGCTGCTCATCGCGTTCTTCGCCACGCTGCTCTCAGTGGTGATCGGGACGGTCATGGGCATCGTCGCCGGGTACTTCGGCGGCTGGGTCGACACGCTCATCAGCCGGGTGATGGACGTCTTCCTCGCCTTCCCGCTGCTCGTCTTCTCCCTCGCCCTCATCGGCGTCCTGGCCCAGTTCGAGACCTCGCTGGCGGTGAAGGGCGACACGCTCCGGATCCTGCTGCTGATCTTCGTGATCGGGTTCTTCAACTGGCCGTACATCGGGCGCATCATCCGAGGGCAGACGCTGTCGCTGCGCGAGCGCGAGTTCGTGGACGCGGCGCGCAGCCTGGGCGCGCGCGGGCCGTACATCCTGTTCCGCGAGATCCTGCCGAACCTGATCGCGCCGATCCTCATCTACGCGACGCTGCTGATCCCGACCAACGTGCTGTTCGAGGCCGCGCTCTCGTTCCTGGGCGTCGGCATCCCCGCGCCGACGGCGACCTGGGGCGGCATGCTCTCGGACGCGGTGAAGTACTACACCGTCCCGCACTTCATGTTCTTCCCGGGCATGGCGATCTTCATCACCGTGCTCGCCTTCAACCTCTTCGGGGACGGGCTGCGCGACGCCCTGGACCCCAAGTCGTCCCGCTGAACCCTCATTACATCCCCGTTATCCCTACCAGCAAGGGGTGCTAGTAAATGACGAAGAAATCGGCCGCGGCGATCGTGGCCGCCGGTGCCGCTCTCGCCCTGGGCCTGTCGGCCTGCGGTGGCGGCGGCGCCGACACCAAGAAGACCGAGGGCGGCTCGTCCGGCGCCTCCGCCGCGAAGGACGTGCCGAACGCGGCTCTGGAGGCGGTGTTCAACCCTTCGGACAAGAAGGGCGGCACGCTGAAGATGGCCGTCTCCGAGGACTGGGACTCCGTCGACCCCGGTGACACGTACTACGCCATGTCCTGGAACCTCCTGCGGATCTACGGCCGCCCGCTCGTGACCTTCAAGCCCGACGCGGGCGCCAAGGGCCGCGAGCTGGTCCCCGACCTCGCCGAGAGCCTGGGCACCCCGAGCGACGGCGGCAAGACGTGGACCTACAAGCTCCGCGCCGGCGTCAAGTTCGAGGACGGCACGCCGATCACGTCCAAGGACGTGAAGTACGCGGTGCTGCGGTCGATGGACAAGGACACCCTGGTCAACGGCCCCACGTACTTCAACGACTGGCTGGACCTGCCGAAGGACTTCAAGAGCGTCTACAAGACGCCGGACGTCAACACCGACCAGGCCATCGAGACGCCGGACGACCAGACGATCGTCTTCCACCTGAACCGCGCCTACGGCGGCTTCGACTACTTCGCCGCGCTGCCCGGCACGGTCCCGGTCCCGAAGGCCAAGGACACCGGCGTGAAGTACCGCGACCACGTGGTCGCCTCCGGGCCGTACATGTTCGAGAAGGTCGAGGCGGGCAAGCAGTACACCCTGGTCCGCAACCCGAACTGGGACCCGGCGACCGACCCGATCCGCAAGGCGCTCCCGGACCGGTACGAGATCTCCCTCAACGTCAACGCGGACGACCTCGACAACCGGATCCTCGCCGGCGACCTGCACATCGACCTCGCCGGCTCCGGCGTCCAGCCGGCCGCGCTCAGCCGTGTGCTGTCCGACCCGGCGATCAAGGCCAGGACCGACAACCCGACCCAGGCGCGCACCTGGTACACCTCGATCATCGGCGACGTCCCGCCGCTGGACAACATCGAGTGCCGCAAGGCCGTCATCTACGGCGCGGACCGGGTCGGCCTGCAGAACGCCTACGGCGGCGAGTTCGCCGGCGGCGACATCGCCTCCAGCCTGATGCCGCCGTCGATCGGCGGGTGGAAGAAGCTCGACCTCTACCCGACCGGCACCGGCGACGTGGAGAAGGCCAAGGCGGCGCTCGCGGCCTGCGGCCACCCCGACGGCTTCGAGACGAACATGTCGTACCGCGCCGACCGTCCGAAGGAGAAGGCCACCGCCGAGTCGCTGCAGCAGGCGCTCGCCAAGGTCGGCATCAAGCTGACCCTCAAGGGCTACCCGACCAGCGACTACTACTCGCTGTACGCCGGCAAGCCGGAGTTCGTGAAGAAGAACAAGATCGGCCTTGCCACCAACGGCTGGGGCGCCGACTGGAACGACGGCTTCGGCTTCATGTCCCAGATCACCGACAGCCGCACGATCCGCGCCTCGGGCAACTACAACCTCAGCGTGAAGAGCCCCGAGGTCGACGCGCTGATCGACAAGGCGTACGTCGAGACGGACGTCGCCAAGCGTGACGCCCTGTGGGGCGAGGTGGACCAGAAGGTCATGGAGAACGCCTTCGTCCTCCCGGGCGTCTACTCGAAGGCCGTCCTCGTGCGCGGCGCCGGCATGACCAACGCGGCGGTCAGCGGCGCCTGGGACATGTACGACTACCTCAACCTGGGCGTCTCGTAACCGTCCGGCATATCCGTCCGTTCCAGTAAGCCAGGGCGGAAGGGGGCCGGCCCGCGCGGCCGGCCCCCGGAGCCGGGGGGACTGTGGTCACATACATCATCAAGCGCCTCATCGGCGCCCTGATCATGCTCGCGGTGGTGAGCATGGTCACCTTCGCGATCTTCTTCGTCGTCCCCCGCGCGGCCGGGGCCACGGCCGACGACTTCGCGGCCCGGTACGTCGGGAAGTCGGCGACGGAGGAGACGGTCGGCAACCTCGCCGACCGGCTGGGATTCAACGACCCCGTGATCGTCCAGTACGGCCGCTGGGTCAAGGGGATCGTCGCCGGAGCGGAGTACGATACGGGCGCCGGCGTGGAACAATGCCCCGCCCCCTGCTTCGGCTACTCCTTCATCAGCCACCAGCCGGTCTGGCACGACCTGCTCGACCGCCTTCCGGTGACCGTGTCCCTGGCGTCCGGGGCCGCGGTGATCTGGGTGCTGGCCGGCGTCGCCACCGGTGTGCTGTCGGCGCTGCGCAAGGGCAGCGTCTTCGACCGCGCCGCCATGGGCGTCGCGCTCGCCGGCGTCTCGTTGCCGGTCTTCTTCACGGGTATCGTCTCGCTGGTCGTCTTCAGCTACGGCCTCGGCATCACCGCGCCCGGCGGGAGCTACACGCCGATCACCGAGAACCCCGTGGACTGGGCGTACAACATGATCCTTCCCTGGATCACGCTGGCGTTCCTGTACGCGGCCTCGTACGCGCGGCTCACCCGGGCCGGAATGCTGGAGACCATGGGCGAGGACTACATCCGCACCGCGCGGGCGAAGGGCCTGCCCGAGCGCACCGTGATCGCCAAGCACGGGCTGCGCGGCGCGCTGACCCCGATCGTGACGATCTTCGGTCTCGACTTCGGCCTGCTGCTCGGCGGCGCGGTGCTCACCGAGAGCACCTTCTCCCTGAACGGCGTGGGCAAGTACGCGATCACCGCGATCCTGAAGAACGACCTGCCGCAAATCATGGGCGTGACGATGCTCACCGCGTTCTTCGTCGTCGTGGCGAACCTGGTCGTCGACCTGCTGTACGCGGTGGTCGACCCGAGGGTGAGGCTGACGTGACCTTCCTTGAACTGAAGGATCTGCGGATCCACTTCCCGAGCGACGACGGCCTGGTCAGGTCCGTGGACGGGCTCTCGTTCCGGCTGGAGCGGGGCAAGACCCTCGGCATCGTGGGCGAGTCCGGCTCGGGCAAGAGCGTCACCAGCCTCGGCATCCTCGGCCTGCACAAGGGCGGCCGTGCCAAGATCTCCGGCGAGATCTGGCTGGACGGCGAGGAGCTCGTCAGCGCGAGCGCCGAACACGTGCGCACCCTGCGCGGCAAGAAGATGGCGATGATCTTCCAGGATCCGCTGTCGGCGATGCACCCCTTCTACACGGTGGGCGCGCAGATCGTCGAGGCGTACCGGATCCACCACGACGTGAGCAAGAAGGTCGCGCGCAAGCACGCGATCGAGATGCTCGACCGGGTCGGCATCCCGCAGCCCGACCGGCGGGTGGACAGCTACCCCCACGAGTTCTCCGGGGGCATGCGGCAGCGCGCCATGATCGCCATGGCGCTGAGCTGCGACCCCGAGCTGCTCATCGCCGACGAGCCGACGACCGCCCTCGACGTGACCGTGCAGGCGCAGATCCTCGACCTCATGCGCGACCTGCAGCGCGACTTCAACGCCGCGCTGATCATCATCACCCACGACCTGGGCGTGGTCGCCGAGCTGTCCGACGACATCCTCGTGATGTACGCCGGCAAGGCCATCGAGTACGGCACGTCCGAGGACATCTTCGAGCGGCCGGAGCACCCGTACACCTGGGGGCTCCTCGGCTCGATGCCCCGCCTGGACCGGGAGCGCACCGAGCGGCTGATGCCGATCAAGGGCTCCCCGCCCTCCCTGATCAACGTGCCGCCGGGCTGCGCCTTCAACCCGCGCTGCGTGTACGGCGACCGCACCGGCGGCAGGTCCACCACCGAGGTGCCCGAGCTCCTGGAGAGCGAGGGCGGCCACCTGGTCCGCTGCCACCTGTCCCGCGACGAGCGGCGAACCGTCTGGGAGAACGAGATCAAGCCCAACCTGGAGGCGTCATGACGGAGCCTCTGCTGAGCGTGCAGGACCTGCAGAAGCACTTCCCGGTCACCAAGGGGCTGCTCAAGCGGCAGGTGGGCGCGGTCAAGGCCGTGGACGGCGTCAGCTTCGACGTCGTCAAGGGCGAGACCCTCGGCCTCGTGGGAGAGTCGGGCTGCGGCAAGACGACCACCGGACGGCTGATCACGCGGCTGATCGAGCCGACCGGCGGGAAGGTCGTCTTCGACGGGCACGACGTCACCCACATGTCGCAGGGGCGGTTGCGGCCGCTCCGCCGCGACGTCCAGATGATCTTCCAGGACCCCTACAGCTCGCTCAACCCCCGGCACACGGTCGGCGCCATCGTCGGCGCGCCGTTCCGGATCCAGGGGATCGAGACCGAGCAGGGCACCAAGAAGGCGGTCCAGGAGATCCTGGAGCTGGTCGGGCTCAACCCGGAGCACTACAACCGGTACCCGCACGAGTTCTCCGGCGGCCAGCGCCAGCGCATCGGCATCGCCCGTACGCTCGCGCTCAAGCCCAAGCTGATCATCGCCGACGAGCCGGTGTCCGCGCTCGACGTGTCGATCCAGGCGCAGGTGGTCAACCTGCTGGAGGACCTGCAGAACGAGCTCGACCTCACCTACGTGGTGATCGCGCACGACCTGTCGGTGGTCCGGCACATCAGCGACCGGGTCGCGGTCATGTACCTCGGCAAGATCGTCGAGCTGGCCGACCGCAAGAGCCTGTACGAGTCGCCGATGCACCCGTACACGAACGCGCTCCTGTCGGCGGTGCCGATCCCGGACCCGAAGCGGCGCAAGGAACGCGACCGCATCCGGCTGCTGGGCGACGTGCCCTCGCCGCTCAACCCGCCGCCCGCCTGCCGCTTCCACACCCGCTGCTGGAAGGCGCAGGAGATCTGCTCCCAGGTCGAGCCGCCGCTGCTCGCGCTCGCGGGCGGCCACCAGGTGGCCTGCCACTTCCCGGAGAACGCGCCCGCGTCCGGGGACGCGGCCGCCGCCACGAAGGCGTCCGGCGACGCGGCGCCAGGGGAGGGCACGGAGGAGAAGACGGAAGCGGCGTCGTGACCCGCGGTCACGCCGGGCGGCCCGTCAGGAGCGGGCCCCCGGCGTGATCAGCCCGGTCTCGTACGCGAGCACCACCGCCTGCACCCGGTCGCGCAGGGAGAGCTTGGTCAGCACGTTCCCGACGTGCGTCTTCACCGTGGTCTCGCTGACCACCAGCTTCGCCGCGATCTCGGCGTTGGACATGCCCTTGGCGATGAGCTGGAGCACCTCCAGCTCGCGCTCGGTCAGCCGGTCGAGCCGGGCCGGGACCGCGCGCTCGTGCGCCGAGGGCAGCCGGGTGGCGAACCGGTCGAGCAGCCGCCGCGTGATGCTCGGCGCCACGATCGCGTCGCCTCCCGCCACCACCCGGATCGCCTGCACGAGGTCGTCGGGCGGCACGTCCTTCAGCAGGAAACCGCTCGCCCCGGCGCGGAGCGCCTCCACGATGTACTCGTCCAGGTCGAAGGTGGTCAGCACCAGGACCTTGGGCACGTGCGCGCTGGCCGCCGCCTCGCGCACGATGCGCCGGGTCGCCTCGATGCCGTCCATGCCCGGCATGCGGATGTCCATGAGGACGACGTCGGGCAGCAGCGCCCTCGACTGCTCCATCGCCGTCGCGCCGTCGCCCGCCTCGCCGACGACGGTGACGTCCTGCTCGGCCTCAAGGATGAAGCGGAATCCGGTACGCAAAAGCGGCTGGTCGTCCACCAGCAGCACTCTGATGGGCATCATCTGTCCTTGAGGGGGAAACGGGCGCTGACCTCGAACCCGCCCCCGTCACGGGGGCCGATCCGCAGGACTCCACCATAAAGGGCGACCCGCTCCTTGATGCCCACGAGACCGTGGCCGGTCCGTCCGGGAAGCTCGGGCTCAGGCGCCGGGCCGCGCCCGTCGTCCTCCACGTGGACCAGCAACTCGCCGCTCTCCCGCCGTACGGTCACCCACGCCCTGGCGGCCGGGCCCGCGTGCCTGAGGCTGTTCGTGAGCGCCTCCTGGATGAGGCGGTAGGCCGCGAGGTCCACGCCGGGCGGGAGCACCGGGCGGTCCCCGCCGGCGCCGTCCTCGACGCTGAGCTGGGTGCGCAGGCCGGCCTCGCGCATCTGGTCGACCAGCGTGGGCACGTCCTGCATGCCGGGCTGCGGCCCCCGCTCCGCCGGGCCGTCCGTGCGCAGCACACCCACGATGCTGCGCATCTCGGCCATCGCCGTGCGCCCCATCTCCTCGATCGCGCTCAGCGCGTCCCGCGCCACGTCCGGCTTGACCGACAACATCTTGCGCGCGGCCGCCGCCTGGACCGTCATCACGCTCACGTGGTGCGCCACGACGTCGTGCAGCTCACGGGCGATCCGGGAGCGCTCCTCGGCCCTGGCGGCCCTGGTGTCGGCCTCCCGCGCCCGCTCCAGCCGGTCGGTGCGGTCCACCAGCTCGGCCAGGTAGGCCCGGCGCAGCCGGACGCTGCGCCCGCCGGTCCAGCACAGCATGGTGAGCACCACCACGATGGTGTGGTCCGTCCAGGAGAGCGGCTGGTCGCCCAGCAGGGCGCCCACGGCGTACGCGAGGCCGGTGACGGCGAGGGCGACCAGGCTGATCGCGAGGCCGCGGTGCGCGGCGGCGGAGTAGAGGAGGATCAGCGCCGCGACGCCCGCCAGGCCGGGGTTCTGGTCGAGCGCCTGGAGGGCGACCTCGGGCACCGCGACGAACGCCAGGGCGGCCAGCGGGCAGCGGCGGCGCAGCGCGACCGGAAGCGTGCACAGCGCGGCCAGCACGAGGCCGAGCGCCTCCGGGCCGCGCGTACCGACCGACGGGACGCCCCGCCAGCGCGCCGCCAGATCGGCGTCCACCAGCAGGATGAGCGCGAGCGACGCCGCCGTGAGGACCGCCGCGACAGCGGAGTCGGTGATCAGACGGTGGGATCGGGTCCGGGATCTCGCACTGCCGGAGGTGGGGCGCACGCCTCCAATTTACGGACGCGTTCCGCGAGCCCGACCCTGCCCCGGGCGGATATCCGGCTCGTCCGAACGGATGAGCCACCCCCCGGCGGCGTCACAGCTCGTCGGTGGCCGCCCGGTGACTGCTCCTGCGCGAGCTCAGCCCCGGCTCGCGGTCGGGGACGGGCGGGGGAGTGCCGCCGAACTCGGGGCACAGCGCCTGGTGGTCGCACCAGTCGCACAGCCGCGAGCGCCTGGCCCGCCACTCGCGCGACCGCAGCGAGCGCTCGATCGCCTCCCAGAGCGCCTGGACCTTGCGCTCGGTGGCGCGCAGGTCGGCCTCGTCGGGCACGTACCGGATGATCTCGCCGTTCCCGAGGTACATGAGCTGGAGCATCCGCGGCACCGTGCCGTGAAGCCGCCACAACGCCAGTGCGTAGAACCGCATCTGGAACAGCGCCTTGGCCTCGAACTCGGGCCCCGGCGCGCTGCCCGTCTTGTAGTCGACGACCCGCACCTCGCCGGTGGGCGCCACGTCGAGCCGGTCGATGTAGCCGCGCAGCAGCAGCCCGCTCTCCAGCACCGCCTCGACGTACATCTCCCGCTCGGCCGGCTCCAGGCGGCGCGGATCCTCCAGTGTGAAGTAGCGCTCGACCATCCCCCTGGCCTCGGTGAGCCAGCGGTCCCGCTCGGCGTCGTCGGCGAACAGCCCGCCGTACTCCGGGGCCTCCTCCAGCAGCCGGCGCCACTGCGGCTCCAGCAGGTCCTGCGCCGCCGCCACGGTGCGCGCCTGCGCGGGCAGGTCGTACAGGCGCTCCAGGACGGCGTGGACCAGCGTGCCGCGGACCGCGGCGGGGGAGGGCCGCTCGGGCAACTGGTCGATCACCCTGAACCTGTAGAGCAGCGGGCAGGTCATGAAATCGCCGGCACGGGAAGGGGAAAGGGCGCCGATGATCGCGCGCTCTTCGGTGAGGGCCATGTCCCGCACTGTAGGCCACCGAGCCGACAGAAACCCTCCCGGCGCCGGAGAGGCCCGTTCGGCTCGGCCTGCGCCCACTCCGCGGCGCGTACCATCAAGGCCAAGGAGGGAAGACGACCACCATGAGTACCCCTGTGAATGGCTCCCCCGGACTGCGGATGGGACGGCCGTTCGGCATCCCGGTCTACGTCTCGCCGACCTGGCTCCTCGTGGCCGCCTTCATCACCTGGTCCGCCGAGCCGTGGTTCGCGGCCTACCTCCCGGGGTACGGCAGGCCCGGCACGTACGGGGTGGCGCTGATCTTCGCGGTGCTCCTCTACCTCTCGGTGCTCGCGCACGAGCTGGCCCACTGCGTGGTGGCCAAGCACTACGGCTACCCGGTGCGCAGGATCGTCCTTTACATGCTCGGCGGCGTCTCCGAGATCGAGCGCGAGCCGGACACCCCCGGCCGGGAGTTCTTCGTCGCGGTGGCGGGCCCGGCGCTCTCGCTCGGCCTCGGCGGCGTGGGCTACCTGCTGCTCACCTACGTCATGCCGGCCGAGGGCCTGCTGTACGTGCTCGTCTTCCAGCTCACCGGGGCCAACCTGATCGTCGGGATCTTCAACCTGGTGCCCGGCCTCCCGCTCGACGGCGGCCGGATCCTGCGCGCCGGTGTGTGGAAGTTCACCAAGAGCCCCGGCAGCGGCACCATCGCCGCCGCCTGGGTCGGCCGCGGCCTCGCCGTCGTCATGATCGCCTGGCCGATCCTCACGTCCGTCATGACCGGTCAGGAGATCGACATCCCCCTGATGGTCTGGGCGGTGATCCTGGCCTCGTTCATCTGGATGGGCGCCACCCAGTCGCTGCGGGTGGCGCGGGTGCGGGCCCGCCTGCCCCACCTCCGCGCCCGGACGCTCGCCCGCCGGGCGGTGCCGGTGACCGCCGAGGTCCCGCTGTCCGAGGCGCTGCGCCGGGCGAGGGACGCGGGCGCCGGGGCGATGGTCGTGGTCGACCACGAGAGCCGGCCGGTCGCCATCGTCAACGAGGCCGCGGTGAACGCCACGCCCGAGCACCGCAGGCCGTGGGTGAACGTCGGATCCCTCGCCCGCACCCTCGAGCCGTCGCTGGTGCTGGGCGCCGACCTGGAGGGCGAGCCGCTGCTCGACGCCATGCGCGGCACCCCGTCCGGCGAGTACCTCCTCGTCGAGCGCGGCGGCGAGATCTACGGGGTGCTCGTCACCGCCGACGTGAACCGGGTGTTCTCCGGCGTCTGACGACGGGAGGCCGGTGTGACGGCCTCCCCACTCGTCTACCGGGGCCGGGTGCGACTAGTGTTCTGGAAGATCGAACCGATCAGGAGCGTGCAGTGGCCAGCCCCCCGAGCGTCGGCGGACCGACCCGCGAGCCGTCCGGTGCCCTGACCGCGCCGGACGGGGCGGCGGGCCGGGCGCGGGCGCCCGGTGGCGGATGGCCTCCGGAAGGCCGTATGCCGTTCTTTTTGCTACGTTCTGGGGTGATCGACCTGGTGTCGCCTTCGGTCACGTTCCGGGCCCGCCCGCCGCGGACGGATGTCCCGGTGAGCGCGCCGATGCCGGTGCCGTTCATCTGGTGGGGTTTCCGGAAAGGGAGAGTTCAGTGACGGAACAGGGCGTGGGAGTGGTCCGCCCGCTGCCGGGAGAGGGCGTCGTCGCTCATCTGAACGGTCTGCTGCTGGTCTGCGGTGCCGAGGACCAGCCGGTCGAGGACCTGCTCGCGGCGCTGCGGGAGACCGCGGCCTCGGGCGGGGACGGCCGGGCGCTGGCCCGCCGGGTCGCCCAGGTCCTGGCCGGGACGATGGACCGGACCACGGGTGAGCCGGTCGCGTGCGCGATCGCCGGGCCCACCGGGGGCGACGTCGCGGTCCTGGTCAGCGGCGCCGCCGAGGCCACCGTGCACGGCGGCCCCGACGGCGACGTCCACCTCGCGGGACGCGACGCGCTCACCTGGACCGACCGCCTGGTGCGCGGCCCGGTGACGGCGATCGAGCTCCGCCTGCCCGGCGCCGGCCCCTCCAGCCCGTACGCGCGGCTCGACGGCGGCGTGGTGGCGGGCGCCGGCGTGATCCAGGACTTCTCCGAGCCGGGCGGCATCGCCTTCCCGCCGCCCCCGCCGCCGAGGCGGCAGCCGGTGCCGGAGCCGGCGGCCCCGCCGGTGGAGCCGATCGCCGCGCGCGAGCCGGTCGTGCCGCCGCCGTCGTCTCCCTTCGCGCCCATGGAGCCGCCGTTCCCGCCGGTGGAGCCGCACCGGGAGCCGGGCCAGGCGCCCCCGCCGCCGTTCCCCAGGACCGACCCCGACCGCGACCCGGGACCGTTCGGCCGGCCGCCGTCCGGGCCGTCCCCGGAGCCTTATCCGGCGCCGCCGTCCGACTCGCTGCCCTATCCGGCGCCGCCGTCCGACCCGCTGCCCTATCCGGCGCCGCCGTCCGACCCGCTGCCCTACCTCGCGCCGCCCGCCGACTCGGTGCCCTATCCGGCGCCGCCCGCGGAGGCCCTGCCGTACCCGCCGCCGCTCGCCGACCTCTCCGGTCCGCCGTCGGGCCCGATCTCCGGCCCCATATCCGAGCCGATCTCGGGGCCGGTCGCCGACCCGGTCCCGGGCCACTCCACCGGCCCCCAGCCGGAGCTCGAGCAGCCGGGGGGCCATGACGACGACGGGTCGTCCCCGCACGAGGTCTCGCCGTTCGAGCCGTTCTTCAGCTCCTCCCCGTCGGGGTCCTCCGCCTCGCCGGCCTCGTCCGCGTCCGACGAGGAGCCGGGGGAGTCCACCCAGCTCGACTCCACGCCGTCGTCCGACCCGATGCCCATGGTCTACGGCGTCGACTGCAAGAACGACCACTTCAACGACCCGCGCGCCCAGTTCTGCGCGGTCTGCGGGGTGCCCGTCCCGGCCCACGTGCTCGTGCCGTACAAGGGGGCGCGGCCGTCGCTCGGGGTGCTGCTCCTCGACGACGGCGTCACGCTGAACCTCGACTCCGACTACGTGCTCGGACGCGATCCGGAGCGGGCGCCGGAGGCGCAGTCGGGCGAGGCGCGCCCGGCCAAGGTGACCAGCCCGGACGGCTCGGTGTCGCGCCGCCACCTGCGGATCGCGCTGGACGGCTGGGACGTCACGCTCGTCGACCTCGGCTCGGTCAACGGCACGCAGATCCAGCCGCCCGGCGACGTCAACTTCTACGACATCCCGCCGAACGAGGTCGTCGCCATCGCCCCGGGCACGACCGTGCGCATCGGGGTCTCGCGTACGATGCGGTTCGAGCCGCACCGTACGGCCTGACCTCGCCTGACCCGCCCGATCACGGCGCGCGGGTCCCGCGGCCACCGGCCCGGGGCCCGTGCCGTCAGCGTCCGGCGAGCCGGTCCAGCTCGCGGAGGATGAGGCGTTCGAGACGCTCCGCCGGCATCCGGTCGGGGTAGAGGAGCCTGTGCGCGCTGAGCCCGTCGACCAGCGCGAGCAGCCGCTCGGTGACGTCGTCGAGGTCCTCGCCGAGGTCGTCCGCCGCCGGGATCTCCCCGGCCTCGGCGGCCGAGACGAGCAGGCTGCGCACGAGATAGCGCAGCTCGGCGGCGTCCTCCCGCTGGAGTGCGAGGAGCGCCGGGCTGCTCAGGCCGCGCCCCCAGAAGCCGACCTCGAGCCCGGTCTCGGCGGCCCGCTCCTCGTCGAGCGGCAGGTTGTCCAGCAGGACCTCGCGCAGCGCGGCGAGCCCGGTGAGGCCGGCCAGCTTGTCCTTCAAGCGGTTGGCGATGCGGCGGTGCGAGTCGCGCAGGGCCGACAGGAGGATGTCGTCCTTGTCGGCGAAGTAGTGCGTCAGCACGCCGTTGGAGTAGCCCGCCTCCTTGGCGATCGCCCGGGTGGTCGCGCCTTCGACGCCGTCGCGCAGGATGACCCGGCGGGCGGCCGCCATCACCTCGTCCCGCCGCTCGGCGTGGTCCACGATCTTCGGCATCACGATCCCCCTTCGTCCGTTGACATTTTAGTCGGACGTCCGTCTATTATCCCGGGCATGACCGTCGTCACCCTCGGCGTCCACATCGTGGACGTGCTGGCCCGCCCGGTTGAGTCCATCCCGGACGGCCAGGACACCCATCTGCTCGAACAGATCCGTATCACGGCCGCCGGGGCCGCCGCGGGCACCGCGGTCGACCTGGCCAGGATCGGGCTTCCGGTCGTCTCCATGGGAGCCGTCGGCGACGACGAGCTCGGCGACTTCCTCATAATGATCATGGAACGGCGCGGGGTGGACGTCTCCGGAGTCGTCCGCAAGCCCGGCGAGCAGACCGCCGCGTCGATCCTGCCGATCCGGCCCGACGGCGGCCGCCCCTCCTTCCACGTGCCGGGGGCGAACCTCGCGCTGGCCACCGCGGACCTGGACAAGGACCGCCTCTTGGCGGCGTCCGCGATCCACCTCGGCGGCATGGACGTCACCTGGGGCCTGCACGACCCCGCGTTCTTCGCCCTGCTCGACGAGGCCCGCGCGGGCGGCGCCGTGGTCACCATGGACCTGCTGTCCAACATGCCCGACCTCGTCGCCGGGGCGCGGACCTTCCTGCCCCACGTCGACCACGTCCTGCCCAACGAGGAGCAGGCGCTGATGCTGACCGGCGCGGACGACGCCGAGCGGGCCGCCGCCGCCCTGCTCGCCGAGGGGGTGACGAACGCGGTGATCACGCTCGGCGGCGAGGGGAGCCTGGTCGCCACCGCCGGGGGCGTCGTGCGGATCCCCGCGCTCGACGTCCCGGTGGTCGACACCACCGGCTGCGGCGACGCGTACTGCGCGGGCTTCGTCGCCGGCCTGCTCGGCGGCCGCGACGTCGTCGGCGCCGCCCGCCTCGGCACCGCCCTCGCCGCCAGGGTCGCCGGCGGGCTGGGCAGCGACGCGGGCCTCGACGGCCTCGACCCGGCCTCCCTGTGACACCGACCCCGACAGGACGAAGGAGCACCCCCGTGACCGGTTTCTCGGACGCGTCGCTGCGCGAGCGCGCCGCCAGGGTCGTCCCCGGCGGCATGTACGGCCACCTCAACGCCGCCCTGCACGGCGACGCCTACCCCCAGTTCTTCGTACGCGGCGAGGGCGCCCGGCAGTGGGACGCCGACGGCCGCGAGTACGTGGACCTGATGTGCAGCTGGGGACCGATGATCGTCGGCCACCGCAACCCGCGGGTCGAGGCCGCCGCCGCGGCCCAGCAGGCGGACGGCGACTGCCTGAACGGGCCGGGGCCCGTCATGGTCGAGCTGGCCGAGCTGCTGGTGGACCTGATCCCGTCCGCCGACTGGGCCATGTTCTCCAAGAACGGCACCGACGCCACCACGCAGGCCCTCATGGTCGCCCGCGCGGCGACCGGCCGGGACAAGGTCCTGGTCGCCCACGGCGCCTACCACGGCGCGGACCCCTGGTGCACGCCCGGCCTCTCCGGCACGACGCCGAACCAGCGGGCCGACACCGTCGAGTTCGCCTACAACGACCTGGCGAGCGCGGAGGCGGCGGCGGCCGAGGCGGGGGAGGTCGCGGCGATCCTGGTGACCCCCTTCAAGCACGACTCCTTCGAGGACCAGGAGCTCGCCGACGCCGGCTTCGCGCGGGGCGTGCGCGCCCTCGCCGACCGGCTCGGGGCCGCCCTGGTCATCGACGACGTGCGCGCGGGCTGGCGGCTCGACCTGCGCGGCTCCTGGGAGCGGTTCGGCGTGCGCCCCGACCTGACCGCGTGGAGCAAGGCGATGGCGAACGGCTTCCCGATCGCGGCCGTCACCGGCGCCGACGCGCTGCGCGGCCCGGCGCAGACGCTGTACTCCACCGGGTCCTTCTGGTTCTCGGCGACCGCGATGGCCGCGGCGAAGGCGACCATCGAGATCCTGCGCGAGACCGACGGGCCCGCCCTCATGGAGCGCGCGGGGACCCGGCTGCGGGAGGGCCTGGCGGCCCAGGCGGCCTCCCACGGCTTCACGGTCAACCAGACCGGCCCGGTGCAGATCCCGTGGCTCTCCTTCGAGGGGGACGACACCCTGGACAAGGGCATGCGATGGGCGGCCGCCTGCCTGAGCGAGGGCGTCTACCTCCACCCCTGGCACAACTGGTTCCTGTCCACCGCCCACACCGACGAGGAGATCGACCGCGCCCTGCTCGGCACCGACGCCGCGTTCGCCAAGCTCAGGGCCGCGTTCGGCGCCGACTGACCCCGTCACGCCCGGGCCCGGGGCGGGTCACCGCGTGCGCGACCACTGGACGTCGTCCATGCGGGTGCCGCCGGGCCCGGGCAGCAGGTCCTTGACCAGCGCCTCGCGGACGAACCCGGCGCGTTCGAGCACGCGCTGCGAGGCCGTGTTGTCCGGCGCGGTGCCGGCGACGATCCTGCGCAGGGAGGTGTGGGTGAACGCCCACTCCACGAGCAGCTCCACGGCGCGGGTGACGAAGCCGCGCCCGCGGAACTCCGGCCGCAGGCTGTAGCCGGTCATCGCCTGGTCCAGCGGCGGGACGATGTTCGAGAGCTGGATGTCCCCCGCGAACTCGCCCGTGGCCGCGTCCCGGATCGCGATCCCGGCCTGGTGCCCCGACAGCCACCGGTGCATGGCGTACCGGCAGAGCTCCTCGCACTCGGCGCGGACGGGCGGCTCCGGGGGGACGTGACGCGCGTAGACGTCGGGGACGGACGCCATCGCGTGGTAGTCCCCGGCGTCCGCGGGGGTGAGCGGCGCCAGCCGTACGACGCCGTCGGTCAGCTCGCCGCCGGGGAAGAAGGGCAGGTACGGCGTGATCGCGGCGCCGGGGTCGGTCGCCAGGCGGGCGAAGGCCGCCATGTCGGCGCGCGAGCCGTCGCGGCTCCCCTGCGCGGCGCGGAGCACTCCCTCGCGCCGGAAGCCCGCCGCGAGCGCGACCCGCTGGCTGGCGATGTTCTCGATCTCGGCGATCAGGGCGATCCGGGGGACGCCCTGGGCGAAGGCCAGCTCGGCCAGCGCCCGGACGGCGGCGGTCGCCACCCCGCGGCCCCGCGCCCACGGGGCGACCCAGTACCCGACCTCGCCGTTGCCGAGCGGGTCGAGCGGCTTGAGCCCGGCCACGCCCAGAAGCTCGCCGGTGGCCGTGTCGGTGACGGCGTAGTCCGCGCCGCCGCGCTTCCAGGTCTCGCGGGAGACGCCGGTGATCCAGCTCAGCGCGTCCTCGCGCGTGTACGGCGAGGGCATCAGCGGGAGGAACCGGGCGATCTCCGGATCGTCGCAGGCCCTGGCGACCGCCTCGGCGTCGGCCTCCACCGGCGGGCGCAGTGTGTACGGACCGGCAGGAACCACATTTTCGGGGTACATGGGGTGGTTCTACCAGCGCGATCGGATCTCCGCGACAGGAATACGGGACGGGCGCGGCACCCGTCGGGCGCCCCCTCGTGCGGCGGGCCGGAGCGCGTCGGGTACCGGGCGAACACGGATAGCCTTGGCGGCATGGGTTTTCGCAGGCACGGGCCGTTCCAGGCCGGAGATCAGGTTCAGCTCACCGACCCGAAGGACAAGCGGCACACGGTGACGTTGAAAGAGGGTGGCGTCTTCCACACCCACAAGGGCTCCATCCCGCATGACGACCTGATCGGGCAGCCTGAGGGCTCCGTGGTCCGCTCCTCGGGAGGCACCGCCTACCTCGCCTTCCGGCACCTGTTGCAGGACTACGCGGTGTCGATGCCGCGCGGCGCGGCGGTCGTCTATCCGAAGGACGCGGCGCAGATCGTCGCCATGGCGGACGTGTTCCCCGGGGCCCGCGTGGTCGAGGCGGGGGTCGGCTCGGGCGCGCTGACCTGCTTCCTGCTGCGGGCGGTCGGCTCGGAGGGGTCGGTCACGTCGTACGAGCGGCGCGCCGACTTCGCCGAGATCGCCACCAAGAACGTGGAGAAGTTCTACGGCGGCCCGATGGAGCAGTGGCGCCTGGTGGTCGGCGACTTCGTCACGGCGCTCGACGAGGCGGACGTCGACCGGGTGATCCTCGACATGCTCGCCCCCTGGGAGTGCGTCGACGCGGCGGCCAAGGCGCTCACCCCCGGCGGCGTGATCTGCTGTTACGTCGCGACGACCACACAGCTCTCAAGAACCGTCGAAACCCTCAGGGATCACGGGAGTTTCACCGAGCCCCACGCGTGGGAGACCTTGGTTCGCGACTGGCATGTCGAAGGACTCGCGGTCCGCCCCGACCATCGCATGGTCGGGCACACCGGATTCCTGGTCACGGCCCGCCGCATGGCGGACGGCGTCACGCCGCCGCCGAGGCGCAGGCGCCCCGCCAAGGGTGCGTACGGAGAGGGGACGGAATCTATATGACGATTCAGCCACAAACCGGCAAAACCGCGTCATTGGGGAACAACTAGGTGTGTTCCTAATGCTCACCTGAATAAACCGTCCATTCGGTACTAAACACCGAACACCCAATGTAACTACACGAACACTGCCCGGCCAGGTTACGTACAGCGGCAAGATAGGTAGGGTCTTGAGTAGTCGTTCTCGACGGGGAAGGAGGTGACGGGGCGTGGCAGCTCGCGACGACGCTGAGGCTCGGGCCGCGCAGCGCGAACGGGAGGTCGCCGACCTCACAACACAGGTCTCCTTCCTGCAAGAGGAGATCGCCGCACTGCGGCGGAAGCTGGCAGAGTCCCCTCGCCAGGCCAGGGTCATCGAAGAGCGTCTCCATGAGGCACAGGCCCAGGTGGCCGCACTCACTGGTCAGAACGAGCGACTGGTCGCCACCCTCAAGGAGGCCAGGGACCAGATCGTCGCCCTGAAGGAGGAGGTCGACCGGCTGGCGCAGCCACCGTCCGGGTTCGGCGTCTTCCTCGAGGCGAGGGAGGACGGCACGATCGAGGTGTTCACCGGGGGCCGCAAGCTCCGGGTGAACGTCAGCCCCGCCGTGGACGTGGACTCGTTGCGGCGCGGCCAGGAGGTCATGCTCAACGAGGCGCTCAACGTGGTCGAAGCCCTCGGCTTCGAGGACGTCGGCGAGATCGTCATGTTGAAGGAGCTCCTCGACGACGGCGAGCGCGCGCTGGTGATCTCGCACGCCGACGAGGAGCGGGTGGTCAAGATGGCCGACTCGCTGAAGGACCAGCCGGTCCGCGCGGGTGACTCGCTCCTGCTCGAACCTCGTTCCAACTATGTCTACGAACGCATTCCCAAGTCCGAGGTCGAGGAGCTCGTGCTCGAGGAGGTGCCCGACATCTCCTACGAGGAGATCGGCGGCCTCAGCCGGCAGATCGAGCAGATCAGGGACGCGATCGAGCTGCCCTACCTCTACTCCGACCTGTTCCGCGAGCACAAGCTCCGCCCGCCCAAGGGCGTGCTGCTGTACGGCCCGCCCGGTTGCGGCAAGACGCTCATCGCCAAGGCCGTGGCGAACTCCCTGGCCAAGCAGGTCGCGGAGAAGACCGGCCAGTCCGGCAAGAGCTTCTTCCTCAACATCAAGGGCCCGGAGCTGCTGAACAAGTACGTCGGCGAGACCGAGCGGCACATCCGCCTGGTCTTCCAGCGGGCCAGGGAGAAGGCCTCCGAGGGCACCCCGGTGATCGTGTTCTTCGACGAGATGGACTCGATCTTCCGCACCCGCGGGTCCGGCGTCTCCTCCGATGTCGAGAACACCATCGTCCCCCAGCTGCTGTCGGAGATCGACGGCGTCGAGGGCCTGGAGAACGTGATCGTCATCGGCGCGTCCAACCGCGAGGACATGATCGACCCGGCGATCCTGCGGCCCGGCCGCCTGGACGTCAAGATCAAGATCGAGCGGCCGGACGCCGAGGCCGCGCGGGACATCTTCTCCAAGTACCTGATCAGCGGCCTCCCGCTGCACGCCGACGACCTCGCCGAGCACGGCGGCAGCCGTGAGGGCACGATCGCGGCCATGATCCAGCGGGTCGTCGAGCGGATGTACACCGAGAGCGAGGAGAACCGCTTCCTCGAGGTGACCTACGCCAACGGCGACAAGGAAGTCCTCTACTTCAAGGACTTCAACTCCGGCGCCATGATCCAGAACATCGTGGACCGGGCGAAGAAGATGGCGATCAAGGAGTTCCTCGACACCAAGCAGAAGGGCCTGCGGATCGCGCACCTGCTGGCCGCCTGCGTGGACGAGTTCTCCGAGAACGAGGACCTGCCCAACACCACCAACCCCGACGACTGGGCCCGCATCTCCGGCAAGAAGGGCGAGCGGATCGTCTACATCCGCACCCTCGTGCAGGGCAAGCAGGGCACCGAGGCCGGCCGGTCGATCGACACGGTCGCCAACACCGGCCAGTACCTGTAGAACACCGGCTCCGGTACACCGAAGGCCGGGAGGGGGCATCCCTCCCGGCCTTTCCGGTTTTCCATACCAAATGTGCCATTTATGGCTTAATGTACGAATTTCCGGAAAGCGGCGTGAGAGTTCAGGAAATTTCAGGGAACCGGGGACATCGGATTCACGTCAAAGGGGCGTGATCTACCTAGGTGTGCGCCCGTGACGTATGTGCCTTCGCACGGCTCCCACGGGGGTCGTACGACGAGGGGGCCGCGCCTCGTCGAACTCGACGCGCTGCGTTTCGTCGCCGCGTTCGCCGTGATGTCCTTCCATTACATGGCGGCCAGCAAGTCGCTCTGGGGCGACTACCCCACCGCGCTGTTCTCGAGCGTCAACCGCGTCACGACGCTCGGCATCCTCGGCGTCGAGCTGTTCTTCCTCATCAGCGGGTTCGTCATCCTGATGAGCGCCTGGGGCAACACGCTCGGCGGCTTCGTCGTCTCCCGGGCCTCCCGGCTCTACCCCGCGTACTGGTTCGTCGTCATCGCGCTCTTCGTGATGTACACGTTCGCCGGGGTGAAGGGCTTCGACCCCGGGCTGTCGCTGCGCGACTGGCTGGTCAACATGACCATGCTTCAGGGCGGCGTCGGCATCGGGCACGCGGGCGCCGTCTTCTGGTCGCTGTGGGTGGAGCTCAGGTTCTACATCCTGGTCGGGCTGTTCACCCTCGTCGGCATCACGCTGCGGCGCTGCCTCGGCTTCATGGCGGCCTGGATCATCCTCGTGGCCGTCGCCGAGGGCACCCGCAACGACGTGCTGACCTACCTGTTCATGCCCCGCCAGGCGCCGTACTTCATCGCCGGCATGGCGTTCTACCTGATCTACCGGTTCGGCTCCACGTTCGTGTTGTGGGCGTTCGTCGGGGTGTCGTACGGGCTGTGCCTGCTCGCGGCCACCGAGCGGGTCAAGGGCCGGGTGGACATGATCGGGTTCTCGCACTTCCCGGCCCCGCCGGAGGGCGCGATCATCGCGATCACGCTCATCTTCCTGCTGATCGCGGCGGTGGCCCTCGGCTGGCTGCGCTGGCTGCGGTGGCGCGCCCTGACCACCGTCGGCGCGCTCACCTACCCGCTCTATCTGGTCCACCAGAACGTCTCGGCCGTGCTCATCCCCGGCCTGAAGGACTCGATCGGCCGCTGGCCGCTCGTCGGCCTCACGATGGCGGTCTCGATCGTGATCGCGTACCTCGTCTACCGGCTCGTCGACCGGCCGGGACAGCGCTGGCTGCGGGCCGCCCTGAGCGCCTCCCTGGACCGGATCCGCCTGCGCGACGGGGGTTCCGCGCCGCCTCCTCCCGTACGGGAGACCGAGCCGGCCACGCAAACTAGGGAAGCATCTGTGCCGTAACTGTCTGGTAGCCGGGCATAGAGAAGAGGCTAGGCTCGGGGATATAACGGCGGAACGACGGCCTTAAGCAGGCGGGGTGCGCATGACGGTACGGCGGGTGATGGGCATCGAGACCGAGTACGGCATCGCCGTGCCCGGGCAGCCCGGTGCGAACGCGATGGTGACCTCCTCACAGGTCGTCAACGCGTACCTTGCGGCCTCCGCCGCGAAGGCCCGCCGGGCACGGTGGGACTTCGAGGAGGAGAACCCGCTCCGCGACGCCAGGGGGTTCGACCTCGCCAGGGAGGTGGCCGACCAGAGCCAGCTCACCGACGAGGACCTCGGCCTCGCCAACGTGATCCTGACCAACGGCGCGCGGCTGTACGTCGACCACGCCCACCCGGAGTACTCCACACCGGAGTGCACCAACCCCCGCGCCGTGGTGATCTGGGACAAGGCGGGGGAGCGGGTCATGTACGACGCCGCCGTCCGCGCCTCGGCGATGCCCGGCAACGCGCCCATCCAGCTCTACAAGAACAACACCGACGCCAAGGGCGCCTCCTACGGCTGCCACGAGAACTACCTGATGCGGCGGGCGACGCCGTTCGCCGACATCGTGCGGCACCTGACGCCGTTCTTCGTCTCGCGCCAGGTCGTCTGCGGCGCGGGCAAGGTCGGCATCGGGCAGGACTCGCGCGGCGAGGGCTTCCAGATCAGCCAGCGGGCCGACTTCTTCGAGGTCGAGGTCGGCCTGGAGACCACGCTCAAGCGGCCGATCATCAACACGCGCGACGAGCCGCACGCCGACCCGGAGAAGTACCGTCGGCTGCACGTCATCATCGGCGACGCCAATATGTCGGAAATTTCGACATATTTGAAGCTAGGGACCACGTCGCTGGTCCTCGCGATGATCGAGGACGGGTTCCTCACCGCGGACCTGTCGGTCGAGTCGCCCGTCGCCGCCCTCCGCGCGGTCTCCCACGACCCGACCTGCCGGTACGAGATCGCCCTGCGCAACGGCCGCAAGATGACCGCCGTACAGCTCCAGATGGAGTACCTGGAGCAGGCCCGCAAGTACGTCGAGGACCGCTACGGCGCGAGCGTCGACGACATGACCAAGGACGTGCTCAACCGGTGGGAGTCGGTGCTCACCCGGCTCGCCGAGGACCCGATGCAGCTCTCGCGCGAACTGGACTGGGTGGCCAAGCTCGAACTGCTGGAGGGCTACCGGACCCGGGACGGCCTGCCCTGGTCGCACCCCCGGCTCCAGCTCGTCGACCTGCAGTACTCCGACATCCGGCCCGACCGCGGCCTCTACAACCGCCTCGTCGCCCGCGGCCGGATGCAGCGCCTGGTCGAGGAGACGGAGGTGGAGCGCGCCGTCGAGCTGCCGCCGACGGACACCCGCGCCTACTTCCGGGGCCGCTGCCTGCGCCAGTACAGCGAGTCGGTGGCCGCCGCCTCCTGGGACTCGGTCATCTTCGACATCCCCGGCCGGGAGTCCCTGCAGCGGGTGCCGACCCTGGAGCCGCTGCGCGGCACCAAGGCGCACGTCGGCGACCTGCTCGACCGCTGCCGCACCGCCGCCGCCCTCGTGGCGGCCCTGACCGGCGACAAGTGAGGCCCGCCCCGCGAGCGAGAGCACACGACGCGGCCCCGGCGAGTGACGGCACGGGGTCCGCGGCCCGGCCGGTCGGGGGAGGTCGGCCTCCTGAAGGCGTGGGGCGAGCGGACTCCGGGCCAGGAGATCTACCTTGTAAAGGCGCGGGCCGGGGGCGTCTCCGGCCGCCGTCCGGGCGGCGCCGCCGAGATGCCCAGCCGCCGCAGCACGCCGACCAGCAGCGAGACCGCCTCCTTGGCGGTCAGCCGCTCGTCCGGATCCCGCCGCAGCAGGCCCTCCAGGACGGGACGGAGCGGGCCCGCCCGGTGTGAGGGCGCGGGATCCCCGCCCAGCGCGCGTTCCAGCTCGGCCAGCGTCCCGGCCTCGCCGTACGGGGGACGGCCCTCCACGGCGCAGTACAGCGTCGCCCCGAACGACCACAGGTCCGCGGCGACGGTCGGGGGCGCGCCGGTCACCCGCTCCGGGGCCAGGTAGGCCGCCGTACGGACGATCGGGAGCGTGGTGGACCCGGTGCCGTCGATCGCGGCCATCCCGAAGTCGGTCAGCACGACGCGGTCCTCGGTCAGCAGGACGTTCGCCGGCTCGATCGCCCCGTGGACCACTCCGGTCTCGTGGGCGTGCCGCACTCCGGCGAGAAGCTGGAACCCGACCCAGGCCGCCCAGTGCGCCGGCAGTTGCCCAAGGTGGCGGACCGTCTCCTCCAGGGTGAGCCCCTCGAGGAGCTCTGTCACGATCCACAGGCGGCCGTTGGCCTCCAGCAGGTCGTGCACGGTCACCACGCCGGGATGGCTCAGCCGGGCGGCCGACCGGGCCTCACGCAGCGCCCGCCGGCGCGCCGTCTGCAGGTCGGGCTCGTCGTCGTGGTGCGACGGCCGCAGCTCCTTGATCGCCACGTTGCGGCGCAGTCGCAGGTCGTGCGCGTGCCACATCACCGCTTCCCGGCCGCGGCGAACGGCGGAGAGCAGCCGGTAGCGATCTCCCAGCAGTTCCTGATCCGTCCCCATGAGCCACCCCCCTGACATGACACGGTTCTCCGCTTCCCCGGTACATATTGTGGTCGTAAAAAGGATCACCCTTGCCCGCCCCGGGCCGGTGGCGAGGGTAACGATCCGGTCTACCAGATGATCTTGGAAGCCCGTGCGGCCGTCCAGGAAGCGGTCCGGGTGGGGCGCGCGGCTTGCTTTCCCGGCGCGGGCAGGGTTGAGTGTCTGGACCGTCCCCGGAGCCGGGTGAAAGATCGCGGGGCGATCCGCGCGAATTGTCGCCCGGTTCGGGGAAGATACGGGAGAGAGGCATCCCCCGAGCGGAGGTATCCACATGGCGACGAGGGACACCGGCGGCCAGAAGCAGACGGGCCGCCAGGAGAGCGAGGTCGAGGAGACCGAGGCGCAGCCGACTTCCGATGTTCAGGAGCGCCACGAGAAGCTCAGCGACGACGTCGACTCCATCCTCGACGAGATCGACGAGGTCCTTGAGGAGAACGCGGAGGAGTTCGTGAGGTCGTACGTCCAGAAGGGCGGAGAGTAAGGCCGGGAACGGCCGCGAAGGGGAGGCCCGGGTCCGGAGGAGACCGCGGACGTGATCCGCGTGCTCTGGGCCCGGGCCGGCACCTTTTCCGGGCACGCTCCCATCTCCGCAGCCGTCCCGGTCAGGCCGAGAGCTGAACGGTGACGATCTCGAACGGCCGCAGCGGGAGCCGTACGGCGCCCTGCGCGACCGTGAGCGGAGCGGTGGGAGAGCCGAGGGCGTCGGCGAGCCGCGCGGCGGTGAAGCTCCCGCGGATCACCGCCTCGGTCGCGGACGGATGCTCGGCGACCAGACGGACCTCCAGCAGGCCGTCCCTCTCGCGCAGCGCGGCCATCATCACGCCCTCGCCCGACACCTCTATCGCGCGGCCTGACCGCACCGCCGAGCGCCTCCGATCTCCGGCCCCTTCCGAGGGTGAGGTCCCCGGGACGGGGCCCGTCCCGGGAGCACGTCCGGCCCCGGGATTATGTCCCGCGCCGGGCACGGCGAGCAGGTCGAGGCGGTACTCCTGGGCCAGGCGCGGCAGTCCGGCCTCGGCCCAGTCACCCGTGTAGGGGAGGACGGCGAAGCGCACCGAGAAAGGCCCCTGGCACTGCGCGGCCGGGGTCGCCACCTGAGGACCGGCCGGTTCGTCCCGATAGGGGTTCCGGTTCTGGGACAGGTATCCGACCGACCGCATGAGGGTGAGGGCCAGCTCGGCCCGCCCGTCCGCGCCGCCCGCCGAGCCTGCGCCATTCGCCGCGCTGTCCGTCGAGCCCGCGCCGACTGCTGTGCCGTCGGCCGAGCCCGCGCGGTTTGCCGCGCCGTCCGTCGCGTCCGCGCGGTTCGCCGCGCCGTCGGCCGGGCCCGTGCCGACCGCTGTGCCGTCCGCCGCGTCCGCGCCGTCTCCTCGGGCGGAGGGGATCAGCTCGTACTCGGTGACGTGGTCGAGCAGCACCGCCAGGCCGCCCGCCGCGACGAACCCCTCCGCCGGGAAGGTGGGGATCGGCCGTTCGCCTCCGGCGCTCGGCCTCGTCGCCTGGCGGGCGGCGCTCGTTCCCCCGGAAGATTCCGGGGCGTGGCCCGCGAGGCCGTCTTTCCCGTCTTTCCCGTCTTCCCCGCCGTCCACGGGGACCGGGCCGCGCCGTACGACCGCGAACTGGCCCTCCGCGTACGACTCGGTGGCAGGGCGGGGGAGCGGGGCGTGCCAGCGGAGGCGGTGGTCCCGGCAGCGTACGTCGAGCGCGATCTCGCACCGGGCGAACGGTTCGCCCGCCCGCAGCTCCACCCGGGTCATGACGACCGTCTCCACGGCTCCCGCCGGGCGCCCGCGGCCGGTCGTGCCGGGCGAACCGCCGTCGACCGTGTCAGTCCGGTCCGGGGCGTCCGGCCAGCCGTCCGCAGAGATGCCCGGCTCCTCCGGGCAGGTGTCCGGCCAGACGTCCGAAGAGCTGCCGGGCTCCTCCGGCTCGGCGCCGTCCCGGGAAGTCTCCCATCCGGACGGTACGGCTCCCGCGGGCCACTCGTAGGAGCGGGAGATCTCCAGCACCGACACGAGCGGCCCCCGGCAGACCTCCTCCACCCGCACGGACGTGGGGCGGTCGACGACGAGGTCCCCGGGCGGGGGCGCGTAGTTGTAGGTGTCGCCGATGTCGCCGCCGTGCGCGATCCGGCCGACGCCGTGGACCTCGGTCCCGTCCCGCCCGCGCAGCGACAGCGTGCCGTCCGCCGCGACGCTCACCCGCAGCAGCCCGTTGTCGAGGACGCCGTCCGGCGCGGTGAGCGCGGCCGCGGCCTCCGGGGTGCGCGTCAGCGGGACCGATCCCCGGGACGGGGGCTCGGCGGTCAGGACGGACCGGCCGAGCGCGGGCACGGTGACCTGCGCGGCGACGGTGACGACCGGTTCGGCCAGCGTCCGGACCACCCACGGCCCGGGACCGGCCTCCACGATCGCCCGGCGCAGGTCCTCGTACGCGTAGCCGCCGGAGGCGTGCCGGCTCACGGTGATCGCGAAGACGCCGTCGCCGGCCTCCCAGGAGACGATCTCCTGCCCGAACAGCTCCCGCTCGTGGACCCGGCCGAGGAGCTGGGAGAGGTCGTCCATGACGGTCTCGTCGAGCAGCGTGGGCGCGTGCTCCAGCCGCTGGACGGGCACGGCCTCCCCGGCCGCGTCCACCAGGCGTGAGCGGTGCTCCGGCAGGTCGGCGAGCACGAGCGCGGTCCGCTCGTACGGGGACGGGTTGACCACGACCAGCGAGCCGCGCGGCGCCTCGGCGGCGAGGGCGGCGCTCACGAGATCCACCACGGCCTGGCCGATCTGCTCCGCCTCGGCGATGCGCGCGGCGACCTGCTGGGCGGTCTCGTCGGCCCCGCACCCGGTGACGGAGTCGTGCCCGGAGCAGGCGATCAGCCGCCGCCAGGCGAGGTCGAGCAGGCGGGCCGACGCCGTACGGTCGGCCAGCCAGAGGGTGGACAGCGGCTCGGCGTACCGGATGACGGCGCGCTCCGCGCGGGCCATCGCCTGCTTGATCGGGACGCGGGCGGACAGGACCCCGGGCAGGATGTTGGCCCGGGCGTGCGACCGCAGCTCGCCGCGTACCTCCGGCAGCTCCGAGGGGTCCGAGGCGTCGGCGGCCAGGTCCAGGAACTCGGCGAGGGTCGCGACGCGCAGGCCGTGTTCCGTGATCTCGGCGGCCGGTGCGGAGTGGTCGGCGCCGTACATCGCGAGGAGGGGACCGTCCGGACGCCACGGGCGCATGGACGCGGCGAAGGCCGAGAGCCGGTCGGGCAGTCCCTCGGCGGGACCGCTGAACAGGGCGACGGCGTTGCCGTACCCGCCGGGCAGGTAGCGGGTGACGACGGTGGAGCCGTCGGCCCCGGTCCAGGCGAAGGCGTCCCGGCGCACCGACGCGGGCACGCCGCGCCACAGGCACGCGTTGCGGAGCCCGGCGAGCGAGAGGATCTGCGGCATCTGGGAGCAGTGCCCGAACTGGTCGGGCAGGTATCCCACGCGCATGGCCCCGCCGAGGGAGGCCGCGCCGCGCATGCCGTACTCCAGGTTGCGGATCAGGGTCTCGCCGGAGCAGAGGAACTCATCGGAGAGGATCATCCAGGGGCCGACGGCGAGGCGGCCCTCCTCGACGAACTTCCGGATGTCGTCCAGCCGCTCCGGGCGGATCTCCAGGTAGTCCTCGACGGCGGCGAGCTGCCCGTCCACGGTGAAGCGGTAGAGCGGGTCGGCCGCCATGATGTCGAGGACCTCGTCCAGCATGCGGACGAGCCCCATGCGGAACCGCTGGAAGGGGAGGTACCACTCGCGGTCCCAGTGCGTGTGCGGGACGACGACGATCTCGTGGGGGGTGTTCACGCGTGCTCCTCAGGGGGCTTGCGTCCGCGCGGCCCGGCGGCGGACGAGGCGCCTCGGGCCCGTTGAGCGGCCGAGGCGCCCGGCGGCGTGGTCGGTGAGGCGCCCTTCTGATCGTGCCCGGCTGGTCTGTCCGGCTGGTCGTGTCCGGTTGGTCGGTCCGGCTGGTCGTGTTCGGTGGGATGCCGTGGAGGCGGGACGGGCGGGGGCTGCGCGGACGCCTCCGGCGCGGCCGCCCCAGGTCACGTCTCGGGAGGCGTCTCGGGTGACGCGGCCTCGCCTCCGATCGGCAGCCCGGCGGACTCCGCGTGGCGCCGGACGATCCGCTGCGCCGTGACGATATCGCTCAGGGCGCCGTCCCGTCCGGTGAGCGGCGGTTCGTCCTGGGTCGCGAACCGGTGGAACGCGACGAGCTGCCGTTCGAACGCCTCGGCGACGTCCCGGAACACGATCTTCCGCTCGGTGGTCCCGAGCCGCGTCACCGAGGTGAGCGTGGTCGGGGTGTTCATCAGGTACGGGGACGGGAAGTCGAGTTCGAGCGAGCCGTGATCGTGGTGGATGGTCACCCGCTCCTGATACGCGGGATATCCGGGCAGGTAGTGCCAGCGCAGGCTGTACCGGCCGGAGGCCAGGTCGCCGTTCGCCTCGACCGAGGGCGGGAAGACGTCGTCCGGCCAGACCGCCACGTGGTCCACCGCGGTGGGCGGGCCGGTGAACATCCGCATCAGCGCCAGGTCGTGGCACAGGCTGCCGAGCACGACCTGGGAGTAGAGCCGTCTCAGCCGTTGCGGCGCCTGCGCGCCGAGGGCCGCGGTGAGCGCCCTGTCGTCCGCCGCGGCGTACGGCGCGAGCGCCTCGGGCGAGGGGTGGGAGGGACGCGCCTTGGCGAAGAGGAGCTGGGACTCGCTCGACGGGTGCAGCACGGTCACGTCCAGATGCCGCACCGCCTCCGGGCCGCCGGCCTCGTGGAGGGCCTCGGCCATCCGCTGGGTGGCCGGATCGTACTGCTTCATGTAGCCCACCATGAGCCGGGCGTCGGCCGGGATCTCGGCCACCTCGGCCCGGCTGTAGGCGAGCGGTTTCTCGCACAGCACCCAGTGGCCGTGGTCGAGCGCGGCCCGGACCAGCGGCGCGTGCGATCCGTTGGTGAGCACGATGAGCGCCTCGAAGCCGCCCTTGCCGAGCATGGCCATGGGATCGTCGAACGCGGCCACGCCCAGCTCTCCGCCGATCTTGGCGGCGTGGGCGTCGTCCAGATCGCAGACGGCGCTGAGCTCGAAGAGGTCCCTGCGGCGTGCCAGCAGCGGCAGGTACATCACCTGCGCGGCGATCCCCAGCCCCACGATGGCGACCTTCATGGCGTCCCCCAATCACTTTTGAGTGTGATCACCCGGAAAAGTGGCTTAATGGGCGTGTTGTCATGTTTTGCGACCAGGTACAGATTCCCTGGGAAGCGCCCCGGCATGCGGCGGAAGTTTCGGCCGCCGGATTCCGGCGGGCGGAAGCGGCGGCCCCGCGGCGGCGCGCCGGGAGCGTGGAAGGCCGTGCGTGGCAAGCCACGCGGGGCGGGCGGCATACCGGCGGGCGGCGCGCGTCAGGTGCACAGGGCCATGACCTCGTTCGACGGCGTCTCCAGCCGGTGCGTTCCCGGCCCGGCGGGAAACACGGCCCGCTCGCCCCGCACGACGGCGCGCGTCCCGGGCCCCCACAGCACCAGGCCGTCCGCGCCGACCGTGAGGAACTCGTCCCCGTGCCGCAGCAGCAGCGGCCCGTCCGGCGCGGCGGAGACGGCGGTGCGGCCCTCGGCCAGGGCGGCGACGATCCCCTCGGTCCCCGCCGACGGGTCCGCGAGCACCCAGGTCGTCGGCGCCCCGGGCGGATGCCCCTCCTCCGGCCGGTGGAAGTCGCCGCCCCCGACCACCACGAGGTCCTCCGCCCACGCCTGGCCCCAGGCGAGCGGCGCGCCCCAGGTGCGGTCCCACCAGCTCCAGTGCCACAGCTCGGCCACCCTCGGCCGGTCCGCCGTCATCGGGTGCCGCCACGCGCAGTCACCGGCCACCGGATGGTTGATCGACAGGACCCCGCCGCGCTCGCGCACGGTCGCCGCCCACTCCTCCGGGTCGGTACGGAAGTCCACCCAGCCGATGTCGCCGTACGCGTTCGCGTGCCCGAGGTCGGTGGTCACCTCCTGTCCGGGGACGAGCTGGATGCCCGCCAGCGCCGAGGCCGACGCCAGCTCGGCGTGGTGGCTGACGGTGTTGTGGTCGGTGACGGCCAGGAAGTCCAGCCCCCGGTCGGCGGCGAGGCAGGCCAGCTCGTGGACGCCGAGGGAGCCGTCGGAGTGCGTCGTGTGCGCGTGCAGGTCGCCCGCGAGCCAGCGCAGGCCCTCCAGAGAGGGCAGCCCGCGGCGGGAGGCGGCCGGTTCCCGGTGCTGGGCGCGCGGCACCCGCACGCCGCCGGACGGATGGTCGCGCGGCATCGCCGGAGGTCTCCGGTGCGCGATCACCCGGATCTCGTACGGCAGGCCGTCGTCCGGGATCCGGTAGAGCCCGAGGAGCACCCACCACACGCCCGGCTCGACCTCGCCGGGCAGGTATCCGGGGGTGGCCCACCCCGGCCCGACCGTGAACTCCGAACGCGCGCCGCCCGACCAGCCCCGGAAACCGCCCGGCCCGGCGCAGCCGAGGTCCAGGGTCCCCGCCGACCTGTCGTAGGAGAGGCGGACCGTCACGGCGGCGGTTCCCCGGGGCAGCTCGACCGGCACCTCGCGCACCGGACCGCCGACGCGGTCGGCGAGCGTCCACACGCCCCTGATCGTGGTCACCGCGCGTCCCCGCCCGCCGCCGGACGTCCGTCGCCACCTGCCGCCGGCGGTCCGTTCCCGTCCGACGCCGGAAGCCCGCCCCCGCCCGACGCAGGGCTCCCCGCGCCGTCCGGCGCGGGGAGGGGGAAGACCAGCCGGTCGTCGCGGTAGACGAGCGCGCGGTCCGGCCGGGGGACCGCCCACGCGGCCGTGCCCGAAGCCGGCTCCTCGCCCTCCGGGACGACGACCTGGACCAGCCGCGCTCCGGATTCGAGGGTGACGAGATGGGCGGCGCCGAGGTTCTCCACGACCGCTACCTTCCCCGCGAACGCGTCCTCGCGGGGCGTCGGCGACAGGTCCATGTATTCGGGGCGCACGCCGTACACGATCGGGCCGTCGGGGACGCCGCCGGGCCGGGGGAGGACGGCTCCCGCCACACGCAGGACGCCGTCGCCCACCGTGCCGGGCAGCAGGTTCATGGGGGTCGAGCCGATGAACGCCGCGGTGAACGTGTTCGCCGGACGCCGGAAGACCTCCGACGGCGTCCCGACCTGTGTGAATCGGCCCGCGGACATGACCGCGATCCGGTCGGCCAGCGCCAGCGCCTCGCCCTGGTCGTGCGTGACGAAGACGGTCGTCACCCCGAGCTCGCGCTGGAGCCGCTTGAGGAAGGTGCGCGCCTCCAGACGCAGCCGGGCGTCGAGGTTGGACAGCGGCTCGTCGAAGAGGAACGCCTTCGGGTGACAGGCGACGGCCCTGGCCAGCGCCACCCGCTGCTGCTGGCCCCCGGACAACTGGCCCGGACGGCGGGTGAGCAGCTCCGACAGGCTGAGCCGGGCCGCGGTCTCGGCCGCCCTGGCCTCGCGCCGGGCCCGGGGCACCTTCCTGATCCGCAGGGGGTAGGCGATGTTCGCCGTGACGTCCATGTGGGGGAACAGCGCGTAGTCCTGGAACACCATGGCCACGTCCCGCTTCCCCGGAGGGGCCGACGTCACGTCCGTCCCGTCGATCCTGATCCTTCCGGACGTCGGGATCTCCAGGCCGGCGATCGTCCGCAGCAGCGTCGTCTTCCCGCACCCGGACGGGCCGAGCAGCGCGACGAACTCGCCGTCGGCGATCTCCAGGTCAAGCCCGTCCAGCGCCCGCACACCGCCCGGGAACTCCTTGGTCAGCCCGCTCAACGCGATCAACTCTTGATCCCCCCGTGGAAGCGGAAGCCGTACCTGCGACTGACGAACACGTACATCACCACCACCGGCAGGGAGTAGAGCAGCGAGAACGCGGAGATCAGGTCGAGCCGCGGCGCGCCGCCCTCGGTGTACAGCGTGTAGAGGATGACCGCCCCCGGCGCCTTCTCCGGATCGCGGAGCAGGATGAACGGCTGCAGGAAGCTGCCCCACACGTTGGCCACCGCCCACACCGCGATCGTCGCCAGGCCCGGCCGCACCAGCGGGAGCACGACGTGCCGAAGGATCTGCGCCGGAGACGCCCCGAACACCCGCGCCGACTCCTCGTACGAGGTCGGCGTCCCGTCCATGAAGTCCTTCATGATGAAGATCGCCGCGGGCAGCAGGCCGCCCGACAACGTCAGCACCACACCCAGGTGCGTGTCGATCAGGTTCAGCCGGGTCGCCAGCTCGAACAGCGGCACCATCGCCGCCGTCCCCGTCACCACCGACGACAGCAGCAACAGCACATACAGCAGCGCGTCCCGGCCCGGGACGCGCACCCGCGACAGCGCGTACGCCGCCAGGGCCGCGAGCGCCACCACCAGCGCCGCGCTGCCCCCCGCCTGGATCAGCGAGTTCCGCAACGAGGTCAGCGCGTACGGATTGTCGAGCAACGCCTGGAAGTTCCGCAGCGTGAACTCCGGCACCGACGTCGTGAGCCCCGGCCGCGTGTCGAACGGCGCCGTCGCCAGCCACAGCAGCGGCAACGCGAAGAACCCCAGAACCACCGCCAGGAACGTCGCCCGTCCCACCACCCCCACCGCGTGCCGGGTCCGCGCCACTCGCTCGCCGGGTTTCGGGCGCTCTCCCAGGCGGCTCGCGCCCTTCTCGCTCGGGGTCGCTCGTTCCCCGCTCCCCGCTCGCCCGGCGGTCGCTTCCCCGCCGCGACCTCCGCGCGCCGCCCGCTCGCTCATTTGGCCGCCTTCCGCGGGGATTCCGGGCGGCGGGAACGGAGCAGACGCAGATACGCCAGGGCGAACACCAGGTTGACGAGCAGGACGAGGAACGAGATCGCCGCTCCGAACCCGAGCCGCCCCCCGCTCAGCGCCACGTTGTAGATGTAGACGGGCAGGATCTCCGACCGCCCCTCCGGGCCCCCGGCCGTGATCTGGAACGTCGAGAAGTCGTTGAACGTCCACAGACTGGTCAGCAGCAGGTTCGTCAGCACATGCCCCCTGATCCGCGGCAACACCACATCTCTGAGCTGCTGGAACGTGGACGCCCCGGCCAGCCGGGCCGTCTCCAGGTGCGAGGGCGGGACGTTCGAGAGCGCGGCGCCGTACAGCATCATCGAGAACGCCGTCCCACGCCACACGTTGAAGACGATGATCGACGGCATCGGATGGTCGAGCAGCCACGCGAACCCCGGCGTGTGCAGCACCGCGTTCAGCGTCCCCTCGTCGCGGTCCAGCAACGCGATCCACAGGAACGCCACGACCGACGACGGCAGGATCCACGCCAGCAGCACCAGGCCCTCGGTGACTCGCTTCACCGGCCCCCGGCGGTCACGCAGCACCCACGCGATCGCGAACCCGAGCCCCGCCTGCCCGATCACCGCCGACCCGAGCACGAACTGCACGGTCAGCCACAACGACCCCCGGAACCGCTCGTCACCCAGCGCCGCGGTGTAGTTGCCGAGCCCCACCACCCGCGGCTCGGCCGCCTCCAGCCCCGTCAGCCGGTAGTCCGTCAGCCCCAGATAGAGCGTCCACAGCGCCGGAAAGACCAGGAACACCCCGATCAGCACCAACGCCGGCAGCACGAACCCCGCCGCCCGCCCCCGGCCCAGACCC
>NZ_BBYM01000048.1 GCF_001570405.1 Microtetraspora niveoalba | reverse complement strand
GGCGGTGGCCGCCCCCGCGGCGGCGGCCCAGTACGCGAGCGGCACCCGCCGCAGCCGCCCGCGAACGCCGCCCTCCCGCGCCTCGCCGCCCGCGTCCGCCGCGCCGTTCAGCGCGGCGAGATACCCGGTGAGGAAGGGACCGGCGACGAGCGGGCCGACGACGACCCGCAGCCCCTGGACGACGTCGGACAGTTCGAGGAAGACCGTCCGGCAGTCGACGCAGTCGGCGACGTGCCCGTCCACCATGCGGGTCTCCCTCCGGCCGAGGTCGCCCCGGACGTAGGCCGCCATCTTCTCCACCATCGCGCCGCAACCGGGAAGCGGCCCGGCGTCGAGGTGGATCTGCAGGAACGCCTGCCGCAGCCCCTCCCTGGCCCGGAACGCGAGGGTCGCGATCCCTTTCGCCGACAGGCCGAGCATCGGGGCGATCTCCTTGGCGCCGCAGGTCTCCACCTCGGTGTGCCACAGCACCATCCGCCACCGCTCCGGCAACGAGAAGTACGCGGTCGCGACCGGTGTGCGCTCCAGTCCCGCGTACGCCGGGTCCACGTAGGGCGTGCCGAGCTCGTCCTCGTCGCACTCCCCCGCGGCCGTACGGCGGAGCGCGGTCAGGAGGTAGGGACGGAAGGCCGACTCGGGGCCGCCTCCGCCCCTGATCGCGTTGAGCACGGCCGCGAAGGTCTCGGAGAGGATGTCCTCGGCCTCCGTGTCGCCCCCCGTGTCGCTCCCTGTGTCGCCCTCGACCATCTGGCCGGCCAGCGAGCGGGCCGCGGTGACGTGGCGATCGAAGAGGGCGGCGTAGGCCGACACGTTGCCGCCCCGCACCGCGTCCAGCAGTTCTGCATCGGTTTGCCGGGTTCCCGCACTCATTGTTACCTCGCGATTACACTCGGTCGTCCCGCACATCATTCCGCCGACCATGTGCGGGCTAAACCGATGACAGGTCCTTACCTCCGGAGCGGTGGCCGCGACCTCGTAGGCTGGGCGCCATGAACGACCGCGAGAAGCTGCTTGACGAGATCAGGAAGAAGGGGGTCGTGCACGGCAGGGTCGTGCTCTCCTCGGGCAAGGAGGCCGACTGGTACGTCGATCTCCGCCGCATCACGCTCGACGGCGTGGCGGCTCCCCTGGTGGGGCGGGTGATGCTCGACCTGACCGAGGACCTCGGCTATGACGCGGTCGGCGGCCTGACGCTCGGCGCGGACCCCGTCGCGACCGCGATGCTGCACGCCGCGCACGCCCGCGGCCGCACGCTGGACGCCTTCGTCGTACGAAAGGCGGGCAAGGCGCACGGCCTGCAGCGCAGGATCGAGGGGCCGGACGTGACGGGACGCCGCGTGCTCGCGGTGGAGGACACGACCACCACGGGCGGCTCCGTGTTGACCGCCGTGGAGGCGCTGCGCGAGGCCGGCGCCGAGGTGGTGGGCATCGCGACGATCGTCCACCGGGGCGGCGACGAGAACCTGGCCGCGACCGGCCTGCCGTACCGCTCGGCCTACAGCCTCAGCGATCTGGGGATCTCGTCACCTTGAACGTCTGGCGTTCCCCGGCCTCGCCCGGGGGACGCTGGGTCCCGTTCTCCAGGACGGTGACGGTGCTCGCGTCGCCGAGGACGACGTCGAGCTCGGGTTCGAAATAGGAGGCCTGCTCGCCTCTGGTCATGTCCCGGTCCATCAGCACGTCCCCTCCGGGGATGCGGACGAACACCGGGCACCGGTCGGCGCTGCACACGATCCGCACGGTCGCCGTACGCGTTCCGGCGGGCGAGGGCGTGTCTCCCGGATCTCCGGGCGTGGAGGCGCCGGGAGTGGCGGCGACGGCCCCGGCGTCGTCCGTGCCGAGGGCCGTCATCAGCGATTTCGCTCCGACGGCGACGAGGGCCAGCGCGAGCAGGACCACCAGGCCGATGAGTACCAGCCGGGCGATCCCCATCGGATCAGACCTGTGGCGTCCCACACATCGGAGGGTAGCGGTTCCACGAACAGGTCAAAAGGACCCAAACGGGGATTAATCGCGTTTTAGTGCGGTGAGCGGTCAGCGTCCGGCGTGGTGCTTGCCCTTGGGGGCGGGCACGGTGCCTGCCTTCCGGTTCTTCAGGACCTCACGGACGATCGGCACCAGGGACAGCACGACGATCACGAAGACGCCGGGCAGGATGTACTTGTCGATGCCCTCGACCTTGCTGCCGAGGAAGTACCCGAGCAGCAGCAGCGCCTCGACCCAGACCACGCCGCCCACGACGTTCCACAGGAAGAACTTGCGCGCGTCCATTTGCAGAACGCCGGCCACGGGGTTCATGAAGGTGCGCACGATCGGCATGAACCGCGCCACCACCACGGCCCTGGCGGGGCCGAACTTCTCGAAGTAGAACTCCGCCTTTTCGACGTGTTCCTTTTTGAACAGCCGCGAGTCGGGCTTGTCGAAAAGCTTGCGTCCCACTCGCGAGCCGAGAAAATGTCCGAGCTGGGCGCCGAGGACCGCGGCCAGCGGCGTCCCGACCAGCAGGGTGGGCAGTGACAGGGGCTCGACACCCTCGAGCACCTTGCCCGAAGCGAAGATCCCGGCCGCGACAAGCAGTGAGTCGCCGGGCAAAAAGAAACCGACGAGCAACCCGGTCTCGGCAAAGATGATCGCGATGACGCCGACCGTCGCGAAGGCGCCGAGCATGGTCAGCCACCACTGCGGGTCAAGAAGGTTCAGGATCACGTCCACGCCCTGAGCTTACCGGTCGGATATGAGGCCACACTGATAAGAAGACGGGCCGCGGACCCGAGCCTGCTTCACACGTCGGCGTGCGCTTCGGGATACTTGCGACTGCCGGTAACTGTCTCAGAAGGAGATGAATTTCCGATGCCTATCGCGACTCCAGAGGTCTACGCCGAGATGCTCGACCGGGCCAAGGAGGGCGGCTTCGCCTACCCGGCGATCAACGTGACCTCGTCCCAGACGCTGAACGCGGCGCTGCGCGGCTTCGCCGAGGCGGAGAGCGACGGCATCATCCAGGTGTCGACCGGCGGGGCGGAGTTCCTCTCCGGCACGACGGTCAAGGACATGGTGACCGGTTCGGTCGCCCTGGCCGAGTACGCCCGGGTGGTGGCCGCCAAGTACCCCGTGACCGTGGCCCTGCACACCGACCACTGTCCCAAGGACAAGCTGGACGGCTTCATGCGGCCGCTGATCGAGATCTCTCGCGAGCGGGTCGCCCGGGGCGAGGAGCCGCTGTTCCAGTCCCACATGTGGGACGGCTCCGCCGTACCGCTGGAGGAGAACCTGTCCATCGCCTCGGAGCTGATCGAGAAGTGCGCCGCGGCGCGCGTGATCATGGAGATGGAGATCGGCGTCGTCGGCGGTGAGGAGGACGGCGTCGTCGGCGAGATCAACGAGAAGCTGTACACCACGGCGCAGGACGCCATCGCCACCGCCGAGGCCGTCGGCCTGGGCGAGCGCGGCCGCTACCTGCTCGCCGCGACGTTCGGCAACGTGCACGGCGTCTACAAGCCGGGCCACGTCAAGCTGCGTCCCACCGTCCTGAAGGACATCCAGGAGGCCGTCGGCGCCAAGTTCGGCAAGGACAAGCCGTTCGACCTGGTCTTCCACGGCGGCTCCGGCTCGCTGCTGGAGGAGATCCACGAGGCGATCTCGTACGGCGTGGTCAAGATGAACATCGACACCGACACGCAGTACGCCTTCACCCGCCCGGTCGCGGACCACATGTTCCGCAACTACGACGGCGTGCTCAAGGTCGACGGCGAGGTCGGCAACAAGAAGGCCTACGACCCCCGCTCGTACGGCAAGGCCGCCGAGGCGGGCATGGCCGCGCGTGTCGCCGAGGCGTGCGCCCACCTCAAGTCGGCGGGCACCAAGCTCCGCTGACCCTGAAGCCCGCGACCCCGGAGCCGGTTCCCGAACCGAGCCGGGAGCCGCATCCGGGCCGGTGCGGAATCGCGCCCGAGTGCGAGCCCGAGCCGGACGAGGAAAGCGGAGCGGGTTCGGAACCGCACCGGATTCGGCTCCTGGGCCGGGCCGGAAAACGTCGCGCGGAGCGTGTTCCCGCTCCGCGCGACGCCGCGTCCGCGCGACAGCGCGGACGTCGTCAAACAAAGAGATTCAGCGCCGGAGGAATCCGGCGATCCCCTCGTTAGAATCGATCGATGGAAACGCACGAAAACCTCCTGGCCGGTCCGCCGCCCACTCTTCTCCCGGACAACGCCGAGGCCCGGCAGATGCTGGAGTCCGGCGCCAAGGCGGCCGACGTGGCCGCGCGCTTCCCCGCCTATTCCGAAGCCTGGGCGGCGCTCGCCGAGGACTATTTCGCGGCCGGGCACGCCGTCACCTCGTACGCGTTCGCGCGCACCGGTTACCACCGCGGGCTCGACCAGCTGCGGCGCGCCGGTTGGAAGGGCCACGGCCCGGTCCCGTGGGAGCACGGGCCCAATCAGGGCTTCCTCCGCTGCCTGTACGCGCTGAGCCGCGCCGCGCAGGCGATCGGCGAGAAGGACGAGGCCGAGCGGTGCGCCCAGTTCCTGCGTGAAAGCAGCGCCGAGGCCGCCCGCGCCCTCGCCGGTAACTGACCTGCCCGAGCCGGCGGAGCCGTACGCCGGAGGCGAGGGGCGGGCCCCCGCACGAGGACCCGCGAATCCCCTTTTCCGACCGGCTCAGGTAGTCTCAGGTTGCAAGAGGCCCCTGTCGCGCTTGCGCCAGGGGTTTTCGTTTTGTGCTGCAGGAGTCAGACCATGCCGGCTGTGGTTCTCGTAGGTGCCCAATGGGGCGATGAGGGCAAGGGAAAGGCCACCGACCTGCTCGGCGGTGACGTCCACTATGTCGTTCGTTACCAGGGCGGCAACAACGCGGGCCACACCGTGGTCATCGGCGACCAGAAATACGCCCTGCACCTGCTGCCGACGGGTGTGCTGTCCCCCGACGTGATCCCGGTGATCGGCAACGGCGTCGTGGTGGACCCGGGCGTGCTGCTCAGCGAGATCGACGGGCTGGCCGCGCGCGGGATCAACGCCGACCGGTTGCTGATCTCGGCGAACGCCCACCTGATCATGCCGCAGCACAAGGCCATCGACAAGGTCAGCGAGCGCTACCTCGGCAAGTCCAAGATCGGCACGACCGGTCGCGGCATCGGCCCGGCGTACGGCGACAAGATCTCGCGCATGGGCGTCCGCGTGCAGGACCTGCTGGACCCGGGCATCCTCAAGCAGAAGATCGAGATCGCCCTGGGTGACAAGAACCAGATCCTCACCAAGATCTACAACCGGCGCGGGCTCGACCCGGTCAAGGTGCTCGACGAGTACCTCGGGTACGCCGAGCGGCTCAAGCCGCACATCACCGACACGTCGCTGGTGCTGAGCAAGGCGCTGGACGAGGGCAAGGTCGTCCTCCTCGAAGGCGGCCAGGGCACGCTGCTGGACATCGACCACGGCACGTACCCGTTCGTGACCTCCTCGTCGCCGACCTCGGGCGGCGCGTGCGTCGGCTCGGGCATCCCGCCGGCGCGGCTCACCCGCGTCATCGGCATCCTGAAGGCGTACACCACGCGGGTCGGCTCCGGGCCGTTCCCGACCGAGCTGACCGACGAGATGGGCGACTGGCTGCGCTCGACCGGCGGCGAGTACGGCGTGACCACCGGCCGCAACCGCCGCTGCGGCTGGTTCGACGCCGTCATCGCCCGGTACGCCACGCGGATCAACGGCGTGACCGACTTCTTCCTCACCAAGCTGGACGTGCTGTCCGGCCTGGAGCGGATCCCCGTCTGTGTCGCGTACGACGTGGACGGCGTGCGCCACGACGAGATCCCCATGACGCAGACCGAGTTCCACCACGCCAAGCCGATCTACGAGGAGCTGCCCGGCTGGCAGGAGGACATCACCGGCGCCAAGACGTTCGACGACCTGCCGCCCAAGGCGCAGGCGTACGTCAGGGCCCTGGAGGAGATGAGCGGCGCCCCGATCTCGGCGATCGGCGTGGGTCCGGGCCGCACCCAGACCATCCAGATCCGCTCGCTGATCTGAGCGGGTTTTCCCCACCCGTTCGGGTTCGCGGCGTTTGAGCGGATGCGCGCCCGGCGGGGTAGGGGTGCTCGGGGAGCGAAGGCCCACCCAGTAGGGTTCGCCGTTGTGCATGGACACGTGGAAATACACGGCCATCGGGGGGCACGCGGGCTGCGGCCCGAGAACACGCTCCCCGGGCTGGCCTACGCGCTGGAACTCGGGGTCGACGCGCTGGAGTTCGACGTCGCCCTGAGTTCCGACGGGCAGATCGTGCTGACCCACGACCTGATCGTCTCGCCGGTGACCAGCGCGGACACCGGGATGGCCGTCCCGGGCGACGAGATGTTCCCTTACGTGGGCAAACCGATCGCCTCCCTGTCGCTCGCCCAGCTCAGGACGCTGGACGTCGGCATCCGGCTGCCGAAGCGCCCGGACGACCCCTTCGCGCTCACCCAGGTGCCGCTGCCCGACACCCGGATGCCCACGCTCGGCGCCGTTCTCGGCCTCGTCGACGCGTACGGCGCGGACGGGGTCCGGCTGCACGTCGAGCTGAAGTCCAACCCGGAGCGTCCGGACCTGACGGCCGACCCCCGCAGGTTCACCGAACTGGTGGTGGAGGAGCTCGACCGGCACGGCCGGCTCGCGAACTCCGCCCTGCTCAGCTTCGACTGGCGCGTCCTGGAAGCCGCCCGGACGATGGTCGACCGGCGGTTCGCGCTGGTCGAGGAGGTCACCATCGCCCCGGCCTGGATGAACGGCCTCGACCCCGCCGACTTCGGCGGCGACCTGGCCGCCGTGGCCGAGGCCGTCGGGGCCACCGTGCTCTCCCCCGACCGCGCGCTGGTCGACCAGGGGCTGGTCGCCGCCGCGTCGGAGCGCGGCCTGCCCGTCGTGGTCTGGACGGTCAACGACCCCGACGAGGCGGCCGCGCTGCTCGACCTCGGCGTGGCGGGCGTCGTCACCGACTATCCCGACCGTATGCGTCGGCTGTGGGCCGCCCGCGGCCTTCCCCTGCCCCCGCCGATCGCCCCCATCCGCACCGCCGTCGCCTAGTGGAGCGGTCGCCGTACGGCCTGGCTAGCCGGGCGGCGGCTCCACGAGGGACAGGGCCCCGGACGGGCAGAGTTGCACGGCCCGCCTGACCTCGGCCGCCTTCGAGGCGGGCGGCTCGGGATCGAGCAGGACGACGGTGCCGTCGTCCTCGCTCTGGTCGAAGACCTCGCCCAGGGCGAGTACGCACATCCCGGCGCCGATGCAGCGGCCGGTGTCCGCGACGATCCTCATCGTTCTCCCTTCTCTGCCGGTATCCCCACCGGTTTCCCTACCAGGTGACCGGCAGCCGGTGCACCCCGTAGATCGCCATGTCGGTCCGCATCGGGACCTCCTCGGCCGGTACGGCGAGGCGCAGGCCGGGGAAGCGGCGCAGCAGCGCCGGATAGGCGATGCGCATCTCGGTCCTGGCGAGCTGCTGCCCGAGGCACTGGTGGATGCCGTGGCCGAAGCTCAGATGCCCGCCCCCGGGCCGGGTGACGTCGAGCAGGTCGGGCTCGGGGAACCGTTCGGGGTCGCGGTTGGCCGCGGCCACCGACAACGTCACCGACTCGCCCGCCCTGATGAGACGACCGTCGATCTCGACGTCCTCCAGGGCCGCGCGCACCGGTCCGATGTGGATGACCGTGAGATAGCGCAGCAGCTCCTCGACGGCGTGCTCGGCGACCTCGGGGTCGTCGCGTACGGCGGCGAGCTGCTCGGGGTTGCGGAGCAGGGCGAAGGTGCCGAGGCCCAGCATGTTGGCGGTCGTCTCGTGGCCCGCGATGAGGAGCAGCGTGGTGATGCCGGTGAGCTCCTCGTCGGTCAGGTCGGTGTCGGCCGCGAGCCCGCTGAGCAGGTCGTCGACCGGCTCGGTCCGCTTGCGCCGCACCAGCTCGTCGAGATAGCCGAGCAGGTCGTCCATCGCGGCCTCCACCTGCTCCAGCGTGGACTCCAGGCTGAGCAGCACCGCCGAGTCACGCTGGAACTTCTCCCTGTCCTCGTACGGCACGCCGAGCAGCTCGCAGATCACGAGGGACGGGATCGGCAGCGCGAACGACCGTACGAGGTCGGCGGGGGCGCCCGTGCGTTCCATGGCGTCCAGATGGTCGCGGGTGATCTCCTCGATCCTCGGTTCGAGCTGCCTCATGCGGCGGACCGTGAACTGGCCGGCCAGCAGCCGCCGATAGCGGGTGTGGTCCGGCGGGTCCATGCGCAGGAAGAAGCCGGGCCGCCGCAAGGTCGAGCGGAACTGCGCTGCGCGCTGGGCCACCGGCGTGTGCAGCAGGTCGATGCGAGTGCTGAAACGGGGGTCGGCGAGGATGGCACGAGCGGCCGCGTAGCCGGTCACCAGCCACCCCTGGTGGCCGTCGGGGTAGGCCAGCGGGCGGATGGGATCCTCCTCCCGCCAGAGGCCGAGGGCCTCCGGCGGGTCGAAGGGGCGTTCACGCGTGAGGGGGAGGGTCACCGGACGGATCGTGGCGTCGGTCATGACGGGCTCCTTGGCGGGAGAACGCGGTGGATGACTCTGGTGGTGTCGCCTCTCATCACGGAACAACATTTAATGCAAAATTGCAATGGATGAACATATATATGCGGTAAAGTCAGAATATGTCGGACGCTCCTGGCCTGCGGGAACGCAAGAAGATCCGCACGCGGAACGCACTGATCGACGCGTCCCTGCGGCTGTTCGATGAGAAGGGCTTCGACGAGACGACCATCGCGGAGATCGCCGCCGCCGTGGACATCTCACCCAGAACGTTCTTCAGCTATTTCGCCGGCAAGGAGGACGTGGTCTTCTTCGACCACGAGGCACGGGTCGAAGAAGCGCTCGCCGTGATCGCGGACCGCCGGCCCGGCGAGCCGGCGATCGACCTCCTGGTCCGGGCGGCACGGCAGAACGTGGACCACGACTTCATCGGCCCGGACCGCACGCCCGGGTTCGCCGACCGGCGGGCGCGGCTGATCGAGAGCGTTCCCGCGCTCCAGGCGCGCGCGCTGCATCTGCTGTTCGACACCCAGCGGCGCCTGGCCCGCGCCCTGCTCGCGTCCTGCCCCGGCGATCTCGATCCCGTCGAGGCCGCCGCCGCGGTCGGCGCGATCCTCGGCGCGGCCAGGCTCGCCGCCATGACGAGCCGCGACAGCGGGGCCTCCCCGGACGAGATCAAGGCCGCCGCGCGGAAGGCGATCGACATCACGATCAGGGGCCTGGCCGCCCTCGGTTCCCCAGGCCCTCCGGACTCCCCCGGGCGTACCTGACCTCGCCGGGCGGACCGCCCCCGGCTACGAGCCGCCCTACGGCCGGAACGGGCGGGTCACCGGAGTCTCAGCACCTCGGCGATCCTCTTCTTGATCGCGTCGCGATGGGGCAGCGGAGTGGGCTGCTCCGATCTGGTCCGCCGGACGCCGAGGTCCGCCAGGACGTACAGGTCCCGCAGCGTGCGCAGGCAGTTGCACACGTACGCGGGGATCGGCGCTCGGACGTCGGCGAAGTCGGCCTCGATCGAGGTGAGCCACGCGAGCGCCTGCTCTTCGGTCGGCTCCGGCCGGGTGCGCGCGGCGCTCCGGACCGATCACATCACGCTCGATCCAGGTCTGGAGCACCTTGTACGGGTGGCCGTCGCGGATCTCCGGGTCGGGGTCCCGGAGGGCGGCGGCGAGTTCCTCCACCAGATCGTCAAGGTCGCGACCCGGCGGCACGCCGCAGTCGTCGGCCCAGACGCTCTTCCAGTCGATCGTTTCAGCGGTGTTCATGCCAGCAACTTATGGGGGCCGACAACCGGTTTTCCGGGCGCGGAGCCTCCGTCGGAACGACCGGGCGCGGCCGCCCCAACGCGTACTAGAGCCAGCCGTTGCGGCGGAAGGCGCGATGGAGCAGCGCGCAGGCGACGACCATCAGGCCGATCACCACCGGGTATCCCCAGGCGGTCTTGGTCTCCGGCATGAAATCGAAGTTCATGCCGTAGATGCCGGCGATCATCGTCGGCACCGAGATGATCGCCACCCAGGCGGAGATCTTGCGCATGTCCTCGTTCGCCAGCGCGTTGGAACGGGCGAGCGCGGCCTGCAGGATCGAGTCGGACAGCTCGTTGGACGACTGGACCTGCTCGCACACGCGGGAGAGGTGGTCGCCGACGTCACGGAAGTACTCGCGCATCTCCGAGGGGATCATGCGCCGCTGGGGAAGGGCGTTGAACGGCGTCTGGAGCGGTCCGACGGCCCTCTTGAGCTCCAGCATCTCGCGCTTGAGCTGGTAGATCCGGTTGATGTCCCGGGAACTGACCTCGGCGAAGACGGCGGCCTCGACGTCTTCCAGCTCGTCCTGCATCAGGTCGGCGACGTACAGGTACTTGTCCACGACGAAGTCGGCGATGGCGTGCAGCACGCCGGTCGGCCCGCGCCCGAGCAGCTTGGCGTCGTCCTCCAGCTTTTCGCGGACGTCCGCCAGGGGGCACTGCTTGCCGTGCCGTACGGTGACGACGAAGTCGGGGCCGACGAACACCATGATCTCGCCGATGGCGATGATCTCGCTCGTGGCGGTGGGCTCCTGGTGGTCGATGAAGGCGACGGTCTTGAGCACGACGAAGAGGGAGTCGCCGTACCGCTCGACCTTGGGCCGCTGGTGGGCCTTGATGGCGTCCTCGACGGCGAGCGGGTGCAGGCCGAAGACCTCGGCGAGCCACTCCACCTCGGGCGCGGCGGGCTCGTAGAGGCCGACCCAGACATAGGCGTCGGGGGTGGTGCTGCCGTCGTTGTGCTCGCGGACCAGGCGGACCGCCTCGGGGATGCCGGCGACCTCGACCTTCTCGCCGGCGACGTACGCGCCGTATTCGAGGAGCGAGCTGCTCGGCGGCACGCAGCGCTCGGCGACGGACTTCTCAGGCATGGCCTTGGCGGCGGGCTTGACCAACCGCGGCGGGGTCACCCGCGTGTGCCGCGAAATGAGTGGAAAAAGAGTTGAGGAGCGCATGGCGGACCCTTCCCGCCCGAGCCGGCACGCTCCACGCGCGACGCGATGTCACCCCTTTTTCAGGCGTGAGCTTGCCCCTCGGGCTCACAGATCAGGTGGTCGGGAATGCGCACGTCGCACGTGCGCGGGCACGTACTGACGGGATCACCAGAAGACACCCGAACCACCTCCAATCGCCACGAGACACAGCAAAGCTGGGCTAACCTATCACATCTGCCTGGCTTGCCTCTAGGATAGCGGCCCCCCTCGCCCTGATCAGGTACTTCCCCACAAAAGCCGCCAAGCACCCCGGATCACATGGACTTCAAGTGTCGATCGATCATCACGACGGCCGGCCGTCACGCGAGGGGCGCGTCGTAAACTCGGCGGGTGCGCGTTCTAGTCATTGGATCCGGTGGTCGCGAGCATGCCCTGTGCCGTGGGCTGCAGCTCGACCCGTCCGTTTCGGAAGTCCACTGTGCCCCCGGCAACGCCGGCATCGCTCAGGTGGCGACCCTGCACAAGGTGACGCCGACCGACGGCGCCGCCGTGTCGGAGCTGGCGGCCTCGCTCGGAGCGGACCTCGTGGTGGTCGGTCCGGAGGCGCCGCTGGTCGCGGGCGTGGCCGACGCGGTGCGGGCCGCGGGAATCCCGTGCTTCGGTCCGTCGAGTGAGCCGGCCGCGATCGAGGGGTCCAAGTCCTTCGCCAAGGACGTGATGACGGCGGCCGGAGTGCCGACCGCCCGCGCGTACACGTGTACGACGCCGGACGAGGCGGCGGCGGCGCTGGACGAGTTCGGCGCGCCGTACGTGGTGAAGGACGACGGCCTGGCGGCGGGCAAGGGTGTCGTGGTGACCGGGGACAGGGACGAGGCGCTCGCGCACGCGGCGGCGTGCGGGCGGGTCGTCATCGAGGAGTACCTCGACGGCCCCGAGGTTTCGCTGTTCGCGCTGTGTGACGGTGAGACCGCCGTGCCGCTCCAGCCGGCGCAGGACTTCAAGCGTGCCGGGGACGGCGACACGGGGCCCAACACGGGGGGCATGGGCGCGTACACGCCGCTGCCGTGGGCTCCGGACGGGCTGACCGAGCAGGTCATGTCCGAGATCGTGCTGCCGACGGTGGCGGAGCTGGCGGCGCGCGGCATGCCGTACACGGGTGTGCTCTACGCGGGTCTGGCGCTCACCGCGAAGGGGCCGCGGGTGATCGAGTTCAACGCCCGGTTCGGCGACCCGGAGACGCAGGTCGTGCTCGACCGGCTGGAGACGCCGCTCGCGGAGCTGCTGCTGGCCTGCGCCACCGGCGGGCTGGCCGCGCACGGGCCGCTCCGCTGGCGGGACGGCGCGGCGGTCACCGTGGTGGTGGCGGCGGAGAACTACCCCGGTGAGCCGGTCAAGGGCGACGTGATCGAGGGCCTGGACGCGGAGGTTCCCGGGGCGTACGTGCTGCACGCGGGGACGGCGTTCGACGCCGAGGGGCGGGTCGTCTCCAGCGGCGGCCGGGTGCTGAGCGTGGTGGGCACCGGCCGGGATCTCGCCGAGGCGCGGACGCGGGCGTACGAGCTGGTGGGCCGCATCGGGCTGCGCGGCTCGCACCACCGCTCCGACATCGCGCTGCGCGCCGTCGAGGCGTAGGGGCCGGTACGGCCGAGGCGGGTCCGCCGGAGGGGAACGCTCCTCCGGCGGCCGGTCACGCGGGTTTCGGGCCGGTCGTCAAAGAGGTCTGAACCACTGGCAAAATGGCATAGTGAAGCACCTCCATTCCGGCAAGGTCCGCGATCTGTACGAGACCGAGGACGGGCTGCTGCTGATGGTGGCCTCGGACCGGATCTCCGCGTTCGACCACGTCCTCACGCCCGGCATCCCCGACAAGGGCGTGATCCTCACCCAGCTCTCGCTGTGGTGGTTCGAACAGCTCGCGGACGTGGTCCCCAACCACGTCGTCTCGACCGACGTGCCCGCCGAGTTCGCCGGCCGCGCCGTGTTGTGCCGCAGGCTGCGGATGGTCCCGGTGGAGTGCGTCGCGCGGGGCTATCTGACGGGTTCAGGCCTGGCCGACTACCGCCGCGACGGCGTGGTCTCCGGCGTGCGCCTTCCCTCCGGGCTGACCGACGGCTCACGGCTGCCCGAGCCGATCTTCACGCCGTCGACGAAGGCCCCCATCGGCCAGCACGACGAGCCGATGACGTACGAGCAGGTCGTCGAGGAGGTCGGGGCGGACGTCGCGGAGCGGCTGCGGCGCATCACGCTCGACGTCTACACGCGCGGCGCCGAGATCGCCCGCGAGCGCGGCATCATCCTCGCCGACACGAAGATCGAGCTGGGCTGGGACGCCGACGGCGCCCTCGTCCTCGGCGACGAGGTGCTCACCCCCGACTCCTCCCGCTTCTGGCCGCTGGAGGAGTGGCAGCCCGGCCGGTCCCAGCCGTCGTTCGACAAGCAGTTCGTCCGCGACTGGCTGACCTCCCCCGAGTCAGGCTGGGACAGGTCTTCCGACGAGCCGCCGCCGCCCCTTCCCGACGAGATCGTCGAGCGCACCCGGCAGCGGTACGTCGAGGCGTACGAGCGGCTGACCGGCCGCACCTTCCGCGGGTAGTTCCCCCTCGAAACGCCCGTCTCAGCGGCTACCCTGGTCAGCCTCGGCCGCCGCCTCATGCGAGTTTCCCCACCCTTGAAATAGGAGTCTCATCGATGGTCCGTTACCGCGTGCGCGGAGGCAACGTACTGCGCGGAACCGCCTTCATCCAGGGCGCGAAGAACGCCGTGCTCCCCATGATCGGCGCGGCGCTGCTGGCGGCGGAGGGCCAGACGGTGCTGCGCAACGTGCCCGTGATCGAGGACGTGCGCCGCGCCGTCGAGCTGGCTCAGGCGGTCGGCGCCAAGGTGCAGTTCCACGAGGCGGAGCGGACGCTGGTCATCGACGCGTCCCAGCTCACCAGCCCGGTGCTGCCGGCGGAGATCGCGCGGCGCTTCCGCGGCTCGGTGCTGTTCGTCCCGGCCCTGCTCCACCGGCTGGGCGAGGCGATCATCGAGGGCGTGGGCGGCTGCAACCTCGGCAGCCGGAACCTGGACTTCCACTACCTCGGCTACAAGCGGCTCGGCGCGGTCGTGGACGAGGGCGAGACGGTCATCCACATCAAGGCGGCCGGACTGGCCGGCGCGCCGCTGTACCTCGACACCCCCTCGCACACCGGCACCGAGAACCTGATCATGGCGGCCAGCCTGGCGGGCGGCACCACCGTGATCGAGAACGCCGCCCTCGAGCCCGAGGTGCTCGACGTCATCAACATGCTCTCCCGGATGGGCGCGCGGATCCACGGCGGCGGCACCGGGTTCATCACCGTCGAGGGCGTCACCGAGCTGACCGCGGTCGAGCACACCGTCATGCCCGACCGGCTGGACGCCGGTGTGTTCGCCATGGCCGCCGCGATCACCGGTGGCGAGGTCAACCTGGTCGGCGCCTCCCTTGAGCACCTCGGCGTGGTCCGGTGGAAGCTGGAGCAGATGGGCGTCGAGTTCGCCACCGACGGCGCGGTGCTGAACGTCCGCAGGGACCGCGCGCTCCGGCCGATCAACGTCATCACCGACACCTATCCGGGGTTCGCCACCGACCTGCAGTCGCCGCTGATGACGGTCGCCTGCCTGGCGGACGGCTCCAGCTACATCCACGAGCGGATCTTCGACGGGCGCTTCGCACTCGCCGGCGAGCTGAACAAGATGGGCGCCAATATCGAGGTCGACGGCAGCCGTGCCGTCGTGCACGGCCCGACCCCGCTGCACGGCACCGAGGTCACCGCGCACGATCTCCGCTCGGGCATCGCGCTCGTGCTCGCCGGGCTGTGCGCCGAAGGCGAGACGACAATCGACTCGGGTTATCTCATCGATCGCGGTCACGCTCATCTCGCGCAGCGTATGCAGGCGCTCGGGGCAGATGTGGAACGCCAGATTTCCTCTTTGGCCGCCGACTGATCCCAGAGAGCAATTTTGCCCACCTGAGCTGCCGGAACGTTCTGATTGGCCACGCCGAGGGCCCTATGTAGAACGGAATTCCGGCAAATTTGGGCGTGACATTACGGCCGTCACACGCGATCGTTCCAAAGAGAGCTTCAACGAATTCGGAAACGGTCAGCGGATGGGACAGACATTGGTCGAGCGCACGGAAGAGAATCCGCGCGGGTCACGGGTGGGCACGATGACTCCGGATCTCACTATCGGTGTGGTGGGGCCGCATGATCTGGTCGAGCGAGTGATGCTCATGGGTCATGCGGCCGCGCCCGTGCCGTGCCGCCTCGTGGCGGCCGCCTACCGGGACGAGCAGGAGGCGGCCGACAAAGTCACCCGGCTCGGCCCGAACGTGGACGCCTGCCTGTTCTCCAGCCCCGCGCCGTACGAGATCGCTCGGCGCGCCGGGGTGCTCACCATGCCCGCCACTCACGTACAACTCGGCGGCGCCGCCCTGTCCGCGGCGATCGCCCAGGCGGCGATGGACGAGCGCATCGACCCGCGGCGGGTGAGCGTGGACGTGCTCGGCCGCGCGGAGATCGAGGAGGCGTACGCGGACCTCGGCCTGCCGTCGGACGGGGTGCACAGCCGCGACGAACCCGGAGCCGCGGGCGTGATCGCCGCCTTCCACGAGCGCCTGATCCGGCAGGGCTCGTCCACGGGGGCGCTCACCTGCGTTCCCGGGGTGGCGGACCGGCTGTCGGCCGCCGGCCTGCCCGTGGTGCGCATCCGCCCCACCGCGGCCGCGGTCCGTACGGCGCTGCACACGGCGGCGCTACTCGGGGCACACCACCGGCTGGAGGAGTCGCAGCTCACGGTCGTGCTGGTGGAGGTCCCCACCCTGCGCGAGCCGGTGCGGCGGGCGGCGCCGCGCTACTGGCGGGACGAGCTGCGGCTGTCGTTGCACCGCCTGCTCGTCCAGGAGGCCAACCGGATCAACTCCAGCGTGTGGCCGATCGACGACCACAGCTATCTGGTGGTGGCCTCGCGGGGCTCGATCGCGGCCGCGACGGACGGGTTCCGGATCCTGCCGTTCGCCGCGAAGATCAGGGACGAGCTGGGTCTGGCCGTCGAGGTGGGGGTCGGCATGGGCCGGACCACGCACGACGCCGAGACGCACGCCCGCGGCGCGATGGGGCGCAGCCAGGGGGCGAAGAACTCCCAGGGCTTCGCGGTGGACCGGGAGGGCCGAGCGCTGGTGCCGCCGCCCCGGATGCCTCCGCACGCGGCCGGTACGGCCAAGCCGAAGGGCGTCGAGGTGCTCGCCCGGCTCGCGGCCAAGCTGGAGGGCGGCGACACCGTGGTGGACGCCGAGAGCGCGGGCAAGATGCTCGGGGTCACCCCGCGTACCGCCCGGCGGTTGCTGCGCACGCTGGTGGACGAGGGACTCGCGTGGCCGCTTCCGCCGAACCGCACGCCCGCTCCGGGGCGGCCGCGCCAGCTCTACCGGCTCATCGTGGAGAAACTCAACCGCTGAGTCAGGATGCGCCCCGCTATCGTAAGGAGCCATGGGGAAGAACACTCATGGCATGCGGGTCTGGCTGGCATTGACGACGGTCTACATCGTGTGGGGGTCGACGTACCTCGGCATCCGCATCGCCATCGAGACCCTGCCCAGCATGGTGAGCGGCGGCCTGCGCTTCGTCGCGGCCGCCCTGATCCTCGGCGTGGTGCTGCTGCTCCGCAAGGGGCGGGAGCCCTTCCGCATCACCAAGCGTGAGCTGGGCGGGGCGGGCCTCGTCGGCCTGCTGCTGCTCACCGGCGGGAACGGCATGGTCGCGGTGGCCGAGCGGCACATCGGGAGCGGGCTCGCCGCGCTGCTGGTCGCGTCGGTCCCGCTCTGGCTGGTCATGCTGCGCACGGTGTTCCGCGACCGGCCGCAGGTGCTCACGCTCGCCGGGGTGTTCGTCGGGTTCGTCGGCGTGGCCGGGATCTCGCTCGGCGGCGGCACCGGGTCGGACCCCTTCGGGGTGATCATCATCCTGGTGGCGTCGCTGTCGTGGTCGATCGGCTCCTTCCTGTCGGGGCGCATCCCCATGCCGCGTGACCCGTTCGCGGCGAGCACCGTGGAGATGGCCGTCGGCGGCGTCGGACTGTTGATCATCGGCACCGGCCTGGGCGAGCGCCTGGACCTGGCCGCCGTCAGCGGCCGGTCCTGGCTCGCGCTGGCCTACCTGATCCTGGTGGGCTCGCTCGTCGGCTTCACGTCGTACGTCTGGCTGCTGGGCAACGCGCCCATCTCGCTGGTGTCCACGTACGCGTACGTGAACCCGGTCGTGGCCGTGCTGCTCGGGGTCGCCGTGGTCGGGGAGAGTGTGACGGCGGCCATGCTCGGCGCCGGCGGCCTGATCGTGATCGGCGTCGCCCTGGTGGTGTCGACCGAACGCCGTGGCCGGGCCGCGCAGGCCGTGCCGGAGGTGGAGACGGCGCCGAGCTGACCGGCCGCCCCGGACCCGCAGCCGGGTCGGCGGGAACGCGTCGTCCGCGGGCCCGGTGACGGCCCTCCAGACCCGGCCTGGAGGGCGGCGGGGCCGCTCCCCGACGGCTCAGGCGCCGAACGCCTCGGCCGCGGCGAGGAAGGTGTCGTTGGCCTCCCGGTCGCCGATCGAGACCCGGGCGCCCTCGGTGCCGAACGGCCGGACGGCCACGCCGTACCTCGCGCAGAACTCGGCGAACTCGGGGGTCCGGTCCCCGAGGCGCATCCACACGAAGTTGCCCTCGGTCGGCGGGATCGTCCAGCCCTGGGCGATCAGCGCCTCCCTGACCCGGGCGCGCTCCTTGACCACGCTCTCGACGCGTTCGAGCAGCTCGTCCTCCGCCCGGAGGGACGCGATGGCGGCGACCTGCGCGAGGTGGTTGACCGCGAACGGCACCGTGACCTTGCGCACGGCGGCGGCCACCGGCTCGTGGCCGATCAGGTAGCCCGCCCGCAGCCCGGCCAGGCCGTACGCCTTGGAGAACGTGCGCACGACGGCGACGTTGGGGCGGTCGCGGTAGAGGGTGAGGCCGTCGGGCACGTCCTCGTCGCGGACGTACTCCCGGTAGGCCTCGTCGAGGATCACGAGCACCTTCTCGGGGACGCGGTCGAGGAACTTCACCAGCTCGGCGGCACGGCTGACCGTGCCGGTCGGGTTGTTCGGGTTGCAGACGAAGATGATGCGGGTGGCGTCGGTGATCGCGTCCGCCATCGCGTCGAGGTCGTGCGTCTCGTCCTTGAGCGGAACCTGGACCGACGTCATTCCGGCCAGGTCGGCGAGCACCGGGTACGCCTCGAAGGAGCGCCAGGCGTAGATCACCTCGGCGCCCGGCTCTCCGACGGTCTCCAGGAGCTGCTGCACGACCGTCACCGAGCCCGGAGCGAGGGCGACATGCTCGTACGGCACCGCGAACCGCTCGGCGAGCGCCCCGGTGAGCGCGACGGCGGCGGGGTCGGGGTAGCGGTGGATCTCCGCGGCGGCCGCGGCGATCGCCTCCCGCACGCTCGGCAGCGGCCCGAACGGGGACTCGTTGGAGGAGAGCTTGAACGACCTGCCGTCGGAGGCCACGACGGTCTTGCCCGGCTTGTACGCGGACATGGTGTCGAGTACCGCCCGGAACCGCGGCGTCGTCATGCTCGTCCTCCTCTATTGAGTGTTTTTGTACAGCATTAACCCTACTGAGGGTGGGGTACTGCGAGGCACCGCGTCATGAGCCGAGGTAACGCAGCACGGCGAGGATCCGGCGGCTGTAACCGGTGGCGTGCTCGATCCGCAGCTTCACGAAGATCGAGTTGATGTGCTTCTCGACCGCGCTCTGCGAAATGTGCAGCAGCTCGCCGATCGAGGCGTTCGTACACCCCTCGGCCATGCGCGCGAGGACCTCGCGCTCGCGCGGCGTGAGCGCGGCCAGCGGATCGACGTGCGTGGTGCGGGCGAGGAGCTGCCGGACGACCTCGGGGTCGAAGGCCGCTCCGCCCGCTCCCACACGTTCCAGCGCGTCGAGGAACTCGTCCACCTGCGCCACGCGGTCCTTGAGCAGGTAGCCCACCCCCTCGGTGTCGGAGGTGATCAGCTCGGTGGCGAACCGCTTCTCGACGTACTGGGAGAGGACCAGCACGCCGACGCCCGGGTGCCTCCCGCGGATCTCCAGCGCGGCGCGCAGCCCCTCGTCGGTGTGCCCGGGCGGCATCCGCACGTCGGTGACCACCACGTCGGGCCGGTCCCGCTCCACCGCGGCGACCAGGGCGTCCGCGTCCCCGACGGCGGCGAGCACGTCGTGCCCCTCGTCGGCGAGCAGCCGGACCAGGCCCTCGCGCAGCAGGGCGGAGTCCTCCGCCAGGATCACCCGCACGGCAGCTCCACCTCGATCACTGTGGGCCCGCCGGGCGGGCTGTCGATCCGGAACGCGCCGTCGAGCGCCGCGACCCGGCGGGCCAGCCCGCGCAGGCCGGTCCCGGAGGGGTCCGCGCCGCCCCGGCCGTCGTCACATATCCGCATGGTCACCACTTTGTCGCGCACGGACAGGTCCGCGGTAATCAGCCGGGCCTCCGCGTGCTTGGCCGCGTTGGTCACCGCCTCGCACACCACGAAGTACACGGCGGTCTCGACCGTGGGCGGGAGCCGTACGGGCAGGTCGAGGGACATCTTCACGGGCACGGCCGACCGCTCGGCCACCCCCGACAGCGCCTCCTCCAGCCCGTGTGTGTCGAGGGCCGTCGGGTAGACCCGCCACGCGACGTCGCGCAGCTCCCGCAGGGCCTCCCCGGACTGCTCGTGCGCCTGGCGCAGCAACTCGTCGAGCAGCTCCGGCCGCCGGCCGCGCCGGGCCCGGCCGAGCAGCACGGCCAGCGCGACCAGGCGTTGCTGGATGCCGTCGTGCAGGTCGCGCTCGATGCGGCGCCGCTCCTCGTCCACCGCCTCGACGATCCCGGCCCGGCTCGCGGACAGCTCGTCGATGCGCCTGCGCAGCAGCTCCTCCGGGGTGGGACCGAGCAGCCGGAGCACCAGCCGCCGCTCCAGGGCGGCCACCCCGGCGATCCCCTGCAGCACGAGGAAGAGCAGGACCGCGCCCATCACCGTGAGGTAGGCGACGATCGGCGCGGTCGGGGCGATGCCGTCGGGCCGCTCGCCCGCCAGCCAGCCTCCGATGAAGGTGACGCCGGTCACCGCGCCCCAGGCGAGCAGGAACAGCACCAGCCCGCCGAGCAGGCCGACCGGCACCCGCGCGGCGAGATAGCCCAGCGCCCGCCGCCCGTCGTACGAGGGCCGCGCGTCCCACGCGCGCGGGCCCCGGTGGAACAGCGCCACCCTGCGGCGCTCCAGCTCGGCCAGCCGGCCCGCCCCCGCCCAGGCGTACGACGTGAGCGGCGGCCACAGCCGGCCCGCGAGGAGCGTCGCCCCCGCAGCCGCGAGGAGGCCCGCCCCGGCCACCGCCGTGACCGCGCCGACGGCCAGCCCCACGACCGTACGGCACCAGCCCACGACCATCCCGGACGGCGAGTCCGGGGGGCCGGGCGGGGTGGTCAACGGCTGTCCCACTCCTGTCCTTCCTCGCGCTGTCCGTCGTCGAGCCGGTGCCGTCCCCGCCGTGACGTGACCAGCCGGGTCACCACGAAGACCACCATGACGACGAGGACCAGGACGAGCACCCCTTTGGAGTACACGTCCACATAGTCCTGCACGATCCACCAATTCTCCCCGAGCACGTAGCCCGCCAGGACGAACGTGCAGTTCCAGATCAGGCTGCCGAGTGTCGTGTACGCCAGGAAGAGCACCGGCCGCATCCGCTCGACCCCGGCGGGGATGGAGATCAGGCTGCGGAAGATCGGCACCATCCGGCCCAGGAAAACGGCCTTCCCCCCGTGGCGGAGGAACCAGGCCTCCGTACGGTCGATGTCGGAGACCTTCAACAACGGCACCCGGGCGGCGATCACGCGGATCCGGTCGGCTCCGAGCAGCATCCCGAGCAGGTACAGCACCAACGCACCGGCCACGGAGCCGCACGTCGTCCAGAAGATCGCGCCGGCCAGGCTGAGGTCGCCCCGGCTCGCGGTGAACCCGGCCAGCGGCAGGATCACCTCGCTCGGCAGCGGCGGGAACAGGTTCTCCAGCGCGATCGCCAGCCCGGCTCCGGGACCGCCCAACTTCTCCATGATGTCCATCGCCCATCCGGCGATGCCGTCCATTGTCTCGATCACGCGGTCAACGCTAGGAACCCGGCCGCCGCCGAACCATGATGAAGCCCGCCCACCTGGCCCGGTCTTGCCCCAGTGCGGCCCTGTGGAAGACCACAGGGTCCTCGTACGGGGACGCGAGCATCCGCCCGAGGCGCGCAGGGGCGCCGGGCGGGGCGGCCGTTCAGGACAGGGGTTTCACCCAGCGGTCCCACTGGGGTTGCGGGGCATAACCGGACGCCGACCAGGCGCGGTGGGCGAGCGTGTTGTCGTGCAGGACCATGGCGTCCGCACGATCAACGGTGACGTGCGCGTCCGGCGTGGGGGGAACCGGGTCAGTGGGCGCGGGGAGCGTACATGATCACCGCTACGCCGGCAAGGCAGATCAGGGCGCCGAGGACGTCGTACCTGTCGGGCCGGTAGCCGTCCATCACCATGCCCCAGATCAGCGACCCGGCCACGAAGACCCCGCCGTACGCCGCCAGGATGCGGCCGAAGTGCGCGTCCTGCTGGAGCGTGGCGACGAATCCGTACAGGCCGAGCGCGATCACTCCGGCTCCGATCCACGCCCAGCCGCGGCTCTCCCGCGCGCCCTGCCACACCAACCAGGCTCCGCCGATCTCCAGTACGGCGGCCAGGACGAACAGGAGCACGGATCGCACGACGGTCATGTCGGTGCACTCTATGCGTCGCCCCCGATACCCGCGGACACGGGATGCGTCCGGGAAGGTCGGGCGACGACGGCCGCGCGCCGCACCCTGGTGACCATGTCCGGTCGCAGCGCTAGACGCGGAGCATCGGCGGGTGCAGGACGAGGGCGGGGCCGCGCCGGTAGAGCATCGCCGGGCGTCCGCCGTCCCGGGTCGTGGTCTCGCCCGTGGGGATCAGGAACCCTTCGGTCTTGGTGACCTTGCGGTGGAAGTTGCGCGGATCCAGGGGCCTGCCCCACACGATCTCGTACACGCGGCGCAGCTCCGCCACGGTGAACTGGGGCGGGCAGAACGCGGCGCCCAGCGGGCTGTACTCCAGCTTGGCCCTGGCCCGTTCGATGCCGTCCAGCATGATGCGCCGGTGGTCGAACGCCATGCGGGTCAGCGAGTCGACCGGCTGCCAGCTCATGTGCGCCTCGGTCGAGGCCGGCAGGTCGGGGGCGAGCCCCAGATAGGCCACGCTCACCACGCGCTGGCGCGGGTCGCGGTCCGGATACCCGTACGTCTGGAGCTGCTCCAGATGGACGGGAGCGCCGGGAAGACCGGCGCGCTCCGCGAGCACCCGGGCGGCGGCCGCCGGAAGGTCCTCCTCAAGCTGGATGAACCCCCCGGAAAGCGCCCAGCATCCCTCGTACGGAGGCCTGTCCCGCCGCCAGACCAGCGCGCAGAGCGCCTGCGATCTCACCGTGAGCACGACGAGATCCACGCTGACGGGAATACGCGGGATCATGTACAGAACGCTACCGGAAGCCGCCCGCCACGGCGTCCCCCGATTCGATCACCGAGACCGGCCCACACCGGATCGGACGAGGTGCTGGCCGCGCCCGAGGACGCTCGATGGCTCGGCCGCCAACAGAGCGAGTCTGGTCACCGGCGGCTCGTGCCGGTACTCCTCAAGGAACTCCGCGACCAGGCGCCAGCGCGTCTCCTCATCGGAGTGGCGAGCCAGCCAACTCGCGAGCACGGCCACGGACGCGGCCCGATATTCGCGCCTCATGGGCATCACGTCAATCCAACGTGCCGGCATCCTCTGACCGGCCGGGGAAGCCGCGCATCGCAGGGCGACTCATGGCTCATGGGTGAGCGGAGCGAGAACCCGGTGCTTCCGGCGGCGCGGTGAGCGCCCCGGCCTCAGCCGGCGTTCTTGTAGTAGACGGGCTCGGCGGCCTTGCGTCCGTCGGGCGAGCTCACCTCGACGCGCACCCAGACGTCGGCGGGAACCGTCGCCCAGTCGACCGGGATCCAGATCCGCTCCACCCCGTACGGAAGGTTCTCGATCGGGGTGGTGTCGTGCCAGCCGACCGAGGCCGCGTCGACGACGCGCGGGGTGTCGAGGTCCGGCCAGCTCAGCGTGACCTTGGCCGAGCCGAGGTGGTAGCCGCGGACCTCCAGCCCCTCCTGGATCTGCCGGGCCTGCCTGACCGCCTGGACGGCGATCGGCCGGTCCCAGTCCTTGGTGATCTCCTCGGACAACGACGGCGAGCCGCAGGTGAAGAAGTCGCTCCACATGTACGAGATGATCTTCGAGACGTACGGCCCGGCCAGGGTCACCTGGGTGTCGAGGCGGGGCTTGTCCGTGCGGCTGCGGGTGGCCTGGGTGCCGCACTTCGGCGTGCCGGACTGCTCGGGCGTGGACGGCTCGAACGCCTCCACGTTGGCCCAGAGCTGGACCTGTACGCCTTCGGAGGCGAGTTCGTCCCTCGCCTGCGCCATCTCGCGGTAGTAGTCGCGGGTGCCGCCGTAGTACGCGTCCGCGTACGTGCTGTCGCCCACGCCGTTGACGATCTTGAGCTGCTCGTCGACGGGCTTGCCCTTCCAGTTCGGCCAGAAGAGGCCGACCTTGCCGGTGCCGCGGCCGTCCTGGGGCGCGATGATCTCCACCCCGGTCTTGGCGAGCGCCTTGAAGCCCTGGGCCACCTGCTTGGGCGTGGCGGTGAACTTCACCCTGCGCCTGCCGTCGATGTACGGGCTGACCAGGATGGGCTTGCCCGGCAGCTCCTGCGCGACGATGAGGTGTTGCTCGGCGTAGACGGTGAGGGTCTGGACCTTGGACGGGTCGGGCCAGTCGCGGAGCTGCAGCTCGAACGGCTGGTAGACGCCGCCGAGGGACTCGCGGCCGCCGAAACGCGCGCCGTAGTCCTGCAGGACGCGCCGGGTCAGGGTGGTCAGCGTGCCGATGTGGCGCGGGTCGGCGCGGGTGCTGTTGGCCGGGTCGCGCGGGGCGAGCGGCATCGCGGGGAAGACCTGGATGCCGAACCGGTCGCCGAGGTCGAGCAGCTCGGTCAGGCTGTCCTCGGCCCCCGCCGAGATGACGATGACGTGGTAGTTCCGTCCCTTGGACGAGAAGTCGCAGGTCGCGTCGTCGGAGCCGTCCTCGGGGGCGACCAGCCGGTAGAACACCGACTTCCCGACGACGATCTTGCGTTCCATCGTGGGGCAGCGGAAGATGCCGGGGCCGTACTGCTCGTCGGTCCGGTAGACGTACGTCCAGGTGATCCGGTTGCCGGGGTTGGCGGCCTGGAGGTCCTTCTCGGCCGCCTTCAGGCAGGGGACGCCGTTCTCGGTGCAGACGGCGTACCGGGAGTCGGGCTTCTCGCCGTCCTTGTCCATGATCTGACCGGTCTCGTAGTTCACCCGGCGGGGGGACAGCCCGAAGCCGAGCCGGACGACGGTGTCGCCGCCGACCTTGTGGATGGCCTGGAGCTGGCGCCGCCAGGTGCACCGGTCTGCCGTCGGGACGAGCCAGTAGCCCGACACCGCGTACGGCGCGGGCGTGGTGGTGTCGAACGTCCCGCAGGGGTCGGTGAACGCGCTGGCCGTCGGGGTGCGCGGGCCTGAGGGTGACGCGGAGGCGGTGCTGTCCACACCGGCGACGCGGGTGGCGGGCCGGTCGTCGTGCCGGATGACGATCACCACGGAGGCGACTCCGGCGAGAATCGCGACGCCCAGGAGCAAAGTGATCCAGCGCACCTTCAGGACACTACCGCCCATCATCTCAGGTCTGGATAAATCGGATCCGCCTGGCGGCGGGGGCCGCTAGCGTGTGACGCCCGCCCACTCTTCGAGCTGGGTGACGAACCGGCGGGCGGAGTTCGGCCAGTGGTGGTTGGCCCGCGCCGCCGCGTAGCCCCGGGCGCCGATGGCGCGCCGCTCCTCGGCGTTGTCACGGAGGAAGAGGACGGCTCGCGCGACCGCCTGCGGGTCCTGCCAGGGGGCGACCAGGCCGGAGCGGTAGCGCTCGACCAGCTCGACCGCCCGCGGGGACGGCGTGGTGATCACGGGGATGCCATGCGCCATGTACTCCACGATCTTGGTGGGCATGGAGTGCCGGTAGTTGGGCTCGTCGTGCAGGAGCGAGAGGCCGGCCAGCGCGCCGTCGAGCCGCTTGAGTGCCTCGTCGTTCGGCATGAAGTCGCGCCATTCGAGCACGCCCTCGGCGACGGCCTGGTTCAGCAGCGGGCGGCTCTGCGGGTCGGCGTAGCCGATGAGCTCGACGACCACCCGGTACGGCTGGAGCAGCCGGGCCACCTCGATCGCCTCGCGCACGCCGCGCGCCTCCGACAACCAGCCGAGGTAGACCACCCGGTCGTCGCCGGGGGCGCTGACGGTGTCGGGCACCCAGGTCTCGTTGGGCACGACGAGGTGCTGCCGCTTGAAGCGCCCCGCGTACGCGGTCTCGGCGAGCAGCAGCCGCAGGCGGCGCTCGGCGGCGCCTTCGAGCAGCCGGGCGAGGAACCGGGTGGGCGGGCGTAAGAACGCGGGCAGCCACGGCTTCAGGGAGAGCGTGGCGGGGGTGTCCTCGTGGACGTCCCAGACGACCGGGGGGCGCCCGCGCACGCCGACGACGGCGAGCAGCAGCTCCGGGTCGTGGATCAGCGCGAGGTCGATCTTGCCGCGCATGCTCTTGAACAGCCTGCGGGCGGCCCGCACCGCCGTGATCCTGCGCCGTTCCGCGGCGCGCGGGAGATCCACCCCGTTGACCCAGGATCGTGGGACCACCCCGCGCGCGGAGTACGGCGCGGCGTACGTGACCTCATGACCGGCGTCGACGAGCGCGCGGATCTGGCGGTGCAGGATCCGGGCGTCCTCGGGGTGATGCACCACCGTCATGACGAGCACGTGCACGGGCGGACCCTTCCTACAGTCGCTCGACGCGATCGCTCGAGGCGAGGACGCCGCGAGTGTCGAGCACGAGCTGGGCCCGTTCCTCCACCACGCCGAGGTCGAACGCCGAGTGCTGCTGCAGCAGCAGCGTGACATCGGCGTCGGCCACCGCCGCGGCCAGGTCGTCCGCCCGCGGAATCTGGTTGCCCTTGACCGCCCACTCCTTGACGTACGGGTCGCAGAAGACGAGCTCGGCGCCGAGCTCGAGCAGCGCCTCGGCCACGGGGATCGCGGGCGTCTCGCGCTCGTCGGCGATGTCGGGCTTGTACGTGACGCCGAGCAGCAACACGCGGGAGCCGTTCACGGCCTTGCGCGCGCGGTTGAGCAGCCGCTGCGCGCGGGCCACGACGTACGACGGCATCCGCTCGTTGATCTCCTGGGCCAGCTCGACGAACCGGAACGGGTACCCGAGCTTGCGGACGGTGTAGGAGAGGTACGACGGGTCGACCGGGATGCAGTGCCCGCCGACGCCGGGGCCGGGCAGGAACTTCTGGAAGCCGAACGGCTTCGTGGAGGCGGCCTCGATGGCCTCCCACAGGTTGATCCCGAGCTCGTCGCAGAAGATCGCCATCTCGTTCACGAGGGCGATGTTGACGTGACGGTAGGTGTTCTCGAGCAGCTTGGCCATCTCGGCCTCGCGGGTGCCGCTGACGGGGACGACCCGCTCGACGAACCGGCTGTAGAAGGCGGCGGCGCGGTCGCGGCAGGCGACGGTGTACCCGCCGACCACCTTGGGCGTGTTGCGCAGGCCGTACTTGGTGTTGCCGGGGTCGATGCGCTCGGGCGAGAAGGCGAGGTGGAAGTCGGTGCCGGCGACCAGCCCGGAGCCTTCCAGGATCGGCCGGGCGACCTCGTCGGTGGTGCCGGGCCAGGTGGTGGACTCCAGCACGACGAGCGTGCCGGGGCGCAGGTGCGCGGCGACGGCCCTCGTCGCGCCCTCGACGGCGGACAGGTCGGGGCGGTGGTCCTCGTCCAGCGGCGTGGGCACGCAGATGACGATCGTGCGCGACTCGGCCAGCACCGAGGCGTCCAGGGTGGCGGTGAAACCACCGGCCAGCATCGCGTCGAGGTCGGCGTCGGTCAGGTCGTCGATGTAGGACCGACCCGCGTTCAACGCCTCGACCTTGCGGGGGTCGACGTCCAGACCGGCCACCCGCAGGCCCGCCGCCGTGGCCTCTTTGGCCAGCGGCATACCCACGTATCCCAGCCCGATGACCGTGAGATCGAAACCGGTTCGCTCGCTCACGATGAGACCTGGGGGCGGAAACAACACTTCATGGTGGCAAAGGCTATCTCAAGTCAGCACCAACGGTGCCTGATGCCGTACATACGAAGTCCCCGTCATTTCCATAATCAGGTCAAAGATTGGTAGATCGCACGGTATGTGCGGGCAAGGCTGCTCCAGGTGCGTTTCGCCGCTACCTCGGCCTTTCCCGCCTCGCCCATCTCCCTGCGGCGCTCGGGATCGTCCCGCAGCGCGCCGACGGCGTCCGCGAGCGCGGCGGGGTCTCCGGCGCGTACGAGCATCCCCGCGCCCTCGCCGCCGACGAGTTCGGAAAGCGCGGGCAGATCGGAGAGGACGACCGGCTTGCCGAGCGCCATCGCCTCCACGGGTTTCAATGGCGTAACAAGTCGGCAAACCCGGAGGTCCTCGCGCGGACAGGTGAAGATGTCGATCGCCGCCTGGGCCTGGAGGGCCTCGTCCGGGCCGACCCGGCCGGGCAGGATCGCGATGTCGCGCAGGCGCAGCCGCTCGACCTGCTGCAGCAGGTTCGGCCGCTCCGCGCCGTCGCCGACGAGCAGCACCCGCACCGGCGTGCCGCGGTCCCGCAGCAGCGCCGCGGCGTCCAGCAGCGTCGCGAAGCCCTCGTAGGCCACGATGCTCGACACCGAGCCGATGACGATCTCGCCGTCGGCGATGCCGTACTGGCGGCGGAAGGACCCGCCGTCGTACTCGGCGGTCAGCAGGGAGTCGTCCACCGCGTTCGGCGCGAGGCGGATCCGCTCGCGCGGCACACCGCGTTCGACGATCTCGGCGGCCATCGTCTCGGCGAGCGTCACGACCGCGTCCGCCTCGCGCATGATGTGCGCCTCGCGCTCGCGCTGCATGACGTGCCGCTCGCTGTTCACCCGCTTGGGGTCCCTGGAGGCCCAGGTCTCCTCGAGGAAGCCGCGCACCTCGTAGACGAACGGCGTCCCGGTCCGCTCGCGTACGGCGAGCGCCACGGAGCCGTTGCGGTGGTCGGTCGCGGCGTGCAGCACCTGCGGGCGCAGCCTCCTGACCAGCTCGGTCACCTGGGCGGCGCCCTGGATCATCCGGCCGCGGGTCTCGAAGGGGAGGTCGCCGCCGTTGGGCAGCAGCCGGTGGTAGGGGATCTCGTCGATCTCCTCGTACGGCGTGGCGTCGGTGTGCCCCTGGAGCATCGGCCAGCCCCAGCTCGTCACGACGTGCGGGTCGAGACCGGCCTTGCGCTGCGCGGTGACGATGCGGTGGGTCCGCACGGTGTACCCCGCCTGCGTGTACGGCAGGGCGTTGGTGACGAGGTGGAGGATCAGGCCCTCCTGGCGCGAGCCCATGATCACCTTGGGCTTCGGCGGGATCGGGTCGGGACCGATCGCGGCCTTCTCACCCTCGTAGTACGCGATCCTGCGGCGGACGACCAGCCAACGGTCGTGCGGCCGCAACACGTCGGCGGCCTCGCTCAGCCGGCCCTCGTCGAAGTGCACCTTGGCCTCCGCGAGCGGGCCGTCGGCCCGCCGGCGGATGATCTTGCGCACCGTCCTCCTGGCGTACCGCGCGGCCGGCCAGGCGTAACGGCCGATGTACGGGCGCGCTCCGCTCGGCATCGCCGCCGCGGCGGCCTGCGCGACCCGCACCGGGTCGGTCTTCACCTTGCTCACCACGATGCGGGAGACGACCACGGGATTCTTCACGAACCCGCGGAGCAGGCCGCCCATCCCGGCCTTCGCCGACTTGGCTGTCACGGACGGCTTCTTGGCCTCGGATACCACGGCGTGACCGTACCATAGGCAACGTTTGCCCCAATCCCACCGTGAAAGGCGAGGTCATTGACATCCTCCCCTCCCCTGGGCGGGAGCGGATCCGATGAAGAAGTCGGCGAACGCCGCCCGAAGGCGTCGAACCGATCCCTCGCTCGCTCGTTCGCATCCGCGCGCGGCATCGTGCCGTGTTCCCTCCTCCGCCGGAAGGCGGGGGCGGCCACGCTCAAGGAGGTTCGATGAGGGACAACGCCCTCGTCCTGCACGTGTTGGGCGCCCGGCCCAACTTCGTCAAGGCCGCACCGGTCGTGCGGGCACTGGACGAGCTCGGCGTCCGTCAGGGCATCGTCCACACCGGCCAGCACTATGACGCGCTGATGTCCGACGTCTTCTTCGCCGACCTCGGCCTGCCCGAGCCGATCGCCAACCTGGGCGTCGGCTCCGGGTCGCACGCCCGGCAGACGGCGGCGCTGCTGACCGGCCTGGAAGACGTGGTGCTGGAGCACCGCCCGGCGCTCGTCGTCGTGTACGGCGACGTGAACTCCACGCTGGCCGCGATCCTCGTCTGCGCCAAGCTGCACGTGCCGACCGCGCACGTGGAGGCGGGGCTGCGCTCCTTCGACCGGGAGATGCCCGAGGAGGTCAACCGGGTCGTCACCGACGCGCTGTCGGACATCCTCTTCGCCACCTCGCCGGAGGCGCTGTCGTACCTCGCCCGCGAGGGCGCCGACCCCGAGCGGGTGCACCTCGTCGGCAACCCGATGATCGACAGCCTCTTCTCCGCGCTGCCCAAGCTCGACCCCGCGCCGGTCCAGGAGCGCCTCGGCGTGTCCGGGAGGTACGCGGTCGCGACGCTGCACCGCCCGGCGAACGTGGACGACCCGGAGTCGGCCCGCGAGCTCGTCGACGCCGTGCTCGCCGTCGCCGAGCGGGTCCCGGTGGTCGTGCCGCTGCACCCGCGCGGGCGGCAGCGCCTGGCCGACGCCGGCCTGGTGAACCGCGACAACCTCACCATCGTCGATCCGCTGGGTTATGTGGACTTCCTGTCGCTGGTGCGCGGCGCGGCGCTGGTCGTCACCGACTCGGGCGGTGTGCAGGAGGAGACCACCATGCTGGGCGTCCCCTGCCTGACCGTGCGGCCCAACACCGAGCGGCCGATCACCGTCACGCACGGCACGAACCGCCTGGTCACCCCCGCCGGGCTGCCGGCCGCCGCCGACAAGGCCCTCGCCGACGGCTCCGCCACGCCGAGCGGCGAGCTTCCCCCGCTGTGGGACGGCGCGGCCGGGCCCAGGATCGCCCGGGTCATCGCCGCCTGGCTGCGCGGCGACACCCTCTCCCCCGCCGCCAAGGCCCGCCTCGGGTAAGCGGCCCGACGGCGAGCGGGGGATACCGAGCGAGCCCGAGGGACGCGGCCTTGTCTGGACTGAGGAGCGCACGGGAGCGAAGCGACCACGCGCGACGAGGGAAGACGAGGCGTGTAAGCGGCCCGACGGCGAGCGGGAAATACACCGAAAGCCGTACCATGGCACATTCCCGGACGTTATGGAGGCGTTGATGTCTGACCAGAACCCTTCAGATGAGCCGAAATTCCAGCGCCTCGGGCCGGTGAACTGGCTGCCGGAGGAGCGCAAGCTCGTCGAGCGCTACGAGCAGCGGATCCGCGAGCTGGAGAAGAAGGTCGCCATCCAGGAGGCGCGGGCCGACTACGCCGTCTGGAAGCTCAAGGCCACCCAGACCCAGCGGCCGTACCGGGTCGCGCAGGCGCTCACCGGCGCCACCAAGCCGACGAAGTTCGCCCGGCTGCCGCGTGACCTGAGCAAGGCCATGAAGACCCCGGGGAAGAGCCCCAAGGCGCCGATTCCCGTGACCGAGGCCGTCGAGCTGGTCGAGGCGAAGGGCCCCGAGGTCAAGATTCCCAAGCTGGCCTGGCCGGACAGCGACCGTTTCATGGTGCGGCCGGACCTCAAGGTCGCCGTGATCCTGGACGACTTCTCCCGGCTCGCGTTCAAGTACGAGTGGGACCAGATCGAGTTCGGGCTGGCGGACTGGCCGGAGATCTTCGCCGAGAAGCGCCCCGACATGCTGTTCTGCGAGTCGGCCTGGCACGGCAACCAGGGCCGCTGGCGCTACCAGATGACCGGGACGAACGCCCCCAAGCAGGAGCTGCGCGACCTGATCGCGTGGTGCAGGTCGGAGGGCATCCCCACGGTCTTCTGGAACAAGGAGGACCCGCCGAACTTCGACTTCTTCATCGACACGGCCAAGCTGTTCGACTACGTGTACACGTGCGACGGCGACATGATCCCGAAATATCGGGAAATCTTGGGGCATGATCGAGTGGGCGTGCTGCAGTTCGCCGCCCAGCCGCGCATCCACAACCCGATCCAGACGAAGTTCGGCCGCCCGTACGACGTCGTCTTCGGCGGCATGTACTTCCGCGACAAGCACCCCGAGCGACGCGAGCAGATGGAGACCCTCCTCGCCCCCGTGCGCGAGCTGGGCCTGCACATCTTCGCCCGCAACGGCACCGTGGACGACAAGTACGCCTGGCCGGAGGAGTACCGCCCCCACATCGTGGGCGAGCTGCCGTACGAGCAGATGCTGGCCGCGTACAAGATGTACAAGGTCTTCCTGAACGTGAACTCGGTGATCGACTCGCCGACGATGTGCGCGCGGCGCGTCTTCGAGCTGTCGGCCTGCGCGACCACCGTGCTCTCCGGCTGGTCGCGGGCCATCGAGGAGACGTTCGGCTCGTTGATCCCGATCGCCCACTCGCAGGAGGAGGCGTACAACCGGGCGCTGTACTTCATCAACAGCCCCGAGCTGCGCGCCCGGCAGGCGCACCTGGCGATGCGCGAGGTGTTCGACAAGCACCTCTTCTCCCACCGCGTCGACCAGATCCTCACCGACCTCGGCCGCCCGGTGGCGTCCCGGTCGCGTTCGGTCTCGGTGGTGCTGCCCACCAACCGGGCCGGACAGCTCGAACACGCCATCGCGCAGGTCGCCCGGCAGCGGCACCGCAACATCGAGCTGATCCTCGTGCTGCACGGGCTCTCCGAGGACCCCGGCGTGGTCCGCGACAAGGCCCTCGCCGCGGGCATCCCCGGCGTGAAGGTGCTGACCGCCGACCCGGCGTGGACGCTCGGCGAGGTGCTCAACCACGGCATCGCGCACGCGGACGGCGAGCTGATCGCCAAGATGGACGACGACAACCTCTACGGCGAGCACTACCTGTCCGACCTGCTGCGGGCGTTCGACTACGCGGACGCCGAGATGGTGGGCAAGGGCGCCCACTACACGTACTTCCCCGACCAGAACGTCACGGTGTTCCGCCTGCCCGGCCTGGAGAACCGTTACGCCCACCTGATCCAGGGCGCCACGATCGTCGCCAAGGCCGACATGCTCCGGTCGATAATGTTCGAGCCGGTCAACGCGGGCGAGGACACCCGGCTCGTCCGGCGCTGCAAGGAGGAGGGCATCCGCATCTACTCCGCGGACCGCTTCAACTTCGTCTACATGCGCGGGTCCGACGCCACCGCGCACACCTGGCAGGCGCCGGACTACAAGCTGACCCGCAACGCCCAGTTCTGCTTCGCCGGCAACCCGGAGCAGCACGTCCTGATCTAGATCGCGTCCTTCGGAATGCACGGGCGCGGACAACGGTTGGCCACTCCCGTAACGGCAGCACGCCCAGGGGAGCTTGGCCACGTGAGCACGAAGACAGGTGAGAAACAGGGCGGCATCGGGTTCAGGTCCGAGCGTGGACCGGTGCTCGCCGCCATCATGCTGTGCTCCGGTCTCGTGGCCCTGGACAGCACGATCATCGCGACGGCGGTGCCGTCCGTCGTCGGCGACCTCGGCGGGTTCTCGCAGTTTCCATGGCTGTTCTCGATCTACCTGCTCGCGCAGGCCGTGACCGTGCCCATCTACGGCAAGCTCGCCGACGTCTTCGGCCGCAAGCCGGTGATGTTCTTCGGCATCGCCGCGTTCCTCCTCGGCTCCGTGCTGTGCGGCGCCGCCTGGAGCATGCCGGCGCTCATCCTCTGCCGTGCGATCCAGGGCATCGGCGCCGGGGCCATCTCGCCGATCAGCATCACCATGGTGGGGGACCTGTACTCGGTGGAGGAACGTGCCCGGGTGCAGGGCTACCTCGCCAGTGTCTGGGGCGTCTCGGCCGTCGTCGGGCCGACGCTGGGCGGCGTCTTCTCCGAGTACGTGTCCTGGCGGTGGATCTTCTTCATCAACCTGCCGCTCGGGGCGGTGGCCGCCTGGACGCTGGCCCGCCGGTTCAAGGAGCGGGTGGCCCGCGGCTCACACCGGATCGACTACCTGGGCGCCGTGCTGCTCACCGCCGGTTCCTCCCTGCTCATCCTCGGCCTGCTCGAAGGAGGGGTCGCCTGGAGCTGGGGGTCGCCGGTCAGCCTGCTCGTCTTCGCGGGCGGCGCCGTCATGATGATCGCGTTCGTCCTCGTGGAACGCCGTGCGGTCGAGCCCATCCTGCCGCTGTGGGTGTTCCGCCACCGTGTGCTGACCGGCGCCAACCTCGCCTCGCTGGGGATCGGCACGCTCACCATCGGTCTGAGCTCCTATGTGCCCACGTACGCCCAGGGTGTGCTCGGCACCGGCGCGCTGGTGGCGGGTTTCGCCCTGGCCGCGCTCAGCGTCGGCTGGCCCCTCGCCGCGGCGGTCTCCGGCCGCATCTACATGCGCATCGGCTTCCGCGACACCTCGCTGATCGGCGGCGCCATCACCGTGGCCGGGGCCGTACTGTGCGCCATGCTCGGCCGGGAATCACACATCTGGCAGGTCGCGGCCGCGTGCCTGATCGCCGGCGTCGGCCTGGGGCTGGTATCGAGCCCGACGATGGTCGCCGTGCAGTCCGTCGTCGGGTGGGAGCGCCGCGGTGTGGTCACGGCGACCAACATGTTCTTCCGTTCCATCGGCAGCACGGTCGGGGCCGCCGTCCTGGGCGCGGTCTCCAACGCGACGCTTTCGGACCGATTCGCCCACCCACCGGCCTCGGTCAGCGGTGACCACCTGCCGAAGAGCGTCGACGCCACGAGTGACGTGCTGGCCGGGCAGGGCGCGGGAGGAATGGGCGGCGTGGACTCGGCCGTGACGACCTTCGTCCGCGGAGCGCTCAACGACGCCGTCCACAACGCCTTCCTCACGGCGCTCGTCGTGGCCGTGCTCATCGTGGGCGCGGTGCTGCTCATGCCCCGTGTCCGGGCCAGGGCCGGCAACGGGACCGGCTCCGAGGCCCGCTGAGCGGGCCTCGCCGACCACTCCATCACCCGGGCCTGCGCCGCACCAGGCCGTGTTCATACGCCCAGATCACGGCCTGGACGCGGTCACGCAGGCCGAGTTTGCCGAGGATACGCCCGACGTGGGTCTTCACGGTGCCCTCCGAGAGGAACAGCCGCCCGGCGATCTCGGCGTTGGACGCCCCGTCCGCGATGTGCAGGAGCACCTCGCGCTCCCGCTCGGTGAGCGGATCAGGCCCGTCCAGCGGCACGGGCAGAGCGGGCACGACATGATCGAGGAGCCGCCTGGTCGTGGATGGGGCGATCACGGCGTCACCCCGGTGCACGCTGCGGATCGCGGCCAGGATCTCCTCGGCGGACGCGTCCTTGAGGAGGAAACCCGAGGCGCCCGCGCGGAGCGCCGCGAAGGCGTACTCGTCGAGATCGAAGGTGGTCACCACGAGAACCCTGGGCGAGCTTCCCCGCCGGGTGGCCAACCTCCGGGTCGCCTCGACGCCGTCCACGCGGGGCATCCGCACGTCCATGAGCACCACGTCGGCGGTGACGACCTGGAGACGCTCCACCGCCTCGGCGCCGTCGCCGGCCTCCCCCACCACCGTCATGTCGTCCTGGGCCTGGACCAGCATCACCGTGCCGGCGCGTACCAGCTCCTGATCGTCGACGACGAACACCCGGATGCTCATCGCTCACCTCCGTCGCGGTACGGCAGGCGCGCCGTGACGAGAAAGCCCCGCTCCGCACCCGATCCAGCCGAGACCTCGCCTCCCACGGCCGCCAACCGTTCACGCATGCCCTCGAGCCCATGGCCGCCGGCGGCACGGGCCTGTTCCTCTCCATCGGGTCGCCCGGCCGCCGGTCGGCCGCCGGGCCCGTCATCCTCGACCGTGACGAGCAGCCCTTCGCCGGCCCAGTGCAGATCCACCGCCGCCCGGGCGGACGGCCCGGCATGTTTCAACGTGTTCGTCAACGCCTCCTGCACCAACCGGTAGACCGCCAGCTCGGCGGCGCTCCCGAGCGGGACGGCCGTGCCCCTCTCGGAGAAATCCACGCGCGGGCCCGCGCCGCGGATCTGGTCGAGCAGCTCCGGCAGGTCCCTCAGCGCGGGCTGCGGAGCGAGGTCGTACGCGGCCACGACCGTGCGCGTGCCCGCGGCCTCGGCGACGGCGGCACCTGTCGTGGCCGGCGTCGTGGCCTGGAGATCCCCGCGGGCGGCGTCCGTGGTGGCGCGCAGCACACCGACCAAACCACGCATGTCCGCGAGGGCCTTCCTCCCGGTGTCCTCGATGGTGGCGAGGATCTCGGACGCCCGCTCGGCGGCGTATCTGCCGCCCCTGGCCTGGCTGACGATGACCGCCAGGTTGTGCGCCACGACGTCGTGCATCTCCCGGGCGATCCGGGCGCGCTCGTCGAGCGCGGCCCGGCGTCCGGCCTCCCTCGCCTGTTCCTCAAGGGCCGCGACGTAGGCGAGCTGGGTCCTGCGGAACATCCCGAGGCTCCACGAGGCGGCCACGATCGCGACCAGCAGGCTGCCCAGCAGCCACGGATCGGGGCCGAGCCGCGCCATGGTGACGCTGTCGTCGGAGGCGAACCGCACGGCGACCACCACCGCCCCCGCGACCCCGGCCGCCAGGGCCACGGCGGGCCTGCCGTACGCGGCGTAGGAGTAGAGCGCGACCGGGAAGGCCAGGACCGACGGCAGGACCAGGAAGAGCCCGGTGACGGCCGCCTGCACCGCGCAGGCGGCGCAGACCACCGCGAAGGACGTAGCCGGGCGGGAACGCCGGAAGCCGAGGGCGACGTGCGCCATGGTCGCGGCGGCCACCAGCAGGACCGCGCGGACGCCGGGCACGGACAGCGCGGCCACCACCACCGACAGGAGGAGCAACGGCACGCCGACCACGAACGCGAAGACCGCGTCGGCCGCTCGCCCCGTCGTCCGCCGTATGGCCCGCTGGTAAACCGGGCTCGCCTCCGCCTCCACTCAGTGCTCCGGGGGGCGAGTCCGCCGGGTGGCCCGCTGATAGGCGAGGGTCGCACCGCCCAGGGCGAGGCCGTACAACAACCAACTGCCGTAGACGAAGCCCACGGTGAAGACGTTGCCGGCGTTGTCGAACCGGACCGGGCCGTCGGTCAGGCCGAGGGCCTGCGACAGCGTGCCGAAAACGGACATGACCCCCATGGTGGCGAGCATCGCCGTCGCGGTCCAACCACCGAGGAGGACGAGAGCGCGCGGCAACCGCCGTCCCCAGCGCTGCACGAGCGCGAGGGCTCCCACGGCCCCGACCGCCAGGACGGCCAGCTCCCCCGCCGGGAAGCCCTCGTTGTAGATCTCGGGACGGCCGAATGTGCCGCCCAGCGACCAGTAGAGCTTGGCCAGCGGATACGGGAAGCCCAGCGCGAACGCCGCGTAGCCCAGCCATGGCGCCTCCGGCACGCGGGTCCGGGGCAGTACAAGCGCCGCCACCGATGCCGCCGCGGCCAGTGCGGCGGATCGGGTCGCCGTCCCGGGCCGGTCCACCACGGAGAACGTGCCGGCGGGAATGCCGGTGATCAGGAAGAACGCCCGGAAGAGGTCGAGCACGATACCGCCCGCCGACCAGAGCAGCAGCGCGGCGGCGGCCCACCCCACCGGAACCGCGCCGCGACGACTCCGGGCCGTCAGGTGTACGGCGGCCAAGCCGAGGAGAGCCGCGAGGACGGTGGCCCAGGCCGGGGCGAACCCCACGGTGTAGTCGACGTCCGCGGGCAGCCCCGGGAGCGCCGCGCGGACGCCGGTCGCGGCGAGCGTCGCGCCCGTCGCCGCCGTCGCGATGATGCGGAGAGATCGAGGATTCACAGACTCGACGCTCTCGCGCGCGTCGTGATCACCGCTTCCGCTTCACGTCTGGACGAGAAGTGACCCGAGAGGTATTGACAACCCGCGCCATGACCCCGGCCTCGACGATCTGCGGCCGGTTCTCGGCGAGTCGCCGGGCGCTGACGGCCTCCACGGCGGGGCGGGACATACGAAAGCGGCCGCCCCGACAGCGGGGCGGCCGCGGTGTCTTCGGTGGACGTACGGTCAGGAAGCGGTGTCCACGGTGTTCTTGGTCGGGTCGGCGCCGTTCAGGCCGGCCGGGGTGCCGCCGGAGAGCAGGGTGCGGGCCAGCCCGAGGCCGGTGCCGCCGAGCGTGAGGGCCTTGGCGAGCATCTCCTCGATGCCCTGCGCGCCGTTCAGCACGACCATGTGGTCGACGTTGCCGAACGCCTTGGCCCCGGCCTCGACGATCTGCGGCCAGTTCTCGGCGAGCTGCTGGGCGATGACCGCCTCCTGGTTCTCGGCCAGCGCCTCGGACCTGGCGCGGATCGCCTCGGCCTCGGCCAGACCCTTCGCCTTGGCCGCCTCGGCCTCGGCGAGACCACGGGCGCGCGCCGCGTCGGCCTCGGCGACACCGGTCGCCTTGGTCGCCGCCGCGGCCGCCTCACCGCGGAGCCGTACGGCCTCGGCGTCGGCCGCCGCGCTCTGCTTGACCTGGGACGCCTGGGCGGCGGCGCGAAGCTCCGTCTCGCGGGCCTCGGCCTCGGCCTGGGCGATGCGCGCGTCACGCTCGGCCTGGGAGAGCGTCACGGTCTCGTACGCCTTGGCGTCGGCGGGCTTGCGCACCTGGGACTGGAGCCGCTGCTCGGAGAGCTGGGCCTCGAGCTCGGCCGCCCTGGTCTCCTGGACGACGACCTCCTGGCGCGCGGTGGCCTCCGACAGCGGACCGGCCTGCCGGGCCTTCGCCGCCGCCTGGTCCACCTCGGCCTGGTAACCGGCCTGCTGGATCTGGGACTCGCGGATCGCGGCGGCCTTCCTGGCGGCGGCCACCTGCTCGGCCTCGGTGGCCTCCTGGTCGCGCTGCGCCTCGGCGATGCGCGCGGCGGCGGCGATCCTGGCGGCGTGCGGCTTACCGAGGTTGACGATGTAGCCGGTCTCGTCGTCGATCTCCTGGATCTGCAGCGAGTCGACGACCAGGCCCAGCTTGCTCATCTCGTCGGCGGCGGAGCTGCGCGTCTCGCTGGTGAGCCGCTCGCGGTTCAGGATGAGGTCCTCGACGGTCAGGTTGCCGGTGATCGAGCGCAGGTGACCGGTGAACAGCTCGTGGATCGCGCCGTTCATCGAGTCCTGCTGGTCCAGGAAACGCCTCGCGGCGTTGGCGATGCTGGTGAAGTCGTCGCCGACCTTGTAGATCACCACGCCGCGCACCTGGACGGGAATGCCCTGCTGGGTGACGCAGGAGACCTGCAGGTTGGTCGCCCGGCTGTCCAGCCGGAGGCGCCGGGCACTCTGGAATCCCGGGATGACGGCCGTACCCTTACCGGTGATGATCTTGAAACCGAGGCTGTCGGCCAGTTCGTTCTTGGTGTGCGCGCCGAGCCCGGAAATGATCAGTGCTTCGTTGGGCTCCGCGACGCGCCAGATGGCCTTGAACAACAGGGCGATGACGATGAGAGCGACGACGATCGCGCCGCCCAAAACCAGGAATTCCGTGGGCATCTACGCCTCCACTTCCGGGGGACAGGGAGTCAGGCGATCGCGCGCGTGACGTAGACAGTACGCGGCGGCGAATACTCGACAATGACGACGAGCGATCCGACCGGGATCTCCTCCTCCGGAAGGTTCGGATGCGCGTAGAACGCCTCGACCCCCCCGCGGATCGGCACCATCACTTCACCGACAAGGCCCGGACCGATCTTGCCCGTCACTCTGCCCTGCTTGCCGACCACCGTGTCACCCCGTCGTCTTCACTTACACCGCGAACGGGCACGTTACCCCGACCGCGTGCAGCACGTCATCACGGGTGGTACTCCCCCGAGCGTCACCCTGGACGACGCGCACCGTCCGCGCCGACACACGATCGACCCGGACAACGAACACCATGCGGGAAACGTTCCGATACCGCAACACCACCACCGATATCGAGACGCGAACGTCATGTTCCGCAATTGCGACATCCGGCGGCACTCCGATTCCCGCCGTTTTCATCGATAGTTGTACGCGCGTTCTCCTGACCGTTCGCGTGACGGTTCTCCCTTCGGATATCCAGCCGTCCTCGACGCGAAACTCGGCGGTTTTCTCCTTCCAAATCGGGATTCCGGGAAATTCGGTTCTCCCGAATTCCTCCGCCCCCCGCCTCGCCTGCCGCCGGGCCGTCCGCACCCGCTCTCCGCGCCTCCCCCACTTCGCCTGCCGTCGGGGCCGTCCACACCCCGCTCTCCGCGCCTCCCCGCCTCGGTCTGTTCCCGCGATCATCACCTCGGCGGTTCTTCCGATCTCGCCCCCTCGGGGCGCCGCCGTCCGCGCCCCGCTCATGCGACGACGGAAAGCGCACGGCCTTCGGTACGCGCGACGCGGGATGGGCGCGAGCGATGCGCGAGAAGGGCACAGGGCGGTATCGCCGCTCCGACCGGCATCGCACCGACCGACTCCTTTTCGAGTCGGTGTCGCCGTTTCCCGGCGTTGCTCCCAGCCGGGCGACCATTTGCGAGCCGGCTCACGTTTTCCAGCCGGTGCACCCGAGCCGGGTGACCGTTTACGAGCGGGTGTCGCGTTTCCATCTGGCGCACCCGAGCCGGGCCACCGTTTACGAGTCGGCGTCGCGTTTCCCGGCGGTGTTCCCGGACGGGGGCGGCCGTTTCCGGGCCCATGCCGGTTCCATACCGGGCTCGCGCCGGCGTCGGCGTTGCCGTACCGGCGCCGCCCCGAGGGGTCAGGACGACGCGAGGGGTCAGGACGACGCGAGGCCGGTCGCGGCGAGGCTCGCGGACCAGAGGGTGGCGGCGAGGCCGGGATCCGACATCTGGCGGGGCACGTCGGCGGGCGCGTTCCCGGCGAAGTACCGGCCCGGGTGCTCGATCCCGTCCGGCTCAGCGGCCAGGTGGGCGAGTCTGGCGGCGCCCGCCTCGACCGGTTCCCCCATCCCCGGCACATGGAGCACCAGCTTCATGAGGAACGTTCCCGGGGCGAAGCCGGTCCGGATGACGCCGGGGTGCAGGCACGTCGCGGCGATTCCACGCTCGGCGAGCGCGACCGTGAAGAGGGCGTTCGCCTGCTTGGAGTCGCCGTACTGGAGCCATCCACTCCAGCGGCGGCGGTCCCGGGACAGGTCGGCGGGGTCGAGGCGCCCGGTTTTGGCGGCGCGCGAGCAGGTGGTGACCACACGCCCGGACGACTCCCCGATCCGGTCGAGCAGGAGATTCGTCAGCAGGAACGGCGACAGGTGGTTCACCTGGATCATCAGCTCGTTCCCGTCCGCCGTGCGCTGCCGCTTGGTGGACATGACCCCGGCGTTGTTGACCAGGACGTCGATGCGTTCGGTGCGGTCCAGCAGTTCCCGCGCCAGCCGCCGGACGTCGTCGAACGAGGTGAAGTCCGCGGTCAGCGTGTCGGGCCGGTCGCCCGTGACCTCGGCGATCCGGTCCGCGACGGCCGCCAGCTTGGACGAGGTCCGGCCCACGAGGACGAGGTGGTGCCCCTTGCGGGCGAGCTGGAGCGCGGCGGCCGCCCCAATTCCGTCACTTGCGCCGGTAATGACAGTATTCATCAGGTCCCTCCAATGCGCCGGAACTGTATCGGTGCTAGTCTCCTGTGCGATCTTCCGGAGGTGCATTTCCCCATAAATGCGGCGCGACCTCCACGCACTGCAGGAGTGGCCATGGGTTCGAGAAACCGGTCGATTCGGTTCAAGATCTTCTTATTGCTGCTCCTACCCCTGCTCACCTTGAGCGCTTTGTGGGGGTTTGTCCTTAATCTGACCGTCGGCGACGGCCTGGCCCTCGTGCGCGCCGCCTCGCTGTACGACTCCGTCGGCGTGACCTCCACCGACCTCGGACTCCAGATCCAGGCCGAGCGCGCCCTCGCCGCCGACACGCTCAGCTCCGGCCAGACCACGTCCACGGCCCTGAGCGCCCAGCAGCTCAAGACGAGCGCCTCCGTCGACAAGTTCACCAAGGCCGCGAAGAGCGAGGACACCCGCGCCTCCATGGGCGAGGACCTGCTGGCCCCGGTCGACGCCCTGGTCAAGGCCCTCGGCCGGCTGCCCTCCATCCGCGAGTCCGTGGCGCTCGGCAAGTACACCCGCCTCGACGCGCTCACCGCGTACAACGGGCTGATGGACGAGCTGTTCGACGTCTACTCGCGGCTCGTCTCCGTCCCCGACCTCGGCATCTACGAGCAGGGCACCGCCATGCAGGCGATGGGCGTCGCGTACGAGATGACCGCGCGTGAGGACTCGCTGATCCGCGGCGTGCTCTCGCGGGGGCAGATGAGCCAGCAGGAGCACAACGCCTTCAGCGAGTGGGTGGCGACCCGCCGCTTCCTCTACCAGAAGAACCGCCCCGTCCTGCAGGGCGGCATGCGCGAGCCGTACGAGAAGGTTCTCACCTCCGAGCTGTTCACCAAGTTCAGCGGGCTGGAGGACCGGATCGTCGACCAGGTGCGCTCGGGCGGCCCGCTCCCGACCGACGCCCGGCAGTGGAAGAGCACCACGAACGCGCTCTTCACGGCCCTGGACAACGCGCGGATCGAGGCGTCCGACGCGCTCAACGAGCGGTCCACCTCGGTCGCGGGCACCATCATGATCCGCATTGCGGTCGCCGGCGGCGTCGGCCTGATCGCGGTCATCGGGACCATCGTCTTCTCGGTCAGGTTCGGCCGCCGCCTGGTGCGCGACCTCGCCGGGCTGCAGCACGCCGCCCTGGAGCTCGCGGACGTCCGCCTGCCCAGCGTGGTCGAGCGGCTGCGCAAGGGCGAGGAGGTCGACGTGGACGCCGAGGCGCCGCCGATCCAGGCGCACGGCTCCTCGGAGGTCGAGGACCTGGCGCACGCCTTCAGCTCGGTGCAGCGCACCGCGGTCGAGGCGGCGGTCGGCCAGGCCGCCCTCCGGCGCGGTGTCAACCAGGTCTTCCTCAACCTGGCCCGGCGCAAGCAGGGCCTGCTGCACCGCCAGCTCACGATGCTGGACACGATGCAGCGGCGGGCCACCGACCCGGAGAGCCTGGAGGACCTCTTCCGGCTCGACCACCTGACCACCCGCATGCGCAGGCACGCCGAGGGCCTGATCATCCTCTCCGGTGCGACGCCGGGCCGTTCCTGGCGCAAGCCGGTCGCCGTGGTCGACGTCGTACGCGCCGCGATCGCCGAGGTGGAGGACTACACCCGCATCACGCTGATGCCGATGCCGAACGCGTCGCTGGTGGGCTCGGCGGTCACCGACCTCATCCACCTGACCGCGGAGCTGCTGGAGAACGCGACGATCTTCTCTCCCCCGCAGACGCGGGTGCAGGTGCGCGGCGAGCTGGTGGCCAACGGCCTCGTGATCGAGGTCGAGGACCGCGGCCTCGGGCTGACCCCCGAGGAGTACGGCACGATCAACGAACGGCTGGCCACGCCGCCGGAGTTCGACCTGGCGGACAGCGACCGGCTCGGCCTGTTCGTGGTCAGCCGGCTCGCCTCCCGTTACGGCGTCAGCGTCGTGCTGCGCGCCTCGCCGTACGGCGGCACGACGGCGATCATCCTCATCCCGCGCGAGCTGGTGGCCAAGGACGGCGCTCCCCCGGCCATCACCGGTTCGGTGGCGACGGACGAGTGCGACGCGGTCACGGGCACGGTCACGCCGGCCCCGGTCACCGGGTCGATGACGGCGGCCGCGATCGTGGGCGCCCCCTCGGCGGACCCGGTCGCGCCGGCGCTCCCGGCGCCGGTGCCCGGCGGGGCGGAACGGTCGCCGTTCTTCACGCCCCCCTCCCGCCGCACCGAGCCCGTGCCGTCGGCGGCGCGCGAGGACGCCCCGGAGGAGACCCGGGTGCGCAGCCTCAGCATCGTCCAGAACGGATCGGAGGCGGGCCTGCCGACCCGGACCCGGGACTCGGGCTCGCCGAGCCGCGGGAACGGTTCGGCGCTTCCTGGGCGGTCCAAGGACTCGGGCCTGCCGAGCCGCCGGGCCTCGGCCGCCAGCGGCACGCACGCCGGCCTCCCCCGGCGTGTACGGCAGGCCAACATCGCTCCCCAGCTCCGCGAGACGTCCCAGCCGTTGGGGGCGCCGGTCCAGACGACCGAGGAACGCTCGCCCGAGCAGGTCAGGGCGACGTTCTCGGCCTTCCAGAAGGGCGCGCAACGCGGCCGGGAGGACGCGGACGACAATTCCGGTAACACGCATGGCGAGAAGGGTGACGAATGACCAGCAAAGTGACGTCGGCCGGCGAACTGAACTGGCTCCTGGACGATCTCATCAGCAGGGTCGGCGCCGTCCGCCAAGCGGTGATCCTGTCCACGGACGGCCTCGTCGTCGGGGCCTCCCAGGGGCTCAGCCGTGAGGACGCCGAGCACCTGTCCGCCGTGGCGGCGGGCTTCCAGAGCCTGGCGCGCGGCGCGGGCCGGCACTTCGGCGGCGGGGAGGTGCGCCAGACCATCGTCGAGATGGAGTCGGCGTACCTGTTCGTGACCGCCGCCGGGCAGGGCACCTGCCTCGCCGTGCTCGCCGCCTCCGACGCCGACGTCGGCCACATCGCGTACGAGATGGCCATGCTCGTCAAGCGGGTCGGCCAGCACATCTCGACCAACCCCCGCCGCTAACGAGGGCCCCGAGGAGGAGGCGTGACGGAACCGCAGTGGCTTGACGAGGAGGCCGGTCCCATCGTCCGGCCGTACGCGCTGACAGGAGGCCGCACCCGTTCGTCCGGCGACGACTTCGACCTCATCTCGCTGGTCACGGCCGCGGACGTGCCGGGGAAGGACGAGAGCGCCCTCGGGCCGGAGCAGCGCCATATCCTCGCGATCGCCAGGGAACCCATGTCCGTCGCGGACATCGCGTCCGAGATCGATCTGCCTCTCGGCGTGGTCCGCGTCCTTCTCGGGGATCTGCACGACCATGAGCTGATCAGCGTGCGACCACCCGCACAAGTGGCGCCGCTGCCCAGCGAGCGCATTCTCAAGGAAGTGATCAATGGCCTACGCGCCCTCTGAGGAGCCCGTCGCCCTCAAGATCCTTGTCGCCGGCGGCTTCGGCGTGGGAAAGACCACGCTGGTCGGCGCGATCAGTGAGATCCGTCCCCTCCGCACCGAGGAGGTCCTCTCGGACCGAGGGGTCGGCGTCGACGACGTCGACGGGGTGGAAGGCAAGACGACCACCACCGTGGCCATGGACTTCGGCCGGATCACGATCCGCGAGGGTCTCGTCGTCTACCTGTTCGGCACCCCCGGGCAGGAGCGCTTCTGGTTCATGTGGGACGAACTGTCCTACGGGGCCCTGGGAGCGGTCGTGCTCGCCGACACCCGGCGGCTCACCGACTGCTTCCCGTCGATCGACTACTTCGAGCAGCGCGGCACACCCTTCATCGTCGCGGTGAACTGCTTCGACGGCGCCGACCAGCACGAGCCCGACGACGTCAGGGTGGCGCTGGACCTCGACCCCGACGTGCCCGTCCTCCTCTGCGACGTGCGGCGGCGCGCCTCGGCCAAGGTCGTCCTCGTGACGCTCGTCGAGCACGCGCTCAAGACGCTCACGGCCGCCCAGCGCAAGTAGGCCCGCGCCCGTCAAAAACGGCACGGCACGGTACGAGCGGCACGGCGCGAAACCCAGGCGCGGGCGTGCCGCCCGGACGCGGGGCACAGGCGCGGGACGTGCCGTCGACGGACGACCGGCGCGCCGCCCGTACGGCGAGGCGGCGCGAGAGGCTCCCCGGCGGCACCGGCCGGGGAGCCCGTCCAGGGCCCGCTACAGCGCGCGCAGGCCGTTGATCACCTCAAGCAGAATGCTCTCCATCGGAGACGACTCCGGAGCCGGCGACCGCACCAGGATCAGCCCGTGGTCCAGCAGGTCGCCGACCAGCACCCGCACCACGCTCAGCGGCAGCGCGGCCTCCGAGGCCACGTCCGCGAGCGGCCGGGCCCGGCGCACCAGTTCGAGCAACCGCAGATGCTGGTGCCCCAGATCCGCGTGGTACGGCACGGCCGCGCCGGTGGCGACGACCACGGCGACCAGGTCGAGCGTGGCCGCCGAGGTCGGCTCGACCCGCCCACGGGTCAGAGCGTAGGCCCGGACGACCGGGCCGTCCTCGACCAGCTCCTCGTCCCAGTGCTCCTGATCGGTCACGTACCCGCTCCTTCCGGGATGCCGAGCCGTACGGGTTCCCGGCCCGCGTCGTCGCCCGCGGCGGTCAGCAGCGTCAGCGGCAACAGCACGATCGCGGTGGTCCCGCCGAACGGCGAGGGGCGCAGCTCCACGCGCACGCCGTGCCGTGAGGCGAGCCGGGCGACCACCACGAGGCCGAGCCGGTCGGTGTCGGCGAGGTCCAGCTCGGGCGGGCTCGCCAACCGGTGGTTGATCGTCTCGATCTCCTCGGTGGAGAGCCCGAGCCCGCGGTCCTCCACCTCGACGACATATCCCCTGGCCACCGACTCTCCGCGCAGGGACACCTCGGTGTGCGGCGGCGAGTAGGCGGCGGCGTTCTCGATCAGCTCGGCGAAGAGGTGGATGATGTCGGCCACCGCGCCGCCGGAGACCCTGGCCTCGGGCATCGGATAGATCCGGACCCGCGTGTAGTCCTCCACCTCGGCGACCGCGCCCTGCAACATGTCCGCCACCGGCACCGCCGTGCGCCGGGTACGGCCGGGCGTTCCGCCGGCGAGGACGATCAGACCCTCCGCCTGGCGGCGCATCCGCGTGGTCAGGTGGTCGAGCCGGAAGAGGTCCTCCATGGTCGTCGCGTCCGTGGTGGTGGCCTGCATCGCGTCCAGCAGGCGGAGCTGGCGCTGGAGCAGCCCCTGGCTGCGGCGGGCGAGGTTGCGCAACGCCTGGCCGACGCTCTCCCGCGTACGCGCCTGGTCCACCGCGGCGTCCACGGCGGTGTGCTGCACGGCGCTGAACGCGGCGGCCACCTCGCGTACCTCGGCGGTGCTGCCGGTCGGCTCCAGCGGGGGCGCCTCGGCCTCGACGTCGCCCACCTTCTCGCCGCGCCGCAGGCGCCGGACCAGCCGCGGCAGCCGTACCTCCGAGAGCTCGGTCGCGGCCTCCTTCAGGGCGACGAGCTCCCGGGTGAGGCCGCGTCCCATCCGGAGCGAGATGATCAGCGAGGCGACGACCGCGCCGAGGCCGAGCAGGCCGGCCGCGCCCGCCCGGACGAAGACACCGATCGCGGCGGGCTCGTTCCGCGCGTTGTGCACCGCCCCGGCCTTGCTCAGCGAGTTCGTGTACGCGTTGTCCACCCGGTCGACGACGGACCGCCACAGGACGGGCGAGACCTCTCCCGCGACCTCCCCCTGGAGGATGCGGTCCTCCAGGTTCGTCAGCTGCCGGTACGCCTCCGACTTGGCGAGCACGTCCATCGGGGCGCGCAGCTCGTCGTCCAGCTCGTTCATGCCCTGGGTGAAGAGCACGCGGCGGGTGGTGACGTACTCGGCGAACCTGAGCTTCTCGGCGTCGGTGAACTTCCTCGACCGTCCGAGCACACCGGCCACCAGCGCGCGCTCCTTGGCGAGCACGTGCTGGGCGCCGGAGATGGAGGTGAGGCTGCGGGCCTGCTGGCCGCTCCCCTCGACCGTGCTCATGGCGGCGATCACGGAGAAGCGCTGCACGGCGTCGGGGAAGGGCTGGTAGTTCTCGCCCAGGTTGACCAGGTCGAGCTGCCCGGCGTCGAACTCCATGCGCACGGTGTCGAGCCGGTCCGCCGCGGCCTTCAGGTCCTGGTACGGCTTCCTCGCCGCGTCCGCGATCAGCGTGGCCGTCTCGTTCTCGGCGTCGAGCTCGCGCATGCGGTCGCGCGCCCGGTCCACCACGGCGCGCTGGGCGATCAGGTCGGCTCTGTCGGACTCGGAACGCGTAGCGAGATATTGGGCGGAGACGAGCCATTCGCGTTCGATCTCGGTCGCCAGCGCGTGGGAGGGTTCGCCGAGGCTGTCGTAAACGGTCTTGGAGTTCAACATACGGAACGCGTCGCCGACGGTAAGCGAGGCGGAGAAGATCCACAGCGCGACAAGCGAGACCAGGGGGATCACCAGCAATAAGGTGATCTTGATTCCGATGGACCTGCTCGCCGCCATGCGCCCTCTTCTCGATCTTTAAAAGATCGACGGAAAGGCTAGCAGCGAACCGATCCAATTTCTATATAGCGACTATATGCCGCGAAGCCGGTGAAGCTCCTGGTCAGCTCGTGAGGCGATATTTCCGGCCACCGCCGGACGGGCGGCGAAGACGTCCCTCCACGCCAGTCGCGCCGTCTGCACCGCGAGCACGCCGAGAACGGCCACCTCGACCGCCAGGAACAGCCGCTCGACCAGCCCGATCATGAGACCGTGGCCGGGCAGCGCGAGATAGGTCATCGCGGCGAGGCCGATGCCCGAGGCGAGCGTCAACCACTCGACCGGCCGGGCCGCCGCGCGCCACCGCCCGTCCTGCGTGAACCTCCCGACGAGCTGCGCCGTCGCGGCCGGCAGGCTGACGAACGCGGCCACCGAGACGTACCGGTGAACCTGCGCCGACCAGGTCATGCCCTCGGTGACGGCCGACGTCGGCACGATCGCCGCGACCACCAGCGCGAGGCTCCACACCACCATGAGCCGCTCCGGCCAGCCCGAGACCGGCGCCCGTACGGCCCGCATCCCGGCGAGCAGCGCGAGCGAGCTGGCGCCCAGGACGACCATGGCGACCTCCGTCGCGCCGCTCCTGTCGAGCACCGCGTAGTCGCTCAGCGTCAGATTGACCGGATCGAGGTACGGATCCGGATCGATCTGCCCCACGACCGCCGCGACGACGGCGGTCATGATGCCGGCGCAGGCGAGCAGGGGATAGAGCCTCTTGACCATGATTTGAGAATCTCGCGGAAGAACGTCGCCGACCATCCGGAGAACTCCGTACCCGCCCCTGATGCCCTCCCCCGAGACGGCCTCAGGGTCGCCTCAGGGACGACCGGCTCCTCTCGCGGCGCGACCCGGCATCGGCCCTGGTCACGCCCGGTTGGCGGCGTCGGCGTAGCGTTCGCGAAGGCCCGGCGTGGCCGCCGCCTCGTGGCGGACCGGCTCGCCCGCCGTCCACTCCGGAGGCTCCGCACCGCCCGCGAACAGCCAGGCCGCCTGCCGGGCCGCCCCGTCGGCCACGTACTCCCCCGGCTCGGGCACCAGCACCGGCCTCCCGAAGACCGTGGGGGCGATCCGCCGTACCGCCTCCGAACGGGCTCCGCCGCCGATCAGCAGCACCCGTGCCGGGTCCAGGCCGAGCGCGTCGAGCGCGTCGGCCAGCCCGCACAGCATGCCCTCCACCGCCGCGCGCGCCAGATGCGCGGGAGTCGCGGTCGCCGACGTGAGCCCGCGCAGCGAGCCGGTCGCCTCCGGCAGGTTGGGCGTGCGCTCCCCCTCCAGGTACGGCACCAGCACCAGCCCGCCGGCCCCCGGCGGAGCCTGCAGGGCGAGGTCGTCGAACTCGCGCGGCGTGACCCTCAGCAGGCGGGCGGCGGCGTCGAGCACCCGTGCCGCGTTCAGCGTGCAGACCAGCGGCAGGAAACGGCCGGTGGCGTCGGCGAAACCCGCGACCGCGCCGCTCGGGTCGCTCGACGGCGTGTCCGCCACCGCGAACGCGGTGCCGGACGTGCCGATCGACACCACGACGTCACCCGGCCGTGCCCCCACGCCGAGGGCGGCCGCCATGTTGTCCCCCGTGCCGGGCGCGAGCCGTACCGGGCCGTGGCTTCCGAGGGTCCCGGCCTGCTCGGCCGGCCCGAGGACGCGGGGCAGGGCCGGCACGGCGCCGAAGGCCAGCTCCAGCAGGTCCGTACGGTAGGCGCCGGTGGCGGGCGACCAGTAGCCGGTCCCGGACGCGTCGCCGCGATCGGTCGTGATCTCGTCTCCGGCGCCCGCGAGCCTCCAGGTGAGCCAGTCGTGCGGCAGGCACACGCGGGCGGCGCGCCGCGCGTTGTCCGGCTCGTGCTCGGCCAGCCAGCGGAGCTTGGCCACCGTGAACGAGGCGACGGGAACGCTGCCGACCGCCTCGGCCCACTTCTCCGGACCGCCGAGCTCGCGGACCAGGTCGCCGGCCGCCCGCGCGGAGCGGGTGTCGTTCCAGAGCAGCGCGGGCCGTACGACGTCTCCCGACGCGTCCAGGCACACCATGCCGTGCTGCTGGCCGGCGACGCTCAGCGCGGCGACGCCGTCCAGGCCGCCGGCCCGCTCGACCGCCTCCTGGAGCGCGGCCCACCAGTGCCGGGGGTGGACCTCGGTGCCCTCGGGGTGCGCGGCGCGGCCCTGGCGGACCAGGGCGCCGGACTCGGCGTCCCTGATCACGACCTTGCAGCTCTGGGTCGAGGAGTCGACGCCGGCGACGAGCGGTCCGCTCACCCGCGCACCCCGAGGATGTGCTCCAGAGCGAGCTGGTTGAGCCTTGTGAAGTGGAACCCTCGCTCGGCGGCCTCGTCCGGGTCGAACTCGTCCTTGGCCAGGTCCTCGTAGGTCTCGCCGGGGTCCAGGGTCGGCCGCGCCAGCTCGGTCACGCGGGAGGCGGCGAGGGCCTCCCGCACCTCGGGGTCGGCCCGGAACGCGGCCGCCTTCTCCTTGAGGATGAGGTAGGTCCGCATGTTGGCCGCCGCCGAGTCCCACACGTCGGCCGCGTCCTCGGTGCGCAGCGGCTTGTAGTCGAAGTGCCGGGGACCGTCGTAACCCCCGTGCTCCAGCAGGTCGACCAGGAAGAAGGCGTTCTTCACGTCGCCGTGGCCGAAGATCAGGTCCTGGTCGTACTTCGGCCCGTGCTGGCCGTTCAGGTCGATGTGGAACAGCTTGCCGTGCCACAACGCCTGGGCGATGCCGTGCGCGAAGTTCATCCCGGCCATCTGCTCGTGGCCCACCTCGGGGTTGAGGCCGACCCGCTCGGAGTGCTCCAGCTCGTTGATGAAGGCGAGGGCGTGGCCGATCGTGGGCAGCAGGATGTCGCCGCGCGGCTCGTTGGGCTTGGGCTCGATCGCGAACCTGATGTCGTAGCCCTTGTCGACGACGTACTGGCAGAGCAGGTCCAGGCCCTCCTTGTAGCGGTCGAGCGCGGCCCGGACGTCCTTCGCCGCCTCCGACTCCGCGCCCTCGCGGCCGCCCCAGCACACGTACGTCGTCGCCCCCAGCTCGGCGGCCAGGTCGATGTTGCGGATGACCTTCCGCAGGGCGTGCCTGCGGATGTCGCGGTCGTTGCTGGTGAAGGCCCCGTCCTTGAACACGGGATGGGTGAACAGGTTGGTCGTGGCCATCGGCACCTTGAGGCCGGTCTCGTCCAGCGCGCGCCTGAAGCTCGCGATCGCCCGGTCGCGGTCCGGCTCGACGGCGAGCAGGTCGTCGTCGTGGAAGGTCACACCGTACGCACCGAGCTCGGCCAGCCGGTGGACGCTCTCGACCGGGTCGAGCGGGGCCCGGGTGGCGTCGCCGAACGGGTCGCGGGCCTGCCAGCCGACGGTCCACAGGCCGAAGGTGAACCGGTCGTCGGGAGTAGGTGTGTACACGTGACTCCTCCGAATTAGTCTAAGTTATGGACTAAATATCGGAGGTCCGAGGCCGCAGGTCAAGAGCCCACCCGCCGAGGGCACACCACTGAGGACGAGGGTCGCGGCGGTCCGCCCGCGACGCGGCGGGTCACGATGGTCGTGGAGCGCGAAACGGCCCGCGGCGGCCCGCCCGCCGGGCCCTCGGGTCGACAATGGTTCGCCGATCACGGCGAGATCGAGAGGTTCGATGACACAGGCGGTCCGGCACGACGCGATGCGCGCGCGCAACCTGGCGCTCGTCCTGGGCGAGGTCAGCGCGCGTGGCTCGGTGACGCGCGCCGCGCTGGCCGAGATCACCGGGCTGGCCAAGACCACGGTGTCGAAACTGGTCGGCGACCTGATCGAGGCCGGGCTCGTGGTCGAGACCGGCGTCGTCAGGGCCGGAGAGCGCGGCCGTCCCGGCATGGAGGTACGGGTCAGCGGCGAGCGGATCGCCGCGATCGGCCTGGAGATCAACGTCGACTACCTCGCCGCGCACGTCGTGGACCTCGCCCGGTCGGTACGGCTTCGCCGTACACAGCCTGTGGACAACCGGATGGCACAGCCTGGGGATGTCATCGCGAACCTGCAGGATCTGGCGCTTTCGGCTGTGGACGAAGCTGTGGACATCGGGCTCCGGGTTGTGGGCGGCGTGCTCGCCGTCCCCGGGACGGTCGACCTGGCGACCGGCACCGTCCGCCGCGCCCCCAACCTGGGGTGGCGCGACGTGACGCCGCTCCCGCTCCCGCGGCTGCCGTTCCCGGTACGGGTGGACAACGAGGCCAATCTCGCGGCCCTGGGCGAACTGTGGTTCGGCGCCGGGCATCGGGACTTCCTGCACGTGTCCGGCGAGATCGGCGTCGGCGCGGGCCTCATCGTGGGCGGCGAGCCGTTCCGGGGGTTCCACGGCTTCGCCGGAGAGCTCGGGCACGTGGTGGTCTCCCCCGGCGGCCCGCCCTGCCGCTGCGGGGGTCAGGGGTGCCTCGAAAGGTACGCGGGCCAGGACGCGCTCCTGGCCGCCGCAGCGGGGATCGAGGCCGGCGCGGGGATCGCCGGGCTCCTCGCGAGACTCGACGCGGGGGACCAGGACGCGCTGGCCGCCTGCGAGCGGGCGGGGTGGGCGCTCGGGGTCGCCCTCTCCTCCGCCGTCAATCTCGTGGACCCGGGCACGATCGTGCTCGGCGGGATCTACGCGCCGCTCTTCCCCTGGATCGGCGGCGTCGTGACCGAGACGCTGGCGGCTCGGCTCGGCGAGATGCGGGAGGTCGTGCCGTCCGTCGAGGTCTCCCGGCTCGGAGCTGAGGCGGCGACCCTCGGCGCGGCCGGACAGGTGATCCAGCGAATCATCGCGGACCCCGCCGGACTCCTGAACGCCTGAACGCCCTCCGACCGACCCCAGCGCTCACCGACCGAAGCGATGGCGCCCGACGCCGACCCGCTCGGGAACCCGGGGGACCTCAGCGCTCAGAGGCCGGAGGGGTCGCGCCCGACGCTGATCTGCTCGGCGATGCGGCGGACCTCCGGCTCATCCAGGCCGGGGACGACGGGAAGGGCCCGGCGCAGGATGGGGAGCACCTCGTGGACGGGCCGCCCGGCATGATGCAGGGCCACCTCGTGAACGACCCGGAAAAGGGTCAGATTGGCCTCGCGCTCCTGGGTGACCCGGTCAGCGATCACGAAAACGCTCCCCTCCGTCGGCTCCAGTCCGCAGGCCACCGTACGACCTCCCGCCGACAGTTTCCGCGAACGGCGCGTCGCGTAGAATAATTGAGAGTTCAATTAAAAGAGGAGGGGCCATGCCCGTTCAGCGGCTCAACCACGCGGTGCTGTACGTAAGGGACGTCTCGGCGAGCGTCGCGTTCTACCAGGAGGCGCTCGGGTTCCGCGTCGTCATGGGCGGCCCCGGCGCGGCGTTCCTGCAGGCCGCAGGATCGGCGAACGACCACGACCTCGGGCTCTTCGAGCTCGGCCCGCAGGCGGGGGCGTCTCCGGCCGGTCGGTCCACCGTCGGGCTCTACCACCTCGCCTGGGAGGTGGACACCCTCGCCGAGTTGCAGCGCATCGCGGTCAAGCTGAGCGAGATGGGCGCCCTGGTCGGCGCGTCCGACCACTCCACCACCAAGGCCCTGTACGCCAAGGACCCGGACGGGCTCGAATTCGAGGTGTCCTGGCTGGTCCCGCTCGCCCTGATCGACGACGAGACCCTCGCGGGCCGGGCCCGCGTCAGGCCGCTGGACCTCGCCAAGGAGCTGGAGCGGTACGGCGCGCAGACCCGGGGCGGCGTCGGGGTCTCCCTCCCCGCCTGAACCGACGGAATCCCGGCGTGCGCCGTCCCGTGGGCCGGCGCGGCCGCTCTCCGGCGGCGTGGCGGGGGCGGCCGCTCTCCGGCGGCGTGGCGGGGGC
>NZ_BBYM01000047.1 GCF_001570405.1 Microtetraspora niveoalba | reverse complement strand
GCCCGGCGCCGCTCCGGCGAGCGCGAGGGCCAGGGAGGCGACGGCGAGCAGGGCGAACGACAGCGCGAGCGGCCGGTCGTCGCGGAGCGCGGCCCGCAGCATGGGCGCCGCCCGTCCGCGTCGGACGGCGAGCACGACGGCGACCGGCGCCGCCGCGGCGGCGAGCGCGAGGCGGGGCTGGGCGGTGAGCAGGCAGAGCGACAGCAGGAGGACGAGCCCCCACCAGGCACGCCCGGCGATGATCCAGAACGTCACGCCGGCGTCCCGCCGGGCGGCGGGCACCGGGCTCGCGGCGGCGAACTGGACGAGCGCCCGCACCGGACGGCCCTGCCACGCCTCGACCAGCAGGCGCAGGCCGCCCGCGGCGACGCCGTTGAGCAGCACGATGCCGCACGCCCCGGCCCACACGCCGTCCCGCGCCCCGTCCAGGTCGCCGGGCAGGGTGGCCAGGCCCGCGACGTACGCGCCGACGGCCGCGACGGCCATCGCGGCGTCCATGGTGAGCCAGAGGTCGCGGCGCAGCATCGCGGGAACGCGCGGCCAGACGGGGACCCGCCCGGTCTGCCGGATCGTCACCGCCACGACGCCGCCGAGCGCGAGCGCCCCGCCGATCTGCGCCTCCTTGTGCAGGCCGAGGCCGAGCGCGGCGGCCGTCACGGCGACGGTCGCCACGGCGAGCATGACACGGACCTGCCGGGACCAGACCTCCGCGGCCCGCCTGGCCCGCGCGGTGTCGCGGGGGTCGGCGTCCCAGGCCGGATCGTGGTGGTTGCGCGGCCGTTCCCAGCGCAGCAGGGCGAGCCCCAGGTTGACCCGGGCCGCCGGGTGGTCGCGCGAACGCCGCAGCGCCGCGCGATAGGACGCGACGGCGCTCTCGTGGTCGCCCCGGAGCAGGGCCAGGTCCCCGGCGAGCACGTGCGGGTCGGGTTCCTCGGGGGCGAAGCTCACCGCCTTGCGCGCCTCCGCCCACGCCTCCCGCCAGCCGTCGGGCATCCGGCGCAGCGCTCCGCCCAGCCTGAGGCGCGCCGCCCAGGAGCCGGGCGCGAGCCGTACGGCCTCGCGGGCCGCCGCGACGGCCTCGGGGTCGCGGCCGAGGCGTTCGAGGGCGAGGCTGGCCAGGCGATGCGCCCACTCGCCGCCCGGGTCGCGCTCGATCGCCTGCCTGGCGGCCTCGAGCGCCGCCTCCGGGCGGCCGCGCTCCAGCCTCGCGACGGCGGCGAGGCACCAGGAGCGGGGGTCGGCCTCCGGGGAGTGACGCGGGACGCCGTCTCGGGCGCGGTTTCCGGGTCGGGTCCTGGCGTGGTCCGGGTCCTCGATGTCGCTCCCCACTCCCGCATGATCGGCTGCCGGCGAGGGGTTGCCTAGATGTCGGATATATACCTATATCTCGCTAGAGAGCGCGATGCCGGAAGCTGCTGAGGGATCTACCTGGAATGGCCTAAGCTGCGACCCATGTTCCACCAGGCCGGCGGTTCCCATCCATGATCGTCATGGGGGTCGGGACGCGGTCCCGTACGGTGCACGCCGCCGCTCGGCACACGAGCCGGTGGGCGGTCCTCGCGCTGCTCTGCTTCAGCCTGCTGCTCATCGCGGTGGACGCGACCGTGCTCCACATCGCGGTGCCCGCGCTGACCGCCGCGCTCGAACCGTCCGCCGTCGAACTGCTGTGGATCATCGACATCTACTCGCTCGTCGTCGCGCCGCTGCTGGTCACGTTCGGCACCCTCGGCGACCGGTACGGCAGGCGCCGCCTGGTGCTGGCCGGCTACGTCGTGTTCGGGCTGGCCTCGCTCTCCGCCTCGTTCGCCGGGACGCCGCTGGCGCTGATCCTGTCGCGCGCCTTCCTCGGCCTCGGCGGCGCGATGATCATGCCGGCGACGCTGTCCATCATCCGCGAGGTCTTCACCGACCGCAGGGAGCGGGCGATCGCCCTGGGCGTCTGGAGCGCGGTCGCCGCCGCGGGCGCCGCCGTCGGCCCGCTGGTCGGCGGCGTCCTCGTCGAGCACTTCTGGTGGGGAGCCGTCTTCCTCATCAACGTGCCGCTGCTGATCGTGGCGCTGCCCCTCGCCGTACGGCTGCTGCCGCCGTCCCGGAACCGGTCCGGCCATCCGTGGGACGGGCTCAGCGCCGCCCTGTCCACGCTCGGCATCCTCGCCCTCGCGTTCGGCCTCAAGGAGGCCGGGTACGGGCACATGATCGGGCGCGGCCCGGCCGTGGCCGTCGCCCTGCTCGGGATCGCGCTGCTCGCCTGGTTCGTACGGCGGCAGCGGCGGCTGCCGTTCCCGCTGCTCGACATCGCGTTGTTCACCCGGCGCGGCTTCGCCACCGGCGTCGCCTGCGTCCTGCTGGCGATCTTCGCGCTGGTCGGGCTGGAACTGCTGCTCGCGCAGTACCTCCAGCTCGTGCTCGGGTTCTCCCCCCTGTCCGCGGGTTTGCGGATGTTGCCGTTGATGGTCGCCGCCATCGCGGGCGGGCTGGCGGCGGCGCACGTGCTCCAGCGGATCGGGCTGCGGGCCACCATGAGCGGCGGCCTCGGGCTCACCGCGATCTCGCTCGCCCCCGTGCTCACCTGGGGGGTCGAGCAGCATCCGTGGATGCTCGCCCTCTGCTTCATCGGGATCGGGTTCGGCGTGGAGGTCGCGCTGCTCGCCGCCTCCGACACGATCATGGCGGCCGTCCCCGAGTCGCGGGCCGGCGGCGCGGCCTCGATCGAGGAGACGGCCTACGAACTGGGCGCCGGTCTCGGCATCGCCGTCCTCGGCACGATCACCACGATGGTGTACGCCCCGGCGCTCGGCACGGTCCCCGGAGTGCCCGGCCCCCTCATGGACGAGGCGAGGGAGTCTCTGGCGGCGGCGGCGCACGTCGCCGCGCAGGTCGGCGGCGGGTCGGGCGCGGCCCTGCTCGGCGCGGCCCGCGTCGCGTTCGTCGCCGCCCTGCACCACACGGTCGTGGTCAGCGTGATCCTGCTCGGGCTCACCGCCCTGGCCGCGGCCGTGTTCATCTCCAGGGAGACCGGCTGCCCCGCCGAGGACGAGGCGGGCGAGGCGGTCCCGTCGTCCTGAGGCCCCGGCGGAGGGAGCCGATGGAAGGCCGGAGAAGGGGGGCGGCCCCGTCGTCCTGACGAGACGCGCGGCCGCCGGGTGTGCGGTCGATCCTTATGGGCAGATGTATGGGCAATCGTTGCCCGTCCCCCCAGAATGAGGAACCGTGAAGCGAACCCTCCACGACGTGGCCTCGCTGGCGGCCCGGATGGGCGTCGGCGGCATCTTCTTCGCCAACGGCTGGGAGAAGCTGGAGGCCGGTCTCAACGCGACCGCCACGCAGTACGCCGAGCTCGGCGCTCCCCTGCCCTCCGTATGGGCCGCCGCGACCATGCTCATCGAGCTGGTCGGCGGCACGCTGCTGGTCGCGGGCCTCGCCGTGCCGTTCGTCGGGCTGCTGCTCTTCGCCGAGGCGGTCGCCGTCTTCGTCATCACCACCGGGCACGCCGGCATGCCGCTGACCGGCGGCGACATCAAGATCATCGTCGCTCTCGGGGCCGCGTCCGTCCTGCTCTCGGTCGGAGGGGCCGGGCGCGTCTCGGTCGATCACATGGTGGTCATCAAGCGGCGCGAGGCCGAGGCGGCCGACGAGTTCGCCGCGGACCGGGAGGCGGACGCCGTCATCGCGGCGCTGCGCGACCCCGCGGACGCGTCCAGGACCGCCATCGCGCCGGGCTCCGCGTCGGAGCAAGAGGGTGGTGGGACGGCGCCGAAGGCGGCCGGCGCGGAAACCGCCGCGACGGCCGGCGGCCGGGGACAGGAGGCGTCCACCCCCAAGGGGCCGGTCACGTTCCCCACGGCCGGCGAGGATTCCGCGTCGAGCGCGGCGCGCCGCCCGTCCGGCGGGACGGCGGGCGGCCGCTCCTCCGGCAGGGCGAGCGGAACGCCGCCGAAGGCGGCCGGCGAGGACCCCGCCACGACGGCCGACACCGTACCCAACCCCGTGCCCGACGCCGCACGGGACTCGGCCGGGCGGGACGGCGCGGCGGCCAAGACGCGGGCACGCCGTACGAAGCGGGGGCGGGACGAGAACGCCGAGAGCCGGAGCGAGGCGGCCTCCGGCCCCGAGCCCGGCGACACGCTGGTCGCGGGTCCCCGCCCGCACACGCCCTGACCCTTCACGACGACGGCGCCGGGACCGGCGCCCCGGTTTCCGTCCGCTCGCCGCCGCCAATTTCATCGCAAGAGCGTGCCGGTGGGACTGTGGTCGGCCGCGGCGCAGCTCGCCGCGCTGCTCGTGCTGCTGGTCACCCTGCCGGCGGTGGAGCACCGCCGTCCCGCGGATCCGGTTCACGCGCTCGACGCCGTCGGCGCGGAGACCGGCGGGTGAGCGGGGTCCGCCGGTCCTGAAGTCCGGCGTCCCGGAGCACGACCGGCCCGCTCCCTCCCGTCACGGGCCGCGTACGGGAGGGACGGGGCGGGTCGTCACCGCGCGGCGCCGACCTTGTCCACGATCTGGGTGGCGCCCAGCTCGCGGGCACAGTGGGCGCAGCAGCAGAAACGCCCGTCCACGTCGACGCCGTGCCCCACGATGCGGCAGCCGCAGTGCTCGCACACCGGGGCCATCTTGGTGATCGCGCACTCGAAGCTGTCGAAGGTGTGGACCGCCCCCTGGGCGTGTACCTCGAAGCTCAGGTCGTAGTCGTTGCCGCAGACTTCACAAGCCGCCATGATTCCCCCCGAATCTCGCTGCTGGCTCTCGTCTACCCTCGCGCCCCTGACGATCACCACATATAGGGGTCAATCTCCCGCATGTTTCCCTCGATCAGAATCCGCGTACGGCGGCCGCCCCACCTGGGGCGACCGCGCCCGACGGAATTATCCCTGTTAATCACTTTTGTCCAATTTTGAGGTAATATCGGGGGTTAATTGACGCGGAAGGGATGCCCCCATGGCCAGCTTCGTTCATGTGATGCCACTCGACGACGTCATCGGCCACGAGGGCACCCCTGACTGCGTCTGCGGGCCGGGCGGCCAGCCGGTGGAGACCGTCGCCACCCGCGAGCCCGTCGGCATGATCTACCACCACCACGCCGTGCGCCCCTGCTCCCTCTGGGAGGCCTCCGCCGAGGCCCGCTGAGGCGGCCCGACGCGAGCACCCGCCCGCGCGTCCCGGGCGCGAGACGTCCGATCAGGGCGCATCGGCGCCGCCCCGGCACACGTGCTCGTACGGCAGGCCGGGAAGGTACTCCCGCCACTCCCCCTCCGACAGGGTCCGGCCCGCCCGCGCGCACACGGCGGCGGCCACCGCGTCCGGATTCACCGGCCGGGACGCCACCGCGCCGCTCGCGTCCAGGCTGGTCACCATGAGGCCCGCGGGCTCCCCGGAAGCCGCGGAACCGCCGGGCCCGGCCGGAGCGTCGAGGCGGAAGGCCACGGCGACCACGTCCACCCCGTGGGTGGCGATCGCCTCGCCGACCGCCGTTCCTGCCCGCACGTCCCACAGCCGCACGTCCTGCCCCGCCGCCACGGCCAGGACGGAGCCGTCCGGACTGAACGCCATGGCCTTCACCGGCCGCCGTTGGGCGAGCACCGCGCCGCGCTGCTCGCCGGTACGCGTGTCCCAGGCGATCACCCGGCCCGCGTAGTCGCCCGTGACCACGATCGGGGCGCCGGGGTGGAAGGCGACCGCGACGAGACTCTGGTTGGTGGCTCCGAAGGTCCTGACCTTCCCCCCGTCCACGTCGACGAGATAGCCGGTGTCCGGTCCGAGTACGGCGAGATCCCGCCCGTCGGGGCTGAAGACGGCGGTGGCCGCGTCCTCGTCGGGAAGCGTCGCGACGACGCGCCAGGCGCCCGTCCTCAGATCGGCGACTCCGACCTCCGTGCCGGTGGACGACGTGGCCGTGACCGTGGCGGCCCTCGTCCCGTCCGGGCTGACCGCGACCCCGACGATGCTGTGCCTGTCCGGGTCCCGGACCGAGGTCGTCGCGAGGGTCCGGCCGCTCTGCCGGTCCACCGTCCGGGCCCGACGTCCGGCGTCGTCGGCGATCTCGACGATCCGCGAGTCCCGGCTGAAGGCGACCGCCTGCGGCGACTCCGTGAAGGGGACCGCGGCGCCCGCCGGCCGTCCTGTACGCGTGTCCCTGAACGTGAGGGCGCCGGCGCCCGCCCCGCTGACCGCGTACCTCCCGTCCGGCGTCAGCACGGCGCCCGCGTCGGCCGGTCCCGCCTTCGCCGGGGAGGTCAGGTCCGCGATGCCGACCGTGTGGACGGTGTCGTCGACGATGTACCGCAGCGCGCCGCCGTCGCGGTCGAAGCGCACCTGCGCGGCCTCCCCCAGGGTGGGGTGGACGAGCAACTGCGCACGATCGGCCACCCGCCAGAGGGTGACGGCGTTCTCGGCGCGGACGGCGAGGAACCGCCCGTCCGCGCTGAAGGTCACCGCCGGCCGCCCGCCGACCGGCGGCCCGAACGGGGCCCCGGTCCGGCCGCGGGCGAGGTCGGTCAGCGTGACGCCCTCGTCGGCGGCGCAGGCCAGCGTGCGGCCGTCGGGGCTGAAGGCGAGCGCCTGCGGCCCCGATCCGTCGTCCGCCCGTGCCGAAGGAGGACCGCCGCAGATGCCCGCGGGCGTGCCGCGGCGGGTGGCGCGGGGCAGGTCGAACAGCAGGGGACGGTCCCCGACGCCGTCGATCGCCGCGAAGCGGCCGCTCGGGGCGACGTCCGCGAGGTAGCCCGGCCGCCGGGGGCTCACCGTTCCGGTGCGGAGGTCCCAGAGCCGGACCGCGCCGCTGAAACCGACGATCAGCGTCTGGGTGTCCGTCCCGAAGGCGACCTCGATCGGATAGTGCGACTCGTACCGCTGGGTGCCGAGGTCGAGCTCCCGGCCCGTGGCGCGGCCGGTGCGCGCGTCCCAGACGCGCACCCGCTGCCCCGCGGCGACCGCGAGGAACCGTCCGTCCCCGCTCAACGCGATCGAGTGGAGGCGCTGGCCGCGGACGCCGAGGCCGGACCACCCGCCGGTCCGCCGTCCCGACCGCACGTCCCAGACGGACACGCCGTCGCCGTCCACGGACGCGGCGCTCCGCCCGTCGCCGCTGAGCGCGTACGCGGACCCCTTCAGCCGCAGCACTCCCGTCTCCCGCTGGGCGAGCGAGCTGACCAGGCCGCCGCGCGCCTCGGCGGTGTCGCCGAGCCGCCAGGCGGCGACGCTCAGCAACATCGCCCTGACCGGGTCGGTGTCCCTCAGCCGGTCCGCGGTCGAGGCGAGCCCGCGCGACTCGGCCAGGTATCGCTGCTCGTTCACCGCCGCGCTCTGCCGGACCGTCGCGACGCCGAAGCCGACGGCGAGCACCAGCAGCACGGCGAGTGCGGCGGTGACGACGCGGCGGCGGCCGGCGCGGCGGCGGGCCAGCGCGGAGCCCGCGTCGAGGAAGTCGCGTTCGAGGCGGCTGAGCGCCACGTGGCGGCGCCCGGTGGCCGCCCAGCGCAGGACGGTGTCCAGCCGGTCGCCCTGGAACAGGTCGCCGTCGGCGCCGCGGTTCCACCGCCGGGCCGCGACCGTGATCTCACGGAGCACGGCGAGGCCCTCGCGTTCGGCCTGGACCCAGGCGCGCAGGCGGGGCCACGCCTGGATCAGGGCGGTGCGGGTCAGTCCGATCTCGCCGTCGCGCTCGGCCAGCAGGCGCCCGAACGCCTCGACGATCCGCGCGACCGCGGCGGCCTCCTCCTCCGGCCGGCCGTCGATCAGCTCGGCGCGCGCCGCCCGCCTGGTGACGACCTCGCCGTCGTCGGTGACGGTGGCGAGCCGGAGCAGCACCTCCGGCACCAGTTCGCGCTCCGCCGGGGAGAGCACGCCGTACGCGTCCTCCGCGAGCAGCCCGAGCCCCGGGTCGGCGACCTCCGGCCCGGGCAGCAGCCCGGCCTCGGCGCTGCCGAGCACCAGCAGGTCGTCCGCGGCGGCGCCGCGCGGCCCGGAGATCAACCCGTGCAGCAGCTCGCGGGCGGACGGGCGGCCGTGGGCGTCCTTCGCCAGCGCGGCGGAGACGAGCGGGCGCAGCGAGGTCGGCAGCACGCCGAGGTCGGGGTCCTCCGAGAGCACGCGGTGCATGACGCCGCCGAGGGTCTCGGCGCTGAACGGGTCCGCTCCGGTGGCGGCGAACAGCACGATGCCGCCCCAGGCGAACAGGTCGGCGGGCGGCCCGGCCCGCTCGCCGACGAACACCTCGGGCGCCATGTACGCCGGGGTCCCGGCCACCAGCCCGGTCGCGGTGAGGGACATGTCGCGCGTGCGGGCGACGCCGAAGTCGATCACGCGGGGCCCGTCCGGGCCGAGCAGCACGTTGTCCGGCTTGAGGTCGCGGTGGACCACCCCGGCGTCGTGGATGGCGACGATCGCGGTGGCCACGGCGGTGGCCAGGCGGTGCAGGTCGTCCCCCGCGAAGAGCCGGCCCGCCGCGACCGCCTGCCGGAGGCTCGCCCCCTGGACGTACTCGCTCACGATGTACGGCCGGGGCCCGTCGAGGACGGCGTCGATCACCTGAGCGGTGCAGAACGACGCCACGCGGCGGGCCGCCTCCGCCTCGCGCGCGAACCTGCGCCGCAGCTCCGGGTCCCCGGCCGCCTCTCCGTGCAGCACCTTGATCGCGACTCGGCGTCCCGCGGCGTCGTACGCCTCGTAGACGACTCCCTGCCCGCCCGCGCCGAGCCGTCCGGCGAGCCAGTAGTCCCCGAGCCGCGAGGGATCCTCCACGGCCAACGCTCCCGATGCCACGCATCTTCTGACGCCCGCGATCCCGTCCGCGTTTCATCTCGTTTCGATAACGCCGCAGATGGACGAGGAGAAGGCCGCCCGCGCGGCGGACGGATCGCGACGACCCCGGACGCGAGCGCGCGGACCCGCCATGGCACAGTAGTCACCCAGATCCCGTTAAACATCACCGCTTTACACCGGTTTTACGGGTAGATCGGTAGACATCTCACTAAATAACGGAATCATCACGGTCGGGGGGATCGGAAAGATGCTGAGGGTCGTCACGTCGCTCGACGAGTCGGTCGAGACGCCGTTCGCGAAGGTGCGCGACATCACGTCCGCGCTGCGCCGCCGGCCGAAGCGCGACACCAAGATCGTGGACATGCGGGCGTACGCGGGGCGCAACGTCATCCGCTTCCCCAAGCCCGGGCCGACCTCGGTCGCCTGATCTTTCCAGCCGCGACCGCTTACTGATTGGATGTCACCTCATGGGTGACTTGTCGGCCTTGCCATCTTTGTCGGCATCGGAGCGGACCCGGCACCGCCGGCTGCGCGAGCAGGGCCGTACGGACAGGGAAGAGCTGTTCGCCGTGCTCGGGGCCGGGTTCGTCTGCCACCTGGGCGTGATCGTGGACGGCGCGCCCATGGTGGTGCCCACGGTGTACGGCTTCGACTCCGACCACGTGTACGTCCACGGATCGGTCGCCAGCCGCAGCCTGGCCACCGGGGGGCCGGCGCCCGTGTGCGTGACCGTCACGCACGTCGACGGCCTGGTGCTCGCCCGGTCGGTGTTCGAGCACGGCGTCAACTACCGCAGCGCGATGATCTACGGCGTGCCGCGCGCCCTGGAGGGCGAGGAGAAGCTGGAGGCGCTCCGCCTCCTCACGGAGCACACGGCCCCCGGCCAGTGGGACTACGCGCGCCGGCCGAACCGCAAGGAGCTGGCCGCCACCACGATCCTGGCCGTCCCGCTGGACGAGGCGTCGGTGAAGGTCCGGCAGGGCCCGCCCGACGACGCCGACGATCCGCACGACGTGTGGGCGGGCGTGCTGCCTCTCGCCGCCACCTGGCAGCCCCCGGTCACCGACCCGCTGAGCGCCCGCGAGGTCCCCGCCCACGTGCGGCTCCGCGCCGGAACCCGCCTCGGCGGCGAGTCCCCCGGAGACTGAGGCCGCGGGTCCCGCCGGCGCGAGCGGCCCCCGACCGGGGACGACGCGTGGAAGCGGCGCCCGCGGCCGTGGCGGCGTTCGGCCCCATACGGCGGGCCGCCGCGACACTCATGGTGCAGGATGGGGCGGTGACCCCTTCCCCAGCGGTCGTCCAGCCCGATCAGGAGTTGATCAGGGAGATCCTGGACGAGTTGGACCTCGACCACACCCTCGACGCCGAGGGCGACATCGCCATCTCCACCCCCGAGCTCACGGTCTTCTTCCTGTTCGGCTCCGAGGGAGAGCTGTTCACGATCCGCACGTACTACGAGGAGCAGTACTCGGTCGACGACAAGCCGACGCTGGTCACCGCGCTGAACGAGTGGAACGCCGACACCATGTGGCCCAAGGTCTACAGCTTCACGCAGGACAGCGGCGCGTTGCGCGTGGTGGGCGACTCGCAGCTCTACATCGGCGCCGGCGTCACCCGCGAGCACCTCACCACCGTGATCGCCCACTGGGTCAGGTTCGCGATCAGGTTCCACCGCTGGCTCGCCGACCGGCTCGCGTACGAGACCGACTGACCCACCCCGGCGCCGAGCCGGATCACCGGCGCGCCCGCCGACCGGTGGGGCGGCCCGGAGCCCGGATAGGGTGGGGCTCCCCTCTTCCCCGAGTCCCCCGGAGCGCTGCCCGCCGATGCCCGAAGGTCACATCATCCACCGTCTCGCGGCCGAGTACGGCCGGCGTTTCGCGGGCGGCCCGGTCGCGGCGAGCAGCCCGCAGGGCAAGTTCTCCGACGGCGCCGCGCTGATCGACGGGCAGCGCATGGCCGTGACCGACGCCCACGGCAAACACCTCTTCCTCGGCTTCGAGGGGTTCGGCGGACACGGCTGGGTGCGCGTCCACCTCGGCCTCTACGGGAAGGTCTCCTTCGGTCCGGCTCCCGCCCCCGCGCCCGTCGGAGCCGTACGGCTGCGCCTGGAGGGACGGGACGAGTACGCGGACCTGCGCGGCCCCACCGCCTGCGAGCTGATCACCCCCGGGGAGAAGCAGGCGGTGCACGACCGCCTCGGCCCGGACCCGCTGCGGCCGCACGACGACCCCGAGCGCGCGTGGACGCGCGTCACCCGGTCACGCGGGCCGATCGCGGCGCTGCTCATGGACCAGAAGGTGATCGCCGGGGTCGGCAACGTCTACCGGGCCGAGGTCCTCTTCCGGCACGGCGTCGACCCCTATCGCGCGGGTCGCGACCTGGACCGGGCCGAGTGGGAGGCGATCTGGGCCGACCTCGTCGCGCTCATGCGCGAAGGCGCCGCCTCGGGCCGGATCGACACCGTACGCCCGGAGCACATGCCCGAGGCGATGGGACGGCCGCCCCGGGTGGACGACCACGGCGGCGAGGTGTACGTCTATCGCCGGGCCGGGCAGCTCTGCCACGTCTGCGGCGGCGAGATCCGCACCGCCGACCTGGAGTCGCGCAACCTGTTCTGGTGCCCCGCCTGCCAGCGACGCTGACGCCGGAAGGCCGGGCGGAGGTCAGGGCAGCGGTTCCAGCATCCGGCGCGGCCCGCGCAGCGCGACGCTCACCGGGTCCTCGCGGGTGAGGTCGGCGCCGGGACCGGGCCGTACCTCGACCTCCTCGACGGGCACGTACGCCCCGCACGCCGAGCAGGTGGCGCCCGCGCCGATCGGCGCGTCGCAGGGCACGTGACGGAAGACGCGGCGCGGCCCCGCGTCGCTCATGTGCCGCTCGCCCCAGTGGGCGAGGGCGAGCACCGGCGGCCAGAGCTCCCTCCCCTTGCCGGTCAGGACGTACTCCTCGCGCGGCGGGGACTCCTGGTAGCGGCGCCGCTCCATGACCTCCGCGTCCACCAGCGCGGACAGCCGCTGGGAGAGGACCGCCCTCGGGATGCCGAGGTGGGCGAGGAAGTCGCCGTACCGGCGCACGCCGTACAGCGCGTCGCGCACGATGAGCAGCGTCCACCGCTCGCCGAGCAGTTCCAGCGACCGGGCGAGGGAGCAGTCCTGCCCCTCGTAGTTCTTGCCGAGCCCCATCACCGTCCTCCTTCCGCCACATCTTAGTTCAGTCATCGAACCGACGCGTGCTATCGTCGCGCCATCAGTTCAATGAATGAACCTTGGAGGTCCTGTGCTGGACACGCCCCCGGCTCCCTTACGGGCCCGGCCGGCGACCCTCGCGATCGTGTGCGCGGCGCCGCTGCTCGCGCTGGTCAACTACACCGCGCCGATGGTCACGCTGCCGGAGGCCGCCCGCGCTCTCGACGCCGGTCCGACCGGCCCGGTCTGGATGCTGAACGCCGTCACCCTGGGACTCGCGGTGTCGCTGCTCGTCGCCGGCGTGCTCGCCGACGAGCACGGCCGCCGGCGCGTCTACGTCATCGGCATGGCGTCGCTCGCGGTGTCGAGCGCGATCGTGGCCCTCGCGGGAGGCGTGCCGATGTTCGTGCTCGGCCGCTTCGCCCAGGGGGTGGCCAGTGCGGCGGTGCTGGCCGCCAGCCTGGGTGTGGTCGGCGAGGTCGTTCCCCCGGGTCCCGAGCGGGCGCGGGTCACGGGATGGTACGGCGCGATGCTCGGCCTGGGCATCGCGATCGGCCCCCTGGTGTCGGGCGGGCTCGCCGCGCTGTCGAGCTGGCGCGGCGTGTACTGGCTGACGGCCGCCTGCTCCGTCGCGCTGGCCGTGACGGCGCGTACGCTGCCCGCACGGACCGAGCCGCCATCGGGACGCCGGCGGCTCGACGTGCCCGGCGCCGTCACGCTCACCCTCGGGCTCGCCGCCCTGGTGACCGGCGTGACCGAGGGGCGGCTCGGCTGGTCCCGGCCGGTCGTGCTCGCGGCCCTGGCCGCGGCGGCCGTCCTCCTGGCCGCCTTCGCCCTGGTGGAGGTCCGCCATCCGGAGCCGCTGATCGACATGGGCCTGTTCCGGCGCCCGTCGTTCCTCGTCGCCACCGGCGGCGCGCTGGCCACCGGCATCGCGATCATCGGGCTGATGAGCTATCTGCCGACCGTGCTCCAGTCGGCCCTCGGCATGACGCAGCTCGCCACCGCCGCCGTGTTCGCCGTCTGGTCCGGGACGTCCTTCGTCGCCGCGCTCCTGGCTCCCCGGCTGCGGCTCACCACCCGTGGCCGCCTCGCGCTCGGCCTGCTGCTCTCCGCCGCCGGCGGCCTCGCCCTGCTCGGCACGACGGCCCAGTGGTCGGCGCCGCGGGCCCTCGCCGGGCTCCTGGTCGCGGGGGTCGGCAGCGGGCTGATCAACGGATCCCTCACCCACCTCGCGATCGAGAGCGTGCCGCCGCACTGGGCCGGCATGGGGTCCGGGGCCAACAACACCGCGCGGTACGTGGGATCCTCGGTGGGCGCGGCGCTGACCGCGGCGGTCATCGGCGGCCAGGGGCCGGCCGCCGGCGCCGATCTCATGATCGTGGCCTGTGCGGCGGCCGCCGCCCTCACCGCCGGGCTCGTCCGGTTCGCCGCCTCCTGACCTTTCACTCGGAACGGCCGGACGGGGTCAGGCGATCGCCGCGCCGATCTCGCGTACGACGTCCGCCGCCGGTCGCTCCCCGGCCAGCCGCCAGGCCGTTCCCGCCCAGAGGTTGACCCCGCCGGGGTCGCCCTGCGCGACGGCGGCGCGGCGGATCGGCGTGGTCAGGTGGTGGACGGCGGGATAGCCGACCGGGGCGTCCGGGTGGTCGAGGATGAACCTGTTGGTCAGCCCGCGCGCCGGCCGTCCCGAGAACGCGGTGGTCACGGTGGTCGAGGTGAAGCGCGGGTCGCGCAGCGCGGCCCGGTGGACGGGGTTCGCCCCGCTCTCCGGTGTCAACAGGAAGGCCGTGCCGAGCTGCACGGCCGCCGCGCCCGCCTCCCGCGCCGCCGCCGCGGCCGCCCCGTCCCCGATGCCTCCGGCCGCGATGAGCGGCGCCCGTACAGCCTTGCGGACCGCCGCGAGCAGGTCGAGCAGCCCCGGCTCCGCGGCGCCGTACGGCTTGCGCGGCACGAAGGAGCCTCGGTGCGCGCCCGCCTCCGGGCCCTGCACGCACAACGCGTCCGCTCGCGCCGACACGGCGGCCACCGCCTCGCCGGGGTCGGTGACGGTCACGACGACCGCCGTCCCCACCTCGTGCAGACGGTCGACGAGGGAGACTCCGGGGCACCCGAACGTGAAGCTCACCACCGGCACCGGACGCCGCAGCAGCAGGTCGATCTTGGCGTCCCATTCGTCGTCGTCGTCGAGCGGGACGTCGGGCAGCCCGACGCCGTACCGCTCCGCCTCCGGCGCCAGCTCGGCGGCGTAGGCGTCCACCACCTCGGGGTCGGCCGGCTCGCCAGGGACGAAGAGGTTCACCCCGAACGGCCGCGAGGTCGCCTCCCTGACCTGCTCGATCTCGGCGGCCATGGCCTCGCCCGTCTTGTATCCGGCGGCGAGGAAGCCCAGCCCTCCGGCCTCGGACACGGCCGCGCACAGCCGCGCCGTCCCCGCCCCGCCCGCCATGGGCGACAGGACGACGGGGTACGCCAGCGCGTCCAGAATGCGGTCGGGCATGTGGTCGGGCATGTGGTCGGGCATGGCGGCAGCCTAACCCGGACCCCGCGAGCGCCCCTCGGCCCGGGTCCGCAGGCTGCCGGAAAGAGTCGGCGTGGTCGTCGTGCCCGCCGGCGCGGCGGGACATGTGCCGGGATGAAGCGGAGCGGGGCCCCGGAATGCCCGGGGCCCCGCTCCTCTCGCGGCTCCTGCGCCCGCTGACGCGGGACGCCGGTCGTCAGCTGCAGCCGCTGGTGCTGCCGCAGCCCTCGCAGACGTAGCAGCTTCCGGCCGGACGCATCTTCGTGCCGCAGGTCATGCACAGCGGCGCGTCGGCCGTACGGCCCTGGTGGCTCTCCAGCGAGTCGGTCGAGGAGCGCTTCGCCGCCGGCCGCGCGACCTCGGCGCGCTTCTCCTCGATCGGCGCGGACTGGGCGAGCGCCGCCGTGTCGACGACCTCCTGCAGCGCCGCCGGGTCCTCGCCGCGCGCCTGCGCGGCCCGCTCGGCGGCCGAGAAGATGCCGAGCGCGGCCCGGTCGTCGTACGGAAGGTAGTCGAGCGCCAGCCGCCGGAAGATGTAGTCCATGACGGACTGGGCCATCCGGACGTCCGGGTCGTCGGTCATGCCGGCCGGCTCGAAGCGCATGTTGACGAACTTCTGGACGTAGGTCTCCAGCGGCACGCCGTACTGCAGTCCGATCGAGATGGCGACGGAGAAGGCGTCCATGACGCCCGCGAGGGTCGAGCCCTGCTTGGACATCTTGAGGAAGACCTCGCCGAGGCCGTCGTCGGGGTAGGACGACGCGGTCATGTAGCCCTTGGCGCCGCCCACGGTGAACCGCGTGGTGATGCTCGGCCGCTGGTTCGGCATGCGCCGCCGGGTCGGCCGGGGCACCTCGATGACCTGGACCTCGGGGGCGGCGGCCTCCTCGGTCGCGCCCTCGGTGGTCTTCTTCGCCGCCGAGAGCGGCTGGCCGACCTTGCAGTTGTCCCGGTAGACGGCCAGGGCCTTCAGCCCGAGCTTCCAGCCCTCCAGGTAGACCTGCTCGATGTCGTCCACCGTGGCGGACTCGGGCAGGTTGACGGTCTTGGAGATCGCGCCGGACAGGAACGGCTGGGTCGCCGCCATCATCCGGACGTGGCCCATCGGGGCGATGGCCCGCTCGCCCATGGCGCAGTCGAACACCTCGTAGTGCTCGGTCCGCAGGCCGGGGGCGTCCACGACGTGACCGTGCTCGGCGATGTACTCGACGATCGCCTCGACCTGCTCCTCCTGGTAGCCGAGCCGCCGCAGCGCCCGCGGGATCGTCTGGTTGACGATCTGCATGGAGCCGCCGCCGACCAGCTTCTTGAACTTGACCAGCGCGAGGTCGGGCTCGATGCCGGTCGTGTCGCAGTCCATCATCAGGCCGATGGTGCCGGTGGGCGCGAGCAGCGACGCCTGGGCGTTGCGGTAGCCGTTCTTCTCGCCCAGCCGGAGGCACTCCTGCCACTGCCGGGTGGCCTCGGTGTGGATCTCCCTGTCCATCGCGTCGACCGTGCGCAGGCCGTCGTTGGCGCTCGCGTGCTTGCGCATGACGCGCTTGTGCGCCTCCGCGTTGCGGGCGTAGCCGTCGTACGGCCCGACGATCGCGGCGAGCTCGGCCGAGCGACGGTAGGACGTGCCGGTCATCAGCGAGGTGATCGCCCCGGCGATGGCCCGGCCGCCGTCGGAGTCGTACGCGTGGCCGGTGGCCATCAGCAGCGCGCCCAGGTTCGCGTATCCGATGCCGAGCTGCCGGTACGCCCGGGTGGTCTCGGCGATCTTCTCGGTCGGGAAGTCCGCGAAGGTGATCGAGACGTCCATCGCCGTGATGATCAGCTCGGTCAGCTTGACGAAGTTCTCCACGTCGAACGTGTCGTCGTCGCGCAGGAACTTCAGCAGGTTGATCGACGCGAGGTTGCAGGAGGAGTTGTCCAGGTGGAGGTACTCCGAGCAGGGGTTGCTGGCGGTGATGCGCCCGGTCTCCGGGCAGGTGTGCCAGTCGTTGATCGTGTCGTCGTACTGCACGCCGGGGTCGGCGCACTCCCAGGCGGCCTGGGCCATCCTGCGGAACAGCGACCTGGCGTCGACCTTCTCGATGATCTCGCCGGTCAGCCGGGCGCGCAGGCCGAAGTCGCCGCCGTCCTCGACCGCGCGCATGAACTCGTCGGAGACGCGGACGGAGTTGTTGGCGTTCTGGTACTGCACGGACACGATGTCCTTGCCGCCGAGGTCCATGTCGAACCCGGCGTCCCGCAGCGCGCGGATCTTGTCCTCTTCGCGCGCCTTGGTGTCGATGAACTCCTCGATGTCGGGGTGGTCGACGTCCAGGACGACCATCTTGGCCGCCCGGCGGGTGGCGCCGCCCGACTTGATGGTGCCCGCGGAGGCGTCCGCGCCGCGCATGAACGACACGGGGCCGCTGGCGGTGCCGCCGCTGGAGAGCAGCTCCTTGCTGGAACGGATGCGGGAGAGGTTGATCCCGGAGCCGGAACCGCCCTTGAAGATGACGCCCTCTTCCTTGTACCACTCCAGGATCGACTCCATCTGGTCGTCCACGGCCAGGATGAAGCACGCGCTCACCTGCTGCGGCGACGCGGTTCCCACGTTGAACCACACGGGCGAGTTGAAGCTGAAGATCTGGTGGACCAGCGCGTGCTTGAGCTCGTGGTCGAAGATCTCGGCGTCCTCGTCCGAGGCGAAGTAGCCGTTCTCGACGCCGGTCTTGGTGTATACGTCCACGACCCGGTCGACGAGCTGCCGCAGGCTCGACTCGCGCTGCGGCGTCCCGACCGCGCCGCGGAAGTACTTGCTGGTGACGATGTTGGCGGCGTTGACCGACCAGAACTCGGGAAACTCGACGCCGCGCTGCTCGAAGTTGATCGAGCCGTCACGCCAGTTCGTCATGACGACGTCGCGACGCTCCCAGGCGACCGTGTCGTACGGATGGACGCCGGGGGTGGTGAAGACGCGCTTCATCTTGAGACCCTTGCGTGGCCGCTTGCCCCCGCGGCCCCCGGTGCCCGTCTCGGTGCCGTTCACGATCTCCGTCATGAATTCCCCCTCCCGGGGCCCGGTGGAGCCCCTCGCATCCGATCACGTGTCTGTCTAATCACCCTGCGTGACGGGCGGCGGCGTCGGCCGTTCCCGTCGGCTCCCGCCGCTACTGCTGTACGGCGGTGCGCGCGGCTCTGAGCTGCTCGATCTCGGCCTCGAAGTCGGCCAGCGTCTCGAACCCCCGGTAGACGGAGGCGAAGCGCAGATAGGCGACCTCGTCCAGCTCGCGCAGCGGCCCCAGGATGGCGAGGCCCACCTCGTGCGAGGCGATCTCGGCGCACCCGGTGCCCCTGATGCTCTCCTCCACCCGCTGCCCGAGCTGGGCGAGAGAGTCCTCGCCGACCGGGCGCCCCTGACAGGCCCGCCGCACTCCGGCGACGACCTTGTCCCGCGAGAACGGCTCGGTCACTCCGCTGCGCTTGCTGACCATGAGCAGGACGGTCTCCTGCGTGGTGAACCTGCGCCCGCATTCGGAGCAGGTCCGCCGGCGGCGGATGGCCGCCCCGTCCTCGGTCGAGCGGCTGTCGACGACCCGCGTGTCCGGGTGACGGCAGAACGGGCAGTGCACGTCATCGCCTCCCTGGAAACGCTTGCGCCCACCTCACGAAAGCGTCGTGAAGCGGTCACGGAAACACAAGCTGTGGTGAAGTACATCGCTGTAACTACTAGATGTTGTGGTCCAACCGTAGAAGTGCCCGACCTTGAACGCAAGTCGGCCGCCACCCCCCGGGTGAAGTCGCTGTTCAGCCGGGAAATCACCGGGGCGGCCCGGGCGTGTCGCCCGTCCCGAGCGCCGAGCGCATCGCACGGGGGCACTGTACGCGCGGGCACTGTACAAGAAGATCGGCCAAATCTCGGCAATATCGAACACGGTGTCGATCGAACTCCCGTACGATGTCGGTACAACTGCGCAGGTGACGGGGATTCACATCGAATCGAACAATTGTTTGAAGATGATCTTGAATCGAGATACCGTCGCTCTGTGCGACATGAAGAACACGGATTGGGAGGTGGTTTGGTGAGCGGGCAGGAAGAGAGCGTCAACGACCTGGCGGTGCGCAGGCGGGACTCCCTTGGTCTCACCCCAAGGCAGCGCAAGATCCTCGAGGTGATCCGCGACTCCGTGCAGCAGCGCGGTTATCCGCCCTCGATGCGTGAGATCGGCGAGGCGGTCCAGCTGACCAGCACCTCCAGCGTGTCGCATCAGCTCACCGCGTTGCAGCGCAAGGGCTACCTGCGCCGCGACCCGCACCGCCCCAGGGCGCTGGAGGTGCGGCTGCCGGGCGAGCCGGTGCTGTGGGTCGACCCGGACGCGGCCGAGGTCGAGCCCGGTTTCAGCCGCCCGACCGCCGCGTACGTGCCGCTCGTCGGCCGCATCGCCGCCGGAGGCCCGATCCTGGCCGAGCAGAGCATCGAGGACGTCTTCGCGCTGCCCAAGCAGCTCGTCGGCGAGGGCACGCTGTTCCTCCTGCAGGTCAGCGGCGACTCGATGATCGACGCGGCGATCGCCGACGGCGACTGGGTCGTGGTGCGCCAGCAGCCGGTCGCGGACAACGGCGACGTGGTGGCCGCCATGATCGACGGCGAGGCCACGGTCAAGACCTTCAAGCGCAAGGACGGCCACGTCTGGCTGGTGCCGCACAACCCCAACTACGAGCCGATCCCGGGCGACGAGGCGACCGTCCTGGGCAAGGTCACCGCGGTCCTGCGCAAGCTTTAGCCCCGCGCGGCTCCAGGCCCCGCACATTCCGGGCCCCGCGCGTTCCGGGGACCGCGCGTTCCGGGGACCGCGCGGGTTCGCGCGGTTCCAGGTCCGCGAGTCCGCACGTCGCTCCGCGGTGATCCTCGCTCACCGCGGAGCGCCCACGAACCACCGGCCGGCGGCTCGTGGAGGACCCGGCCGTCGTGCCGCGCTCGCCACGGGCCGCCTGGCGGCACAACCCGCGAAACCCACCGCCGTCGCGTCCACCGACTCATGTGATCGCTCCGCCGTGAAGGCGGGATCCCCGAGCTGCGGCAATCAGTGTGAAAGCGCAGCCAGGTGGCGATAGGGGTGATTAGCGCAAATAGGCTGGCTGGTGTGACGCGCAACCTTGACCAGCTCACCCTGGAGACCGCATCTCGCCGCGACGGGCTCAAGTGGTCGCAGACCGCGCCCGGCGTGATCCCCTCCTGGGTGGCCGACATGGACTTCCCCGTCCCGGAGGCGGTGCGCGAGGCCGTGCGGCGGCGCGCCGAGACCGACCTCGGCTACCCCTCCTGGCTGGACGAGCCGTCCGCCGGCCCCCTCGGCGAGGCGTTCGCCGAGCGTATGGAGACCCGGTACGGCTTCCGCCCCGACCCGGGCCACGTCCGTTCGTACAGCGACGTCAACCAGGCGCTCCAGGTGCTGCTGCACCTGACGACCCGGCCCGGTGACACCGTGGCGCTGCACACCCCGGCCTACCACCCGTTCCTGGACACCATCGCGCAGATGGACCGGCGGCTGCTCCCCATCCCGATGCTTCCGGACGGCGACGGCTGGCGGTTCGAGGTGCCGGACGAGCCCGCCGCCGTGCTGCTCCTGGTCAACCCCCACAACCCCACCGGCCGCGTGCTCACCCCCGAGGAGCTCGGCGCGCTCGCCGAGTACGCCGAGCGGCACGACGCCCTGGTCCTCTCCGACGAGATCCACGCCGACCTGACGTACGCGCCCCGGACCCACATCCCGTTCGGCACGCTCCTCCCCGACCGCACGGTCACGCTCACGTCCGCGACGAAGGCGTTCAACATGGGCGGCATCCGCTGCTGCGTCGCCCATCTGGGCGCGCCCGCCGTACGCGAGACGGTGGACCGGCAGCCCGCCCACATCTACGGCGCGCCGAACCTGCTCGGCGTGGAGGCCACCGTGGCGGCGTGGCGGCACGGCGACGACTGGCTGGCCGAGGTCATCACGATCCTCGACCGCAACCGCCGCCTGGTCGCGAAGCGGCTGCCGCCCCGCGTCGGCTACCGGATCCCGGAGGCCACCTATCTGGGGTGGCTCGACCTCGGCTTCCTCGACGAGGACCCGGCGGCGTACCTGGAGCGGGAGGCGCGGGTGAGGTTGAACCCGGGCCCGCTGTTCGGGCCGGGAGGCGAGGGGTGCGCGCGGCTCAACTTCGGCACCTCCGAGCCGATCCTGGAGGAGATCCTCACCCGGATCTGCGCCGCCCTGCCCTGAGCCTGCCCGCACCGGCTCGTTCCGGGCTCGTCCCGTGCCTTTCCTGTGCCTTTCCCGGGGCTTCCTCGGGCCCTTCCCGTGCCTTTCCTGGGGCTTCCTCGGGGCTTCCTCGGGGCGGCCGTCGCCCGGGCCCTGGCGCGGTCCCCGCACGGCGCCCGCGCGTTCAGGGCGCTTTCCCGGGGCCGCTCCGAGGAGCCGCCGCCCGGCGTACCCGGGCGGCGGCCGTCGTCGGCGGATGTCCCCCGGACCTCGGCCCGGGATCAGGCTGACGTCAGGAGGCGGCGCAGGTGACCGACGCCGGGACGCCGCCCGCTCCGGACGAGGACGCGCTGAAGCCGAACGTGGTCGAGGCGTTCACCGCGAGGCCGCCGTTCCAGCTCAGGTTGGTCACGGTGACGGAGGCGCCACTCGCGGACAACGTGCCGTTCCAGAGCTGGCTGATCGTCTGGCCGTCCGGGAGGGTCCACTTCACCGCCCAGCCGGACGTCGCCGCGGTGCCGGTGTTCTTGACCGCCACCTCACCCTGGAAGCCGCCGCTCCACGAGTTGGTCACCGTGTAGGTCGCCGTACACGCCTTCCCGCCGGAAGGGGAGGCCGACGGGGACACGGACGGAGAAACGGAGGGGGACGCCGACGGCGACGGGGACGACGTGCCGCCGCCCACGGGCGGGATCAGGTACGGCCGCAGGATGCTCTGCTTGGCCTGGTCGACGGTGGTCCAGTCGTCCTTGAGGATGCCGCCCGTGTCGCCCGAGTTCGGGTTCCACGACCAGTACGTGAACGACATGCCGTCGACGCCCGTCCCCAGGTACTTCATCAGCTCCTGGAGCCAGACCTTGTCGACGTCGCTCGCCAGGGTGGTGCCGAACTCGCCCACCATGATCGGGGCGATGTTCTGCCGGTACAGGTATCCCCAGTACCGGTCCCAGATGGCGGGCATGTTGGCCGGGTAGGACGGATCGTCGAACCACGCCTGGTGATAGACCGACGTGGCGTACTCGTGGGGCGAGTAGACCAGCCGGTTCGGCACGTCCAGGCGCACCGGATGGTCCTTGGCCTTGCTGAGGTTGCCGCCCCACCAGCCGCAGTCCTCGTCGTTGCTCGGGTCGTTGTCCCAGACGTTGGACAACCCGCCGCTCGGGCAGCTCACGCCCTCGACGAAGATCAGCCAGTTGGGCTGGACGGACAGGATCGCGTTGCCGGCCCGCTCGGCCGCCAGCCGCCAGTCCCGGCTCACGTCCCCGCACCCCCAGCACGCGCCGGTGGCCGCCGGGTTGGTGCCCTCGGCGTGCGGCTCGTTGTGCAGGTCGGCGCCGATGACGGTCGTGTTGCCCGCGTAGTGCTGGGCGAGCGCCTTCCAGTCGGCGATCCAGGTCGCCTCCGAGACCGTCGGGGTGTACCAGAGCGGCGACTGGCCCGCGCTGGTCGGCCGGTGCCGGTCGAGGATGATCCGCATCCCCTTCGTGCCGGCGTAGTCCACGACCTTGTCCAGGATCTGCATCGGGGACAGCCCGACCAGGTCGGGGTTCGTGTACGTGTTGACGCTCGTGGCGACGGCGCCGGGTTTGACGGCGTCGTCGGACCACGGGACGCGGATCGTGTTGTAGCCGAGGCTCGCCATCAGGTCGAGCTGGCTCTTCCAGGGGTTGCCGGACCAGAGACCGTGGAAGGTCTTGTTGTCGGTCTCCATGCCGAACCAGTTGATGCCGGTCAGCCGGACGGTCGTCCCCGTGCTGTCCACGATCTTGTTGCCGCTGGTGTGGAGATAGCCGGTTCCGGTGCCCGCCGCCTGCGCCGGCGTACCGGTCGCGACGAGTACGGCGGCGGCCGTCGCGGCGACGGTGGCCAGCCCGCTGAGAATGCGTCTGGACAAGACGTGCCTCCCATCCCGGAGGCGCGGCCGCCGTGAGCCGGACGGTCAGGCGCGCGCTCCAGGACCACCGCTTTCGCGGTGGATGGTCGCGGCATGCCCTGACCGCACGCCCAACAGTGTTCGATTTGTGGCTCGGCCGCCATTTTGTCGGCCTGATCGGCGAGCGTCAACGCCCCGGCTCTCGGCCTCGCCCCGCCCACGCCGCCGCGAGCCCGCGAAGCGTCGACACCGGTTCAGGGCCGGGTGAGGGCGTCCAGCTCGTTCCGGAGCGCGAGCTGCCAGGCGAACGACGCGGGCGTGTCCCCGGACAGGGTGAGCGTGGCGCGCGAGACGCGCCGTCCCCCGCTCTCGACCGTGTCGTGCTCGATGCGCTCGGCCATCCGGCCGAACGGCCGGCCGCCCGCCGTGGCGGCCGCGGTGGTGAGCCTGGCCGCGAACGTGTCGCCGACCTTCCGCGCGGACGCCGTACGGGCCAGCACGCAGATCACGTTCACGGGCCGGTCGCTCAGCTTCTCCGGACGGCGCAGGCCGACGCCGTACAGCTCGACCTCACCGGCGGCCCGCGGCGTGTACAGGAGCGCGGAGACGACGCCGCCGAGGCACTCGGCGACGGCGGCGTGCGCCGGGCGGTCCGCCAGGCTGCGCCCGCCGCCCAGCGCCGCGGCCACCGCCTGGGCGCCCGGCCCGGCGGCGACCGTCGTGCCCGTGACGACGACCTGGTTGAGCTGGTTCAGCAGACCGAACTTGGTCTGCACCCCGTCCATCTCGACGGCGAGGTCCGGGGCCAGGGTCAGGCCGTCGTGCCCGCCGATGTCGCGGGGCTTCGCGCCGATCCAGGAGAGCTTCCCGTCGATGGCCTCGGCGTCGAACTCGCCGTCGGCGCGCACCGCCCGGTTCGGCGGCAGGCCGATCGTGACGACGTGGTCGGCGCCGTACAGGTCGATGCCCGTACGCTCGGGCAGCGACGTGGCGGCGGAGAGGGCGAGATCACCGAGCCCGGAGCCGAGCGCGGACGCCCAGACCCCGGATGTGACCGGCCCCCAGACCTCGTCCCGGCGCGGCCCCCTGAGGGTGACGGCGCCGATCTCGCGCCAGTGCGCCGTGTCGCCGTACTCGAAGTAGGTCGCGGCGGGGCCGTCTCCGGACACCTGCGCCATCGCCTCGGCGAGGCCGGAGCGGCCGGCCCCGCCACACGCCGTCACGGCGAGCCCGACCCCCAGCAGCAGCGCCCCAAGCCGTCTCATGACCGAGACTTTACTCAGGGCGCCGCGGGGACATCAGGGGACGATGTTGACCAGCTTCGGCTCGCGGACGATCACCTTGCGCGGCGCGCCGTCCAGGTACGGCCGGACCTTCTCGCTGCCCAGCGCCAGCGCCTCCAGGTCGGCGGCGGAGATCTCCGGCGACACCTCCAGGCGGTCGCGGACCTTGCCCGCGACCTGTACGACGCAGGTGACCGACTCGCGCACCAGCAGCGCCGGGTCGGCGACCGGCCAGCCCGCCCGCGCGACCGACGGGGCGTGGCCGAGCCGCTCCCAGCCCTCCTCCGCCGTGTACGGCGCGACCAGCGACAACATGACCGCCAGCGTCTCGGCGGCCTCGCGTACGGCGGGGTCGCCGGCGCCGGGGCCGGAGTCGATGGCCTTGCGCGCCGCCGACGTCAGCTCCATCATGCGGGCCACGGCGACGTTGAAGCGGTGGGCGTCCACCAGCTTGGTGACCTCGTCGATGGTCCGGTGGGTGACCTTGCGCAGCTCCTGGTCGCCCCCGGCGACGTCGGCGCCCGGCGCGGAGGCCGCGCCCGCCTCGGCCATCACGCGGAAGGCGCGGGCCAGGAACTTCTGCGAGGCGGCCGGCGAGACGTCGGCCCAGTCGATGTCGTCCTCGGGCGGCCCGGCGAACACCATGGTCAGCCGGACGGCGTCCACGCCGAACGCGTCGATCTGCTGGCCGAGGTCGACGCCGTTGCCCAGCGACTTGGACATGGCCTTGCCCTGGTTGATGACCTGGCCCTGGTTCAGCAGCCGCAGGAACGGCTCGGTGAAGGTCAGCATGCCCATGTCGAACAGGACCTTGGTGAAGAACCGCGAGTACAGCAGGTGCAGCACCGCGTGCTCGACGCCGCCCACGTACTGGTCGATCGGACCCCAGCGGCGGACCCGGCCCTCGTCGAACGGCCCGTCCTCGTACCCGGGCGAGCAGTAGCGCAGGAAGTACCACGACGAGTCGACGAAGGTGTCCATCGTGTCGGTGTCCCGCTTGGCGGGGCCGCCGCACTTGGGGCACTCGACGTTGACCCAGTCGGTGGCCGCGGCCAGCGGGGAGACGCCCTTCGGCTTGAGGTCGGCGCCGCGCAGGTCGGGCAGCCTGACCGGGAGCTGGTCGTCCGGGACCGGCACCTCGCCGCAGTCGGGGCAGTGGATGATCGGGATCGGGGTGCCCCAGAAGCGCTGCCGGGACAGCAGCCAGTCGCGCAGCCGGAAGTTGACCGCGGCCCGCCCGGTGTCCCGCTCCGCCAGCACCTCGATGATCTTGGCGATGGCCTCGGCCTTGGACAGGCCGTCCAGGGGCCCGGAGTTGACCAGCTTGCCCTCGCCCGGGGTGGCGACGCCGGTCTCGCCCGGGTCGGCCATGCCGGTGTGGACGACGACCTTGACCGGCAGCCCGAACTTCAGCGCGAAGTCCAGGTCGCGCTGGTCGTGGGCGGGAACCGCCATGATCGCGCCGTGGCCGTAGTCGGACAGGACGTAGTCGGCCGCCCAGACCGGGATGCGCTCTCCGTTCACCGGGTTGATCGCGTGAACGCCCAGGAAGACGCCGGTCTTCTCCTTCTCGGTGGACAGGCGCTCGATGTCGGACAGCTTGGCGACCTCGGCCCGGTAGGCCTCCAGCGCCTCGCGCCGGTCGGGGGCGACGATCTCCTCCGCCAGCGGGGCGTCGGCCGCGACCACGAAGAACGTCGCGCCGTACAGCGTGTCGGGGCGGGTGGTGTAGACCGTGACCGGCTCGTCCCTGCCCTCGATGCGGAACCGGACGTCGGCGCCGGTGGAGCGGCCGATCCAGTTGCGCTGCATGGTGAGCACGCGCTCCGGCCAGCCGCCCTCCAGCATGGACATGTCGTCCAGCAGTCGGTCGGCGTAGTCAGTGATCTTGAAGTACCACTGCGTCAGCTCGCGGCGGACCACGTCCGATCCGCAGCGCTCGCACTTTCCGGCCACGACCTGCTCGTTGGCCAGCACCGTCTGGTCGGTCGGGCACCAGTTGACCAGGCCGCCCTTGCGGTACGCCAGGCCGCGCTCGTAGAAGCGGTTGAACAGCCACTGGTTCCAGCGGTAGTAGTCCTCGTCGCTGGTGTGCAGCCGCCGCGACCAGTCGAAGGACACGGCGTAGCGCTTGAAGGAGTTCGCCTGGGTCTCGATGTTGGTGTAGGTCCACTCGGCGGGGTGGGCGTCGCGCTTGATCGCGGCGTTCTCCGCGGGCAGGCCGAAGGAGTCCCACCCGATGGGGTGCAGGACGTTGTAGCCCTTCTGGAACCAGTAGCGCGCGACGACGTCGCCGATGGCGAACACCTCTCCGTGCCCCATGTGCAGGTCGCCCGAGGGGTACGGGAACATGTCGAGCATGTAACGGCGCGGCCTGGTGTCCGCCTCGTCCTCCACTGCCGCGAAGGGATTCAGCTCCTCCCAGCGCCGCAGCCACTTGGCCTGCAGCGCCTGCGGGTCGTACACCAGCTCGTCCACGTCAACTCCCGAAGGGATGCTTTCCTTAAAGGCACGGTGAGGGCGCCCGCTCACAACAAAGCCCCCCGCATCGCACGAGGGGCAGCCGCATCGAGGGAAATCAGCCCTGGCGATGCGGCCGGGCAAGCAGGGTCGCGGCGCGCATATACCAAGGGTAGCGCAGACGGCAAGAGCGTCGCTTCAGGATCTACCGGACGGGCTTGCCATCTGGACAGGCGATACATGATGGTGATAGATCCGCTGTGAACACATATGTCGCGTTAGTTTAATCTTTTCGCGTGGTGAACTCAGTCCAGCCGGGATCGGGCCCGGATTTCCCGCAGACGGACCTTCCGATGCAGGACCCGCCGACCGACCCCACGGGCGAGCAGTTCCGCGGAGCATTCTCCGGTTTCCATACGGCGTCGCCAGGTTCGCATGAGATCATGCCAGGCGCACCCAATTCGGGCATGATCTCGGGAGGTACCATGCCCTCGGAGCACAGCGAGCCGCAGCGGACCCCGGCGTGGCCGGAGGTCCCGCCGGCCTGGCCCGAGGTCCCAGCGGCCTCCTCGTTCACGCCGTCCGCGCGGTCGTTCGAGGCGGCGGACCAGGGCGGCGACCAGCCGCCGCGACACACGGGACAACAACCGGCACCGGGCCCCTCACGGGGCCCGTCCCATGGTGGGGACGAGCGGACCGCGTTCCCGCCCCCGCCCTCCTACGGAGACTCCCGCGCGGACGACCCGTACGGCATGCCGCAGTCGTCGCAGCACGCGACCGGCCCCAACCCCTTCCTGCCGCCGCCTCCGGCCTCGTACGGAAGCGACCCGCTCGGCGTGCGCCCGGAACCGCCGCGCCAGGACTCGGTGTGGCCCGAACCGGCGCGCCAGGACTCCGTCTGGGGCGAGCCGCCCCGGCAGGAGCCGCCCCGCAGGGAACCCGCGCGCCAGGAGAGCGTGTGGCCGGAGCCGGGGCGGCCGGAGCCGGTCCGCCAGGACTCGGTCTGGCCCGAGCCCGCCCGCCAGGACTCCGTCTGGGGCGAGCCGTCCCGCGCCGAGAGCGCGCGGCAGGGCTCGGTGTGGCCCGAGCCGTCGGCGGACTCCACCCGCACCGACGGCATGCGTTCCGATCCTCTGCGGGCCGATCCGCTGCGCGACGACCCGCTGGGCATGCGGCCGGATCCGGCGCGGCCCGGCTCGTCGCGCCAGGACCGGATCGACCCGCTCGGCATGGACCCTCGCGCGTCGGACCCGCTGCGGCCCGACCCCCTGCGCGCCGACCCTCTGGGCCAGGGCTCTCCCGGACGACCGGACCCGCTGGGCACCGACCGCCCCGCCTTCGGCGACGCCACGATGTCGCTGCCCACCCCGTCGGCGCCCGCCCCGGACGCCACCATGTCGATGCCCGCCCCGGCCAACCCGGACTCGACGATGTCGATGCCCGCGCCCGGCGGCGCGTACCCGCAGGCGGGCGGGCCTCCCGGTCAGCAGGCCCCCGGTCAGCACGGGGGCGCCCAGCCCGGCTTCCCCGGCCCCGGCGGGCCGCACGACCGGCCCCAGGAGGGCATGGGGCGCCAGGACGACCCGTACCGCCCGTTCGTCACGGCCGGCCAGATCAGCGGACCGAAGACGCCTCCCGCGCACCGCCAGGAGGAGTTGTGGAACACGGTCTTCGGCCCCGAGGGTGAGCGCGACCCCGACGACGGTTACTACGACGACGAGGGTGGCCGTCCGATCTGGCTGTTCGCCCTCATCGGGTCGGTGATCGTCGCGCTGATCGCCGCGCTGGTGTGGGCGTTCGTCTCCGGCCCGCTGAGCTCGGACGACGGCGCCGACGACGTGACGCCGTCGGCCAAGCCGTCCGCCAAGAACTCCGCGCCCGCCGCGGCCAAGCCGCAGTCGCTCCCCGCCCTGCCGACGTACGAGGGCACGGCGTCCCCGGTCTCGGGCACGGTCACCGACTCCGCGGGGCGGATCACGCTTCCCAAGCTCGGCGGCCCCTGGCAGCTCGACCAGCGCGCCCAGCACATCCAGGACACGTACGGCTTCGCCACCCGGCAGTACGTGGCCGCCGGGACGACGCCCGAGGGCAAGCCGCAGTTCGCCCAGGTGATGACCGGACCGCTGGACAAGTCGCTCGCCGCGAAGTACACCGCCGGGGGCGACCTCGGCCCGGTGATCAACTCGGTGATGTTCCAGGCCCGGCAGAAGCTCTTCGACAAGGGCAACAAGGCCGCGCCGGCGGCCCGGCAGCGGGTGTCGCGCGGCGGCATGACCGGCCAGCTCGTCGCGTACACGGTGAAGACGGGCTCCGAGCGGACGACCGCGGTCGTCGCCGCGCTCGACGCGGGCGGCGACGTCCCGACGATCGTCTACATGCAGGTGCCGAAGCAGAAGGACGAGCTGCTGCCCGACATCAACACGGTCTTCAAGCGGATCCGCCCGGTCGGCTAGCCGGCCCGCCACGCTGTGGCCGGCCCGCAGGGCCGGTCAGAACGTGCAGGTCATGTGCTTGGTGCCGTTGATGAAGCTGGAGAGGAGCATCTCCGGCTCGCCCGCCTCGATGCCCGGCACCCGGGTGAGCAGCTCGCGGAACATGACGCTGATCTCCCGCCGGGCCAGGTGCGCGCCGAGGCAGAAGTGGGGGCCCGGCCCGCCGAATCCCAGGTGGGGGTTGGGGTCGCGGAGGATGTCGAAGCGGAACGGATCGGTGAAGACGGACTCGTCCCGGTTCGCCGACCAGTAGTAGAGGACGACCTTCTCGCCCGCGCGGTACAGCGCGCCGTTCATCTCGTGGTCGCGGGTGACCTTGCGGCGCATGTAGTTGACCGGCGACGCGAGCCGCACGATCTCCTCCACCGCCCCCGCCGTGCGCCCGGCGAAGTCCTCCGTCCACAACCCGCGCTGGTCCGGGTGGAGCGTGAGCAGGCGCATGCCGTGCGAGATGGCGTTGCGGGTGGTCTCGTTGCCGGCGACGACGAGCAGGATGAAGAACGAGCCGAGCTCCTGGGCGGTCAGCCGCTCGCCGTCGAGGTTGGCGTTGACGAGGGACGACGTGAGGTCGTCCGTCGGGTTGTCCGCGCGGTGGGCGGCCAGGTCCTGCACGAGCTGCTGCAGTTCCATCCCCGCGGTGAGCAGCGCGGTGGCGATGGCCTCGGGATCGCTGACGTACTCGGGATCGCCGGCACCCAGGATGATGTTGGACCGGTCGAAGACGAACCCGTAGTCCCGCTCGGGGATGCCCATCATGTCGCAGATGATCTTCAGGGGGAGGCGGGCGGCCACCTCGGCGACGAAGTCGCACCCGGAGCCCTTCTCCAGCAGGTCGTCGACGATGCGCGCGGCCGCCGCCTCGACGTCGGCCTCGAACTGCCTGATCATCCTCGGCGTGAACGCCCGCGAGACGATCCGGCGCAGCCGGGCGTGCCGGGGGTCGTCCATGTTGATCATCGAGCCGAAGTACTCGACGAACTCGGCGGGCATGTCGACGATGTTGGTCGATCCGCCGTCGCCGGAGCAGAAGATCTCGGGGTTGCGGCTCGCCTCGACGATGTCGGCGTGCCTGACGAGGGCGTGGTAGCCGGGGCCGGCCGGCGCGAACGACAGCTCGGGCTCGGCGAAGAACGCGGGCTTCTCGAGGCGGCGCAGCAGCGCGAACGCGTGCTCGCGCTCCTCCATGGGCCGGGCCCAGAAGTCCCAGTCGGTCAGGTCGACGTCGGCCGCCGACCTGATCGGCGCGCGGTCCACGGGCTGAGTCGTCATGGGCGGGCCTCCCGGGCCTGCGAGTGACTGGAATGCCGTTCGGTTTTTGATGGTGCCACAGCCCTCCCACCCACGCCAGTTCTTCCCGCGATCATGACATTCCGGGCGATCTACTAGTACGGTGTGTTACCAACCGGTCGGTATGTAACCCCCCAGAAACCGAGGAGCGGCGTTGCTCAATCTTTCTGTCGTGCTCGAAGACAGCGCCCGGGAGACCCCGGACAGAACCGCCGTGATCTTCGGGGACCTGCGGCTGCCCTACTCCCTCGTCGACACCATCGCCAACCAGGTGGCGAACCTGCTCGTCTCGCGCGGTGTCGGCAAGGGCGACAAGGTGGCGCTGGCCTGCCCGAACCTCCCCTACTTCCCCTTCGTCTACTTCGGGGCGCTCAAGGCGGGCGCGACCGTCGTCCCGCTGAACGTGCTCCTCCAGTCGCGGGAGATCGCCTACCACCTCGAGGACTCCGACGCGAAGGCGTTCTTCTGCTTCGAGGGCACCCCGGAGCTCCCGCTCGGCGAGCGCGGCCTCAAGGGCTTCGAGGAGTCCGGCGCCGAGCACTTCTTCGTGCTGCCCGCGCAGGCGTTCGCCACCGAGTCCCAGTACGGCGAGACCCTGTGGGCCGCGCTCGACGGGATGTCCGGCGAGTTCCAGACCGTGCAGACCGCGCCGGACGACACCGCCGTCATCCTCTACACCAGCGGGACCACCGGCCAGCCCAAGGGCGCCGAGCTCAGCCACCAGAACATGCTGCTCAACGCCATGGTCAGCGACGAGATGTTCGCCCGGCAGGGCGACGACGTCAACCTCGTCACGCTGCCGCTGTTCCACTCCTTCGGCCAGACCACGATGATGAACGCCGGGTTCCGGCGGCGGGCCGCGCTGGTGCTGGTCCCCCGTTTCGACCCGGTGGACGCGCTCAAGCTGATGGCGGCGGAGAAGGTCACGATGTTCGCCGGCGTGCCCACGATGTACTGGGCGATGCTGACCGCCGTCCGTACCGGCGCGGCCGAGGTGCCCTCCACCCTGGTGACCGCCGTCTCCGGCGGCGCGGCGATCCCGGTCGAGGTGCTCAAGGACTTCTCCGCGACCTTCGGCGTCGGCGTGCTCGAAGGGTACGGCCTGTCCGAGACCTCGCCGGTCGCGGCGTTCAACCAGGCGGGCCGCCCGGCGAAGCCGGGTTCCATCGGCACCCCCATCTGGGGCGTGGAGATGAGGCTCGTCGACGCCGAGTGGAACACCCAGCCCGAGCTGGGCGAGATCGCCGTCCGCGGCCACAACGTCATGAAGGGCTACTACAACCGGCCCGAGGCGACGGCCGAGGTCATGAACGACGGCTGGTTCCGCACCGGCGACGTGGCCAGGCGTGACGAGGACGGCTACTACTTCATCGTCGACCGCGCCAAGGACATGATCATCCGCGGCGGTTTCAACGTCTACCCGCGCGAGATCGAGGAGGTGCTGATGACCCACCCGGCGGTCTCGCTCGCCGCGGTCGTCGGCGTCCCGCACGACTCGCACGGCGAGGAGATCAAGGCGTACGTCATCCGCAAGGAGGGCGTGGCGGTCACGGAGGACGAGCTGGTCGCCTGGTCGCGCGAGACGATGGCGGCCTACAAGTACCCGCGGATCGTCGAGTTCCGCGACGCCCTGCCCATGACCGCCACCGGCAAGATCCTCAAGCGCGAACTGCGGTAGCGGTCACGGCGTAGCAGGACGGCCCTCCGCCCGGATCACGGCCAGTCGAGAGACGGGCGGAGCGCCACGTGGGAGCCCGCGTCGCGGTCGAGCTTGACACCGAGGACCTGGTGGAGCTGCACCTTGTTCCGCTCGAACCCGACCACGCAGCCGGCCATGTACAGCCGCCACACCCTGGCGATGCCCCGGCCGACCTCGCGGACCGCGTCGTCCCAGTTGGCGTCGAGGTTGGCGCACCACTTGCGCAGCGTGAGCGCGTAGTGCTCGCGCAGGTTCTCCTCGTGCCGGATCTCGAAGCCGGTGTCCTCCATCTGGCGGATCAGGTAGCCGACCGACTCCAGCTCGCCGTCCGGGAAGACGTAGCGGTTGATGAAACCGCCCTTGTTGAGGGTCTTCTCCTTGCCCGTCGGGCGGGTGATGCAGTGGTTGAGCAGCCGCCCGCCCGGCTTGAGCTTGCCGTACAGGAAGGAGAAGTACGACGGCAGGTTGTCCTTGCCGATGTGCTCGGTGAGGCCGATCGAGCTGACCCGGTCGAAGCCCGACTCCTTGACGTCGCGGTAGTCCATGAAGCGGACCTCGGCCAGCTCGGACAGGCCCGCCTCGGCGATCGCCTTCTGCGCCCATTCGGCCTGCTGCCGCGAGAGCGTGACGCCGAGGGCCTTCACGCCGTACTCGCGGGCGGCGTGGATGACCATGCCGCCCCAGCCGCAGCCGATGTCGAGCAGCCGCATGCCCGGCTGGAGGTCCAGCTTCTTGGCGACCAGGTCGAACTTCGTGTACTGCGCCTCCTCCAGCGTGGCGTCCTGCGTCGGGAAGACCGCGCACGTGTACGCCATGGAGGGGCCGAGCACCCACTCGTAGAACCGGTTGGAGACGTCGTAGTGGTGGTGGATCGCCTCGGCGTCGCGCTTCTTGGCGTGCCTGCTGCCCAGCCGGGCCAGCGTGCTGCGCCGCATCTCCTGCGGCGGCGGCGGCACCCGCATCAGCAGCGGCTTGGTGCCGAGGGCGCGCATCGCCGCGATCTTCTCGCTGAGCGGGATGTCGTTGAGCGTGAGCGTCCACATCCGGTTGAGCAGCTCGTACATGTCGCCGTGCACATCGATGTGACCGGAGACGTACGCCCGGGCCAGCCCCAGCTCGCCGGGGGCCTGCGCGAGGTACGCGACCGCGATCGGCGACTTCACCTCGATGCGGACGTCGGCGGTGGGGGGACCCGCCTTGCTCCCGTCATAGGCGATGAACTGGACATCCGCGTTCGGGCCAACGATCTTTTCGAAGATCTCGGCGAGTTTCATTGATCACCTTCCCCGTACACACTTCTCATACAGGTCGAGCAAGCGCCCGCCGGGGTCGTAGGAGTGTTTGACCGGCCAGTAGGCGTCCCCGTTGTACAGCCGCCAGAACTCCTCCCGCTCGTAGAAGGAGGTGGAGTAGAGGGACTTGTGCCCCTCAAGCTCGTGCACGGCGTTCTCGATCAAACGGTTGTGATGGCCGTCGTGCGTGCCCCTGGGCAGCGGCACCATTCCCCAGAAGCCGAAGTTCACGTAGAGCCGGTTCGGCTCCAGCGGGTAGAGCGACCACTCCTGGGTCGCCTTGAGCGGGCACATCCACACGGGCGTCATACCGACCCGCTCCTGGAAGAACTCCAGGAACTCGGCGCCCCGCTCGATCGGCACCTCGACGTCCTGGATCACCGACTCCTGCACCGGGTTGCCCCGCCAGCGGTCCAGCCGCGCGGTCACGCCGTACCTCTGGTCGAGGCCGACGAAGCGGCGGTAGACGTCGGAGCGGAGCCAGCGGCGCGGCAGGAGGGAGCGCACCAGCGGCTGCTGCACCCCGAACGCGCGCGAGCACCAGAACCAGTCGGTGTCCCAGCGCCACAGGTAGTCGCGGACGGTCAGCCAGTCGCGGGTACGGCTGCGCAGCGACTGGTAGTAGATGCGCATCCCGGTGTAGTCGGACACGTACGGCGCCTTGTCGGCGAACGTGCCGATCGTGACGTAGAGCTCGTCCGGCCCGAAGTAGGTGCCGTCGACGAAGTCGGCCCGCTCGCCGTCGTACTCGCCGCTCTGGCAGATCTCCTGCATGGCGAGCATGCACTTGGCCGCGTCGGTGAACCGCACGTGGGTCAGCCGGACGAAGGGCTTGACCGGGGCCAGCTTGATCCGGATCCGCAGGGCGTAGCCGAGCGTGCCGTACGAGTTCGGGAAGCCGCGGAACAGGTCCGCGTGCTCGCCCTCCGGGCGGGCCACGACGATGCGGCCGTCGCCGGTCAGGATCTCCAGCTCTTCGACCGACTCGTGCGGGAGGCCGTCCCTGAAGCTGCTGGACTCGATGCCGAGCCCGGTGACCGCGCCGCCCAGTGTGATCGTCTTCAGCTGCGGCACGACGTACGGCATCAGACCGTGCGGCAGGGTGGCGTCGACGAGGTTCTCGTACGTCGTCATGCCCTGGACCTCGGCCGTCATGCTCGCCGGATCCACGTCGATGACCTGGTCCAGGTCGCGCGCGGAGAGCTTGGCCGTCTTGGCCGGCTCACGGAAGCGGAAGAGATTCGTGGTGGCCTTGGCGAGCCGGGGCGCGGCGCCGTCGGGAATCGCGGCGTAGGACTCCCTGATCTGCTCGACCGCCTTGTCGTGGGCGGTCATATTGGCCGTGCGCTCTGGCATGCAACCACCCCCAGGAATGTAGAGATCGTCCTCAGGGAACGCTATCCCTGGAAACCATCCCAGACCAGACCGGACACGTTAAGCCCGAGAAAACTATCAGGGCTCCGGAATCGATGATCCGCAGGGGGGTCCCGCACCCCTCCGGCCCGTCCCTGGCTTGCACCGATGGACCGAATCTTGTTCTACTTGGCGGCCGTACGGATGTGATGGACGTGACGCCGAGGAGGCTCCCATGAGCGAACCCGGGAAGGGACCGCTGGCCGGAATACGCGTGCTGGAGCTCGCCGGGCTCGCGCCGGGGCCGTTCGCCGGGATGATGCTGGCCGACCACGGCGCGGAGGTGCTGCGCGTCGACCGGGTGGCGGCGGTGACCGACGCGCCGCGCCGGGACGTGATGGACCGGGGCAAGCGCACGATCGGGCTCGACCTGAAGTCGCCCGAGGGCGTCGAGGCGTTCAAGACGCTGGCCGCGAACGCGGACGTGGTCATCGAGGTGTTCCGGCCCGGCGTGGCCGAACGGCTCGGCATCGGTCCCGCCGACCTGCACGCGGTGAACGAGCGGCTGGTGTACGGCCGGATGACCGGCTGGGGCCAGGACGGCCCGCTGGCGCAGAGGGCGGGCCACGACATCGACTACATCGCCGTGTCGGGCGTGTTGTCCATGCTCGGCCGGGAGGGGGACGCGCCGACTCCGCCGATCAACATTCTGGGCGACTTCGCGGGCGGCGGTCTCATGCTCGCGTACGGCGTCCTGCTCGCGCTTCTCGAGCGGGAGCGCACCGGGCGGGGCCGGGTGATCGACGCCGCGATGGTGGACGGCGCGGCGACGCTGTTCGCGATGTTCTACCACGCCGTGCAGGCCGGCTACTGGGGCCCGCGCGGGACGAACCTGCTGGACACCGGCGCCCCCATGTACGACACGTACGAGACGGCGGACGGCGGGTTCCTGGCCGTGGGCGCGCTTGAGCCGCAGTTCTGGGCCGAGATGGTGGCGAAGATGGGCCTCACCGACCTCCCGGACCGGGACGACCGGGCCAACTGGCCGCGGATCCGCGAGCGGCTCGCCGACGCTTTCCGGAGCCGCACCCGCGCCGAGTGGGAGGCCGTCTTCGACGGGTCGGACGCGTGCGTGGCCCCGGTGCTGTCCATGGCCGAGGCCGTGACCCACCCGCACAACCGGGCGCGCGGCGCCTTCGTCGAGGTGGACGGGATCACCCACCCCGCGCCCGCGCCCCGGCTCCTGGGGGCCGGGCGGAGCGAGCTCGCCCCCGCCACCCGCCTGCTCGACCTCGGCGCCTGGGGACTGGACGACGCCGCGGCGGGCGCGCTGCGCGAGGCCGGGAAGCTGGCCTGACCCCCGCCCCCGGCCCGGGACCCGGTGGGGTCAGGAGTCGCCGAAGGACGGCAGCACGGCGACGTAGAGGTCCACGCCCGCCGGGTGGTGGATCTCCACGTCCGTGGTGAACGCGCGGGGCGGGATGCCGCCGGCCTCGGTGTGCTTCCAGACCTGCTGCCAGGCGTCCAGGAGCGCGTCCGGCATCGGCCCCCGCGCCTCCAGGCGCATGGCGGGCACGCCGGGCGCGCGTACCGCGACCATGCCCTCGGGCAGCCGTGCCGCGGTGTGCACGGCGACGCCGACGACCTGGGTGTAGGCGCCGTTGTGGTCGCTCTCGTAGTCCGTCAGCACGGCGTACAGGTTCTCGTCCACCCGTGCGGGCACGTGCGCGAAGGCCCCCGGCGCTCCCGCGCGGGCCCAGAGCGCCGGGAGCAGCGCGCCGGCGGGGTCCGCCTCCGCCGCGTTGGTCGTCCGTACGGCATGGCCGACGACGAGCACCTCCGGCCGGTCCACGATGATCACATTTCCTCCCCAATGGTTCCCTCGCCACCATGGATCCTACGAAGCGGATCGCCGGCGCACGCCATCGGACCGGCGGGAATGCCAACTTTGTCCGGTGACCGCATAAGCTGGGCAGACGTGCGATTCCTCAACGATGTGACGCCGCCCTACGATCTCACGTACAGCGACGTCTTCATGGTCCCTTCCCGCTCCTCGGTCGGGTCCCGGCTGGCCGTCGACCTCTCGGTCAACGACGGCACAGGCACCACCATCCCTATCGTCGTGGCCAACATGACCGCCGTGGCGGGCCGCCGCATGGCGGAGACCGTGGCCAGACGCGGCGGCATCACCGTGATCCCGCAGGACATCCCGTTCGACGTGGTCGCCGACGTGATCGCTTGGGTGAAGGAGCGCGACCTCGTCCACGACACGCCGATCACCCTCACCCCGCACGACACCGTCGGTGAGGCCCTGAACCTGCTGCCCAAACGCGCGCACGGCGCCGTCATCGTCGTCGACTGGGACAACCGCCCGGTCGGCGTGGTCACCGAGGCCGACTGCCACGGCGTGGACATGTTCACCCAGCTCTCGCAGGTCATGACGCCGTCGCCGCAGACGCTGCCCCGCGGCACCGACCCCAAGGTCGCGTTCGACGCCCTGCACGAGCGCCGGCACCGGCTCGCCCCCATCGTGGACGGCGAGGGCCGCCTGGTCGGCGTCCTGACCCGCACCGGCGCCCTGCGCGCCACCCTGTACGAGCCGGCGCTTGACGCCTCCGGACGGCTGCGCGTCGCGGCCGCGGTCGGCGTCAACGGCGACGTCGCCGCGCGGGCCAAGGAACTGCTCGACGCGGGCGTCGACGTGCTCGTGGTGGACACCGCGCACGGCCACCAGGAGAAGATGATCTCCGCGCTGCGCGCCGTGCGGCAGCTCGATCCCGGCGTCCCCGTCGCCGCCGGCAACGTCGTGACCGCCGAGGGCGTGCGCGACCTCGTCGACGCGGGCGCCGACATCGTCAAGGTCGGCGTCGGACCGGGCGCGATGTGCACCACCCGGATGATGACCGGCGTCGGGCGCCCCCAGTTCTCCGCCGTACTGGACTGCTCCGCCGAGGCGCGCAGGCTCGGCCGCCACGTGTGGGCCGACGGAGGTGTGCGGCACCCGCGCGACGTGGCGCTCGCCCTCGCCGCCGGCGCGTCCAACGTCATGATCGGCTCCTGGTTCGCCGGGACGTACGAGTCGCCCGGTGACACGCGGACCACCGCCGACGGCCGCAAGTACAAGGAGAACTTCGGCATGGCCTCCGCCCGCGCCGTACGGCTGCGCACGGCGGAGGACTCGCCGTTCGAGCGGGCGCGCAAGGCGCTGTTCGAGGAGGGAATCTCCACCTCGAGGATGTATCTCGACCCGGTGCGGCCGAGCGTCGAGGACCAGATCGACGCGATCGTGGCCGGGCTGCGCTCCTCGTGCACGTACGCGGGCGCCACCAACCTGGAGGAGTTCCACGAGCGCGCCGTCGTCGGCGTGCAGAGCTCGTCCGGCTACACGGAGGGCATGCCGCTGCACCAGAGCTGGTGACGCCGATCTGTCCATGCGCCCCGGACGGCGGGGCGGCGCCCGGTAGAGTCATCCGGTTGGCCAGGGCATCGGGCCCCGGCCCCGAGTGACGCGACACGACAAGGAGAGCCAGGTGGCACTGGAAAAGCCCGAGATCGACTTCCCCGAGGGCGCACCGCCCGCGGACCTGGAGATCGTCGATCTCGTCGAAGGGGACGGCCCGGAGGCCAAGCCCGGACACACCGTGAGCGTGCACTACGTCGGCGTCGCGTTCTCGACCGGCGAGGAGTTCGACGCGTCGTGGAACCGCGGCACGCCCTTCCAGTTCCCGCTGGGCGGCGGCCGGGTCATCGCCGGGTGGGACCGGGGCGTCGTCGGGATGAAGGTCGGCGGTCGTCGCCGGCTCACCATCCCGGCGCACCTCGGGTACGGCGACCGCGGCGCCGGCAACGCCATCAGGCCGGGCGAGACGCTGATCTTCGTGGTCGACCTGCTCGGCGTGAGCTGATCGACCGGGCGGGGCCTTCACGCGCGCCGTGAAGGCCCATGCCCTCGGGGGTTCCCGAGCGGACCCCTCGCGCGGATCATGGCCCTGTGGCCGATCCGGCTCTGGCGCGATCGCGTGACCCGGTCGCTCGCGATCGCGTACCCGCTGTGCTGCGCTGTCGTGCTCTACGCGGGAGGGCGTCCGGACTACGTGGCGGGGCTGCTCCTGCTGTTCTTCACCGCCGGGTGCGCGCCCACGGTGGAATGGGTCGCCGGACGGGCCCGGCGGCGCACCCTCGTCACGGCCGCGGTCGTCCTGGGCGCGGTCTCCAACATCGTCTTCGCCCTGCCGGCCGTCCCGGCCGAGTCCCTGCGCGGCACCCCGGTCGCGGTGGCGAACGAGGTCGCCCGCGAGTCGGTCGGCTGGCCGGGCTTCGCCACCCAGGTGGCCGCCGTCGTACGCGCGCTTCCGGCGGAGGACCGGGCGCGCGCCGTGCTGCTCGCCGCCAACTATGGCGAGGCCGGCGCGCTCGACCGGTGGTCCGGAGAGTACGGCCTGCCCCCGGTGCACAGCCCGCACAACGAGCTCTACTGGTGGGGGCCGCCGCGCGAGACGGCCCGCGTCGCGGTCGTGGTGGGCGCCCCGTCGTCCTTCCTGACCGGGCGGTTCGCCCGCTGCGACCAGGTCGCGTCCATCGACGGCACGGCCGGAGAGGAGCAGGGCGTGCCCGTCACCGTCTGCCGCGACCCGGTGACGTCGTGGGCCGCCCTGTGGCCTGAGCTGCGCCACTACAGCTGACCCACCGGCCCCCCGGGATGGGCAAAGGGAGGCGCCGTAAGGCAGGATGACGATGTGTTGCTGATCGACCTTGCCCGGACGTCGGCGGCGGTGGCGGCGGACTCGTCGCGGCTGGCCAAGATCACCCACCTGGCCGAGCTGCTCGCCAGGGTGGGGCCCGGCGAAGCCGAGATCGCGATCTCCTACCTGTCCGGCGAGATCCCGCAGCGCCAGATCGGCGTCGGCCCGCGCACCCTCAGCGAGGCCCCCGAGCCGCGCCAGATCGCCACCGCCACCCTCACCCAGGTCGACTCCTTCTTCGAACGCATCAAGGCGCAGTCCGGTCCCGGGTCGCAGTCGGCGCGCAAGGCGCTCATCGACGACCTCTTCAGCGCCGCGACCCGCCAGGAGCAGTCCTTCCTGAGGCGGCTGATCCGCGGCGAGCTGCGCCAGGGCGCGCTCGACGGCGTGATGATCGAGGCCCTCGCCAAGGCCGCGGGCGTCCCGGCCACCGAGATCAGACGGGCGCTGACGCTGCGCGGCTGGCTGCCCGCCGTGGGCGCCGCCGCGCTACGCGGCGGGGTCGAGGAACTGCGGGCGTTCCACCTGGAGGTCGGGCGGCCGGTCTCCCCCATGCTCGCGCAGAGCGCGCCGTCGGTGACCGCCGCGCTGGAGAAGGTCGGCGTCCCGGCGGCTCTCGAGTGGAAACTCGACGGCGTACGCGTCCAGGCCCACCGCTCCGGCGACCGGGTCGGCGTCTTCACCCGCACCTTGGAGGAGATCACCGCCCAGGTCCCGGAGCTGGTCGAGGCGCTGCTCCTGCTGCCGGACCGCGACCTCGTGCTCGACGGCGAGGTCATCGCCCTGCGTCCCGACGGGCGGCCCGAGCCGTTCCAGGTCACCTCCGGCCGGGTCGCGAACAGGACCGACGTCGAGGCCGCCCGCGCCGCGGTTCCGCTGAGCGTGTTCTTCTTCGACGCCCTCCGGCTGGGGGGCGCCGACCTGCTCGACCTGCCCGCCGAGGAGCGGCACGCGGCGCTGGCCACCGCCGTACCCGCCGGGCTCCTCACGCCGCGCCTGGTCACGGCCGACGCGGAGGCGGGCGAGGCGTTCTTCGCCGACGCCGTACGGCACGGCCACGAGGGCGTGGTGGTCAAGTCCCTCCAGACGCCGTACGCGGCGGGCAGGCGCGGAGCCGGGTGGGTGAAGGTGAAACCCCGGCACACCCTCGACCTGGTCGTGCTGGCGGCCGAGTGGGGCAGCGGGCGGCGCGAGGGCTGGCTCTCCAACCTGCACCTGGGCGCGCTCGACCCGGAGACCGGCGGTTTCGTCATGCTGGGCAAGACCTTCAAGGGACTCACCGATGAGCTGCTCACCTGGCAGACGGAGCAGTTCCTCCGCCTGGCGGAGGGGCCGGCCGACGGCTGGGTGGTCAAGGTCAAGCCCGAGCTGGTGGTGGAGATCGCCTTCGACGGGGTGCAACGTTCGACCCGCTATCCGGGCGGGATGGCCCTGCGCTTCGCGCGTGTGCTGCGCTACCGGCCGGACAAGCGCCCCGAGGAGGCCGACACGGTGGCCACGCTCAACGCCCTCATGCCCTGACCCGCCTCCGCTCGGGCGGCGCGATGGCGTTTCCACAGGAACACGACGGCCGCGAGGCAGGACAGGACGTCGGCCGCTCCCAGGAGGGCGGGAAGGATCCGGTCCTCGACGTCCGGCACTCCCCCATCCGGCGGCCGGGCGTCACTTCACGAGGCGGACCGTCAGGGGGTAGCGGAAGTCGCCCCCGGCGACGGCCGATACCCCGCCGACGACGGCGAGCACGAAGCCCAGGACCCACAGGAACGGGATGAGCACCACCCCGATCACGGTGAAGGGCAGCAGCATCGTCGCCCCCAGCACCGTGAGGTGGAAGTTCAGCGACTCGACCGCGTGCCTCCTGATGAACGGCGACGTGCGGCCCGCCGTCAGCAGCATGATCAGCGGGCCGACCACGAACAGGCCGCACAGCGTCAGCAGGTGGGCCGCGGCGCCGCCGACCCGGTCGCCTCCGTCGGCGGGCCCTGCGTCGCCGTACCCCGCCCTCGGGGCGTAGCCGGCGGCGCGCGGATGCCGGCCGGGCGGCGGGGCGGGCGGCACGTACGCGGCGGCGCGGGAGCCGTACAGGTCGTCCATGATCGGGATCAGGTCGGCGTGCGTGCGAGCGGTCATCGCCTGGTGCAGCCGCTCGTCCATCTCGAACTTCTCCAGCCGGCCCTCGGCATAGGCGGCCTTGACGTGCTCGACCACCTGGTCACGGTCGTGGTTCGTGACCCTCAGGTCGGGATGGATTGGCGTGCGCCCGGACCAGGATGGTGTCGCTGCCGCCGGCATGAATGCCCTACCTCCGTCGATGTCGCGCCCGTCCCCGACGCCGTTGGCACGGGACGGACACGACCTGCCTGCCTTTCCTTCGAGTCTGCCTCGCCGCCCGGGCGGCAGGGCATCTCACCCTCCATCCTCGACGGCGCCTCCGGCGCGGTCCATCGGGGATCTCCCCTACGTCTCCCCCGATAACCCCCGATCCCCGGCCTTCCGATCCTCTGTCGCCCCCGCGTTCGGGTCCCGGGGATCGGCCTGAAACGGCTATGCGCCGCCCTCGCTACCGATACGAAGAAGAGCCCTCGCCGACATTCCGGTAGGCCGCCGAAATGACGGTCGGGAACTGTATATAAGGGGTATGAGATGGCGAGATCGTTACGGCATCAGGCGACTACGCGGACACCGCGTCGCCAAATTCGACCGGGAAGCCACGGATGAGGACATCGAGGCCCTGATCGCGTTCGCCCGGTCGCGGCGGGGCGTCGAGTTCTACGTGGAACCGGAGACGTTCGCGACCGACACCACGGCCGTCGCCGTGGCGCACGACGGCGAATGGACCCGCCGCCGGGTCGGGTCGCCGGCCGTCATCGGCAGGGTCGCCCGCGATCTCGCGCTCCCTGTGTACGACGTGCAGCTCACCGGTTATCCCGCCCGGATGCGTGCCTACAACGAGCGCCGCCGCGAGCAGGAACGTCGTCAGGCCGAGTCGTGATGAGGAACGCGAGGACGGCCGCGTCCCGGCTGAGCCCAGCCGACCTGCCGGTTCCGGCACGTGCGGCGGGCCGCACCGCCGGAGCGGTTGGAACAGCGGGCGGGGGTCATCCGGCCAGCAGGGACGGTTCGTCACCGAGCCGGGCGAGCAACGGCACCAGCCAGCTCATCCTCGGCGGGCCCATCTGCGCGTCCAACTCGTCCGGCGTCGGCATGCGCTGACGCATCGCATCGGGCGGCAGCAGATGCCGCAGCGCCTGGCACAGCAGGTTCGCCATCGAGTACGCCGGGTCCGCGGCCAGCGCCCGCTCCAGCGCCAGGCCGGCGAGCGCGCAGTCCCCGCCGTGCCACGTCGCCGCAGCGAGCAGGGAGGCCGCCGGGGCCACGAAGCGCGGCTCCAGACGCCGGGTGAGATCCCGCCACAGGGCGACATGGGCGTCCCCGTGGTCGATCAGCGCCCACGCCTCGTCCCGGACGCGGACGACCATCAGGTCGAGGCCGAGCCGCGCGGCCTCCTCGTCGGTGAGGCGTCCGCCGGAGTCGTAACGGTCGATCGCCGCCCGGACCCGGGCCAGCCCTGACGAAACGAACGCGGCGGCGGCCTCGTCGGGGCGGTCCGCCGCTGTCAGCAGCGTGCGCGTCTCGGCGGTGACCCTGCGGGTGGCCTGCCCCATCGCCACCCGGACGAGCCCGCCGTACGGCTCGACGGAGCAGGCGAGACTGCGCCGATCGGGCAGCGCGACCAGACCGTGCAGGACGGCCTCGGCGGCGACGCGGCCGGACACCGGATCGTACGGCGTTCCCTCGGGCGGGCAGCAGTCCGCCTGGGCGCAGACATAGGACCAGTAGCGCCCGGCGTCGGCGCGCAGCGCCTCGACGATCTCGATGCCGGCCTCACGGAGCAACCGGGAGGCCGCGTCGATCGCGGGGGTCACGAGGGCGGCCGGGCCGTACCCGGCGAGGACGGCCGTGGTGACGGGCTCGCGCCGCAGCAGCGCGGTCAGCGGATCGAGGGCATCCGGCTCGATCGGCAGGTCCCACCGCGTGGTCACCCGCAGCACGCCGCCGGAGAAGACCGCCACGACGAGGCTGTCCCGCGGGTGGAAACCGAGCAGGTACGGCACGGCCGCGAGGATGTCGGCGGGGCTGGCGAGCACGAGCGTCGAGATGGAGGTCATGGACCGAGAGCGTCGCCGACGCGCGCCCTCGCCGACCGGCCCGAACCACGTTCTGGGGATATCGGTCCCCCTGTGGAAGAACTGCGGACGACAACCGCGGGCGACGGGCCACGGCCACAACCACGACCGCTTGCGACGACCGCGGGCGACGGGCCGCGCGAGAACCGCTCCCAGCCGCACCAGCGCCGACGACGCCGCGGCGTGCCGGAGAACCGGTTCCGCGGCGCGGAGGTTCGTCAGGCGGCGGGCGGAGGGAGCAGCCGCTCGCGCAGGTTCGTCAGGCGGCGGGCGGAGGGAGCAGCCGCTCGCGCACCAGGATCGCGGCGCCCGCCACCGCCGCCGGCATCAGCACGACCGCGACGAGGGGCACCATGAAGGCCAGGAAGAGGAGCACGCCGAAGCCGAGAGTCGCCCCCTTGTCGCCGCGCAGCAGGGCGAACCGCTCCTTGCGCGCGATGCCGCGCCGTTCGAGCGGCAGGGCGGTCAGCTCCACGCTCAGGAAGAAGCCGGAGACGATCGCGCCGAGGACGGGCACCACCGTCTGGCCGATGACCGGCACGAAGCCGAGCACGAACAGCGGGATCGTGAACAGCAGCACGTAGTAGAGGGTGACGATGCTGTCGCGGATCGACCGTCCCAGCGACCGCCAGAAGGGCATTTCGACGGCGTCGGGAAGTCCGCCGAGATCCTCCTCGACCTTCTCCGACAACTTCTCGTAGAACGGCTCGCCGATGGCGAGGGTCACCGCCGCGTAGGTGAGGACCGCGAGCGCGAGGCCGGCCACGAAGATCAGGATGCCGACGAGGGTGCGGAAGGCGTCCCGCCAGCCCCAGTCGTCCGCGAACGGGGTCGCCCACTCGGCGAGGCCACCGGCGTGCGTTCCGAGCCACACCAGGGCGAAGGCGTACAGAACGAACGCGATCAGCGCGGGGATGAGGCCGAAGAGCCACCAGCGGGGATGCCGCGCGACCCATCCGAGCCCCCTGAAGGCACAGCCGACGCCCGTCAGGAGACCTCCGGCCTCTCGCCGGGCCGGCCGTACGATGTCGTTCATGTCCGGCAGGCTAGCGCCTCCGATCATGCGCCGCGATCTCGCTCACGCCTCTCGCGGCGTCAGCCCGCCTCCGTCCAGAGGCTCGTGACGGGGACGCCGACCTCCGCGAGCAGGCGGCGGAGCAGCGGGAGGGAGATCCCGAGGACGTTGCCGTGGTCGCCGTCGATGCCGTCCACGAACCAGCCGCCGAGGCCGTCGAGGGTGAACGCGCCCGCCACCTTCAACGGCTCTCCGCTGGCGACGTAGGCGGAGATCTCCTCGTCGGTGGGGGCGCCGAACCGGACGACAGTCACGCCGACGTCGGCGGCCCTGCGTCCCGACGCCACGTCGATCACGCAGTGGCCGGTGAGCAGGCGACCGGTCCTCCCCCGCATCGACCTCCAGCGCGACACGGCGTCCTCCGGCGAGGAGGGCTTGCCGTACGCGACACCGTCGAGCTCGAGGACGGAGTCGCAACCGACGACGAGGCCCTCGTCGAGAGAGGCCGCGACGACGTCGGCCTTGGCCTGCGCGAGGGCCAGGCAGAGCGCGGCGGGGGTCTCGGCCGTGACGGCCTCCTCGTCCACACCGCTGACGATCACTTTGGGATCGAGCCCGGCGGCACGCAGGACGCCGAGTCGGGCCGGGGAGGCGGAGGCGAGGACGAGTTCGGTCACGGGACCCGAGTCTAGTGTCGCGTTCGTGTATGCCGGGGCCGCCGAGACCGGTACCTTTTCCGATCATTGATCCGCTCATTGAGGGACTTTCGGGAGATTTCGGTGGCGAGGGCGACGATCCGGGAACGGCTGCGCTACTGGTTCGACGGCACGATGGCGAAGGGCACGGTGGCGCTCATCGGCTGGCTGGGACTCGCGTCGCTCGGGCTGATCCTCACCGTCTCCGGCCTGACCCTGTGGCTCACGCCGGACGAGGTGTTCGAGCACGCCGGACTGCCGGGGGTGTTGTGGATGACGCTGGTCCGCGCCCTCAGCCCCGGCAAGATCGCCAGCGACTCGGGGACCGCGCCCTTCCTCGCCCTGATGCTCGTCGCCTCGCTCGGCGGCATCTTCATCGTGAGCACGCTGGTCGGCGTGTTGTCCAACGGGCTCAAGGGCAAGATCGAGGAGCTGCGCAAGGGGCGGTCGCGCATCATCGAGAGCGGCCACACGGTGATCCTCGGCTGGTCGGAGCAGGTCTTCACGATCGTGGGCGAACTGGTGAAGGCGCACGCCAGCCAGCGCGGGTCGGTCATCGCCATCCTGGCTGACCATGACAAGCCGGGCATGGAGGAGGCGATCAGGATCAAGGTGGGCGACACCGGACGGACCCGGCTGGTCTGCCGCACCGGCCGCCCGACCGAACCGGCGGACCTCGACCTGATGAGCCTGGAGACGGCCAGGAGCGTCGTGGTGCTCTCGCCGCAGGGCGACGACCCGGACGCCCAGGTCATCAAGACCCTGCTCGCGCTGGCGAAGCGCGAGGGCGACCACTCCCCCGTCGTGGCCGCCCTCACCTCGTCGCGGAACATGGCGGCGGCGCGCCTCGCGGGCGGCCCCCGCGTCCACCTGGTCGACTCCGACGACACCGCGTCCCGGCTCATCGTCCAGTCGTCCCGGCAGTCGGGCATGTCGGTCGTCTGCATGGACCTGCTCGACTTCGACGGCGGGGAGGTCTACCTGCGGCCCGAGCCGTCCCTCGCCGGCCTGACGTACGGCGAGGCGCTCGGCGCGTACCGGACGGCGACCGTCATCGGGCTGCGCTCGGCGGGGAAGGTGGTGCTCAACCCGCCGGCGAACACGGTGATCGGAGCGGGCGACGAGGTCATCCTGATCGCCGACGACGACTCGCTGATCCGCCTCGGCGACGCCGCGGCCCCGGTGGAGGAGGACCGCGTCGCCGCCGTCGCGCACGAGCGGCCCGGCCCGGAGCGGACACTGCTGCTCGGCTGGAACGGCAGGGCGCCCCAGATCGTGCGCTATCTCGACGGCTACGTCCCCGAGGGGTCGACGATCGACGTCGCCAGCGACCACCCGGACGCGGGAAGCGGCCTCACCGGCCTGGCCAGGCTCACCGTGAACGCCAAGGAGTGCGACATCACCGACAGGTACGCGCTGGAGTCGCTGGGCGCCGGGCTCTACCAGCACGTGATCGTGCTCTCCGACGACAGGTACGACCCCCGTCACGCGGACACGCGCACCCTGATGACGTTGCTCCAGTTGCGCGACATCCAGTCCACGCTCGGGGAGCGGTACTCGATCGTCAGCGAGATGCACGACGAGAACAACCGCGCGCTCGCCGAGGTCGCGCGGGCCGACGACATCGTGATCAGCGACACGGTCATCGGCCTCCTCGTCGCGCAGCTCGCGGAGAACCCGCGTCTGGCCGACGTGTTCGGCTATCTCTTCGACTCCAAGGGGTCGGAGCTCTATCCGCGTCCGGCGGAGGACTACGTGACCCCCGGGGAGCCGGTCAGGTTCGCGACCGTGATCGAGTCGGCCCGGCGGCGCGGCGAGACGGCGATCGGCTACCGGCTCGCCTCCGCGGTCAACGAGCCGCCCAGGTACGGCGTCGTGCTGAACCCGGACAAGGACCGCCCGGTCGCGTTCGCGCCCGGCGACGCGGTGATCGTGCTCGCCGAGCGCTGAACGCCCGATCCGAGGAGACTCAGTGGTGGGCGCCGGCGAGCGCCTGGCGCAGGTTCTCCTCGGCCTGGTTGGACAGAGAGGTGTGGATGATCTTGCCGCCGTAGGGCGAGATCTGCGGGATGACCTTGTCCGGGGTGCTCTGGGTGACGAGCACGAACAGGGCGGCGGAGCCGGGCTTCAGTTCCTCGCCGACCTGCTTCATGAACTTGTCGTCCACGCCGACGTCGGTCATCGCCCCGGCCGCCGCGCCCGTCGCCGCGCCCACGGCCATGCCGATGAGCGGCATGAAGAAGATGAGCCCGATCAGGCCGCCCCAGAGCGCGCCTCCCATGGCGCCGACGCCGGTCGTGCTGGTGGACTGGTGCAGCTTGATCTTGCCGTCCTTGGTCCGCTCCGCGACCGCCGCGTCGGCGAGAGTGATCAGCTTCTGCTTCTGCAGTTCGAAGAGCTTGTCCCGCACGGTGTTCGCGGTGGTGACGTCGTCGTACGCGACGGCGATCAGATTCGACATATCGATCCCCCCGTTTCGGATGGCCGTAATCATCCCCCGGAGGATCGCCCTTTAAAGCATGCGAATTCGCGACATAACGGTATTAATGTCGCGCCAGTGCTTCCTCTGGGTGTCGGGGATGGTCATGAACACCAACGCGGGCTTGTCCCTGGGCACGTCGACCAGGGCCAGGGCCGCCATGGCCTTACGCTTCTTGCCCTTGATCGTGTAGTTCACGGTGTAGCCGAGCAGCCAGCCGTCCCGCTCGCCGACCGCGATGGGCTGCGACGCCGTCCAGGCGATCGTGGCCCCGGACGGATGGTGGTTCAGCGTCCACCGGGCGGCCAGGAAGGCGGTGTCCCGGACGTTCGCCTGCACCGGGATCGGCACCGGGCAGGACACCAGGAGGCCGCGGAAGGCCGTGCCCTTGATCTTGGGCAGCACCTGGCGGCTGGCGAAGGGGTTCGCCGAGGCCAACTTCCACGTCTTGGCGAAGCGCGGGAAGGCGACTCCCGACCGGTCGTCCTTCAACGCGCCCCGCACCGGTGCGGCCCGGCCGTACAGCCGGCCGAGGCGGCGGTCCTGTTCGGGCAGCTCGGGGACCCGCGGATCGGACAGCGCGGCCTGCATGACCGCCGTGACGGCCACGGTTCCGGGTGAAGGAGCCGCGGTCGCGGGGGTGGTCGCCGAGGACCCCTGGGGAGACGCGAGGGGCGAGGCCGCGGGCGAGCCCGCCGACGGGCTCGTCTCCGGGACTGCCGCGGTGCCGTTCACGGCGGGGAGGCTGGGAGCCGCCGCCGTTCTGGCGGGAGCGGCCGCGGGCGCGGTGTCGTCGCCGCCGTTCAGCACGAGGAACCCTCCGACGCCCGCCGCCACGACGGCGGCCGCCGCCACCGCGAGCAGTCGGTAGACGGTGCGCATCGGCAGGTCGCCCACCCCCTTGCCCGAACCGGAGGGCGGCGAGGGCGGGGGGACCACGATCTTCGGCAGCGGCGACGTCTCCGCCTCGGCCGCCACGTATGTCGGAACCGCTTTCGTCCCATTGTCCCCAGGTGACACGATCGGGAGCGTACGGCATATCGCGGTATTTCGGGCGCGATCCCCATCACACTTCGGGAACGAGGATTATGTGGCGCGCAGCGGCCCCCAGCCCTCCGGGCGGAAGCCGCCCAGCCGCAGCCAGGGCGCGTCCGCGACGACCGTGACCGAGCCCGGCTCGATCTCCGTGAAGCCGGCGTCCCGCACCACCGGGAGACCGCTGTCCACCAGCGACGCCCACAGCTCGGGGGACGCGGTGCGCACCGCCGCGCCCAGTCCCTTGCCGCGCCATTCCTCCCTGGCCCGCTCGTCACTGCCCCACCAGGCGAGCTGGGCGCCGTGTCCCGCCTGCGCCATCGCCTTGCCCGCGCTCATCTCCAGATGGGGGTTCACCCAGAGGATCGCCCCCGCCCGATCCGGGCTGTCCGGAACGCGAGAATCGGTCAGATCGGTGCCGGACACCTGGAGCCGCTGGAGATCTCTCGGCCAGTCGTCGAGCGGCACCGGCGGATGGACACGCACCTCCGCCGTACGCGCCTCGACCGTGAAGCCGGGCAGGGCGAGGACGCGGCGCCACTCCGCGCCGCGTGCCCGGCGTACCACCTTCCTGATGCCGATGCGCTCCCACTGGGCGATCGGCTCGGCCCATTCGTCCTGGTCGAGCAGGCTCAGCACGGCGTGCGCCGCCGCTTCGAGCGCGTCGGTGCGCTCAGGGGGAGCGGCGCGTTCGATCCGGACAACGAGGGGGAGGACCCACTGGTTCATCCGACCAGGATCCCAGCCCGGCGCGTCTCGCTCACCCGGCGGGCGATCCGCGCGGACATCAGCGCGGCGGCCAGGCACAACACGCCCGCGCCGTACCAGGCGAGGTCGTAGTTCCCGAGGTGGTCGCGCGTCACCCCTGCGAGGGTCGCGGCGAACGCGGCGCCGACCTGGTGGGAGGCGAACACCCAGCCGAACACGATCGCGCCGTCCGCGCCGAAGATCCTGCGGCACAGCGCGACCGTGGGCGGCACGGTCGCCACCCAGTCCAGGCCGTAGAAGATGATGAACACCAGCATGCTCGGCTGCGCCGTCGCCGCGAACAGCCCCGGCAGGACCAGCAGGGACAACCCGCGCAGCGCGTAGTACACCACCAGCAGGAGCCGGGCGTCGATCCGGTCGCTCAGCCAGCCGGAGAGCACGGTCCCCACGACGTCGAAGACGCCCACGGCCGCGAGCAGCCCGGCCGCCGTGGTCTCGGGCATCCCGTGGTCGTGCGCGGCCGGGATGAAATGCGTGCCGACCAGGCCGTTCGTGCTCGCCCCGCAGATGGCGAAGCCTCCGGCGAGGTACCAGAACGACCGGGTGCGGGCGGCGTCGCGCAACACCCGCAGCGCGCGGGCCGCCGCGCCTCCCCCTGCCGGGCGCACCCGCGGCGGCGCGTCGGGCGCGGCGCCGTACGGCCGCAGGCCGACCTCTTCCGGGGTGTCCCGAAGCAGGAACCACACCAGCGGCACCACCGCCAGCGCGCACGCGGCCACGGCCAGCGCCGCCGCCCGCCAGCCCGACATCTCGACCAGGTGCGCCAGCACGGGCAGGAAGACGAGCTGGCCGGTGGCCCCGCCCGCCGTGAGCACGCCGGTGACCAGCCCGCGGTGCCGTACGAACCAGCGGTCGGTCACGGTGGCGACGAACACGAGGGCCATGGAGCCGGTGCCGAGCCCGACGAGCACGCCCCAGCACAACACGAGCTGCCAGCTCGCGGTCATGAACACGGTGACGCCGCTGCCGGCCGCCACGAGGGTGAGGGCTGCGGACACGACCGAGCGCATGCCGAACCGGTCCATCAGGGCGGCCGCGAACGGCGCGGTGAGGCCGAAGAGCATCAGGTTCACCGATACGGCGAGCCCGATCGTGCCCCTGGTCCAGCCGAACTCCTCCTGGAGCGGCGTGATGAACACCCCCGGCGTCGCCCGGAAACCCGCCGCGCCGATGATGGCGACGAGGGCGACGGCCGCCACGATCCAGGCGCGGTGCGGGCGCCTGCTCCCCAATCCTCTGAACGTCACCCGGACATCATGGTGTGGCGAAATGTCCGATCACGAGTGGCCTGAAAGCCAATATATGAAAGAATCGGGCCATGTACGGCGCGACACCTCCGAACCGGACCAAGGACGACGACCCGGCGGAGCGACGGCATCGCATCGTGATCGTCGCCCTCGACGACTTCGCGCCCCTCGACCTCGGCGTCCCCGGGCAGGTCTTCCTCGTGGCGGAGGACCCGACGGGACAGAGCTTCTACGAGATCACGACCTGCTCGCCGGGCGGGGCGCCCGTACGCGGCTCCGCCGGATACCGCGTGCTGCCCGACCACGACCTCGACGTGCTGGAGACGGCCGACACCGTCATCGTCCCCGGCGTCCACGGCGGGTCCGCGCTCACCGACGGCACGATCGACGACGGGCTGCGCTCCGCGCTCCGGGCGGCGGCGGGACGGTCCCGGCTGGTGTCGATCTGCACCGGAGCGTTCGTCCTCGCCGCGGCCGGCCTGCTCGACGGGCGTCCGGCGACCACGCACTGGCGCAACGCCCGCCGCTTCCGGCGGCTCTTCCCGCTGGTACGGCTCGACCCCGACGTGCTGTTCATCGACGACGGCGACATTCTCACGTCCGCGGGGGTCGCCTCCGGGATCGACCTCTGCCTGCACGTGGTGCGCCGTGACCACGGGAGCGAGGTGGCCAACCGGGCGGCCCGCAGATGCGTGACACCGCCGTTCAGAGAGGGCGGCCAGGCGCAGTACATCGAACGCCCGCTGCCGGCTCCCGGCGGCGCCGGCACGGCTCCGACCCGGGCCTGGATGCTGGAACGGCTGCACGAGCCGGTCGACCTGGCCGAGCTGGCCGCGCACGCCAGGATGAGCGTGCGCACGTTCACCCGCAGGTTCCGGGAGGAGACGGGGCTCAGCCCGTCCCGCTGGCTGACCGGACGCCGGGTGGAGCAGGCCAGGCACCTGCTGGAGACCACCGACCTCTCGGTGGACGAGATCGCCAGGCAGGCCGGGTTCGGCACCTCCGTGTCGCTGCGCCAGCACCTGCACGCGGCGGTCGGCGTCGCCCCGCTCGCGTATCGCCAGACGTTCCGGGCACGCTGACGACGGGCGCTCCGGACCGCCGCGTCTTGACTAGGCTCGGGGAGTGCGTGAGCCGATCATCGATGTCCAGGACCTTCACGTCGAGCTGGGGGCCAATCCCGTCCTCCGTGGAGTCGACCTCATGGTGTACGAGACCGAGATCGTCGCGGTGGCGGGCGAGAACGGGACGGGCAAGTCCACCCTCGTGCGCTGCCTGGCCGGTCTGCGGCCGCCCACGTCCGGGAAGGTCGCCGTCTTCGGCTCGCCGCCCGCGGACGACGCGGAGTTCTGGCGCTCCGTCGCCCTGGTCGCCGCCGAACCGGCGTGGTACCCGGGGCTGACCGTGCGCGAGCACGTCGAGCTGGTCAGGGTCACCCACACACCGGCGGACGGCGCCCTGCCCGACGTCGACGAGGTCCTCGACCGCTGCGGCCTCACCGAACGCGCCGACGCCGTCCCGCTCAACCTCTCCAACGGCCAGCGGCAGCGGCTGTGCCTGGCCACCGCGCTGGTGCGGCCCAGCCGGCTGCTCCTGCTGGACGAGCCCGAGCAGGGGCTCGACTCCGCCTTCCGCGCACGGCTGGCCGCGATGCTGATCGAGTACGCCCGGGGCGGGGGCACCGTCGTCATGGTCACCCACGATCCCGGCCTCATCGAGGCCACCGGCGCGCGGCACACCGTCCTGTCCTCCGGCCTGCTGGCCACCGGAGCCGTGCGATGAACGCCGTCGCCGCCGCCCGGGAGATCATCCGCGCCCCTCGGGGCAGGCGCGCACGCACCTGGCAGGACCGCTACACGCTGGTGTTCGCCGTCGTCCTGCTGGGTGCCATCGCCGCCCAGCAGATGTCGCAGGTGTGGGACGGCCTGCTGGCCCCGGTCGCCGCCGCGGATCCGGTCGCGATCGGCGCCGGGCTCACCCTCGTCGTCCTCGCGTACGCCGGGCTGATGGCCCTGGCGCGCTTCGCGGGACCGATCGCGGTCTCCCCGCCGGACGCCGCCTGGCTGGTGCCGTCGCCGCTGGCCCGGCGCGCCGTGCTGCGGCCGGCCGCGTTGCGGCTGCTGGTCGTGTCGGCCGTCGCCGGAGCGGTGCTCGGCGTCGCCGCCCTGGCCGTGCTCGGAGTGCCGGACCTCGCCGCGCTCCGGTTGACGGGCGCCGTGGTCGCCGGCGTCGCCGCGTGCGTCGGCGGGGCCGCCCTGGCCGTACTGGCGCAGCGTTCGGGCCCGGAGTCGGACTGGCTGGGCGTCGCGCTCGCCGTGCTCGGGGCCCTCGCGATCGTGGCCGGGCTCGCGGCCTCCAGCGGCGCGGTGCCGCCCCTGCGCTCGCTGCTCATCGCGCTCCCCCGCGTCCCGGCGGGCGCGGTGGTCGCCGCGGCCGCGGCCGCCTTCCTCGCCGCGACCGGCCTCGCCGTACGGGCCTGGCGGGCGTTGGCGGACTTCCCCGCCCGGACGGTGATCGCCTCCTCGGCGCGGACGGGGCAGGCGGCGGGCGCGATCGTCACGCTGGAGCCGGCGCTGCTCACATGGATCGCCGAGGACAACCACTGGCGCGCCCGGCGGCTGCGGTCGCGGCCCTGGCCGCTGCTGCCCGCGCCCCTCGCGGTCGCCTGGGTGGAGGCGCGCCGACTCGGCCGGCGCCGCGGCCGGCTGGCGGCACTC
>NZ_BBYM01000046.1 GCF_001570405.1 Microtetraspora niveoalba | reverse complement strand
GTGATGCCGTGGCTGATCAACATCGGGATGCATGATGACCGCTGATCTTGCTAACGCCGGTGCTGACAACGGTCCTGGGCGACTCTGGGCCGTGTGCAGCCATGCGCCACCCTGAGCAGCCCTCGGCCGCTGTTCCCGGGATATATCCGGGATGGATCATGGCGCGTTTCCGCAGGTCGGCTAGCCCTTCGAGGCCAGCTTCCACTCCTGGACGAGGAGCCCGAGCAGCACCTGGTCCAGGAACTCGCCCATCACCCAGGCCGAGGAGCGCATCACGCCCTCGCGGACGAAGCCGTTGCGCTCGGCGGAGCGCAACATCGCGGCGTTGTTCGACAGCGTCTCGATCTGCAGTCGCTGCAGGCCGCGCACGACGAAGCCGTAGTGGCACAGCGCCGCTACCACGTCGGTGCCGTAGCCCTTGCCGCGGGCCGACGGCAGCAGCCCCAGCCCGATGTGCGCGGACCGGTGGTGGGTGTCGATGCCCCACAGCGTCGCGGTGCCGACCAGCGTGCCGCCGTCCAGCTCCACCACGGAGAACGGGACGTGCCCTTGCTCATTGTCGTCCACCACGAGCCGCGAATCCTTCGAGCCGGGCGTGATCGGCCGCCACGGCCGCCCTTGGGACCGCGAGGCGTTGACCACGTCGTCGTAGAGCTCGGTCCGCAGGATCGGGATGTCGTCCTCGTGCCGGGCCCTGAGCCCGACTTTGCTGCCCTTTAGCACTCAAGCTTCCTATCCGGCCAGGCTGGTCGGCGGCAAACAAATTAGCGGGAGCTTCGCCCTGGATTCGGCCGAACAGCGGAGGTGCATGGGCCTGTTGATGCGGAGCGGCCATGCGCGGGAGGACGGAGTTGGGAGGGTTGGGAGCTACCGGCCAGGTTCGATGGTGCTGTGCGGTCAGCTCGGGTTTTCCGTGTCAGGCGTTGTTCGCGATGCTCTCCTGTTTCCTGCGACTCCTTCGGGCAGGACTGTCGGTAGCCGCTGTTAGGTTGCTGCACGAGTTGAAACGGCCAGGTGATGGGGAGAGCGTCGATGTCAGGTGTGGCGTTGCGGGGTGTTGAGGACGGCGACCTGGATGCGCTGTTCCACCAGATGCGCGATCCCCAGTCGGTTCAGATGGCCGCCTTCACTTCCAAGGACCCCGACGATCGCCAAGCGTTCGATGCGCATATGTCGAAGCTGAGGACGTCCCCCGATGTCATCCTGCGTGCGGTGACTCGGGATGGTCACCTGGTCGGCAGCATCGGCTGCTTCGTCATCGAAGGGGACACCGAGGTCACCTATTGGATCGACCGCGCGGCATGGGGGCAAGGAGTCGCCAGCCAAGCTCTCGCCCAGTTCCTTGAGCTCGTCCCCGTCCGCCCGCTGTATGCCCGTGCCGCCAGTGACAACCTCGGTTCACTCAGGGTCCTGCAGAAGGCCGGTTTCACGATCACCGGCACCGAGACCTCGTACGCGCCCGCGCGAAACGCTGAAATCGAGGAAAGCACCCTGCGCCTGGGCTAGGCGAAACGAAGAGGGCCCCGGGATGACCGGGACTCTCTGACGCTAGTTGCCCGTTACCGAACGTTGGACGGATAACCGCCAGCTCACCCGTCAGAAACTGGATCAGTTACCCCGCCGAGATCGCGTGACAGGCAGCGAATCCGCGCGCCCATCTCTTCTGGAACCTAGCCTGGGAATATGCTTGGCGAAATTCTCGGCTGGTTCCTGGGCTCGGCCCCACGTCGCTGGGGAATGCCTCGCGCGAAGTTGAATACCGATGGTTCGGTGACCGTTCCCGGACTGATCCACGGTTTCACCTCGATCGACAGTCACCAGGGCTGGATAGGCGGCTACCTGACGATCTCGGATCAGCAGGTGGTCCACACCATCGACAGGGACGGCAAGGTCCTGCCAAGGACAATTCCACGAGCAGGAGCCGCCGTCGAGATTCAGATGGAACAGGGTGCGGAATACGTGACCATCGGTCTCACCACCCCCGACGGGCGGCAATTCAAGGTCAGCTTCGATGGCATCTACGACCAGGCCCTCGCCCGGTTCTCCTGAGGCTCCGTCCCACCGGCGCAGTGGCAGCCTGTCCGGCCACCGATCGCTATACACGAAAGGCTGCGGAGCCATCGACGGGGTCTCCACCGACCAAGCAGTATCCGGCTGAGGTTAGGTGACGGGCCACTAGCTTGCGCCCTCATGTCTCCAAAGCGTCGTCTATCCGCCGGTTGGCGATCTCTACACCGCCGTCGATGCACTTCGCATAGACCCTGAGCAACACGTCCACGCCGTGCCCGGCGCGTTCGGCCATCTCTGGAGCGGCTACCCCGGCGCCGAGCCAGAGCGAGACGGCAGCGTGCCGGAGATCGTACGGCCGGGCCGCCAGTGGGGACACGACCTCTTCCGGCGTGAGCGCCATGACTCGAGCTTTCTGCCACGCTTCGCAGTAGGTCCCGATGGAGATCACACCGCCCCGCGATGTACGGAACAGACGCCCGTCTTCGTGAATGCCGAACTTCTTCCATGTGCTCGCGGAGGATCGTCACCAGCTCCGGCGGGATCGGGACGGGACGGCCCTCGTCTTCGGCACGGTGCCCGGCAGGAGTTCTCCATCGTGCTCACGGCCCGAGCGGTCGACGGCGAGCCGACTCAGAGCGACGAGTCCCGCGAAGTCCGCTGGGTGCCCCGTGACGAGGTCGAAGCACTTTCAATGGACCGGTCAATGCGAATGCGGATCAGCCACTACCTCACCGGAAAGGCCCTGCCGTACATCGGGTGACAGCGAACGGTCATGAGGTGATGGCCTCCGCGAATGAGCACCGCCGGTCCATCTCTTCCTTCAGTTCCATCGGGTCCCGGCCGCGCATGGCCGATCTCGCCCACAGACCATGTGGAGCAAGGAAGCGAGCGGCGTGATCGGTTCTCAGCCGTTCGTCGAGGTGGAGCAGCGCGCCCATCGCCCAATCCTGGTTGTAGTGGCACGTCGGATCGGGGAGGTAGCGGTCCAGGTAAGCGACGAGTGATGCGGCGGCGGGCTCATCGGCGAACCGGGCGAAGGCGAAGCAGTACCCCTGGCCTGAATAGACGAGTTCGCTGTCCAGGAGCATCCCGTGGAGGCGGCTGCGGAACTGAGTGCGACGATCGATGCCGATCAGCCAGGCCGCTGTGAGCCGGGAGCGCCATTCACCGTCCAGGAGCAACGAGAGTTCTTGGTCACTGATCTGATGTGCCGAGGCTGACAACTCGCGCCCGAACCGTGAGCGCTTCCTTTCCGGCATCGCCAGAAAGTTGCCGTGAAGCAGCTTCAAATACCGTTCCCGCGGCATGAGGTATTGATCGACGACTGCCATCATTTCGGGGTCATCCGGCGTGGGGAGTCGCATGTCCTCATCATGCCGATGTCGATCAGCCAGGGGTATCTCCGTGATTCCTTCCATCAAGAGGTTCGTGTCCGAAGGGGCATGACCGGATCACCCGTCAGCCAGACCGGCCGGGTGTGGCCGGGACGCTGTGTGAGCCGGTCTGACCGCGCCTCAGCAGCACTTGCAGATCGGCGACGGGCTGGACTCCGGAGACCGGCGGGCGGCCGTCGATCACGAGGCTGGGAACGCCGGTGACGCCATGCTCGGCCGCGCGGCGCCGGTCGGCGCGCACCTTGTCGGCGTAGTCGTCGCCGTCCAGGACGGCGTGCACCTCCCCGGCGTCCAGCCCGGCCTCGCGTCCCAGCCGTTGCAGGACCCGCGCATCGGCTACGTTGAGCCCCTCGGTGTGGTAGGCGTGCAGCAGCAGCTCCATCATCTGGTCGGCTCGGCCGCGGTCGGCGGCGAGCTTGACCAGCCGGTGGGCGTCGAAGGTGTTCACCGGGCGCGCCAGATGCAGGTTCAGCTCCAGGCCTTCCGCCGCGCCCAGCGACCGGATCCGGGCGATTCGGGTGGGCGCCTGCTCGCCCCACCAGCCGGCCATGGCCTCTGCGGCGGTCGGACCGGGGATCCGGCCTTCCTCCGGCGCAAGTTCGTAGCCGCGCCAGACGACCTCGACGCGGTCAGGGGCGGTGTGCTCGGCCAGTGCGGCCATAAGGCGTCTTTTGCCGATGTAGCACCAGGGGCACAGCACATCGGCGTATATCTCGAGCTTCATGAGCGTCCTCACAGTGATGGAGCAAGGTTTGCCTTGGTGCCGGCGACCACCGGGGTTCGGGCGATCAGGCATCCAGGCGCTGGGGCCCGGGACCGATTTCGCGGACGATGGTGTAGGTGGGTACTCCGGTCATTCGTGGTTCGGCCTTGCCTGACAGGCCCTCCAACGCCTTGCCGATGGCGGCCATCCGGCCATCGGTGTCGGAGGTCTCCACGAAGTGGCGATAGTCCGCCTCGCTCGCCCAGTGCACGATGTTGTACACGCGGGTGCCGTCGGTGCTCACGTGGAAGCGGGCCGAGCGGTAACCGGGATAGAAACGTACCCACCGCTCCTGGATCTCCGCGAAGGCCTCCACAAGCTCACGCTGCGTGTCAAAGCCATCGACGGTGTAGTCAATGATCGAATAGAAACCGGAATCCGTGCTCACGGACATACTCCTCAAGGTCGGATGCGGGGCAGGCCCCGCCCGTCATCGTGCAGTCTCAACCACTGCAAGCTCGGGACCGGTCCGCAGCGTCGCGTCATGGCTGCCAACCTTGCCGGTCGCTCCAGTCATCAGGAACGTCATGGACACACGTTAGATCCGGGACATCACCCCACACCTCGCCCCATGGATCGAGCGTTCATCCGTCGTTGGACCTAGGCCTGCCAGCTCATCACCCGATCATTGATCGCCTACGACCCCGGGCCCTTCCCATGGGTATCCCCAGCCGAGGCAAGCGCACTTTCAGTCGCCCGGACGGCGGCCAGGATGCACGGCGTTGATGCGGTGATCGATCGCTGACCAGATGCTCGGGGCCATAGCGCGAATGGATCTCGGCCAGGCGCTCGGTGACGTCGAGGTGTCGCCCGTCGGGGCCGGTGGTCATGTCGCAGTAGGTGAGCGCATCCATCAGGTCAGGTCCGCTCCGGCATGAACTCCTTGTTTAAGACGTCGAACAGGCCGCGCTCGGTCGCCTCGTTGACCGCGCAGGAGTGATGCGCGACCAGGCGGTAAAGCGTCTCGTCGGCCTGGGCGACGTCTCGCAGTTAGCGCGCCCCGTCGAGAGAGTGAAATCCAGTGTCGACGAGTTTGGGCGAGTATCCGACGTCGTGCAGCTACGCGGCGGGGGCAGGGTGTAGGCGTCGTCGCCGAGGATCGCGGCCAGCGAGGCCGCCCGCGCGGCGACGCCTTGTGTATGCGCCCACCGGCGAGGAAGCGGCTTCTCGTGGAGCTGTCTGGCCAGGTCGCGCGCCCACTCAGCTTGTGTCACGCCCTCGACAAATAGGCACCAAACCCCCGAACACGCCCAGAGCGTTCGGTGAGACGTCCTAGGACGTCTCATCCTGAACGTCACTGCGGAGGAGCGCACGAACCGGCCCTTGCCGTGCCGGGACACGATCAGCCACTCGCTCTCCAACTCCGCGAACGCCTGCCGTACCGTGCTGCGTGCCGCGGAGAACAGCCAGCGAAGCAGTCGGCAGATGCAAGACGGCGGATGAGGCGTTCGACAAGATCAAGTTCTGATCAGAAAGCTGCGTTTACGGTCCAGTCTCGACTGAGTGCTTTACACTCCTTCCGCATGCGATTAAGGATGATCTTTACCCTTTTCGCCCTATATGCCGTCACGGCGGCGCCCGAGTTCCTGCCGGGAGAGTGGCGGGTGATCGTGCAGCCCGAGACGAGTGACGCGGTCGAGGTCTTCCTGCGGCCGATCTCTCCCGTGATGCTCAGGTCATACGAGGGCGTCGGGCCCTATCAGCGCGCTCTGGAGGCCGCCGAGCGGCGGGCCGCGGCCCACCCGCGCGATCTCGCCCCGCCGTACATCCTGCACGAGCCGTACCGGCTGGTCGCCCCTTATGTCACCGCGCGGGGTCGCGAGCTGGCCGCCCCGCCGATCTCAGGAGCGAACTGGTCGGACGGGAAGTACGTGCCGTACAGGGTGGTGCCGCAGGGGCGGCAGGTGAAGAACAGCCAGGCCGAGCTGACGGCGTTGGCGGAGGTGGAGGGCGGTCCGATCGAGGAGCCCGAGGTCCTGAGCATGGGGATCGAAGCGGAGCTCAATCGTGTGATCTTGGAAGCGAACACGTCCGACCAGGACCTGCGCCACCGGTTGGCCAAGCGATATGGCGGGCTTGTCGCCATAAAGTGGGAGCCGTTTCAGGGGCCAGCGGTTCTCGACTAGTCCAAAGAGCTTTGAAGGTCACCGGGTGGCGGCGTCTGACCAGTGGTTTCGTCGCGGTCAGACGCCGTTGATCGTGTTCAGCCATGTGCGGCCACACGCCACCCCGAGCCACCGTCGGCCGCTGTTCGCGGAACATACGCGGAAAGACGTTAGCTGTGTCGCTCGAACGGAGAGACAGCCCGTGCCGTAGGCGGTCTCGGCTCGGGTTGGAGGTGGGCTTCCTCGCTGCCTTGTCGCGCCGGTCTCAGGTCATTGAGGTCTTCGCGCCAACGTGACGGTTGCCGTGTGTGACGGGGGTGGGTGCCCGCTCGCGGCCTAGTTCTGCGGTGCCAGGGTGCGTAGGACGCAGAACTCGTTGCCCTCGGGGTCTGCCATGACCACCCAGTTCCGGCCTGAGCCTTGGCCCACATCCGTCTTGGTGGCACCGAGGCCGAGCAATCTGGTCACCTCGTCCTCGGTGCTGCCGTCGATCGGGCTGACGTCGAGGTGAAGCCGGTTCTTCACGGTCTTGCCCTCGGGCACCTGGATGAACAGCAGGGTGGGCGACATCTGGCGGGCCCGAACATCCTCAACGGTCGGCACCCAGGAGCCGATCTCGACCTTGCCCTCGCTCCGGTCGATCACCTTGAAGTCCAGGACCTCGCACCAGAAGGCCGCGAGCCTCTCCGGATCGTGGCAGTCAACGGCCAACTCAGTGAACCTACTTGTCATGACTCTCCCAGATGGTGCGGACGGGGCTCGAAGTATTGGCCCGCGCCGCTCTCGTCCTGTTCCAGCTCGAATACGGCCGCACCATCTAAACGAAGATCACGGACTGTAACAAGGAGTTATTGCTTGCTCTCTTTCCTTCGAGAAGAGCAGGGAACTCTGTCCGGGTTTCCACACCTTGGCCGTCAGTCATACGTCGCTTCGAGATCGGGTTGGACTGACCTCGCTGGGGTCAGGTCCAACCTGACCCCAGGCTGTCGACTCATCGGCCGCCGCGACTTCCCCGCCGGCTCTGCGATGCTTCCAGGGCCTCGGCATCATGGAGACGCGGCAGCCGGCGCGATCGAGCTGTGGACCGTGGACGACGCGGCCCGCGAACTCCGCCCCGCCATGACCGCCGCCCAGATCCGCGCCCTCACCCTCATCGCCGGCCTCGAACCCCTCGGCCGCAAACCGTCGGGCTGCCGAGGCGGGCGCCGCGCGTGGTGTGTCGGCAGTGGAGGAAGGCGTCGTCTCCATGACGGTGCACCGCAGGCGCCCCGCCCTGGCCATCCGCATCGCCGCGTCCCTGGCCGCGAATCGCGAGGAGGCGGAGGGCGGAGAGGCGCGCTGCCTGCTGCGGGTCTTCAGCGCGACTGCCGTGTGCCGTGATAGCGCTGGGCGAGCCGGGCGAGCGCGACCGCGCCGAGCAGGAGGCCGAAGTCGCGTAGCGCGACGTCATAGTGACCGGGAATGGTCAGCAGGTTGAGGATGATGCCGGCCAGCCATCCGGCCACCAGCCAGCCCCCGAAGCGCGGGGCGAGCGCGACGACGAGGCCCGCCACGATCTCGACGACGCCCACGGCGTACATGGCTGCCTGGGCGCTGCCTGGAACGACGTCGTTGATCCAGGGGGCGAGGTAGGTGGTCCAGTCCACGAGCAGGTTGGTGAATTTGTCCAGCCCGAACAGGATCGGCGCCACGGTGAACCCGGTGCGCAGGATGACGAACGCCTGGTAGCCGGGATCGGCCAGCGCGGCCCGCCTCGGTGTGGTGGACGTGGTGGTTGCGGACGACATGACGCCCTTCCTTCTATCGGCAACACTTGCTTACGATAGAAGCGCACGGGCTCTCTTTCGTCAATGACTTTGGGTTTTAGAATGGTGTTCGTGGACGACCCGAAAGAAGCGCCCCACACCGACGTCTCCGCCGTCGCCGCTCTGGACGAGCCAACCCGCAGGAGGCTCTACGAACACGTCGTGCGCCAGCCGCGCCCGGTCAGCCGCGAGGAGGCTGCCGCCGCCCTTGGCCTGGCCCTGCGGACCGCGGCCTTCCATCTGGAGCGCCTCGCCGACGAGTCACTGCTCGACGTCGTCTACGAGCGGCGCAGCGGACGTACCGGGCCGGGTGCGGGCAGGCCCGCCAAGCTCTATAAGCGCTCCACCAAGCAGGTCACCGTCAGCCTCCCGGAACGGAATTACGAACTGGCCGGACGGCTCCTCGCTCAGGCCCTGGAGGAGTCCGAGGACACCGGTGAGCCGGTGCGGACCGTCCTGCACCGCAAAGCCCACGAACTGGGCACGCGGCTGGTCGGCCAGGACCGCGCGGGGGTGTTCGACCTGCTGGAGCGGTATGGATTCGAGCCCCGCTATGACGGTGATGTCATCGTTTTGGGCAACTGTCCCTTCCACGTGCTCGCCCGCGAACACACCCAGACGGTGTGCGGCATGAACCTCCACCTGCTCCGCGGCGTGCTTCAGGGGCTCGATGAAGACAGGCTGCAAGCGTGCCTGGCGCCCGCCCCCGACCGGTGCTGTGTCCGCCTGGAGCCGGTTTCCTGATCCTGTGGGAGCAGTCACGCCGTCCAGGGCCCAGCCGGCGATCCGAGGCCGAGTTCAACCTGACCCCAGCCTGACGGCCGCTTGCGCCGACGCGCAGCCCGTACTCCTCCCGCAGCTCGGCGTGGACGCGCGGGGATCCATACGTTCCCCCGGATCCCGCGTGGATCGTGGTGATCATCTCGGTCGATGCCCGGTCCTGAACGCGCCCGCCGCGAGGGTACGCGGTTCTTCGAGGCGTAGTAGCCCCGGCGCACACACATCCGGCACCTGGCCGGCTCACGGCGTGGTGCCGCTTGACCTTGACACAGTGACAAGGACTTCACTGCAGCCAAGGAGGTGGCCCCGATGACCATGTCGAAAGAGGACACGAACACGAAGCGAGCTCTCCAGGGGCTGGAGAACGGCAGCTCGTCGGTGCGGCTGCAGGCGGCGCTGGCGGTCGGCACGGCCCCGGACCCGCGGTTCGTCGACAAGCTCATCGAACGATGCGCGATCGAGCCCGACTTCTACGTGCGCGACATGCTTACGTGGGCGCTCACCCGGCACTCATCGTCGATGACGGTCCCAAGGCTCATCGATGAACTCCGCTCGGAGCGTGCGCAGGCACGCAGCCAGGCGTTGCACACGCTGTCCAAGATCGGGGATCGGCAAGCGTGGCCGGCGATCACACGGGCGCACCTGACCGACACCGACGACGAGGTCGCGCGGAGCGCCTGGCGAGCGGCGGTCGTACTCGTGCCGGAAGGGGAAGAAGCCGAGTTGGCCGGAGTGTTGGCGACACAGCTCGGGCGCGGCAAGCGTGAGACGCAGCTGAGCCTCAGCCGGGCGCTGATCGCGCTCGGTGAGGTGATCACGCCGGTCCTGCGCGCCGCGACGACGGATCCCGCCCCTCGCGTACGTCAGCACGCGATCGCCACGGAATGGCTGTCGCGCAACCCGGATGCCGGATTCGAGTTCGCGATCGAGGAGGCGAAGCGCGTCGTAGCCCTCGGCACGACCAGCCAGGAGGGGTGACAAGCAGTGTTGATCGGTGATGTGGCACGACGGTCCGGGGTCAGCGCCCGCATGCTGAGACATTACGAGTCGCTCGGCCTGGTGCGGCCAACGGGTCGTACCGAGGCCGGCTATCGGGAGTACTCCAGCGAGGACATCCGGCGGATCTTCCACATCGAGAGCCTGCGGTCCTTGGGGTTGTCGCTGCGTGAAGTCGGGCGCGCGCTGGATGATCCCGGCTTCCAGCCCTCGGAGCTCGTCGACGACCTCATCCGCCAGACGCGAGGACGCATCGCGGGTGAGATGGAGCTGCTCACGCGACTCCGTCGGATCGGTGCCGCGGAACCCGCCGACTGGGAGGACGTCCTCCAGATCGTTGCGCTCCTCCAGGACCTGGGCTCGGAGAGCGCAGGGAAGCGCCAGCGCGCGGCGTTGTCCTCAGTCGGAGAGGTTCCGGTGCCGGTGGAAGCTCTGGTCGAGGCGGCGTTGAGCGAGACGGACCCGAACGTCGCCGGCGCCCTTCGATGGGCGCTGGCACGATCGGGCGACGGCGGATTGGCACTGCTGGCGGAGGGCCTCGGCTCCCCGGTGGCCGAGGTGCGGAAACGTGCCGTCCAGTCCATCGCCGAGATGCCGAACGGTGAGGCGACCGCACTGCTTCAGGAGGCCCTCGCGGACGCCGACATCGTGGTCCGCAGGTGTGCGGCTCTGGCGCTCGGGGCACGTGGAGTGGCCGACGCGGTCCCGACGCTCATCGACATGATCGTCGAGGGGACGAACGACGTCGACGCGGCCGATGCGCTGAGCGCGCTGGCGAGTGATCCCGTGTTGGCGGATCAGATCGCTACCGGGCTCGTTGACCGCCTCGCCCACGGCACCGTTGAGTCGTCCGCACGTGGACGGCTGACACAGGCGCTCGCGGACATCCCGGGGATCACGACGTCACGTGCCCTCGCAGATCTGTCACATGACGAAGACCGCGCCGTCGCGCTTACCGCCACATACATTCTCAAGCTACGCAACGCACGATGACGGACCGAGGTGCGTGTCCTTGACGAGCCGGAGCCGGTCCCCGCTCTGCCGGCCAAGCTCACCGAAGAGGCGAAGAGCTGCGCCCGGCCGAGCCCGGTGATCGCCTAGGGGAACCGGCCGGCATCCACGGGTGCCGGCGGCCCGAGCCGCCGGAGTACGAGGTTCACCTGGCCCCGGCGAAGGTCACCCGGATCGAGTACAGGTCGCCGCCCGAGCCCGTGATGAACAGGTTGTTGCGCTTGGGGCCGCCGAAGGTGAGGTTCGAGGCCGACTCGGGGAGGCGGAGGCGGGCGATGAGGGTGCCGTCAGGGTCGTAACAGTGGAGGCCCTCCATGGCCGCCGCCCACACCCGGCCGTAGCAGTCGAGGCGGATCCCGTCGAACCAGGCCTCGGCGAAGACCTCGCCGCCCGTCAGAGTCCCCTCCGCGGTCACCTCGAACACCCTCAGGTGCCGCTTGCGGGTGTCCACGATGTACAGCAGCGACTCGTCCGGCGAGAAGGCCAGGCCGTTCGGCCGGTCGAAGTCGTCGGCCACGATCGACAGCTCGCCGGAGGCGGGGTCGAGGCGGTAGACGTGGTCGCCGCCGATCTCGCTCTCGGCCGGGCTGCCCTCGTAGTAGCCGATGATGCCGTAGCTCGGGTCGGTGAACCAGATCGTGCCGTCCGAGCGGACCACCACGTCGTTGGGGCTGTTGAGGCGCTTGCCCTGGTAGCGGTCGGCGAGGACGGTGACGGTGCCGTCGTGCTCGGTCCTGGTGACCCGCCTGGCGCCCTGCTCGCAGGTGATCAGCCGGCCCTCGAGGTCGATGGTGTTGCCGTTGGCGTTGCCCGACGGAGTGCGGAAGACGCCGACGGCGCCGGTGGTCTCGTCCCAGCGCAGCAGCCGGTCGTTGGGGATGTCGCTCCAGATCAGATAGCGCCCCGCGGGGAAGTAGACGGGCCCTTCGGTCTTGCGGCTGCCGCTGTGGAGCACCTCCACGTACTCGTCGCCGCCGTCGTAACCGAAACGCTTGTCGAGCACCTCGAACTCGGCCCGGAATCGCTCCATGACTGAACCTCCTTCGGTATTATTCGTATCATGCCAAACCAGGTTCAGTTGGATGACGTCGATCGCGCGCTCGTGGCCGAACTGCAGCGCGACGCCGCCCAGTCCTACGCGGCGCTGGGGCGGGCGGTCGGGCTGTCGGCCGGGGCGGTGCACGAGCGGGTGCGCAAGCTGCGCGAGCGCGGGGTCATCCGGGCGACCACCGTCGATGTGGATCCCGTGGCGCTGGACCGGCCGGTGCTGGCGTACGTGATGGTCGGCGCCGACGCGTGGATGGGGGAGTCCGGGGGCGCCTTCGCGGAGATCCCGGAGATCATGGAGGCGCACGTGATCGCGGGGGAGGCGTCGGTGCTCGTCAAGGTGCGTACGGCGACGACCGAGCAGCTCCAGGACGTGCTGCGGCGGATCTACGGCATCCAGGGAGTGGCGAGCACCCAGGCGATCGTCGTCCTGGAGACCTTCTTCGAACGCCCGGTGCGCTCCTGACCGGCGATCCGCCGTGCCCTCTCCCCCGGTGAGTACGGCGGGCCGCAGCGGTTCGAGCCGGCCCGGCCGCGCGGCGACACCTTCGTGTTCGCCGAGGCCCGGGGCGACGTCCACTCGGCCCGCGATGGCAGATCGCTTACCTGCCGGGTAATCGCCCGCTCGCGAAGGGCCTGTCAGGATCGGCGGTGTACCGAGCACGATCCCACCGGGAGGACACCATGCCCGCCTATGTCATCGCCCACCTGCGGGAGGCGGCCCCGCACCCGGAGATCGCCGAGTACATCGAGCGGCTGCCCACCACCTTCGAGCCGTACGGCGGCCGCTACCTCGTTCACGCCACGCAGCACGAGGTGAAGGAGGGCAACTGGCCCGGACATGTCGTGATGATCGGGTTCCCGGGCATCGCCGAGGCGCGGGCGTGGTGGGACTCTCCCTCGTACCGGGAGATCGCGCCGCTGCGCTCGCGGCACATCGAGGGCGACATCATCCTGGTCGACGGCGTGCCCGAGAACTACGTCCCGACGGCGGCCGCCACCGCGATACGAGAGGCCGCGTCGCCGCCGAGAATGTAGGTGCGCCGGCCGGAGGCGGTGCGGCCCGGGTCGTGCCCGCAGCCGGGGCGGGCGGAGCCCATCGGTCCGGCGTCGTGCCCGGAGGACTGCCGGGCCAGGGCGGCGGGAGGCTCGGCCTAGGGCTTTCGACGGAGTGTGAAGGGGTCCCTCGCCCGATGCCGGGGCGATCGACGCGTCCCTACCGTAGCCGGCATGGAGATTCCCGAGCATTACAAGTACGCGGTCATCCCCCACATCATGGTCGACGGGGCCGCGGAGGCGATCAAGTTCTACGTCAAGGCGTTCGGTGCCTCCGAACTCTTCCGGCTCGACGGGGATGAAGGGCGGATCGTCCACGCCGAGATCAGCGTCCAGGGCTCCACTCTCATGCTCGGTGACGCCGAGGCGCCGTTCTCGCGCCCTGGCGAAGGCGGTGTATCCGTTGTCCTGCACGTCTACGTGCCGGACGTGGACGCGCTGACCGCCCAGGCCGTGGCCGCCGGGGCCGAACTTCTCTCCTCTCCGGCCGACATGCCCTACGGTGCCCGGCAGTCGATGCTTCGTGATCCGTTCGGCCACGTCTGGATTTTCCTGACCCCTATCGCCGCCTGAGGCTTCACTGTCTTGCCCAAAACGCCCCGAGTGATGATCGCGCGAGGCTGCGGCTGGAGGGTGATCGGACGCCACCCAGGGGCGGTCGGTGGCCGGGCTCGGCGATCGGGAGACGCGGGTCACATTTCGTCCATGTCACAGGGGTGCGGGCTACCTCGTCTCAGGGTGTGTAGCCACTGACGACCGCAGAGGAGCACACCATGGACGCGCGACTGAACTACTTCGCCGACCCGACCGCCGGCAAGGTCCTCAAGTACCTCATGTCGGCAGGCAAGGCGCTCAAGGACACGCCGCTGCCGACAGCTACCCAGGAGCTGGTGGCGCTTCGCGTGAGTCAGATCAACGGCTGCGCCGTCTGCATCGACATGCACACCAAAGAGGCCGCCGCTGCCGGGGAGACCTCGGTGCGGCTGAACCTGGTCGCGGCGTGGCGGGAGGCCACGGTCTTCACCCAGGCCGAGCGTGCCGCGCTGGAGCTGGCGGAGGAGGGGACCCGGGTCGCGGATGCGGCCGACGGGGTCAGCGACGAGGTGTGGGCGCAGGCCGCCGAGCACTACGACGAGGAGCAACTCACCGCACTGGTGATCCTGGTCTCCTTCATGAACGCGGTGAACCGGCTGAATATCATCACCCGGCAGCCGGCCGGCGACTACGAGCCCGGGCAGTTCCACTGATCGGCGTCAGCGACCGGTCCGGGGCCCGGCTGCGGGCTCCGGACCCCCGGGCCGGCGGGCATCACTCCGGCCTGCCGGTGGTCCGGATGATCACCAGAAGATGCCCGCGCCGGCGAGTACGGCGGGGCGGGAGGGCGTCAGGGGGAGGGGACCCGGCGTGAGCAAGGTCGAGGAGTTCGAGGAGCTGCGGCCGCTGCTGTTCTCGATCGCCTATCGCATTCTGGGCAGTGTGGGTGAGGCAGAGGACGCGGTGCAGGAGACATGGCTGCGCTTCGAGGGCTCGGCGACCCGGCCCACGTCGACCAAGGCTCTTCTGTCGGCCGCGGTGACGCGGATCTCGATCGATGTGCTGTGTACTCGACGGGCGGATCCAGGCGATCCGCTCAGTGATCAATCCCGACAAGCTCGGGCACGTGGGCCCGGTGGCGGACGCCTGGGCGATCGACCGGGAAGCAGGACAGGCACGCCGGCCACGGAATGACCGCGACAGCCGACCGCACTCCGAGCCTCCTACACGGGAGCCGGGCCGGAGCCTGGACGCGCTCCGGCCGTTTGACCTTGCCGCTGCGTCAACCTTTAGGTTCCCGGGCATGGCGATCACCGTTCTCGACACCTACTCGTCCATGACGCGAATCCTGCGGGCCCCGGTCACGGATCGCGTCGCCATGCTGGGCTCGATGCTGGAGCCCGTCAAAGACATGTACCGCTATTTCCCCGGCGACGTCGATCTGGTGGCCATGCACCAAGGGGCGTCCGGATTTCCCATCGACCGTGACGAGGAGCGTTGCCTCGACGCGCTTGAGACGCTGGCGGCGGCCGGAGCCTGGGAACGCATGCAGCGTGCTCTTGACGATGCTCTCGCCGTGCAGTTGGCGGCGACGCCGGGGCTGGAGGTCCCGGACATCACCGTGCTGTTCGTGCTCGGTGATCCCGGCGATGCCCACTTCATGGGTCCCTGCCTCGGAATGGTCGGCTACGGCGGAACGCCGGGCTACATCGCGATCACGCTGTGGCCGTTCCCCGAGAACGTGGAACGGCTGGAGGCCACCGCCGTGCACGAGCTCAACCACAACCTGCGTTTCGGCCCGGGCGGCGTGGTGTGGAACCCGATGACCGTCACGGTCGGCGACCACGTGGTATCGGAGGGCCTGGCCGACGCATTCGCCCGCCAGCTCTACGGCGACGAGCTCGGCTACGCCCGCATGGGCGTGCCGCACCTCCACGACGAGGCGGTCTTCGCCAAGGTCGTGTCCGGACTCGACGTGACCGGCATGCAGAACTTCACGGCCTGGGTGCACGGCGACGCCAGCGCGGAGCGCTTCGGCGTCGCCCCGGTGGGATTGCCCACCGGGGCCGGGTACGCGGTCGGCAACAGACTGGTCGACACCTACCTGGCGGCGACGGGGCAGACCGCGGCGCAGGCCCTGCAGGTCGAAGCCGCCGAGATCATCGCCACCGCGCTGCGCTGATCATCCGGGATCCGGCGGTCGGACTCGGAGATCGGGCGATACTCGATCGAAGGGGCGCGGCAACAGGAGCGGACGATGGAGTGGATGATCCACGAGCTCGCGGTCAGGGCGGGCATCACGAGCCGGACCCTGCGTCACTACGATCGCATCGGGCTTCTCGCGCCGTCCCGAGTGGGCGCGAACGGATACCGCTACTACGGCCCGAGCGCGGTCGCCCGACTGCAGCGGATCCTGCTGATGCGCCGGCTGGGGCTGGGCCTGTCGGCCATCGCCGAGGTCCTGGCCGAGGAGGTGGACGAGTGTGACGGACTCCGGGCGCACATCGCGGCGTTGGAAGGCGAACGAGACCGGATCGAGCATCAGATCCGGGCGGCGCGTCACGCTCTCGAGGCCAAGCTGGCCGGGACCGACCTGGGCGCGGACGTGCTGCTCGACGGCTTCAACGACCGCTACAAGGACGAGGTGATCTCGCGCTGGGGTGAGCACGCGTTCCGGGCGAGCAACGACTGGTGGCACGCCAAGACTTTCAAGCAGCAAATGGCCTGGAAGCAGGCCACCGACGAACTCGTGGCGGCATGGGTCGCCGCGTGGAAGGCCGGGGTTTCACCGACGTCGGAGCGTGCGCAGTCACTGGCCGCCCGACACGTCCAGTGGTTGTGCGAGATCCCCGGCACCCCCACGGCCGAGGGCGACCGGGACCGTTCGATCCAGATGGTGAAGGGCCTGGGCCACATGTACGTCGACGACCCCGCCTTCGCCACCACCTACCACAGCGTCGAGGGGGCGGCGTTCGTCCGCGACGCACTGCACGAGTACGCGCGGACGCGGATGTAGCCCCTGGAGCGCGTTATGAAACTCGCCGTGGGGTGCTTTGACGAGGGAGGAGCCCCTGTCCATCCGGGGGCTGTGGAGCGATGTCCTGAAGGACGTCCTCGACCGCGTCGACGCCGACCGACCGCGTGCCGACATCGCCGGACCGCGAGGACGCGTCGGGACGGTTCAGGCCGGGCCGAGCAGGTCCCAGCGGTTTCCGGCGATGTCGAGGAAGACGGCGACCCGGCCGTAGGGCTCGGTGCGCGGTGAGGTCACGAACTCGACCCCGGCGGCGACCATGCGCCGGTGGGCGGCGTCGAAGTCGTCCACCCGGAGGAAGAACCCCACCCGCCCGGCCACCTGGTTCCCGACGGCCGCGGTCTGGTGCTCCCCGTCGGCGCGGGCGAGCAGGATGCCGGTCTCGGCGCCGGGCGGACGGACGACGACCCACCGCTTCGGACGGCCGTCGTTCGTCGACGACGGCGAGTCCTCCACCAGATCGAAACCGAGGACGTCGACGAAGAACCCGATGGCCTCGTCGTAGTCCTCCACGATGATCGCGACCAGCTCCATTTTCACGCCCTGATCGTACGGGCGTACGCGGACGTGCCCGACTTCGCCCGACGCGGCGGCCGGGGCGCGTCGGCGGCGCCCGGGCTCAGGACGCGTCGTGGGGGCCGACGGCTCCGGCGCGGATCCTGGTGAGCTGCGCGTCCAGCGTCTCGACGTCGAACGGCACGGCCGAGGACTCGAACTCCCGGCCCAGGGCATGCAGCATGTCCATGCCGTCCCAGCTCGCGGAGAACTCCTCGTCGATCGGCCGCACCAGGTCGCCGAGGGCGCGCTCGGCCCGGTGACGCGTCACGAGGATCCGCCACTGCCCGAGGAAACGGCGGAACTCCGCCAGGCGCTCGCCGGCGACGGCGACCTCGGAGAGGATCGCGCGCAGTTCCTCGTTCACCTGCCGCGCCCTGGCCGACATCTCCCGCACGCTCTCGTGTACGGCGTCGCAGAGCCGGGGCACCTCGCTCAGCGCGGTGTGCGGCGCGACGCCGTCCACGACCTCGGCCGCGAACGCGGCGACCATGTCGTTGTGCAGGTTGGCCAGCGCGATCCGGAACCGCAGGTCCGTGACGTACGAGCGCAGCGTGGTGAGCCGGGGCACCAGCCGTTCGAGCGTGTCCACCGCGGTGTGGGTGGGCGCGGCCATCACCTGGGCGACGTTGTGCAGGACCGGGGCGGTCTCGGCGACCCTCGCGGAGGCGGTCTGCGCGGCGGCCACGGCGCGGTCGAGCCTGCGGGCGATGTCGAGCACCTGGACGGACGACCGTACGAGCCGGTCGCTGAGCATCCGGTACGACTCCAGCCGCTCCACCAGGTCGGTGAGCATCGCTTCGAGCGCCCCGGCCCCGGCCAGCACCTCCGCGATCGGCCCGGTCGCCTCGGGCCGGGCGTAGGCCGAGGAGGCGAGCCCCTCGCGTGCCGCGATCTCGGTGGACAGCGCCTCGGTGAGGAAGTCGTCGTGCGACCGGAACCCGAGCTCGCCCAACAGCTGTTCGAGCCGTCTGATCCCGACCTGCGCCACTTCGCGCCGGTCCATCCCGTGGCGTTCGGCCGCCTCGACCTCGATGTCGGCGACGTACTTGTACAGCCGCTTGACCTCCTCGAACAGCTCCGATCGAGGCGCCATGCGGACCGACAGGAATCCGTCGCCCGACGGCGTCATGGTCGCGAAGACCCAGTAGTGGCTGCCGTCCTTGGCCAGGTTCCGGACGTACGCGCCGGCCGGGCGTCCGGTGAGCAGGCGGTCCCACATCAGCCGGAAGACCCCGGACGGCATGGCCGGGTGACGCACGATGTTGTGCGGGGCGCCGGTGAGCTCGTCGAGAGAGAACCGGGAGGTCCGTACGAAGACGGAGTTGCCGCTGCGGATCAACCCACGGCGGTCCGTCGTGGAGAAGAAGAGCTCCTCCGGACCGATGAACTGCTCTGCCCCTGTGGGCAAGTGGAACCCGCCAAGACCCATGTCGCCTCCCCGAATCCCGGAGAGGATATCCACGGCCGACGGCGGTCCCGTGACCGCCTGTGGATCACGCGCCGCTTTGCGTGGCAGGCTGTCCCCGGCGCGTCCTTCTCCCGCGGCCGGCCGCCTGTCGCCAAGCGCGCCGCTCGCCGGCCGGCTCGACCCGGCGGCGCCTTCCACGGAGACGGACGCGGGATCGACGCCACTTCGGCCGGTCCGGTGAAACGCCGGCCGGACGCGGAGAAACCGGAGCGCTGACATCATCACGCGAAGCTGGAACAGGATCCGCCGCGGTGGAGCGGCGTGGCGGGCGGCTCTTCTCGTGCCGGCCCTTCTCGCGGTCGCGGCGGGAGCCGTACTGGTCGCCCGGCCATGGCGGGAGCCGCCCCCCGCTCCACCGGCATGCCCGGAGCGATGGGGCGGTGAGCCCATGCGCGGCTGGGTCCCCGCCGCCACCCACCTCTCCGGCGCCGGGGAATCACTGGTGCCCGGCACCCCGATCGAGGCGATGATCTGCGGCTATCCCGGCCACAACACCGACGAGGGGAACGAACGCCACGCCGGCACCCGGACGCTGACCGGCGGCGCGGCGGCGGCGATGGCGCGCGACCTCGCCTACCTGCCGGTCGGCGCGGCCGACGTGGGGTCGTGCAACCTCAAGGCCGGGCCGATGACGAACTATCTCGTCCGGTTCACCTATCCGGACGGCCGATGGTTGTGGGTCGGCAGCGCCGACGAGGTCAACGCGTGCGTGATGACGACGAACGGCACCGCGAGCAGCCGCGAGTACATCGGGGATGACATCACCGCCGCGTACCTGAACGGGACGTGGTCGCGAAGCCGGCCGGAGGACCCGTGCCGGGGGCCCGGGGGCCGCCGAGGGCAGGACACCCGGATGGTGCCCGAGGGGCCGACGTCGGTGCTGGTCTGCTGGACCGACGCGGGTGTGCCGCGGCAGCCGCGGGCCTCGTACGGACGTGACGTCGCGGAGCCCCTGGCGGCGGCGCTGAACGCCGCGGTGACGCGTCGTGACGGCACCCCCTGCCGGATGAAGGGCAGTGTGCCGGAAAAGCGCACATTTCGCCTGATCTTCGGCTATCCGGAGGGGCCGCCGGCGGGGGTGTGGGTCAGGCCGGGTTGCGATTCGGCGACCCAGAACGGGCTCCTCGAAGGGGACATCGACGCCGCCGCTCGCCAGGAGGTGACGCGGCTCGCTCCGTCCAGGTGACCGCCGCGGCCGGGGGCCTCGGGCGGAGAACGCGGCGCCGGTGGGGCGGTGACGTGGCCGGCCGGTCGGCCGCGACGTTCTCGTGGAGGCGGGCGTGCCGGGCCGGGGCTTCGGTCGCGCCCTCGTGATCGTGGTGTTGTCGCCTGTCGCACGAGGGGGAGTCCTCGGGCCCGGGCGGCTCCGCCGCGGGCGTCCAAGGTGATCACCGTGCGGCGTTCGGCGAATACGCCCTGACTGCGTGGGTAGCGCCTGACCTGGTTGGCAACGGGCGCAGTTGGGGGGAAAGAGCCATGACGCGGGAAGAGCCGCAGCCGGATTCGGGCAGGGCGCCGGAGAGCCCCACGGAACTGCCCAGGAAGTCCTGGTTCCATGTGCTCAAGCGGACCGTCAAGGAGTTCCAGCGGGACAAGGTCACCGACTGGGCGGCCGCGCTGACCTATTACGCGGTGCTTTCGCTCTTTCCGGCGCTGTTGGCGGTGGTGTCGTTGTTCGGGCTGTTCGGCGCCTCGGCTTCGCGGACGCTGATGGCCAACATCACCTCCATGGCCCCGGGCCCGGCCAAGCAGACCCTCGGTCCCGTACTGCAGGCCCTGCAGAGCAGCCCGCGCGCGGCCGGTGTCGCCGGCATCATCGGGATCGTCGTGGCGTTGTGGTCCGCCTCGGGGTACGTCGCGGCGTTCATACGAGCGGCCAACGCGCTGTACGAGATGCCGGAAGGGCGGCCGATCTGGGTGACCCTGCCGCTGCGCGTGGGCATCACCGCTCTGCTGGTCGTGTTGATCGCCATCGGATCGTTCGTGACGGTCTTCACCGGCGGTCTGGCGGAGAAGGCCGGTCAGGCGCTGGGCATCGGTGAGACCGGCGTGATGATCTGGAACATCGGCAAGTGGCCGATCCTGGTGATCCTCGTCGCCCTGGTCCTCGCCCTGCTGTACTGGCTGGCTCCCAACGTCCGGCAGCCGCGCTTCCGCTGGCTCACCCCGGGCAGCCTGCTGGCGGTGATCCTGTGGATCGTCGCGTCGATCATCTTCGCCGTGTACGTGACGAAGTTCGGCTCGTACAACAAGACGTACGCCACCCTGGCCGGGGTCATCGTCTTCCTGATCTGGTTGTGGATCACCAACATCGCCGTCCTGCTGGGAGTGGAGTTCGACGCCGAGCTGGCGCGTCAGCGCTCCATCGAGGCCGGCCACCCCGAGGACGAGACGCCGTACGTCGATCCCCGGGACACCAGGAAGATGAAGAAAGAGGCGTGACGCCTCCTCCTCCGGGAGTCGGGGGCATGACACGGCACAGACCCGGAGGGTCGACCTCCGAGCCTGTGCCGGGCTTTCCGCCGTACCGGGAACGCGTCAGCCGGCGAGGGCGACGACGTTCACGCGGTCGGCGTCGTTCACAAGGAGCGCCCGGACTGGCCGCCGGTGTCGCCGAAGTCGTCCCGCTTGGCATCGGGGCGCTCCCGACGCGACTCCTCGGGCGACAGGTACCGGCGCAGGCGCGTGCGCAGGCTCTCCCCTGTCCTGCGGCCGGCGGTCTCTCCCGTGCGCCCGGGCGGGGTCGGCTCTCCTATCCGGCCGGTCTCGCCGGGGCGGGTGGTCGCCGTTTCGCCCCTGGTCTCGCCCGGGCGAACCGTCTCTCCCGGCCGAACCGTCTCGCCGGGGCGGGTGGCCGTCTCGCCTCCGACGCCCCCGGACAGGCGCTCGCGCTCCTGCTCGCCGCCGGCGTGGGCCCAGCCCTGGCCGGGCTGGTTGGCCTGCTCCCAGGACGTTTCCCAGCTCATGTCGTAGTAGCGGTAGAGCTCGCGCTCCTGCTCGACGGACAGATGGCCGCCGGCGTCCACGTCGACGTTGGGGGCGCCCTTGACGCGCTCCTTGTCGTACGGGACCTCTACGTGGTCTTCGACCAGGTCCGCATTACGGATCGGGACGAACGTCTCACTCGTGCCGAACAGGCCGGTTTTCACGCAGAGCCATTCCGGCTGCCCGGTGTCGTCGTCGAGGAAGACGTGTTTGACCTCGCCGAGCTTCTGCCCGCCGGTGCCCTGGACCGGGATGTCCAGCACCCGCGGAATCTCCTCCTGGGTGATCATCTTTTCCTCCGTCCTTCGTTGTCCCCATCGGCCCTACCGCTGGACTTTGACGAGAAACCCGACATAGCGGACGAAGCATCTAAAAATTGTGTTGCCTCCCACGGGTGCCGCCGTCACCGGCCGATGTGGCAGCGGGCGAGCCACTCCCGTACGAGATCGCGGAAGGCGTCAGGCCGCTCGAACGGGAGGTAGTGCCCCGCGTCGGCCAGCGCGCTGAAAGAGGCGTACGGGAAGGACGACAGGGCCCGGAACTGATCGGCGTACCCCGCGATCCGGTCCTGCCTGCCGGAGACGACGGTCGTCGGCCCCCGGTAGATCGACGGTGCGCCCTCGTCCGAGAGCTGGTATCCCGTCGCCCGCAGCCGCGCCAGATACTCGTCGTCACGCGAGGCCGACGAGGTCAGCACCGCGGCCACCCGTTCGGCCGCCCCGCCGGTCCGGTCGCCGAGCGCCAGGGAGAGGTGCTCCCGCAGATCATCGGGTACGCCCGACAACCACCCCTCGGGGGCGGGGCGGTCCGGCGGCTCGGGCAGCTCCCGATCTTCCGGCCGGATCTTCACCCCGGAGCAGATCAGCATCAGCCCGGCCACCTGCTCCGGCCGCCGCCGGGTGACGGCGGCGGCGATGTAGCCGCCGTACGAGCAGCCCGCGAGGAGGAACCGGCGGGAGCCGATCCGTGTGTCGAGGAACTCCAGCACGGCGTCCACGACACCGTCGGAATCCTTCGGCCCTCCCGGTGTCCGCCCGCATCCCGGCAGGTCCGGATATATCCGCTGCAAGGGGGTGGCTTCGGGTAGGGCCGGTTCCACGGCCGCCGCCATCGCGGCGCCGTCCAGGCCGAACCAGGACAGGCCGATGAGGGGAAAACCGTCGCCGTACACATGCGCCGTCATGCTCATGACTGTTGATCCAAGCAGGTAGAAATCCGTTTGAGTCCCTCGCGGGCGATGCGACATGATGCAGGCGCTCGGGGCCTGTTCGAGTCCGTCCCGCCGAGGGCCGCCTGGCTACGATCCAAGTGCTGTCTGGCCACGGTCGACCGCCGACCCGCACCGATCAGAAGGAATCATGTGACCGATCAGTTGATCTCCGGCTTTCCCGTCCGTCTCCTCGATGTCACCGACCTGCCGGCCTGTCTCCGCCTGGCCGAAGACCGCGAGTGGTCGCCCGAGGAGCGGAAATGGCGACTGCTGTTCGAGGTCGGAGACGTCTACGGCGTGGACGATCCCGACGGCGGACTGGCCGCGGCGGTCGTGTGCACCCGGTTCGGCCAGGAGATCAGCGCCATCGGCATGATGCTCGTCGCCAAGCGGCGGGAACGCCGCGGCCTCGGCGGCGCGCTCCTGAGGTACGCCCTGGACAGGGCCGGGACGGCGACCGCCTGGCTGACCGCCACCGCGTACGGACGGCCCATGTACGAGCGGCTGGGCTTCCGCGCGATCGGCGAGTGCGCCACGCATGTGGGCGAGGCGACCGGTCTCACCCGCGGGACGTCACGGCCGGCGACGCCGTCGGATCTGTCCGCGATCCTCGCCCTGGACGCCGAGGTTTTCGGCGCGCCGCGCGGCGAACTGCTGACCCGGCTGCAGGCGTTCTCGGAGCGGTTCCGCGTGGTCGACGGACCGGACGGCGGTCTGTCCGGTTTCGCCGGCGCCTGGCGCAACCTGGGCGAGACGGTGCTCGGCCCGGCGATCGCGCAGGATGCGGACACCGCGCTGGGCCTGCTCTCCGACCTGGCCTCCGAGGTCGAGGGGCCGGTGCGCATCGACATCGACACGAGCCGCTCCGAGCTGCTCGCCTGGGCGAAAGAGCACGGCCTGCACCACTCCTTCTCCACGACGATCATGGAGTACGGCGCGCCGCTCCCCGGCGACCGCAGCCGCCTGTTCACGCCCGTGATGGTCGCGCTCGGCTGACCCACCCGCCCCGCTCGGCTGACCCACCGCTCTGACCGGCGGCCGGTGACCGGCGCGGGCCGTCCTCTGGCCGGCCCGGCGGCGCCGGGGCCCCGACTCCCCCGCTCGGCCCGAGCCATGGCCCCGATCGGCCCCGCTCAGCCCTACTCATACGGCTCCACTGGCTGGGGGATCTCGATGACGTCGGTGGCCACGAGCTCGGGAGCCACCGTGCCGTTGGGGATTTTGTCGGACTTGGGGGGTACCCACGTGCCGGTGACCTCGACCCAGGTGTCCACGGGTGGCTGGGCCGCCTTGAGGACGGACACCTTCAACGGGATGCCGTCGGCGGCGCAGCAGTTCATCTGGATGCGGGTGACGTACCACCGGTTCTTCTTGGCCGACGGCACGACGAACCCGGTGAGCCGAACCCGCTTGCCCGACAACGAGTAGGTGGAGTCCGCCCATGCCCGGCCGATGAACTCCCCGATCGGCATCGCGATCACGGTGTCGTCCCCGAGGGGAGCGTAGGTGTCCGAGGTGACCGGTGGGCGCGGAGGCGGCTCCTCCGAGCGGGCCGCGAACGCTCCGAGCGCGGGCGGGGAGATGAGGAAGATCGCGAACACCGGTAGGCAGAGCAGCCAGGCTACTCGGGGCCCGCGAGAGTGGTCGTGGCCCTCATGTCCCCCATGACCGCTCTCATGGTCCCCCTGGCCCAAGTGGCTTCGATGACTCGCGTAGCCCAGATGGCCCCAGGGACCACCCTCATGGTCATCACGGCTCCCGTGGTCCGTGCTCTCGCTGTGGCTCAGCCGGGCATCTCCGCCCCGATCGCCCTCCCCGTGCGAGAAGTGTCCGGGCGAGTCCTGTGCGTCGTATCCCCGATGTCCGGTGCGATCATGATCGGCGGTGCGGTGCTGATAGGGGGCGCGGTTTTCACGCGCGTGCTCCGGGATCGTGAAGCGCGGCTTGCGCCATTCCTGGATCAGGCCGATGACACCGAGCGCCAGCACCACGGCCCCGGCGGCGACCAGGAACGGGTGGAAACCGGGCTTCACATAATTGAGGTAGGTCGTGGACAGCACGGTGATCCGCAACACGGCTCCGCCGAGGAACACCATGACCAGGCTCTGCGACATGCGGTTCACAGCAGGAGACCTCCGACGGCCAGGCTCACCAATACCGCCAAGACGAACGTCAAAGGGACGAACCGGGCGGCGAATGCGCGTCCGAACGTCCCGATCTGGAGTGCGATCAGTTTCAGGTCCACCATCGGCCCGACCACCAGGAAGGCGAGCCGTGCCGTGGGAGAGAAGGTGGTCAGGGACGCCGCGACGAAGGCGTCGGCCTCCGAGCAGATCGACAGCAGGACGGCGAGCAGAGCGAGCACCACGACGGAAAGCACCGGAACGTCGGCCACCGTGGTGAGCCAGGAGCGCGGCACGGAGACGTTCAGCGTGGCGGCGGTCAGACCACCCACGACCAGGAAGCCTCCGGCATGGAGCAGGTCGTGTTGCGCCGCCTCGCGGAACGCCTCCCACTTGGAGCCGCCCGGCGCGGTGCGAGCGGGGATGCGCAGCCACGTCGAGCGGCCGAAGCGAAGCCACAGCCAGCCCACCAGGACGGCCACGACGAGGGAGGCGGCGAACCGGGCGGCGGCCATCATCGGCTGTCCCGGGAACGCCACCGCGGTGGCCACCACGACCACCGGATTGATCGCGGGCGAGGCGAGCAGGAACGCCAGCGCGGCCGCGGGCGTGACGCCGCGCGACATGAGGCCGGAGGCGACCGGGACGGACGCGCACTCGCATCCGGGAAGGACCGCGCCCGCCGCCCCGGCCACCGGTACGGCGGCGTAGGGATGCCGGGGGAGGGCCCGGGTCCAGAACGAGGCCGGGACGAATGCGGTGATCGCGGCCGACAGCAGCACGCCGAAGACGAGGAACGGCAGCGCCTGGACGGAGATCGCCACGAAGATCGTCGCCCATGTCTGGAGCGAGGGAAACGCCAGCAGGGGAGTCAGAACGAAGTGTCCCGCGATCAGCAGAACGACGAGCGCGGCGAAGATCCACGGCATCGCGGAAGGCGCCGCCGATCTCCGCCCCCACTCTGCCGGGGGCAACTCCGCCGACACATCGGTCAGGGTCCGGTCGGACATGGGGTCATCCTGGCAGAGCTGTGAGACGGGCTCGCCCGGCCTGTGGACAACCGGTGCCACTCCCGCCCCGCCGAGTCCCATCGCGTCGTCCCGTTCGCCGCGCAAAGCGCCCTGTCGCTCACGGCGGAACCCTCAGCGTCGTCGTCCCATTCACGAGAGACACGATCCTTGGCGCCCTGTGGCCGGCGCAGGTCGATTCAGAGCTGGTTCAGCAGCCAGCGCGGACCGCTGAACGAGGCGCCGAGGGCCTCCACGCGGCGGCGCAGCTCGCGGTCCGCCGTGACGACGAGCACCTTCGCCCAGGGGTTCGCCTCGCGTACGAGCGCCACGATCGCGTCGTCACCGCTGCCGGGCGCCTCGACGATCGAGACACCGCCGGTCACACGCCCCGAGACACCACCGAGCGGACGACCGGATACAGGGACACCGCCTGGAAGGTGCTCCGAGCCGCGGTCCGCGACGAGGTCCCCAGGGCCGCGTCCATTCTCATGTCCGCTGTCACGCCCGGCGTCACGTCTGGAGACATCGTCCGAGACGCCCTCCGGGGTGCCTCCCGAGATGGCGTCGGAAACGGCGGTGAGGGCGCTCCGTCCTCCGAGGCCGGCGATGGCGCCCCTGGCGGCCCCCTCGACCACCACGGTCATCCGGGGGAACCACTGGGCCAGGTCGTGCGGGCCCTCCGGGAGCCGGTGCAGGCCGCGCGCCGCGAGATCATCCAGCTCGGCGATCAGCCGGGCGGTGGCCCCGGCCCGGTCCCGCCACCAGCCGTGCTCGGCGCGCGCGCCGACGATGTTGGCCGCGTCCAGGATGACGACCAGGGGCGCCAGCGCGAGCCGTATCCGCGGCCAGGTCTCCGCGAACCCGGGATGCAGCTTCCTCGCCGCGACCTCGTCGGCCGCGATCCAGCGCATGTCGGTGCTCTCGCCGTTCGCGGGAGAGGCGTCGAGCAGCCCCTCGGCCTGCGCGATGACGGTCTGGAACGACCAGCCGCCGTGGTCGTCGAGATAGACGCCCTGGACCCGGAGCTGGTCGCCGGTCAGCGCCGCCTCCTCGCGGGCTTCGCGCAGCGCCCCGGTGATCGCGTCCTCGTGGCTGTCGCGCGCGCCGCCGGGCAGCCCCCAGGTGCCGCCGTGGTGGCTCCACCAGGAGCGCTTCTGCATCAGGATGTACGGCATGCCGTCCAGCGTGTGGTGGACGGCGAGCAGGCCGGCGGCGCCGTGGACGCCCCAGTGCCGGTGCCCGCGATCGCACAGCGCCCAGCCGTCCCCGTCCTTCGCCGCCATGGTCCTTGTTCCTCGTCGTTTCGGCGGCTCACCACTGCTCGGCCGGCACACTCGTGCCGGACGCGAGGTCGAAAAGGACGGCGCCGTCCTCGATCCGGATGGCCTGCAACTGCGTCACCAGCCCGGCGTCTCTGAGCCGGAGCACGGCCTCATGCGCGTTCTTCGCGTAGTGGTAACGGTCACTTGAGGAGAACTCCGGACTCGCCCGCACACAGCGGACTTCGAAGCGGTCCGGTGGCCACAAGCGGACGGTTGGGCCTGAGTTGTTCCAGCCAGACATCTGGTGCTTCTCCTGTCACGCCGTCGTGAAGACGAGCAGTTGATCCGTGGACATGGCCGGTCCCGTTGGAACGTGACTGGCCCGATTGCCGATCGTTATGAAGTGGTAAGCGATCCTTCCGGTTTCCCTCGCCACATCCGTTAGCGTGTGAGCCCTCGCTCGCGATTCCCGGCGGCACCGGGGGTCGCGAGTTCTCATAGCACGACACAGGCGCCCGCCCCTTCGGCCGGAGGAGCGGGCGTACGCGTCTCACGAGGGTGCTCCGCTCGACCCCATCGCAGTGTCAGTCCCCTCCGTGTCCGGCCGGACTCCGGCGGCGGCCGGGCCAGACGTCAGCCTGACATGCCCGGTCCCGCTCACACCAGTGTGATTCGGATCGCCGCGCCGCCGCCCAGGTCGCACCCGCCGTACAGGCGCTGCGGCGCGGGCGGCCGGCTCGCCGGGCGAGGGCCCTCTACCTGCCGCTCTTCGAGAAGTGCTGGAGGTCCTTCGCGCCCGACCAGTAGCCGCCCCAGCCCCAGCCGATCGTCGAGAACGCGCGCACCACCCGGTCGCCCGCGTTGATCACGCCGGGCTTGTGCAGCGGCCGCCTGACGTACGCGTCGGCGTTGCGGTGCGCGTGCGACCCGTTCGCGTACACGTACGGGTTCTCCAGAGGGTTGAGGTCGACCGCCTGGCCGTACGCGTGCTCGGACCAGTTGGTCGACCCGGTGGCGTTCCTGCAGTTGAACGCGGAGGTGTTGTCCGCGTCGATCGAGTCGTAGTCGTCGCCCTTGTAGGCGTCGATGGGCTCCATCTTCCGGATCGGGTAGCGGAAGCCGTACAGCTTTTTGAAGACCGAGACGACGTCGTCGGCGACGGCCTTGTTGACGACGAGCCTGCCGGTGTGGGTCTTGCCGTCGAACCCCCAGTGGGTCATCGTGATCATGCGTAGGCCGCTCAGCGGGACCGGGCAGCCCGGCCGCCATGAGTACGGCACCTGGTCCCGGGACACCTTCGTCACCTTCGCCGAGAAGGGCGGGGCGACGCCCGGGGACGGGGTCCCTGTCCCGCTCGGGCTCCGTGCCGGCGCAGGTGTGCTCTTCCCCGGGGACGGCGTGCCCCCGCCGGGAGCGGGTGTGCTCTCCCCCGGGGACGGCGTGCCCCCGCCGGGAGCGGGTGTGGGAGCCGCCGTCGCGTTCTCCGAGGGTGTGACCGTGACCGGAGGGGGCATCGCCGCCCTGCCTTCGACGCTGCACGCCGACACTCCGGCGATGGCCAACAGCACTATCGCTGATCTGCGGAAATGTGTGGTAGCCATACGTCAGCGTAACTCCCCCGCGGCAGCTCCCACGGTCCGATGCGGGCGCCGGGAACGTCGGACGGCGCCGCTAGGGTGGCGACCGTGCTTCCCGAGCTGCGCTTCGGCGGGCTGGCCGTCCCCACCCACGGCTTCTTCGTCGGCCTCGGCGTGCTCCTGGCGGCCGTGGTGTTCGTCCTGGAGGCGCGCCGCAGGGGAGCGCCGCACGAGGAGTCGCTGGTCGCCGTCGCGGGCGCGCTGGTGGGCGGCGCGATCGGGATGCGCCTGTCCGGCTGGGCCGAGCATCTGGACCCGCATCTGAATCCCACCCTTCTCGAAGCGTGGATGTTCGGCTCCCGCAGCATCCTCGGCGGCCTCACCGGAGCCTATGTCGGTGTGCTGATCGCCAAGCGGATCATCGGTTATCGCGGCAAGACGGGCGACCTGTTCGCTCCCGCCGTCGCGCTCGGCATGGCGGTGGGCCGCATCGGCTGTTTCCTCACGGAGGCGCCGGGCCGGCCCACCGGCCTCCCCTGGGGGGTTCACGCGCCCGCCTCCGTCCCGGAATGCCCCGGATGCGTCGCCGGGCAGGCCATGCACCCGTCCTTCCTGTACGAGGTCGCCTTCCAGCTGGCCGCCTTCCTCGCCCTGCGCTGGGCCCGTGACCGGGTCGTCCGTCCGGGTGAGCTGTTCACGCTGTACGTCGGCGCGTACGCGGTGTTCCGCTTCCTGGTGGAGTTCACCCGGGCGAACGAGACGGTCTGGCTCGATCTCACCCGGCCGCAGTGGTTCCTCGTCCCCGGCCTCGTGCTCGTCTCGATCAGGCTGGTGTACGGCCATCGCCGTGGTTATTACGACATGCTGGTACACAAGAGGGACAGCCGGATCAACAGACGACAGGAGGAGGGCGCCTCCGGGGGCCCGTAGACGCCATGACCACTCCCCCCGAGCCTGCCGGCGAACCCCGGGACGAACGGGGCCGGCCCGCTCCGGGCGGATCCGGGGACGGGCAGGGACCGCCGCCCCCTTCCGGTGCCCCGCGGCATCCGGGTGGAGGATCCGGCCCCGGGATCCCTCAGGGACCCCCACCCGCGCAATGGGCTCAGGGGCCGCAGGGACCGGGCTTCCCGCCTCCGGGCGGTCCCCACGGACCGTACGGACCGCCGCCCGGTCAGGGGTGGCCCCCGCCGCCTCCCCCGCCTCCGAAGAATTCGGGCGGGATCGTGGTCGCCACGGCGTTCGCCGGGTTCGCGGCCTTCATCCTGATCAACTTCGTCGGGTTCCTGGTCACGCTGGGCGTCGCCGACAGCGTCGCCGAGAACAAGGAAGTGGTGGTCGGCGTGGCCGCGGTCATCCTGGCCGCGATCGCGCTCGGCGGCGGCGTGGGGCTCGTCCTCCTGCGACGTCCGTGGACCAAGGGCCTCGGCCTGGGGCTCATGATCGGCTGGGCGCTCGTCTCGATCCTCTCCGTCGGGTTCTGCACCGGCGTCAACCCCGATATCTACACCGGTGGAACATTGTGAGCGGTATGCCCCTGCGCGGTGATCGCATCCTGCGCTACGTCAACGCGTTCTGCCCCCTCTGCCACGAGGAGGATCCGGAACGGTCCCTCGACCGGGTGCCCCGCCTGTCCGGCCGGCTGGCCGTCCGGAACGACCGGGTCTACCTGGAGCGCGGCTGCCGCACCCACGGCATGGTCCGCACGCTCTACGACGAGGATCCGGAGATCCTCACCTATCTGGAGGAATGGACCGCTCCGACGAAGGCCCACATCCCCGACGTCGCGGGAAACTTCGCCCCGATTCCGGAGGCGTACCTCCAGGGTCTCCCGGAGATGCAGACGCAGCACACCTGCATCCTGCTCGAGGACATCGCCGAGGTGTGCAACCTGCGCTGCCCGACCTGCTTCGCGGACTCCTCGCCGGACCTGCGCGGCGTCGTGCCGGTTGAGGAGGTCCTGGCCAACGTGGACCAGCGGCTGGCCCGCGAGAACGGCCGCCTCGACGTCCTCATGCTGAGCGGGGGCGAGCCGACCCTGCACCCCGCGCTGCCCGAGCTGCTCGCGCGGCTCGTGTCCCGGCCCGTCACCCGCATCCTGATCAACACCAACGGCGTCCTCATCGCCAGGGACGACGCCCTGCTCGACCTGCTGACCGAGCACCGCGAGCGGGTCGAGATCTACCTCCAGTACGACGGCGTCAGCGCGGAGGCGTCCCGCCACCACCGGGGCGGCGACCTGCGGCGGTTCAAGGCGCAGGCGCTCGAACGCCTCTCCGAGCGTGAGATCTTCACGACGCTCGTGATGACCGCCGCCCTCGGAGTGAACGACGCCGAGATCGGCGACGTCGTACGGCTCGCGCTCGACACACCGTACGTCGGCGGGGTGTCGATCCAGCCGCAGTTCGGCTCCGGCCGCTCCGGCCTGATCGACCCGATGGACCGGCTGACCCACACCGGGGTGCTGAAGCGGCTGGGCCCGCAGACGGACGGCCTGGTCACCTGGCGGGACCTGACCGCGTTGCCGTGCTCGCACCCCCACTGCTGCTCCGTCGGCTACATGATCAAGGACGACGCCGGCGCGTGGCGTTCCCTGACCGCGCTCATCGGACACGAGCGCCTGAAGGAGAACCTCGGCCTGGTCTCCAACCGGATCGCCGACTCCGAGATCCCGCGCGAGTTGCGCCTCGCGGTACAGGAGTCGCTCCTCGGACTGCTCTCCGAGCAGTCGTCGCTGTCCCATCCGGAGGTGGGAAAGCTCTGGCGGGACATCTGCGAGAACTGCGACCTCGGCATGTCCACGCTGCTGACGCTCGCCTCCTCGGCGCTGCCCGGACGCAGGCGGCGGCTGCGGCGCCTCCTCGGAGAACGGGTGGTCCGCATCACCATCAAGCCGTTCATGGACATGTCGACCATGATCGAAGAGCGGTTGATCCAGTGTTGTGTGCATGTGGGTACCCGCTCAGGGCAGGACCAGTGCGCGCCGTTCTGCGCGGTCCAGGCGTGGCCGGCGCTCGCCCGCCAGCGCATGTCCGCCGTCGCCTCCGTCGACGCCGGCGTGCGGCTCCCGCTGGTGGAGATCACATGAAATCGGGAGAGACGAGGGGAGAGATGCCAGGAGAACGGAGGCCGCCGCTGATCGGGGTGGCCTACGAGGAAGCGCTCGCGGCCCAGGCGGCGGCCGACGGGCACACGACCGAGGGCTTCATGACTGAGGGCTTCATGACCGAGGGCTTCACGGCCGACGGGCGGACGGTGAACGGCTCCAGGACCATGTGGTTCGCCGCCGACGACGTCTCCGGGGTCTACGGGACGAGGAGTAATGGGGCCGGGGGGACCGCGGGCGGTGGGTCGACGGTGAACGGATCCGGCGGAGCCGGCGAGTACGGGAGCGGCGCCGGAACGTACGGGACCGGGGCAGGCGGGGCCGGCGGGTACGGCGCCGGAACGCGTGGACCGGGAGTCCCGAGAGCGGGCACTTCCGGCGGCCGGGGAGGGCCGGTCATCGTCACGCCGTTCGATCCCCTTCGGCTGTGCGTCTACGCGACCGTGGCCCTGTTGGGCTGGCTGCTGGGCCCGCTCGCGGTGCTCGGGTTCGCCGGGGTGGGGTTCGCCGGTTATGTCCGGGCTCGCCGGGCCGGACTGGTCCGGAGCAAGTGCCTGCTGCGCGACACGCGGTTGGTCCTGGCCTATCTCGGCCTCGTCGTCGTCGCCGCGATCGCCGCTCTCGTCCTGAAAATCTTCACCTAGGACGAGACTCGGGCCCGGGGCGGGCGTTCCCCGGCGTGGCTTTTTCCCGAACACGTCGCGCACTTGTTCGAGGGAGCGCTACAGTCGTGGGCATCGGATCGAACACGGGTTCGGTCGCCGACTCTGCAGGTGAGGTGTGCCATGGCGTTGCTCGCGGCACCGCTGGCGTCCCGGGAGCGCACGCCGGCCACCTCGGGGCGATGTGTCCCGCTCCGGCCCGGAGCGACACGCCGTAGCGCTTTCTACGGAAATCTACGGCGGCCGCTATATCCGGTCATAAAGTCCGAGAGCGTGGACCCCGTGCGCAACCCCTACGCCCCCGGTGCGGGGCAACGCCCACCCGAGCTCGCCGGGCGTGATCGTGAGCTGCAGCAGTTCGAGGTCGTGCTGGAGCGGGTGGCCCGCGGCCGCCCGGAGCGGAGCATGGTGCTCACCGGGCTTCGCGGCGTCGGCAAGACCGTGCTGCTCAACACGTTCAAGTCGATGGCGATGCAGCGGCTGTGGGGCACCGGCAAGATCGAGGCCCGGCCGGACCAGTCGATCCGCCGCCCGGTGGCCGCCGCCCTGCACATGGCGATCCGCGAGCTGGCCCCCCGGCATCGCGCGCCCGACCGCATCGAGGCGTTCCTCGGCGTGCTGAAGGCGTTCGCGATGCGCGACCCGGCGGCGGCCAAGGGCACCTCGCACTGGTCGCCCGGCATCGACGTCCCCGCGTCGCGCGGCCGGGCCGACTCCGGCGACCTGGAGATCGACCTGACCGAGCTGTTCGTCGACGCCGCCGGTGTCGCGACCGATCTCGGCGTCGGCATCGCGCTGTTCATCGACGAGATGCAGGACGTGCAGGCGCCGGACATCTCCGCGCTGTGCGCCGCCTGCCACGAGCTGTCGCAGAACGGCGGGCCGCTGATCGTGGTCGGGGCGGGGCTGCCGCACCTGCCCGGCGTCCTGTCCGCGAGCAAGAGCTACTCCGAGCGCCTGTTCCGCTATGCCCGGATCGACCGTCTGGACCGGGAGGCCGCCGACCTCGCGCTCATCGCTCCCGCCGAGCGCGAGGACGTCGAGTTCACCGCCGAGGCGCTCGACGCCCTCTACGAGGCGGCCGACGGCTACCCCTATTTCGTCCAGGCGTACGGCAAGGTCGCCTGGGATCTCGCTCCGCGCAGCCCCATCACGGCCGACGACATCAAGGTGTCCGCGCCCGAGGCCGAGGAGGAGCTCGCGGTCGGATTCTTCGGCAGCAGGTACGAGCGCGCCACGCCGGCCGAACGTGACTACATGCACGCGATGGCCCAGCTCGGCGACGATCCGGTGCCCACTGCCGACGTCGCGGAGCTGCTCGGGCGCAAGCCGTCGAGCCTGTCGCCGGCTCGGGACAGCCTCATCAAGAAGGGCCTGATCTACAGCGCGGAGCGCGGTGTGATCGCCTTCACCGTTCCCCATTTCGGGAGGTTCCTACGTGCGCAACCGCTGTAGCGACTCCCGCCATCGACCTCTCTACGGCTTTCTAGTGGGGAAGCTAGAGAGCCGTAGAGAGCTGAATTCCCCTGCCCGCATTCCGAAATCTACGGGTGTATAGCGTCAGGCCGATACAGCGATAGATTCCTGTAGCGGCTCGATCGGGTTGCCGTCCTGGCCCACCACGGCGACCCTGACGGCCGGGCGCCGCCCGCTCAGATAGACGGCGAAGACGACGTCGGCGCCGCCCTGCCCCGGGAAGACGAAGAACCGCCAGCACAGCTCGCGCCAGGAGTCGTACGGCTCGTCCGACTCGAGTCCCGCCGCGTGGGCCCGCCATGCCGTACTCGATCTGAGTCGGGTCAGGGCGCGGTCGGCCGGCATCGGCCGCTCCTCGCACGGGGCCCGGTGACGCAGCCGCGAGAAGATCTCCTCCACCTCGGGGGAGAGCGACAGCAGCAGCGCGAGGTAGCCCGCCGCCCACGCGGCCGCCGTCCAGGAGACGCCCGCCAGCGCGTCCGCCGCGCCGATGTCGGACACGGCGACCGCCACGGCCATCCCGGTCAGCACCGCCGTACGCGTGACGGAACGCAGGCCGACCGGCGTGGAGCTGACCTCGCCGAAGCAGCCGCACCCCACGTCGGGCCGTCGCCGCCGCAGATCCCACAGCACATACGTCGAGATGGCGAAGAACACGACGGTGAGCCAGCGGGCGACGGCGAGGTCGGCGGCGAGCTGGCCGGCGACCAGCGCGAACTCGCCGATGGCGCAGACGAGCATGGCCGTTCTCCTGAAGCGCTCCGGGACGAGGACGGCGGGGCCGAGCCGGCTCAGCGCGTCCTGCCCTCCGCCGTCGTCTCCGGCGGTGAACAGCTTGGCGACGCCGCCCATGATCAGGAGCAGCGTCAGGACGGGCAGGGCGGCCACCGCCGCGTTCACCAGCACACGTCACCCCAATCCGACCTGGGCGTTGAAGCAGCCCTTGGTCAGGTCGCCACCGAGTCGTACGTACGAGAGCGCGGACAGTTCGACGATCCTTCCGCGCGGAGAGGTTTCACAGTCGACGCACCGGTCACAGAAGCGGGCCGCCATGCAGCCGCACGCCACGATGGGCACGCTCGCCGCCCGCCGCCCGCAGACGTTCCGGACGAAGAGCATCGAGCCCAGCGAGAGGAACGGCAGCCGAGTGCACGGGACCACGCCCTGGTCGCAGCCGGTGTCGGAGCTCTCCAGCATGGGGTAGGCGGCCCCATGGTCGGCGTGGTCGGACCACACGGCCGTCCCGGAGACCCTCGTCTGCGTCCCGCCGAACGCCGGAGGCGGCGCGGGCACCGCGCTCGCCCGGTACGGAGGCTGGGACGTCGCCGGGACCTGGGCCAGAGCCGTGCCGTCCTGGACCGTCCCGATGGCGTCGAAGAGATAGCCGGGCTCCAGCTTCGGGTGCCGTACCCGGATCCGCCCGGTGGACCGGTAGGGGATGACGATCGTGCGCCGCCCCCGGTGCGGGCCGCCGTCGATCTCGACGGTGAGGTCCCGCCTGCCGCGGACGTCGAGGACGATCCCGGTCATCCGCGTCATGTCGGCCCACACGCAGTCGGCGACGCGCCCCGCGCGTGTCCTGATGATCACGCGTGAGCCGGTGGGCAGACTGTCCGGAGGGATGGGCCCGCCCCGCCAGGCGGTGGCCCACGGCGCGATGACCAGGCGCTCCTCCTGCCCGTCGTCGTTCTCGACGATCAGGAGGTGCGGGGTGGCGTCGAGGATCCGGCCGCTGACCGCGTCGAGCGCGGGGCCGTCGTCCTCCTCGGCCGGGCGGGGCGGCTGCGCGGCCCGGCCGAGCGCCGCCGCGGACAGCAGGTGCCGGCGCTCGACCCGCGCGTGCGGCATGGGTACTCTCACCCGTCCAGCGTCACATGAGACCGATGACCGATAGAGACACTTTCGAGGCCGATGGTGGGTTGGGGAGCAATATTCCCCCACTTGGTGGAAGCTGTTGTCTCCCGATTTCCCCCAACCGGGCCGCCCGGGGCCGACGAGGGGCGGTGCCGGTGCGCCACCGATCTGCCGTCTCTTTGCACTTGACGGGACGAAACCTGGATGCCGGTTCAGCCGGATCGCGGGTCCCAACTGCGATTCTGGCCACGAAGCAGCCTCTCCACGGCCGGACCGGTGATCGTTTTATGGGGAATCATGAGGAGTTCCGCGAGTATGTCGTGACGCGCGGGCCGGCACTGCTGCGCGCCGCTCACCAGCTCACCGGGAACCCCTCTGACGCCGAGGACCTGCTGCAGGCCGCGCTGGTCAAGACGTACGTCGCCTGGGAGCGCATCCAGGACCGCTCCGCGCTCGACGGGTACGTGCGCCGGGCCATGGTCAACATCAACATCTCCTGGTGGCGGCGGCGCAAGCTCCAGGAGTTCCCCTCGGAGGAGCTTCCCGAAGTCCCCGTCCAGCCGGACGCGCGGCACCACCACGAGGACCTGGAACGGGCGCTCGAACGGCTCCCGGTGCGGCAGCGGACCGCGATCGTGCTGCGCTACTACGAGGACATGACGGAGCCCGAGATCGCCAAGGCCCTCGGGATCAGCATCGGAACGGTCAAGAGCACCGTGTCGCGGGGGATGGCCAAGCTCCGCGGGGACATGGCCGTCCAGCACTCCTTGAACTGACCGCCCCCTCCGGTCACTCGGCCTTCACCGGCTCCGTTACACCCGCCGTGGCGCAGGGCCGTACGACGTCGCGGATGAGGCGGAGCGTGGTCAGGAAGTCGGCGAGCTGCTCGGGGGTCAGCAGACCGGTGAACCATGTCTCGATGTCGTCGAGGTGCCGGGGCAGCACGCCGAGCAGCCGTTGCCTGCCCTCGTCGGTGAGCACCGCGTACGACGCGCGGCGGTCGCTGTGGCAGGCGCGGCGGGTCACCAGGTTGTCACGCTCCAGCCGGTCCACGACGCGGGTGATCCCGCTGGTGGAGAGCGAGGTCTGCGCGGCGAGGTCGCTCATCCGGAGGCCGTGCTCGGGGGAGCGGGCCAGCCTGATCAGCGTCTCGAAGTCGACGTCGGACAGTCCTGCTCCTGCCAGCGCGGGGCTCATCTTGTCGGTGATCCCCGCCATGACCTCGGCGAGCAGTCCCATAGCGGTGAGCCGGGGATCGTCAAAGGGGCTCATACGCCTCAGTCTACCGCGTCTTATTTGACATGCGGAATATTCCTCATGTAGACAGTTGCAGAGTCAGACATCCACACGGCAAGTACATCGGGAGGCCAGCATGAGCATCCGTGAGTGGGAAGGCATCAAGATTCCGACGGCCGGGACGTTCGCCCTGGACGTCGCGCACACGCGCGTCGGCTTCGTCGTCAAGCACATGATGGTCAGCAAGGTGCGGGGCAACTTCGCCGAGTTCGAGGCCAAGATCACCGTCGCCGAGAACCCGCTGGAGTCGGGGGTCGAGGCAGTGATCAAGACCGCCAGCATCCACACGGGTGTCGGCGACCGCGACAACCACCTCCGGAGCGACGACTTCCTGTCCGCCGAGAAGTTCCCGGAGCTCACCTTCCGGAGCGCTCGGGTTTCCGAGCACTCGGGCGACGAGTTCGTCCTCGTCGGCGACCTCACGATCCGTGACGTCACCAAGGAGGTCGAGCTCAAGGTCGAGTTCGGGGGCGCCGCGCAGAACCCGTGGGGTCAGGAGATCTTCGGCTTCAGCGCCGAGACCGAGATCGACCGCGAGGACTTCGGCCTGACCTACAACCAGGCTCTTGAGGCCGGCGGCGTCCTGGTCGGCAAGAAGGTCAAGATCGAGATCGAGGGCGAGGCCGTACGGCAGGCCTGACCCGGGTTTCGGTTTTCCACAGCCTTACCCACAGCCGTTGTCCACAGCTTGTGGACAACGGCTGTGCGTTTACTCACCCCAGGCTGCGTGCCCGCCATCCGATCTAACCGCCACCTCGCGCCTCCGCGAAACCGGGCGCGGCGGCTTCCCTCGCGATGCCGGACCGGTCCGCGAGCGCGGCCGGGGCCGGTCCGCACGGCACGGGCCGGAGAAGCTCGAACGGCCGTACGGGGCCGCCGGAAACGGCCCATCATCACGAATGATCAAACAGAGCCGGTTTCGCTTTGCTGGCTGGGACAATCGCCGGTACTCTGTCTTGAGCCAATCGGCAACCAGGAGGCTTCGCCTAGTCAGGTCTATGGCGCCGCACTGCTAATGCGGTTTGGGTTTACCGCCCATCCGGGGTTCAAATCCCCGAGCCTCCGCAGGTCAGAGCCCCTCTCGCGACTTCAGCGAGGGGGGCTCTTTCGATCTTCAGAGGCGCTGTAGTTGCAGTTTTAGTTGCAGTTGCTCTCAGGACTCACCCCAGAGGGCGGCCCCCATGCGCTCGCTCGCGTCTTGAATGAGCGCGCCTGCCACGTGGGTGTATCGCTCCGTGGTGGTCACGCGCGCGTGGCCGAGGATCTCTTGCACGACGCGGATGTGGACGCCCTGCTCGACGAGGAGAGTACCGGCGGTGTGGCGGGCGTCGTGGAGCCGCGCTTCCCTGACCCCGGCCTGCTTGAGGAGCGCCTTCCACATCTTGTAGTCCTCGCTGCGTTCCATCGGCCGGCCCCGCCTTGTCGGGAACAGCAGGTCGTGATCTTCCCAGAGCTCCCCGGCTTCCACGCGTTCGGCGTCCTGGAACTTCTTGTGCTCGCGGAGGATGGGCAGGAGCTCCGGCGGACATTGCAGGGTCAGCCTGCTCCGACCCTTGCGTTGCCGAAAGACGATGCCGCCGCCGGTGCGCTTCGGGCAGCGGTCGGCGTGGCCGGTGCATCCCTTGGGGCATGTTCTTGTCGGGCAGGCATGGCCGCGTTTCTTGCAGTCCTGTGGACAGTTGAGGTTGTGCTTGTGGGCCTTGCACCGCGGCTTGCACGGCCAGCGGTGCCACTCCTTTCCGCACGCCTGGGGATCATCGCAGCCGTGCCGCCAGGGGGACCGCTGCGCCTGGTACCAGGCTTTGATCACGCCGGTTTCGAGATCGACGAAGGACCAGCGGAGACCGAGTGCTTCGCCCTGACGGATACCGAGAGCCAGGGCGACCGACCACCGGGCGGCGTTCCTGCGTGGCTTGGCGGCCTCGAGGATCTTCCGTGCCTCGTTGCGGGTCAGTGGTGCGAGGTCAGGGTCGGCGGCGACCGGTGCGTCAATCAGGGTGGCGACGTTCCTCGTGACCTTCCCTCGGCGCATGGCGATCTTCAACGCACGCGACAGGATGCGATGGACCTTGAGAACCGTGCTGGAGGAGAGGCCCTGTTCGAGCATCGTGGCGTACGCCTTGTCCAGGTGTTCAGGGGCGAGCCGGTCGAGGCGATGACGGCCGAGCAGCGGAATGATCCAGTGACGTGTCTTGGACCGGTAGTCCTCCAGAGTCCGGGGCGCCATCTTCCCAGAGGCGACGAGGCGATCACAGATCACGTCGAGGTACTCCGTCATCCACTCTGCGACGTTGGGAATGCGGCCCGGCTTGCTGACGTGCCCGGCCTCTCGCTTGCCCTCCAGTTCGCGAACCCTACGAGTGACCTCAGCTTCCGTCTTCGCCATACGGTGGCGACGATCGGGGGAGCCGTCCGGCTTGATGCCGATGGTGACCCAGCCGTGCCAGTAGCCGTCATTGCCGAGATAGATGGAGGAGCGGCCGTTCGGCTTGCGGTCGGCCATTACGCCACCTCTTCCAGGTGACGGGCGAACTCCTGAAGGGCCTCAGCCGGGACGAGGCGATAGCCCTCGTACTTGACCGAGCGCAGTTCGCCCGACTTGATCAGCCGGAACACCGCCGTACGGCTCATTCCGAGCACGACCGCCGCGTCCTTGGGTCGATAGAAGAGTCGATCCATTACGCCGCCCTCCCTTCAGTTGCCGAAAGTTCTTGTCCGTCTGCTTGGGCTTGGAGCCGGGCCAGGTGGTTGCGCCATCGCTGGCGTTCGTGAACGGAGCGCAGGAGCCGGACGCCGATGGGGTCGAGGCCGGGATCTCCGGGTTTGACCGGCCGCCAGAGGTACCGGTGTGGATCGATCGGTTCGTCTGGCAGGCCGAGGGCTTCCAGGACCCAGGTGCGCCGGTCGTGCTTGTGCTCCGTGAGGGTCTTGTTCGACCACTTCCGGGACACGAGCATGCGCCGGCCCGCGTAGCCGAGGTGTTCGGGCTTGTGCGCCTTGCCCCGGCACCGTCCGGGGGTCATGCCCGGCTTGGCGCCCTTGGGCTGCACGCCGTAGCGGAGCCAGTTCGGGCAGGTGGGCGAGCACGGTTCGTAGCGGAGGGCGTTGCCGAGACGTTCCGCGTGCTCCCGTTGCGCGGAGTCGTCCGGGTCGATCGCGTCGCCGATGGATTTGGTCAGGTATTTGGACAGGTAGCGGATGCAGGTGTCGGCGTCGGTGGTCCCGGCCAGGACACCTTGAATGTCGAGCTGAGGGCCGAAGCGGAGCACATGCAGCGGTTCGGCCTCGTCGTCCTGGTCGAGTTCGTCGAGGGCTTCATCCCAGGTAGGCAGGATCGCGCCGGTTGTCGGGTCGAGGTAACCGGCACCGTCCTCCCAGATGGGTAGGTGATCGCCCTCGAACACGACTTGATCGACGGACGGCCACCACACCTGGTGGTACGTGGCCGCCGTGATCTGCTTGATCTCCGCGCGTGGCAGGTGGCCCCGGACGGCCATGTGCAGGTGCGGAGCGAGTCGCTTTTGCGGTTCGACGGTTGCGAAGTACTGGACATCGAACCCGGCCACGCGCCGGAGGTTCTGCACGAAGCGGTCCACCAGCTTGGAGAAGTGCAGCGCGTCCCGAGCCGCCCGCTCATAGTCATACGTGGCCGGATCGACGGGCGCGCCGTTCTTCCTGACCCGCCCGTACGACGGCAGGGTGAGCGTGATGAACATCGACGGCCGGAACGTCTTGCCGTCCGAGCCGGTGAAGGTCCGCCCGAGCGTCGTGTTACTCATGGTCCGCCTGGGCAAGTCTGGGGCATCCTGCCGCCGCCTTGTCGAGCGCGACCGCTTCCCCGTCGTACGGCCGAGGACGGTGCCGCGCATCCCAGCCCGGGTGATCTCGTTATCGAGATCGCCTATCGCGGCGTCCAGGTCGGTGGTGTCCTCGCCGGCCTTTTCCGCCTCAGCCCGCCATGCCTGGGCGTCGGCGCGGAGTTCGACGAGGTAGCGCTGATAGTCGTCGGCCTCGTTTGGGGTGTTGACGGGTTCGTAGTTGAGGTGCCAGCCCTCCCGGCATTGAGCCATCCGAAGCTGTCGGTTCCGCTTCGCGCACGGCGGGCACTTGCTTTCGAGCGTGGCCCCGCACGGCACGTCGATGGTTTCGGCCTTGCCCGTGTAGGTGTCGAGCCGCCGGAGGGCGATGGGGCGGATGCACACGCCGTACTGCTTGGCGATCTCTTCGACGACCTCGCGGGCAAGTGGCTGGGCCATGCGCAGCGCACGGGGGGTGGCCCGGTTGCTGAGGTGAGAGGAGGGGCCGGGGGAGATCGCCTGGTCTCCCCCGGCCGGGTTGGCGTCGATGGTGTCGGTCAACTGTCCTCCTTTCCGATCTCTGGGAAGGTAAGGGCGGTCTGTCCGCATTCGTGGCACTCGATCAGGCCGCGCACCGGGTCGAGCCACAGCACGTCGAGCACTCCGCAGCCGGAGCAACGGAGCCCAGCGAGCAGGTGAGCCAGGATCACGGGGCCACCTCCCCTATCACCGGCACGCGGGTCGTTATGGACGTGGAATCCAGGGCCGCCGCCTGGTCCGGGACCGGCACGGTGTCCACAGCGTGTGCATACTCGGCGACCATCGCGCGGATGTCGTCGTCGGAGACGTATGCGGCCCGCACTCTCACCGGATCCGGCGAGGTTTCCAGTCGGACGTATCCGACGCCCGCCCCGAGTTCGGGAACCGGTGAGATGTGGTCAGCGAGAGCGCCGCGATCACGTGCGCCGTCGCCGAGGACCATGTCGACCTGTTCGGATTCATCGAGGCGCAGCGCGATCTTGTCGGGGAACAGGTTGCGGATGTTCATGACCTCCTTGCGCGGATCCTGCAACGCGGCCATGACCCCGACGCCGACCGCACGGCCCTGTGTGGTGAGCGTGGCGAGCGCGGCCGTGATCCGCTGCTTGAGCGTGCGGTCGGACTGGTAGGCGGTCAGGAACGCGACCTCATCGACGAGCACCAGGACGAACGGGTCCGATGTCGTAGGGACGTGGGAGCGCTGAAGTCCTGCGAAACGTCCGGCGCGTTCCTGCATGACCGTGACGGCCTGGTCGAGCAGGTCGGCGCACTGTTCCGGGTCGGCCGCGTACCGGGTGAACAGGTCCCGGCCGAACGAGAGCTCCATCAGCTTCGGGTCGAGCGCCCACAGCTCGACCAGACCCGCGCGCAACGTGGGGAGCAGGCCGCGGATCGTCGACCACAGGAACGAGCCTTTGCCGGCCCCGGTCGCGCCCGCAATCAGAACATGCGTGCCGTGGACCTTGAGCCGGTACGGTGTGCCGTCCTCACGAGCGCCGATCTCGACCGGTCCCACCGAGACGACATCCGGAATCGGCACCGCATGCAGCGGAACGGCCAGCGGGTCACGGCGCGGGAAGGTCAGCACGAGCCGTCCCGCCCGCGCGATCGACACCCGGCAGCTACGTGAGCCGAAGCCGTGGGCGAGCTGGTCGGTACGGTCGGCCCAGTCCTTGACCGCCTGCCCGTTGAGCATCTTCACGGTGACGCGGTCGGCCCAGCCGTCGCAGTCGATTCGCACGAGCCGGGGCAGGTAGTCCCGGCCGCGTAAGTGCCGTCCGAGCCCTGAGACGATCATCACGGGTTGCCAGTGACGGCGGTAGATCCAGGCGCGCCGCCAGAAGGCCAGCAGCCGCCAGCCGACCAGCCGCAAGAACGAGGCCCGGTGCAAGGACGCCCAGGACAGGCCCGCCAGGAGGACGAGGCCGACGAGGAGCAGGGTGAGACGCCAGTCGTACAGCGTCCAGATCACACCGGGAACGACCGGCACGGCGACGGCGATCGGGTGCCGCCAGACGAGTCGGACCAGGCCCGCGAGCAGGCGTGACAGCCAGATCACGATCGTGACGAACGCCGGGGTCCGGACGACGGCCGGGCGAAAGACGATAGCGGTGTCGGGTGTGGTGGAGACGAGGTTACGCGCCTCGTCTCCGGGGAGCTTTCGGAACATTAGGCTTGGTTTCCTCTCTCAAGCATTCGCGTGTGTGGGAGATCAGGGGCCGCCGGAAGGACCAGTTCCAGCGGCCCCGCTTCATCTCTCAGGCCGCCTCACCGGAGGCCCGAGGAGTGGCCGATTCCTGCTCGTCGTGTAGGCGCTCGCAGTCGGCCAGGTAGCGCGCGGCGGCGTTGAAGATCTGCCGGGCGATGTCGACATCGGTCGTGGTGACGGGTCCGGCTCCGCTGGTCGAGACCGCGATGTCGGCCTCGTTGGACTCGATCGACAGGTACGGCCGCCCGGAGTCCAGCACCGAGGCCGCCACCCGCAGATCGGGTGTGTAGAACGAGACAGCAAGCCGGGGCGGCTTGCCCGGATCGATGGACATGGTCACGTAGGTGTACGGGGTGCGCTTCATCAGGCCGCCACCCCTCGACCGTTCGGCAGGCCGTGGAACATGCGCTCCACCGACCGGGCGAACGAGGCCGCCTCACGCGCCAGGCACTGCGCGAACTCGACGTCCTCGGCGGTGACGTGGTCGGCGGCGGAGGTGGTGACGAGCACCTGAACTCCGCCGAAGACCAGCCCCAGCACTGGGGAGCGCTGCGGGTACGGGTGGTTGACCGCCGAGGCGCCCGGACCCGTCTTGAGGCTGATCGTGCTCACCGGGTGAGCCGCCCGCCGCCCCATCACGCTGCGTCCTTCGCGCTCGCGGCCTTGCCCGTCCGAACGGCGCGCATTTCGCGGACTCGGATCGAGTACGCCAGGCGGTTGGTGTTGCTGTTGACGTATGGCGTGATCGTGACGGCATTGAACTCGACTGGCGTGAACGGCACCCCCGGCACCGGGGCCGGCGGAATCGGCTGAACTGCGGCCAGGATCTTCACCGCCACCGTCTTCTGCGACGGCTTGAGTGTCGGGTCCGCGTCCATCACCGCGACCTGCCAGACCAGCTCCCCCGTCTGCTTGTCCCGGGCCTGGACGAACCGGCCGTTGGTCGAGGCGTCGAAGTCCTTGACCGCCTCGACCTCGCCCACCAGGTAGCAGCCGTGCGGGAACACCATGTCGAACGTGACCGGGATCGGTCCCTGTAGAGCCACGTAGCCCACCTCCTCTTCTGTCGACCCCCCTAGACGCTTTGGCTTGCGTCCCGCCCTGTGCGAGAACTGTCTAGGGGGCTATGCGGATGACGATAGCCCGGCCCTACCCTAACTGTCTAGGGGGGTAAACGCATCGCCGTTCCAGAAGCGGAAGCACTCCTGACGAACGCCGAAAGACGATCTACTCTTGAGTGAACGTCACAGTAGGTGCTGGGAATCCGTCATATGGATCGATATGCACCGAAAGCGAATAAGGGGCGATCGAGTGGCGGGTGGTCGTAGCGAGTGGGAACGGCGTCAGGCCGCTCTTCGCCGTGAAGCCGAACGGCAGGCTCGCGAGGCGGCAAGACGGGCCAAGGAGCAGGAACGTGAACGCCAACGACTGCACGTGGAAAAGCAACAGGCGACGGCCGAGCAGAGAAGCTCAGATGTTGCAAAGCGTGTCGATAAACTGGACAGGGTCTTATTGGAGGCACTAAATGTGCGCCCTCTGTCTTTCGATGACATGCGAGCTACAGCTTCCCTGGCACCGTTCGATCCAGGCGGCCTAGCGGTCGCCGAACCTGCTCCTGACTGGGCGAAATATGCTCCGCTCCCACCGTCTGGTCTTAGTAAGTTCTTCGGAGGTCAGTCTCGCTACGAGCGCGAAATGCAGGCAGCGCGCAGGCGGTTTGAGAGCGCGGTCGCCCATCATCAAGAGCGCGAGAAAAAGCGCATTAGTGATCTTAGCGCCGCTCGTGCCGCTTACGATCTCCACGTCGCTGCAGTCAAAACGCAGGTGGCGGCAGAGAACGCTCATTTAAATGAGCTGCGAAGGGAGTTTAGTTCCGGCCAACCTGAAGCCATGGAGTGGCTCGCGGGGAAGGTGCTGGAGAGGTCGGTATACCCGGATGGGTTCCCTCGACTTTATCAAGTAGCATACCGTCCCGAGAATCACGACTTGGTCATTGAGTTCGAACTCCCTCCGCAAAGCGTCATCCCGATGGCCCGCGCCTACAAGTACGTGAAGGCGCGTGACGCCATAGACTCAGTGCCCCGATCGCAGTCCGAAATAAAGCAGATATACGCCAAGCTCATTGCCTGTGTAGCGTTGCGTACGCTGCATGAAATTTTCACGGCTACTCCTCACGAAATCGTGGAGGCGATCGTGTTCAACGGACGGATAAACACTACGGATCAGGCAACTGGAAAGAAGGCCCGTCCGCACTTGCTGAGCGTGCAGGCCGAAAGGGGAATATTCGAGGACCTGGTTCTAGCGGATGTCAATCCCGTTGCTTGTCTAAAGCGCCTCAATGCCCTCGTTTCACCCAATCCCTATGACTTGGAAGCCATTGAGCCATTCATCACCTTCGACCTCAAGCGCTTTCGGTTCTCTGAAGATATGGACGTCGTCTCAGGGTTGGACTCCCGCCGCAACCTGCTCAAACTTTCGCCCACTGAGTTCGAGCACCTGGTGAGGGAACTGTTTGTGGCCATGGGAGCTGAGGCTTGGACCACTGTTCCATCCAAGGACGGCGGCGTAGATGCTGTTGCTACCAGCAAGAATCTTTTCTTCGGCGGCGTCTGCCTCATCCAGGCGAAGCGATGGGCGGGTCTCGTTGGCCTCGATGCCGTCCACGCACTGACTGGCGTCATGGCAGACCACAACGCAACGACAGGCGTCCTGGTCACTACCTCATGGTTTGGACGTGCCAGCGAGCAGTTCGCCCAGCGGAACAGGATCACGCTGATCAATGGTGCCGAGCTCAAACACCTGATCAAGCAGTACCTGAACATCGATGTGATCCCAGGAACAACGCCACCTCGAAATGCCCGCGCATCGAACAATACGCAATCAGGTCGCCCCGGCCCCACTCAATGACAGCAAGCGGGGGAGGACCGCAACACGGCCCTCCAAGAGGCTGTCAGGCTCGGTAGCAGTGGGCTGCGGTCGCGTCGTCGTGCGACTTACCGCGGGGCCAGCGCTCCCCATGAGGATCAGAGTGCTCGGCCTCGCGGACGCGGCAGATCAGTTCCCCAGGGCCGTGCTGGTCGAGGATGTCGAGGATGTCGCGCCAGGTGGCGAGATGGAAGCGGTCGACGAGGCGGGATGCGCCATCGCTGAGGAGTGCCGCTGCTCGGATCTGGTCAGCGGGGAGTGTTCCCGTGAGGGCTTGTTCGGCGGCGAGGGGGTCGGATGAGGCGACCCAGAATCCGCCGTCGCGGTTGCGGTGCGCCCGCATGGCCTCCACGTACGCGCGCAGAGCAGCGGTGTGATCGGGGGTGCCGGAGTCGAGCGCGTCCATGGCCGTCCGGTAGCGCTTGCCGATCTGGCCTTCCCGGTCGTCGGTGATGACCATTGGTTTGTCTTCACCGATCAGGTCGAGTACGAGGACGGAGTCGGCCAGGACGAGATAGCCCAGATGGTCACCGGTACGGCGGAGCATGGCGACGGTGGCGGAAGGCGAGCCGGGGTGGGTGACGTCGCAGGTGAAGTCATGCAGCGATGTGGTGGCCTTGATGCCCTCGGCAAGGATCTCGGTCAGGGTGCCGGCGCTTTGGGTGAGGGCCGCGATCAGTGTTGAGCCGAGCGTCCGTGCGTACCAGGCCACGCCGTGGGAGCAGCCGGATTCCGAGCCCGCGGGCGTGCCCGCCCCGTCGAGGAGGACCACGGCGTCTGGGGTTGCCGCGATGAAGTCTTCGTTGGGTCGGTTGAGGGATGCGGGTTCGGTGGCGAAGGTGACGCGCATCAGGTGTCCTCGTGGCGGTAGAGCGGGCTGGCGAGTTCCGCTGTGACCGGTTCCCCTGTCTGTGGGTCGTATTCGACGCCGACCACGGTGGAGAAGCGCCCGTCCCCGGCTTGGCCCCACAGGGTGGCGATCTCGGTGGTGATGAGTTGGACGACGCCGAGGGTGCCTTGAGGGTGGATGCCGGTGAAGACCAGGACGTTGCCCTTGCCGTCCGGCCGAGGCAGTCGGCCCAGGTACGCGTAGTCGACCGGACGGGCCGGTTCGCTGTCGGAGCCAGACCGGTAACTCTCGCCAGTGCGGGTGTCGCGCAGCGTCCAAGCTCCGTCCTTGACCCACTCCAATACGGGATCGGTCTCGTACAGGGCGCCCATGACCGGGGAGAGTTTGGGGCCGCAGATCACGATGAGGTTGGGCCGGTTGAGGTCGATCTCGCCGCCCAGGGGGACGTGTTCGAGCTCCATCGACAAGCCGAAGCCGCGGGCCAGGTCTTCCAGCCGCTTGGCTGCTGCGACGTCTTCCATCGCCACCACGGGCCGGGCGTTGGTGGCTTCGCGCTTGAGCGGGGTGGCTAGGGTGATGGTGCCGGTGCCGAGGAACGCGCCTTCAGGGGCCGGGCCGGTGTGGCGGATCTGGTGGATACGGCCACGGGTGAGCCCGGCCGCCTGGGCGATCTGCGCGTATGACATGCCTTGCGCGTGTAGCTCTTGGATCACGCGTCGGCGGAGCCGAGCCAACTCGGTGACCTCCTGTTGGGCGGCATTCAGTCGTTCGGTTGCGGTCCGCAGCAGCAGGTACGGATCGTCGATGGCGGCTATGCGCTCAAGGTCGCTCGGTGGCATTGCTCCCCCAGGGTTGAACTCCGCCGAGTCTAGACCCCTGGACAGAATGCCGTCTATCCCTCTAGACGGTATGACTTCACCCGTTTTGGGATTCGTTGCCCGTATGGCGGAGCGTCGGTTGGGGACACCTCGCGGGCTCATCTCGCCCGTCCGGCCATGATGTCCGCCCAGACCTCGCGGGCCTGCCGGAGCGGCCAGCGGTTGGTCTCAACGATCGAGACCGGAGTTCCCTGAATGGTGCGCCTGATGAATCCGACGCCGGCCATTGCGTACAGCTCGTAGAACCGGGCCGTGCAGTCACATGTCCACGCCACCACCCGGCACCGGTCACCAGGTACGAACTCGAACCATTTCAGCTCGCGGCAGTTGGGTTGCGGCAAGGACAGGTGTGGGGCGATGCAGTCGCTCATGTGCGGGTCGCCATGGCCGGGGCGGGGTCGAGGACGGCCCACACGGTGCGGCCCTTGTGGTCACCCAGGACGCCCCAGCCGGTGGCCAGGGTGGAGACGAGCATCAGGCCGCGGCCACCTTCGGCCTCTTCGTAGGCGGGGAGCAGTTCCGGGGAGCGGGGGCCGCCCTCGTCGGCGACACCGAGCCACAGCCGCCGGTGGTTGACGCGGATCGTGACGATGAACATCCCGCCGAATCGACCGCTCGCCGAGTGCCGTACGGCGTTGGTGGCCAGTTCGCTCACGATGAGTTCGGCCGATTCCAGGGACGGCCAACCCTTCAAGAAGGTGGTGACGAAGCGGCGGGCTTCGGTGATCGAGGCGGGGGAGCCGAGGAAGTGGCGGGACATTCGCCAGCCTGACATGGGCATACTCCGTTGTATAGGGGGCTATACATCCATGCCGGCAGCGTATGACCAACGCTAGAAGCCGCTCAAGGCATTCGACGTATAAATACGTCAGAACCTGCTACTTGCTTGCGAGAGCGCGGTAGTCCGCCCCGATCTGCCCCAGAAGATCCCGCAGAGCGTCGTCGTACACAGCGGCAGCCGCGAACGCCTCGAACACGTCCATATGCGTGTCGATCTCGCCGGTCTCCGTCAGGGTGAGATCACCGGTCAGGCTCTCGATCACGCTCACGGCGCCGTCGTAGATCGTGAACCCGTGAAGAGGGAAAGCCGGCGCTTCCACGCTCCACGGCACGACCCCCAGACGCACATGAGGAAGCGTGGACACCTGGGCAAGCCGGTCGAGCTGCGCGGGCATCAACGACGGCGATCCCGGCCACGTCCGCACCGCACCCTCCGTCAGCACGAACGCGAACTTCCGACCTGGCTCGAAAACTACCGCCTGAGACTCGACCCGTACGGCAGCCGCCTTGGCCGCGTCGTCCTGGTCCACATCCTGGCCGATCGAGAGAGCGAGCCGAGCATACTCGGCCGTCTGCAACAGCGGCGGAATCATCGCCGAGGAGAACACGGCCATCCACTGAGCCGAGCGAACCCGCGCGGCGTTCGCCGCCTCTCGACCGGCAAGCCCACTCTTCAACCGGGACACCTCATCACGCAGCCGCAACAGCAGCGCGTCCAACTCACGCCGCCTGTCCACGTCGAGGCTAAGCGCCGCGGACACCCGCTCAACCGTCTCGGGAGTCGGCAGCAGTCGCCCGGTCTCCATCCGAGAGATCGTCGGCTGAGCCACTCCGGCCCGCTGCGCCAGGTCCTTCCCGGTCAGCCCCACATCCTTACGCAGCCGCCGCAGCAGCTCCCCCAGCTCCCGCAACCGATCTCGCCGATCCTCCACACCGAGGGTTCTACCACGTAGGAGTAGTTGCCTTACTGACGAATAGGTCCACGAGCGCGCACCCGGGAGGAGATGCTCCGCGAACGAAGCCTCCAATCCTTAGGTGGACGGCTTAAACCCGTCACGCAAATAGGCCGTCACGCGCGTGCTTGACACTGCGTGGCTGTGAGTGGCCGCTTCAATTGTCGAACTATTTCCCGCTCTTCCACGAATCTGCATGCGTCCTTATATGGAAACGCACTACTTGGATAGCTACACGCTCCGCAGCATCGACATAGTCCCTTGCTACTTCACTCGTTGGCGCTGGAGTCCGCCCATGCACAATGCTTGCACCCATGCGCCAAATGTCTCTAGCTGCCAAAATGATCTGATCATCTAGCGCATCTTTGGACAGTCGTACATCTTTAATAACCTGACGGGCGGGCTGCCGATCATCCATAGTGCCATCATTATGCCTGGTCAGCTCCGTGAGGAAACTCTCCATGCGGCCACGGCTTTCTATAATCGCCGACATAGGCGATTCAGCCGCTATGGAGTAGAGGCGCCTAAATTCCTCTCGAACTTGTATCTCGCGTCGCGCTGTAGCTAGTGCAGCAGCAAGCTGCTCTCGAGTAGAGTACATTGATGGATCATAGATAGCGTCCAGATGCTCCACCGGATCGTGAAAAAGGCTCTGTTGAGCAAATGACCGTGATCCACGAAACTCCGAGACGGGTTGACTCGGTGGCGCACTCCTGCGATCACGGCTCACCCTGTCCAAAATCAACGATTGACCATCGACGGTCCGGAGTCTCCAGCGAGTCACTTGGTACGAGTTACTCGCCGTTGACATTTTTTCCTTTTCTTCGATCCATGCCGTCCGGCCGTCTAGGAAGATATTCTTGTCAGTCTCTCCGGCTGCAAGTTCCTCCTTGAACCGATCTATATCGCGCATGGACACTGGCGGCCGGCCAGTTAGCAGAGCGCCTTCCGATCTCGCATCGTCGCCGTATAACGTGCGTTCCAACAGCAGGCGAGACATCTGCTTAAGATACGTTGAGTCCTGAACCTGATCGGCCAGTGGATGCAGCCAGTCAGCACCGTGCAAAGCACCCAGCAGCGACGCCGTCATAGAAGCCAAGGTATCTGTATCGGCATTAGAAAGGAAAGCAGAAAGAAGCAAGCCGCTCATTGGACGAGTGGCTGCGCGAGCTGCAATGTAGACGGATGCGACGGCAGTAATGTGGCCAGCGCCATTCTTTTGAGTGTCGAAGCACCCTAAACGAGCGAGAGTGACTTCATCATCTACTGCTGCTCCGCGTTCAAGCGCGAGTAGTGCAATCTCTAGGAGTGCACGAGTCTCGTCTACGGTCCGCTGCCATGCAGAGGGCGCCGGCTCGTGGGCAACAAGTTGGTAACCGCTCTTCCAGCTAGCTGGCAGTAGATCTGCTAATGCAGAATCCTGCCAACTTAGATCGGAGTAGAGAAAATCCAATAGATCACTATATCTCAGCGTTCCTCTAAGTGTCAGAGCATAGCGCAAGGCCAGAGCGTGAATAATGGCACCGATAAGCGCGCGTGGATGGCCGTGCGTGTAAATGCCATCCCGGATAACCCTATGTATGAGCCTAGATGAGGAACTGTCCGTAGCAGTTACTATCGCGTGTGGCGCAATACGCATTGCAACACCATTTGCTCCACGGGCGAAGTAGTCCGCTTCGCGCTCTTCCGATCTTGTTCGTGAAGACGGGTACCAAGGCGGCTTGCCGGTAACGGCCCAAGAACGCGCAGCGCTTAAAACTGCTCTACCGCCCCCTCGCTGATACAAAATCCAAGCGGGCAGCTCTACGCGTGAAAGATGTGTGTCCCACTCATCGCTAAGGCATGCACGTGCGACCGCGAGCAACAACTGCGTGTCGTCGCTATATTCGCCACGCCTAACAGGGTCGTCATACCGGTTAAAGCGCGAGCCTGCTTGACGTACCCATTCTCTGAATGTCGTCTGAGGCGATACTAGTCGCGCTTTCTGGCCACCTTTGATGCCGCTTCGCTGCTCTTGTGGCCATCCGAGCGCGTCACCGACTGCAGCTCCAATTATCGTTCCTTCTACCTTTGGAAGGAGATCGACTGCGATGCTGCTCTTGCTGTTCATCAGGTCCCGTCCTGAGGTGGCTGCCAGATGGTCTCGCTGACATCGCGACCGAAGCGCAGCCGGCTGGAGAGCTCCAGCTTACGGAAGAAGCCTGGAGCCACTACCCACCGATAGCCGTTACTAGAGACTCCCAGCAAGCGTAGCCGTCCCCACTCGTTTTGGGCGTCCTCGGCGCTAGGGACCACTATGCCTTGGAGGTACGACAGTTCGATCGGGCCTGGGATCAGCACCTCTGCTTGGAGGTCAGTAGGAACTCTGGGGTGATGGGTGTTCCTACGCTCCCAGCTCCCCACCTTGTGCTGGAAGCATGCCATGAAGGCACCCCCGCCAGCACGCGCGTGGATGCCGCCTCCCGTTGCAGCGTTGTGCGGGCTAAAAAGAACCCCTGGTCGAAGGACAAGCCGAACATCCAGGAGTAAACATACCCAATCAGGATAGTTCCTGAATTCAGGCTTTCCCGTAGCCTCTGCCAGATAATATGGATTGGGGTACTCCATGCTGCAGCACACCTTATCGGGGTGCCTATCAAATCGCTCCCTGTCGGTGGGGCTGAAGTATTCTGGTGATTGAGAGGCTAAGTCTTTGCTGCTACGAATATATCCATCGCCGAGTATATGTGGGAGGTTGAGTGCGGGCGTGAAATGCGCCAATCTGCTAATTTCAAGATTTGCGAGGGCTTCAGCTACGGATATGTCCTTCAAGGCGTCACCGTCACATAGAGTCCCGGCTCGACAGGGAGGAGTGGGGTGAGTGTATCGTTATCCGCGCTATAGGTGACAATGAGTTCGGAGCGGGCCCGTGTAATTCCGACGTACAAGAGCTTTGCTTCGCGAGCCAAAGCATCAGCGTGTCCGAATGCTGAAACCACTTCAGGCAGGGGAACCTTCTTAGCGCCGCAAAATGGCATAATCACAACGTCAAACTCAAGTCCCTTAGCAGAATGATAGGGACCGTAGAAGATGCCCGGAGAGTCATCCCACCGATTCAAGCCGGCCGTTAGCGGGCGCGCATTTCGGAGGCCATTTATTGCCCGTTGGGAATCAGACCACGTGCGGGCGAGGACTGCGACTCTATTAACCTGAGAAAGGGCAGCCGCCCGAGTGCGAACAACAAGCAGTTCCTCCGCCACGCTCCGGCATTTGACGACGGTAGGAGGGCTACCCTCGGCGGTTGGCGCTATTGGCTCGACTAGATCCTCATACGCACTACCGAAGTGCGGCATTTTGCTCATGGCAATCGCAAGTCTAGCGATTGCTGCCGTGTTTCGATAGTTATCGGCAAAGCGCTCTTCTTTGCTGATGTTAAGGTTGCATGCTCGCCAGGACAGTCCTTGACCGTAAATTTGCTGAGCATAGTCTCCAAAGAACGTCACGGAACCTGAAGGATCGACCACCTCCACCAGAGAACGAATCATCTCTGGGGTCAAGTCCTGGCCTTCATCGATTACTATATGCTTATACATATATGAACGTTCGTCACTGACTAATTGCTGTCGCACGGCTGTAGCGATATCGTGCCAGTCGTATAGATATCCTGCCTTGTTTCGTCGCTGCAGGTAGTCTTCTCGAATTCGCCATACGGCAGTTCGGGAACTGCTCGTAAGCCCTGTCCCCCGACCGATCCTGTCGACTTTCAAGTATGAATCAAGGTCGGCTATACCCATTCCGCCGATCCAGTCTAGCTCATCCTTGAAAAAGTCGACATCCCTCCCAAAAAAACTTGATGGTCGATATTGCGCAGCCACAGTGCGAAGTGATTCTTCGATAATAGACCGTTGAGGAGTTCCTTCAGCGATAGCTCCCCAATGTGGCATTAGTCCGCGGCTCTTCAAATATCCCCGCGCGAAGCGACTGTACGTTTCTACCCGTACACCCGCAAAGGCCTTACCTTGTTGATGCTTGATATATGCGACCAGTGCATTGTTGTACGTGACGAGCAGAACGGGGCCGTGGCCGCGAGTTGATGGATCTGCCAGGTAGCGGGCGCGCAGCATTGCCATGACAGTCTTGCCCGTGCCTGCTGTGCCAAGGACGACGGAGTGGCCCGTTGGGGGAAGATATATCACCTGCGACTGCCTGCCACGGGGCCGAAGTAGAGCCACTCTCTGCCACTCTCTAATCTCTTATCTTATGTCTCCTTGGGGCTGTATTGTACTTCCTTTCGGTACAGGTGGCACCTATTAAACATGGCATCCTTAAACGTATGTACGGGCGCGAAGTTCTCACTCTAGGAGTAATGGGACAAACTGCCCAGATCTGCTACTCTTCGGTGGCAACTGTGCGCTTCTGTTGCGCCAAGTCATGTACCGCGCAGCGCGGCTTCCGTCGCACTGCCGAATTGGTCTTTTAGAGATCAAGGGCGGCGCTCCGCGCCGCCTCGCGACCCTCGCCCGCTCGGCGGCCGGGCATGCGGCCTGGGGGCCGGTCCCGGCCGCCGGCGGCTCGGGCCGCGTAACCAGCGGAAAACAGTTCCCAGCCCCAGAGCAGGCGCGCAATAGCATCCCGGTATGGACACGCCGCCTGATCTCGACCGTGCGTTGGACGCTCTCTACGCGGCCTTCTCCCGGTACCCGCTTCCAGCCAAGACCGACGTGTGTGACCACTGCGTGTCAGCTGAGCGGGTTCGCGCGGCGCGTGCCGCACCACTTCGGATGCTCACCGCATCCGCGCTGGAGCCCTACGCCTGGAATGGCCTGAACACATGGGGAGATGTCGAGGAGTTCAAGCACTACCTGCCCCGGTTAATGGAGCTGCTCATCCTCGAAGAGCTCGACGGCCTGCACGCCCCCTCCTTGATGCTGCGACTCGGCGTCAGGTGGCACAGCTGGAGAAAGACCGAGCAGGAAGCCGTCATCGCCACCATCAGCGTATGGTGGCGGCACACCCTGAACCACTATCCACGCGACGTCGACGCCATGACGCTGATCGAAATCATCGCTGACACTCTGGAGCTGGACCTAGCCTCGATC
>NZ_BBYM01000045.1 GCF_001570405.1 Microtetraspora niveoalba | reverse complement strand
CACCCTGCCCGGGCTCCTGCTGGCCACCGGACAGTTCCTCCCCGTCACCGACATCCACCGCCTGGCCCGCACCTCCAGCCTCACCCGCCTGGTCATGAACACCGACGGCGAAGTCCTCGACGTCGGACGCAAAGCCCGCCAAGCCACCAGAAGACAACGCCGGGCCATCCTCGCCCGCTACACCAAATGCATGGTCGACGACTGCGCCCTGCCCGCCCACCTCTGCCAGATCGACCACGTCATGAACTGGTCGGACGGAGGAGCAACCGACCTGCGCAACCTCGGGCCCACCTGCCAGTTCCACAACCGCGACCGCTACCGCAACCCCCAGAACTACCGGCTCCACCGGGTGGGCAAAGACCGATGGGGATTCACCTACATCGGCCCAAGAGCCCAACGCCTACAAGCCGGATAACACCACCGCGCGCGCAAGGGGCCCGTGGGGTTCCACCACGTCGGCCCCGTCCGATGCCTGCGGGCCGGGTGACACCACCGGCCCGATAAGGACTGATAGGGATCGACCTGCGTCGGCCCCCGAGCAGGGCCCCTACGGGCAGGGTGAGATCACCAGGCAGCCCGGTATGGGTTCCACTACGCAGGTCCCGCCCGATGCGTGCAGGCCGACATCACCGCGCGCAAGGGGCCGGTGGGGGTTCCACCACGTCGACCCCGCCCGATGCGTGCCGACAGGGTGACATCACCGGCCCGGCAAGGACCAGTGGAGATCCCCTACATCGGCCCCGCTCCAGAGGTCACCATGACCGGTGGGACCAAGCACGACGTCCCGCATGACCAACACCTGCCGCGAGACCTCCGGCACCACCGGAGATCAAGCAAGCGCGCCTGACCTCCAGCAACACCGAGGGCGCAGGACGATCACCGGCAGCACCGAGGGGCCGACGGCTGGCCCCCAGCAACACCAAGGGCGGGCGGCTGGCCTCCAGCACCACTCCCACGAGCAGGCTCACCGGGTCCGACATGACGAGCGGACTGACCCTCGGCGCCGGACACAAAACGCGGTCGATGTTCAAAGCACGTCAGTGGCGGATGGTGTGCACAATGCAGGCGGGCCCCGGCGAACCGCATCCATATTCAAAGCGACGCGCATTCAAGCAACCCCGCAGTGGACGGCGTCCATACATGCGCCAAGCGGACGGCGTCCGCACTCAAAGCAACTCCGCACTGGACGGCATCCACGCACCTCCCGATAGACGGCGTCCGCGTTCAAGACCCGCCCCCGGGCATCCAGCGTTCGCCCAGGCACGCCAGGAGCGGACAGTGTCCGCGTTCAAGACCCACCCCTGGGCGTACAGCGTTCAGCCCCGGCACGCCAGGAGCGGACAGTGTCCGCATTCAAGACCCACCCCCGGGCGTACAGCGCTCAGCCCCGGCACGCCAGAGGCGGACAGTGTCACCGTTCAAGGCAGTCTGCGCGATGGACGGCGCCTCGGCCAGGTCCCGCCGCGCCGTCCAACGATCCACCTGCGGGGCGCCTCGCCGACGCGGGCCGAGTCTCGAAGGCAAGGGATCTCCTGACGGCCCAAGGGGTGAGCCCAAACGGACCTTTGAGGGCTGGCGACGGGGGCGGGGAGAAAGGCCCAGGAGGCAATGTGGGAAACAGACAGAACAGGAGTAACAGCCGCAACAAAAAGCCCGATTTCGAGATATCTCCCTATCACCTCTCCCTTGTCAGGACGAGACGAAGCTATCCATCGACTCCTATAGATTGTCGTAAATGTTGTCTTTTGTCCGCATTTAGGGAGGGCCGCGTGGCTCTTTGGCCCATGCGTCGCCGGGTGCTCTGCATCGGTGCCGCGGCGCTGGTGACCGCGCTCACGGCTTCCGCCTGCGGGGGCGGCGGTAGCGGGAGCGGCAGCGGAGGCGGCACCGCGGGCGGTGTCCGGCTCGTCAACGCCGGAAAGCTCACCACCTGCACCCACCTGCAGTACGAGCCCTTCCAGTTCAACCAGGGCTCCAAGGTCGTCGGCTTCGACGTGGACGTCATCGACCTCGTCGCCAAGAAGCTGGGCGTGAAGCAGGACGTCATCGACATCGACTTCGCGGCGATCAAGAGCGGTGCCGTGCTCAACGCGGGCCGGTGCGACCTCGCCGCGGCCGGCATGACGATCAACGACGAGCGCAGGAAGAACATCGAGTTCTCCGTGCCGTACTTCGACGCGACGCAGGCGCTGCTGGCGAAGAAGGGCAGCGGGATCACCTCGCTCGGCGACGTGAAGGCCCGGAACCTCAAGCTCGGCGCGCAGGCCTCGACGACGGGCCTGCAGTACGTCACGGGCAAGGGGTACGAGCCGATCGAGTTCGCCGACTCGGCCAAGGAGCTGCTCGGTCTGGAGACCGGCCAGGCCGACGTGATCGTGCAGGACCTCCCCGTCGTGCTGACGTGGCTGAAGAAGCCCGAGATCCGTGCGAAGTACGAGGTGGTCGCCGGGCTCGACACCGGCGAGCACTACGGCATCGGCATGAAGAAGGGCAACACCGCGCTGTCCAAGGTTGTCGACGAGGTGATCGAGCAGGCCCGGGCGGACGGCACGTACAACGCCATCTACAAGAAGTGGTTCGGCGCCGAGCCGAGCCGGGTCGCTGCGTCGTGACCGGGCACAGCGCTCCCCTCGCCTCGCGCCGGGGATGGAGTCCCCGGGACAGGCGGCGGCTCTCCAGGGGCGGCCAGTACGTCCTGCTGGCCGCCGTCGCCGCCGCGCTCGTCTACCTCGCCGACTGGGGCGCGATCCGGCAGTCGTTCCTCAACACCCAGGTTGCGGCCGACGGCCTGCCCCGGTTGTTCAGCGCCGCCCTGAAGAACACGATGATCTACACCGCCAGCGGGTACGTCGTCGGGTTCGCCCTCGGCATGCTGCTGGCGCTGATGCGGCAGTCCTCGGTCGCTCCGTACCGGTGGATCGCCTCGACGTACATCGAGATCTTCCGCGGCCTCCCGGCATTGGTGATCTTCCTGATGATCGGCAGCCTGCCGCTGGCGTTCCCGGGGTTCCAGGTCCCGGGCGGCGTGTACGGCCAGGCCGCGCTCGGCCTCGGGCTCGTCTCCGCCGCGTATATGGCGGAGACGTTCCGCGCGGGGCTGCAGGCGGTGCCGAAGGGGCAGATGGAGGCGGCCCGCTCGCTCGGCATGACGCACACGCGGGCGATGTTGTCGATCGTGATCCCGCAGGCGGTCCGCATCGTGATCCCGCCGCTCACGAACGAGCTGGTCCTGCTGTTCAAGGACTCGTCTCTGGTGCTGTTCCTCGGGGTGACGGCGGCCCAGGTGGAGCTGGCCAAGTTCGGCAACGACCAGGCGTCGACCTTCGCCAGCCCGACGCCGATCCTGGTGTCCGGCCTCACCTATCTGCTGATCACCATCCCGTTGGGGTACGTCGCGCGCCGCCTGGAGCAGCGCCAGGGAACGGCCCGATGAGCGGCATCCGGCACGGTGACAGGCCCGGTGTCCACAGACACCGTGCCCACAGACACGGCGACGACCACAGACATGGGGCCCTCAGGCGCGCTGGGCGGCCGGTGAGCACGGAGGGCGCCAGACGTGATGAGCACAGCGGTCCGCGCGGCGGACGGGGAGCGGTGAGCGGCGCATGAGCACCGTCGAGATCAGGAACCTGCGCAAGTCCTTCGGGGAGCTGGAGGTGCTCAAAGGCATCGACTTCACCGTGGAGGCGGGGCAGGTCGTCTGCGTGATCGGCCCCTCGGGGTCGGGCAAGTCGACGCTGCTGCGGTGCGTGAACCTGCTGGAACGGCCCACCTCCGGACAGGTCGTGGTGGACGGCACGGAGATCACCGACCCGGACGTGGACATCGACGCGGTGCGCCGCCGTCTGGGCATGGTGTTCCAGCAGTTCAACCTCTTCTCGCACCTCACGGTGCTGCGGAACGTCACGATCGCCCAGGAGCGGGTGCTCAGGCGCGGCCGGGCCGAGGCCGAGCGGGTAGCCCGGGAGACCCTGGAGAGGGTCGGGCTGAGCGAGAAGGCCGAAGCGTATCCCGCGCAGCTCTCCGGCGGCCAGCAGCAGCGGGTGGCGATCGCCCGCGCCCTGGCCATGAACCCGTCGCTGATGCTGTTCGACGAGCCCACGTCGGCGCTCGACCCGGAGCTGGTCGGCGACGTCCTCGCCGTCATGCGCGAGCTGGCCGGGGACGGCATGACGATGATGGTCGTCACCCACGAGATGGGCTTCGCCCGCGAGGTCGCCGACCGCGTGGTCTTCATGGACCACGGCATGATCGTGGAGGACGGGCCGCCGGAGCAGGTGATCGCCGATCCCCGGCATGCCCGTACCCGCGAGTTCCTCGGCCGGGTGCTCCACCCCGAGGGCTAGCCGGCCCTCCGGACCGGATCACCCCGCCGAGCAGGCGGATCAGCTCGCCGGCGGGCCGACCAGCTCGTCAGCTCGTCAGCTCGTCATACCGGCGAACATGCCGGGCTCGTAGGAACCCCCCTGGTTGCGCACGATCACGCCGAGCCGGTTGGCGGCGTTGATCATGGCGACCAGGTAGACCAGCGCGGCGGTCTGGTCGTCGTCGTAGTGCTCGCGCACCCGGGCCCAGGTCGCGTCGGACACGCCCTGGTGGGCGTCGGCGAGCCGGGTGCCCTCCTCGGCGAGTGCCAGCGCGGCCCGCTCGGCCTCGGTGAACACGATGGACTCGCGCCAGGCGGCGACCAGGTGGAGCCGGACCGCGGTTTCCCCGGCGGCCGCGGCCTCCTTGGTGTGGAGGTCGACGCAGAAGCCGCAGCCGTTGATCTGGCTGGCGCGCAGCATCACCAGCTCCTGGAGGTCCCGGGGCAGCGGCGACTGCTGGATCATCAGGCTGACGTTGGCGAACCGCTTGCCGATCTTGGCGCCGAGTTCGCCGGCCATCAGGTTCATCCGGGGTTCCATGGTTTCGTCCTCACTCGTGGAGAGTCGCGGACCGCGCGGATCGTTCGCGCGGCGTCCTGACGACCATGGAGATGCCGCCGACCCGCTCCCTGTGACAGCACGGTCGTGTGACGTGCGCCACCGGTCGCGGGTGTCACAAAGCGGCGCGAACGACGCCGGCTCCAGGCATCCGCCGTTCAGACACGCCGTTCAGACACGCCCTTCAGGCATCCGACGTCCAGGCATCCGACGTTCAGGCATCCGTCGTCGAGGTGTCGCCGTCGGCGGCGGAGGTGGCGGCCCGCACGTCGGCGTGGGCGGCCGGGACGCTGCCCAGCCGGCCGGCCTGGTAGTCCTCCATCGCCGTGATGATCTCCGCCTTGGTGTTCATGACGAAGGGCCCGTAGGCGACGACCGGCTCCCGGATCGGCAGGCCGCCGAGGACGAACACGTCCATGCCGCCGGTACGCGAGTCCTGGCGCGCGTCCGCCGCGACGGTGATCGTGTCGCCCGCCCCGTAGACGGCGAGCTGCCCGGCGGTGATCGGCCGCCGCTCGGCACCGACGGTGCCGTCGCCGGCGAGGACGTAGACCAGCGCGTTGAAGTCGGCCCGCCACGGGAGCGTCAGCGACGCGCCCGGCGAGACGGTGGCGTGCACGAGGGTGATCGGCGTGTACGTCGATCCGGGCCCGGCGTGCCCACCCACCTCTCCGGCGATGACGCGGACCAGGGCGCCGCCGTCGTCGGAGCTGAGCAGGGCCACCTTGGACGAGGTGATGTCCTGGTAGCGGGGCTCGGCGAACTTCCGGGCGCGCGGCAGGTTCACCCAGAGCTGGAGGCCGTGGAACAGGCCGCCGCTGGCGACGAGGTACTCGGGCGGGGTCTCGATGTGCAGGATGCCGGATCCGGCGGTCATCCACTGGGTGTCGCCGCCGCCGATGAGGCCGCCCCCGCCGTGGGAGTCGGAGTGCTGCATCTCCCCGTCGATCATGTACGTGACGGTCTCGAAGCCGCGGTGCGGGTGCCAGGGCGTGCCCTTGGGCTCTCCGGGGGCGTACTCGACCTCGCCCATCTGATCCATGTGGATGAACGGGTCGAGGGCCCGCACATCCACTCCCGCGAAGGCACGCCGTACGGGGAAGCCCTCGCCTTCGAGGGCGCGGGGCGCGGTGGTCACGGACACGACCGGGCGGTGCGCGTCGGTCAGCGGGTTGGGCAGCGGGACGCGCGGCAGGGCGAGCGGGTTCTCCACGGTGACGGCGGGCATGGTGGCCTTCCTTCCGGTCTCGGAGGGTCGCGGGCGGCGTACGACGCAAGGTCGTTGCGCCGTCAACGACATTCACTCTACCCAATATCGTTTCGCCGTCAACTATTCCCGCTAGGCTGGGCGGCATGGACGAGGTGCGATGGCTCGAAGCGGAGGAGCAGCAGGCGTGGCGCGCCTACCTGGACGGCACCCGGCTGCTGATCCAGGCCCTCGATCGCCAACTGGAGGCGGACGCGGGCATCTCCATGCTCGACTACGAGGTGCTGGTCGTGCTGTCGGAGGCGCCGGACCGGCGGATGCGGATGCGCGACCTCGCCGACGCCGTGTTGTCCACGCGCAGCGGCGCGACCCGGGCGGTGACCCGGCTGGAACGGCTCGGCTGGGTCCGCCGCACCGAGTGCGAGGACGACAGGCGCGGCACCGAGGCCGAGCTCACCGAGGCGGGCGCGGCCAAGCTGGCCGCCACCGCGCCCGGCCACGTCGCCGCCGTCCGCGCCAACATGTTCGACCTGCTCACGCCCGCCGACGTGGCCCGTCTGCGCTCCATCGCCGCAAGGGTGCGCGACCACCTGCTGCGTCCCGCCCCCTGAGCCGCTACTCGCGCTCCGCCTCGGACGCCGGGCCGGTCGGCAGGTCGGCCTGCCAGGCGTCGATCGCGAGGACCCGGCGCATGCCGACCGAGAGGTAGAGATCGAGCGCGGGCGTGACGTTGTTGGAATCCACGTGCAGGATCGTCCCGGCGCGCCCGCGCCGCGCGTCCGCCGCGAACGCGGTACGCAGCAGGAGCCTCCCCAGCCCCCGGCCGCGGAAGCCGGGCAGCACCGCCAGGGTCCGCACGTAGCCGCAGCCCTCGTCGGAGAGGAAGTGGTCGGTCCCCAGCAGCATCGCCGCGGGCTCGCCGTCCACGCGGGCGACCAGGAGCTGACTCCAGTCGTTCGCGGGGGACGCCTCCATGGCGGAGACCCACTCGTCGAACGTCCGGGGCACGAATCCGAAATGCCGGGCGAATCCCTCCTGCTGGATCCGGTGGGCCGTACGGAGCCGCTCCTCGTCGGGCTCGCCGCTCTCCACGGTGACGCCGGAGGGGATCTCGGGCTCCGCGGCGGGCGCCCCGCCGGGGTGGTCGATCCGCATCCGGTGGAAGCTGGTCGCGGGGGCGAGCCCGCGTTCCTGGGCCGCCGCCCGGAGCTCGGCGTCCTCGCGATAGATCCCGATGTCCACCCGGGCGCGGTCGTGCCCGAGGCCGCGGGCGATCTCCACGGCGCGTTCGAGGACCCGGTCCCAGAGCCAGTCGGCCACCGCCGGGACCCGCGCCTGGACGTCGATGTCCACGTTGTCGCTCGTCCCCTTGGGGCAGGCCCACCCCCAGCCCACGAGCCGGTCGCTTTCGTACACCAGCCAGCCGTCGGCGTCGAGGTCCAGCTCGCCGAGCACCTCGGCGACGTCGTCAAGGGTGGCGTCGGGCCTTCCGACGACCTTGGTGTCGTGCTCGGCGACCAGCTCGTGGATCGCCTCCGCGTCGGCCTTCGTGGGCCGTCTGATGTCGTATCCGTTCACCCCGCGGTTGTATCGTCCGCGACTTGGCGGCGGCTTACTCGCGGATTGGCGGCCGGGCGCGGTCAGACGCGCGGTCAGGCGTACAGCTGGGCGTGCGGTCAGGCGTACGGCTGGGTGATGACCTCCATGTTGTGACCGTCGGGGTCGTTGAAGTAGACGCCGCGACCGCCGTACAGGTGGTTGATCTCCCCGGGCTTCTCGTGGTGGGGGTCGGCCCAGAAGTCGAGCCCCCGTTCCCGGATCCGTCCGAAGATGACGTCGAACTCGGACTCGCTGACGATGAAGCAGTAGTGGTTCCGCTGGACCTCGTCGGCGTCCATGTAGTCGAGCGTGACCCCGTTGGCGGTCTGGACGGGCACGAACGGCCCCCACTGCGGGGCCGCGGTGAGCCCGAGGATCCCGGCCAGGAACTCGGCCGACGCGCGCTTGTCCCTGCTGGGCACGATGGTGTGGTTGAGTGCGACGGACATCGAAGGCGCCCTCCTGTCCCGTTTCCGGGGAACCGTCCTGTCGGGAACCGGCGTTCCCTCCCCCTTGGAGACCTTCCCCGCTTCGCCCCTGCTTTGACGGCATTCCCCCACTTTGGGGGCATGTTTCACCTATGGGCGATGAGACGCGTACACCGGCCCCGGACGACACGCCGGGACCGCCGGCCACGATCGCGCGGAGCGGACTGGAGTCCCTGCTGCTGCGGATCCTCACCCGCGTCGAGCGGGCGCTCCTGTACGTGGTCGCGTTCATCCTCCTCGCCATCGCGGGCGGAATCGTGGTCATGACGTTCGCGACGGCGGCCCGGACCTCGGCGAACTGGAGCGACACGACCGTCGCCCTCCTGGAGGAGCTCCTGCTCGTCCTGATCGTCATCGAGATCTTCGTGACGGTGCAGACCCATCTGCGCGGCGGGCACCTCCAGGTCGAGCCCTTCATCATCATCGGCGTCATCGCCGTGGTCCGGCACATCCTCTCGGTCGTCGTACGGCTCAGCGTCACGATGACGGCGGAGCAGGCCCGCGATGAGTTCACGGAGCTGGCCGCCTACGCGGCGGTGACGTTCGTGCTGGTCGCGGCGCTCACCCTCGCCCGCTGGTCGAAACGGGCCGCGCACCACGGCTCCCGGGCTCCCGGACCTCCGGACTCCTGAACCTCCGGGCCACGAGTGAACCTCCGGGCCACGAGCGGCCGCCGACGCCGGCGGGGGCGTCGTCGGCGGCCACCGGCGCACATACCGGGGCAGCGCTCGACAATTCGTGAAGTAGGTAATAAAGTCCTGCTTCATCATGAAGGACGTAAATAAATCCCCCAACGGCTTCCAGCGTGACGCGGACGACCTCCTCTTCGATCCCCGGGCGAGGGAGGCCATGTCGCGCTTCACCGACGGGGCCGACACCCTGGCCCTCGAAGCCGCCGCCGCCATCCGGACCGCCGTACACGCGATCGAGCGGATGCGCTCCCACGGCGCCCAGGGGCGCGGCCTCAGCGCAGGGGCGCTCGACATCCTGATCCGGCTCAGCGGCGCGGTGGAGGGCGGGATCAGCATCGGCGACCTGGCCCAGGCCGGCGGGGTCAGCGCCCGCAACGTCACCGGCCTGGTGGACACCCTCGAACGCGACGGGCTGGCCCGCCGGGTCCCCGATCCCGACGACCGGCGGTCCGTCCTCGCCCGGATCACGCCCGCCGGGCTGGCGTGGATCGAGGCCTTCCGCCGCCCGACCCAGGTCGCCATGGACGCGATCTTCCAGGGGTTCACGGCCGACGACCTCGCCCGGCTTCGGCACCTGTGCCTGCGCCTCGCCGACAACCATCACCGCGTCTCCGAGCACCTCGCCCGCACCACCGGAACGGCCCCCCGTTCCTGACTCCCCCTGCACGAGGCCGTCCTCGCGGACGGCGGATCGGAGCTCCGATGTCCAGTGCCCCCACCCCGACCCGGCAGGCCGTACGCGGCTATCACGAGGCCCGCTTCCGCGGGGACGTGACCGCGGCCGCCGCCCACCTCGCCGAGACGTTCGCCTTCCAGAGCCCGATGCTGCGTTCGGACGCCGCCGGGCACCTGGCCGGCCTTCCCGGCTTCCTCCAGATCGTCACCGGAGTCGACATGATCAGCGAGCTGTACGGCGACTCGGAGGCGACGCTCGTCTACGACGTGCACACGGCCACCCCGGCCGGCACCCAGCGCACGGCCGAACACTTCCGGCTCGACGGCGGCAAGATCACCTCGATCACTCTGATCTTCGACGCGGCGCCCTGGCAGCCGATGAAGGCGATGATCGGCTGACCGCCGCTTCTCGCCCCGCTCGCCCTGCCCCCCTCCGTCGGAGCACGAGCAGGTCGTAGGGCCCGTCCCGATGGACCTCCCGCCGAGGCGAACCGATCGCCTGACTCCGTTCGCCCGGCCGTCGCGGCGGAACTTAGGGTGATCGGCATGGATTACGTACGGCTGGGAAACACGGGACTCAAGGTCAGCAGGATCTGCCTCGGCATGATGAGCTACGGCGACCCCGACAAGTGGGGCGGCTGGGTGCTCCCCCAGGATCAGGCCGAACCCATCGTCCGCAAGGCGGCCGACGGAGGCGTCACCTTCTTCGACACCGCCGACGTCTACTCCCAGGGCGTCAGCGAGGAGGTCACCGGCAACCTGCTCCGCGCGATCTTCCCCCGCCGCGAGGACTACGTCCTCGCCACGAAGGTCTACTTCCCCGTGGGCTCCGCGCAGAACGACCGGGGACTGTCCCGCAAGCACATCCACGCCGCCGTCGACGCCTCGCTGCGCCGCCTCGGCACCGACTACATCGACCTCTACCAGATCCACCGGTGGGACGACGAGACTCCCATCGAAGAGACCATGGAGGCCCTCGACGACGTCGTCCGCGCCGGAAAGGCCCGCTACATCGGCGCCTCCTCCATGTACGCCTGGCAGTTCGCCAAGGCCCAGCACACCGCCGAGCGCAACGGCTGGACCAGGTTCGTGTCGATGCAGAACCACTACAACCTCCTCTACCGGGAGGAGGAGCGGGAGATGATCCCGCTGTGCCTGGACCAGGGCGTCGGCCTGATCCCGTGGAGCCCGCTCGCCCGGGGCCTGCTCGCCCGCGCCGGCGCGCCGGCCGACACCGTGCGCCAGGTCGGGGACGGCGCGCGGCAGGAGCAGCTCTACGGCGGCCCCGGGGACGCGGCGGTCCTGGAGCGGGTGGCCGAGACCGCCCGGGAGCGCGGCGTCTCCCCGGCCTCCCTGGCGCTCGCCTGGCTGATGCGCAGGCCGGGCGTCACCGCGCCGATCGTCGGCGCGACCAAGGACCGGCACGTGGACGACGCCCTCGCCGCGGTGGGCCTGGAGCTCTCCGACAAGGAGATCGCGTACCTGGAGGAGCCGTACCGGACGCGTCCGCTCCAGTTCTGACGGTGATGACGTCCTGACAGCGACGATTGGAGGCGAGCGCCTCCCGCGGCGGGGTCCGCCCCGAGGTCCGACCGTGCCGGAACCAGGCCACGGCCGAGCCCTCCGGGCCGGCCTCGGCCGGCCCCCGCGACGAGGCGGCGGCGAAGATTGTCGGAGCCGCGCCGTACGCTGCTGCCATGGGTCGGTCGAACGATGACGCCGCTGCCGCGATCGAGGAGTACGCGGAGCTGTTCGCGCTGAACGGCGGGGACGCGTTCCGGGTCCGCAGCTACCAGAAGGCGGCGAAGTCGATCGCCGGCTTCCCCGAAGACCTGCGCGAGACGGACGTGCGCAAGATCCCGGGCGTGGGCGAGGCGATCGCGAAGAAGGTCGAGGAGTTCCTCCAGCGGGGCAGCTTCCGCCAGCTCGACGATCTGCGCGCCGTCGTCCCCGAGGGGGTGCGCGAGCTCACGAAGGTCCCCTCGCTCGGGCCGAAGAAGGCGCTGTTCCTGTTCCAGGAGCTCGGCGTCGACTCCCCCGCCGCGCTCGCCGAGGCGATCAGGGGCGGGCGGCTGGCCGGGCTGCGCGGCTTCGGCCCCAAGACCGAGGAGAACCTGCTCAAGGGGGTCGAGCAGCTCGAGCAGTCGTCCCGGCGGGTGCACATCGGCGTCGCCATGGACCTGGCCGAGCGGGTCATCGCGTCGCTGCCCGCCGAGCGCATCGCGTACGCCGGGTCGCTGCGGCGGATGCGCGAGACGATCGGCGACGTGGACATACTCGCGGTCGGCCCGGTCGAGCTGATGGCCACCTTCGCGGCGCAGCCGTACGTCACCGAGGTGATCGCGCGAGGCGACCGCAAGACCTCGGTCCGCACCGACCGCGGCATCCAGGTGGACCTTCGCGTGGTCCCGCCGGAGTCGTGGGGCGCCGCCCTCGTCTACTTCACCGGCTCGAAAGAGCACAACGTCCACATCCGCGAGATAGCGGTGAAGAAGGGGTGGAAGCTCTCCGAGTACGGCCTGTTCGACGGGGAGGACCACGTCATCGCCTCCGAGACCGAGGAGGACATCTATCACGCGCTCGGCATGCAGTGGGTGCCGCCGGCGCTGCGTGAGGACGGCGGCGAGATCAAGGCCGCGCTCGACGGCCGCATCCCGCGGCTGGTCGAGCTCGGCGACATCAAGGGCGACCTGCACACGCACACGAACCTGACCGACGGCATCGCCTCGCTCGACGACATGGTGGCCGCGGCGGCGGCCCGGGGGTACGCGTACTACGCCGTCACCGACCACGCGCCCGAGCTGTTCATGCAGCGGATGACGTTGGAGAAGGCGCTCCGGCAGCGGGAGGAGATCGCCGCGCTGCAGGGGAGATACCCGGGCATGCGGCTGCTGCACGGCACCGAGCTCAACATCGGCCCCGACGGGTCGGTGGACTGGCCGGCCGAGATCCTGGAGGGGTTCGACATCTGCGTCGCGTCCGTCCACTCGCACTTCGGTCAGAGCCGCGAGGACATGACCCGCCGTTTCATCGCGGCGTGCGAGAACCCGAACGTCCACATCATCGGCCATCCGACCACCCGCAAGATCGGAAAGCGGCCGCCGGTGGACGCCGACTGGGACGCGGTGTTCCGGGCGGCGGCGCGCACCGGCACCGCCATGGAGATCGACTCGTTCCCGGACCGGGCCGACCTCCCGTCCGATCTCGTCCGGCTGGCCCGCCATCACGGCGTGAAGTTCTCGATCGACAGCGACTCGCACGCGATCCCGCATCTGGTCAACCAGAGGTTCGGGGTCGGCATCGCCCAGCGGGCCTGGCTGACCTCCGACGACGTGATCAACACCTGGCCGCTGGACCGTCTGTTCGCCTTCCTCGGCCGATAGCCGGTACACCGCTCGACGAGGACCTCCGCCGACAGCCGAGACGGCGCCGCCCGCGGCCCCGGGGCGGGACACGCGTGCCGTCGCGGCCGGCGGCGCCTCGGGCGCCGGCCCTCCCGTGTCGCCCGTTCGTCGCCCGTTCACGGCGATGCTTGCCTCGGTATCACCTCGACGCTGATTCAATGGTTTCCTGGTAGGGAATAGGCAAAAGCGAGGAGGGCGGTCCACATGGATATCGACGACCTGACCGGCGCGTCCGTCTCCAGGGCCCGGGTGCCGCATCCGCGCGAGGAGATCCGCCGCATACCGGACGACACCACTCCCCTTACCGACGGCTCCCCGCCTCACGGCGCGGAGGAGGCGCCCGCCGTGGAGGCGGGGCGGCCGATCGTCAAGCCGTTGCCTCCCGAGCTGTTCGACGTACACGGCTCGTGCGCCGAGATGCGCTGGGAGGCGATGCGCGGGCGGGGCTACCACGTGCCCAACGACCGGTTCTTCGTGCGGAACCACACCTCGACCCCGCTGATCGACGCCGCGACCTGGCGTCTGAGGCTGCACGGCTCGGGCCTGCGCTCCCCACGCGACTTCACGTACGACGAGCTGCGCGCGCTGCCGGCTCGCACGGTGGACGTCGCGATCGAGTGCGCGGGCAACGGCAGGTCCTTCTTCGCCACCCAGCAGGGCCTGCACACCCCCGGCACGGCGTGGCGGCTCGGCGCGATCGGCGTGGCGCGCTGGCGCGGCGTGCCGCTGTCCGCGCTCCTCACGTCGGCCGGGCTCCGCGACGACGCCGTGGACGTCCTGCCCACCGGCCTCGACCCCGAGTACGTCGACAACGGCGTGAACCACGGCCACGTCCGCCGCCCGCTCCCGATCGGCAAGGCCCTGGACGACGTGCTCCTCGCCTACGAGATGAACGGCGAGGCGCTGCCGCCCGACCACGGCTTCCCCGCGCGGCTGGTCGTCCCCGGCTGGACCGGCATCGCCTGGATCAAGTGGGTGGGCGACATCGAGGTGTCCGCCACTCCGCTCGCATCGCCGTGGAGCACCGACCTGTACCGGATGCTGGGCCCCGGCCGGTCAGGGGAGCCGCTGAGCACCCAGGTGGTCAAGAGCGCGTTCGAACTGCCGTGGAACGCGACACTCCAGGCAGGACGCCGGCATGTCCTGCACGGCAGATCGTGGTCGGGGACCGGGCGGATCGTCCGGGTCGAGGTCAGCGTCGACGGGGGGCGGTCGTGGCGGCGCGCCCTCGGCCGGGGCCGCACCCCCGCCTCCGGCTGGACGTCGTGGCACATCGCCTGGTTCCCCCAGGAGCCCGGCCCGTACGTGCTCATGGCCCGGGCCACGGACGAGACGGGCGCCACCCAGCCGATGCGCACGGCGTACAACACACTCGGGTACCTCTACGACGGGATCGTGGGGCATCCGGTCACGGTGACCGGCTGACGGCGTTCGAACGCGACGCGCCTCCCCACCGAGCGCCCGGCTTCGGCGCGGTCCTCGCCCCGGCCGGGCAAAGGTTGCGGATCACCGGCACTAGAAGAGTGCCGAACGGGAATGTCACCACGAGGCCACCTCACCTGCATCAGGAGAGGTCAGGCGCGTCCGACCGGAACAGGTCTCGCTCCGGTGGCCTTTTCCCGGCCCCATGCCGGGGCCACGCGCGGCCCAAATCTCCCCGGAGACGCGCGCGAAACGCGCCGGTAACCCGGCGCGGAGATGATGGTCACACTCCGGAAGCGGCCGGCGATCGTCCGCCACCGGTGCACGGAGGCGAGCAGGGAGGTTGCCGATGCGCCAGCTAACGGCACTTGACGCGCAGTTTCTGAGCGCGGAGTCGCACACGACCGCGTCGCATGTCGCCGGCGTGGCCGTCCTCGATCCGGCGTCCGCCCCGACCGGCGCGGTCACCCGCGAGGGACTGATCAACCTGTTGCGCGAGCGGCTCCACCTCGCCCCTCCCCTGCGGATGCGGCTCGCCGACGTGCCGTTCGCGCTCGACCGGCCGTACTGGGTCGAGGACCCCGACCTGGACCTGCGGCGGCACGTGCACGAGTCCACGCTGGCGGCTCCCGGCGACGACGACCAGCTCGCCGAGCACGTCGCCCGCATCCACGCGCGCCGCCTGGACCGGACCCGGCCGCTGTGGGAGATGCACCTGATCCACGGGCTGCCGGACGGCCGGGTGGCGCTCTACACGAAGGTCCACCACTGCGCCATCGACGGGGTGTCGGGCGCGGAGATCCTCGTCTCGCTGCTGGACCTCTCCCCCGAGCCGCGGCTGGTCGACACTCCTCCGGAGCTCCCGGCCGAGCGCACGCCCGACCAGGTCGCCTTGCTGGCGGGCGCGCTGGCCCGCTCGGTCGTCCACCCGGTCGGGGCGCTGCGGTCGCTCACCCGGGCGGTGGCCGACCTCGACGCGATCCCCGTGGCCTCGGCGCTGCCCGGGGCCCGCCTGATCGCCCGCGCGACGCGGCGGCTCCTCGGCGACGAGCGGCCCCGGCCGGAGCTGCCGCCGCTCGCCGCCCCGCGTACGCCGTTCAACGGGGTCATCTCCGGCGAGCGGAGCTTCGCCTTCGGTTCGATCCCCCTCGGGGAGATCCGGCGGGTCTCCCGCGCCTTCGGGATGAGCGTCAACGACGTCGTCATGACGCTGTGCTCGTCCGCCCTGCGCCGCTGGCTGATCTCCTGCGACGCGCTGCCCGGCCAGCCGCTCATCGCGGCCGTCCCCGTCGCCGTGCGTTCGGCACGCGGGAGCGAGACCATCGGCAACCAGATCTCCGCCATGATCACCCCGCTGGCCACGAACGTCGAGTGCCCGAAGGAGCGGCTGGCGACGGTGCGCTCGGCGATGCTGGCCGCCAAGCGGCGGTTCGCGGTGTCGCCCGCCACCTGGCTCAACGACGTGTGCGCCATGTTCCCCGCGCCGTTCTCGGCGCTGGCGACGCCCGTGCTGTTCCGCCTGGCGGGCATGGTCGGGACCGGCGTGAACCTGATCGTCTCCAACGTTCCCGGCCCGCCGTTCCCGCTCTATCTGTGCGGGGCCAGGGTGTTGTCGTACTACCCGATGTCCGTGCTGACCGACGTCACGGGCGCGCTCAGCATCACCTGCATCTCGTACGACGGGCGGCTGGACTTCGGTGTGGTGGCCTGCCCGGACCGGGTGCCCGACGTGTGGAGCCTGATCGGCCACATCGACGAGGCCATGGAGGAGCTGACCACGCTGGCCAAGCGCGAGAAGGCCGCGGAGCCGGAGGCGGAGGAGCCGGCCGCGCGGGAGCGGTCCTCGGACGCCGAGCCGGAGACGGCCGAACGCCCCCACGCGGAGACCCCCGATCTCGCCGGGCCGGAGGCCATGGAGAAGATCCCCGCCTGACCGCGCCCCCGGGAAGCGCCGGAGGGTGTCAGCCCAGCGCGTGGGCGATCAGCTCGGCGACCGCGTCAGGGTCGATGTGGTGGCCGGTGAGCTGGCAGATGCTCTCCTGGTAGAGCAGGACGGCGGCGAACGTGGCGGCCGCGGCCTCCAGCCGGGCCGCGTCCCCGCGGCCGCCCGGCATGGCGAGCTCCAGGGCGAACCGCGCCCTTTTGATGATCTCCGTGTTCAGCCGGCCCAGCCGTTCCCGCACCGAGCCGTGCGTGTCCGCCTCGCGGAACAGGATCCGCCGCATCGCGGGCGAGGCGTGCAGCGGCAGCCTGCGCGCCAGCCGGGACAGCGCGCCGGCGGCGTCACCCGGTACGGCGGCCGGGTCGCGCGCGGCGGCGGCGTCGGCGTCGTCGGCCTCGTGTTCGGTGACCAGGGTCCGCTCGTCCACCAGCGAGATCAGCACATCGATCTTGCGGGGAAAGTAGTGGAAGAGCAGACCCTTGGGCACCCCGGCCAGCTCCGCGATCCGCGCCGTCGGGGTCGCGTCGTACCCGCCGCCCGAGAACAGTTCCTCGGCCGCGTCGAGAATCCGGGTTCTGGCCGTCTGCCGGTACACGAATCCGACAATAACCACGCGGGATCCTGCGTACCATCCCGCGGCGGACAGTTGACCCTTCGGTCCCCGTCCGCCGCCACCCTCGCCGGTCGTACGGCGAGAAGGCCCGGCCGCGGGGCGCTGTCGCCGCCCGCGGCCGGGCCCGACCTGGGGATGGAGCCCGGGCCACCCGTACGGGCCGCCCGAACCCCTCGGCGACCGGTCACCGGTCACCGAGCCCGGCTCAGTGCTCGGAGGCCTTCTCCGCGCCGACACCGGTCAGCGAGCGGACCTCGATCTCGGCGTACTTGGACGCGTTGTACTCCTTGCTGAGGATCGTCCCGAGGTACCCGGCGAGGAAGCCGACCGGGATCGAGACGATGCCCGGGTTCGACAGCGGGAACCAGTGGAAGTCCACGTCGGGGAACATCGCGGTCGGCGCGCCGGACACCACCGGGGAGAAGACCACGAGCAGCACCGACGTGACCAGGCCGCCGTAGATCGCCGACACCGCGCCGGCGGTGTTGAACCTCTTCCAGAACAGGCTGAAGAGGATCGCCGGCAGGTTGCCCGAGGCCGCCACGGCGAAGGCCAGCGCGACCAGGAAGGCCACGTTGAGCGACTGCGCGAAGATGCTCAGCGCGATCGCGACCGCGCCGATCACGAACGCGGAGATCCGGGCGACCACGACCTCCTGGCGCTCGGTGGCGGTGCCCCGCTTGAACACGTGGGCGTACAGGTCGTGCGCGAAGCTGGACGAGGAGGCGAGGGTCAGGCCGGCGACCACGGCCAGGATCGTGGCGAACGCGACCGCCGCGATGACCGCGAGGAGGATGGTGCCGCCCACCTCGCCGAAGATCTCCCGTCCGATCGCCTCGGCGAGCTGCGGCGCGGCGGTGTTGCCCGCCTTGTCCTGCTCGGTGATCGCCTTGCCGCCGACCAGGGCCGCCGCGCCGAAGCCGAGCACCAGCGTGAGCAGGTAGAACACGCCGATGATGCCGATGCCCCACTGGACGGACTTGCGGGCGTCCTTGGCGGTGGGCACGGTGTAGAAGCGGATCAGGATGTGCGGCAGGCCGGCCGTGCCGAGGACGAGGGCCAGGCCGAGGCTGATCAGGTCGATCTTGCCGGCGATGCCCTGCGCCTCGGTGCCGTACTTCAGGCCGGGCTCGAGGAGCGCGTCGCCCTTGCCGCTCTTCGCCGCCGCCTCGCCGAGCAGGCTGGACAGGTTGAACCCGAACTTGCCGAGCACGAGCAGCGTGATCAGCGTCGCGCCGGTCATGAGCAGGACGGCCTTGACGATCTGCACCCAGGTGGTGCCCTTCATGCCGCCGAAGACCACGTAAACGATCATCAGCAGGCCGACCCCGATGATCGTCCAGATCTTGCCGGCCTCGGAGTGGATGCCGAGCAGCAGGCCGACGAGCGCGCCGGCGCCGACCATCTGGGCGAGCAGGTAGAAGATGCTGACCACGATCGTGGACACGCCCGCGGCCGTGCGGACCGGGCGCGGGCTCATCCGGAAGGCGAGCACGTCGGCCATCGTGAACTTGCCGGAGTTGCGCATCAGCTCGGCGACCAGCAGCAGGGCCACCAGCCAGGCGACGAGGAACCCGATCGAGTAGAGGAACCCGTCGTATCCGGACAGCGCGATGATGCCGGCGATGCCGAGGAACGACGCGGCCGACATGTAGTCGCCGCCGATCGCCAGGCCGTTCTGCAGGCCGCTGAACGAGCGGCCGCCCGCGTAGTAGTCCGCGGCGGTCTTCGTGTTGCGGCTGGCCCAGAACGTGATGCCGAGCGTGCCGGCGACGAAGACGACGAAAAGGATGGTCGAGAGGGTCTCGTGGCTCATGCGGTCGTCTTCTCCTCGACCTCGTGGCGCAGTTCGTCGGCCAGCGGGTCCAGCTTGCCGGCGGCGTGCCGCGAGTAGGCCCAGGCGATCAGGAACGTGGAGACGAACTGCAGGATGCCGAAGACAAGGGCCACGTTGATGTTGCCGAACAGCTTCGTGCCCATGAAGCCACGAGCGAAGCCCGACATGATGACATAAAGCACGTACCAGGCGAGGAACGCGACGGTCATCGGGAAGACCCAGCGCCGGAACCGGCTCCGCAGCTCGCGGAACCGCTCACTCGCCTGTATCTCCTCATAAACGGACGCGTCATGTTGCCGAGTCGTCACACGACCTCCAACGGCTGTGATCTGGATCACGCAGAGCGTAGGAGGAGGCCGCGGCCGTGACGAGACGCCCGCGGCGTCTCTTCGGTGAGCCGCCGCCTCACGGCGGCCAAGCAGGTACGGCGTGCGGCGAATGGTCCCATCAATGCGCCGAGCGGTAGGAAGCCACGCGACGAGAAGCGGCGGAAGGCGGGGGGAGGCGGGGGAACTGCTCCGCGCACGCCGTACGTCACGCCGTACGGAGGAGCCCGGCGGCGCTCGGGTCAGACCGAACGCGGCCGCCAGTCGCCCCGGTCCACGTCGAGGGTCTCGGGGGTGTGCAGCCGGACCATCGTCCTGGCCACGTTCCTCGGCACGCGGGACGGCGTCAGCAGCGAGACCACGATCATGACGGCGAACGAGATCGGCACGCTCCACGCCGCCGGCTGGGCGAGCAGGGCCTCCTTCCAGCCCGAGTACGGCCCGCCGACGATGGTGGCGACCCCCGCGGCGCAGGCCAGCCCGCCGCCGACGAGGAGCCCGGCCAGCGCCCCCACCGTGGTGAGCCGCCGCCACCAGATGCCGAGCACGAGCAGCGGGCAGAACGAGGACGCGGCGACCGCGAACGCCAGCCCCACCACGTCGGCCACCGGCAGGGGCCGCGCCACGCAGGCCAGCACGAACGGCACGGTCACCGCGAGCAGCGTCGACCGCCGGAACGGCCGCACCCCGCCGCCGGTGAGGTCCTGCGCGATCACTCCCGCGACCGACACCGCGAGCCCGGACGACGTGGACAGGAACGCGGCGAACGCCCCCGCCGTCACCAGCGCCGTCAGCAACTCCCCCGCCGTGCCGCCGACCAGCCGCCCCGGCAGGGTGAGGACGACGGCGTCCGTCGCGGGCAGCCCGTAGACCCGGCCGAGGTACCCGTACACGGCGGGCATCAGGTAGAACGCGCCGAGCAGCGTGAGCACCAGCAGCGTGGTGCGCCGGGCGGCCCGGCCGTCCGGGTTGGTGTAGAACCGCACCAACACGTGCGGCAGGCCCATCGTGCCGAGGAACGTCGCCATGATCAGGGAGTACGTCGCGTACACCGGGTGCTCCCGGCCGTGCAGCGGCAGCGCCCAGGGGTCGCCGGGCGGCAGGCCGGGCGAGCCGCCGGACCGCCAGGCGATCAGGATGAAGACCAGCGGCACCGCCAGCGCGGTCAGCTTGATCCAGTACTGGAACGCCTGGACGAACGTGATCGACCGCATGCCGCCGGACAGCACGTTGAGCGCGACCACCACCGCCACGAGCAGGCCGCCCGCCCACGTCGGCGCGCCCGTCACCGTGCGGAAGACCAGCCCGGCACTCTGGAACTGCGGCATGAGGTAGAGCCAGCCGATCAGCACCACGAGCACGCTCGACGCGCGCCGCACCACCATCGACTCCAGCCGCGCCTCGGCGAAGTCCGGCAGCGTGTACGCCCCCGACCTGCGCAGCGGGGCGGACACGAGGACGAGCAGCACGAGATAGCCGCCGGTCCAGCCGACGGGGAGCCACAACATGTCCGCGCCGTAGGTGAGGATCAGCCCGGCCACACCGAGGAACGAGGCGGCCGACAGGTACTCCCCGCCGATCGCCGAGGCGTTCCACAGCGGCGACACGGTGCGCGAGGCGACGTAGAAGTCGGAGGTCGTCCGGGACACCCGGATGCCGAACGCGCCGATCAGGACCGCGGCGAGCAGCACCAGCACCACCGCGGTCACGCCGTACGCGGGGCTCACCGCCGCACCCCGGTCACTCCTGGTCCATCAGTTCGGCGAAGTGGCGCTCGTTCCGCTCCGCCTGCCGTACGTACAGCCAGGCGCCGACGACGAACGCGGGATAGATGAGCCCGGCGAGCACCAGCCAGGGCAGCGGCACGCCGAGCAGCTCGGCCGAGCGCAGCTCCGGGACCAGCAGGAACAGCAGCGGCAGCCCGCCGACCACGCAGCCGAGCACCGTGCAGACGAACAGCGCCAGCCGGAACTGGGTCCGCACCAGCGACACCATGTAGACCTCGCCGAGCCGCGTCTGCTCGTCGATCTCCGTGGTCAGCGGGCGGCGCGGGCGCCGGGCGGCCGCGGTGCGGGGGCTGGTCACGACGACGCGGCGCGGCCGGTCGGCGTCTGCGGCCGACCGGCTCACCCGCAGCAGGTCGGAGATGCGCTTCTCGGTCATCGCGGCCCGGCCTTCCGCGCCCGCCGGACCAGCAGGTCGCGCAGCTCGCGCGTGTGCCGCCGGCTCACGGGGATCTCCGTCTCGCCGATCCGCACCACGCACCGGCCGGAGTCGATGCGCAACTCGTCGATGTGCCGGAGCGCGACCAGGTGGCTGCGGTGGACCCGGACGAACCCGGCGGGCGCCCAGCGCTCCTCGAGCGCGGCGAGCGGGATCCGCACGAGGTGGCTTCCGGTCGCCGTGTGCAGCCGGGCGTAGTCGCCGCGCGCCTCGACGTACCTGACCTCCGTGCTGGTGACGAACCGGGTCACCCCGCCCAGCTCGACCGGGATGGTGTCCGCCTGTGGTCCCGTCTCCGGCTCCGTACGGCTGCCGCACACCCGCCTGATCGCCTCGGCCAGCCGTTCGGGCCGGACCGGCTTGAGGAGGTAGTCCTCGGCCTTCAGCTCGAACGCGTCCACCGCGTGGTCCTCGTACGCGGTCACGAACACGATCTTCGGGGGCCGGGTGAACTGGGCGAGCAGCCGCCCGAGCACCACCCCGTCCAGGCCGCGCATCCGGATGTCGAGGAAGACCGCGTCCACCGGCCGGCCCTCGGCCATCGCCCGGTCCAGCAGCTTCAGCGCCGCCGCCCCGTCGCGGGCGGTCAGCACCTCGCCGATGCGCGGATCCGCCCTGAGCAGGTACGCCACGTCCTCCAGGGCGGGCTGCTCGTCGTCCACCGCCAGGACCCGCAGGCCGGTCACGGGAGCCCTCCTTCACCACACGGAATCCCCTAGAGCGTGTTGAATCAGGACAGCCGAAGTCAACGCCTCACCGGACCGGGATCACAACGATTCGGCCCGCCGCTCCTCCCTCGCAGGGCCGCCCCGCCGCCGGTGCCATCACACCGGCACGACGCTGTCACTCTCGGCGGCTCAGTGGTTCGGCCCGGAAGTCTCTCGGAGGTTGACCGACTGAGGCTGGTCGTGCGTCGGCGTCGGGTGCAGCTCCTCTTCGGGGACGGGCTGCTTGCCGGCGTACTGCTCGGGGTGCGCCGAGCGAGATCGATCCCGAGACGGTGAATCCTTTCGCGGCGTGGGGGCCTCTTATGGGATGACGGTCACGCTGGGAAGGAGATTCGGATGACTGACGTCGTGACGCCGGCTGTGCGGCAGGCACTGTTCACGACCTCGTTCCGGTGGCGAGGGCGCGGACGTGGCTGACCGCGGCTGGGTGAGCACGCGGCTCATCGAGGCCGCACAGGCCGGTGATCGAGAGTCGATCACCGCCGTGGTCCATGGTGCCCATTCTCATGTGCGGCGCTTCGCGGAGCATCTTTGCGCGTCCCCGCAGGATGCTGAGGACGCCGCGCAGGAAGCGCTGATCATCCTCTACCGGAAGATCGGTTCACTCCGCGCTACCGGAGCACTGGCATCGTGGATGTTCCGAATCGTCCGAAATGAGTGCCTGCGCCGGGCTCGACTGCTGTTCGATCGTTATGACGAGGCCGGCGCCGGTCTGGTGACGTCGGCCGAGGAGGAGGTCATCCGGCGTCTGGAAGCCGAGATCGTCGCGCAGGCGATCAGGGAGCTGCCGGACGTTCAGCGCAGAGTGTTGATCATGCGGGACGTCCTGGGCCACCCGGGGCGGGTAGTCGCAGAGAGGCTCGGCCTGAGCAACGCCGCGATGAAGTCCCAGCTACACCGGGCGCGCAGCACGGTACGGCTCGGCCTGAGCAACGCCGCGATGAAGTCCCAGCTACACCGGGCGCGCAGCACGGTACGGCTCGGCCTAAGCGGAAAGACCGACGCCGCGGGCGGCCGCACGACCCCGGAATCCACCGGCGCCTGACCTGAGCAGACCGTATTCCCACAACCCGAGTCGAAGAGGAGTTCCGCCATGCTTGAAACCGGATCACCCGCGCCCGACGTCGTGCTGGAAGACACCGACGGGCAGGCCGTCCACCTGTCCGACTACCAGGGCAATCATGCTGTGCTCATCTACTTCATGCGGTCGACGTCGTGCCCGGTCTGCAACCGGCACGTCCACGACCTCATCCGGCGCCGCGACGAGTTCGCCGCCGACAACGTCCGAGTGCTCGTCGCGGTCCCCGAGGACCGCCAAACGGCGGCCGAGTGGAAGGCCGAGCGTGAGATCCCGTTCCCCGTCCTCACCGGCCGCCACAGCACCCCGCACGAGATGGTCGGCCTGAGCAGAAAGGTCTTCGGCTCGCTGCAGCAGTCAGGCAGCATCCTCATCGATTCCCAGGGCATCATCCGCCAGGCCCACGGCGCCACCATGCCCACCGGTGGCTACCACAGGAAGGCGATCACCGCCGCCGTCCAGGCCCTCCGCACACGTGGGTGATCCACCTCAGGGCGCCGCTTCCAGCAGGAACGGCCGCTTCGAGCGGCTTGCGGGCCGTCTTCGCTCCGAAGGCGGATCGAAGCTGACCGCCACTCCAAGGGCACGCACGAGGGCGCGACGCGGCCTCGCCCTACCGGAGACCGGTGATCAGACCGAGACGCCGGGGTGGTACTTGGGGAGGCGGATGCTCACCTTGGTCCCGGCGTCCCTGCCGGTCTCGACCACGAGGCCGTACTCGTCGCCGTACACCTGCCGGAGGCGCTCGTCCACGTTGGCGAGGCCGACGCCGGTGGCCCGGTCCTCTCCGGACAGGATGCGGCGCAGCCGCTCCGGGTCCATGCCGATGCCGTCGTCCTCGACGCTGATGCCGCACTCGGCGCCCGCGTCCTCGGCCACGATCGAGATCCGGCCCGCGCCCGGCATGCTCTCCAGGCCGTGCCGTACGGCGTTCTCGACCAGCGGTTGCAGGCACAGGAACGGCACGGCGACGGCGAGCACCTCGGGGGCGATGCGCAGCGTGACCTGGAGCTGGTCCCCGAACCGCGCCCGCTCCAGGGTCAGGTAGCGCTCGATCGAGTGCAGCTCCTCGGCGAGGGTGGTGAAATCGCCGTGCCGCCGGAACGAGTACCGGGTGAAGTCGGCGAACTCCAGCAGCAGCTCCCTGGCCCGCTCCGGATCGGTGCGGACGAAGGAGGCGATCGTGGTCAGCGAGTTGTAGATGAAGTGCGGCGAGATCTGCGCGCGCAGCGCCCTGACCTCGGCCTCCATCAGCATGGTGCGGGAGCGGTCCAGCTCGGCCAGCTCAAGCTGCGAGTCCACCCACCGGGCCACCTCCTGCGCCGCCCGGACCAGCCCGGCCGAGGCGTGGTCGCCGTACGCGGCGAGGGTGCCGACGACGCGGTCCTCGGTGGTGAGGGGCACGACCACGGCGTGCCGGACGGGGCACTCCAGCAGGTCGCAGTCCAGCGCGAGCACCTGGGTCGTGCCGTCCTCCAGGGTTTTCGCCGCGTGGCCGAACGCCTCCTTGGCGTGGTGGTCGCCCTCGCCGTCGTAGACGAGCAGCCCCTCGCGGTCGGTGACGGCGATCGCCGGGGAGCCGAGGAGCTCGCGCAGGTGCCGGGACGCCTTGAGCGCGCCGGCCTGCGTCAGACCGGCGCGCAGCGGCGGCGCGGCGAGCGACGCCGTGTGCAGGGTCTCGAACGTCGCGCGCTCCGCCGGGCTGCTGCCCAGCTCGCGCCGGCCGCGCACCACTCCCCACAGCACGACGGACGGCACGCCGATGAGCCCCGCCACCACCAGGACCGCCACAACGGGTTCCACGCCGCGCCCTTTACGTTGTAGATTTCTTGATCGCGGCGCGGATCCGCGCGGCGTACTCCCCGGCCTCGCCGTCGCCGGCGTACTTCACCCGGGGCCAGAAGAAGCCGCGCAGCCCGTCCTTGCGGTTGCGCGGCACGACGTGGGTGTGCAGGTGGGGGACGCTCTGGCTGACCCGGTTGTTGAGCGCGACGAAGGTGCCCGCCGCCCCGAGCCCCTCCTCGACGGCCCTGGCCACCTCCCGCACCCGCTGGAAGTACGGCCCGACGTCGGCCTCCGGGAGGTCCGGCAGCGTCTCGACGTGGACGCGCGGCACGACGAGGACGTGCCCCTTGAACACCGGCCGGGCGTCGAGGAAGCCCACGGCCACCTCGTCGGACAGCACCGTCGCGGCCGGCGTGCGGCCCGCCACGATGGCGCAGAACACGCATTCGTCCACGCGCGTCCCTTCTCACGACTCTCCCGACATCGTGCCACCATCGCGATGCCGCGGAGGTCGCGCGGGAGCGTCACGCGCCTCCCGGACCGGGCGGGCAGCCCCTCCTCGCCCGGCGCAGGATGAGCCCGGCGGCGACGCCGGCGGCGACGGCCGCCAGCGGCAGCGCCGCGCCGCCGATCCGGCCGACCTTCGCCCTGACCCGGCTCCTCAGGTCCAGCCTGGACAGCAGCGCGGCCGCCGTGCGGGCGAGCTCCGCCCGGTCGCGCTCGATGTCGCGGCGCACCTGCGCCAGCTCGTCCACGGCGGGCCCCCATTCGACGACGGCGCGCCGGATGGTCTCGTTCAGGGTCACCCCCCGGTCGCGGACCGCGCCCCGCACGAGCTGCTCGTGCACCCCGGTCTCCCCCGCGTCGGTCGAGGCGAGGCCGAGCCGGGGGTCGGTCTCGGTCACCTCCGTACGCCTTCCCGGACCACGTCGATGTCGGTCCTGATGCTGTGCATCGTCCGATGCGGCGTCGGGGGCGTCGCGGAGGCCACCCGCTGCTTGCCGACCACTCCGACGAGCATGGCCAGGAAGACCAGCCCGCCGCCGATGATGAGCGCGGACGCCCAGCCGGGCAGCACGATCGCCAGCGCGAGGATCGCCGCGGCGACCAGCGCGCCCCCGCCGAGCAGCGCGGTCACCCCGGCCGCGCCGACGAGCCCGGCGCCGAACCCGGCGTGTCTGCCCTTCTCCATGAGCTCCATCCTGGCGAGCCGCAGTTCGTCCCGGACGAGCCGGGACATCTGCTCCGACATCTGCCGGACCAGCTCGCCGGTGGACTGCGCTTCCTTGGTGTGAACCATGGTTGCCTCCCATGTCGGAGATGCGTATGCGCCTACCCCTCGATCTGGCTACAAACCCGGGCGAAACAGATGAAAGTTTCAGTCAGTACGGCACCGGGCGGGCGGCGGCGTGGCGGCAAAAGCGCAGCCTGCGCGGGGGGCCCGGGCGACGCGGCGTGGGCGCGGCGAGCGGGACGCGGCCGGCGATTGACATCGGGGAGGGCGCTTCCACAATCCTGGATGGGAGCGCTCCCATACTATCCGTCCGATCCAGCCGTCCGCCCGCATCCCCGGCCCGGCCCGCCAACTGGCGTTCCGGTCCCGCGGATGCACCCCCCACACCTTGGAGAACCCCCGAAGATGCGCACACGACCCCGAAGCGCGGGAGCGCTCCCACGATCCCGGAAACGGATCGCCTGGATCGCCGCCGCCAGTGTGTCCGCCGGCGTGCTGGCCGGCCTCGCGCAGTCCCCCGCGTCCGCCGCCGTCTCCTGCGACGTGGCGTACACGACCAACGAGTGGACGTCCTCGCCCGGCCAGGGCGGGTTCACCGCCAACCTCACGATCAAGAACCTCGGTGACCCGATCAACGGCTGGACGCTGAAGTTCACCTTCCCGGGAAGCCAGCAGGTGACGATGCCGGGCTGGTCGGCCGACTGGAGCCAGAGCGGCTCCGCCGTCACCGCCACCAACCTGGCGTGGAACGGCTCCCTGGCGACCGGCGCCTCCACGAGCATCGGGTTCAACGGCACCTGGAGCGGCTCCAACCCGAAGCCCGCCTCGTTCACGGTCAACGGGGTCACCTGCGGCGGCGGACCGTCGCCCTCGCCGTCGGCGTCCCCCTCCTCCTCGCCCTCGCCCTCGGCCTCGCCGTCCGCGTCCCCGTCGGCGTCGCCGTCCCCCTCGGCCTCGCCGAGCGTCAGCCCGCCGAGCAACCCGTACGTCCAGAACTTCCTCGCGATGTACAACAAGCTGCACGACCCGGCCAACGGGTACTTCTCGCCGGAGGGCGTGCCGTACCACTCGGTGGAGACGCTGATGGTGGAGGCCCCCGACCAGGGCCACGAGACCACGTCCGAGGCGTACAGCTACTACCTGTGGCTGGAGGCGATGTACGGCAAGGTCACCGGGGACTGGAGCAAGCTCAACAACGCGTGGGCCTCGCTGGAGAAGTACATCATCCCGGCGACCGCCGACCAGCCGACGAACTCCTTCTACAACGCGAGCAAGCCGGCGACGTACGCCGGTGAGTGGGACGACGTCACGAAGTACCCGTCCCAGCTCGAATCGGGCGTGAGCGTCGGCGTGGACCCGATCGCGAACGAGCTGAAGAGCGCCTACGGCACCGGCGACGTGTACGGCATGCACTGGCTGCTCGACGTGGACAACACGTACGGCTTCGGCCGGTGCGGCGACGGCACGACCAGGCCCGCGTACATCAACACGTACCAGCGCGGCCCGGAGGAGTCGGTCTTCGAGACGATCCCGCAGCCGTCCTGCGACACGTTCAAGTTCGGCGGCCCGAACGGCTTCCTCGACCTGTTCACCAAGGACGCCTCGTACGCCAAGCAGTGGAAGTACACCAACGCGCCGGACGCGGACGCCCGCGCGGTGCAGGTGGCGTACTGGGCACTGCAGTGGGCCAAGGAGCAGGGCAAGGAGTCCCAGATCTCGGGGACGGTCGCCAAGGCCGCGAAGATGGGCGACTACCTGCGCTACGCGATGTACGACAAGTACTTCAAGAAGCAGGGCTGCACCAGCACCTCCTGCGCGGCCGGCACCGGCAAGGACAGCTCGGCGTACCTGCTGAGCTGGTACTACGCGTGGGGCGGCGCGAGCGACACCTCGGCCGGCTGGGCGTGGCGGATCGGCTCCAGCCACAACCACTCCGGCTACCAGAACCCGCTCGCGGCGTACGCGCTGTCGAACGTGAACGAGCTGAAGCCCAAGGGCGCGACGGCGGTCGGCGACTGGTCGGCGAGCCTGACCCGGCAGCTCCAGTTCTACAAGTGGCTGCAGTCGGCCGAGGGCGCGATCGCGGGCGGCGCGACCAACAGCTACCAGGGCCACTACGCGAACCCGCCGGCGAACCTGCCGACCTTCTTCGGGATGTCGTACGACTGGCAGCCGGTCTACCACGACCCGCCGTCCAACCAGTGGTTCGGCTTCCAGGCGTGGTCGATGGAGCGCGTGGCCGAGTACTACTACGCCACGGGCAACGCCGACGCCAAGTCCATCCTCGACAAGTGGGTCGCCTGGGCGCTGTCCGGCACCACGGTGAACGCCGACGGCACGTACCAGATCCCGTCGACGCTGCGCTGGTCCGGCCAGCCGGACGCCAGCTTCAGCGGCCCCGGCATGCCCCCGCCCAACACCGGGCTGCACGTCTCGATCGTCGACCACACCACCGACGTCGGGGTGGCCGGCTCCTACGCCAAGACCCTGATGTTCTACGCCGCCAAGTCCGGTAACGCGGCGGCCAAGAACACCGCCAAGGCGCTGCTCGACGGCATCTGGAAGAACAACCAGGACAGCAAGGGCGTCTCGGTGCCGGAGACGAAGGCGGACTACAACCGCCTCGACGACCCGGTGTACGTCCCGGCCGGCTGGACCGGGAAGATGCCGAACGGCGACACGATCAACTCGAACTCGACCTTCATCTCCATCCGGTCCTGGTACAAGAACGACCCGGACTGGCCGAAGGTCCAGGCGTACCTGAACGGGACCGCTCCGGCGCCGACGTTCAACTACCACCGCTTCTGGGCGCAGGTCGACGTGGCCACCGCCCTCGGCCAGTACGGCCTGCTCTTCCCCTGAGAAGAGGCCCTGACGGGCCCCGGCAGACCCGGGGGTGCGGTGTCGCCTGACCCTTCACCGCACCCCCGACACCCCCTTTGACACCACACACCCCCCACACACCCCGCACCTGCGAGGCATCCCCATGCGGCGTACGTTCACGGTCCTGGCGGCCCTCCTGGCCGCCGCCGCGCTCACCCCGGCGGTCCACGGGGCGGCGCTCGCCCCCGCCGCCTCGGCGGCGCCGGCGTTCAACTACGGCGAAGCCCTCCAGAAGTCGCTCTTCTTCTACGAGGCGCAGCGCTCCGGGCGGCTGCCGTCCACCAACCGGGTGTCCTGGCGCGGCGACTCCGCCCTGCGCGACGGCGAGGACGCCGGCCTCGACCTGACCGGCGGGTGGTACGACGCCGGCGACCACGTCAAGTTCGGCCTGCCGATGGCGTCGAGCGCCACCATGCTCGCCTGGGGCGGGGTCGAGTACCGCGACGCCTACGCGTCGTCCGGGCAGCTCCCCCACCTGCTCGGCAACCTGAGGTTCGTCAACGACTACTTCATCAAGGCGCACCCCGCGCCGAACGTGCTGTACGGCCAGGTGGGCAACGGCGGGACCGACCACGCCTGGTGGGGCGCGGCCGAGGTCATGCCGATGGCCCGCCCCGCGTACAAGATCGACGCGAGCTGCGGCGGGTCGGACCTGGCCGGGGAGACGGCCGCCGCGATGGCCGCCTCCTCGATCGTCTTCCGTCCCACGGACCCGGCCTACGCCGACACCCTGCTCACGCACGCGAAGCAGCTCTACACGTTCGCCGACACCGTGCGGAAGAAGTACAGCGACTGCATCACCGACGCGGCGGGCTACTACCGCTCCTGGAGCGGCTACAACGACGAGCTGGCGTGGGGCGCCATCTGGCTCTACCGCGCCACCCGGGACGCGTCCTACCTCGGCAAGGCCGAGGCGTACTACGCCGACCTCGGCACCGAGCCACAGTCCGCCACCAAGTCGTACAAGTGGACCATCGCCTGGGACGACAAGTCGTACGGCTGCTACGTCCTGCTCGCCAAGCTCACCGGCAAGCGGCAGTACGCCGACGACGCCGAACGGTGGCTGGACTACTGGACGGTCGGCGTGAACGGGCAGCGGGTCCCCTACTCCCCCGGCGGCCAGGCCGTGCTCGACCAGTGGGGGTCGCTGCGCTACGCGGCCAACACGGCGTTCGTCGCCCTCGTCTACAGCGACGGGCTGGCCGACGCCACCCGCAGGGCGCGCTACCACGACTTCGCGGTCCGCCAGATCGGCTACGCGCTCGGCGACAACCCCCGCCGATCGTCGTACGTGATCGGGTTCGGCGCGAACCCGCCCAGGAACCCGCACCACCGCACCGCGCACGGCACCTGGACCGACAACCTCAACGGTGAGCCCGCGCAGAGCCGGCACATCCTGTACGGCGCGCTCGTCGGGGGCCCCAAGGCGGCCGACGACGCCTACGCCGACAGCCGGAGCGACTACGTGATGAACGAGGTCGCCACCGACTACAACGCCGCGTTCACCGGGGCGCTCGCCCGCCTCCACGGGGAGTACGGCGGCGCGCCGCTCGCGGACTTCCCCCAGGCCGAGACCCCGGACGGGCCCGAGATCTACGCCCAGGCGTCGGTGAACGCCTCGGGGACGAACTTCACCGAGATCAAGGCGCTGATCGTCAACCACTCGGCGTGGCCGGCCAGGGCGCTGACCGACGCCACGCTCCGCTACTACTTCACCCTGGACGGCGACACCACGCCCGCGCAGATCACGCTGTCCTCCGCGTACAACCAGTGCAAGGCGCCGACCGGCCCGACGCAGTTCTCCGGGCGGGTCTACTTCGTCACGGTGGACTGCTCCGGCACGGCCATCGCCCCGGCGGGCCAGTCGCAGTCGCGGCGCGAGGTCCAGTTCCGGATCGCCGGCTCGGGCTCCTGGGACCCGTCGAACGACTGGTCGTACTCCGGCGTGCCCACCGCCCCCGGCTCCACCCCGGTGACCGTACGGAACATCACGATCCACTCGGGCGGCTCCGTCGTCTGGGGCACGCCTCCCGGCTCCGAGCCCTCGCCGTCGGCCTCCCCTTCCGCGTCCCCGTCCCCGTCCCCCTCGGCCTCGCCGTCGCCGTCCGCATCGCCCTCGCCGTCCGCATCGCCCTCGCCGTCCGCATCGCCCTCGCCGTCCGTGTCGCCCTCGGCTTCGCCGTCGCCCACCGGCCGGTCCTGCTCGGCCGTGTACACGGTGGCGAGCTCCTGGCAGGGCGGCTTCCAGGGCGAGGTCACGGTGACCGCCTCCGGCTCGTCCGCGATCGGCGGCTGGACCGTCGCCTGGGCGTTCCCGAACGGCCAGACCGTCACCCAGCTCTGGAACGGCGCCCTGAGCCAGTCCGGGGCGAACGTCACCGTCAAGAACGCGAGTTACAACGGCTCCCTCTCTCCCGGCGGCTCGACCACGTTTGGCTTCACCGGCACCTGGTCCGGCGCCAACGGCACGCCCACGTCGATCACCTGCACTCCGGTGTGACCCGCGCTCCCGCGCCCGCGCGTGTCTCTCGGCGAACGCGCGGGCGCGGGCCCATGACCGCCCGCCTTCCTGAACCCCGGCCCCCAAGGAAGGCGGGCCTCCATCCCCCGGCGGCGTCCGCCCCCGGGGCCCACCCCACAGAGAGACAGAGGTGACGCACTCCATGACGAAAAGCGTCTTCCGCCCGCCCGCCACGGCGCTGGCGGCTCTCGCCGCCACGGCCCTGGCCGCCACGGCGCTTGTCGCCGCGGCCACCACGACGGCCTCGGCGGCCACCGGCCTCGGCCAGCTCGCCGCCGCCAAGGGCAGGTACATCGGCACCGCCCTCGCCAACAACCACCTCGGCGAGTCCGCGTACGCGACCGTCGCCGACCGCGAGTTCAACTCGGTCACACCCGAGAACGAGATGAAGTGGGACGCCACCGAGCCGTCGCGCGGCTCCTTCAGCTACGGCGGCGGCGACGCCATCGTCAACCACGCCCAGGCCCACGGGCAGAGCGTGCGCGGCCACACCCTGGTCTGGCACAGCCAGCTCCCGTCCTGGGTGAGCAACGGCGGCTTCAACGCCGCCACGCTCACGTCGATCATGCAGAACCACATCTCCAACGTCGCCGGCCACTACAAGGGCAAGCTGTACGCCTGGGACGTGGTCAACGAGGCCTTCAACGAGGACGGCACCCGCCGCCAGTCGGTGTTCCAGACCACCATCGGCGACGGTTACATCGCCACCGCCTTCCAGGCGGCGCGCGCGGCCGACCCGACCGCCAAGCTGTACTACAACGACTACAACATCGAGGGGATCAACGCGAAGAGCACGGCCGTGTACAACATGGTCAAGGCCTTCAAGCAGCAGGGCGTCCCCATCGACGGAGTCGGCTTCCAGACCCACCTCATCCTCGGCCAGGTCCCCTCCGACCTGCAGGCCAACCTGCAGCGCTTCGCCGACCTCGGCGTGGACGTGGCGCTGACCGAGGTGGACGTGCGGATGCAGACCCCGGCCGACTCCGGGAAGCTCGCCACCCAGAGTTCCAACTACAACGCGCTGACCAAGGCGTGCCTCAACGTCGCACGCTGCGTCGGCATCACCCTGTGGGGCGTCACCGACAAGTACTCCTGGGTTCCCGACGTGTTCCCCGGGTACGGCGCGCCCCTGCTGTTCGACGACAACTACAACGCCAAGCCGGCGTACACGGGGATGGGCACCGCGCTGGGAGGCACCACCTCCAGCCCCAGCCCGTCGGCCAGCCCGAGCGCCAGCCCCTCGACGAGCCCGTCCTCCCCTCCCGGCAGGTCCTGCTCGGCGACGTACCGGACGGTGAACCAGTGGAACACGGGCTTCCAGGGTGAGGTCACGGTCGCCAACACCGGCGCGTCGGCGATCGGCGGCTGGACCGTCATCTGGGCGTTCCCGAACGGCCAGACCGTCACCCAGCTCTGGAACGGCACCCTGAGCCAGTCCGGGGCGAACGTCACGGTGCGGAACATGAGCTACAACGGCTCGCTCGCCCCGAACGCCTCGACCACCTTCGGCTTCACCGGCGACTGGTCCGGCGCCAACGGCGCGCCGTCCCCCGTCACGTGCGCCGCCTCCTGACGGACGGGCGTGCGGGACGACCTCCCGCACGTCCGGTTCCGAAACTTTCGCTGCAATCATGAAACTCTCGGAGCCCCCGGAACGCCTGGTTCCGGGGGCTCCCGCCCGGGGCGGCCGGGGCGGGTTCCCTCCGACGCCGGCCCTGTGGACAGCCGGTTCGCGCACCCGGCACGCGCTGTTACCGTTTCCGTGTTCGGAAGGGAGTGCGCGTGCTGGTGATCCACGGCGCCTGGTCGGGCGGCGATCTGATGCTCTGGGCGGAGGACACGTCGCGCGGCATGGGGAGCGCCTCGCGGGCGAAGGTCCGTCCGCATCCGTTCGCCGCCGAGGCGGCCGCCATCGCCGCCGACCTGCCGCTGTGGGGAGACGCCGCGAGCGCCGCGGCCGCCAAGGCGGACGCCGCCGACCTGGTCCTGTTCCTTCCCGGCTCGGCCCGCGGCCCGCTGCCGTCCCCCGAGTCCGGGCTGACGTCGGCCGCGCGCCGCCCGTCGATGGCGCTGTGGCGGGTCCCCGCGCTGCGCGTCCCGGAGGGGCCGGCGCTCGCCCTGCTGGATCGGGTGGACGCGCTGACCCGCCTCCCCGCCGAGGCATACGAGCCCGGCGAGGCCGGGGAACCGGGGGCGTACGAGCCTTCCGAGGCGGGTGAATCCATCGACACGCGGGGCGAGGCCGGGGAACCGGCGGCCTACGAGCCTTCCGAGGCGGGTGAATCCATCGACACGCGGGGCGAGGCCCGGGAACCGGCGGCGTACGAGCCCGGCGGGGAGCCCCGGGCGGGCTCCCGGCCGTCGTCGGAGCCGGGCGTCGAGCCTCCGGGCGCACATCTTCCGGTCGCGGGCGCCTCGCTCCGCTACCTCGCCGCGACGGCCGGATACGCCGTCGACCTGGTCCGGAACGGCCGGGTGCTCCCCCAGCTCGTCGCCGAGGGCGGCGGCTACGCGGCGCGCTGGCGTCCCGTGCTGACCGGCCCGTACGCCGCGCGCTTCCGGGAGCTGGCCGCCGCGATGCCGCCCGTCTGCCGGGCCGTGGACGGGGAGCGCCCGTCGGCCCACGTGCTGATCGAGGCGCTGGCCCCGCTCACCGACGCGGCGGTGCGCCGGTCGCTGCCCGATCGGCTCCTCGGCGGCCACCGTCCGGGGGCGCGCAGCCCGCTGGCCGACCGCTGGACCGTGGCGCTCACCGGCGAGGAGGCGGTCCTGCACGGCGTGACACGCGCCGACGCGGAGAAGCTGGCGACGCCGCTACGGGAGTGGTTCGCCGCCGCGCACCGGCTGGACGGCCCGATCCGGGTCTGCTTCCGCCTGACCGAGCCGGACCCCGGGCCGGACCCCGAACCGGACCTCTATCCGGAGACCGGCGCCGGCCCGATCGCCGAGCCGGGCCCGGGGTCGAGCATGGGGCCGGGCGCGGGATCAGGCGCCGGGTCGGGCGCGGGGCCGGGCGTGGGGATCCCGCACGGCGACCTCGTCGCGGAGTACGGCGGGCGGCCCGCGACCGCGCCGGACGGCGGCGTGTGGCGGCTGGAGTTCGCCCTCCAGTCCGCCGAGGACCCCAGCCTCTACCTGCCCGCCCGCGACATCTGGGCGGGGGCCGGCTCGCCGGGGTTCCCCGGGCGGCCGGACGAGGCCCTGCTCGCCGGGCTCGGCCGGGCCGTACGCCTGTATCCGAAGGTGGACGAGGCGCTGCGCGGCCCCCGCCCGGACGGTCTGGACCTCGACACGGCCGGGGCGTACGCCTTCCTCCGGCACGCCGCGCCGCTCCTGCAGGCCGCCGGGTTCGGCGTGCAGCTCCCCGCCTGGGCGGGCCGCACCCGGCTCGGGCTGAAGCTCACCGCCCGGACCCGGCCCACCGGCCCCGGAGCCGCCGCCGGGCAGGGCTTCGGCCTGGAGCAGCTCGTGGACTTCCGCGCCGACCTGGCGATCGGCGACGAGACGATCGGCGAGGAGGAGCTGGCCGAGCTGGCCCGGCTCAAGGTCCCCCTCGTACGCGTGCGAGGGCGCTGGGTCGAGCTGGACGACCGGCAGCTCCGGGCCGCGCTGCGGGCGGTGGAGCGCCGCAGGACCGGTGAGATGGCCGTCCACGAGGTGCTCCGCGAGGTGGCCCGGGGCGGTGAGGACGAGCTGCCGCTGGTCTCGGTGGACGCGGACGGCGCCCTCGGCGACCTGCTGTCCGGCGAGGCCGACCGCCGGCTGCGTCCGGTGGCGACCCCGGCGGGCTTCCACGGCACGCTCCGGCCGTACCAGGAGCGCGGGCTGGCCTGGCTCTCGTTCCTGTCCGAGATCGGCCTCGGCGGCGTGCTCGCCGACGACATGGGTCTGGGCAAGACGGCGCAGGCGCTGTCGCTGCTGCTGAGCGAGCGGGAGGCCGGGGAGCGGCCGGGGCCGACGCTGCTGGTCTGCCCGATGTCGTTGCTCGGCAACTGGCAGAAGGAGGCCGCGAGGTTCGCGCCGTCGCTGGAGGTCTACCTGCACCACGGGGGCGACCGGGCGCGCGAGGACGAGCTGGCCGAGCGGGTGGGCCGGGCGGACCTGGTGCTCACCACGTACGGCACCGCCCTCCGAGACCGGGACGTCCTGGCCGGGTTCGACTGGGCGCGGGTGGTCTGCGACGAGGCGCAGGCGATCAAGAACAGCGCGGCCGGGCAGGCGCGGGCGGTGCGGTCCCTGCCCGCGCGGACCCGGCTGGCGCTGACCGGCACGCCGGTGGAGAACCACCTGGCCGAGCTCTGGTCGATCATGGAGTTCTGCAACCCGGGGCTGCTCGGCGCCGCGAAGGAGTTCCGCACGCGCTACCAGGAGCCGATCGAGCGGGACGGCGACGAGGCGGCGACCGTGGCGCTCCGGCGGGCGACCGGCCCGTTCGTGCTGCGCCGTCTCAAGACCGACAAGACGATCATCTCCGACCTGCCGGAGAAGCTGGAGATGAAGGTGTGGTGCACCCTCACTCCCGAGCAGGCCACGCTGTACCAGGCGGTCGTCCAGGACATGATGGAGCGGATCGAGGGCAGCGAGGGCATCGAGCGACGCGGCAACGTGCTGGCGACGATGACCAAGCTCAAGCAGGTCTGCAACCATCCGGCGCACCTGCTCAAGGACGGCTCGCGGCTGCCCGGCAGGTCGGGCAAGCTGGCCCGGCTGGAGGAGCTGGCCGAGGAGGTCGTCGCCGAGGGCGACAAGGCGCTGGTCTTCACGCAGTACGCCGAGTTCGGGGCGCTGCTCCAGCCGTACCTGGCCGCCCACCTCGACCGGCCGGTCCTGTGGCTGCACGGCGGACTGCCGAAGAGCCAGCGTGACGCGCTCGTGGAGCGGTTCCAGAGCGACGACGAGCCGATGTTGTTCCTGCTGTCGCTCAAGGCCGCGGGCACCGGCCTGAACCTCACCGCGGCGAGCCACGTGATCCACGTGGACCGGTGGTGGAATCCGGCCGTCGAGAACCAGGCCACCGACCGCGCCTTCCGCATCGGCCAGACGCGGAACGTGCAGGTCAGGAAGTTCATCTGCGTGGGCACCCTGGAGGAGCGGATCGACGAGATGATCGAACGCAAGACGGCGCTCGCCGAGCGGGTCGTCGGCACCGGCGAGGACTGGATCACCGGCCTGTCCACCGACCGGCTGCGCGAGCTGTTCCGGCTCGGCCCGGAGGCCGTGTCATGACCGAGCGCAAGCCCGCGAGGGCGCGGGCGGCGCGCGGCCCGGGCTCCGGCGGCGGGACGCGGGGAGGCGGCTGGTTCGAGCCCTCCCGGCCGATCAAGGTCGAGGGCGGGTTGCGGGTGCGCAGCAGGCGCGGCTCTATCGGCGAGCGATGGTGGTCGCGCCGCTTCATCGACGTCCTGGAGGCCGTCTGCGACAGCGGCCGCCTCGCCCGCGGCCGCTCGTACGCACGCTCAGGGCAGGTGCTCGACCTGGAGATCGCGCCGGGCCGGGTGCGGTCCCGGGTCCAGGGGTCGCGGCCCGCGCCGTACCGGGTCGTGGTGGAGGTCGAGGCGTACGGCGCGGACCGGTGGCGGGAGCTGGTCGAGGCGCTGTCCGGGCAGGCGATCCACCGGGCCGCGCTGCTCGCCGGGGAGATGCCGCCCGAGATCGAGGACGTCTTCCGGATCGCCGGGCTGCCGCTCTTCCCGGACGAGACCGGGCTGGACATGTCCTGCTCGTGCCCCGACTGGGGTTTCCCGTGCAAGCACCTGTCCGCGGTGCTGTACGTGCTGGCCGAGTCGTTCGACGACGACCCGTTCCTGGTGCTGGCCTGGAGGGGCATGGGCAAGGAGTCCCTGCTGGACGCGCTGCGCGCGACCACGCTCGCCGGGCCGGGCGGCGGCGCGGGGCAGAGTGACGGGCAGGGCGACGGGCACGGCGAGCCGGCCCGGCCGGGGCTCTTCGACGTGGCGGACACCCCGTTCGCCGAGCGGATGGCGGACTTCTACGAGCCGTCGGTCTCGCCGGCCCGGCTGCGGGATCGCGGCGGCCTGCCGGCCTCGCCCTCCGACCTGTTGCTGCGCGCCCTCGACCCGCCGCCGGTGAAGGCGCGGCACATCCCGCTGCTCGACCTGCTGCGGCCCGCGTACCGGACGCTCGCGGAGGGCGGCCCGGCCGAGGAGGACGGCGGCGGGCCCGGCCGCCGGTGAGGACGCGGCACCCGGTCCCCTGACGGCACGGGCGGCGGCGTGCGTGCCCTGCCCTGGTCACGGCGGCCACCCTCGGCGGGCGTGCCCTGCCCTGCTCGCGGCGGCCACCCTCGGCGAGCGTGCCCTGCCCTGCTCGCGGCGGCCACCCTCGGCGTACGCGAAAGGCCGCGACGGGCCAGGACGGGCCGCGACGGGCTCAGGTGTCGGTGAAGTCCCGGGGCACCATGACGCGCACGCCGTTCGGGATGGTCTTGAGCACGAGCGGGGTGCGCAGCCGCACCTCGCCGTCGATGTCGGCGGCCATCGGCGGGTCGGTCTCCAGCAGCATCTCGGCGCCGGAGACGAACGGGCCGCCGGCCAGGCTCTGCCAGCGGCCGGTGGTGGCCCGCACGAGGGTCTCGGCGAGCAGCCTGAGCCGTTTGCCGGAGCCGAGCTGGTAGGCGACGAGCGTCCGGTTGTCGATGCTGATGTCCCGGGCGATCTGCCATCCGCCGTGGAAGCGGCCGTTGGCGATATTGAGCTGGTGGGTGAGCACCTCGTGCCGCCTGCCGTCCACCGTGATGTACGCCCGGAACGGCTGGTGGCGGGGAAGCAGCCGGATCGCGGTCAGCGGGTAGGCCGCGCGGCCGAGCACCCGCTTGAGCCAGGGGCGCACGGTCCCGGCGACCTCGACGGACACGCCGAAGCTGGCGAGGTTGGCGAAGGGGCGGTCGCCGCAGACGCCGAGGTCGATGTCGGCGACCTTGCCGTCGGTGAAGACCCGTACGGCGCGGGCGAGGTCGAGGGGCAGGCCGAGGCTGCGGGCGAAGTTGTTGGTGGTGCCGAGCGGCAGCACGCCCAGGGCGACGTCGCGGTGCGCGATGTGCTTGATCGAGCTGCTGAGGGTGCCGTCGCCGCCGCCCACGACCAGCAGGTCGGGCGTGGCGTCGAGCGCCCGCTCGATCGTGTCCCTGAGCCGGGCGGGGTCGGTGACCTGGTGGACGCCGACCAGGTCGAACCGGCCGGCGCGGAGGAGGCGCAGGACGTCGGGGTAGTGCCGCCGCCCCCGCCGTGACCGCGTGTTCACGACGACGGCGGCGCGGCGATGCGTTTGGATCGCCGCCGTATGGTCCGCTTTGCTCCGCATGATCACATGGTAGGCGGGCCCGGCGACAGAAATCGTCGCCGGGCCCTGACCGTTCGCGTACCGTTCCCTTACCGGGTCACGTTCACTTCTTGGGCGCCGTGACCTGGAGGATCACACCGAGGTTGAGCGGCAGCGGGGCGACGAGCTTGATCTTCACGCCGAGCTGCTTGTTCTCGTCCCCGGGGTTGCCGGTGCCGAGGATCGCGCCGCCGATGTCGGTGCCGTACAGGTCGGTCGCCGGGGAGCCGTCCTGGTTGACGATCCGGGTGCTGTACTGCTGGCCGTCCTTGGACGGGACGACCGCGGAGCCGTCACGGTGCCGGTAGTAGAGCTGCTCGCCCCGGACCTCGAAGCCGGGGTACCAGCCCTTGGCGTCGGTGAACTCCTTCACCGCGGACTGCTTGGCGAACGAGGTGCAGTACTCCTTGAACGCCTCGCCCTCGATGCACTCCTTGAAGGGGTACGTCCCGACGAAGTTGAACGACGCGTTCGAGGACTGCGGACGGGAGGGGAGGTTCTTCAGCGTCGAGGGGTCCTTCGTCGCCGCCTCGCCGGTGCGGCGCAGCGGGTCGAAGTGCGAGTCGACGACGAGGAGCTGGCCCTTCGGGCCCACCGAGGGCAGGTCGAAGGTGTTGTCGGCCACGTTGTTGGCGGCCCGGGAGGTGTCGCGGTACCAGACCAGCAGGCCGGGCGCGTTGTACTTGACCTTCTCGACCTTCCAGGCCCCGTCGCGCTGCCAGGTCGTGTCGTAGGCGTACTCGAGGCCCTTGTCGAAGCCGTCGAAGTTACGCCACTCGGCGAGGTAGTACTGGGCCGACTGCAGTTCGCCGGCGTGGGTCACCCAGCCGGCGCCGCTGGTGTTGGTGAAGGTGCCGGTGGCGGTGGTCCAGCCGTTGGCGCCGTTCTCGACGTCGTCGCTCCAGACGGACGTGCCGCCGTTCGTGAGCGAGAAGTCGTCGAGGAACCAGCCGGTGTTGACGGACGCCGCGTCCGTGGCGTAGCGGAAGCGGACCTGGACGGTCTTGCCGGCGAACGGCGTCAGGTCGGCGTACAGGTGGGCCCAGCCGCCGCTCTCGCCGGTGACGCCGTACTTCTTGTTGCCGTAGTCGCGCAGGCGGCCGTTGGGGTCGGTGTAGCCGTCGTCGGTGCTGGCGAGGCCGCCGTCCTCCTTGTAGACCTTCTGCTCGGCCCAGGTGGCGCCGCCGTCCGCGGAGACCTCGAAGAACCCGAAGTCCCAGTCGGCCTCGATGCTGTAGTCGCTCCACCACCAGAACTTCTCGTCGGCGCCGGCCGGGACGTCGACCGTCCTGGTCAGCTTCGAGTCGCCCCAGTTCTGGTCGCTGTTGGACCACCAGACGTTGGAGCCGCTGTGCGGGGTGGTCATGACGACGTGCTTGTCCGGCAGGTTGATCCGGACACCGTCCTCGGTGCCCTTCGGGGTGCGCGAGGTCTGGCCGACGGTCAGCAGCTTCGTGCCGTCACCGGGGTTGAGGTTCTTGGGGTTGGCCCAGCCGAGCACCCACTTGTCCCACAGGCCCATGTGCGTGGGCAGCGACTGGAAGATCGGCCCGGAGTGGGAACCGCTGGCCATGAGGTCCCAGAAGTCCACGTCGGAGTCGCCGCCGCCGGAGGAGTCGTACAGGTCCGGCAGGCCGAGGTCGTGGCCGTACTCGTGGGCGAAGACGCCGACGCCGGAGTTCTCGGGCTGCACGATGTAGTTGGAGATCTTGACGTTGGTGCCGGGAACGGTGTAGCCGCCGGTCACGTCGCTGGAGTGCGCCCAGATGGCGAAGGTGCCCTCGGCGCCTCCGCCGCCGGACTTGTCCTCGCCGGCGTGGATCAGGACCACGTGGTCGATCACGCCGTCCGGCTCGTCGTAGTTGCCGTCGCCGTCCGCGTCGGAGACGTCTTCCTTGTCGTAGTCGGCCCACGGGAAGTTCGGGTTCTGCGCCGCGAGGGCGTTCACCGCGTCGATCGGGAGCTGGGCGGCGCCGCGCGGGTTGTCCGGGTGGCCGGACATGTCCTGCATGGGCGAGCCGCACTTGCCGGCGCCGTACCACGCCTCGGAGTGCGGGACCTTGATCCAGCCGACCGCCTCGCCGGAGACGGTGTAGGCGCCCTTCGACATCTCCTCGTACATGTTCTTCATGGTGGAGCGGGAGATGTCGATGCCCTTCTTGCCGTCCCGGGGGTCGGTCAGGTCGGGGCGGACGCGGGTGGTGATGCCCTCGGAGGAGTAGAGCATCTTGTTGTAGTGGGCGTTGTTGAAGTCCGCCACCCACATCGAGTTGTTGTCCTTGCCGCCCCCGGCGGCGTCGGCCGGGTTGGGGATGGTGTTGTGCAGCGGCCCGTTGACCTTCGTGCCCGGCGGCTCGGTCACGCAGTCGTCGACGTTGTCGATCGTCTTGGGGTGCGAGAAGCCGGAGAAGTCGTCGTTCGCCTGGTCGTTGAACTCGACGAGGAGGGTGAGCAGCTTGGCGGTCTTGGTGGTCTTCGACTTCTTGTAGAGGAAGTCGAAGGGGTTCTGACCGGTCCTGATCGCGCGCTTCTCGTTCTTGACCAGCTCGCGGGCGGCGACGGGGTTGCCGCTGGCGAACTTGCGGTCGATCTCCTTCGCGAGCGCCGCCGTGCGGTTGGCGCCCTTGGAAGGGACCTTCTCGGGGGTTTCGGTGACGTCACTCTGCACGCGCGGGGACGCGTAGTTGATGTAGTGGTCCGCCGCCGACGGCTGGTAGTTCGCCGGGGTGTCGGCCGCGGCCGCACCCGAGGTGGTCAGCCCCGCCGCCGCCGCCAGCCCGAGCACGGGCACGACCGCGACGAGACGCCTGAGTCTCCTGGACAACGAGATCCCTTCCCTGTCCGGGGTCGCCGGACGCGTCACGAGGCGCGCCGGGATGAGCGCGCGCCTGGCCTTGCGATCCCGCGGCGGGGCCGCCCCGGGATCCGCAAGCGGACGATAAGGAGGAAGTAAAGGAAGCGTAAAGGGGCGAGATCGAACTTTGTAAAACCGTGATCTATCCGGCATCGGACCGCGCTCCACCTGCGCGGACGCCGTCCCCACCGCCCTCCGGGCGCCCTCGTGTGCCCTCACCTGCGGTTCTCTTCGCCAAATGGGCACAGCGGGTCGTAAGGTCCTTTTCGTGGAAGACCTCATCGCCGCGCTGCCCGAGGGGCGGGTGCTGACCGACCCCGACGTCACCGAGTCGTACGCCAGGGACCGCACGTTCCTGCGTCCCGGCAAGGCGCTGGGCGTGGTGCTCGCCCAGTCGCGGGACGACGTGGTGGCGACCATGCGGTGGGCCACCGAGCACCGGGTGCCGGTGGTGCCGCGCGGCGCGGGCTCGGGCCTCGCGGGCGCGGCGACGGCGACGGACGGGAGCGTCGTCCTCTCCCTGCACCGGATGACGTCGATCCTGGAGCTGTCGCCGGACGACGAGATCGCGGTCGTCGAGCCCGGCGTGATCACCGCCGACCTGGACCGCGCGGCGCGGGAGCACGGCCTGATGTACGCGCCCGACCCGTCGTCGTACGAGATCTCGACGATCGGCGGGAACCTCGCCACCAACGCGGGCGGGCTGCGCTGCGTGAAGTACGGCGTGACCCGGGACTCGGCGCTCGGCCTGGAGGTGGTGCTCGCCGACGGGCGGATCCTCGAGACGGGCCGCCGGACGGTGAAGGGCGTCACCGGCTATGACCTGACCGGGCTGTTCGTCGGCTCCGAGGGCACGCTCGGCGTGATCACCAGGGCGACGGTGCGGCTGCGGCGGGCCCCGGCGGGGGTGGCGACGGTCGCGGCGGAGTTCACCTCGCTGGGCGACGCGGCGGCGGCCGTGTCGGCGATCATCGCGGCCGGCTGCCAGCCGTCGCTGCTCGAACTGATGGACCGCACCACGCTCAAGGCGATCGACGACTGGAAGAACATCGGCCTGGCCCCCGCCACCAAGGCGATGCTGATCGCGCAGTCGGACGCCTCCGACAACCAGCGGGCCGCCGCGCGGATGGCCGAGCTGTGCGACGCGAACGGCGCGTCCTTCACGGCGCTGTCGGAGACGGCGGAGGAGGCGGCGGAGCTCGTCGGGGTGCGGCGGCTCGCCTACCAGGCCAAGGAGCGCCTCGGGCAGTGCCTGGTCGAGGACGTGTGCGTGCCGAGGTCGGCGCTGCCGGACATGATCTCGGCGGTCGAGGCGGCGGCGGCCCGGCACGACGTCATGATCGCTACGGTGGCGCACGCGGGCGACGGGAACCTGCACCCGGTGTTCGTCTTCGAGCGCGGGCTGGAGGAGCCGCCGCCGCGGGTGTGGGCGGCGGCCGACGAGGTGTTCCGGGAGGCGCTCGCGCTGGGCGGCACGCTGACCGGCGAGCACGGCGTCGGCCTGCTCAAGCGCCGCTGGCTCGAACTGGAGTCGGGTCCGCTGGCCACCGAGATCCAGCACGGGATCAAGCGGGTCTTCGACCCGTTGAACATTCTCAATCCCGGCAAGGCGATATAAAGCGTTACAAAACAGCCCAAGACTTGATCGCTGGTAACGTTTTCCTCTCTTGTCACACTAATTGAGGAAAACGGGGTCAAGATGGCGCTGGGGGAAGGTGATCCGGAGAGGCTGGGCCCGTTCGAGCTCGTTGACCGGCTGGGAGAGGGCGGCCAGGGGATCGTCTACCTCGGACGCGGGCCGGCCGGCGAGCAGGTGGCGGTCAAGCTGCTCCACACCCGCTTCGCGGCGGACCAGGAGGCGCGGCACCGGTTCCTGCGCGAGGTCGCGCTGGCCCAGCGGGTGGCGCGGTTCTGCACGGCGCCCGTCCTGCACGCCGACCTCGCCGGGAACCAGCCCTACATCGTCAGCGAGTACGTCCCGGGGCCGTCGCTGCGGCAGCTCGTGGACAAGGAGGGGCCGCGCCGGGGGGCGGCGCTGGAGCGCCTCGCCATCAGCACCGCGACCGCGCTGGCCGCCATCCACCGGGCCGGGATCACGCACCGCGACTTCAAGCCGGCCAACGTCCTGATGGGCCCCGAGGGGCCGGTCGTGATCGACTTCGGCGTGGCGCGGGCGCTGGACTCGCCGCAGGCGACCGCGACGGGCGCGACCATGGGCACCCCGTCGTACCTCGCGCCCGAGCTGCTCTCGGGGGGCGGGGCGACCGGGGCCGCCGACGTCTTCGCCTGGGGCGTCACGATGGTGTTCGCGGCGACCGGCACGCCCGCGTTCGGCGCCGACTCGATCCCGTCCGTGATCACCCGCATCCTGAGCATCGAGCCCGACGTCAGCGCGCTCACCCCGCCCCTGCGCGACCTCGTCGCCGCGTGCCTGTCCAAGGACCCCGCCCGGCGTCCCACCGCGGACGACGTCGTCGCCGCGCTCACCGGCGGTCCCGGCGCGTACGCCCCGCCTCCGGCGCACCCCGCGGCCCCCGTGGCCGCCCATCCCGGGGCACCGGCCGGAGGGCCCGCCGGGGAGCATCCCGCGCGTCCGGGGCAGGGACCGCAGGCCGCGCCGCCCTCCCACCCCGGGCCCGGAGCGCCCGGCCCCTCGCACCCCGGACGGCCCGCCGCCCCCGGGACCGGGAGCGGGCGGAAGACGCGAAGCCGGGTGCCGATCCTCGCGGGCGTCGGCGGCGCGGTCGTGGTGGCGGCGATCACCGCGGCCACCGTGGTGACGACCCAGAACGCGAAGAACGTGGCCATCGAGCAGTCGGGAACCCCCGTGGCGGAGGCGGCCGACCCCACATCGGCCGCCGACGTCCCCTCTCCGGACAGTCCGCGGACGGGGGCTCCCACGCCCTCGCCGTCCCGGTCGCCCCGGGCCAGGCCCGGGCAGACCCGTACCGCGCCGCCCGTGCCCGCCCGGCAGGAGCCGGCGCACACCCCGGCGACGACCCGCGGCACTACGTCGAAGGCCACGTCGTCGCCGCGCCCGTCGGCCTCCGCCGTCCTGATCCTGCCGACCGGGGGGCCGGAGCCGTCGCCCGTCAGGACCCCCGCCCCCGCCAAGACGACCGCGGCCCCCAAGAGCACGCCGACGAAGACGGCCGCGCCGTCCCCGAAGCCGAACCCGTACACGGCCGCGGGCGTGTGCGGCTCGGGTTTCAGGGTCATCGACTCCCACGGCTGGGGCGGCAAGGCGACGACGTACCTGCTCTACAACGCGTCCACGGGCAGCAACTGCGTGATCACCATGTCCAAGTACGTGGTGCCCGGAAAGATCAAGATGGGTGCGGTGCTGAAGGTCAAGAACGGGAGCTCGATCAGCGACTGGGGCTCGTACACGACCTACGCGGGCCCGAAAAGGCTCGCCGCGAAGGGCAAGTGCGTCATCTGGGGAGGCGGGTACGGCTCCGCCGCCTGGAACAGCGCCTGGTCCCACTGCGGCTGACCCGGCCGCGCGGCGCGGGCACGGCTGCCGGTACGGCGGCGGGAACCCTGAGGACGGGCCCGCCGCCGGCACACTCCGGCGCGGCGCCGCGTTGACGCGCGCGCGGATTTCCGAGCAGGATCCTCCCGTGGCTGGACATGGCGCCGAACACGGTTCGGTGACCCGATGACGATCGTGACGAGCGGGCTGGACACCTCCGCCCCCGAGTACGCCGCGCGGCGCGCGGCCATGCTCGCCCGGCTCGGCGAGCTGGCGGACGAGCACGCCAAGGCGGTGGCGGGCGGCGGGCCGAAGTACGTGGAACGGCACCGGGCGCGCGGCAAGCTGCTCGCCCGCGAGCGGATCGAGCTGCTGCTCGACCCGGACTCCCCGTTCCTCGAACTCTCCCCGCTGGCCGCCTGGGGCACCGAATACCCGGTGGGCGCGAGCGTGGTCACCGGCATCGGCGTCGTCGAGGGCGTCGCGTGCGTGATCAACGCGAACGACCCCACGGTGCGCGGCGGCGCGTCCAACCCGTGGACGCTGCGCAAGTCGCTGCGCGCGGCCGACATCGCCCTCCGCAACCGGCTGCCGCTGATCAACCTGGTCGAGTCGGGCGGCGCCGACCTCCCGGCCCAGAAGGAGATCTTCATCCCCGGCGGGCAGGTGTTCCGCGACCTGACCCGGCTGTCGGCCGCGGGCGTCCCGACGATCGCGCTGGTCTTCGGCAACTCGACCGCCGGGGGCGCGTACGTGCCCGGCATGAGCGACCACGTGGTGATGGTGAAGGACCGGGCGAAGGTGTTCCTCGGCGGCCCTCCCCTGGTCAGGGTGGCGACCGGCGAGGAGGCCGACGACGAGTCCCTCGGCGGCGCGGACATGCACGCCCGGACCTCCGGCCTGGCCGACTACCTGGCCGCAGACGAGCACGACGCGCTGCGGATCGGCCGCCGGATCGTCGCCCGGCTCAACCGGCGGCGGCCCGGCCCGGCGTCCGCTCCCGCGCCGCCGCCCCTGTACGACGAGGACGAGCTGCTGGGCATCGTCCCGGAGGACCTGAAGGTCCCGTTCGACCCGCGCGAGGTCGTCGCGAGGATCGTGGACGGCAGCGACTTCGACGAGTTCAAGCCGCTGTACGGGCCGAGCCTGGTCACCGGCTGGGCGGCCCTGCACGGCCACCCGATCGGGATCCTCGCCAACGCCCGCGGCGTGCTGTTCGGCGAGGAGTCGCGCAAGGCGGCCCAGTTCATCCAGCTCGCCGACCGGTCGCGTACGCCGCTGGTCTTCCTCCAGAACACGACCGGGTACATGGTGGGCCGCGAGTACGAGCGGGACGGCATCATCAAGCACGGCGCGATGATGATCAACGCGGTGTCCAACTCGACGGTCCCGCACATCACGATCGTCATGGGCGCCTCCTACGGCGCGGGGAACTACGGCATGTGCGGCCGGGCGTACGATCCGCGGTTCCTGTTCTCGTGGCCGAGCGCCAGGTCGGCGGTGATGGGGCCGGCGCAGCTCGCGGGCGTGTTGTCCATCGTCGGGCGGGCCGCCGCCGAGGCGCGGGGGCAGGTCTACGACGAGGAGGCGGACGCCGCGATGCGGCAGGCGGTCGAGGCCCAGGTCGAGGCGGAGTCGCTGCCGTTCTTCCTCTCCGGCAGGCTGTACGACGACGGCGTGATCGATCCGAGGGACACCCGCACGGTCCTCGGCCTGTGCCTGTCCGTGATCGGCGACGCGCCCGCCGAGCCGTCCGGCTACGGCGTCTTCCGGATGTGAGGCTGCATGGGGACGATCCACCGGCTGCTGGTCGCCAACCGCGGGGAGATCGCCCGCCGGGTGTTCCGCACGTGCCGTGACCTCGGCATCGAGACGGTCGCCGTCTTCTCCGACGCCGACGCGGACGCGCCGCACGTCGCCGAGGCGGGCCAGGCGGTACGGCTCGGCGGCCCCCGGTCGTACCTGGACGCCGACGCGATCGTCGAGGCGGCCCGGGCCGCCGGCGCGGACGCGGTCCACCCGGGGTACGGCTTCCTCTCCGAGAACGCGGCGTTCGCCCGGGCCGTGCTCGGCGCCGGCCTGGTCTGGGTCGGCCCGCCGCCGGAGGCGATCGCCGCGATGGGCGACAAGATCGAGGCGAAGGCGCTGATGGCCGCCGCCGGGGTGCCGGTGCTCCCGACGTACGACCTGGACGACGGGGACGCCCGCCCGGAGCCGCCGCTGCTGGTGAAGGCGTCGGCGGGCGGCGGCGGGCGCGGGATGCGGATCGTGCGCGACGCGGCCGACCTGGCCGGGGCGGTCGAGTCGGCGCGCCGGGAGGCCCTGGCGGCCTTCGGCGACGGCGCCGTGTTCGCCGAGCCGCTGCTGGAGAACGCCCGGCACGTCGAGGTGCAGGTCCTGGCCGACGGCCACGGCACGGTCTGGGCGCTGGGCGAGCGCGAGTGCTCGGTGCAGCGCCGCCACCAGAAGATCCTCGAGGAGGCTCCCTCCCCCGCCGTCACGCCGGAGCTGCGCAGGGAACTGTGCGACGCGGCGGTGAAGGCCGCCCGGGCGGTCGGCTACGTCGGCGCGGGCACGGTCGAGTTCCTGGTCGGGGACGGCGTCGTCGCCTTCCTCGAGATGAACACCCGGCTCCAGGTCGAGCACCCGGTGACCGAGTACGTCTACGGCGTGGACCTCGTCCGGCTCCAGTTGGAGATCGCCGAGGGCGCCCCGCTCCCCGGGCTGCCGCCGAGCCCGGTCGGCCACGCGATCGAGGCCCGCCTCTGCGCGGAGGACCCGGCGGACGGCTGGCGGCCGCGGACGGGGGTCCTGCACCGCTTCGAGGTGCCCGGCGTGGACGCCGAGTTCCGCGCCGCCGGGACGCTGCGCCTCGACTCCGGCGTGACGGACGGCACGCTCGTCGGGCCCCACTACGACCCCATGCTGGCCAAGGTGATCGCGTACGCGCCGACCCGCGCGGGCGCGGCGCGGCGGCTGGCCGGCGCGCTCGCCGCGGCCCGCCTCCACGGCCCGGCGACCAACCGCGACCTGCTCGTCAACGTCCTGCGCCATCCGGCCTTCCTCGCGGGCGAGACCGACACCGGCTTCCTCGACCGGCACGCCGCCGCCGTCACCGCCCCGAGGGCGGACGCGGACGCCGTGCGTCTCTCGGCGCTCGCGGCGGCGCTCGCGCGCGCGGCGGCCAACCGGGCGGCGGCCCGGGTGCTCGGCGAGCTGCCCAGCGGCTGGCGGAACGTCGTCTCCCAGCCCCAGAGATCCGCGTTCGCCGTCCCCGGGGAGTCCGGGGAGCGCGTCGAGATCGCCTATCTGCTCACCCGCGACGGCCTGTCCGCCGAGGGCTTCGACGGCGTGGAGCTCGTGTCGGCGGCGCCCGGCGAGGTCGTGCTGTCGGTGGACGGGGTGCGCCGCGTGTTCTCCGTCCACGCCTGCCCGGACGTGACGTACGTCGACTCCGTCCTCGGCCCGGTACGGCTGACGCCGCTCGAACGGCTGCCCGAGCCCGTGCCGCGGGTCGAGCCGGGATCGTTGCTCGCGCCCATGCCGGGTACGGTCCTTCGCGTCGACGTCGAGCCCGGGGACCGGGTGGCCGCGGGCCAGCCGGTGGTCGTCCTGGAGGCGATGAAGATGGAACACCAGATCGTCTCCCCTGGGGCGGGCGTCGTGACCGCGCTCGACGCCGTCGCCGGCCGCCAGGTCGAGGCGGGAGCCGTACTCGCTGTGATCGAGGAGCACGCCGATGACATCGCCGATGACAACACTGGTACACCGTGAGACCGCCGGGGGCGTGCGCACGCTGACCCTCGACTCCCCGTCCAACCGGAACGCGCTGTCGGTCCGGCTGCTCGGCGAGCTGAGGGAGGCCCTGGACGACGCGCTGGCCGACCCCGGGGTGCGGGTGATCGTGCTGACGGGCGCCGGCCCGGTGTTCTGCTCGGGCGCCGACCTGAAGGAGCAGCGCGCGCAGCGGGAGGACGGCAAGGGGTCCGCGCCCGTGACGGGGGCGTTCCCCGAGATCCTCAGCCTCATCTGGGACAGCCCCAAACCGGTGATCTGCCGTCTGAACGGCACGGCGCGGGCGGGCGGCCTCGGCCTGGTCGCGGCGTGCGACTTCGCCTTCGCGCCGCTGTCGGCGACGTTCGCGTTCAGCGAGGTGCGGCTCGGCGTCGCGCCCGCGATGATCGCGGTCACCTGCCTGCGGCGGATGGAGCCGCGCGCGGCGGCGGAGTACTTCCTCACCGGGGAGACCTTCCCGGCCGCCCGGGCCGCCGAGATCGGCCTGCTCACCCGCGCGGTGCCCGAGGACGAGCTGGACGCGACCGTCGAGCGCTACGCCGGCATGCTGCTGCGCGGCGGCCCGGAGGCGTTGGCGATCACCAAGCGGCTGGTCCGCGAGGTGCCCGCGCTGCCCTTCGCGGAGGGTCTGGGCCGGATGGCCGATCTGTCCGCCGAGCGGTTCACCTCGGCGGAGGGGCAGGAGGGCATCCGCGCGTTCATGGAGAAGCGGCCCGCCGCCTGGATCCCCGCGCCCGCCCCGGAGGACGCGCCGCGATGACCGGCCCGGGCAGCGGCACGGGAAGCGGCCTGACGACCGGTCCGGGAAGCCGCGCCGAGGCCGGGCCGCTCCGTGTCGCCAACTGCTCCGGGTTCTACGGGGACCGGCTGTCGGCGGCGCGGGAGATGGTCGAGGGCGGCCCGATCGACGTGCTGACGGGCGACTGGCTGGCCGAGCTGACCATGCTGATCCTCGCCGGCAACCGGCTGAAGGGCCGCCCCGGCTACGCCCGCACGTTCCTCACGCAGATGGAGCAGGTGCTCGGCACCTGCCTGGACCGCGGCATCAAGATCGTCACGAACGCCGGGGGGCTCGACCCGGCGGGGTGCGCGGAGGCGGTGTGCGATCTCGCGGACCGGCTCGGGCTGTCGGTCACGGTCGGCCACACGCCCGCCGTCGACCCCGTCGAGGGCCGCGTGCGCGTCGCCCGCCGCCGTGCGCGGGTCGCCCACGTCACCGGGGACGACCTCATGCCCCGGTTGTCGCCGGGCTCCCCCGCGCCGATCCCGGCCGGCGCGCTGTCCAACGCCGACACCGGGGAGCCGCTCACCGGCCGGCCCGTCACCGCCAACGCGTACCTCGGCGGGCGGCCGATCGCCGTCGCGCTGGAACAGGGCGCCGACGTGGTCGTCACCGGGCGGGTCACCGACGCCGCGCTGGTGACCGGCCCCGGCATGTGGCGGTACGGCTGGCGGCCCGGCGACCTCGACGAGCTGGCGGGATCGGTGGTCGCCGGGCACGTGGTCGAGTGCGGATGCCAGGCGACCGGGGGCAACTACGCCTTCTTCGAGGAGGTGCCCGGCCTGGCCCGGTGCGGCTTCCCGATCGCCGAACTGTACGCCGACGGGTCGAGCGTGATCACGAAGCACCCGGGCACCGGCGGCCTCGTCTCCGTCGGCACGGTCACCGCCCAGCTCCTGTACGAGATCGCCTCCCCGCGCTACCTCGGGCCCGACGTGACCGCCCGTTTCGACACGATCCGGCTGGAGCAGGAGGGCCCGGACCGGGTCCGGATCAGCGGCGTGCGCGGGGAGCCGCCGCCGGCCACGCTCAAGGTGGGGCTCAACCTCGTCGGAGGCCACCGCAACACGATGACGCTCGTGCTCACCGGTCTCGACATCGAGGCCAAGGCCCGGGTCGCGGAGGAGGCGATCTGGGCGCGGGTGCCCAAGGAGTCCTTCGAGCAGGTCCACGTCGAGCTGACCCCGCTCTCCCACGTCGCCCCCGCGGGCACGCCGAGCCCCGGGGCCCGCCCCGCGACCACCCCACCGGAAGGCGGCCCGGCGACCGCACCGCTGCCCGGGAGCCACCCCGCGACCGCACCGCCGTCCGCGGCCGGCCCGGCGACCGCGCTGCTGCGGATCACCGTCATGGACTCCGACAGGGAGAAGGCCGGGCGGCGGTTCTCCTCCGCCGTGGTGGAGACCGGGCTGGCGAGCTATCCCGGGTTCTACGCGCTCACTCCCCCGGGCAACGCCTCGCCGTACGGGGTCTTCTGGCCCGCCCTGGTGGACGCGCGGGAGGCGCCCGCCGTGGTGACGATCGAGGGCAGGCGGATCACCGTGCCGCCGCCCGACCGCGCGGACGTCTCCGGCGGCGTCCCCGGCCCCGCCTCCATCCCCATGCCGGAGACCGGCCCCGCGCCGGACACCGCCTCCGGCCCCGCCCCGGCCCCGACGGCCCCCGTACGAGCGGCGCCGCTCGGGGTGGTGGCGGGGGCGCGATCGGGCGACAAGGGGGGCAACGCGAACCTCGGCGTCTGGACCGGCACGGCCGAGCGGTACGCCTGGCTGGCGGCGGAGCTCACCCCCGACCGGCTGAAGGAGCTGCTGCCGGAGACGCGCGACCTGGTCGTCGAACGCTTCGAGCTGCCCAACCTGCTGGCGCTCAACTTCGTCGTCCACGGGCTGCTCGGCCGGGGTGTGGCGGCCAACCCCCTGATGGACGCGCAGGCCAAGGCGCTCGGTGAACGGCTGCGGGCGGTCACGGTGGCGATCCCGGAGCACCTCCTCGCGGACGACCGAAAATTGCCGGAGTGATCCCCCGAAAACCCAAGAACCTTTACAATTGCGCGCAATTGTTCTTGGCATCGGGGAAGGACGCCATGCGACTGCGCTTTCTCGGCTCCACGTCCGAGGCGGGGGCCTGCCCCTCGCTCTACGAGACCGACCGGGGCACGATCGTCGTACAGGGGATGGAGCTCGTCGACACGGACGCGCTGGCGGACCTGCGCCACGTGCTCGACGGCGAGACGGCCGTCGAGGTGCCGAGGGAACTGCTCGTGGAGATCGCCAGACGCGTGCTCGACTGATCACGATTAGGCACATCCGTATGGCCGGATCGGTCCGGCGGGTCTACCTTTGAGCGCACCACAGCCGGAGGTAGCACGTGATCCACCGAACCACCCGTACGGCGACCGTCCATCCGCGTGCCGAAGGGGGGACCCCGGCGGCGCCACTCGGGACGGTGCTCGGGTGAGCGGCTTCCAGCAGGCCCGCGTCGATCTCGGCGCCGAGCTGCGGCGGCTGCGCGAGGAGGCGCACCTGTCGGGAAAGGACCTGGCCGAGCGCCTCGGCTGGCAACCGTCCAAGGTCTCCCGGATCGAGAACGCCAGGCAGACCGCGACCGAGGACGACGTGGTCACCTGGGGGCAGGCCGTAAGCGCCGACCCGGGCACCGTGGACGAGCTGCTCGAGCGGGCCCGCGGCCTCGTCGAGCGGCACGACTCGTGGCGGCAGCGGCACAGGAGCGGCCTGGCCGCGCTCCAGGAGGACATGCGCGATCTGGAGTCCAGGACCAGGACGTTCCGCGCGTTCGAGCCCGGCATCGTGATCGGCCTGCTGCAGACCGCAGAGTACGCGCGGAACATCTTCATCCGGATCCGCCGGGTCTACGAGGCGACCGACGACGTCGACGCGGCGATCCGGGTCAGGATGCAGCGCCAGGAGATCCTCTACGACCCCACACGCTCGTTCCGGTTCGTCCTGCCCGAGGCGGTGCTGCGGTACCGCTTCGCGCCGCTCGACGTGATGCGCGGCCAGATGGACCGGCTGCTGGCGGTGACCACCCTGCCCAACGTCGAGTTCGGGATCATCCCGACCGGCGTGCTGCTGCCCACCACCCTGGTGAACCCGTTCTGGATCTACAACGACGTCCTCGTGGGGGTCGCCACCAAGACCAAGGAGCTCCTGCTGCGCGATCCCGAGGACATCGCCTTCTACGCCCGGGAGTTCGAGGACCTCTGCGAGGCCGCCGCGTTCGGGGAGGAGGCCCGCCGCCTGATCGTCCGGGTGATCGACGACTACGGCCGGCAGCCGCCGGACTGACCGCCGCTAACGGCCGGGCCGCGTCCCGCGCGGTCCGTAATCGCCGGAATTATCGGCGCAATTGCTTGTATCCGGCTCCCGGCGCGTGCAATCCTTTCCCCCTGAACGGGAGGTGAAGCGCGTTGGTCGACACGGTTTCGCGCATCCACGAGTTCGCGTCCGCGGCCCGCGCGCACATCGACCTCTCGGTCCGGGTGGTCGGCGACATGCCTCCCCGCGTCCAGGTGCGCAACCGTTTCAGCGAGACCCTCCGCGAGACCGTCACCTGCTCCGACGACGGCGCTTTCCTCACCTCGTGGGGCTACCGGCTCGGCACCGTCGAGTGCGTCGAGTCCGCCGCCGCCCGGCTCGCCTACCTCCTGGCCGCCCTCCCCGCCTGAGGGCGACCACCCGCTCCCGGAATCAGCCGAGCCTCCCGGCTCCCGGCCCACCCTCACGCCGGGTGCGCCCCCGGAGCTCAGCCGAGCCGGTAGAGCGACGTCTCTTCCTCCTCGCCTCCGTACTCGGCGGCGTCCACCGGGGTGCCGTTGGCCTTCACCCACTCGGCGACCTCCGACGACCCGCCGCGCGGTCCGTCCCCGCCCAGCAGGACGTACTTCAGCCTGCCGTCGGCGGCGTACTCCCGGAGCGTGGCCACGGACATCGCCGGGTCGCTTCCGGTGAAGCCGCCCATCGCGATGACCGGCCTGCCGGTGGACAGGATGAGTGACGAGGCGCTCTGGGCGGAGGAGACGGCGACGAGCCAGGTGGCGCCGCCCTGGTTCCGCTCCAGATAGGCGGTCATCGCGGCGCTCACCCGTCCGCCGAACCCGCCCGTCCCCCGGCCGTCCGGGCCGCCGGGGCCGGCGGAGCCGTCCGGTCCGCCCGAGCCACCCGGGCCGGATTCTCCGGAGCCGCCCGGACTTCCGGTGCCGACGGAGTCCGAAGCGCCGCCGGGGTCCGCGTCCGGAGTGGCGAGGGGGTCGGCGGCGCCCATGGCGGCTCCGGAACCGTTCAGTTCGCCGTACCGGCCCTCGAGGCGATCACCGGGCCTCTCCCCCGGCTCTCCTCCGAACCCCCCTCTGAAGCCGCCTCCGGGCCCGCCGCCGGGGCCTCCCGGGCCCGCCACATGAGGGCCCCGCCGAGGCCCGTCAGCGCGGCGATGGCGGGTGCCATGGCGGTCGAGTAGTACGGGTGGAACGTCCCCGCCGAGAAGCTGAAAACGGCGTAGTGGACGAGCAGCCAGCCGCCCCACAGCAGCAGCGCGGCCCGTGCGGCGGAGCGGCGGCCCCGGCGGTCGCGGACACCGGGAATCCTCGTTCCGAGGGGCACAGGCCCGGGCCCCGTTCGCGGCCCGGCGAGACCCGCGGAGAGGGCGACGGCGCGGGCGGTGGTCAGGGCGAGCCCCGCCACGAGCGCGATCAGCGCGAACGGGATCAGCCAGGAGATCTGCCCCGCCATGACGTCGCTGAAGAGCCGGCCCGCGCCCGGCTCGCCGCCCCACGACGCGCCCCGGCCGCCCCCTCCGCCCCCTCCGCCGCCGCTCCCGCCGAAGATCCGGCCCAGCCCGTTGTAGCCGACGACGAGGTCCCACACTGTGTTGTCCGTGCTGCCCCCGATGTACGGCCGGCTCCGCTCCGGCCACAGGTCGACGACCACCATCCACCAGGCGCTGGAGACCGCGAGCGCCGCCCCTGCCGCGAGGAGCCGCCCGGCCCGGCGGAGGAGGGACCCCGGCGCCGCGCACAGGTACACGAGGGCGAGGGCGGGCAGCACGAGGTACGCCTGCAGCATCGTGGTGTTGAACGCGAGGCCGACCAGGACCGCCGAGACGGCGATCGTACGCGCGCGGCCGTCGCGGACCGCCTCCAGGCAGAACCATGCCGCCGCCACCAGGAGCAGCACCAGCACGGTGTCCGGGTTGTTGTCCCGGTCGATGGCCACGGTGATCGGCGTGAGCGTCATCACGAGGGCCGCGATCAGCGCGGCGGCGTGCCCGGCGGCGCCCTCCAGCGAGCGCCGGCCCGCGGAGTGGACCACGGCGACCGACGCGACTCCGGCGGCGGCCTGCGGCAGCAGCATGCTCCACGTGCCGAACCCGAGGATCCGCGCCGACAGGCCCATCACCCACAGGGCGAGCGCAGGCGCACCGCGCCGGAGAGGGTCCTGCGCGCGACCCGCCACATCCCTGTGTCAGCCGGGCTCGCCCGGCGTGCCGGGGAGGGTGAGGGTGGCCCGGGTCCCCCCGCCGGGCGCGTTCTCCAGGCGCGCCTCGCCCCCGGCGTCCCGTACGGCCTGGGCCACGATCGACAGGCCGAGCCCCGAGCCGGGGAGGCTGCGCGCCGACGACGAGCGCCAGAACCGCTCGAAGACGTGCGGGAGCTCGTCGTCCGGGATGCCGGGCCCGTGGTCGCGGACGGTCAGCACCCCGTCGGCGAGCCGCACCTCCACCAGGCCGCCCGGCGGGCTGAACTTCACCGCGTTGTCGAGCACGTTCACGGCGGCCCGTTGCAGGCCCCTGGCGTCGCCGTGGACCCGCCACGGCCGCAGGTCCACCCGGAACTCCAGACCCGGGCCGCGCCGCCTGGCGCGTTCCACGGCGACGGCGACCAGGTCGTGGAAGTCGACGTCGGTGGAGTGCTCGCCGGTCTCGGCGCTCCTCGACAGTTCGAGCAGGTCGCCGATCAGGCTCGACATCTCCTCGAACTGCTCCTTGACGTTGACCAGCAGCCGGCGCTTGGCCTCCGGCTCCAGGGCCCGGCCGGTGTTCTCGCTGCGCAGCATCAGGTCGATGTTGGTGCGCAGGCTGGTCAGCGGGGTGCGCAGCTCGTGCCCGGCGTCGGACACCAGCCGCCGCTGGCGCTCCTGCGAGCTGGAGAGCGCGGCCGTCATCGTGTTGAACGACCGGCCCAGCCGGGCGATCTCGTCGGTGCCCTCCACCGGGATCCGGATCGCGAGGTCCTCCGTACGCGCCACGTGCTCGACCGCGCTCGTGAGCCGCTGGACGGGGCGCAGCGCGGCGCGGGCCAGCCAGAGACCGGCCACGGCCGCGCCGACCACGCCGGCGACGGCGACCGAGCCGAGGATCAGGGCGAGCATCCGGAGCGTCCCGCTCAGGTCCTCGGTGGAGCGGAACACGCTCACGGCCACCGGCTCGTGCATCGCGAACCGCCGTACGTCGTCGGGCGCCCCCGGCGGCAGCGGCTGCGGGGTGTACCTCCTGGTGAGGACGAGGACGTCGCTGCCGTTCCCGGTCACGGCGTCGCGCAGGACCGGCTCGCCGTCCGAGACCGCCAGCGCCCGCTCCTCGGCGGTCGGCACGACCCGGTCGGTGTCGCCGAACGCGCACACGGTGCCGTCCGCGCGGATGACCGACCAGCCGCGGCCGGAGGGGTCCCAGGGGTGCGGCGCGCCCGCGCCCTGCCCGAACTTCCCCGGCACCGCCCGGCCACCGCCTCGACCGGCGCCCTTCCCGCCGTTGTCCACGTCCCCGGCGGCGGAGTCGCAGCCGGCGAGCGCCATCGCCACCTGCTCGGCGCGCGGGACGAACTCCAGCAGCGAGTCGCGGACCTGCCCCTGCATCTGGTCGCGGATCAGGACCCAGCACGCCGCCGCCGACAGCGCCACGGCCACCGCCACCGCGGACGCGATGACCAGGGTGAGCCGGGCCCTGAGCGACCGGCGCCTCCTCACGGGGAGGTCCGCAGCACGTACCCGACGCCGCGCACGGTGTGGATCAGCCGGGTCTCGTCCGCGGCCTCGGTCTTCCTCCGCAGGTACATCACGTACACGTCGAGGGAGTTGGACGAGGGCTCGAAGTCGAACCCCCACACCTCGCTGAGGATCTGCTCGCGGGTCAGCACCTGGCGCGGGTGCGCGAGGAACAGTTCGAGCAGCAGGTACTCCGTACGTGTCAGGTCGAGGGGGCGCCCGCCCCGCGTGACCTCACGCGTGGAGGTGTCCATGCGCAGGTCGGCGAAGGCCAGCACGGCGCCCGCGTCGGCGCCCGGCGCGCTCAGCGCCCCGCGCCGCAGCAGCGCGCGCACCCGGGCGAGCAGCTCGTCCAGCTCGAACGGCTTGACCAGGTAGTCGTCGGCCCCCGCGTCGAGCCCGGATACCCGGTCGCCCACGGCGTCGCGCGCGGTCAGCATCAGCACGGGGACGTGGTTGCCCGAGGCGCGCAGCCTGCGGCAGGTCGTCAGGCCGTCGAGGCGCGGCATCATCACGTCGAGCAGCACCGCGTCGTACGGCTCGCGCTCCAGCCGGTCGAGGGCGGACGTCCCGTCCGCGACGGTCTCGACCTTGTACCCCTCGAATTCCAGGCTGCTGCGCAGCGCCTCGCGCAGCGCCGGCTCGTCGTCGACCACCAGCAGCCGCCGCCCGGCGTCCCCTTCGGCTCCCATCACCGCTTCACGTTATCCGCGCGGGATGAGAGCTCTATGAGAGCAGAACGGCCATCGCGGCGTTGTGACCGGGGATTCCGCTGACTCCTCCGCCGCGCCGGGCGCCCGCACCGCACAGCAGGATCCGCGGGTGCGCCGTCTCCACGCCCCACGGCCCGTCCCCGGAGGACTCCGCGTACGGCCAGGACAGATCGCGGTGGAAGATGTGCCCGCCCGGGAGCCCGGCCTCGTCCTCCAGGTCGAGCGGGGTGCGCGCCTCGACGCACGGCTCGCCGGACGGCGCGCGGAGCAGGCAGTCCTCGATCGGCTCGGCGAGCACGGTGTCGACCGACGCGAGGGTGCGGCGCAGCGCCTCCTCGCGGGCGCCGGGCGCGGCGAACAGCCGGGCCGGCATGTGCAGGCCGAACAGCGTCATCGTGTGCGCGCCGGACTCCCGCAGCCCGGCGCCGAGGATCGACGGGTCCGTCAGCGAGTGGCAGTACATCTCGGCGGGCGGCAGCTCGGGGATGCGGCCCGCCGCGGCCTGGGCGCGGGCGGCGGCGAGCGCCTCGGCCCCCTCGTTGACGTGGAAGGTGCCGCTGAACGCCTCCTCGGGGCGGACGGACGGGGCCCTGAGCCGGGGCAGCCGCGCGACCACCATGTTGACCTTGAGCTGGGAGCCCTCGGGCCGCTCCGGGGTCTCTCCGAGCAGCCGGGCCAGGACGGCGGGCGGGAGAGCGGCGAGGACGTGGCCCCCCGTGACCGTGTGCTCGCCGCCGGAGTCGCGGAAGGTCACCTCGCCGCCCGGGTCGATCGCGAGCACCTCGGCGCCGCACCTGATCTCGGCCCCGGCGCTCAGGGCGGCGTCCGCGAGGGCGTCCGTGAGGGCTCCCATTCCGCCGACGGGGACGTTCCAGTCGCCGGTGCCGTCCCCGATGACGTGGTACAGGAAGCACCGGTTGGCCAGCAGGTCGGCGGCCGGGTCGGCGAAGGTGCCGATGAGCGCGTCGGTGAGGACCACGCCCCGCACGGTGTCGTCGGCGAAGCGTTCGGCGACGACCTCCCCGATGGGGCGCTCGAACAGGTCGCGCCACGCCGTCTCGCCGACGAGAGCGCGCAGCGCGGCCCTGTCGGGGAGGGGGTCGAGGAGGGTGGGTGCGACGCGCCGTGCGACGTGGGCGGTCATCGCGTAGAAGCGGCGCCACGCCTCGTGGTCGCCGGTCCCCCCGGTGACGGCGGCGAACGACGCGGCGGTGCGCTCCGCGTCCTCGCCGTCCACGAGGAGCCCCGTGTCCCCCGCCGGCGTGTACGAGGAGAAGCGGCGGCGCCGGAGCTCGACCCGCACCCCGAGGTCCGCGCGGATCTTGCCGGGCAGCAGGCTGACCAGGTAGGAGTAGCGCGACAACCGGGCCTCCACCCCGGGGAAGGCCCGAGTGGAGACGGCGAGGCCGCCGATGTGGTCGAGGCGTTCGAGCACGAGGACGCGGCGTCCCGCGCGGGCCAGGTAGGCGGCGGCGACCAGGCCGTTGTGCCCGCCGCCGGCGACGACCGCGTCGTAGCGCGAGTGAGCCATCGTCCTCCAGGTGTCGGCCCGCCGGCCGGAGCGGGCGGGGTGCCGGACGCGGCGGACGGCGGGACCGGGTCCCTGCGGCCGCGCGTGAGGGGCACACTAGCCGTGAGGGTCCGTCCCGGCCAGGTGACCGGTGCCCAGTTTCCCCCCGCTTCGTTGGCTGTTCGTGCGGTGGACGGCAACGAGCGATACGTATAGGTTTGTCCTTTTGTAACCTTTTAAGGATCTACCCGGGAGAGTCATGCTCAAGGTCGTGCCGTCGGAGGAAGTCGCCGAAGCCCTGGCCGCCGGAAGGCCGGTGGTGGCGCTGGAGTCGACGATCATCTCCCACGGGCTGCCGCAGCCGCGCAACCTGGAGGTCGCCCTCGAACTCGAGGAGATCGTGCGCGAGGCGGGGGCGGTGCCGGCGACGGTCGCGGTCCTCGACGGCGTGCCGCGCGCCGGGCTCGACCGTGAGGGGCTGGAGCGCATCGCGACCGAGCCCGACCTGCGCAAGCTCGGCTTCCGCGACCTCGCCCCGGCCGCCGCGCTGAAGGTCAGCGGCGCGACCACCGTGTCCGGCACCTCGTTCCTCGCCGCCAGGGCGGGCATCCGCGTGTTCGCCACCGGCGGGCTCGGCGGCGTCCACCGCGGCTGGACCACCGTGCAGGACGAGTCGGCCGACCTCGACACGCTGAGCCGTACCCGGATCACCGTGGTCTGCGCGGGCGTGAAGTCGATCCTCGACGTGCCGGCGACGCTGCAGCGGCTGGAGACCCGGCAGGTGACGGTGGTGGGCTACCGGACCGACGAGTTCCCCGGCTTCTACCTGCACACCTCCGGCGAGCCGGTGGACTGGCGGATCGAGACCGCCGCCGACGCCGCCGCGATCATGCGGGCGCAGGACGCGCTCGACGGGCCGAACACGGCGCTGATCGTCGCCAACCCCGTGCCGGTCGCCGACCAGCTCGACCCCGCGCTGCACGACCGTGTGCTCGCCGAGGCGCTCCGGGCCGCCGACGAGCAGGGCGTCACCGGGCAGGCCATCACGCCGTTCCTCCTGGAGTACCTGGTCAACGGCACGGCCGGCGCCTCGCTTGAGGCGAATCTCGCCGCTGTGCGCGGAAACACCCGCCTCGCCGGGCAGATCGCGGCATCCTGGTCCCGGGAGGGCTGACGTGGGAGGGCTGCTGGTGATCGGCGACGTCGTCACCGACGTCGTGGCGCTGCACGGGCAGCCGGTCGCCACCGGCACCGACACCGCGGCCGACATCGTGCTGCGTCCGGGCGGCTCGGGGGCCAACACGGCCTGCTGGGCCGCCCGGCTCGGCGCGGACGCGCGGCTGCTGGCCCGGGCCGGATACGACACCGGCGACTGGCACCGGGCCGAGCTGGTCAAGACCGGGGTGCGGCCGCACCTGCGGATCGACCCCGGACGGCCGACCGCCGTCGTCATCGCGATGGTCGATCCGAGCGGCGAGCGCTCCATGCTCACCAACCGCGGCGCGGGACGGCACATCGGCCCCGAGGACTGGTCTCCGTCGCTCCTCGACGGTGTGGCGCACCTGCACCTGTCGGGGTACACGCTGTTCGAGCGGCCGGGTCTCGACCTCGCCCGGATCGCCGTGCGCGAGGCCGCCGCGCGGGGCGTGACCGCCAGCGTGGACGCCGCCTCGACCGGCTTCCTGCGCGAGTTCGGGCCGGACCGCTTCGTCCGGGAGACCGCGCCCGCCGGGATCGTCATCGCCAACCTCGACGAGGCGCTGCTGCTCACCGGCGAGCCGGCCTCCCCGGAACGCGCGGCGGCCGCCCTCAGCACCGCGTACGGCACGGCCGTGGTGAAGCTGGGGGCGGGGGGCGCCCTGCTGGCCAGGGACGGGGCCGTCGTGGCGAAGGCGCCCGCGGTCGCCGCCGAGATGGTCGACTCGACCGGCGCGGGCGACGCGTTCGCCGCCGGATTCCTCGCCGCGTTGTTGTCCGGGATCGCCCCGGAGACCGCTCTGGAAAATGGTTGCCGGGCCGGTGCCGCGGCGGTCGCGCAGGTCGGCGGCCGTCCCCCGGTCGCGGGAGCGGCGGGCGCGGCGATCGGGATCGCGAAGGAGCTTTACCCTATTGACACCAATTGATAGCTTGCGGCGTAAGCTGCACCATTAGCAACATGCGTCACTCTCGGGAGGGTGCGGTCATACCGATGGACGCCGAGTCAACGATCTGCCTGAGTGATCTGGTTCCCGCCCTTCGCTGGACCCGTGCGCAGCAGGTCGCCGAAGTTCTGGCCGACCCTCGCCTGCCCGCGGGCTGGTGGGGCTCCGTCGCGCTCGGCCGAGCCCTCGGCGCGACCGGGGTGGACTGGCTCTGCGAGCGGCTGGCCCGGCTCGCCGCGACCCGCTGGGACCATCTCGCGCTGACCGACCTGCTTCCCGCGATCCAGGTCCACTCGGTGGATCCCGCCCTTCCCGGCTGGCAGGAGCCCGCCCGTTCGGCGGTCACCGGCCTGGGTGGCTGGCACCGGCTCCGCCGGCTCACTCCCGGAGATCTGCAGAGCCCCTCCGCGCCCGCC
>NZ_BBYM01000044.1:18560-67191 GCF_001570405.1 Microtetraspora niveoalba | reverse complement strand
CCGGCAGATCCGCGTACCAGTCGTAGAACGACAACATCGCCCCGCCGATCAGCGAGAAGAAGCGGGATCCCACCGCGTAGGACGCCATCGAGAAGGCCGGGATCGGCGTGAAACCGGCCACGCGGTCGGGGCCGTGCGTCTTGATCGTGTGCACGTGCGCCGCGGCGATCATCTCCGTCGCCTCGTCCCAGCCGACCCGCACCAGCCCGCCCCGCCCCCGCACCGACTGGTAGCGATGGCGCTTCACCGGGTCCGACACGATCTCCGCCCACGCCGCGACCGGATCCCCCAACCGGGATCGCGCCTCCCGGAACATCTCCACCAGCACACCCCGCGCGTACGGGAACCGGACCCGCGTCGGCGAGTACGTGTACCAGGAGAACGCCGCCCCCCGCGGACACCCCCGCGGCTCATACTCCGGACGATCCGCCCCCACACTCGGATAATCCGTCTGCTGGGTCTCCCACGTGATGATCCCGTCCTTGACGTACACCTTCCACGAACACGACCCCGTGCAGTTCACCCCATGCGTCGAACGCACCACCTTGTCATGACTCCACCGATCCCGATAGAACGCGTCCCCCCGCCGTCCGCCGACCTGGTAGAGGGCGCGCAGGTCGGGGGAGACGGTGCCGGGGTGCAGGTATCGGCCCAGCCGGACGAGGGCGTCGTCCATCGGCCCGTCGATGCCCGCCATCGCCCACCCCTGTCCCCTTCGGCTACATCAGGGATGCTCCGTCACGCTTCGTGACAAACCATGTGCGAAGAGGTGTGGCGTCCGTTCTGGGTGGTGTCGTGCGAGCGGGGATGTGACGGCGGGCCCGGTCTCTCGGGACTTTGGTCACTACAGGAAGATCATCGTGAGGCGGTTGACTCGTCCCACATCCACCTGGAGTCCCCGGGCTCCGCACGGGTCCGACGCGCCGCCCAGCAGGAGGTTTTCCCCTTGACGATCGCCGAGCGGCCGGTTCACGGCCCGGTACCGCCCGTGCCCGGGAGCGGGCTGCCCGTGCTCATCCAGGGAGGAATGGGAGTAGGCGTGTCCGGGTGGCGGCTGGCGCGGGCCGTCGCCCGGACCGGACAGCTCGGGGTGGTCTCCGGTGTGGCGCTGGACGTCACCCTGGCCCGGAGGCTCCAGCAGGGCGACCCGGGAGGGCATCTGCGCGCCGCGCTGGCCGCGTTCCCGGTGCCCGCGATCAGCGAGCGGATCCTGGCCCGGTACTACGTGCACGGCGGCATCGCGCCCGGCGTGCCGTACCGGCCGGTGCCCCGGCTCGGCCTGCGCCCGAACCGGGCGCGCGACGAGCTGGCCGTGGCCGCGAACTTCGCGGAGGTGTTCCTGGCCCGGCGCGACGGCGGCCCGGTCGGGATCAACTATCTGGAGAAGATCCAGATGGCGACGCCCGCGGCGGCCTACGGGGCGATGCTGGCCGGTGTCGACTTCGTGCTGATGGGGGCGGGCATCCCGTCCCAGATCCCGGGGCTGCTCGACCGGCTCGCCGCGCACATGCCGGGCGAGGTCTCCGTCACGGTCGCGGGAGCGGAGGCGGGGGAGCGGCACACGGTCGGCATCGACCCGGCCGCGGTGCTCGGCCGCGCCGCCACCGCCGAGCCCCTGGCCCGGCCGCGGCTGCTGGCCATCGTGTCCTCCGACGTCCTGGCGGCCTATCTGGCGCGTACGCCGGAGACCCGGCCGGACGGGTTCGTGGTGGAGACGCCGGTCGCGGGCGGGCACAGCGCCCCTCCGCGCGGCCGGATGCGCCTGGACGACACCGAGCAGCCGGTGTACGGGCCGCGTGACGAGGCGAACCTCGGCAAGATCGCGGCGCTGGGCCTGCCGTTCTGGCTCGCCGGAGGGTACGCGAGCCGGGACGGGGTGGCGCGGGCGCGGGCGGCGGGTGCGGCGGGCGTCCAGGTGGGCACGGCGTTCGCGTTGTGCCGGGAGTCCGGCCTGGACGACAAGCAGCGGCGGCGGCTGCTGGAGCGGGCCGGGGCGGGCGCGCTGCGGGTGCGCAACGACCCGCACGCCTCGCCGGCCGGTTTCCCGTTCAAGGTGGCCGGGCTGGAGGAGACCCTGGCCGAGGCGGAGGTGTACGAGCGGCGTCCCCGGCTGTGCGACCTCGGCCATCTGCGCACGCCGTACGTGCGGCCGGAGGGCGGGGTGGGGTTCCGCTGCCCGGCAGAGCCGGTGGACGCGTACCTGCGAAAGGGGGGCCGGGCGGAGGAGACGGACGGCCGCAGGTGCCTGTGCAACGGCCTGGTCGCCGCGATCGGTCTCGGGCAGCACCGCCCGGACGGGTACGAGGAGCAGCCGCTGCTCACCCTCGGCCAGGACCTGGACTTCCTCGCCCGGCTGCCCGAGGGGTACGGCGCGGCCGACGTGGTCGCCCACCTGCTCGGGGATGCGGACCCGCGCGGGACGCGGGTGGGGCACTAGGCTGTCGCCCCGGACCACGCGGTTGGGGAGGCGCAGGGGTGAGGCCGGCCCGGATTCAGGACGTCGCGCAGCGCGCGGGCGTCTCGTGGAAGACGGTGTCGAACGTGCTGCACGAGCGGGCCAACGTGCGCCCGGAGACCCGGGCGCGGGTGCTCGCGGCGATCGAGGAGCTCAACTACCGGCCCAGTGTGGCGGGCAGGCAACTGCGCATGGGGCGGGCGAACCTGCTCGCGCTGGCCGTGCCCGCGATCGGGAACCCGTACTTCAGTGAGCTGGCGCACGTGATGATCGAGCGTGCGGCGCGGTCGGGGTACACGGTGCTGATCGACGAGACGCACGGCCGGGGTGAGCGGGAGGGCGTGGTCGCCGAGGGGTTCCGGGTCCGCGTCATCGACGGGATCGTGTTCAGCCCGCTGGAGATGACCGGGCCGCAGATCGCCGCCCGCAGGGACGACACGCCGATCGTGCTGATCGGGGAGCACGTCACCTGCGAGGAGTCCGGTCTGGACCATGTGGCGATCGACAACGTGGCGTCGGCGGAGGAGGCGACGCGGCACCTGCTGGAGACGGGCCGGCGCCGGATCGCCTTCCTCGGGCACCAGTCCGGGCGGCCGCGCGGCACCGGTGACCTGCGGTTGCGGGGGTATGAGCGGGCGCTGGCGGCGGCGGGGGCGCCGGTCGATCCGGAGCTGGTGCTCGCGGCGGACGCGTTCTCGCGGGAGGAGGGCGCGGCGCGGGTGGCGGAGTTGCTGGCCCGGCCGCGGGTCCCCGCGTTCGACGCGCTGGTCTGCGCCAACGACCTGCTCGCGATCGGCGCGATGCGCGCCCTGCGCGGCGCGGGGGTCGATGTTCCGGGGGATGTGGCGGTGCTGGGGTGGGACGGCACGCCGGAGGGGGCCTTCTCCCACCCCGCGCTGACGACCGTCGCCCCGGACAAGGAGGAGCTGGCGCGCGTCGCCGTCGAGGCGCTGCTGCGGCGGATCGAGGGCGACGCCTCGCCTCCGGCCGCGTACGTCGTCCCGCACCGGCTGGTGGTGCGGGAGAGCACGGGGCCGGGGCGGCGTCTCGGCCGTTGACGCCGTTCCGCCCGCCGTGTCGAAGGTGCCGGGCCGGGGGCCGGACGTCGCGGCGCCGTCACGGTCGCGGGATCACGCGGCCGGCCGATCCCGGACGGGTCACCGTTCGGCGTCCTGGGGGTACCAGCGCAGCTCGACGGTGTTGTCGTCCGGGTCACGGACATAGACCGACTGGGCGACGCCGCGGGCGCCGAACCGGGGGACCGGCCCCTCCAGCACGGTGAGGACGCCGGAGTCGATCACCTGCTGCCAGTCGACCGGATCCACCACGAGGCAGATGTGGTCCACGTTCGACCCGCCGCCCGGGCGTTCGACCAGGTCGATGATGGTGGACTCGTTGATCCGTACGGACGGGAAGGGCGCCTTGCCCGCTCGCCACTCCGCGACGCGCTCCTCTTCGAGTCCGAGTGTTCCCGAGTAGAACTTCAGTGCCCGTTCGGCGTCCCGCACGTTGAGCACCAGGTGGTCGAAGGCTTTCACGCGCACCGGCGGTCTCCTTCATGGGGTTTGGAGGACTGGCCTGTTCAGGGGTGGGTCGCCAACGCGTCGTCGGGGACGGTGCGTGAGGTCCGCCGGCGGGTGCCGAGGGTGAGGAGCAGCGAAGCCGTGGTCAGTGCGACGCCGAACCAGACGACACTCGTGACACCCAGATGGTCGGCGAACAGTCCGCCGAAGAGCGCCCCGAGCGCGATGGAGGTGTTGTAGGCCATGGTGTTGAGTGACATCGCGGCTTCGAAGGTGTCGGGCGCGGCGGCCTGTGTCATGTTGATCTGGGAGAGCTGGACGACACCGAAGGAGACTCCCCAGAGAATCATCGTGATGAGCGATCCGGCCTGCCCGTGAGCGATGGTGAGCAGCAACAGCAAGGACGTCACGAGTCCCGCGCAGCCGGCGATGAAGCTGCCCCTCAGGTTTCTGTTGACGGTGTGTCCGGCGATGAAGTTCCCGGCCGCGCCTCCCGCGCCGTAAACCATCAGCACCACGGTGATGACGAAGGGTGTGGCGGATGCGCTGTGCTCCAGGTAGGGGCGCACGAACGTGTACGCGCCGAAATGGCCGAGCACGAAGAGGACGACGGTGAACAGCACCCGGCGTAGCTGCGTGTTCTTCAGCGGGAGGCCGAAGACCTCCCGCACCGAGACCGCGTTCGTCGACGGCAGCGATGGAATGGTGGCGACGACCGCGAGGAACACCAGCGCGCTGAGGCCGGCCCAGATGAGGAACGTGGTTCGCCAGCCGGTGAGGCCTTCCAGGATCGTTCCCAGCGGTATGCCCACGACCGCGGCGATCGAGATGCCGGACATCACGATCGCGGCCGCCCGGCTCGCGTGGCGTTCCGGAACGAGGCGCATCGCCATGCTCACGCCGATGGCCCAGAAGACTCCGCTGGCGAAGCCCATGATGAGCCGCGTCGTCAACACCAGCGGATAGGTCGGTGCGAGGGCGGTGATCGTGTTTCCCAGGGCCAGTATCGCCAGGAGCGTGGACAGCAGGACGCGTCGGTTGACGCGCCTGGTCCATGCCACGATGAAGGGCACGCCGAGCCCGGCCGAGACGCCGTACAGAGTGACCATCAGCCCGGCGAGGCCCACGGATATGCTCAGGCTCGCGCTTACCGGGGTGAGCAGGCCGACGGGCATCAGCTCGGTCGTGAGGAAGACGAAGAGGCTGGCTGTGATCGCTGAAACGCCGAGCCATGCTCTCAGGGGCGAGCGCGGGTGTTCGTCGTAGGTGGCCATGTCTTCTTTCTGCTTTTCCTGGGCGGAGATTCGTGACGGCCCCGGCGGCGCGGCGAGACCGCTCCGGCGGCGAGGCCGCGGCGCCGTTGCCGCTGACCTGCCGCACCTGTCCGATCGGCCGGCCGGGGACCGGCGGAAGCGCGTGACGCGGCCGTGGAGGGGCCGTGGTGACGGGCGCCCGCGTCCGGGGTTCCGTCCTGTACTCAAGGGTGCGCGAGCATCGATCGATGAGTCCAACGCATAGTTTTCATCGATATCGATCGTGATGCACTATGGCTGTATGGAGCTGCAGCAGTTGAGGTATGTCCTCGCGGTCGCGGAGACCAGGAACTTCACCCGGGCGGCCGAGCGATGCCGTGTGGTGCAGTCGGCGCTCAGTCATCAGATCGCCGGTTTGGAGCGGGAGCTGGGCGCGCGGCTGTTCGAACGGACCAGCCGGCGTGTACGGCTGACGCCGGCCGGAGAGGCGTTCCTGCCCGCGGCCCGGGAGTGTCTGGAGGCCGCGGCCCGTGCGCGGGCCGAGGTGGCCGCCGCGGGCGGGGAGGTCCGCGGGCGGCTCGCCGTCGGCGCCATCCCCACGGTGGCGGCCGTCAACCTGCCGGTCACCCTCAGGGAGTACCGTCGGCGCTATCCGCGGGTGCACATCACGCTCACCTCGGCGGGCAGCGAAGAGCTGATCGAACGGGTCCGGCGGGGCGGCGTCGACGTCGCGTTCCTCGGCCTGCCGCCCCGCGCGGAACCGAAGGGCGTCCAGAGCCGCCGGCTCGGCGGAGGCGAGCTGGTCGCCGTGGTCGCGTCCGACTACCACCGGACGGAGGACGAGGCGGACCTGCGGAGCCTGGCGGACGAACCGTTCATCGACTTCCGCGCCGGCGCGGCCGGGCGGGCACAGTCGGACGAGGCCTTCGCGGCCGCAGGAGTGCGACGCGAGGTGCCCTTCGAGGTGTCGTCCGCCGACTTCATGGTCGATCTGGTACGGCAGGGCCTCGGGGTGGGCATGTTGCCGGCCGCGTACGCGCCGCGCTTCCCCGACCTGCGCATGATCCGCCTTCGGGATGCTCCCTCGCGGGTGGAGCACCTGATCTGGGACAAGCGGCCGTCTCCGGCGGCCACGGCCTTCCTTGAGCTGATCGGCGCCGGTCACAGCTAGTCCCGTACTTCGCGGGTGGTTGGTTCGGCTGATGTCGCCCTGGGGTGCTAGTCGCGCGTGCGCAACGCCTGTGAGAGTGCGCCGACGGTCACGCCCACAATGGCCAGGAGCTGCGCCGGGCTCGCCCCAGCTCTGCTCATGACGGCGAGAGACTGGTTCACGGCGGCCACGTGTTCAGCGAAGGCCGCGGCGTCCTGGTCGGTCAATCGGCCGGCCTTCAGCGCGGCGCGTAGACGCAAGCGCTGGAAGCCCAGCGCCTCCTTCGCGTGCGCCGCGGCGCTCGGGCTCAGCACCGGAATTGCCATGGCCGACTGGGCGACCAGGGCATCCATCCGGCAGTTCGGGATCGGCGATGCGCTCGAGGGTTACGTCGAAGAACGCACGAACAGCTGTAAGAGGCTCCGAGGCTGCAGGCGGCCTCCATCAGCCCATGGGCCGATGACGCCACCGGAGTCGTCGTGTCCGATGCTGGACACTTCATCCCCGATGAGCAGCCCGAAGCCGTCGCTGCCGCTATAGCCGATTTCATCGTCGACGGCGACTGACACCGGTCAAACCTGCCCGACTACGCACCGCCGCCTATGCCGACATCGTGGCCGACTACCCCGCCCGTCCGACGCCACCCACATCAGAACGACCAGTGGCGATAACCCGGACCCCGACGACCCGCTAACGCCACTGACCGTTCGGTTGCTGCTCAAGCCCCGTCTCCCGTCTGAGCCGCGCCGTACGGGGGCTTCTCCGCGTGATCACGCGCCGGTTGGACCTATCGCCCGATTCCCACGTTGTAATACGCTCTGCCCGAAGATCACGTCATCCTTCCTCCGGGAGCATCGCCATGTCGTCGTCCGAGGTCCCCCGTCCGGAGCATCCGCGTCCCCAGTTCGTACGGGAGGAGTGGATGTCGCTCAACGGCGAATGGGAGTTCGAGATCGACCAGGGCGACTCGGGTCTCGAGCGCGGTCTGCGTGACCGGCCGCTGAGCAGCCGGATCACCGTGCCGTTCGCCCCCGAGTCGACGCTGTCGGGGGTCGGGGTCACCGACTTCCTGGAGGCGGTCTGGTATCGCAGGACGGTCGCCGTGCCCGCCTCGTGGGCCGGGCGGCGGGTGCTGCTGCACTTCCAGGCCGTCGACCACGACGCGACCGTGTGGGTGAACGGCACGGAGGTGGCCCGTCACCGCGGCGGCTTCACGCCGTTCACCGCCGACCTGGGCGGAGTCGCGGAGCCGGGGCGGGAGATGACCGTGGTCGTCCGGGCCCGTGACACGCGCCATGCCGTGCAGGCCCGGGGAAAGCAGTCCACCGCGTACGCGAACGGCGGCGTGCACTACACGCGGACCACCGGCATCTGGCAGACGGTGTGGCTGGAGGCGGTGCCGGAGGTCCGGATGCGGCGTCCGCGGATCACCCCCGACGTGGCGGGATCGGCGTTCCACGTCGAGGTGCCGATCATCGCGAACCGGCCCGGCTGGCAGGTCCGCGCGGTGCTCGCCGACGGGCTGCCCGGCGCGGCCGGCGCCGATCGTGAGGTGGCGCGGGCGGAGGTGCGCGCGGACCTGGACCTCGCGCCCCGCCTGGTGCTCCCGGTTCCGGCCGACCGGGTACGCCTGTGGGGGCCGCAGGACCCCCATCTGTACGGCCTGCGGCTGGAGCTGCTGGACGCCGCGGGCGCCGTCGTGGACGCCGTGGACAGCTACGCCGGCCTGCGGTCGGTGTCGATCGACGGGCGGGCGCTGCGCCTGAACGGGCGGCCGGTGTTCCAGCGGCTCGTCCTGGACCAGGGGTACTGGCCCGACGGGCTGATGACCGCGCCGAGCGACGCCGCCCTGGTGGCCGACATCGAGTTGGCCCGCGAGGCGGGGTTCAACGGCGCCCGCCTGCACCAGAAGGTGTTCGAGGAGCGCTACCTCTACCACGCCGACCGGCTCGGCCACCTGGTGTGGGGCGAGTTCGGGGACTGGGGGGCGTCCACCGGCGCGGGCTGGGAGGACAACCAGCAGCCGACCGCGTCGTTCGTCACGCAGTGGCTGGAGGCGGTCGAGCGTGACTACAGCCACCCCTCGATCGTCGGCTGGTGCCCGCTCAACGAGACCCACCAGGTCATCCACGACCGCATCACCACGCTCGACGACGTGACGCGCGCGATGTTCCTGGCCACCAAGGCGGCCGACGCCACGCGGCCGGTCCTGGACGCCTCCGGCTACTCCCACCGGGTGGCCGAGACCGACGTGTACGACTCGCACCTGTACGAGCAGGACCCGAAGCTGTTCGCCGAGCAGCTCTCGGGCCTGGCGGACGGCCGGCCGTACACGAACGTCTTCGGCGCGGGGGTGGCGATGTCGCTGCCGTATCGCGGTCAGCCGTACTTCTGCAGCGAGTTCGGCGGGATCTGGTGGGACCCGGACGCGGCGGCCTCGGCCGGGGGCGACGACGACGCCGTCTCCTGGGGGTACGGCGCCCGCCCGGCGAGCGAGGAGGAACTGCAGGAGCGGTTCGCGGGGCTGGTGGGAACGCTGCTCGACAACCCGGAGATGTTCGGTTACTGCTACACGCAGCTCACCGACACCTTCCAGGAGCGCAACGGCGTCTACCGGTTCGACCGCTCGCGCAAGCTGGATGTGGCCCGGCTCCGGCGGGCCCAGTCCCGCCCGGCGGCGTACGAGCGGGACTGAGAGCGGGACCGGGAGCGGGAAGGCGGGTCAGGCGATCCAGGGCGGAACGCCGTGCACGGTGCCGTCGGCGAGCAGGGCCTTCGCGCCGGCGGCGGCGGTCACCACGGCGGAGTAGCCCTCGGGCCCGGCGGTGACGCGGCGCATGGTCGACGGCGGCATGACGACCGTGTCGCCCGGGGCGATCTGGAAGGTCTCCTCGCCCAGCTCCACCGTGGCGGCGCCGGCCGTGAAGGCCCACACCTGCTCGGTGTCGAAGTCGTGCAGCGGGCCGGCCACCCCGGGCTTGACGTCCACACGCCACAGCGCGGCGGCCGTGCCGCCCTGGGTGGGCGAGGCGAAGGTGGTCATGACACCGCCGGGGGTCTCGGACCGGCGGGCCTGGTCGGCGCGGATGACAGGCATGGAGGGCGTCTCCTAAACTAGGCAACTACGTTGTCTAAATGGTGAACCAGGTTGTCTATCGTGTCAAACGACCCTCCCGGCTTCGAGCTGCCGCTGCGGCTCTTCCTGGGATTTCGCACCCTCATCGACGCGCTGCACGCCGAGCTCGCCCGGCAGGGGCACCCCGACATGCGGCCCATGCACGGGTTCGTCATGCAGGCGGTCGGCGTGGACGGCACCACCGCCGTCGAGCTCGGCCGGACCCTCGGGGTCTCCAAACAGGCGGCGGGCAAGACGATCGAGACGCTGGAGCGCCTCGGCTACGTCGAGCGTGCCCGCGACCCCCGCGACACGCGCCGCAAGATCGTACGGCTGACGCCCCACGGCCTGGACGCCCTGGCCAGGTCGGCGCGGATCTTCGACGAGCTGCGGGCGGGCTGGGCCGCGACGCTGGGAGAGGAGCGCCTGCGCGCCCTGGAGGCCGACCTGCGCCTGGTCACGCCGCACGAGGTCTTCCGGCTCGACGTGCCCGGGTGGTTCGGCTGACAGGTGACGCGGATCACGCGAGCGGCGCCGGGGAAACCGTCACATCCCGCGCCGCTCGCCCGTCCAGTCCCCGTAACCGAGAGCCGAAGGAGCCACGAATGCGTGTTCTCGTCGCGGGAGCCACCGGGGTGATCGGGCGCCGGCTGGTGTCGCTGCTCACCGCCACCGGCCACGAGGTCGTCGCCCTGTCGCGTACGGCGCCGCCCGTCACGGGCGCGGCGGGCGCGGGGGTCACCGTGGTGGCGGCGGACGCCCTCGACCGGGCGGCGCTCGGCGCCGCCGTTCGCGCGGCCGCGCCGGACGCCGTCGTCCACCTGCTCACCGCCATCCCCGCCGACATCGACCCCAGGCGGATGGAGCGGGACTTCGCCCTCACCAACCGGCTGCGCACCGAGGGCACCCGCAACCTCCTCGACGCCGCCCGCGAGGCCGGCGCGACGCGTGTCATCACCCAGGGCCTCGCGTACGCGTACGACCCGGCGGGCGCGGGACCGGGCGACACCGGCCCGGCCGGCGAGGACGCCCCGTTCTGGCGCACCCCGCCCCGGCAGTGGGCGAGCTCCCTGGAAGCGCTCAGGACGCTGGAGCGGCTGACCGGTGAGGCCGGCGGCCTGGTGCTGCGCTTCGGCCACCTCTACGGCCCCGGGACGGCCTTCGCCCGGGACGGCGCGTTCGTCCGCTCGATCCGGGCCCGAGCGATGCCGGTCCTCGGCGGGGGCACGGCGACGTTCTCCTTCACTCACACCCACGACGCCGCCACCTCGATCGTTTCGGCGCTGCCGCGGCCGGTCACCGGCGCGCTCAACATCGTCGACGACCACCCGGCGCGGGTCGGCGAGTGGTTGCCCGCCCTCGCCCGGATCCTGCACGCGCCCGAGCCGAGACGGCTGCCCGCCGCGCTGGCCCGGCCGGTCGTGGGCTCCTGGGGCGTCGCCTTCCTCACCCGGCTGCGCGGCGCCGACAACGCCCGGGCCAGGCTGGAGCTGAACTGGCGGCCGCGCCACCTGTCCTGGCGGGACGGGTTCACGGAGGAACTGGGGGTCAGGTGAGCGGGAAGTCCGGGATGTCTGGGAAGTTCGAGGAGTCCGGGAAGCTCGAGGAGTTCGAGGAGTTCGAGGAGTTCGAGGAGCACCGTCCGCTGCTGCTCGGGCTGGCGTACCGGATGCTCGGCAGCATGTGGGACGCCGAGGACGTGGTCCAGGAGGCGTACCTGCGCTGGACGCGCGCCGACCGGGCCTCGGTGCGGGAGGTCCGGCCGTTCCTGGCCACGATCGTCTCGCGCCTCGCGCTGGACCACCTGCGGTCCGCCCGGGTCGCGCGCGAGGCGTACCCGGGGCCATGGCTGCCCGAGCCGGTGGCGGACGAGGCGGCCGGTCCGCTGAACACCGCCGAACTCCGCGACACCCTCTCCTACGCCACGATGCACCTGATGGAACGGCTCAGCCCGCCCGAGCGCGCGGTGCTCGTGCTGCGCGAGGCGTTCGCGATGCCGTACGAGCAGATCGCCGAGGTGGTCGGGGCCTCCGCGGCCGGCTGCCGGCAGATGCACCACCGGGCGGGACAACACCTGGCGAGCACCCGTGCCCGGCCGCGCCCGTCGCGCGAGGAGCACGCCCGGCTGCTCACGCGGTTCCTCGACGCGGCCGCCGGCGGTGACCTGCGGGCGCTGACCGACCTGCTGAGCGCGGACGTCGTGGCCTGGAACGACGGCGGTGGCAAGGCCCGCGCCGCGCTGCGCCCCATCCTCGGGCGCGACCGGGTGATCGCCTTCGTGCTCGGACTGACCCGCAAGTACGAGATCACCGGGCTGCGGATGGTGAAGGTGAACGGCGAGCCGGCAGTGCGGCTGTCGACGGGCAGCGGGGACCAGATCGTGACCGCACACGTGCGCGACGGTCGGATCCACGCGCTCTTCGCCGTCCTCAACCCCGACAAGCTGCGGTACGCCCCCTGACCGCTGCGGCTGTGAGGGGCGGCGCGAATCGTGGTGCGGCGATTCGAGGTCGTGTCTCAGGGGCTGCGGGTGGCTGTTCTGGTGTGCCGGGTTCTCGCCGTTGGGCGGTGAACGCTGCGCTGTGGCTGGGGCGTTCCGGCCGCCGCTCCGGCCGCTGTGGGGCTGTATCCGGTTCTCGTCGCTTCATGGTGACCGCTGCGCTGCGGCGGGCGGCTGCTCCGGCGCGCCGTGATAGTTGCGCTCTGGCGATTCCCCGCTTCGCGGTCTCGGGCGCGGTGGTACAGGGCACGGTCCTACGCGCGCCGGAGGCCCCACCCGCCTCCGCTCCGCTCCCCGCCCAGCCCTTTCCCATACAGGCTCGTTTCCGGTGTCGCCGGTCTTCTCCCAGGTCGTCGTCGACCTGCGGGAGCCTGCGATTCTGTACGCGGGCCGGGAGCAGATCGGCGGCGAGACCGACGACCTGCTCGCCGAGCACCTTGTGCTGACCGATGCGGCCCCTCGCCGACGGGCCGAGACCGATCAGCGCGCGAGATCAAGACCCTGCGAGGGTGGTCTCCGGGGTGCCGGTGTAGGAGATGCGCCGGTACCACTCGTTCGCCAGCATCTGGGCGCGGGCCTGCTCCGGGAGTCCGGTGAGCAAGGTCATCGACGCGCCACGCCCGACCTCGGACTTGTGCGCGTGCATGGCCGCCCACTTGCGCTCGGCCCACTGCCCGACATCGAGGTGTGTGGTGACCTGCTCATCGGGGACGCCTGGCAACTCCTGGCCCGGTTCGGGAGGCGTTCCGAACACCGCCTGCCAGTGTGACGCCACGACGGAGCGAGGGATGGTCGCCAGGTAGAGGGCGCGGGGGCGCCAGGGATCGCCCGCGTCCCGGTAGAGCTGGTCGTATCCGGCCGCTTCGACCGCGGCCATGGTGACCCGGTGGACGTGCACGTGATCCTGATGTCCGTACGAGCCGTAGCCGTCGTACGTGAGCACGACATCGGGCCTGAAATCCCTGATGTGCTCGACGACTCGCTTCACCGCCTCGTCGAGCGGCACGTCCAGGAAGCGCCGGCTGCCGGGGGCGGATTCGGGCTTGCGGGCGTCGGCGTAGCCGAGCAGCCTCGGCTTGCCCGCGCCGAGGATGTCAAGGGAGTGCTCCAGTTCCCCCGCGCGTTGGGTTCCCTCCGCCCACGTACACGTGACGACGGCGGTTCTGGCGCCCTGGTCGGCGTACTTGGCCAGGGTCCCGCCGGTCCAGATCGCCTCGTCATCTGGGTGCGCATGCACGCACAGAACGCCAAATTCCATGCGAATACCTCCTAGGTGATCAACGGCCGCTCATCGTAGCGTTCGGGCGCCGAGAGCCAGGCGATTTCAGACGTTGTCGCTCCTGGAGGGCGTGAGCGCCGAGGGCAACCGCTCACCGGCCCCCTCGGGTTCCCCGGCTTCTTCCGGGTGTTCTCCCGGAGCGGTCCGATGACGGTGGACAGCGGGACGACCAGGGGAGCCAGATCTCCAGGCCGGGGAACAGCCGACGCTGCCGGTGGTGTCGACCCGGTCGAGGCGCTCCCGGATGCGGGCCGCCGTCCGCTCGACGGCGAAGGTGACCATCTGGTCCTTCGTCCTGAAGTAGTGCTGGACGGTGCCGATGGAGACGCCGGCCTCCGCCGCGACCTCCCGGACGCTGACGGCAGTCGAGGCCGTCGCAGGCGACGATGCGGAATACGGCTTCCGTCAGCTCCCGGCGGCGTTCTTCGTGATCAACGGCTCGCGGCATTGGGATATGTCATCGTACGCTCGTAAATATTACGTTCGCAGGAAACGCGAGGCCCCCCATGAAATCGCGGAAGCTCACGCGACGTGTGGCGCTCGGCACGGCGATCGCGGCGGCGGTCCCCGCCGTGCCCGTGGCGGCGCTGATCGCGTTGCCCTCCCTCGGCCTGCACATGTGGACCATGGCGTTGTTCGCCCGCGAGTACAGCCTGCTCGGTTCGGCGGCCGCGCTGGCCGCCACGGCGGCGGCCCTCGTCGCACTGCGGCTCGGCGCGCGGCGGGCGGGCGGCGTGATCGCCGCCGTCGCGGCTCTGTGCCTGGTGGTCACGCTCGTCCCCGTGGTGACCGCCCATGGCGACGCCCGCCGCCTCAAGGTGCCGCTCTCCTACGCCGGCTACCTCCAGCGCCCCGCCACCTCGGCCGATCGCGGGCCCGACGCGACCGTGGCCTACGCCCGCCCCGGCGGGGAGGAGCTGCTGCTGGACGTCTGGCGCCCCCGCTCGCCGGCGGAGGAGGCCGGCCCGGCGGTGGTGCTCATGCACGGCGGGGGTTGGACCCAGGGGCGGCGCGGCAGGACGCCCCGATGGAACGAGTGGCTCACCGAGCGCGGCGCCACGGTCTTCGACATCGACTACCGGCTCGCGCCGCCCGCCACCTGGAACAAGGCCCCGGGCGACGTGCGGTGCGCCGTCGGCTGGGTCCGGCGCAACGCCGCCCGCTACGGCGTCGATCCCGGCCGTGTCGTGCTGATGGGCATGTCCGCCGGCGGGCATCTGGCGCTGCTCGCCGCCTACACCGCGGGCCACGCGGAGGGGGAGAAGGCGTTCCCCCCGAGCTGCGAGGCCGGCGACACCTCGGTCAGCGCCGTCGTGTCGCTGTACGGCCCCTACGACCTGGCCTACTCGTACGACCTGGCGGTCCCGTGGTGGGCGGCCGAGCGGCTCTCGGACGGCGAGGGGCGGGGGATGCTGCACGCCTTCGCCGGCGGTCCTCCCGGCGAGCGGGAGGCCGAGTACCGGACCGCGTCGCCGATCACGTACCTGCGGGCGGACGTTCCGCCGACCCTGTCCGTCCAGGGCGGACACGACCAGATCCAGTACCCTGACGACGCCCGGCGGGCGGCGCGCATGGCGCAGGAGGTGGGAGCGTCACACCGGTACGTCGAGATCGGGTACGCCGACCACGCCTTCGACGTCGCATGGGGAGGGTTCGGCGCCCAGATCGCCCGCGCCGAGATCGACGATTTCCTCCGCGGCACCGTCGGGACCCGCTGACAACGGAATGGCAGCGGCGCACCGCGTGGGTCACGGCTCTCGCGGCCCCGCGATCGAGGTGCCGGCCGCCCTGGCGGCCTCGCACGAGAGGCATTCCGGGGCGGTGGGCCTGGCCTGGATCGCCGGGCTGCCGGGTATGGCCGCGGCGTTCATGGAACGCTGGCGGCTGCGCGTGGACGGGCCGCCGCGTCACGGGGCCGTGGCCCTGGTGGTGCCGGTGGTCCTGGAGGACGGCACGCCGGCGGCGCTCAAGCTCCAGCCGTACGACGAGGAGACCCGGGGCGAGCCGGTGGCGCTGCGGGCCTGGGGCGGGGACGGAGCGGTCCGGTTGCTGCGCGACGCCGCGGGGGCGGGGGCGATGTTGCTGGAACGGCTGGACGCCTCGCGCTCGCTGTCGGCGGTCCGGGACGACCTGGCCGCGCTCCGGATCCTGTCCGAGCTGCTGGTCCGGCTGGCCGCCCGGCCCGCGCCGGCGGGGGTGCGCCGCCTGGCCGACGTCGCCGACGCCATGCTCGACCGGGTCCCGTCGGCCCGCGAGCGGCTGGACGATCCCCGCGACCGCCGCCTGCTCGACACCTGCGCGGGCGCGGTACGCGATTTGGTGGGGGAGTCCGGGGACCGGCTGCTGCACTGGGACCTGCACTACGACAACGTCCTGGCCGCGCGCCCGTCGTCAGGGCGGCGGGAGCCGTGGGTGGCGATCGATCCCAAGCCGCTCGCCGGCGATCCCGGGTTCGAGCTGCTGCCCGCGCTGTGGAACCGGTGGGACGAGGTCGCCGCGGGGGGCGATGTGGCCCGCGGCGTCCTGCGCCGGTTCGATCTGATGACGGAGGTTCTCGGCCTGGACCGGCGTCGCGCGGCCGGGTGGACGCTGGGCCGGATCCTGCAGAACGTGCTCTGGGACGTCGAGGACGGCGAACGCGCGGTCCGGCGGGAGCAGCGGGCGATCGCCGCCGCCCTGCTCGGCCGCCGGGGCTCGCCGTAAGCCGTTCAGGGCAGGATCTCCAGGCGTACGTCCAGCCCGTCGTAGAGGTGGGGGGTGGTGGTGAGGATCCGCCACCCGCGGCGGGTCGCGTAGACGACGGCGTGCGCGGCCACGAGGACGTCGGGCAGCGGCGAGTCGCCGGAGCCGGACCCGTGGCGGTGCAGGTTGGCGCGGATCGCGGTCGCGACCGGGCCCGCGGCCGCGGCGTCGTCGGGAGAGAGGGAGCCGACCACGACCACCGACATGCGCAGGAAACGCTCCAGCCGGGGAGCGGCGGGGCCGAGGGAGAGGACCTGGACGGCGAGCGGCGGGATGAGCAGCGTGACGCCGTACGCCGAGGACTGCCGCACGACCTCCCTGCCGTACATGCTCTTGCCCTCGATGAGGTGCACGAGGGCGTCGAGGTCGAGGACGTGACCGGAGACGTGGCCGGCCGGGGGGATGGCCTCGCTCACGCCGCGTCGGCCTCGGAGTCGCCGGTGAGCAGGCGGGCCGCGCGGGCGCGCTCGTCGTCGGAGATGCCGTCCTGCCAGCCCTCGCCCCACAGGTCGTCCATGATCGCGAGGTCCTGCTCGACGCGGCGGCGCTGGCGCAGGGCGTCCGCGATGTACGCGGAGGCGTTGCCGGACGCCTGCGCCTCAGCGGCGAGATCGTCGGGCAACGAGATCGTGATCTTCTTGGTCATACCCGAGAGGTTACCGAGTCATACCCCGGCGGTCCATCGGATCGCCGCAATCCATGGGCCGGTGAGCGGTCCCCGTGATCGTGGGATGATCCAACAAAGTTGCTAGACTCGGCAGATGGTGGACGAGACGGCCGACAGCGCCGCCCCCTCACGGCTCATGAACACGCCGAGCTGGCTGATGACGCAGACCGCGACCCATGCCCATCGCATGGTCTCGGAGGGGTTCGCCGCCGCCGAGGCGCGCGCTTACCATTACCGGCTGCTCGCGGCGCTGGAGGAGTTCGGCCCGGCCAGCCAGGCGGCGCTCGGGCGCCGCTGCGGCGTCGACCGCAGCGACATGGTCGCGATGATCAACGAGCTCGCCGACCGCAGGCTGCTCGAACGTGCCCCCGATCCCAGCGACCGGCGCCGGAACATCATCACGATCACCCCGGCGGGGTCGCGGCAGCTCCGGCGGCTCGACGACGTGCTGGCCGAGGTGCAGGAGGAACTGCTCGCACCGCTGGACGCCGGAGAGCGGGGCCAGCTCGCCGGGTTGCTCGCCCGGGTCCTGCGCCACCACCAGCGCGGCCAGTGACCGCCGCCCGCCACCGGGGAGGGAGGCCGGGTCCCCTCATCGCGGACCGGTGACCCCCGCGCGGGCGCGCAGCCAGGCGGCCTCGCGGAGGAGGCGGAGGCCGTTGAGGCCGACGATCACGGTGGAACCCTCGTGCCCGAGGACGCCGAGCGGCAGGGGCAGCGTGCCGGCCAGGTCCCAGACGACCAGGCCGGTGATGAACACCGAGGCGATCACCAGGTTCTGCACGACCAGCCGCCGGGCCCGGCGGGACAGCGCGACCACGGTCGGGATGGTGATCAGCTCGTCGCGGACCACCACGGCGTCGGCCGTCTCCAGGGCGAGGTCGGAACCGGCCCGGCCCATCGCGACGCCCGTGTGGGCCGCGGCGAGGGCGGGCGCGTCGTTGACGCCGTCACCGACGACCAGCACCGCGCGGCCGGCCGCGCGCAATTCGCGGACCACGGCCACCTTGTCCTGCGGAAGAAGCCCGGCCCGTACGTCGGCGATTCCGGTCTCGGCCGCGAGGCGCGCCGCCGCGCGCGGGTTGTCGCCGGTGATCAGGACCGGGGAGTGGCCGGTGAGGGAGGCCAGGGCGGCCACGGTCTCGGCCGCCTCCGCGCGCGGCCGGTCGGCGATGCCGATCACTCCCGCGGGGGTGCCGTCGACCTCGACGAGGACCGCGGTCCGGCCCTCCGTCTCCAGCTCGGCGACCAGGGCGGCGGCGCGCGGCGCCCGGGTCTGGTCGAGCATCCGGACCGGGCTGCCGACCGCGACCTTGCGCCCCCGCACCGTCGCGGCGACCCCGGTGCCCGGTGTGGAGGCGAACTCCTCGGCCACCTCGAGGCCGAGGCCCCGGGCGCGGGCGGCCTCGACGACGGCCCGCGCGAGCGGGTGCTCGCTGGGGTGCTCGGCCGCGGCGGCGAGGGCGAGCAGGGCCGGGTCGTCGAGGCCCGAGCCGGGCAGCGCCCGTACGTCGGTGACGTGCGGGGTGCCTTCGGTCAGGGTGCCGGTCTTGTCGAGCGCGGCGGCGTCGACCTGGCCGAGGCGTTCCATGACGGCGGCGGACTTCACCAGTACGCCGTGCCGTCCGGCGTTGGCGATGGCCGACAGCAGCGGCGGCATGGTGGCCAGGACCACGGCGCACGGCGACGCGACGATCATGAAGGTCATGGCGCGGAGCAGTGAGCCGGTGAGATCGCCGCCCAGGGCCAGCGGCACGGCGAACACGGCGAGCGTGGCGACGACGATGCCGGCGGAGTAGCGCTGCTCGACCTTCTCGATGAAGAGCTGCGTCCCGGCCTTGGTCCGGGACGCCTCCTCGACCATGGCGACGATGCGGGCGATGACCGACTCCGAGGCGTCCCGGTCCACCCGCACCCGCAGGGCGCCGGTGCCGTTGACGGTGCCGGCGAAGACCTCGTCTCCGGCCTCCTTCGCCGCCGGCAGCGGCTCGCCCGTGATGGTGGCCTGGTCCACCTCGCTGGCGCCGGACAACACCCGGCCGTCCGCGCCGACCCGCTCGCCCGGCCGGATGAGGATGACGTCGCCGACCGCGAGAGCGCCGGTGGGGACGGCCTCCTCGCGGCCGTCGGGGTGCAGCCGGGTTGCGGTGGCGGGGGCGAGGTCGAGCAGGCCGCGCACCGAGTCCGCGGTGCGGGCGGTCGCCAGCGCCTCCAGCGCGCCCGAGGTGGCGAAGATGACGATGAGCAGTCCGCCGTCCATCACCTGCCCGATGCAGGCGGCCCCGACCGCCGCGACGATCATCAGCAGGTCCACGTCCAGGGTCTTCTCGCGCAGGGCGCGCAGCCCGGATCTGGCCGGCTCCCAGCCCCCCGCGGCGTAGGCCAGGCCGTAGAGCGGGCCCCAGACCCAGGCGGGGGCGCCGAGCAGGTGCGGGGGCAGCGCGAGCAGGAAGAAGGCCATGGCCGCGGCGGCCCAGCGGGCCTCGGGCAGCGCGAAGACGCGGGTCCGGTGCCCCGGTGCGCCCCGGACGAAGCTCTCTGCGGTCGCGGCGGAAGTCATGGCGGACGGCCCTTTCGTGCGGACGGGGGGATGGAGCCGAACCCACCTTACAGGAACACATGAAGACCTTTTCATCTATCGTCGGTAGACTGTCCGTCATGGGCCACAAGACCGTCTCCACGTCGCGAAACGCCGTCCCCCGGGCCCGCCTGGACGCGGTCGGCGCCTCCAAGGTGGCCGCCACCCTGCAGGCCCTCGCCACCCCGTCCCGCCTGCTGATCCTGGCCCGGCTGCGTGAGGGTCCGCTGCCGGCGACCGAGCTGGCCGCCGCCGTGGGGATGGAGCAGTCCGCCTGCTCCCACCAGCTCCGGTTGTTGCGCAACCTCGGGCTCGTCGTGGGGGAGCGCCGCGGCCGGTCGGTGGTCTACGCCCTGTACGACCACCACGTCGCCGAGCTGCTGGACCAGGCGGTGTACCACGTCGAACACCTCCAGCTCGGCCTCAGCGACGCGTCGGAGGACGTCGAGGATCTCGGCGCCGCCGCGCTTCCGGACGGCTCCGTGGCCGCCGCCCCCTGACGAACGGTCGGACCCCGAACCGGGGGACTAGGTTCCGTCCGGGCGAGGCTCCGTGCGGGCGGGAACCGGGACGCTGTATTCCGTCATGGTCGTGACCTCTCCGTCCTCCACGTCGAAGATCTGGACCCAGTCGCTGGTGACGATGGCGCCATCGTGCTTGAGACGGGCGGTCTCGGAACCCTGGACGATAACCGTCGCGTCGCTCGGCATGACGCGGTGGACAGAGAAGTCCTGTATGTCGGCCTGCCGGTAGATGTCGGCGAAGAAGGACAGGACCTCGCGCCTGCCGCGCCGCGCCTGCCGGCCGGGTGCGGCGCCGCCGATGTAGATCCAGCGGACGTCGTCGGCGAGCACCTGGCCCAGCGCCTCCAGATCACCCGCGCCGAAGGCGCCGTACAGGGCGCGTACGGTGTCCTCAGGAGAAAGGTGGGAAGACACGGTTGTTCCCTTCCTATGGCTCATACGGGGGTGGAGGGGTGTCGAGCGGGTCCGCACCATTGCGTGATGGCGGTGCGGGCGGAGCCGGGGTCGTCACCGGCCCAGGCGGCGTATCCGTCGGGCCGGACCAGGGTCAGCGCGGGGAATGTGGGATCGGCCGTCTCTGCGCTGTCGACGCGGCCGTCCCAGCCGGTGGTGTCGGCTGTGTTCGCGCCAGCGCGCCGTACCAGGAGGAACCGGCCATGATGCAGCGCCTCGTAGAGTCGGCCGGTGGACAGCCGGGCGTCCGGCACCCGGCCACCCTCCCAGTCGTGGGCGTGGCGGGGGTCTCGTGGTGGGTAGGCGATCGACAGGCCGGCCACGCGCCGGCGCAGCGTGTCGCTGATCGCCGGTATGGCCAGCGCTCCCCGCGCGAGGAAAGGACGGACGGCGCGGACGGGCGGCGGCGCGATGCTGATGCGTTGTAACAGGTCCGTGAGGCGTAAGGCGGCGGTGCCCACGGGGTGGCGCTCGGTGTGGTAGGAGTCGAGGAGCCAGGGAGCGGCGTGGCCGTGGATGGCGGCGGCGATCTTCCAGCCCAGGTTCATCGCGTCCTGGATGCCGGTGTTCATGCCGAGGGCGCCGAGCGGGGAGTGGACGTGGGCGGCGTCCCCGGCCAGGAACACTCGCCCTTTGCGGTAGGCGTCGGCCTGACGGCGCTGGTTGCGGAAGCGCGTTGACCATCGCATCTCTCGTACGCCCAGGTCGTGGCCGGCGAGCCGGTTCAGCGACTCGGTCACCTCGTCGATGCCCAGAGGTTCGTCGAGCGGCACGTGCTGACGGCGGCGGTCCCAGATGACCGCCCGGACCCAGCCGTCGCCGAACGGCGGCATCAGCACCACGCCGTCGCGGCCCAGGTAGGTGCGCACGGCCATCGTGTCGGCGTCGGCCAGACGAAGGTCGGCCAGCAGGATGCTGGTGTCATAGGTGGAGCCGGAGAAGCCGACGCCCATGCTCCGCCGGACCCGGCTGTGTGCGCCGTCGCATCCGATCACGTAGTCGGCACGCTCCGTCCGGACGCCGTCGCGGCCTTCGATCGTCACGGTGACGCCCCGGTCGTCGTCCCGCACGTCAATGACCATGCTTCCGCGTTCTACGGGCACGCCCAGGGCCTTGACGTGCTGGGCCAGCAGCGCCTCGGTGCGGGCCTGGGGAACGATCAGCACGAAGGGGAAGCGGCTTTCCGGGTGCCGCATCGGGAGCCGCACCGACGACCAGCCGAAGGTCGGCCGGATCTCGCCGACCTGAATCCCCTGCCCCACCAGGGGGTCCGCGAGTCCGCGCATGTCGAGTTGTTCCAGCGTGCGAGCGTGCACACCGAAGGCGCGAGTGAGGTTGGATTCCTCCGCGCGCTGCTCCAGCACGCGGCAGGAGATCCCGCGTAAGGCCAGCTCGCCGGCGAGCGTGAGTCCCGTGGGGCCGGCGCCCACGACGAGGGCTTGAACGTCGGTCATTCTCCCTGCTCCGTTTCCTTGTCGGTGGGGGTGGGCAGCACCCTGGCGATGAAGAACTCGGCATGGCCCAGCACGAGGTCACGCCCGGTTTGCTGGGTCGCCTCGTCGGCCTCGGCGTGCAGGTACAGCAGCCGGACGAAGGCGGTGGGGGCCAAAAGCTCCCAGGCGAGCTCCTGTGGCGTCCCGCGGTCGCGTGGGATGAGACCAGCGCCGATCCAGAGGGCGATCAGGTCGCTCATCTCGTCCTGAGCGGCCTTGAACGTGGTGATCACCTGGAGGTGGCTGTCGCCGATGGCCCTGACCAGGATGCTGGTCAGGAGCCGGTTTCGCGGCCGTGTCCAGGCGGTCACCATGTTCTGAGCCAGGGCACGCAGGAAGGCGGCGGGGTCGCTGATGGCCAGTTCTGGATTCAGCAGGTCACGCTGGCTTTCGAACAGGCCGACGCCGGCCTGGAACAGCACCTCGTCGAAGATCGCCTGCTTGTTGGCGAAGTGCCGGTAGAGGACGCTCTCGCTCAGTCCGGTGGCCAGTGCGATGGCGCGTACCGACGTACCGGCGTAGCCATGCCGGGCGAACAGATCCATCGCTGCCTCGAGCAAAGCGCCCTTGGTGTCCGTGGCCTCGGATTTCGGTGGGCGCCCCGGCCGTCGCCGGCCTTGTTCGGGTGTCATGCGGTCAAATATATGTGAGCGATCGCTTATTTTCTACCGGCGCAAGAACCCGTGACAGGCATCCTGCTGGGGGTGCTAAGGTACTGATCGTTTGGTGTTGGATTTCCGGATGAGAGGGAGGTGAGGTTTGATGACCGCGGTGAAGACCGCTGCTGTGTGCAGCGCCCGGACATTCCTCACGTCCCGGGCCCCGGTCTGACCCACTTCTTCCCTTCGCCGTAGCCGTCCGGCTTTCGAGGCGAGGGCGGTGTCTGCGTCTCGTCGGGGCCCCTTCCCGCAAGGTGTCTCACGTTGCCAAATCTCTTCACGAATCCTTCCGAGGACGGCCTGTCCCGGTTCGGATGGACGGAAACACTCGACAACTCCTTCACCGAACATCGCGAGGCCGGCCTGGTACCGGCCCGGATCGCACGGGTGGATCGCGGCCTGTGTGACACGGTCACCGAGTCCGGCCCGGTGCGAGCCGCCCTCACGGCCCTGTACTCCCCCGACCCGCTCCTGGCGCCCTGCACCGGCGACTGGGCCGCGCTACGCCCGGGCCCCGAACCGGAACTGGTGGCCCTGCTGCCGCGTCATAGCGCGATCGTGCGCTCGTCGGCCTCCCGCACCTCCCATGGGCAGGTGCTGGCCGCCAACATCGACACCGTCGTCGTCGTGGTCTCACTGGCCGCTCCGCTGGACGCGGCCCGCCTGGAGCGGCTGCTGGCCATCGCCTGGGACAGCGGCGCCAGGCCGCTGATCGTCTTGACCAAGGCGGATCTGACCACCGACCCCGCCGCCGTGCACGCCGAAGCGGGCGCGCTGGCGCCGGGCGTGGACATCCTGGTCACCAGCGCGGCCACCGGTCGGAACATCGATGCGTTGACCGCACTGCTGAGCGGCACCACGGTCCTGCTCGGGCCTTCCGGCGCGGGCAAGTCCAGCCTCGGCAACGCGCTGCTCGGCGACGAGCTTTTGGCCATCGGCGAGGTACGGGCGAAGGACGGCAAGGGCCGCCACACCACCGTCCGCCGAGAGCTGGTCCCCCTTCCCGGTGGCGGTGTGCTCATCGACACGCCCGGCCTGCGCGCGATCAGCCTCTACGACGCCGCCGACGGCCTGGAACAGGTCTTCGCCGAGATCGAACGCCTCGCCCGGGACTGCCGCTTCGGCGACTGCTCCCACGACACCGAACCGGGTTGCGCCGTCCGGGCCGCCATCGAGGCGGGCGAGCTGACCGAGCGCCGCCTGGGCAGCTACCGCAAGCTACAACGCGAGAACGCGTGGGCGGCCTCGCGCACCGATGCCCGGCTGCGCGGTGAACGCGCCAACCGGCAGAAGGCCATCACCAGCCATCTGCGCGCGACCTACAAGTTCAGGGACCGGCAATCATGACCGACCGCATCCCACAGACGACGCAGACCCACCTGTCGGCCGAGTGTGGCCCAGGGACGGACCCCACAGAAACGGACTCGAACACACCCATGACCACCTCCTGGATCACCCGCACCGAGACCGCCGCCGACCTCGCCCAGATCCGCGAGGTCAACCTCGCGGCCTTCCCCACCTCTCACGAGGCCGACCTGGTCGAGGCCCTGCGCGCCGACCAGGAGGCGTGGATTCCCGGCCTGTCCTGGGTCACCGAGGCGCCCGACGGCTCCATCGCCGGATTCGCGCTGCTCACCCGCTGCCACGTCAACGACTCTCCGGCGCTCGCCTTGGGTCCGTGCGCCGTCAGGCCCGAGCACCAGCGGCGCGGCGCCGGTTCCGCCGCCATCCACGCCGCCCTCGACGCCGCCCGGCAGCAGGGCGAGAACATCGTGCTCGTGCTCGGCCACGCCGACTACTACCCGCGTTTCGGCTTCACCCCGGCCTCCGGTCACTCCATCCGGCCGCCCTTCGACGTCGAGGACAAGTACATGATGGCGCTCGTCTTCGACCCCGCCAGGTCCGTGCCGTCCGGCACCATCCGCTACCCGGCGGCGTTTGGCGTCTGACCCAGGCCCTTCACCCCGCGGCGTGACGCTGTCGCAGTGAATACCGGCTCACTTGGTCTGTCCCCGGGTTCGCCTGTTGCAAGAGGGAACGGCGCGGTCATGGCCGGGGGACGCGGGTGAGCCGGACCAGCTCGCTCATCGCGTCGAACGGCAGCGGCCGGGGCAGGCCGTGGCTCATCAGGACGGCGCCGTGATGGACCGCGCCGGTGTCCTCGTCGCGGTAGAGCCCGTCCGGATCGAGCGCTTTGAGCAGGACCGGGGCGGTGGCGCGCCGCAGGGCGGAGGGCTGCCAGACGAAGACCACGGTCTCCGGGCCGCGCGTGTACTGCACCGCGCAGTCACCGAGGCGGTACAGGTCGCCGCCGTGGACGACGGGGCGGATCCGCTTGTACAGCGCCACGAGGTCCGCGGCCTGGGCGAGGTCGTCCTCGCTCCAGGAGCGCAGGTCGCCGCCGAGGCCGAGCGCGCCCGCCATCGCCACGTGGAAGCGGTAGCGGACGGGGGACAGGCGGCCGGTGATCCGGTTCGGGCTGTCGGTGACCCAGGCCCCCATCGTGCAGGCGGGATAGACGTGCGTGTATCCGTGCTGGATGGCGACCCGCTGGAGCGCGTCGGTGTTGTCGGAGGTCCAGATCTGGTCGGTCCGGGCCAGCATCCCCAGGTCGGCGCGTCCCCCGCCCGCGGCGCAGCCCTCGATGAGCAGGTCCGGGTGGTCGGCGCGCAGCCGGTCCATGACGGCGTACACGTTGCGGATGTAGGGGATCCAGACGTCGTCCCCCGCCTCGGTGACGGGGCGGTTCATGTCCCACTTCAGGAAGGAGATGTCGTTCCCGGTCAGCAGCTCGTCCAGCCGGGCGTGCGCCCACTCGGCGACGTCGGATCGGGAGAAGTCGAGCAGGAGCTGGTGGCGAACCTCCGTCCGCGCGCGGTTGGGCTGGCTCAGCACCCACTCCGGGTGCGCGCGGTGCAGGTCGCTGTCCGGGTTGACCGACTCCGGCTCCACCCAGAGGCCGAACCTCATGCCGAGCCCTCTGACGTGGTCGATGAGCGGTGTGAGGCCGTTCGGGAAGCGGCCGGGGTTGGGCCACCAGTCGCCGAGGCCCGCGTGCTCGCTCGTCCGCCCGCCGAACCAGGCGTCGTCCATCACGAACAGCTCGACCCCGGCGCGCGCGGCCCGTTCGGCCAGTTCCATCTGCTGGGTCTCGGAGATGTCGAACTCGGTCGCCTCCCACGAGTTGTAGATCACCGGCCGCGGCCGCTCGGGGGCGGGCAGGACGTGCCGGCGGATGTGGTCGTGCCAGCGGCGGCTCGCGCCTCCGAAGCCGTCGGGGGCGTACACGCCGGTGAAGACGGGTGTTTCCAGCTCCTCGCCCGGGCCGAGCCGCCAGGTCAGCCCCTCGTGTCCGAACCCGCCCGTCCAGCCCGCGCGGCCGTCCTGGTCGCGGTCGAGGGTCATGCGCCAGCTCCCGCTCCAGGCGAGCGCGGCGCTCCAGACGTCGCCGTGGTCCTCGGTGGCGTCGCCCGCGTCGAGCATGAGCCAGGGGTTCACCTGGTGGCCGCTGTGCCCGCGCCTGCTGGTCAGCGTCGTCTCCGCCTCGGGGACGGGGCCGCGCCGGAGCTGGAACTCCCGTCCCCAGTCGCCGACCACGTGGGTCATCCGGTAGTCCTCGCGTGCGGGCACCGTCCAGGCCGCCGAGTCGCAGCGCAGGACGGTGATCGGCTCGGCGCCGGCGTTGCGCAGCCGGGTCCAGCGTTCGATCGCGTCGCTGCCGGGGCGCACCCGGTAGTGCAGCGTGATCTCCAGCGGGTAGTGCCGGTCGGCCATCCGGATGGCGAGGTGCCCGGTGTCGGGGTCGGGACCGGCGGTGTGCTCGTGGCCGAGGTGGCGCCACTCCACTCCGCGTACGGCGTCGCCGTACCTGATCTGGAGGGACGCCGGGCCGAACCGGCCGCCGCCCTCGGACGGGAGCTCCTCGCGGTCGGGCGGCAGTGCGCGCGCCTGCTCGATCGTGAGCCGCGGGCCCCAGTGGGCGTTGCACGGCGCGTCGCCGGGGCCGAGCCGTACGGCGTAGCCGCTCGACGGCGTGGACAGCAGCCACAGCCGCGCCTGCGGGTCGTGGATCATCGCGGTTCTCCTGCGCGTACGGCGGGCGGGTTCGGTGATCGGGGGGCGGTGCGCAGCCAGACGGCGGTGTCCGGCGGGAGCAGGGGGCCGTCGAGCGGCCCGCTGGCGAGCAGCACCCGCTCGTGCGCGGGCAGCGCGGCCGGGGCCGTCCCGAGGTTGGCGACGAGGGCGAAGCCGGGCGCGCGGGCGAACGCGAGCACGTCGGGGCCGAGATCCAGCCAGGCCATGTCGCCGTCGCCGAGCGCGGGGTTGCGGCGGCGCTCGGCCAGCGCGGCCCGATAGAGGGCGAGCGTCGAGCCGGGTTCGGCGCGCTGACGCTCGGCGGTCAGCTCCGCCCAGTCGCCGGGCTGGGGGAGCCAGGTGCGGACCGCCCGGTCGGCGAAGCCGTACGGCGCGGCGTCGCCGGACCAGGGCAGGGGCACCCGGCAGCCGTCGCGGCCGATGAAGGCGCGGCCGGTGCGCTCGTACATCGGGTCCTGGCGGGCGTCGCCGGGGATGGCGAGGTGTTCGGGCAGGCCCAGCTCGTCGCCCTGGTAGATGTAGGCCGCGCCGGGGAGCGCGAGCAGCATGAGCGCGGCGGCGCGGGCGCGGCGGGTGCCCAGGTCACGGTCCACGTCGATGCGGCCGAGCAGCACGTCGGGGGTGGGGGCGCGCACCAGCGCCTGGTCGACGCCGTACCGGGTGACCATGCGCGGCACGTCGTGGTTGCCGAGCACCCACGGGACCGAGCCGCCCGTCTCGGCGGCCAGCCGGTGGGAGTCCTCGATGACCGCGCGGAAGTCCGGTGCGGCCCACGGCGTGGGCATCAGCCGGAAGTTGAAGAGCTGGGCGAGGCCGTCCCCGGCGAGGTAGGGCCGGGCCCGGGCGGCGTCGTCGAACCAGATCTCGGCCACCGTGCCGCGCCGCCCCGGGAACGTCTCGGGAGGGTAGGAGTCGAGGATCTCGCGCCACGACCGGTACAGCTCCAGCAGTTCGGGCTGGTGCTCGTACGGCACGGGCGACCCGTCGGGGACGAGGTAGGCGGTCTCGTGGTCGGCGGGCAGGTCCGGGAGTCCCTCCTGTTTGTACAGCATGGCGGCGACGTCGATGCGGAAGCCGGCGACGCCTCGGTCCAGCCAGAAGCGCAGCACCTTCTCGAACATCTCCACCACGTCGGGGTTGCGCCAGTTCCAGTCGGGCTGGCGGGAGTCGAAGAGGTGCAGGTACCACTGCCCGTCGGGCACCCTGGTCCAGGCGGGGCCGCCGAAGTTGGACCGCCAGTTGTTGGGCCGGTCGCGGAAGACGAACCGGTCGCGTTCCGGGCTGCCCGGCGCCGCCGCGAGGGCCTCCCTGAACCAGGGGTGCTCGGAGGAGCAGTGGTTGGGGACGATGTCGACGATCACCCTGATGCCGCGGTCCGCCGCGTCCGCCACGAGGGCGTCGAAGTCAGCCAGCGTGCCGTAGCGGGGGTCCACGTCGAGGTAGTCGGCGACGTCGTAGCCGCCGTCGGCCATCGGCGAGGGATAGAACGGGCTGAGCCAGACGGCGTCCACGCCGAGGTCGGCCAGGTGGTCCAGCCGCGACCGCACGCCGCGCAGGTCTCCCTCGCCGTCGCCGTCCGCGTCGGCGAAGCTGCGGGGGTACACCTGGTAGACGACGGCGTCGCGCCACCAGGGGTCGGTGTTCCGGTCGGCCACGGCCGCCCCTCCTGTCGTACGGGTGGGCGACACGCTAGAACATGACGAGGGGTCATGTTAAGCCCCGCGATCTACCAGGGGGTCAGCGGGCGCGGTTGACGGCGGCGAGCACCGCCCGCACCGACGCGGTCAGGACGGAGGTGTCCAGTCCCGCCCCCCAGCGGGTGACGGAGCCGATGCGGCACTCCACGTAGGCGACGGCGGGGCTGTCCGGGCCCGGCCCCGTCGCGTGCTCGGCGTACTGGAGGATGTCGACGGCGACGCCGGCGGACGCGAGGGCGCTGGCGAGCGCGGAGAGGGGGCCGTTGCCGGTGCCGCGCAGCTCGCTCTCGCTCCCGCCTCCGACCAGCGTGCCGGTGAACTCGTGCCTGCCCGGCGCGGTCTCGGCCGTGGCCCAGGAGGCGAGCGTCAGCGGGCCGTCCTCGCCGGGGGCGAGATAGGTGGCCTGGAAGAGGTCCCACAGCTCCTTGGCGGTGACCTCGTGGCCGCCGTCGTCGGTCGCGCGCTGCACCGCCGCCGAGAAGTCGATCTGCAGGCGGCGCGGCAGGTCCAGCCCGTGGTGGGTCTGCAGCAGGTACGCGACGCCGCCCTTGCCCGACTGGCTGTTGACGCGGATGACCGCCTGGTAGTCGCGGCCCACGTCGGCCGGGTCGATCGGCAGGTACGGAACGTCCCAGGGGGCGCGCGCCGGGGGCACGTCCAGCTCGGCGGCCCGCCGTCCGTGGTGGGCCAGGCCCTTCTTGATGGCGTCCTGGTGGGTCCCGGAGAAGGCGGTGTAGACCAGGTCCCCGGCGTACGGGTGCCGTTCCGGCACCGGGAGGCGGTTGCAGTGCTCGACGGTCCGCCTGATCTCGTCGATGTCGCCGAAGTCGAGCATCGGGTCCACCCCCTGGGAGTGGAGGTTCAGGGCGAGGGTGACCAGGTCGACGTTGCCGGTGCGCTCGCCGTTGCCGAACAGGCAGCCCTCGACGCGCTGGGCCCCGGCCAGCAGGGCGAGCTCGGCGCAGGCGACGCCGGTGCCCCGGTCGTTGTGCGGATGCACCGACAGGATCACCGACTCGCGCCGGTCCAGGTGGCGGTGCATGTACTCGATCTGGTCGGCGTACACGTTGGGGGTGGCGATCTCGACGGTGGCGGGCAGGTTGTGGATCACCGGGCGGTCGGGGGAGGCGTCCCACAGTGCGGTCAGGCCGTCGCACACCTCCAGGACGTAGTCCGGCTCGGTGAGGTTGAAGACCTCGGGGGAGAACTGGAACCGCACCGGCGGCCCGGGGCGCGCGTCCGCGAGGCGCGCCATCTGCTCGGCGGCCCGGTGGATGAGGGCGCGCAGCTCCGCGCGGTCGTGGCCGAGGACGACGTCGCGCCAGGTGGGGGCGGTCGCGGTGTAGAGGTGCACGACCACACGGGGCAGGCCCTCGACGGAGGCGAAGGTGCGCTCGATCAGGTCCGCGCGGGCGGCGGTGAAGACGACGACGGTCACGTCGCCGGGCACGGCCCCCGGCTCGGCCAGCCGGCGTACGAAGTCGTAGTCGGTGCGGCTGGCCGACGGGTAGCCGACCTCGATCTCCTTGAAGCCCATGGTGACCAGCAGGTCGAACATCCGCCGCTTGCGGGCGGGGTCCATGGGCTCGGCCAGCGCCTGGTTGCCGTCGCGCAGGTCGACCGGCACCCACAGGGGCGCCCGCTCGAGGCGGCGGGACGGCCAGCCGCGGTCGTCTCCCAGCGCGATCCGCACGCGTTCGTGCGCGGGCCGGTAGCGGTGGTACGGCATGGCGCTGGGCCGCTGCGGGTTCCAGGCGGGCGCGCCGGGGGGAACGGGGCCCCCGGGGGTGCGCAGCGTCGGAAACCGGTGGGCGGGGCGCTCCGGGCGGGTGGGGATGGTCATCGCGGCTCTCCTTGCCGGTCATGGGGTCGATCGACCGGCATGAGCGGGCGCCGCGGCGGGGTGCCGGTCGCGTCAGGCCCCGCCGCGGCAGCCGAGAAGGAGACCGTGCCACGTCATGGCGGCTACACTAACCACAACACAGGTCCTCAGACAACCTGAGAGGTGACGTACGGATGCCCCTCGGCACACTGCGCCCCAGCCCGCTCGTGGAGCAGGCCACCGAGCACCTGCGCGAGCAGATCACCGGCGGGCACTGGCCGGTCGGCACCCGGCTCCCGGGGGAGAACGCCCTGGCCAAGACGCTCGGCGTCGGCCGTTCCACGGTCCGCGAGGCGCTGCGCGCCCTGGCCGGGGCCGGTCTCGTACAGGCGCGCCAGGGATCGGGCGTCTTCGTGATCGCCGCCGAGCCCGCGGAGGACTGGCCCGCCCGGCTCCGCCGCGCGGCCGTCACCGACGTGTACGAGGTCCGCATGATGGTCGAGGTGCAGGCCGCCCGCCTGGCCGCGGTCCGGCGCGGCGACGCGGACGTCGCGGCCCTGGCCGACGCGCTGGAGGCGCGCCGTGCTGCCGGGCGGGCGGACGACGCGGCCTTCGTCGACGCCGACATCGCGCTGCACGCCGCCGTCGTCGCCGCGGCGGGCAACCCGGTGCTCGTGGACCTGTTCGCGGAGTTCGTCCCGGCGTTGCGGCAGGGGCTCATCGACCTGGTGGACCTGCTCGGGCTGCGTGAGGAGGACCCCGACCACGGCGACGCGGCGCATGCCGCCCTGGTGGACGCCGTCACGCGCGGCGACGCGGACGCGGCGAGCGCCGTGCTGGAGGCCGAGCTCCGGCAGACCCTGGACCGGCTGCGCGGCGCCTGACCGGCGGCGTCGGCCCCGCCGCCCGGCGTCCCGGGTCAGTCCAGCCGGAGGGTGGCGACCGCCGCGCGGTGGTCGCTGCCGGTGGCCTCCTCGACGCCCGCGCTGGTCGCGGTGAGGCCGCGGTAGAGGATGTGGTCGGGCCGGGTGACCGGGAACGACGACGGCCAGGTGAAGCCGAAGCCGCCGCCGGCCTCCTGCTGGGCGTCGAGGAGCGGGGGCACCAGGCCGGAGCGTTTGCGGTCGGTGGTGGCGGTGTTGAGATCGCCGAGGAGCAGCAGGTGCTTGCTCGGGTCGCGGTCGACGAGGCGGCGGGCGTGGTCGAGGGTGTCGTCGCGCCGGGCCGTCGCGCCGGGCCGCGCCGAGGCCAGGTGCATGACGTAGACGGTCACCTTCCCCTTGGGGGTCGCGACCACGGCCCGCAGCGCCCGGGTCCACGCCAGGCCGATGTCCACCCGGCGCTGCTCCACGATCGGGTGGCGGCTCCACAGGCCGATCGTGCTGATCTGCGCCTTGTGCGGGAAGATCCGGTCGAGCTCCCTGGCGGCGGGCCCGCCCGGGGTCAGCTCCTGCGCCGCGAACAGGTCACGGCCCTTGGCCACGGCGCGTACGGCCCGCCCGGAGCTGTTGTTGACGACGCCGACGTTGAGCGTGGCGACGGACAGGTCGCTCCTGCCTCCGGGCGCGGTGCGCAGCAGGTCGGGGCCGAACATGACGGCCCACACGAGCGCCGGGACCATCGCGGCGGCGATCGCCTTGCCGGAGCGGCTGATCAGCGCGCCGGCCAGCAGGACGGGAACGCCGACGCCGAGCCAGGGCAGCAGGCTCTCCAGCACGGGGGTGAACCCGTTCAGGTCCGGCAGGAGCCGGTGCCCCCCGAGCAGCAGGGCAAGCGCCCCCGCCATCACGATGATCGCCCGCCCCAGCACGCCACTCCTTGTCCGCCTCGCCCGAAAGCTCGGCTGCCCCGAGATGGGCCAGGCTAGCCGGGTTCCGCGGCGAGCGCGGACTCCGTCGTGTCCGCGTCCCGCCTTGAATCCGGAGGCGGCGCGGCGGCCGGCACGAGCGAGGGCGGGTCGCGCGGCCACAGGCGGAAGGGGGCGGCGACAGCGCCACCGGGGACCATGGAGGGCAATATCCTCATGGGGCGAAGGGGACAGTGCCGGCGTGTCACGGCGCAGGGAGCGGCAGGATGATCGGCTTCGCCGGTCAGGGGGACGTTCCTCGTTCGCCGGCGTTCCTGCCGCGCGTCCCCGGCCACGCGATCGAACGCGAGGAGTGAGCGGTGCGCGCCGCCCGAGTGTTGTCCCTTCTGCTGTTGCTGCAGACCCGGCGGGCGATGACGGCCGCCGAGCTGGCGGTGGAGCTGGAGGTGTCCGAACGCACCGTGCAGCGTGACATCGCCGCGCTGGCCGAGGCCGGCGTGCCCGTGTACGCGGAGCGGGGGCGGGCCGGGGGATACCGCCTGGTGGACGGCTACCGGACCCGGCTGACCGGGTTGGAGCGGGCCGAGGCCGAGGTGCTGCTTCTGGCCGGGCTGCCCGGCCCGCTGCACGAGATGGGCCTGGCCGGGCGGGCGCTCGCCGCACGGCTGAAGGTAGCCGCGGCCCTCGGCGACGCCCCCGGCACGGCCGTCCAGCGGTTCCACCTGGACGCGCCCGCGTGGTTCCGCGCCGCGCGCCCGCCCGCGCTCCTCGGCGCGGTGGCCCGCGCCGTGTGGGAGGACCGCGTCCTGAGGGCGCGGTACGGACGCGACGGCGCAGCCCGCGATCGCACGCTGGAGCCGTACGGGCTCGTCCTGAAGGCCGGGCACTGGTATCTCGTCGCCAGGGCGGGCGACGAGCGGTTCCGTACCTATCGGGTGGACCGCTTCGAGGCCGCCGAGGCCGGGGAGGAGCGTTTCGCCCGCGACGCGGCTTTCGACCTCGCCGCCTTCTGGGAGGAGAAGTCCGCCGACTTCGCCAGGTCGCTGCTGCGCGAGCACGTCACCGTACGGCTCAGCCGGCTGGGCCTGGCGCGGCTGCCCCGGGTGCTGGAACCGGTCGCGGCGGCGCAGGCGCTCGCCTCGGCGGGCGAACCGGACGAGCGGGACCGGGTCACGGTGCGGCTGCCGGTCGAGTCCCAGGAGGTCGCCTACGACCAGATGTTGCGGCTCGGGCCGGAGGCCGAGGTGCTGGACCCTCCCGAACTGCGCGAGCGGATGGCCCTCGCGGCCCGCCGGGCGGCCGACCTCTACCGATAGCGAACTCGGAGGAGACGGCCACGCTCGCCGAAGGCCCTGCGCACCGTTCACGGGCCACGTGCATGGCCCTGGTTCGACCGTATCCTTGAGTTTCCGTTGAGGCTTCGGGGCGGACCTCGCCGGTCCGCGCCGGATCAACCTTCAAGTTGGAGACGATGGCACGACGAGCCCTGCGCCCGGCCGACCTCGCCGGCGAACACGGCCTGTCCGCCCAGGCGGTGCGCAACTACGAGGACGAGGGGATCATCCCTCCCGCGGCGCGCAGCCCCGCCGGGTACCGGCAGTATTCGGCCGTCCACGCGCAGGCCCTGCGCGCCTTCCTCGCCCTGCGCCCCGGGTACGGGCACCAGCCGGCCGCGGCGATCATGCGCGCCGCGCACCGGCCCGACGAGGAGACGCTGTTCCGGCTCCTCGACCTGGCGCACGCCGAACTGCTGCGCGAGCGCGACATCCTCGACGAAGTCGCCGCCGCGCTCGACGCCCTGACCGCGGCGCCCGTACGGGACGACGACCGGACCGCGGGGGTGAGCATCGGGGTGCTGGCCCACCGGCTCGGGATGCATCCCGCGTCGCTGCGCAAGTGGGAGCAGGCCGGCATCCTGCGCCCGCACCGCGACCGCGCCACCGGGCACCGCGTCTATCCGCCCGAGGCGGTGCGCGACGCGCAGATGGCCCGGCACCTGCGGCGCGGCGGCTACCCGCTGCCCCAGATCAGGCTCTTCGTGGAGCACCTGCGGGACGCGGGAGGCACGGCGGACCTGGGCAAGGTGCTCCATGAATGGCGGGCCCGGCTGCACCGCCGGAGCCGGGCGATGCTCGCCGCCGCCCGGCATCTCGACGAGTACCTCGACCTCGTCGCCTCCACCCGGCCCGAGTAGCGGCGGAAGGTCACCACCTACGCCTCGTGATCGCACGAATTTCGCGCGGGCCCCGGTCTGCACGGCCGGGGCCCGCGCATCCGTGGCGATCCGGCGCGGCGGAAAGGGCAGATCATGAAGTTCCGCACCGTGGCCGAACCTGCGGACCTCGCCCGCGCCCCGGACGCCGACATAATCAGATCGGCCCCCAGGGCTGGGAACCATCTCGTGTCACCTCAGAAATAACCGCACTGAAACAGGGCAAACCCAACCGCGTGTACGTGGTGACAGCGGTCTTACCGGCATCCCGGTTCGGGGGGCACGGGGCGGCCGGCGAAGGCGACGCGTGGGGAGGGGCGGCGATGGCGGAGCCCGGCGGGGACGCGGTCCCGCAGCAGGTGCTGAGCCCGCTGACGAGGTCGGCGATCTTCCTCGTGGTCACGATCGACCCCGGCGGCGAGCCGGTCGTGCGGGAGCTGTTGCCCGATGTGCCGGCGTTGCAGCGGGCCGTCGGCTTCCGGGCGCCGGAGGGCCGGTTGAGCTGCGTCGCCGCGATCGGGTCGCGGGCGTGGGACCGGCTGTTCGGCGGGCCGCGCCCCGCCGGGCTGCATCCCTTCCGGGAGTTGTCCGGCCCCGTCCACCACGCCGTGTCCACCCCCGGCGACCTGCTGTTCCACATCAGGGCCCAGCGGCTGGACCTGTGTTTCGGGCTTGCGTCCCAGATCATGGATCGGCTGCGCGGCGCGGTGACCGTCCAGGACGAGGTGCACGGGTTCAAATACTTCGACGTACGCGACCTGCTCGGCTTCGTCGACGGGACCGAGAACCCGGTCGGCCCGGGCGCGGCGGCGGCGGTCCTGATCGGCGAGGAGGACCCGGACTTCGCGGGCGGGAGCTACGTGATCGTGCAGAAGTACCTGCACGACCTGGAGGCGTGGAACGCGTTGTCCGTCGAGGCCCAGGAACGCGTGATCGGCCGCACGAAGCTGTCCGACATCGAGCTGGACGACGCCGTCAAACCGGCCGACTCGCACGTCGCGCTGACCACGATCGTCGACCCTGACGGCACCGAGCGGAAGATCCTGCGGGACAACATGCCCTTCGGCGCCGTCGGGAGCGGCGAGTTCGGCACGTACTTCATCGGCTACGCCCGCACGCCGGAGGTCACCGAGCGGATGCTGGAGCGGATGTTCCTGGGCGACCCGCCGGCGAGCCACGACCGGATCCTGGACTTCTCCACCGCCGTGTCCGGCACCCTGTTCTTCGTCCCGAGCGCCGACCTCCTCGACGACCTGCCCGACCCGCCCGATCTCTCCGACGCGTCCTGCGTGTCCGGTGTGCCCGACGTTCCCGGCACCACGGCCGGGGCGGACGCCGATGCCGGCGCGCGTACGGGCGCCGCGGAGGCCACGTCCGATGTCCGGCCACCGTCCGAGGGATCCCTGGGGATCGGCGATCTGAAAGGGAGCAGCGCCTGATGAACAACCTGCACCGTGAACTGGCCCCGATCTCCGCCGCGGCGTGGGCCGACCTGGAGGAAGAGGCGCGGCGTACGTTCGAGCGCCACGTGGCGGGCCGCCGCGTCGTCGACGTCCCCGGTCCCGGAGGCGCCGAGCTGTCGGCGGTCGCCACCGGGCACCTGGAAGCGATCGCCCCTCCCTTCGAGGGCGTCGTCGCCCACGCGCGCCGCTCCCAGCCCCTCACCGAACTGCGCGTGCCGTTCACGGTCGAACGGCAGCAGGTGGACGACGTCGAACGCGGAGCCAAGGACGCGGACTGGCAGCCCGTCAAGGACGCGGCCCGCCGGATCGCCTTCGCCGAGGACCGCCTGATCTTCGACGGGTACGCCGCCGCCGGCGTCACCGGCATCCGCGACGGCTCCTCCAACCCGGCGGTCCCCTTGCCGTCCGAGGTGCGTGACTATCCCGAGGCCGTCAGCCGGGCGGTCAGCGCCCTCCGCCTGGCGGGTGTCGGCGGTCCGTACACCCTGGTTCTGAGCGCCGACGCCTACACGGCCGTGAGCGAGACCGCGGACCACGGCTATCCGATCCACGAGCACATCGCCCGGCTGCTGGACGGCCGGATCATCTGGGCTCCCGCCATCGAGGGGGCCTTCCTGCTGTCCACCCGTGGTGGCGACTTCGAACTGCGCATCGGCCAGGACGTGTCGATCGGCTACCTGTCCCACGACGCCACCAGCGTCCGGCTGTACTTCCAGGAGACGCTGACCTTCCTCACGTACACCGGGGAGGCCGCGGTGGAGCTCACGGCGCCGTCCCCGCCCGCCGGTTGACGCGCCCGCTCCGATGTCACTGCGGGCGGCGGGGTCGCCGTGTGCGCGGACCGGCCGAGGGGTGTCACCGGGGTCACCGCACCTGGATTCGCCTGGTTCTGGCACGCGCAGGGCGAGGCGCCGGCTGACAGGTAATCCGGTTGCCGCGGGCGGGGCCCGGCTGGTGAGGTGGCGGGATGGATCGTGATGAGCTGCTGGCGGTCTTCGACCGCCGAATGAGGAGAGACGTCCAGTCCGACGGCCCCGGGGCGCGGGTCGAGCGGGCGGCCGGCGTGGTGCGGCAGGTCGGCGGGCCGGACGCCTGGAACGGCGTCCTCTGGTCGGACCTGGACGAGAACACCGCCGACGCCGCGATCGCCGCCGAGGTGCGCCGCTTCACCGACGCCGGGCGCGAGTTCGAGTGGAAGCTGTACGCGCACGACCGGCCGGGCGACCTGGCCGAGCGGCTGCGGGAGGCCGGGTTCACGCCCGAGCCCGAGGAGGCCGTGATGGTCGCCGAGATCGGCGACGTGTCGGCCGCCGTCGAGCTCCCCGAGGGGATCCACCTGCGCCCGGTCACCGACGCCGCCGGGGCGGAGCTCATGTCGGAGGTCCACCGCGCCGCCTTCGGCACGGACCGGCCCGAGATCGCGCGCCGGTTCCTCGCCCAGCTCGCCGAGGCGCCCGAGACGGTCGCGGCCACGGTCGCCATGGCGGGCGACGTGCCGGTCAGCGCGGCCCGGATGGAGATCAGCCCCGGCACCGGGTTCGCCGGTCTCTGGGGCGGCGGCACCGTGCCCGGCTGGCGCGGGAGGGGCCTCTACCGGGCGCTGGTCGCCCACCGCGCCCGGATCGCCGCCGAGCGGGGCTGCCGCTACCTCCAGGTCGACGCGTCCGACGAGAGCCGGCCGATCCTGCACCGGCTCGGGTTCGTGCCGCTCACCACCACCACGCCGTACGTGTACCGGCCGCTGTAGAGCCCCACCGCCGGTCACGCCGTGGACAGCGCCTGGGTGGGGGCCAGGCGGGCGGCCCGTACGGCGGGCCACAGGCCGGCGAGCGCGCCGATGACCACCGTGGCCGCGACGCCCGCCGAGACGGCGGAGACCGGGATGGCCGTCCGCCAGCCCTGGGACAGGGCGTAGCCGGCCGTGACCAGGCACCCGAGGGCCGCGCCGGCCAGCCCGCCGAGCGCCGACAGCACGACCGCCTCCACCAGGAACTGGCCGCGGATCTGGCCCCGGGTCGCGCCCAGGGCGCGGCGCAGGCCGATCTCCCCCCGGCGTTCGAGCACGGAGATGACCATCGTGTTGGCCACGCCGACCCCGCCGACGAGCAACGCGACGGCCCCCAGGCCCAGGAGCAGCCCGGTGAACGCCTGGTCGGCGGCCTGTTTGGCGGCGAGCGCGTCGGAGGGGCGCGAGACGCTGACCTCGCTCGGGTGCTCGGGGTTGGCGGTGGCGGCGAGCAGCTCGCGTACGCGGGGGACGGCGTCGTCCCGGCCGCGGACGTAGACGGTGCTGGGGTGGCCGTCGAAGCCGAGCCGGCGGCGGGCGGTCCCGCCGCCGACGAGCGCGGCGGTGTCCAGCTCGGGGGCGAGCTCGACCGGGTCCAGGACGCCGACGACGGCATGGTAGGCGTCGCCGATCAGGACCTGGGTGTCCGGTCCCGGCCGGGTGACGCCGAGCCGGGCGGCGGCGGTGTGCCCGAGCACGACGGCCGGATAGCGGGCGGTGGCGGCGTTCAGCCAGGCTCCGGCGGCGACCCTCGCCTTGAGGGTGGCGAGTAGGTCCAGGTCGACGGCGTAGACGGTGATGCCTCCGCTCTCGCCCTTGGGGATCCTGTCGTGGCGGTAGACGCTGATCCGGTCGAGCTTGCCGACGGAGGTGACCCGCTCGACGCCGTCGATCCGGCCGATCATGGCGGGCGATTCCTCAGGCAGCGTGGCCCTCCCGCCGAACAGGGCGTTCCCCGGGGCGACGGTCAGCAGGTTGGTGCCGAGCCGGCCGATCTGGGCGTCCAGGGCGGCGCGGCTGGAGGAGGAGATGCCGACGACGGCCACCATGGCGGCGATGCCGATCGCGATCCCCAGGGCGGACAGGAAGACCCGGGTCGGACGGGCGCGCAGCCCGCCGGCGCCGACCCGCAGCAGGTCGGCGGGGGACAGCCGGGCCCGGGTCAGGCGGGTCAGGTGGTGCGGGCCGTTCACGCGGTGACCTCCTGGCGCTCGTCGGCGACCACACGGCCGTCCCTGACCCGGATCCGGCGCGGCAGAGTCGCGGCCAGCTCCCTGTCGTGGGTGATGACGACGACGGTGGCGCCCGCCGCGTTGAGCTCGCGCAGCAGCCCGACCACTGCCGCGCCCGAGGCGGAGTCCAGTGCCCCGGTGGGCTCGTCGGCCAGCAGCAGCACCGGGTCGCCGACCACGGCGCGGGCGATCGCGACCCGCTGCTTCTGCCCGCCGGACAGCTCGTGCGGCCGGTGATGCGCGCGGTCGGCGAGGCCGACGCGTGCCAGGGCCGCGGCGGCCCGGCGCCGCCGTTCCCTCAGGCCCACCCCCGCGTACAGCAGGCCGTCGGCGACGTTGTCCAGGGCGCTGACCCCGGCGGCGAGGTGGAACTGCTGGAAGACGAACCCGATGGAGCGGGCCCGCAGCGCGGCGGTCTGGTCGTCGGTGAGCGCGCGCACGTCGTGGCCGTCGATGCGCACGGTCCCGGCGGTCGGGACGTCGAGGGTGCCGAGCAGGTTGAGCAGCGTGGACTTGCCCGACCCGGAGGGGCCGACGATGGCGACCAGCTCGCCGCGTCCGACGGTGAAGCTCACCTCGCGCAGGGCGTGCACCCCGCCCGGGTAGGTGCGCGACACCCCGTCCAGGCGTACGGCGGGCGGCGCCGGCGTGTGGATCATCGCGGCACCTCCACCCGGGTCCCGGCGGTCAGGCCCTCGCCGGTGACCTCGACCCTGCCCCCGGCGAACATGCCGGTGGTGACCTCGACGGTGCGGGTGGCGCCGTCCGGACCCACGACGGTGACGCCGTACCCGCCGCCGGGCAGGGCGAGCAGCGCGGAGACCGGCACCGCCAGCGCGTTCTTGCGCCGGTCGCTGACGAGGGAGACCTCGACCGGCGCGGTGTCGAACATGCCGGAGGTCGTCCCCAGCGTGATGGTGACGTCCACGGTCGGGTCGCCTCCGCCGGAGGGATCGCCGCCGCGTTTCACGACGGGACTGATCGCGGACACCTTCCCCTTGACGTCCTTTCCGCCGGGCAGCGTGACGGTGACGGCGCCGCCCTTCCGCACCAGCCGCCGGTCGGTGACCTTGAGGGGCACGACGACGACGCGGCGCAAGGAGGTGACGGTGAGCACCGGCGTGCCGGGGGCGAGGCTCGCCCCGAGCGCGGCCTCGCGGGCGGCGACGCGGACCGGGCCGGGGGCGAACCAGACCGTGGCCGGGTCCACCACGCCGGTCTCCTCGAGGCCGTGGTCCTTCTGCCAGCGGCGCACCGCCGCGGCGGTGGCCTCGCTGAAGGCGTCGTCCACGGTGAAGCCGCCGTAGCCGAGGCGGGACAGGGCCTTCTCGAACTGGGCGACGTCGGGTCCCTCGTCGCCGTTCTTCAGCGGCCGGTAGGCGGGCTGCGCGCCCTCCAGCAACAGCACGTCGGAGCCGTCGGAGCGGTACAGCCGCCCGCCGGGGCGGATCACCCGCCCGGCGCGGGGGCGCCAGATGAGCGTGCCCTGCCCGGCGGCCGCCACCTCGGTCCGGCCCGCGTAGCCGAGGGTCCCGGAGACGATCTTGCGTTCCAGGAGGGTGGTGCGTTCGACGGTGGCGGTCGCCGGGCGCGGCCCGGTGTGCGGGGGCTCCCCGCTCCCGCCGCCGGTCAGGAGCAGGGCCGCGCCGCCGGCCGTCCCGGTCGCGGTCAGGACGGCGGCCCCGGCGAGCAGGGCGCGGCGGCCGCGACGGCTCACCGCCCCGCCTGCGGACGGCACTCGCGTAGCGCCTTCAGCACCGCGTCCTGGTCGTTCTCAGGCAGGCGCATGCCCTCGCCGGGCCTGGGGTCGGCCACGTCGAGGCCCTTGCCGCGCAGGCAGCGCGCGAGCTCCACGTCCCGCTGGTGGATCTCTTCGGCGGACGGCGCGTTCGGATCGACCGGGATGAGCTTCTCGCAGGCCGCGACGGCCTTCTTGCTCGTCTCGTCGATCCTGAGCGCCGGCATGACCACGCCGGGCTTGGGGTCGGGCATGTCGACGCCGTGCTCGCGCATGCACCGGGCGTATTTCAGCAGGCCGTCCTGGTACGCCGGGTCCATGCCTCCCGCCGCGGAGCCGCCTGACGACACCGATGAACCGTCTGAGGAACCGCCTGAGGGGCCGCCGGAGTCCCGGCCGGTGTCCTGGGCGCAACCGGCCAGGGCGATGGCCAGCGCCGACAACGCCAGGGCCGTACGCACCGTGTATCGCATGAGTTCTTCTCCCGGATGTCTGATGGGTGCCGGCGGGGGAACCGGCGGGCTACAGGACATCCGGTGCCGGGTTAGGCCCCGGTTAATCGGGCGGGTCAGGGGTTCGCGCAGGTCAGCGGCTCGTTAACTCCGACCTAACCGGCAGACTGAGACAAAAGAACGGTCCGTCGCCGTCGTCTCCCGGGGGAAGCACCACATGCGCGTTCTGATCGTCGAGGACGAGCCCGCGCTCGCCGACATCCTCGCCGAGGGCCTGCGCGCCGAGGGCATGGCCGTCGACACCGCGTACGACGGTGACACCGGGCTGGAGATGGCGACCGTGCACGGATACGACGTGATCATCCTGGACCGGGACCTGCCGCTCGTCCACGGCGACGAGATCTGCCGCGCCCCGGCCGCCGCGCCCGAGGTGAACGCCCGGATCCTCATGCTCACCGCCGCCGGGACCGTCGACGACCGGGTGGACGGGCTCGCGCTCGGCGCCGACGACTACCTGCCCAAGCCGTTCGCCTATCCCGAGCTGGTGGCCCGCGTGCACGCCCTGGCCCGCCGCTCCGGACCCGCCAGTCCGCCTGTGTTGTCCCGGGCCGGCCTCGTCCTGGACCCGCGCCGCCGTACGGCGAGCCGGGAGGGGCGGGCGCTGGATCTCACTCCCAAGGAGTTCGGCGTGCTGGCGGAGCTGCTGCGCGCCGACGGCGCCCCCGTCTCCACCGTGCACCTGCTGGAGAAGGTGTGGGACGCCAACCTCGACCCGTTCAGCGGGGTGCTGAAGGTGGTCGTCCACGGGCTGCGCCGCAAGCTCGGCGACCCGCCGGTGCTGCACACCGTTCCCGGCCACGGATACCGGGTCTGACCGTGCGGGGCTTCCGCGGCCTCCGCCGGGTCCGGCTGACCGTGCGGGGCAAGCTCACCGCGATCTACACCGCCGTCTTCACGGCCGGCGGGCTCCTGCTGCTCGCCTTCAACTACGTGGTCGTCGCGGGCAGCCTCGACGTGCACGGCCTGTCCCTGGCCCGGGCCATCCCGGCCGCGCGGACCAGCGCGCCCGGCCTGACCGGCGCCACCCCGGCGCCCGCCCAAGACGCCGCGCCCATGACCTCGAGCCGGATCCTCCCGGCGAGCCCCTCCCGGCTGCTCGGCGAGTACCGCGACGCCGTGTTGTCCGACCTGGTGCTGCGGTCCGCCGTCGCCCTGCTGATCGTCGTCGTGCTGGCCGCGCTCGCCGGGCGGCTGATCGCCGGACGCGCCCTGGCCCGGCTGCACCGCGTCACCGAGACCGCGCGCCACCTGTCGGAGCACGATCTCAGCCGGCGGCTCGCCCTGTCCGGCCCGCACGACGAGCTCAAGGACCTCGGCGACACGTTCGACGGGATGCTCGCCCGGCTGCAGGCGGCCTTCGACAGCCAGCGGCGCTTCGCGGCCAACGCCTCGCACGAGCTGCGTACGCCGCTGGCCATCCAGCGGGCGGCCGTCGAGGTCCCCCTCACGACGGGGCAGGTCCCGCCCCACCTGCTGCCCGCCATGCGCCGTGTCCTGGACGCGGCCGAGCGCAGCGAGCACCTCATCGAGAGTCTGCTGCTGCTCGCCCGCGGCGACCGCGGCCTGGACGAGACCCGGCCGGCCGACCTCGCCCAGGCCGCCCGGGAGGCCGCCGACACGCTCGCCGACCTCGCCCACTCCCACGGCGTACGGCTGAGCACGCGCCTCGGACCGGCCCCGCTCGACGGCGACCCCGTGTTGCTGAACCACCTGGCGCGCAACCTCATCGACAACGCGATCCGCTACAACACCGATGGCGGCCGGGTCGAGGTGGTCACCGCCGCGGTGGGCGCCCACGTCACGATCACGGTGCGCAACACCGGCCCGCGCGTCGACGCGGACACGGCCGCCGAGCTGTTCACCCCGTTCCGGCGCGGTGACGGGCCGCGCCTGCGCCACGCCGCGGGAAGCGGCCTCGGGCTGTCCATCGTCCGGTCGATCGCCACCGCGCACGGCGGTACGGCGGCCGCCGTAGCGCGTCCGGGCGGGGGCCTGGTCGTCACGGTCACGCTGCCCACCCGCCGCGGCCCCCTAGAACGCCCCCTCGTGCGGACCTAGTAGAACGATCTGGTGTGGTCGGTCAGGCTCAGCCCGAGCTGGGTGAACGTCTGCAGCTGGTCGTAGTAGAGACGCTGGGAGACGATGAGGTCGTCCTCGATCGTGAAGATCCAGCACTGGCGGACGCTGATCCGCCGGTTCGTCGCGTGGAGCACCTCGCCGTCCAGCGCCAGATAGGGGCCGCCGTGGGTGCCCGTGGCGAGCATCTCGATCAGGACCAGGTCCCGGCTCGCCGCCTTTCCGAGCACGGTCAGCCGTACGTCGGGGAACCCCTCCCAGACGTGCGCGTGATACGAGGCGATCTGGTCGGGGCCCTCGGCGACGATCTCGGGCGCCACGACGACCGCATGCGCGCTGTAGCAGCGCATCACCGCGTCCAGATCATGGGCGTTGACGGCCTCGATGAGGCGGTCCGCGGTGTCGGGCATGGCGGCGGCCTCCTGCTCACCCACAGCACCGACGCTAGCGAGCCGGGGGTAAAACCTGGCCCAACGCCTGACGATGATTGGCGGGTCGGGCTGGACGGCGCGGGCGTCTATCGGCCCGCCGCGAGCACGGAGCGCAGGGTCGCGTCGAGTACGCGGGCGGCGTCGGCGTGGTCCAGCCGCCCCGCCTCCACTTCCTGGGCCGCGCTGTGCAGCGTGGCGTAGACATGCGCGACCAGCCAGGACAGCGGCAGGTCCGTACGGAAGGCGCCCTCGTCCCGGCCGCGGGCGATGAGCCGCTCGACGCGGGAGAGCGCGCCCTCGTGGTAGTGGCGGATGCGTTCGGTGGGCAGGACGCGGTCGGCGGCGGTCAGCAGCCGCCGGTTCCGGTCGAGAAGCTCCCAGGAGGACGCGATGAGCCGGCTGATCGCCTCCTGCGCCGGGAGCTCCTCGTACGCGGGATCCTCGAGGGCGGCGTCCACGAGGGCGACCGCGCGGTCGAGCACGGCCTCGACGAGGGCCTCCCGCGTGGGGAAGTGCCCGTACAGGGTGACCCGGCCGACGCCGGCGGCCTTGGCGATGTCGGCGGTGCTCGCGTCCGGGTCCTTGGTCAGGAGGTCGAGGCCCGCCGTGACGATCGCCGCGATGTTCCGCTCGGCGTCGGCGCGCCGGGCGGGCCGGGTGGGCCGGGGAGGCGTCATGGACCTGGTCTCCTGCTCGCGTCGGAGGAACGCCCGCGGTGGTGCGGGCGCCGGACCGAGCGCGGTCGCGGAGCCGCGCGCCGGTCCGACGAGCGTAGCGACCGATCACCAGACGATGCGTCCCCGCCGCGCGTCGTCGGGGGAACGGATCCCAGGATCCCGGCGGGCCGGGTTCAGTGGACGCGGGGGCCGTCGAAGGCGGGCAGGCGGCCCGGCGGCAGCAGCACGAGGGCGACGAGCGCGGCGACCGCCCCGGCCACCCCCCAGGCCGTGAACGCGGCGGTGAACCCGGTGAGGCCCGGCCCGGTCGGGGTGGGCGCGGTCAGGCTGGGCGCGGCGAGGCTGGACACCACCGCGACGCCGACCGCGCCGCCGAGCTCGTGGAAGGTGTTGACGACGCCCGAGGCGAGCCCCGACTCGTCGTGGGCGACGAGTGCGAGCGCGGTCGTGGTGGCCGAGACGAACACCGCGCCGAGCCCGATCGAGGCGACGGTCAGTCCCGTCACCATGACGGCGGGGGAGAGGGACAGCAGGGCGACCGGCCCCGTGCCGATCGCGGCCAGGACCAGGCCGATCACCGCGGGGAGCCGCCCGCCCAGGTGGTCGACCAGGTGACTGCCGAGGTGGGCGCCGAGCCCGGTGCCGGCCGCGACCGGCAGGAACAGCAGGCCGGTGAGCAGCGCGCTGTACCCCTGGTGGCGCTGCAGATAGAAGGAGCCGAGGAAGAACAGGCCGATCAGCATCCCGGTGGCGACCAGCATGAGGAACGCGCCCGAGAGGACCGGCCGCCGGGTGAGCAGTCGTACGCGCATGAGCGGGGTGCGCACCGCCCGCTCCACGACGGCGAAGACCGCGTAGAGGACGACGGCCGCCGCCACGGCCGCGAGCGTGACCGTGTCGCCCCAGCCCTCGTCGCCGGCGTTGACCAGACCGTAGATCAGGGACGCGGTGGCGGCGGTGACGAGCAGCGCTCCGGGCAGGTCGACGCGTCGCGGTGCGGGGGGCGCCGCGGCGACACGGACGACGAGCGGCAGCGTCACCAGTACGGCCAGGCCGACCGGGACGTTGATGAAGAAGATCCAGCGCCAGCCGGGGCCCGCGGTGAGCGCTCCGCCGAGGAGCACGCCGATGGCCGAGCCCGCCCCGCCGATGGCGGCCCAGACGCCGAGCGCCCGGTTGCGCTCGGCGCCGTGGAAGGTGGTGGTGACGGTGGCCAGCGCGGCCGGGGACAGCAGCGCGGCGCCGACGCCCTGCCCGATGCGGCCGCCCACGAGCGCGGCCGCGCCGCCCGCCAGCCCGGACGCCAGCGAGGCGAGGACGAAGATCCCGATACCGGCGACCATCAGGCGGCGGGCGCCGAACACGTCCGCAAGCCGCCCGCCGAGCAGCATGAGCCCGCCGAAGAACAAGGTGTACGCGGTGACGACCCAGGTGAGGGTGGCCCGGCTCAGGCCGAGCTCCGCGCCGATGTCGGGCAGGGCGACGTTCACCACGGTGACGTCGAGGACGAGCATGAACTGGGCGACGCTGATCAGCGCCAGCGCGCGCCACCGGCGGGGGTCCGGTGGCGCGTGATGGACGGCGGGTGGGGCGGGGGAGCTGTGCGCCATGGCATCCTCATTAACTCGAACACTGATGTACGAGTTAATACCATAGCCCCGCAGGGTATGCGATCCCGCGCCGCTGTCCGCGTCACCGGGAACTCAGTCGGCCGGGCGCCGCCGTACCTTGAGGACGCTGTCGGTCAGGGTGCGCTGCTCGCCGTCGTGACCGGTCTGGACGCGCTCGCGTTCCTCGCCCACCAGCACCTCCCACTCGCCGTCCGGGAGGTCGAGGTCCTTGAGGACCTCCTCGGTGGTGGGCAGGCGCATGTCGGCGTGGCCGTCGTGCTGCCAGTGGGGCACCCCGGAGTGCCCGACGACGAGCAGCGCGCCGCCGGGCGCGACCGCCGCCGCCGCGCGCCGGAGGATCTCCTCCCGGGGCAGTTCCACGCGCGAGTGCAGGAAGTGGGCGGAGACGAGATCGAAGACGCCGGAGGGGAAGGACTCCGACAGATCGTGCCGCTGCCAGTCCACCAGGTCCGCCACTCCGGCGGCCTCCGCATGCGCCGCCCCGCGGTCCAGGGCGACCTGGGAGATGTCCACCGCGGTGACGTGCCACCCCTGCCGCGCGAGCCAGACGGCGTCGGCTCCCTCGCCGCACCCCAGATCAAGCGCCCGGCCGACCGGAAGGCCGGCCGTCTCGTGGACCAGGGCGGCGTTGGGGTTCCCGCTCCAGATCCGGTCGCTCTCGCTGTACCGGTGGTTCCAGTACTCCTCGGCGCTCATGTCGCTCACATCGTGCGTGCCGTGCGTGCCGTGCGCGTCGCCGGTCATCGGCGGCCTCCTGATCGTCGCTGGATGTCGTCCCCGGGGTCGTTCCCGGATGCCGTACGTGCCCGTCGAGGGACGGGGACGGCTGTGGCCCCGTGCGTCCCGCCCGTCGGCGTACGGCCCCTGGACCTCGCCGGCGCAGATGATGCGGCCGCGGTCGGGAGGATGACAACTTTTGTTGCCGGGACGGCAACGGCGGCGCACTTCCGATGAGGAGCCGCCACGCCTTGGCGGAGTCCGGCGGCGGACCGAAATCGTCGGCATCGATTTGTGGAGAAAATGGCGGCTGTGAGGTAGATCACAGGAAAAAGCTGGAATAAGGGATATATGCCTGATGTTGCAGCGCCTCGTGAGGTTCTCGGTGGTCTTCGTATGGCTCGTCGAGCGGTTGCACGTGGATCTGTGCCGCATCGACGGCGATCTGTGTCGGCACTGAACGCGTCTTCGACCTTCCCCCACCTCACCCGCATGCTGTGCCCGCGCCGGCATGCCCTCCTTCCGGAGTCCCGTTCGTGAAGAAGTTCTCCTTCTCCCTGCAGTTGCTGCTGGGTCTGGTCGTCGGTGTCGCCCTCGGGCTCGTCGCCCGCGCCGGCGAGGTCGGCTGGCTGGCCGACACCCTGACCGAGATCGGCAAGATCTTCGTCCAGCTCCTCAAGCTCGCCGTGCCGCCGCTCGTGTTCACCGCGGTCGTCGTCAGCGTGGCCAACCTGCGCAACGTCAACGGAGCCGCCAGGCTCGCCGGCAAGACGCTGCTCTGGTTCATGATCACCTCGTTGGTCTCCGTGGCCGCCGCCATCGGCCTCGGCCTGGCGATCAACCCCGGCCAGGGCGTGACCATCGCCACCGACGGCGCCAAGGCCGTCGATCTCGAAGGCGCGGGCACCTGGCTCGACTTCGTGACCGGCATCATCCCGACCAACATCGTCACCGCGTTCACCGAGCTCAAGGTCCTGCAGATCGTCTTCCTGGGCGTCGTCCTCGGTGCCGCCGCCATGGCGATCGGCGAGAAGGCCGAGCCGTTCCTGAACCTCAGCCGCTCGGTCCTGGAGCTGGTCCAGAAGGCCCTGTGGTGGGTCATCCGCCTGGCACCGATCGGCACCGCGGGTCTGATCGGAAAGTCCGTCGCCACCTACGGCTGGGACCTGCTCTCCCCGCTGGCGAAGTTCAGCGCGGGCGTCTACGCCGGCTGCTTCATCGTGCTGCTGCTGATCTACCCCGTGCTGCTCGCCCTCGTGGGCAAGGTCAGCCCGATCGCGTTCTACCGCAACGCCTGGCCCGCGATCGAGCTGGGCTTCGTCTCCCGCTCGTCCGTCGGCACCATGCCGCTCACCCAGCGCGTCACCACCGAGCGGCTCGGCGTGGACCGCGACTACGCCTCCTTCGCGGTGCCGTTCGGCGCCACCACCAAGATGGACGGCTGCGCCGCGGTCTACCCGGCGCTTGCCGCGATCTTCGTGGCGCAGGTGTTCGGCGTCCCGCTCGGGGTGGGCGACTACCTGCTGATCGCGTTCGTCTCCGTGGTCGGCTCCGCCGCCACCGCCGGCCTGACCGGCGCCATCGTGATGCTGACCCTCACGCTGAGCACGCTCGGCCTGCCCCTGGAGGGCGTCGGACTGCTGCTGGCCATCGATCCGATCCTCGACATGATCCGCACCGCCACCAACGTCGCCGGGCAGATGGTCGTCCCGGTCCTGGTCGGCCGGTCGGAGAGCCGCCTCGACGAGGCCGTCTTCTCGGCCCCGCCGCAGCCGCTCGACGACGCGCCCGCCGCGAAGGCGGGCGCGTCGGCCGAGCCGGCCCTGGCCTGAGATCACGCGGGGGCGGTCCTTCCCGGCGGCCGGATCACCGGCCGGGAAGGGACCGCCCCCGCGTGTTTCCGCGTTCGCGTCCGGCCAGCCAGGACGCGGCGCAGGTGGCCAGGACGACCGCCAGGAACGGCAGATACCGCACACCCTTCCGCATCGCGCCCCCGACCCGCATCGCGCCCCCGACGCCCGTCAGGCCGCCCTCGCCCGTCACGCCGCGTCACCCTTCCCGTCCGCCCGCGCGAGCCCGGCCCGCTGCGGCTCCACCGTGTACGCGGGATCGCGCGCGGACTCCAGCCCCGCGTGGAACACGCCGAACCGGGTGCAGGCCGACCCCGCCAGCAGCGCCGCCCCGGCCACCGCCGCCATGCCCCGGCCGCGCCACGCGGCGGCCAGCCCGAGCACCGCCCCGGTGAGGGACAGCACCTCGCCGAGATGCAGCAGGCGGCCTCCCGTCCCGCGTTTCAGCGGCTCGCCCACCTGGCCCAGCCGCCGCTCCATCCGCCGGGCCGCGG
>NZ_BBYM01000044.1:0-18508 GCF_001570405.1 Microtetraspora niveoalba | reverse complement strand
CGGCGTACTCGACGGCCGCCCCGACCGCCGCCGCGCGGCGCGCCGGGCCCGCCTCGGAGGGCGGAGCGGCCAGCATCCCCAGCCCGCCCGCGGCCGCCGCCGCCGACCCCGCGAACATGAGCGGCAACTCCCGGTACGCCTCGTGCCAGACGGGTACGGCGGTGTCGGCGATGAGCGCCGCAGTGTAGGTGGCGACCGCGGCCCCGGCGAGCCCCGCTCCCACCGTCGCCGTACGGCCGAGCCGGGGCAGCCGCCCGGTGATCGCGGTGGCCGCCGCGACGCCGGCCTGCGGGCCATACCCGGCGAGGATCCACGAGCCCACGCTCATCGGCGAGGTGACCTTGAACACCCGCAGCATGTTGAGGAAGCGCTCCGGCCGCCCGAGGTCGTGGATCAGCGAGTACAGCGAGCCGCCGAGGGCGCACGCGGCCCCCACCTTGGCCGCCCTGGCCAGGTGCGGGCGGCCGGTCAGCTCGGCGGCGGCGGCCAGGATCGACGACGCGCCCGCGAGCCCGCCGAGGAACAGGTAGCCGGCGATGTCGTGGTCCTCCCACGTCGGCGGGTCGATGACCGGCCTCCCGTAGTAGGACCGGAACTCGGCCCGGGGGACCATGAGCCGCTCGCCGCGCCCGCGCTCCCTGGGGCGTCCTGCCGACCCGACCGGCGCCTCGCGCTCGGGCCGCAGCGCGGGGTCGGAGTCCATCCGCACGTCCGTCTGGCTGCCGTCGAGTTCCGTGCTCACACCCGCTCCTTCCAGGCCGCCACCGCGGCGACGCCGGCCAGCAGCGCCGTCGCCGCGACCGCGACGTGCCGCCACATGGACGGCAGATCCCTCGTCGTGACCACCGGGTCCGGCGGCAGGCCGTAGACCTCGGGCTCGTCGAGCAGCAGGAAGAACGCGCCCGTCCCGCCGACCCCGTCGCGCGGGTCGTGGCCGTACAGGCGGGCCGACCCGACCCCCGCCTCGCGTAGCTGCCCGAGCCTGCGGGAGGCCCGCTCGCGCAGCTCGTCCAGCTCGCCGAACTGGATCGAGTCGGTCGGGCAGCTCTTGGCGCAGGCGGGCTCCTGGCCGACCCCGAGCCGGTCGTAGCACAGCGTGCACTTCCAGATCCGGCCGTCGTTCTCGCGCTTGCCCAGCACGCCGTACGGGCAGGCCGGCACGCAGTAGCCGCAGCCGTTGCAGATGTCCTCCTGCACCACCACCGTGCCGAACTCGGTGCGGAACAGCGACCCGGTCGGGCACACGTCCAGGCAGGCGGCCTCGGTGCAGTGCTTGCAGACGTCGGAGGCCATCAGCCAGCGGAAGTCCATGTCGCGCGCGGTGCCGACCTGGCCGTCCGGCGGGCCCGGCGCGGGCATCCCCAGTGAGCGGGGTTCGCGCGCCCGCGCCTGCGCCGCCGTCTCCGCGGGGACGTCCATGGTCACCAGCCCGGCCTGCTGGCGGCCGAGGCGGCGCGGCTGCTCGACGAACGCGACGTGCCGCCACGTGTTCGCGCCGAGGCCGACCGTGTTGTCGTACGACATGCCGGTGAAGGCGAGGCCGTCGTCGGGGATCGCGTTCCACTCCTTGCAGGCCACCTCGCACGCCTTGCACCCGATGCACACGCTGGTGTCGGTGAAGAAGCCGACGCGCCTGGGGTGGTCGCCGTAACCGCCCGCGGTGGCGGGGTCCTCAAGCGGTCCGTGGGATCGGCGGCGCGCCCCGCCCGTGCCCAGCCCGCCCGTGCCCAGTTCGTCTGTGTCGTCCACGCGCCTAGACCTCCGTGCCGGTGCGCTCGGTGATGCCCGCCCGCCGCCGGTACGCGCGGACCAGTTCGGGAAGCGCCGGGCCCCGGGGGCGGCGGCCCGGCCTGATGTCGGCGGACAGCGCCTTGACCTCCTGGATGTGCGAGTTCGGATCCAGGATGATCGACGACAGCTCGTTCGCCGCGTCGCCGGCGCTGAGGCCGTTCGGCCCCCAGTGGAACGGCAGGCCGATCATGTGCACGACCCGGCCGTCCGCGCGCAGCGGGGCCATCCGCTGGGTGACGAGGACGCGCGCCTCGATGGCGTTGCGCGCGGTGATGATCGTCGCCCAGCCGCCGTGCTCCAGGCCGCGCTCGGCGGCGAGCTCGGGCGACACCTCGCAGAACATCTCCGGCTGCAGCTCCGCCAGGTACGGCGTGTTGCGGCTCATCCCGCCCGCCGTGAACTGCTCGGTCAGCCGGTACGTGGTGACCACGTACGGGTACACGCTCGCGCCGGGCTCGCCCGCGCTCGGGTGGTAGCGGTTGTGCTCGTGCGGATAGACCATGCGGGCGGGGTTGCGCTGCCTGCCGTACAGGGCGTTGGGCACCGGCGAGTCCTGCGGCTCGTAGTGGGTGGGCAGCGGGCCGTCGATCACCCCGGCGGGGGCGAACAGCCAGCCCTTGCCGTCCGCCTGCATGATGAACGGGTCGGTGCCGGCGAGCGCCTCGACGCCGATGGCGTCCTCCGGCGGGCGGTAGTCCGGCCGCTTGCCCGGCTCGAAGTCGGGCACGTCGTGGCCGGTCCACTTCCCGGCGTCCTCGTCCCACCAGACGAGCCGCTTGCGCTCGCTCCACGGCCGTCCGTCCGGGCGGGCCGAGGCGCGGTTGTACAGCAGCCGCCGGTTGGCGGGCCAGGCCCACGCCCACTCGGCGGCGATCCAGTCCTGCTCCTCGGCCGACCTGCGCCGGGCCGCCTGGTTCACCCCGTCGGCGTAGACACCGCAGTAGATCCAGCAGCCGCACGACGTGGAGCCGTCGTCCTTGAGCTCGGTGTAGCCGGACAGCGGCTCGCCGTCCGCGTTCCAGCCGTTGATCTCCGCGAGCACCGCCTCGGCGACGGGTTCGGCGATGCGTCCCTCGGTCGGGTAGTCCCAGGTGAGGTCGAGGATCGGGGCGTCCATGGGGTCGGCGGAGCCGGCGAGCTTCTCCCGGATGATGCGCCCGAGGTGGTACATGAACCACAGGTCGCTGCGGGCGTCCCCCGGCGGGCCGACGGCCTGGTGGTGCCACTGGACGAGCCGGTTGGTGTTGGTGAACGAGCCGTCCTTCTCGGTGTGCGCGGCGGCGGGGAAGAAGAACACCTCGGTGGCGACGTCCTCGGTGCGCAGCTCGCCGGTCTCCGTCTCCGGGCCGTCCTTCCACCAGGTCGCGCTCTCGATCAGGCGGAAGTCGCGCACCACCAGCCAGTCGAGGTTCGCCATCGCCAGGCGCTGCATCTTCGCGTTCGCGGAGCCGACCGCCGGGTTCTCGCCCAGCAGGAGGTATCCCTTGCAGGTGCCGTCGAGCTGGGCCATCACGGTGTCGTACGTGCTGTGGCTGCCGGTCAGGCGGGGCAGGTAGTCGAAGCGGAAGTCGTTGTCCGGCCGCGCCGAGGGCCCCCACCACGCCTTGAGCAGGCTGACGGTGTACGCGCGCATCTGCGCCCAGTAGCCCTTCTGCGGGGAGTCGGCCTGGACGAACTCGTCGAGCGTCTCGTGCTGGTGCGCGTGCGGCATCGGGATGTAGCCGGGCAGCAGGTTGAACAGGGTCGGGATGTCGCTCGACCCCTGGATGCTGGCGTGCCCGCGCAGCGCCTGGATGCCGCCGCCCGGACGGCCGATGTTGCCCAGCAGGAGCTGCAGGATGCTCGCGGCACGGATGAACTGGGAGCCGTCGCTGTGCTGGGTCCAGCCCACCGCGTACACGAACGACGCGGTGCGCTCCGGCCCCGAGTTCTCCGTCAGGTGGCGGCAGACCTCGGCGAACAGGTCGCGCGGGATGCCGCAGACCCGCTCGACCATCTCCGGGGTGTAGCGGGCGTAGTGGCGTTTGAGGATCTGCAGGACGCAGCGCGGGTGGCGCATCGTCTCGTCGCGCAGCGGCGTGCCCCGCATCGGCATCCCGGCGCCGCCGTGCATCTCCGAACGCCCGGCGGAGCGGACCGAGCTGCCGCCGCCGGTCCGCCTGTCGTACTCCTCGTCGCGCTCGCCGGCCGCCGCGACCACCGACATGCCCTCGTACTGCCAGGTCTCGACGTCGTAGTGCCGGGTCTCCGGGTTGAAGCCCGAGAAGAGCCCGTCGAGGTCCTCGGTGTCGCGGTAGTCCTCGCCGACGATCGTGGCGGCGTTGGTGTAGTGGGCCACGTACTCCCGGAAGTACAGCTCATTGGCGAGGACGTGGTTGATGATCGCGCCGAGGAAGGCCACGTCCGTTCCGGCGCGGATCGGCACGTGCAGGTCGGCGAGCGCGCTGGTCCGGGTGAAGCGCGGGTCGACGTGGATCACGACGGCGCCGCGCGCCTTCGCCTCCATCACCCACTGGAAGCCCACCGGGTGCGCCTCGGCGAAGTTGGAGCCCTCGATGATGACGCAGTCGGAGTGCTGCAGGTCCTGCATGAACGTGGTCGCGCCGCCCCGGCCGAAGGACGTGCCGAGGCCGACGACCGTCGAGCTGTGGCACACCCGGGCCTGGTTCTCGATCTGCACCACGCCCAGCGCGGTCAGCAGCTTTTTGATCAGGTAGTTCTCCTCGTTGTCGAGGGTGGCGCCGCCGAGCGCGGCGATGCCCATCGTGCGGGCGGTGCGCCTGCCGTCCGACTCCCACTCCCAGGTCCGCCGGCGGGTGGCGATGACGCGGTCGGCCACCATGTCCATCGCGGTGTCGAGGTCGATCTCCCGCCACTCGCGCGCGTACGGGGGCCGATGCAGGACCGTGTGCACGCGGCCGGAGCCGGTGGTGAGCTGGAGGGAGGCGGCGCCCTTCGGGCAGAGCCGGCCCCGGCTGACGGGGGAGTCCGGGTCGCCCTCGATCTGCACGACCTTCTCGTCGTCCACATAGACGTTCTGGGCGCAGCCGACCGCGCAGTACGGGCAGACCGACTTGACCACGCGGTCGGCGGTCGCCGTACGGGCGGTCAGCGAGGCGCTGCGGGCCGACTTCACCGCCGCCGCCCGCCCGGTGCGGTCCTCGCCGGTGAGCTGCCGCAGCACCGGCCACGAGCCGAGACGTTCCCAGAGGTCCACGGTCAGCTCCCCTCCTCCGCCGGCGGCCGCCCCGGCCGCTCGCCCGCCTGTTCCCCGGCGTGCTTCCGAGGTTGCTTCCGGGGTTGTTTCCGGGCCTGTTTCCGGGCGGCCGGGCCCGGGTGGTCACGCCGGGCCCGCTCGCGGATCCACTCGCGCACGTCGCCCCGGCCGGTCGGGTTGACCTCACGCGGGTTCACCAGGCGCTGGGTGCGCGAGGGCAGCACGCCGGGCCGTTCCCGCTGCGCGGCGGTGACGGTGTCACCGCCGTCCGCGGGGATGCCCGTCGCCACCAGGTACGCCTGACCGGCCGGGATGCCGAGGATCCCGGCGATCTCGTCGTAGCCGTGCCCCTGGGACAGCAGCGCGAGCACCTGCTCCTTGCTCGGCATCGCGGGTCAGCGGTGGACCCGCAGGCTCTGCACGGGGTGCGGGCCCTCGGTCTGGAGCCGGTACTCCTCGCCGGACTTGTGGCGGTTCTCGTCGATGACGACCTCCGACGGGGGCCGCTCGCCGCCCATGACCTTGTCCTGCATGCGCTGGAACCGCTCGTGCGCCTCCTGGACGTAGCCGGTGCCCAGCGTCGTGTAGTCGATCTGCGTTGCGAGCAGCTCGCGCACGTAGTCCTTGTTCGGCTCGAAGGTCACCGGCTTGGGCAGGCGGTCGCCCACCACCTGCTCGGGGTCGCGGCCGTCGTGCCTCTTGAACAGCTCCGCCGCCAGCCGCAGGTGCTCCAGCTCCATGTTGAGGTGCAGCTCCCAGACGGACCGCACCCTGCGGTCGGACTCGGTCTCCATGAACGAGTGGTAGAGGTAGCACTCGTTGTACTCGTGCAGGAGCAGCCGCTCCCACCAGGTCTCGCCGGGGTCCACCAGCGACTCGTAGTGGGTGACGTGCTCCTCCTCGATCATCCCGATCTCCTGGTAGAGCTGCCGGGCGATCGGCTCCATGTACATCGGACCGGTGTTCATGTAGAAGTTCATCGTCTGCTGCTCGGCGGACATGATCGTCAGCGCGTGCATCTTGGACAGGGGGGCCGCCGAGCTCTTGTTGTACGGCTCGCGCACGTTGTCCATGCCGTCCCGGTGGTGCAGGTAGGTCGGGCGGCCCGGCATCACCTCGGTCACCCGGTCGACGATCGTCTCCGCCTTGCGGTGCTCGATCATCTCGAACAGGTTCGCGTACCGGTAGAGGTGGTCGAAGTCCTCCAGCAGGCCGAACTGGTAGGCCTGCTTCAGATAGCCGTCGGGCTCCATCCTCGCCACCCAGGCGGTCAGGTCCACCGCGACCTGCTCATAGGCGATCGTCGTCTCCAGCACCGAGGCGACGCCCGGCAGCAGCCAGTTGACCGCCTTCTGCTGCTGCGCCTCGATGTAGCGCACCCGCGCGAGCTGCTGCCTGGTCTCCAGGTCGGGGCAGTGCCTGGACAGGTGGTGGCTGAACAGGATCGCCTCGATCTCGATGCCGTTCATCGCGATGACCCGGCACCGCGTGTACGGATCGGTGTGATCCGGGTCGATCGGCATGACGTTCAGCTCGCTCCAGTTGCGTACCTGCTGGTCGAGCGGGATGCCCCGCTCGCGCAATGGGTTGAAGGTCATCTGCCCTCGGCTCCTTCGCCCTCGGCTCGTGTCCGAGCTGCCCGGCACTGCCACGCACACCGGATCCCGATATCCCACGCGGCCGTCGGCGACCGCGATGCCGGGCGTACCCGGCGGGCTCTCCAGGGATTCCCCTCATCGCCTCCGTGAACGTTCTGCGCTTGGCAAGCCCTGGCGTGGCCTCCGGCGGGCCGGGGAAGACCCGACCCTGCCCGGAAGGAGGCACCATGACGGAGAAGCGGACCGCCCCCGAGTTGATGGACGAGACCGATGTCGTCGACCTGCTGCTGGCCCAGCACGCGATGATCAGGGACCTGTTCGACGAGGTGGAGCAGGCCCCGCCCGAGCGGCGCGGTGAGGCGTTCACCCGCCTGGTGCGGATGCTGGCCGTACACGAGACCGCCGAGGAGGAGGTGGTCCACCCGTACGCGCGGCGCAAGCTCGACGGCGGCGCGGGGGTCGTGGAGGACCGGCTGGTGGAGGAGAACCAGGCCAAGCAGCTCCTCATGGAGATGGACCAGGCCGGGTCCGACGGCCCCGAGTTCATGGAGAAGCTCGCTTTGTTGCGCGGCGCGGTGACCGCGCACGCGCGCAGCGAGGAACGCTACGAGTTCCCGCGGTTCCGCGCGCACACGACGGCCGCCGAGCGCCGGGTCCTCGCGGCCGCGGTCAAGGCCGCGGAGGCGATCGCGCCCACCCACCCTCACCCGGGCACCGAGTCGGCCACCAAGAACCTGCTGATCGGGACGCCGGTGGCGATGATGGACCGGGCCCGCGACGTCATCCGCCAGGCCATCGGCAAGCGGAGCTGACCGCCGGCCTGGCCGCGGTCGGCGTCGGGTCACCAGTGGGTGATGAGCGTCGTGTCCGGTTCGTGCTGCCGCCAGGCTTCGGTGAGGCGGGCGAGGCGCGTGGGGGCGCCGATGCCGCGCACGGTTGCGATCTTGCCGTCGGTGATGTCGAACGCCACGGCGCCGACGACCTGGTCGACGAGCACGAAGAGGAAGGCGGGGGCGCCGTTGACGAGCGCGTAGTGGATGGCGGGTGTGCCGCCGACACGTCGCCGTTTCGCGGGTGTGGGTTTGAAGCCGGCCCGTGCGACGGCGGCGATGCGCTGCGGAGTGTCGTACCGCAGTAGCGCCTCGGTCACGCCGGCGCCGTTGGAGTCGGAGATCGCGGTCGCGTCGTCGGTGAGCAGCGCCACCAGCCGTTCGGTACGGCCCGAGAAGGCGGCGGCGAGGAATTCCTCGACGATCCTGCGGGCGGATGCCGGGTCGACTTCGCCGCCGCCGCGGCGGCGCGCGGCGGTGACGCGGCGCCGGGCCCGGTGGAGGTGCTGCTGGCTCGCGGACTCGGTGATGTCGAGGATCTCGGCGATCTCGGCGTGGCTGTAGGAGAACGCTTCGCGCAGGAGGTAGACGGCCCGCTCGAAGGGTGACAGGCGCTCCATGAGAGTCAGCACGGCCAGGGAGACCGATTCGCGCTGCTCGAAAGTGTCGGCCGGGCCGAGCATCGGGTCGCCGTCGAGCAGCGGTTCGGGCAGCCAGGCGCCGACGGTGCGTTCGCGGCGGGTTTGTGCCGAGCGGAGCCGGTCGAGGCACAGGTTGGTGACGACCTTGGTCAGCCATGCTTCCGGCACCTTGATCCGCTGCCGGTCGGCGGCCTGCCAGTGCAGGAACGCATCCTGCACGGCGTCTTCGGCGTCGGCGGCGGAGCCCAGCAGCCGGTACGCCAGCGAGGCCAGCCGGTTCCGGCTGGCCTCGAACCGACCGGTGTCGAAGCGATCAGTGGCGGTGCTGTCCACGCGGGCCACCCTAGGCGCCTACGCGACCGCCTTCTCGGCGGACGCATCCGGCGCGGCGGCCACGCGGCGGCGCTTGCGCTTGGGCAGGCCGAAGGTCGGGTGCGAGATGCTCCACAGCGACATCTTGAGGATGCCCGCCTTGACTCGCGCGGCCTTCCGGCCGCCCACATACTTCGGCTTCGCCTGCGCTTCGTCGTCGACCATCTGCAGGATCCCGTCCCGCCGCCCGAGGCTGATGTGGTTGCCCGGGTAGAGCAGCTTGGTGTTCGCGATCTTGCGGCCGGTCAGGCGTCCCACGATCGCGTCCGTGGCCTGCAGCCCGGTGAAGCCGGCCGAAGCGCAGGACATCGGCAGCGGCCGGCCGTTGTCGCCGATGGCGTAGGCGCTGTCGCCGACGGCGTAGACGTTCGGGTGCGAGACCGACCGCATGGTGCGATCGACGACGATCCGGCCGTTCTCGGTGACCTCCAGCCCGCCTGCGGCGGCGATGGGGCTGACCGCGAACCCGGCCGTCCACACGGTCGCGTCGGAGGCCAGGGCGGTGCCGTCGGCGCACAGCACCCGCGTCGCTTCGACGGCTTCGACGCTGGTGTGCTCCAGGACGGTGATGCCCAGCCGGTCGCAGGCCTGGCGCAGGTGGCCGCGGGCTCCGGCGGAGAGCCGGGCGCCCAGCTCGCCGCGGGCGATCAGCACCACCGACAGGCGGGGCCGGGACTCGGCGAGCTCGGTGGCGGTCTCGATGCCGGTCAACCCGTCGCCGACGACCAGCACACTCCCGGCTTCGCCCCGCCTGTCCAGGCTGTCCAGGCGCTCGCGCAGGCGCAGCGCCGAGGGCCGACCGGCGATGTCGAAGGCGTGCTCGGCCGCGCCGGGCACGCCGCAGTCGTCTCCGTGGCTGCCGAGCGCGTAGAAGAGCGTGTCGTAGCCGAGCTCGCCGCCGCCGTCGGCGTCCGCCACGGCGACGACCTGGCGCTCGGGGTCGACGGCGGTGACACGGGCCAGGCGCAGCCGTATCCCCGTGCCCGCGAAGACGTCGGCGAGCTTCCGAGCCTCGATCTCCTGGCCGGCCGCGAGCTGGTGCAGCCGCAGCCGCTCGACGAAGTCCGGCTCAGCGTTGACCACGGTGATCTCGGTGTCCGCCGGGGACAGCCGGCGGGCCAGGTTCCCGGCCACGTAGGCCCCGGCATAGCCGGCGCCGAGGACGACGATGCGGTGCTTCATGTGTTGCTCCTGTCGGTTCGCTTGCTCCCGTGAGTTGAGCGGAACGGCGCCCCGATTGCTGACAGGAACTGCGTGTGGCATGGGTCACAGAACGGCAGGAGCGACGCCCGGCGATGTGCGAGCGCATCCGTCACCCGGCCGGTAGAGGGCACTGACCCACCTGTAGTAGTGATCTGTCTCACACTCTGTCACAGCTCTCGATCAGGCGGTGTCTTGAAGCCGAACCTCTGGAAATGAAGGGCATACCGTGGTCAAGAGCATCAAAGTGGTCGTGATCGGCGGCGGATACGCCGGTGTCCTGGCGGCCAATCGGCTGACTCAGCGCGATGACGTGTCGGTGACGCTCATCAACGCGCGGCCGAGCTTCGTCGAGCGGATCCGCCTGCACCAACTCGTGGGCGGGTCCGACGACGCGATCGTCGGCTACCAGGACGTCCTGGCCCCCGGCGTCCGGCTGGTGGTCGACACCGCGACCCGGATCGACGCGGCCGAACGCAGCGTGCTGGTGGCGACCGGCGGCACGATCGGCTACGACTACCTGATCTACGCGGTGGGCAGCGGCAGCGCCGACCCGAGCGTGCCCGGAGCGACCGAGTTCGCCTACCCGATCGCCGCCCTGGAAGAGGCGCAGCGGCTGCGGCCGGTCCTCGACGCCGCTCCCGCCACAGCCGCGGTGACGGTGGTCGGGGCCGGCCCGACCGGCATCGAGACCGCGGCCGAGCTGGCGGAGCTGGGCCGCACCGTGACCCTGGTGTGCGGCCGGGTGCTCGGCCCGTACCTGCACCCGCGGGGCCGGCGCTCGGTCGCCAGGCGGCTGGCCACGCTCGGTGTGACCGTGCTCGAAGGCCCCGAGGCGAAGGTGACCGCGGTCACCCGCGATGCGGTGCACCTCGGCGACGGCCGCCGACTGCCGAGCCCGGTGACCATCTGGACCGCCGGGTTCGGCGTGCCGGACCTGGCCGCGCGCAGCGGATTGAGCGTCGATGCCGTGGGCCGCCTGCTCACCGACGAAACCTTGACCAGCGTGGACGACGTGCGCATCGTCGCGGCGGGGGATGCGGCGGCGCCGTCGGATCTGCCCTTGCGGATGAGCTGCCAGTCCGCCACGAGAATCGGGGCGCATGCCGCCGACACGGTGCTTCGCCGCATCGCGGGCGAGCAGCCCGCACCCCTCAACCTGGGCTTCTTCGGCCAGTGCATCAGCTTGGGGCGTCGCGCCGGCATCTTCCAGTTCGCCCACCGGGACGACACCGCCAACAGGTTCTACGTGGCCGGCCGCCCGGGCGCCAAGCTCAAGGAGTTCGTGTGCCAGAGCACCGTCAAGCATCTGGCCGACGAGGCCCGCAAGCCCGGCTCACTCACCTGGGTCAAGGACGACAAGCGCCTGGCGCTGCTGCAGACCAGACGCCGCGAGGCGCCGGCCGAGGCTGACCCGGCTGTTCAGCCGGGCATGCGTGGACAGTCCGGTCGGCCGTGAGCAGATCCGGACCGCATGAGCCGGGCCGTCTTCCGACCGGACAGCTCGGCTGCCTGCTGCCGATCGCATCGAACAGCGGGCCGGATCGAACGGCTGCCGGCGAACGAGGAACGTGTCGTGGATGCATGCTTGAAGCCCATCGGCGGCCAGGGCCGGGCTGTAGGGGAGAAGGGCCGGGATTTGCGCGACCACACCGCCGGCGCGGCGACCGAAGCCTTCGTCGCCCACCGCAACCTGCTGTTCACCGTCGCCTACGAGATGCTCGGCTCGGCCGCCGACGCGGAGGACGTCCTGCAGGAGACCTGGCTGCGGTGGGTCAAGGTCGACCTGGAGCAGGTGCACGACCAGCGCGCCTACCTGGTCCGCATCACCACCCGCCAATCGCTCAACCGGCTGCGCAGCATGAAGCGCCGCAAGGAGGCCTACATCGGCCCCTGGCTGCCCGAACCACTGCTGACCGCGCCGGACGTGGCCGCCGACGTCGAGCTCGCCGAGAGCATGTCCATGGCGCTCATGCTCGTGCTGGAGACGCTGTCGCCGACCGAGCGTGCCGTGTTCGTGCTGCGCGAGGTCTTCGACCTCGGCTACGACGAGGTCGCGGCCGCCGTCGGAAAGAGCCCCGCGGCCGTCCGCCAGATCGCCCATCGCGCCCGCCGGCACGTCAAAGCCCGCCGCCCCCGCACGAGAATCTCCCCCCGCCAGACCCGGGCGGCTCTGGAAGCGTTCCATCATGCGATCGAAACCAGAAACCCGCAGAAACTGCTGAACGTGCTCGCCCCCGAGGTGGTCCTCATCAGCGACGGCGGCGGCCTCAAGCAGGCCGCGCTACGGCCGGTCACCGGCTGCGAGAAGGTGGCCCGCATGTTCCTCGGTGGTCTCGGCAAGGTCGAAGGAACACTCACCGGTGAGCCCACCGTGGTCAACGGCAATCCGGCACTCCTCGTCCGCCTGGACGGCGAGATCGACGGCGTCCTGGCGGTCCGGGTGGAGGACGACCGCATCACCGGCCTCTACTACGTACGCAACCCCGACAAGCTGACCTACCTCACCTCCCAGACCCCGCTCACCCTGCGCTGAAAGCCGGCGGCACAGGCGCGCTGGACGGCGACCCGCTCACCGCCCCCATCGCCGTGCGCGGCTTCCGCCGCCACCTGAAGAACGGCCGCCGCGCCCCCGACACCATCGACGCGTACCTGTCGGCCGTGGACGTGAGCCCGGGTGAGCCGCCCCCGGTACCGGCCGGCGGGGCCACCGCCGGTACGGTCCGGGGGCGGCGGCCCCGCTCAGCGGGGCGTACTCAGCGGCGCGGCGGGCCGGCCGGCTCCCAGCCGCGCCGGGCGGGCCGGGTGCCGCGCTCACCGCCGAGGTCGCGGCTGCGGTACACGACGTACGGCCGGGTCAGGTAGCCGATCGGCGCGGTGAGCATGTGCACCAGCCGGGTGAAGGGCCAGACCGCGAACAGCGCGAGGGCGCTCAGGGCGTGCAACTGGAACAGCAGCGGCGCCCCGGCCATCAGCGATATCTCGGGCTGGAAGGCGAAGACCGAGCGGAACCACGGCGAGATGGTCGTGCGGTAGTCGTAGCCGCCGCCGAGGACGTTGGCCACGACCGTGGCCGACAGGCCGAGCACCAGCGTCAGGGCGAGCATCGCGTACATGAGCTTGTCGTTTCGGGTGGTCGCGATGAAGACCGGGCCGACCGTACGGCGGCGGTAGATGAGGATCGCGAGGCCGGCCAGGGTGCACACGCCCGCGACCGTGCCGAGCACCACGGCCACCACGTGGTACATCTCCTCCGACACTCCGGCCGCCTCGGTCCAGCTCTTGGGCACCACCAGGCCCCCGACGTGCCCGAGCAGCACCATCAGCACGCCGAAGTGGAACAGCGGGCTCCCGACGCGCAGCAGCCGCGACTCGTAGAGCTGCGAGGAGCGGGTGGTCCAGCCGAACTTGTCGTACCGGTAACGCCAGACGTGGCCGAGCACGAAGACGGTGAGGGCCAGGTACGGGGCGATCCCCCAGAGGATCAGGTCCAGTGCGTTCAACGGGGGTCTCCAGTGAGGGCGAAGGGTTCGAGGCCGACCTCTTCGGCGGGTGGTCCTTGGGCGGCCAGGCGGAGTGCGGTGGCGCGTTCGCGGGGGCCGGGTGGGGGGAGGGTGGCCAGGACGGCGGCGACGACGTGGGCGTAGGGGGAGTGTTCGGCGGTGAGGGCTTGGTGCAGGACGTGGATGCCGGCGTGGTGTTCGCGGAGCAGGCGGATGGCGTGGTCGGTGGCGCCGCGTCCGGAGAGTTCGCAGACGGCGGCGAGGTGGTCGGGGAGTTCGCCGTCGGGTGGCTGGTATCCGGCGGCGCGGTAGGCGTGGTTGAAGCGCAGGAGGGCCATGCCGCGGCGGCGGGTGTCGCCGTAGGTGTAGTAGGTGAGGTAGGGGCAGCAGCGGCGTTTGAGGTCGAAGACGGCGACGTAGTGGGCGGCCAGGTCGGGCAGGGGGGTGGTGTCGAGGTGGGCGAGGAACGCGGTCAGGTGCCGGCTCGCCTCGCCGGGTTCGAGCGTGGCCACGGCGTCGGCGAGGACCGGGCGGGCGTCCGTCAGGCGCTCGTCGGGGTAGCCGAGCAGGATCGAGGCCACCATGTGGACGGTGCGCACGGCCCGGTCCGAGGTGCGCGCGGGGGCGGTTCCTGTGCCGGAGTGGCGCGTCATGACTCCTTCTTCCTGTTCGGGAACAGCCCGTCGGGCAGTCCCTTTCCGTCCCAGTTGAGGAGGTTCACCCGGCCCGCCCTCTCCTCGGGATCCACGAGCGCACCGCTCTCCTGGCGTTCCTTCAGCGCGTGGAAGGTCTCGACGGCGACCGGGCGCGGACGGCCGGACGCCTCCCCGAACGGGCCGCTCATCCCCGGGCCGCCCTCGTAGTCGAGGCTGCATCCGGTGGCGAGCTCCTCCAGCCTGGCCCCCTGCTCGGCGTGGGCCTTGGGGATCACGTAGCGCTCGTCGTACGCGGCGATGGCGAGCAGCCGGTGCATCTCCTCGATCTTCTCGCCCGTCATGCCGACGGCCGTGGCGATCGACTCCTTGCGGGGCCGGCCCAGGTTGATCCGGCGCATGTAGGAGCGCATCGCGGCCAGGCGGCGTAGCACCGCGCGTACGGGTTCGGGGTCACCGGCGGTGAAGAGTTCGGCGAGGTACTCCACGGGGATGCGCAGGGCGTCGATGGCGCCGAACAGGTTCCCGGCCTCCTCGCCGTCGTGGCCGGTGTTCGCCAGCGCGTCCACGACCGGGGACAGCGGCGGGATGTACCAGACCATGGGCAGGGTGCGGAACTCCGGGTGCAGTGGCAGCGCCACCCCGAAGTCGAAGATCAGCTTGTGGATCGGGGAGCGGCGGGCCGCCTCCAGCCAGTCCTCGGGGATGCCGTCCCTGCGCGCTGCGGCGACGACGTCGGGGTCGTTGGGGTCGAGCAGGACGTTCTTGTGCGCCTCGAACAGGTCCTTCTCGTCCGGGACGGTCGCCGCCTCGGTGACCCGGTCGGCGTCGTACAGCAGCACTCCGAGATAGCGCAGCCGCCCGACGCAGGTCTCCGAGCACACCGTCGGCAGGCCGACCTCGACGCGCGGATAGCAGAAGGTGCACTTCTCGGCTTTCCCGGTCTTGTGGTTGAAGTAGACCTTCTTGTACGGGCAGCCGGTGACGCACATCCGCCAGCCGCGGCACCGGTCCTGGTCCACCAGCACGATGCCGTCCTCCGAACGCTTGTACATCGCGCCGGACGGGCAGGAGGCCACGCACGACGGGTTCAGGCAGTGCTCGCAGATGCGCGGCAGATAGAACATGAACGCCCGCTCGAAGTCCAGCGTGACCTGCTCCGACATCCGCTTCAGGATCGGGTCGGAGGGGGCCAGCTCCGGCCCGCCGGCCAGGTTGTCGTCCCAGTTCGCACTCCACGTGATCTTCGTGGGCTCACCGCTGATGAGCGACCGGGGGCGGGCGACGGGGGTGCTGTCCTGGACCGGCGCGGAGAAGAGCCGGTCGTAGTCGTACGTCCAGGGCTCGTAGTAGTCCTGGATCGACGGCATGACGGGGTTGGCGAAGATGGTGAGCAGCTTGCGCAGCCGCCCACCCGCCTTCAGCCGGAGGCGGCCGCGCCGGTCCAGCTCCCAGCCGCCCTGCCACTTCTCCTGGTCCTGGTACGTGCGGGGGTAGCCCTGGCCGGGGCGGGTCTCGACGTTGTTGAACCAGACGTACTCGGTGCCGGCCCGGTTGGTCCACGTCTGCTTGCAGGTGACCGAGCAGGTGTGGCAGCCGATGCATTTGTCGAGGTTCATCACCATGGCGAGTTGGGCCATGACGCGGGTCATCGGTCGTTCACCGTCTCTCGTGCTCCGTGTCCGTCGGGGTAGGGCTCGTGGTGGGATCTCGCGGGCATCAGTAGTCGACCTCCTGGGCCCGGCGGCGGATCACCGTGACCTCGTCCCGCTGGTTGCCGGTTGGGCCGAGGTAGTTGAAGGCGAACGAGAGCTGGGCGTAGCCGCCGATCAGATGGGTCGGCTTGACCAGCAGCCGGGTCAGCGAGTTGTGGATGCCGCCGCGCTTGCCGGTGGTCTCGCTCTTCGGCACGTCCACGACGCGCTCCTGAGCGTGGTACATGTACACGGTTCCGCTGGGCATCCGGTGGGAGACGACGGCGCGGGCGACGACGACGCCGTTGCGGTTGACCGCCTCCACCCAGTCGTTGTCGGCGATGCCGGCCTTCGCGGCGTCCCGGGGGCTCATCCAGATGGTCGGCCCGCCGCGTGACAGCGTCAGCATGAGCAGGTTGTCCTGATATTCGGAGTGGATCGACCACTTCGAGTGCGGGGTCAGATAGCGCACCACGACGCCGTCGGCCACCGACTCGGGCTCGCCGAACATAGCCGTCATGTTCAGCGGCGGACGGTAGACGGGCAGCGCCTCGCCCGCCTCCTGCATCCAGTCGTGGTCGAGGAAGAAGTGCTGGCGCCCGGTGAGGGTGTGCCACGGTTTACGGTGCTCGACGTTCGTGGTGAACGCGGAGTACCGCCGTCCGCCGGTCTCGCTGCCCGACCACTCCGGCGACGTGATGACGGGCACGGGGCGGGCCTGGGTGTCGGCGAAGGTGATCCGCCGGTGTTCGTCGGCCAGCCCGTCGAACGCCGTGCCGGTACGGCGGGCCAGCGTGGCGAAGCCCTGGGCCGCCAGGTGGCCGTTCGTGGTCCCGGACAGCGCGAGGATCGTCTCGCACATGGCGACATCGGTCGCCAGCGACGGGCGCCCGGCCGCGACCCCCGACCTGACCGTGCCGTTCTCCCGCCGGAGCCGGTCGATCTCGCCGGTCAGATCGAAGGTGAGGCCCTTCGTCGTGGCGCCGAGGCGGTCGAGGAGGGGGCCGAGTGCGGCCATCTTGTCGGCGATCGCGCCGTAGTCCCGTTCGACTGTGATGATCTTGGGGAAGGTGCGGCCGGGGACGGGGGTCTCGCCGGTTTCGCGCCAGTCGCGCACGCGGCCGTGCGGGGTGGCGAGTTCGTCGGGGGTGTCGTGGGTGAGCGGCGCGGCGACGATGTCGCGGCGCACGCCCAGGTGTTTCGCGGCCAGGGTGCTGAAGGCGCGGGCGATGGCGTGGAAGGCGGCGAAGTCGGTTCTGGTCTGCCAGGGCGGGTCGATCGCGGGGGTGAACGCGTGGACGAAGGGGTGCATGTCGGTAGAGGACAGGTCGCACTTCTCGTACCAGGTCGCGGCGGGCAGTACGATGTCGCTGAACAGCGTGGTCGAGGTCATGCGGAAGTCCAGCGACAACAGCAGGTCGAGCTTGCCGCGCGGTCCCCCGCCCTCGCCGGTCTCGTTTTCGGAGGAGTCACGCCAGACCACGTCGCGCGGGCGGCGTCCAGGCTCCGCCTCGGTGGCCCGCAGCGAGGAGTCCGCCCCGAGCAGATGCTTGAGGAAGTACTCGTTGCCCTTCGCCGACGACCCGAGCAGGTTGGCCCGCCACACCGTCAGCACACGCGGCCAGTTCTCCGGCGCGTCGGGATCCTCGCAGGCGAAGCCGAGCCGTCCCGACCGCACCTCGTCCACGATGTACGGCCCGGCCTCCTGGCCGGACGCCTCCGCCTCGTCGGCCAGGTCGAGCGGGTTGCGGTTGAACGTCGGATACGACGGCATCCAGCCCAGCCGCGCCGACTGCGCGAGCAGATCCGCCGTCGCCTTCCCGGCGAACGTGCCGGTCCCCAGCGGGGAGGCGACCACATCCGTGGTGTACGTGTCGTAGCGCCACTGGTCGGTGTGCAGGTACCAGTACGCGGTGCCGATCATCTGGCGCGGCGGCCGTGACCAGTCGAGCGCGTTGGCGAGCTGGGCCCAGCCGGTGACCGGCCGGCACTTCTCCTGTCCGACATAGTGCGCCCAGCCGCCGCCGTTGACGCCCTGGCAGCCGGTGATCGTGAGGAGGGCCAGGAAGGTGCGGTACATCGTGTCCGAGTGGAACCAGTGGTTGGTGCCCGCCCCCATGATGATCATGGAGCGGCCCTGCGACTCCTCGGCGTTGGCGGCGAACTCGCGGGCGATCCTTGCCGCCTTCTCGGCCGGCACCGACGTGATCTTCTCCTGCCACGCCGGGGTGTACGGGGTGGCCGGGTCGTCGTAACCGGTCGGCCACTGGCCGGGCAGCCCCGGCCGGGCCACGCCGTACTGCGCCAGCAGCAGATCGAAGACCGTGGTCACCAGGTGGCCGCCCACCCGCCGCACCGGGACACCTCTGCGCAGGACGCCGGCGGCGGGCTGGTCGAAGCGCGGCAGGGCGACGACCGCGGAGTCGGCGTCACCCGTGTCGTGGAGGGTGAGGGCGGGGTCGATGTCGCCGAGGTCGAGGTTCCAGCGGCCCTCGCCCTCCTGCGCGTACCGGAAGCCGAGTGAACCGCCCGGGATCGCGGGCTCGCCGGTGCGCCCGTCCAGGAGGACGGTCTTGAACGCGGCCTCGGGCCCGTCTTCGCCCAGGTCGGCGGCGGTGAGGAACTTGTCCGGCACGAGGTCGCCGTCGTGTTCGCGGAGCCGGACCAGGAACGGCAGGTCGGTGAAACTCTTCACATACCCGGTGAAGTACGGCGTCTGGCGGCGGACGAAGTGTTCGGTGAGGATGACGTGGCCCATCGCCATCGCCAGCGCGCCGTCGGTGCCCGGGTGCGGGGCCAGCCACTCGTCGGCGAACTTGGCCGCGTCGCTGTAGTCCGGGGACAGCACGACCACCTTCTGGCCGCGGTAGCGCGCCTCGGCCATGTAATGCGCGTCCGGCGTACGCGTCACCGGGACGTTCGACCCCCACAACATCAGGTAGGCCGCGTCCCACCAATCGGCCGACTCCGGCACGTCCGTCTGATCCCCGAACACCTGCGGCGAGGCCA
>NZ_BBYM01000043.1 GCF_001570405.1 Microtetraspora niveoalba | reverse complement strand
CTACATGGCCGAACAGTTCCGGCTGAGAGCGCAGTATCGCGATGTCGGCCAGGCAGTCCCCGCCGAGAGCCAGGCTGATGGCCAGGTCGGTGATGACCTTGCCGGGATCGTGGACGGCCCGTGGTGGCCGCCATCGCTCCAACTGGGCTGATAGGGCCTTGTTCAGGCCGGTGACCCGCAGTGTCTCCAGCAGGAGAAGCCCACCGGCTTGGGAGACGAGTCCCGCTCCATCGGCGGAGACCACGATCTTGCGTTGGGAACCGATAGTCTGCACGTGAAAAGTGCCTTCTGAATTGGCGCGGACAGGACTCTCGACAAGCCCGATCCTCCCAGTTCAGAGGCGCTTTTCTCATGTAAACGATCAACCTCGGAGAAATTCACCGCGAAAGCCCGAGGCTAGCTCCCTACCTGGCCGAGTGGGAATCGAACACCACCGAGGCGGCGGCCCGTCACATGGCGTGGCTCATGCACGACTTCACCGTCAGCGTCGCCCACGACACCGAGTGGGATGCACTCCTGGACAACTGGATCAGGGGGCCAGCACCTGCGACGATCCTGGAGCGCGGATTCTTCTCCGCCAGCTCACCCGAAGTGGCCCAGAAACTCTCCGACGCGCTTGAGACCCACCGCATCTGGCGCCGACACTGAACCGCCATTGAGTTAAGGCGCCTCCGGCGGGGGCGCTCAGGCTCCGGGATACCGCGGAGCTGGAGGGCGCGGGCCGTAAACGGCTGAGGTAGGAGCCCGCGCATCCCTTCTGCCATCGACCCAGGCAAGCCCAGCAGACCGACTCCTCCGGCTCAAGCCCGTCTGTGGCCGTTGGCGTCCAATTTCCGAGGAACGGCGACCGGCTAACGTACACGCGGGGACGGGCTTGCCCCTCCGTCGCCGGCCCGCTGCCGCTTCGCGGTGGGTCGACGGCATACGGGATGCGCGGAGGGCGAGTGTGCGCGCCCGCGCAGGTCATGAGCCCGCTGTAGTTGCAGTTTTAGTTGCAGTTCTCCGCCGTACCAGGCTGTTCAAAGAGGACCGCCGAGCCGTGTTGGTCCAGGTGGAACGGATCGGGACGGGCAAGATCCGAGCTGCTAATGCGGTTTGGGTTTACCGCCCATCCGGGGTTCAAATCCCCGAGCCTCCGCAGGTCAGAGCCCCTCTCGCGACATCAGCGAGAGGGGCTCTTTCGATCTCTGGGACCGTCAGGGCTGCAGTTTGGGTTGCAGTTAGTCGTCATCGCCCCAGAGAGCGGCCCCCATGCGCTCGCTCGCGTGCTGCCGCGCTGGAGGAGAGGCCCTGTTCGAGCATCGTGGCATACGCCTTGTCCAGGTGCTCCGGGGCGAGCCGGTCGAGGCGGTGACGGCCGAGCAGCGGAATGATCCAGTGGCGGGTCTTGGACCGGTAGTCCTCAAGCGTTCACGATCAAGATGTGTGCGGCGCGGCTCGGATTGTCAGTGCTGTGGGCCATACTCCGCCAAGCCGGGATGATCACCAGCGAGGCGAAGGCGTTGACATGGCACAGTTGTTGCGGAGGCTCGACGACGAGGTCTACGTCGAGTACAACACGTTCGGGCTGGACGGCACCGACCTGCCGGAGTGGAGCTCCCCACCGACGAGATGTTCCACTTCGTCGCGGCCGTGCGGCTGGAGTCCTGGGACGCCGAGCCGGGGGCCACGGACGCCTCGTGGACGCCGGTCAGTTCTGCGACGTTCGTCGCGGAGAGCGGTGTGGTCGCGATCGTGACGATGATGGACGGCAGGGGGCATGACTTCCTGATCGGGCCGCCGCGTTTCGAGTACGGCGTGGACATGTACCTGCGTGAGCCCGAGCCAGGCGACGGGCATGCCACAGGTGAGTGCGCGGAGGCGTGGCTGTTGAGGTTCTGGCCGATCCGGGATGTCTTCGACCCGATTACTCACGCGGCGCCGTTCTCCTACATTGCGCGCGGGGTTCTGTACTACTCCATTGACCTCGAGCCCGAGCAGCTCGTGCAACCTCCGGCGCGGCGGGAGGTGCCGGTGCCGGTCTCGGCGGTGGCGGACTGGGCGTCGCTGCGCGCGGACCCGAACCTGGACACCTTCGACGGCTGGCTGCGTAAGTTGCGCCGCAAGGCCGAGGACAGGGGCGTCATCGTTCACGAGTTGCTGCGCGCGGCCGGGGTCGACATCGAGGACGGCGTGGACCTCACCCCGGCCTCCTGCACCCCGCCGCGGGCGCGTGCCGGGCGGTTCAAGGATCCGCTGATCGACCGCTACTACGCCGAGCAGGCGCGGCGGGGCTCGTTGTCTGGGCTCGCCCTGGGCAAGGATCGGCTGCGCGAGTACGCCGACGGCGAGCGCATCGCCAAGGAGTTGTGCCGCAGCGGCACCCGGACGTTCTCTGTGCCCGTCGAAGGCCGTGGCGCCCTGTATGTACCAGCGGGTGTCAGCCGCCGCGTGTGGCGGTGGGAGGACGACTTGCTCGGCGGCGAGCTCATGGACGACGGGCTGACGGTGGATCGGCAGGTTCTGGCCAGGAATCCGTGGACCAGGCAGATCCTCGTCTCCGGCATCGTGACGGTCCTACGCCGAGACCACGACAGGCGCGGCTGTGGCGACACCGTTTGGTATGTGGTGCGCGACGCCGAGCCGCACGAGGCGGCCAGGGTCTTGTGCGCGGAGGCCACCTGGGAGGAGGAGCCGGATCAGCGCCGGGCCTTGGACGAGGTGGCCAGGGAGAAGCTGATCGACCTGCGGGCCACCTACAGGAGCCGGGAGAGCTGAGGGCCGGGCCTCGTCGCGCGGCGAGGTCTGAGGTGGCTAGGCGACTGATGGTGACAAGAAGCCCCCGGCGGGGGCACTCCGGCTCCGGGTTGATCAGCAGGCGAAGTGCGCGCGTACCCGCGCATGGGTACATCGTCGCCGTTCGGTGCTCGGGGACCCCTGGATGCCCGCGGCGGCACCCGGTTCCGGAGGCTCTGTTCGGGGATGCCGGCGATCGTGATGGATGGAGTGGCCTGGCGACTGCCGCGGGCGGGAAGCGGGGTCTCCCGGCTTCAGGGCGATTCAGGGCCTCGGGCGAGCCGCCACGCGAGAAGCCCTTCGGGGGCGTCCGCCTGGACGAAACCGGCTCCCACGAGCTCCCCTTGAAGCGTTTCCCATCGCGGACGGTAGGCGTGGCCGATGATCTCTTCCTCGTCGATCACCTTGTCACCCTGCGTGACCTGGTAGAGGTAGCGGCATTTCAACGCCTCCGCGTCCGTCTCGAGGATCTCGGCGAAGACCGAGTACGTGTGCCGGCCCACCTGGTGCGAGTCCAGCTTCTCCAGCGGGTGCGGCGCCGGCGCATCGCCGCCGCGCCAGGTGAAGACCAGGAGGCCGCCCGGTTCCAACCGGCCCGCCAGCACCGGCCAGAGTCTCCGGCGATAGCCGGGTTCCAGCGCGTACAGCACGTTGATCATCACCATGGCCTCGACCGGCTCGTCCAGGTCGAGGCTCAGCGCGTCATAGGGAAGCACGGTGACCCGCTTGAGCAGTTCCGGCCGCGCGGTCAGCCGGGACAGCAACACCCCGCGCATGCCGGCCGAGGGCTCCAGGGCGAAGATCTCCGCCGACGTCCATTCGGCCAGTGAAGTGGTGATCAGGCCGGTTCCCGCTCCGATCTCCAGGATGCTCCGCTTCACTCCGGCGAGGATGGGCGGCAGCTTCTCGCGGATGCCCGGCACGTGCCCGTTTTCATGGACCAGGTCATAGAAGGGGAGGGAGATGAAGTCGGCCATAGCGGGCAACGCTAGTGGAAACGCGGAACACCGTCAGGCCACTTCTTGTACCACGACCGGATCGCAGACGATCAGGTGCGTCGTATCGTCTCGACCGGCCGGCCCGGACGCCAGAGCCGGATGACGATGTGGTCCTCTTCGACGGCGGTGAGCACGGCCTCGCTCAGATCGAGGCGGAACGCGTGGAAATCGCCCGGCGGCTCGGAGCCGGTGGTGTACGCGCTCTTGGCCTCGGGGGCGGTCACCTCGATCGCGACCCCGGCGACCTTGGCGTCGCCGCCCTCGTGCGGATGGGCGTGGATCGCGCACCGGCCGTCCCGCCTCAGATCCAGGGCCTTGACCGCGTTCAGCATCGAGCCGAACGACAGGTCGGCCCCCATGAAGTCGACCTCGGTCCCGCTCACCCGAGGCGAGCCGTCCTTGCGCAGGGTCGCCAGCACATGGGTCTTGGCCGCCTCGAACCGGGCCCGCACCGCCGCGGCCAGCTCCCCCGCCTCACTTTCGAACTGTTCCCACGTCGCCATTCGGGCAGTTTGCCATCCGGCGCCGACAAAAGAACGCGAGCGGCTCCGCGACGCCCGCCCGCCCGCCGGTCGGGGCGGGTCGCGGAGCCGCAGGGGTCAATCGGTGATCACGCTGTCGCGGGGACCGCCGTAGACGGGGTTCTTGTCGTAGCGCTTGTCGGTGACGAGCAGGATGACCTTCCCCGAGGCGCCCTTCTCCTCTTCCGCCTCCCAGACGATCCAGTCGTCGCCGACCGGTGTGTCCTGCCTGCGCAGCTCGCCGTAGCCGCCCGGGTTCCCCGGAGGGATGCCCATGATCAGGTACGTGGCCGTGAGGCCGCGCTTCTCGATCTCCGGCCGGACCTCGCCCACGGTCTTCTCGTCCACCCGGAACCCGGCGAGGGAGCCGCCCTCGGTGGTCGCCAGGCGGGTCTTCGAGTCGATGACCTTCATCTTGGGCCTGTCGTCCGGCACGAGCACGCAGGGCGCCACCGGGTCGTTCATGAGGATGGTGCTCGTGCTGCCCATCCCCTCGGGGAGGTCGGTGATGGTCCAGACGAAGGTCTGTCCCGGCGTGAAGAGTTTGGTGTCGATCCGCATCCGCCAGCCGTCCCGCTCGCCGGGGATCTGCCTGGGCACGTCGTAGATGCCGTCGGGAATCTTCTCCACCGGCGTCGCTCGCGGCTCCCGGCACTTCTTTCCCGCCGGTACGTAGTCGACGACGGCGGGGACCCCGAGATCGCGCAACCGCTTCTGCAGCCCCGCGGCGTCGCGGAAATCGCGTACCTCGATGTGGACGATCCCGTCGGCGTCCTTGGTGACGGCGTAGGCGGCGGAGACGCCGTGTCCGTCCTGGAGCAGGCCGGGGCCGAGGACGGCGCCGGTGGCGAGCGCCGCCGCGGCGGCGAGGCCCAGGACCAGCCTCCGAGGGCGGGACCGGCGGACGCGACGAGGCTCACGAACGTCCGCGTCGCGCCCCTCGGCCATGATCGCCGCGCGCAGCTCACGCGCGCCGGGCCCCTGCGCCGGCGCGTACGGCGCGAGGTCGATGGCCTTGACCAGCTTGTCGATGTCGTTCATGCGTCTCCCATCAGGATCGCCGGGCGCGGCTGCCGCCGCAGCGACGCCGCCAGTCGTCTGCGCGCCCGGTGCAGCCGGGTCCGGGCGGCGATGGCCGTGCATCCGACGACCTTGGCGATCTGCTCGCCGGTCAGTCCCTCCCAGCACGCCAGCGCCAGGACCTCGCGGTCCCGCTCGGGCAGCTCGTCGAAGGCCGCGCGCACGTGTTCCAGATCGACGGACGCCGCCGGCCGGTCAGCGGCCAGCTCGTCGCGAAGCCGCTCGGCGAGTACGGCCCGCCGTGCCGCCCCGCGCCTCTGGTTGGCCAGCACGCGCCGGGCCACGCCGTAGAGCCAGAGCAGCGCCCGCTCGCCCTCGGGGACGTCGCCGATCCGCCGCCAGGCGGTGAGGAACGTCTCCGAGATGACGTCGGCGGTGTCGTCGGGGGAACCGGTACGGCGGGCGGCGTACTGGTGTATCGCCGGGTAGTACGCGTCGTAGATCGCCTCGAAGCGATCTCGATGTGTCACAGATTCTCCTAGCCGAAAGGTGCCGGACACCTGGTCTGTGTCCGGCACATTCCGGGATGTTGCACGACGTCGTACGCCCGACGGGCCGGGAGGCCGGCGCGCCCACCTGGGACGCCGGGGTTTTCCCGTTGCTCCCGCCCTCTCACCAGGGCGGGAAGTACGATCGGGTAATGACCGAAATGACCGAAACCGCGCCCGGCTGGCTTTCTCCTGAGGAGCTGGAGTCCACCCGTGCGCGGATGCCGATCCTCTACGTCGACGCCGTGCCGGTGCGTGTCGACGACACGGGAGTGGTCACGCATGTCGGCCTGCTGCTGCGCATCGGATCGGACGGGACGGTCAGCCGCGCCCTCGTGTCCGGCAGGGTGCTTCACCACGAGCGGGTGCGTGACGCGCTGATGCGCCATCTGGAGAAGGACCTCGGCCCGACCGCGCTGCCGCGGGTTCCCGCCTCGCCGCAGCCGTTCACCATCGCGGAGTACTTCCCGACCCACGGGATCACGCCGTACCACGATCCTCGGCAGCACGCGGTGTCGCTGGCCTACGTCGTGCCGGTCGCGGGCGACTGCCGGCCCCGGCAGGACGCCCTGGACCTCGTCTGGTTCACTCCCGAGGAGGCGGCGTCGCCGTTGGTGCAGCAGGAGATGACGGGCGGTCAGGGTGTCCTGCTGAAGCAGGCCCTCGCCCACGTCGGTTGTCTGACCTGACTCGGAGAAGCGCGGCCGACCGGGGACGTCTCCGCTGATCGGCCGCGCGGGTGTGCGGCGGGTCAGGAACGGGCGCGCCGCCGGGAGAGGCGCCACCCGGCGAAGACGAGCGCGACGCCGGCCCCGGCCGCTCCGGTGTAGATCCCGGCGACGGAGCCGCGGCTGTCGTCCGTGGCGCCGGGGGTGACCGTGACGGCGGGCGACGGGGCGGTGGTCGCCGGCGCCCGCGTCGGCTTGCCGAGGGCGGTGAGGAGTGCCTTGTCCAGGCGTGCCCCGCTCAGGCCGTTCTCGTCGCGTACGACGCCGTCCCTCGGGCGGAGCGGGCGGGTGCCGGGACGGACCATCACGTCCCCGGAGCACAGGGAGGTGTGCAGCGACACCCCCGGGTCGGTGTCGAACAGGCCGCTCTCTCCCGCGGAGGCGAACACCAGGTAGCGCGAGCCGACCGTGAAGTTCACGCCGCAGGCGGCGCTGTCGGCGTTCGTGGCGACCTCGTACGTCGCGCTCGGCGCGCCCTTGTAGATCTGGTCGGCGCGGAACGTATAGACGAGTGGGGGCGGCGGCCCGAGCGGGTCGCCGCCCTCGACGCGGCGCACAGCCGCGACCGTTCCGGTGAACACGGCGGCCGCGCCCTTCATCAGCTCAGATGGAGGGCGCGGGGCGCAGGAGCAGGCGCACGCGGCCGAAGGCGTGAACGCGACCGTCCCGATGACCAGCAGCAGGACGGCGAGCAGTCGGTGTGTCATGCCCCTACCACGTACACGCTCACCCGCCGGTTCGGCGGTCGCCACGCGGTCGCCGCGGCGCGGCGGCTACGGCTTGCGCCCGACGCCGCCGAACTGGAACACGTCGCGGTCCTGGAAGCCGGTCTCCGGCTCGGGGCGCCACTTGGGCAGCGACACCAGGCCGGGCGACAGCAGCTCCATGCCCGTGAAGAACTCCTCCAACTGCTCGGGCGTACGCAGGGTGAGCGGGGAGGCGGAGCTGGCGTTCCACTTGGCGGCGGCGTCGTCCATGGACACGCTGCGCACGCTGTGCGCGATCGCCATGTAGCTGCCGGAGGGCAGGGCGTCCCGCAGCGTGCCCACCGCGGCGTGCGCGAGCTCGGCGTCCGGCACGAACTCCAGCACGCCCATCAGCATCAGCGCGATGGGGCGCGAGAAGTCGAGCGTGCGCGCCGCCTCCTCCAGGATGGGCTCGGGCTTGCGCAGGTCGGCGTCGATGTACGCGGTGGCGCCGTCGGGGGTGCTCTGCAGCAGCGCCCGGGCGTGGACCAGCACGATCGGGTCGTTGTCGACGTAGACGATGCGGGACTTGGGGTTGACCCGCTGGGCGACCTCGTGCGTGTTGTCGGCGGACGGGATGCCGGTGCCGACGTCGAGGAACTGGTCGATCCCGGCCTCGCCGGCGAGGTGGCGGACGACGCGCCCGATGAACTGGCGTTCCGCGCGGGCGTTGACCGGCAGGTCGGGCATGACCTTCACGATCTCGTCGCCGACCTCGCGGTCGGGGGCGTAGTTGTCCTTGCCGCCCAGCCAGTAGTCCCAGACCCGAGCCGAGTGCGGCACCGAGGTGTTGATGCGCGCCAGCACCTCGTTGTCGATCTCGCGGGATTCTCCACCCATCACTGCCTCCTCAACGGCGCCGAACTCGACCACGCCTTGGAGATCAACTTAGACGATCGATGCCGACTGGCGGGGCAAATTACGACATTTCACCGCATTGCCGTCAAGTTGTACGACCGGGTGCTGTCGAGAGCCGCGGGTTCCGAGTAAAGGAATCCGAAATGTGAGCATGGCGGTACGCAGGGTGAAGCGGGGAAGACGCCGGGGTACAGGTGACCTATCTTCCACAACTCGGTTGGAGGGACCATGGGTCGCTTCGGGGTTGTCCGTATCGGGGTGGCGTGTGCAGGTCTGGTGGCACTCGCCGCCTGCCAGTCCAATGAGACCAACACGGCGGCGAAGGCGACGCCGAATGCCAAAGCGGCGGCGGCGTCCGCCGAAATGACGCGGAAGGCGAACATGGCCGCCGCCGCCAAGGTGAGAGCGAACGAGCTGGGCAAGATCCCAGTGATCATGTATCACCGGATCACCGACAAACCCGGTGGCACCGACGACCGCACGCCCGCGCAGTTCCGGGCCGAGCTGGAGCGTCTCGCCTCGGAGAACTATGTACCGATCACGGCCGCCGAGTACGTCACAGGAAAGATCGCGATCCCCGCGGGCACGCACCCGGTCGTGCTGACCTTCGACGACTCCTCGCCGTCCCAGCTCACCCTGGACGAGATGGGCACCCCCAAGCCGGACACCGCGGTCGGCATCCTGCTCGACGTGTCCAAGAAGCACCCGGGGTTCCGGCCGGTCGCCACCTTCTACGTGATCCGCGACATGTTCGGGAAGTTCACCCCCGAGGAGCGCGCCCAGGTCCTCGGCTGGCTGAACGACAACGGGTTCGACATCGGCAACCACACCCGCGACCACCTGAACCTGCTCGGGAAGTCGGAGAAGGAGGTCACCGAGCAGATCGCCGCCGGCCAGAAGCTCATCTCCGATCTGGACAAGAAGGTCCAGGTCCACACGCTGGCCCTGCCGTACGGCAACCAGCCGCGGGACAAGAAGTGGGCGCTGCACGGCTCCGGGAACGGCGTGCGGTACGACTACCAGGGCGTCTTCCTGGCCGGGTACACCCCCGCGCCCTCGCCCTTCACCAAGGAGTTCGACCCGGTCGGCATCCCGCGGATCCGGTCGATGGACAAGAAGGGCGACTGCGTCAAGTTCTGCTCCACCGCGTGGCTGGACGAGCTCAAGGCCCACCCGGACGAGCGCTACACCTCGGACGGCAACGTCGCGACGGTGGCGTTCCCGAAGTTCAAGGCGCCGTTCGTGGCGAAGGGCTCCGCCGGCAACGCACTGCCGTACTAGTAGTCGTGGGCCTGGCGGCGGCCCTCCTCCAGGAACGCGGTGACCGCGTCGGCGCCTCCCAGCTCGGAGATCGGGCGGGCCGCGCCGAAGGGCATGTTCCAGAACGCGCCCTGCCTGGCCCGCCAGGGGCCCACGTAGGCGTACGGCTGCTCGATCGCGTCGTCGCCGAGGGACACGCCGTAGTTGACCTCGTCGCTGGTGACGGCCAGGTCGAAGTGCTCGGGCCACAGTACGGGGATCAGCTCGGGTTCGAGGCGGCGCAGCGCCGTCTCGCCGATGGCCAGGCAGTCCGCGATGTACTCGGCGGCGACCGGATCGACCTCCACCGGCTCGTCGGGCTCGACGCCGGACCCGTCGCGGTACAACCCCTCGGGGGCGCCCGGCCGGACCCCGGCCGCCTCCGCGAGGGCGGCGTACGTGACGTCTCGGAGGGGGAGGGTGCGGCCGCCGCCCGTCACCAGCGTGTCGCACTCGATGCGCAGCTCGGGCGCGGTGATCGTGGCGAAGCCGCCGGGGACCGGCCGGAGCCTGATGGTGCCGCTCAGCCGGTACTGCGGGCCGGCCAGCACGAGCTCGGCCACCCCGTGCAGCGCGCGCCGCGTTCGCGGAAGGTCGTGGACATGCATCTTCGGCCTCCTCCAGAGAGCGACCGGGGGAGCGTTTTCGCAGGGAGTAAGCTGAGTGGACGTCCGCGCACTCGTCCGCTCTCCGGGAGAGCGGCTCCTCGATTCCCTGGCCCTAACGAAAAACCATAACAGGGAAGTGATTCTCTGCCGGGTGAACCCGGCAGTCCCCTCGCCACACATGATGGGGGCGGGCCGATGGCGACCACTGAGCCCACGTGCGAGCTTCATCTCCGGATGGTCGGGCAGCTCCACGACCTCGTGCTGCGGGTGCACAAACCGCCGCTGACCGAGGACGAGGTGGCCCGCTGGATGCAGTCGGGCGCGGTCGTCCGGCTGGAGGTCTCCGAGATGGGCACCCAGGTCGCGCACAGCATGCTGGTGAACTTCGGGAACGTCGGGTTCGCCTGGCTGCTCCCCTATCGTGCGGGCCGCGGCCTGAACTTCTGACGGCTCACTCGCCCGCCCGGCCTGAACTTCTGACGGCTCACTCGCTCGCCCCCTTCCCGAGGTGCGCCTGTCCATGCGGGTCGGCGCAGTGCTCGGGATGCGTGTCCGCCGTACGGCCGATGGCCAAAACGTCGGGCGAGGCGTGGTCGACCTGGAGCGTCGTGTGCTCGATGCCGTACTCCTCGCGCACGAGGCGCTCGGCGGCCAGCCGTACGGCATGGCAGTCGGCGCCGGGGGCGACGAGGATGTGCGCGGACAGCGCGGGATAGCCGGAGGTCACCTCCCAGACGTGCAGGTCGTGCACCTCGACCACGGTGTCGAGCGCGGCCGTCCTGCGTCCGATCTCGGCGGGGTTGACGCCGGCGGGCGCCGCCTCCATGAACACCCGCGCGGACGCGCGGACCAGGCCCCAGCCCGCTTTCAGCATCAGCCCGGCGACGACCAGCGCGGCGACGGCGTCGGCCCGGGCCCATCCGGTCAGCCACACGATCAGGCCGGCGACCGTGGTCGCGATGAACGCGTAGAGGTCGTTGAGTATGTGCTGGAAGGCGCCCTCGACGTTGAGACTGGCCCGGTTCGCGCGGGCGAGCAGCCAGGTCGCGGCGATGTTGACCGCGATCCCGGCCAGGCCGGTGACGACGACGTAGACGCCCTCGACCTCGGGCGGCGAGATCAGCCGCCGGGCGGCCTCGTAGACGAAGTACGCGCTGAGCAGCAGCAGCGTGATGCCGTTGATCTGGGCGGAGATGATCTCCGCCCGCTTGAGGCCGTAGGTGAACCCGCCCTGGGGCGGACGCGCGGCGATCCGCATGGCGACCAGCGCGAGCATGATGGCGATGGCGTCGGTGAGCATGTGCCCGGCGTCGGTGACGAGCGCGAGCGACCCGGCCACCACGCCGACGGCCACCTCGGCGGCCATGAACCCGACGATCAGAAGGAGTGCCGCCGTCAGGAGGCGCCGGTCGGCCGTCGCGCTGACGCCGTGACCGTGCCCATGACCGTGACCGTGACCGTGCCCATGACCGTGAACCTGTCCATGTCCATGACCGTGGCCGTGGTCCGCCATCCTCCGGTCCCTCTCGTTTTGTCCGTTATGCGAGCGTAGCGCGCGAGCGGGGAAATAATCGAGCCGTTGTCAACGATATGTAAGTGACCGACTACTGAACGTGAGCATCATAGGTTGTATGGCACTCCCCAACGCGCTCGGGACCGCACTCCTGGTGATCACGATGCTGGACCCGGCGGCGGGCCGCACCCATCTGGCCACCTCGTCGTCCTGTCCCGCCCCCAGGGTGGTGTCCCATCGGGGATACGGGACGGAGAACACGCTCGCCGCCTTCGCGGACGCGCTGGACGCGGGCTCTGACCGCATCGAGCTGGACGTCCACTTCACCCGCGACCACCACCCCGTGGTGATGCACGACGCCACCGTCGACCGTACGACCACGGGGACGGGACGGGTCGCGGACATGACGCTGGCGCGGTTCCGCGCGCTGCGCACCGCCGGAGGCGAGCGGCCCCCGACCCTCGCGGACGCGCTGCGGCTGGTCCGCGACCGGGGCGGCCGCGCGCTGGTGGAGCTCAAGCAGGTGCCGGACGCGCGGGACCTGCGCGCCCTGCGCGACATCTACACCGACCTGGACGCGCGCCGGTGGGCGAGCCTGATGTCGTTCTCCGGCGCCGCCCTGCGGGCCGCCCGCTCCCTCCCGGCCGCGCGCGGGCTGCTGACGTCGTCGGCGCCCAGCCCCTCGGCCGCCGAGGGGCTCTCCTTCGTCGGCGTACGGTACGACCGGCTGACCCGGGAGCGGGTCCGCGAGTACCGCGCGGCCGGCCTCTCCGTGTACGCGTGGACCGCCAACGACCGGGACGCCTGGCGGCGCCTGGCCGGGTACGGCGTGAACGGTGTCGTGACCGACCGGACGCCCGCCTACCTCGACTGGGCGAGATCGGCGTGCGTCACGGGTTGAGCAGGACCTTGATCGCGCCGTCCTTCTTCTTCTGGAAGATCTCGTAGCCGTGCGGCGCCTGGTCCAGCGGCAGCCGGTGCGTCGCCAGGTCCATCACGCCCAGCGGGTCCGCGTCGTCGCTGATCAGCGGCATCAGCGTGTCGATCCAGCGCTTGACGTGCGCCTGGCCCATCCGCAGCGTGACGCCGCGGTCGAACATCCGCAACATCGGCATCGGGTCGGCCATGCCGCCGTACACGCCGATGATCGATATGGTGCCGCCGCGCCGCACCGTCTCGATCGCGTGGTGGAGCGCGGAGAGCCGGTCGACGCCCGCGTTCTCCATCAGCGGCGCGGCGACCCGGTCCGGCAACATTCCGGTGATGCTCTGGGCGAGCTTGGCGAACGGCGACCCGTGCGCCTCCATGCCGACCGCGTCGATCACCGAGTCGGGGCCGCGGCCGCCGGTCATGTCGCGCACGGCCTCGGTGACGTGGGTGTGGCTGCCCGCGTCCACGGTCTCGACGCCGTGCCTGCGGGCCATCGCGAGCCGCTCGGGGACGCTGTCCACCCCGATGACCCGGTGGCCGAGATGCCGGGCGATGCGGCAGCACATCTGACCGATGGGGCCGAGGCCGAAGACCGCGACGCTGCCGCCCTCGGGGATGTCGGCCCAGTCGACGGCCTGCCAGGCGGTGGGCAGCACGTCGGAGAGGTAGACGTACCGCTCGTCGGGTGGCCCCTCGGGCACCTTGATCGGGCCGAAGTGCGCCTGCGGGACGCGCAGGTACTCCGCCTGCCCGCCGGGCACCTCGCCGTACAGCTTGGTGTAGCCGAACAGGGCGGCCCCCATCCCGTGGTCGCGGACCTGGGTCGTCTCGCACTGCGCGTAGAGCTGCCGGTCGCACATGAAGCAGTGCCCGCAGGAGATGTTGAACGGGATGACCACCCGGTCGCCGGGCTTGATGTTCTTGACGTCGGCGCCGACCTCCTCGACGATGCCCATCGACTCGTGGCCGAGGATGTCGCCCTCCATCATGAACGGCCCGAACAGCTCGTACAGGTGCAGGTCGGAGCCGCAGATCCCGCTCGTCGTGACCTTGATGATCGCGTCGGTCGATTCCTTGATCGCCGGGTCGGAGACCTCCTCGACCCGTACGTCGCGCTTCCCGTGCCAGGTGAGTGCCTTCATGGGGCCCGCGCCTACCCCCGCTGTCGCCGCCAAACGGGACGCGGCGGGTTCTTTGCGAGACCCGGGCTCAGCGGTCCGCGGACGACGCGGGCTCGCCGAGCGGCGTCAGCCGGAAGCCGGTGACGACCTCGGGGCGGATCCGGATCACGTGGTCCATGTTCCCGAAGACCCACGGCCGCAACATCGCGCTGTACCGCTCGATCTCCGCCCGGTCCCTGACCAGGCGGGCGGTGCCGACCACGATCACGCTCCAGCCGAGGTGGTCGTGCGGGTCGATCGCGTCCGCCTCGTACGCGACCACGGTGCCGTCGCCGTCGGCGGCCGAGGTGATGGCCGCGCCCAGGTGGGTGCGGATGATGATGTCGCCGTCGTCGAGGATGTGGTTGACCGGTCGGATCGCGGGGAGCGCGTGCAGCGTGAAGACCACGCGGCCCATCGCCACCGAGGCGAGCAGCCGCAGAGACTCGTCCCGGGGGAGTTCCCGGAGCTCTCGTTCGTTCATGCCGGTTCGCCACGCTTCACATTCCCACCATGCCATTGGTAACGCCATGTCCCGCTAGGGACCAAAGTCCCGGAGAAGGGGGCGTTCCTCCCTGAGCGGCACGGCCGGGCCGAAGGTCCCTCGAGCGGGGGACCTCGGGTCCGCCGAGCCCGAGCCGTACGGCACTGCCGCCGATCCCGCGGAACGGATGGACTTGTGGCATCACCGAGGAACGGGAAAGGGGCTCACGATGGCGATCATGGAGCGGAGCGGCCGGCAGGAGGCGCGCGTGGTCCCGGGGCCCGGCGCGCACGCCGCGACGCAGAGGGCGCGCAGGCCGGTGGACTACGTCTGGGGGGTCGCCCGGCTGGCGATCGGATGGGTCTTCCTCTGGGCCTTCGTCGACAAACTGCTCGGCCTGGGCCTCGCCACCCCCGAGAACAAGGCGTGGATCAACGGCGGCAGCCCGACCACCGGGTTCCTCAAGGGGACGGCCGAGAACGCGCTCGGCGGCTTCTTCTCCGGGCTCGCCGGGCAGGGCTGGGCCGACTGGCTCTTCATGATCGGTCTGGCCGGGATCGGCACCGCGCTGATCCTCGGCGCGGGCGTCCGCGTCGCCGCGGTCACCGGCGGCCTGCTCCTCATGCTCATGTGGGCGGCCGAGCTGCCCCTCGCCAACAACCCCTTCCTGGACGAGCACGTGATCTACACGATCGTCCTCGCGGGGCTCGCCCTGGCGAACGCCGGCGACACCGTGGGCATCGGCCGCTGGTGGGGCGGCACCGCGCTCGTCAGGCGGTTCCCCGTCCTCAAGTGACGCGCTCGCGTGAGGTCCTCACGTGACCGAGAGCACGTCCCCCTCCGCCGCCCGTCCTCGCGAAGAGGGCGGGCGGTGTGCTATGCCCGAGTGGTATCACTTTGAGAGGGACGAGATGACGGACACCGAATCGGGATCATTCCTCCCGCGGATGCGGCTGGATGATCTCCTGGCCGAGCTGCAGAGCCGGTTGGAGGCCGTGCTCGCCACGCGTGACCGCGTCCACTCGCTGCTTGAGGCGGTCGTCTCCGTCGGCAGCGAGCTCGACCTGGAGACCGTGCTGCACCGCATCGTCGAGTCCGCCACCGCCCTGGTCAACGCCTCGTACGGCGCGCTCGGCGTGATCGGCGAGGAGAGCACGCTGGTCCAGTTCGTCCCGGTCGGCCTGAGCGAGGAGGAGATCGCCAGGATCGAGCACTGGCCGCACGGACTCGGCCTCCTCGGCCTGCTGATCAAGGAGCCGCAGTCGCTCCGGCTGCGCGACATCGCCGACCACCCCGACTCGTACGGCTTCCCGGCCGGCCATCCGCCGATGCGCTCCTTCCTCGGCGTCCCCATCCGCGTACGCGACGAGATCTTCGGCAACCTCTACCTGACCGAGAAGCGCAACGGCGAGTTCGACGAGGAGGACGAGGCCATCGTCACCGCGCTCGCCACGGCGGCGGGCGTCGCCATCGAGAACGCCCGCCTGTACGAGGAGACCCGGCGCAGGGAGGCGTGGCTGGAGGTCTCCTCCGAGGTGACGACGAGCCTGCTGTCCGGCGCCGACCCGCACGACGTGCTGGTGTCCCTGGCCAGGCGCACCCGGGAGATGACCGACGCCGACGTGGTGACGATCTCCTTCGGCGCCTCCCCCGAGACGCTGCGGGTCGAGATCGCCGAGGGGCTCGGCGCGGAGGAACTGCTCGGCATCGAGCTGTCCGCGGGGGAGACGGTGGCGGGACGGGTGCTGCGCACGGCCGAGCCGCAGATCGCGGACATCAGGGCGTGCCCGGACACCCCGTCCGGCCTGCCGAAGTCGGGCCCGTCGTTGTCGGTCCCCCTCGGCAAGGGGCGGCTCGTACGCGGCGTGCTCGGCCTGGGCAAGCGGACCGGGCGCCTGCCGTTCAGCTCCGCCGACCTGCGGATGGTCCAGGCCCTCGCCGGCCAGGCCGCGGTCGCGCTCGAACTGGCCGAGGCCAGGAAGGACGCCGAGCGCCTCGGCCTGCTCGAAGACCGCGACCGCATCGCCAAGGACCTGCACGACGTGGTGATCCAGCGGTTGTTCGCGGCGGCGATGACGCTGATGAGCGTCGTCAAGCTGGTGGAGAAACCGGAGGTCACCGGGCGCGTCCAGCACGTCGTGGACGAGCTCGACGCGACGATCAGGCAGATCCGCTCCACCATCTTCGCGCTGCACACGCCGCGAGAGGAGAAGGCCACCACGGTGCGCGGCCAGCTCATGGACCTGGTGGAGTCGGCGCGCGGCCATCTCGGGTTCATGCCGGGCGTACGCCTGGAGGGGGCGCTGGACACGCTCGTCACGCCCAAGCTCGCCGACCAGCTCCTCGCCGTCCTGCGCGAGGCCCTGTCCAACGTCGTACGGCACGCCCACGCGACCGAGGTGAGCGTGACCGTGGACGCCCGCGACGCCGTCCTCCTGCTGGAGGTGGCGGACAACGGGGTCGGCGTGCCCGAGGAGGGACGGCGCAGCGGCCTGCGGAACCTGGCGGAGCGGGCGGAGCTCCTCGGCGGCACGTTCGAGGTGCTGCCGCACGAGCCGCGGGGCACCTGCCTGTCCTGGCGGGTCCCTCTCGCCTGAACGGCCCCCTCAGCTCAGCCGCCGCCCGGTGACCAGCTCCGCGCGGATGGTGATGAGCTGGTCGCGGTGGCCCGGCGCCCACGGGACCAGCGGCAGCCGGGCCAGCCGTACGACCTCGCCGGGCTCCTCGACCACCCGCGCCGGGCCCACGGCGGTCACGGACCAGCCTTTGTGGCTGTCCGTGTCGAAATGGTCCGCCTCGAAGGCGACGATCGCGCCGCGCGCGGCGTCCGAGAGGCGTGAGCCCGCGGCGGTGCGGAACACCACGTCCTCGCCGTCCAGCATGTAGTTGACGACCTGTACGGCGGGCAGCGCGCGTTCGGTGAACACGACGCGGCCGATCGGTGTCGTGGACAACAGCGAGAGGCACTCGGCCCGCGAGAGCTTCTGGAGCCCGGCCTTGTCGAGGTTCATGCGTCCAGCGTCGCCGACGCGGTGTGCCCGCACGCAGGGACGAAGGTCCCGGAGGTGGCGGCGTTCGGCTCGTGGGCGGCCGTTCCGGCCATCAACCCCCGGCTCCCGGGTACAGGCACGGTCATGGATGAAATCGCGCAGATCGATGCATTCTGGCGTGCCGCGAACTACCTGTCGGTCGGGCAGATCTACCTGCTCGACAACCCGCTGCTCAAGGAGCCGCTGGCTCCGGCGGACATCAAGCCGCGCCTGCTCGGCCACTGGGGGACCACCCCCGGACTGAACTTCTGCTTCGCGCATCTCAACCGGGTCATCCGGCAGCGCGACCAGGACATGATCTACATCGCGGGCCCCGGGCACGGCGGCCCCGCCGCTGTCGCGCTCGCCTGGCTGGAGGGCACGTACAGCGAGGTGTACCCCTCGGTGTCGCAGGACGCCGACGGCATGCGCCGGCTGTTCCGGCAGTTCTCCTTCCCCGGCGGCATCCCGAGCCACGTCGCGCCGGAGACGCCCGGATCCATCCACGAGGGCGGCGAGCTGGGCTACGCCCTCGCGCACGCGTACGGCGCGGCGTTCGACAACCCGGACCTGGTCGTGGCGTGCGTCATCGGCGACGGTGAGGCGGAGACGGGACCCCTCGCCGCGAGCTGGCACTCGAACAAGTTCCTCGCCCCGGCCCGGGACGGCGTCGTCCTGCCGATCCTCCACCTGAACGGCTACAAGATCGCCAACCCGACGGTCCTCGCCCGCATCCCCGAGAGCGATCTGGTCAAGCTCATGGAGGGGTACGGCTACCGCCCGTACATCGTCTCCGGCGACGACCCGGCGGTCATGCACACCCTGATGGCGGGCACGCTGGACGAGGCCTTCGACCGGATCGCGGCGATCAAGGCGGGGGCGGACGAGCCGCTGCCGATGATCATCCTGCGTACGCCCAAGGGCTGGACCGGCCCCCGCGAGGTGGACGGCCTGCCGGTGGAGGGCACCTGGCGGGCCCACCAGGTGCCGCTCACCGACGTTCGGGACCGCCCCGACCGGCTGGCCGCCCTGGCGAAGTGGATGCGCTCCTACCGGCCGCAGGAGCTGTTCGACCTCGACGGCCGCCCCGTGCCCGAGGTCACCGCCGGAGTGCCGCGCGGTCCCCGCCGGATGAGCGCGAACCCGCACGCCAACGGCGGCGAGCTGCTGCGCCCGCTGGTGTTGCCGGACTTCCGCGACTACGGGGTCGAGGTGAAGTCGCCGGCCACCGCCACCAGCGAGCCCACCCGCATCTTCGGCACGTTCCTGCGCGACGTGATCGCCGCCAACCCGCACGACTTCCGGCTGATGGGGCCGGACGAGACGGCGTCCAACCGGCTGCAGGCGGTGTTCGAGGTGACCGACCGGGCGTGGGACGCCGAGCGGCTGCCCACCGACGAGCACCTCGCGCCGGGCGGCCGGGTCATGGAGGTGTTGTCGGAGCACCTGTGCCAGGGCTGGCTGGAGGGCTACCTGCTGACCGGACGGCACGGCCTGTTCAACTGCTACGAGGCGTTCATCCACATCGTGGACGCGATGTTCAACCAGCACGCCAAGTGGCTGGAGTCGTCGCGCAAGATCCCGTGGCGGCGTCCGGTGGCGTCGCTCAACTACCTGCTGTCCTCGCACGTATGGCGCCAGGACCACAACGGCTTCAGCCACCAGGACCCCGGGTTCCTGGACGTGGTCATGAACAAGAAGGCCTCGGTCGTCCGCGTCTACCTGCCGCCGGACGCGAACACGCTGCTCTCGGTGGGGGACCACTGCCTCCGGTCGCGCGACTACGTGAACGTCGTGGTCGCGGGCAAGCAGCCGACGCTCGACCTGTTCACCATGCCGGAGGCGGTGGCGCACTGCACGCGGGGCCTCGGCATCATCGAGTGGGCCTCGAACGACGACGGCCTCCAACCCGACGTCGTCCTCGCCTGCGCCGGCGACGTGCCCACCATGGAGACCCTCGCCGCCGCGGCGCTGCTGCGCGAGTTCCTGCCCGAGCTGCGCGTCCGCGTGGTCAACGTCGTCGACCTGATGCGCCTCCAGCCGCCGAGCGAGCACCCGCACGGCATGTCGGACGCCGAGTACGACACGCTGTTCACCGCCGACCGACCGGTGATCTTCAATTTCCACGGCTATCCCTGGCTGATCCACCGGCTCACCTATCGCCGGAACGGCCACGACAACCTGCACGTGCGCGGATACAAGGAGGAGGGCACCACGACCACGCCCTTCGACATGGCGATGCTCAACGACATCGACCGGTTCCACCTGGTCCTCGACGTGATCGACCGGGTCCCCGGCCTCGGGTCGCGGGCCGCCCACCTGCGCCAGCGGATGGCCGACGAGCGGCTCCACTGCCGCGCCTACACCAGGGAGTACGGCGAGGACGCGCCGATGATCCGCAACTGGGTCTGGCCGTACTGACGGCCCGCTCCCGGTCCCGCCTCCGGTCCCGCTTCCGGCCTGCTTCTAGCTTGCTTTGGGGTCTGTTCCTGAGTCCGCTTCTGATCTCGTCAGCACGCGCAGGGCCAGGGACGCGATCTCCCATTCCTCGTCGGTGGGGACCACCAGCACCGCGACCTCGGAGCCGGGCGGGGAGATCGTCCGCGCGGCCTCCCCGCCCCGGTTGCGATCCGGATCGACGGCGATGCCCAGCCGTTCGAGCCCGCTCATGGACCGCGCCCTGGTCCGCGCGTCGTGCTCGCCCACCCCGGCGGTGAACACGACCGCGTCCAGCCGGCCGAGCACCGCGTAGTACGCGCCCACGTACTTGCGTATCCGCTGGCAGTAGACGTCGAGGGCCAGCCGGGCGTCCTCGTCGCCGGCGTCGGCCTTCTCCCAGACCTCGCGCATGTCGCTCGCGCCGGCCAGGGCCAGCATCCCCCCGGCACGCATCAGCGCCTCGTGGCTCTCGGCGACGCCCAGCCCGGCCGCGCCGTACAGGAACGAGGGCAGCGAGGGGTCCACGTCGCCGGAGCGGGTGCCCATGACCAGGCCCTCGAGCGGCGTCAGGCCCATCGAGGTGTCCACGCTGCGCCCGCCCCTGATCGCGGTCGCGCTCGCGCCGTTGCCGAGATGGAGCACGATCATGTTCGTCTCCTCAAGGGGACGGCCCAGAGATTCGGCCGCCAGCCGCGAGACGTAGGCGCACGAGGTGCCGTGGAAGCCGTACCTCCGCACGCCCAGCTCGCGCGCCCAGGCGCGCGGCACCGCGTACGTGTACGCGTGCGGGGGCAGCGTCTGGTGGAACGCGGTGTCGAACACGGCCACCTGCGGGACGCCGGGGAACGCGGCGCGCGCCACCCGGATCCCGTCCAGGTTGGCCGGGTTGTGCAGCGGCGCGAACCTCGACAGCTCGTCGATCGCGGCGATCACGTCGTCGTCGACCAGGACCGGCCCGGTGAACCGGTCGGCGCCGTGGACCACCCGGTGCCCGACCGCCCGCAGCGGCACCCGCGCCAGGTCGGGACCGGCCCGCTCGAACGCGTCGAGCGCCGCCCGCAGCCCCGACTCGTGGTCGGGGAAGGCCCGGCGCAGCTCGTACGGCTCCGCCCCCGGACGGGTGTGGGTGAGCGCGCCCCGCTCCTCGCCGATCCGCTCGACCAGGCCGACGGCGAGGCGGCCCCCGGACTCCGTGTCGATCAACTCGTATTTGATCGACGAGGAGCCCGTGTTCAGCACCAGGACACATCTGTCCACAGTTTCCACAGCCCTGTCCACAGACTTTTCCACAGACTTTTCCACAGGGTTTTCCCCACCTGTGTCCCCACCTGTGTCCCCACTCCCGGCCACCACCACGGATGCCTCCAGATCGGCGGAAACTGCCCGTGATCACCCTCCTTCCCCCGGCGGCACGGCACATGCTTTGGGAAAGATCTCCGAAGTTTGCGTTCTCGTCACGGGGAAGGCGGAAGGTCCCGTCCCATGAGGACCAGCGGCTCTGGAACCGCTCCCGCCGCGGTCGTCTCATGGATGTGCCGGGGACGAACGAGGAGGACCAAATGATCATCGTTGCGACCGACGGCTCCCCCGCCGCCACCGCCGCCGTGGAATGGGCCGCCGACGACGCGGCGCGCAAGAAGCTGCCGCTGCGTGTCCTCCACGTCGTCGACCGGCTGCCGTACGAGATCCCGCGCTATCCGATCCCCGGCGTGCAGGAGTCCATCGTGCAGTCGGGCGAGCGGATCCTCCGCGACGCCCGCCAGGCCGTACGGGCCCGGCAGCCCGACGTCGAGGTGACCACCGAACTGGTCTACGGCGTGCCCGCGCCCGTGCTCCGGCAGGAGGCTGAGCACTCGTCCGAACTGGTCGTAGGCAGCCGCGGCCGGGGCGGCTTCGCCGGCATGCTCCTCGGCTCGGTCAGCTCGCACGTCGCCGGGCACGTCCACGCGCCGGTCGTCGTCGTACGGCCCGCGCCCGCCACCGCGCACGGCGAGATCGTGGTCGGGGTGGGCGAGTCGGAGGAGTGCGACCCGGCCCTCGCCTACGCCTTCGAGGAGGCCGCCCTGCGCGGCGCCCGGCTGCGCGCGGTCAGCGCGTGGGAGCTGCCGGTGCACATCCTCGGCCCCGAGGTCGTCTACGACGTGGACGAGATCCAGCACGCCTTCCGCCAGGCCGCCATGGACAAGCTCGGCGACCTGCAAGAGCGGTTCCCCGACCTCGAGGTCACGCTGGACATCGTGCGCGGGCACCCCGTCGCCGCCCTTGTGGACGCCTCGGAGAAGGCCGACCTCGTCGTCGTCGGCTCCCGCGGGCGCGGCGCGATCGGCGCCGCCGTGCTCGGCTCGGTGAGCCGGGGCGTGCTGCACCACGCCCGCTGCCCGGTCGCGGTCGTCCGGTGACCACCCGCGGGTGCGGTGGGTTGTAGGGGGATGGGCGGGGTGCTCGCCAGGTCTCCGGTTCTCGCCGAACGGTGCGCGCCGGTGAACAGTGACCGCTGCGCTGCGGCGGGCGGTTGCTGGGCGGTGCTGGAGGTGGATCGAAGCCGTATCCGGTTCTCGTCGCTTCATGGTGACCGCTGCGCTGCGGCGGGCGGCTGCTCCGGCGCGCCGTGATAGTTGCGCTCTGGCGATTCCCCGCTTCGCGGTCTCGGGCGCGGTGGTACAGGGCACGGTCCTACGCGCGCCGGAGGCCCCACCCGCCTCCGCTCCGCTTCCCCGCCGCCCCTTGTCCCGCTTCCGCTGTTCCGCTTCCTCTGTCCCGCCGTTCTGGCTTGCTGTCGTATGGGCTCTGTGGTTCCCGGTGTCGCCGTCGGTTCTTCCGGGAGGAGCCCTGGCGCCTGAGGTCAGCATGTGACCCTGGGTCGCCGCGACCAGCGCCGCACGGTGCGTAGGGTTCGGGGTGTGAAGGTGCTGATATCTGTTGATATGGAGGGCATCTCGGGGATCGTCCATTCCGCCGAGACGAATCCGGGGCGGCACGATTACGAACGCGGTCGGGCCTTGATGACGGCCGAGGCGAACGCCGTGATCGCCGGTGTACTGGATGCCGAACCCACTGCGGTGGTTTGGGTCGCCGACGCTCACGGGCCTTTCCGCAACATATTGCCGGAGGAGCTCGACCGGCGGGCACACCTGGTCCGTGGCAAGCCGCGCCCGCTGGGCATGCTCGGCGGGCTCGATGAGCACACCGATGCGGTTATGTTCGTCGGCTACCACGCCCGAGCCGGTGGGGGGCCGGGCGTGCTGGCACACACCATGAGCGATGACATCCTCGACGTGCGTGTGGCCGGACGTTCCCTGGGCGAGATCGGTCTCAACGCCGCCATGGCCGGTCATCTGGGCGTGCCGGTCGTGCTGCTCAGTGGCGATGACACCGCCTGCGCCGAACTCCGTGATCTGGTTCCCTCGGCCTCCACCGTCGCGGTCAAGCAGGCCCTCGGGCAGGCCGGCGCGATCGCCCTGCACCCTGAGGAAGCCCGGGAGCGGCTGCGCAAGGCGGCCGCCGACGCGATCACGCGGCGTGCACTGGTTTCGCCTCTGACCATTGCCGGGCCGCTTGACATCGAAGTCGATCTCCACAACCCGATCACGGTTGATCTGGCGACACTCGTGCCGGGTGTTTCACGTGCCGAAGGCGCCCGTACGGTCACGTTCACCGCCGCCGACTTCAACGACGCCTACCGACTGGTCCTGCTGCTTGTGCAGCTCGCCACCATAAGGCCCAGCTAGAGGTCGTCCCGGACCGCCCCACGGCCCGCTGTGTGCGGCCGGCCTCCATGCCGATGGGCGGATGTGACGCCCCGATCTGCCGGGCCTGCGGGGTCAGCGTCGGCCGAGGCCGAGTCGGTGGGCGGTACGCGCCATCAGCTGGGACATCTTGGAGGGAAACGCGTCGGGCTCGGGAACGGTCACGGGGCGGACGCGGCCGTTGTGGATGGCGCCGATCTTCCAGCCGGCTTCCGTTCTCACCACGACGATGGTCTGCCGCGACAGCCGTCGCCTGGGGAGCGTAAATCGCCAGGGCATCAGGACGGAGGCCGTGCCGTGCACGATCGCCACGCCCGGCGGCCACCACCACGGTCATCGACCGACTGGAACGTGCGGGCATGGTGGTCCGTTCCACCGATCCGGGTAACCGCCGCCGCGTCCTGGTCGCCGCGACCGACACCGCCCGCTCCGCCGAGGCCGAGATCTTCTTCCCGGTCGGCCAGGCGGGCGCCCGGGCGTTGCAGGGGTACGGGCCGGACGAGCTGGCCGTCATCCTCGATTTCCTGCGTACTGCCCGAAGAGTCCAGGAGGAGCAGGCCGCCCGCGTCAGGGCCTTGTAACGCCGCCCCTTTCGTGCGCGCCCTGTATGCCGGAGCCGGCGATCGTCCTCGAAGCTCCGTTTTCGGGCTCGGGGAACCGTCGCCATGCGCGTCCAGGGCTACTCGTCGCGGGATTCCGTGCCCCAGTCCCAGAGGGCTTGCAGGACCGGGCCGAGGGAGCGTCCACGTGGGGTGAGGCTGTACCGGACCCGAGGCGGCCAGTCGGGGAGGCGGTGACGGTCGACGACCCCGACTTCCGCGAGGTGGGCCAGCCGTTCGGATAGGACCTTGTCCGAGAGGCGGGGCAGCGTCCGGCGGAGTTCGCTGAAGGTGCGGTCGCCTCGGAGGAGTTCGCGGATCACCAGTGTCGTCCACCTGCCGCGGAGCGCCGCGAGGGTGATCTCCACAGGGCAGGACGGGGAGGGCTCGGCGACCTCGCCCATCGGGCCGGCCGGAAGGCCCGGCGCGGCGATGCGAACCGTTTGGTTAGCCACGAAACCGCCTCCTAGCGTTCCTCGCGGTTCTTTTACGACCGGAGGGATGAAAGCCGATGAGTGGAGAGATAGCACGCCGTCCTGAGGACGTTCCCGCGGTGTTCGCCGCACGCTTCAACAGCGGTGTGCCGGCCGCCGTGACGGAGATGTACGAGGACGGCGCGGTGTTCGTGCCGCGTCCCGGCACGGCCGTGAGCGGGGACGGGATCGGCCGGGCCAACGCGGAGTTCCTCGGCCTCGGGTTGCCGATCACGGTGCGGCCCCGGCACACCTACGTGTCCGGCGATCTCGCGCTGCTCGTGGTGGACTGGGTCATCGACGGCGTGGACGTCCGAGGTGAGCGGGTGCGCGTCGAGGGGACCGCGACGGATGTCGCCCGTCGGGGTCCGGACGGCGGCTGGCGGTACGTGATCGACAACCCCTTCGGGGTGGCGGCCCCCGCCTGAGTCGCGCGCGTCACCGCGTGGGCGCGGCCGGGGATCGTACGGCGGCGGCGGTGACGGCCGCGACCAGGCCGAGAGCCGCCAGGGCCGTCGTCGCGCCCCGGTGCCCGCCGTCGAAGAGCGGTCCGACGGCGAAGCTCCCGGCCAGGGCGACCAATCCGGCGAGGAAGTTGAGCAGGCCGGTGTAGCCGCCGAACCGCCCCGGCGGCGCGCAGCGGGTGACGGTCTGGAACAGCGCCGCCTGCGTCAGCCCGGAGGCCAGCCCGTGCAGTACGGCGGCCACCGCCAGCACGGCGATCCGGCCGCCCGCGCCGGGAGGGAGCACGACCAGCATCAGGTAGCGCCCTGCGCGCGGCGGCGTTCGCGCTGCTGGGCGTCGCGAACGGGGTCGGCGGGCTGAGGCGAACAGGACGAAGCCCCGGTCCCGGAGCACCGCCGACACCCCCGCGACGAGCCTTCGCGGATCCGGCCGGGCCGCTCCGGTTTCCGTACGGGGAGCGGCGCCGGGCGCGCGGCGGAGCAGCGTGAACAGCACGGCGCCGGCCGCCCACGCGCCCGACGTCACCGCCGCCAGCAGCCCGAACCCGCCGGTCAGCAGGAGGAGGAGCCCCAGGGGCGGCCCGACGACGGCGGCCAGCTCACCCGTGACCAGATAGGCGGCGAAGCCCCGGGCACGGCGTGCCGGCGCCACCCCGGCGAGCAGGGACTGCGCGGCCGGGTGGAACAGCGCGCCGCCCACCGCCATCACCACGGCCGCGCAGAGACAGGCCAGGAATCCCGCGCGTGCCGGGCCGATCACGTCGGTGAGCGCTCCGACGGGCAGGAACAGCATGTACTGCACCGCGACCCGCACGCCGAGGACCGCGGTGACGGTCCCGGCGAGTATGCCGAGGTCACGGTGCAAGTGTGCGACCAGGTGGGCCATCATCGCGTAGTAGCCGAGCGAGATGGCCAGTTGTGTCCCCACGACGATCACGATCACCCTGCGATCGGAGACCGCCCGCCGCCCTCGGGGCGCGAGCCCGGGGGAGGCGGGTTCCACGTGTGGCGAGGTCATGGCAGCGGACTGTCTCACGGGTCGTGACGCGGGTCGAACCCGGTCACGCCTTCGGGAGGACTCCGAGAGCCGTCAGCAGGTCGCGGGTGAGGGGGATGCGCTTCCCGGTGTCCTGGGCGCCGTCCATGTCGATGTTGAGCGCGAAGGTATGGAGGCGGTCGCCGCGCTCGACCCAGCCCACCCACCAGCCGAGGCTGGGCGTGGTCGACATGCCCCAGCCGGTCTTGGCGAACAGCGCGTAGCCGTCCTTCTCCTCGATCTTCAGCATCTCGCGTACCTTGAGCTGGTTCTTCTTGGACGCCGGGAGTTGCTGCCGGGCCAGCCGGGAGAGGAAGCGGGTCTGCTCGACCGCGGAGATCTCCAGCGGGCCGTCGAGCCAGAAGCGGTCCACGACGGGGCCGATCCGCCGGTTGCCGTAGCTCAGGCGGTTCACCCACTGGTTCTCCCGCTTGAGGCCGATCCGGCGGGCGAGTGTCTGGAACACCGGGACGTTGGACGCCGCGATGGCGTCGCGCAGGTTCATGTCGTGCTCCCACTCGGGGAACTGCTGCGGCTGCCCGCCGTACGGGATCACCTCGTTCTCGTCCTTCACGGCACCGGTCTCCAGCGCGATGAGGCTGTGCGGGATCTTGAACGTGGAGGCCGGGATCATCCTCTGCTTCGCCCGCGCGGCGTCGACGACCGTGGTCTGCCCCCGCTTCACGTCGAGGAGCGCGAACGTTCCGCGCACTCCGGCCTTGCGGAACAGCGCCTGCAGGTCGTCGCGGACGACCGTGCCGTGGACGACCGCCTGCGCGGCCGGGCTGTGCCGGACGGTGGCGGTGGCGCCGTGGGCGGTCCCGCCGAACAACGCGGAGGCGGTCAGGACGGCCGCGCCGAGCGCCGCGCCCAGCCGTGTCCTGGGGGAGTTTCGCATGTCCTGCTCCTCGTCTTTGACGATCTTCTGGCAGGAGCAGACCAGAACCCGTCGCATCATGTCCAATATCGATATCCTGGGACTGTCGATATCGAGAGCGATATCTCCGCTGGTCACGCGGCGCGGGTGAGGCGGTATTCGCGGGGGGAGACGCCGTACGCGCTCTTGAAGAGGCGGCTCAGGTGGGCGGCGTCCACGAGGCCCCAGCGCGCTCCGATGGCGTTGATGGCGGTGGAGCTGTGCCGCGGGTCGGTCAGCTCCCGCCGGATGTGCTCCAGGCGCCGCTCGCGGATGAACCGGCCGACGGTGGTGTTCTCCGCGCGGAACAGCTTGTGCAGATATCCGGTGGAGATGTGCACGCCGGAGGCCACGGACTCGGGGCCGAGGCCGGGGTCGCCGAGGTGCTGCTCGATGTACGCCTTGATCCGGGTCATCAGCGTCGTGGGGGAGGCCGCGTCGGAGGAGCCGGGCTCGCCGAGTTGTTCGGCGTACATGAGGGAGACCAGGTCGATGACGTTGTCGGCGAGGCGGCAGGCGTACGGCCGGTCGATCTCGTCCACGTGCTCGGAGAGGCCGGCCAGCATCGGCCCGAGCAGCCCGCCGAGGCCGTGGCCGCCGGAGACCCGCCGCGCGGTGACCTCGGCCAGCGCGGCGCGCGGCAGCCGCAGGGCGGCCTGCGGGAACATCAGCACCAGCATGGTGCAGGCCCGGTCCACGGAGATCGTGTACGGCCGGGTGGTGTCGTAGACGGCGATGTCGCCGCGCAGCAGGGGGGCCTCCCGGCCGTTCTGCCTGATCGTGACGTGGCCCCGCAGCGGCATGCTCAGCTTGACCATCGGCACGTCGGTGCGGGAGATCAGCCGGGCGGTGCGCTCGGCGCGGTGCGCTCCCGCGCTGACCGTGCTCAGCACGGTGGCGCCGAGCCGGTGATCGGTGAGGCGTCCCTGGAAGGCCGCCGGGTCGGGGAAGGAGAAGTCGAGGGGCACGAAGGAGCCGGCCACCATGGCCCGCCAGAACTCCGCCCGCTCGGACGGCGCGACGTCCGAGGTCCGGACCAGCGTCGCCATCGGCCCTCCTCCCGCTGAACGGACGCGATGTGCTGGAGATCCTAATCCGCGGGGGATCGGGACCGTTCAGTCACGGTCAAGCACTGTCGCCTGGCGGACAAGCGCCCCCGGGGCCGCGGGCCGGAGACTCGGACGCAGCCCAGGCATGAGAGGCGACGCATGTCCGTTTCACCACTTTCATCGCTCACCTTCCCCGGTACGGCCGCCGGCCTGTTCGTCGGCGGGTCGTGGCGGCCCGCCTCGGACGGAGGGGAGTTCACCACCGTCGACCCGGCGAACGGCCGCCCGCTGGCCCGGGTGGCGACCGCGTCGGCGGCCGACGTGGACGACGCGGTGGCCGCCGCGGCGGAGGCGTTCGGCCCGTGGGCCGGCGTGGCCGCCCCCGGGCGGGCGCGCCTGCTGTGGCGGCTCGCCGACCTGATCGAACGGGACGGGGACGAGCTGGCCCGGCTGGAGACCCTCGACAACGGCCAGCCGTACGGCGTGGCCAGGCAGGTGACCGTGGCGGGCGCGGCGGAGCACTTCCGCTACTTCGCCGGGTGGGTCACCAAGATCGAGGGCAGCACGGCTCCGCTCGGGAACCCGGAGGTCTTCCACTACACGCGGCGCGAGCCGGTGGGCGTGTGCGCGCTCATCACGCCGTGGAACTTCCCGCTGATGATCGCGGCGTGGAAGCTCGCGCCCGCGCTGGCCTGCGGGAACACCGTCGTGCTGAAGCCCGCGGAGCAGACGCCGCTGACGACGCTCCGGCTGGCCGGGCTGGTGCGCGAGGCGGGGTTCCCGGGCGGCGTGGTCAACGTGGTCACCGGCGGCCCGGAGGTCGGCCGGCTGCTCTCCCGGCACCCGGGTGTGGACAAGGTGTCGTTCACGGGGTCAACGGAGGTCGGCCGGGAGATCCTGCGCGCCTCCGCGGACGACTTCCGCCGGGTGACGCTGGAGCTCGGCGGCAAGACTCCGATGATCGTCGCGCGGGACGCCGACATCGACGCGGCGGTCGCCGGGTGCGTGCAGGGGGCGCTGTTCAACTCGGGCCAGGTGTGCGCGGCGTACTCCCGCTTCTACGTGGACCGGGCGCGGGCGGCCGAGTTCGTCGACAAGGTCGCCGCGGCGGCCGAGGGCATGCGGCTCGGGCCCGGCATGGACGAGGCGACCCAGATGGGGCCGCTGGTCAGCGAGGAGCACCTGGGCCGCGTGGACGGGTACGTCCGGGCCGGCGTCGAGCAGGGCGCCACCCTGGTCACCGGGGGCGGCAGGGCCGGAGGCGCCCTGGAGGAGGGGTACTTCTACCACCCGACCGTCTTCTCCGGCGTCACCGACGACATGACGATCAGCAGGGACGAGATCTTCGGCCCGGTCATCCCGGTGCTGACGTACGACGACCCGGAGGAGATCGTGCCCCGGGCCAACGACAGCCGGTACGGCCTGGCCGCCTCGGTGTGGACCCGGGACGTCGCGACCGCGCACCGGATGGCGGCGGCGATCAGGGCCGGCGCCGTGTTCGTCAACATGCCGCACACCCCCGACCCGGCCGCCCCCTGGGGCGGTTTCAAGGCGAGCGGCCTCGGACGGGAGATGGGCCGCTACGCACTGGACGCCTACACCGAGACCAAGGGCGTCTTCATCAACCTCGCGGAAGGAGCCTGACATGGCCACACCCCTGGAGATCGTCGAAGCGCACTACGCGGCGTCCGCGCGGGGCGACCTCGACGGCATGCTCGCGTCGTTCGCGCCGGACGTCGAATGGACCGAGATGGCGGGCTTCCCGCTGGCCGGGACGTACGTCGGGCCGGACGCGATCCGCGCGGGCGTGTTCGGGGCGCTCAAGGCGGACTGGCCCGATTTCGCGGCGGAGCCGTACGAGCTGGTGGCGGCGGACGGCAAGGTGATCGCCTTCGGGGAGTACTCCGGCACGTACGCGCCGACGGGCAGGGCGATGCGGGTGAAGTTCGTCCACTACTGGCAGGTCCGCGACGAGCGGGTGGTGCGGTTCGAGCAGTTCACCGACACCCACCTCGTCCGGGCGGCGATGGCGGAGTGACCCGGGCCCGCGTCAGTCGCGGGTGAAGCGGCGGAGCGCGCCGCGGAGGCGGTCGAGCAGCAGGGGCTGGGAGCGCGCGGGATAGCCGGCGGTGAGCCGGGTGTCGCGCGCCTGACGCAGCTCCGTGAGGGCCTCGGCCGCCTCGGGGCGTTTGCCCGGCGTCTCGTCGCGCATCCGGCGCAGCAGGTCCATGATCTCGGGGGCGACGCCCGCGGCGGCGGTCTCGATGTCCGTGCCGGGGGTGGGGAGCTGTCCGGTGAGGATCTGGAACGCGATGACTCCGGCGGCGTACACGTCGGAGGCGGCGGTCATCCGGTCGGGCCGCAGGCGGCACTCGGGGGCGACGTAGTGCGTGTCGAGGACGTTCGGCAGCTCGTTGGCCACGGTGTGCTTGCGCGGCCCGGGCTTGGCGTAGTCGAAGCCGGTGAGCACCGCCTGCCCGCTCTCGGTGACGAGCACGCAGGCGGGGCTGAGCGCGCGATGGATGACCTGGTTGGCGTGGACGTGGGCCAGGCCGGCGAGGATGTCGTCCACCATGTCGAGGCGGGCGGCGGTGGCGGGCATGCGCCCGGCGAGGCGCAGGTGCAGGGCCTGCCCGTGGACGTCGTCGAGCACCAGCACGAAGCGGCTCTCGTCGTCGATGGCGAAGAAGTCGCGCGAGCGGGCGACGCACGGATGCGCCGGGATCTTGGCGAGCGCCTGGTAGGCGTTGGCGATGCGCCGCTGCTCGGCGACCCGCTGCTCGCGGTCGGCCAGCGGGTCGGCCTGGTAGACCCGGAGCAGGACCGTCTCGCTGGCCGGGGCGGTGGCGTTGACCGCGCGGTACTCGGTGACCCGGGTGTCGCCGCCGAGCTGCTCCTCGACCTTCCAGTTGCCGAACCTGGGCGGCGCGGTCGAGCGGCGCACGGTGCCGTTCAGCGCCTCGATGAGCGCCGTGCGGTACGGGGTGGCGTCGGGGCTGCAGCCCTGCCGGACCCGGGAGGCGTCGCCCAGCATCCCGACGAGGCCGTGCAGGTTGGTGACGTGCCGGGCGTCGCGCCCGCTCGGGTCGACGAGCACGGCGTCGGGCGCGGTCAGCACCACCACGCTGTCGACGTAGACCCGGTCGAGCCCCCGGTGGATGTCGAGGAGCACTCCCTTGAGCGCCCGGGCGGTGCCGCGCAGCTTGGCGACGGGCGAGCCGAACGCCTCGCCGCCCCGCTGCGGGAACCAGCGCGTGCCGGAGACCTCGAAGCGGCCCCGCGCGCCCTTCACGTCGATCACGCACAGCGAGTGGCCGGTGATCACGATCACGTCGACCTCGAACAGGTCGGCGCCGCGCGGCACCTCGATGTTGTGGAGCAGCAGCCAGTCGTCCGGGGCGTGGTCCCGGAGGTGGGCGATGACCCGTCGCTCCGCGTCATTGACGGGGCTTCCGCCACCGACGATCTGAGCCATCTCCCCGTGCCGCCTTTCTCACCAGCATTCCCGGAGGTCATCCTTCTGGATCCGGTGCCCACGCGCCAGGCCGCATCCAGTCTTCATGATCCAGTCTTCATGATCCGGGTTCTGTGACCACTGCCGGGTGTCGTGGAAACTCGCGCCCATACCGAGTGTAATCGGACAGTCGCCGTACGTGTCGTCCGAGGGTGTGTCGAGCGGGATGAGCGTGAGCCGCACGGCCGGTTCCTCTCGTTCACAGGGTGATGAAGGTCAGTCCCCGGCCCTGGAGCGTGGGGATCACGGTGGTGAGGGCGCGGAGCGTCTGGGCGCGGTCGCCGCCGCCGTCGTGGCACAGCAGGATGCTGCCCGGTTTGGCGTGCAGCAGTTCGGCCTCGATCGCTCCGCTGCCGGGGCGGGCCCAGTCCCTCGGGTCGATGTCCCAGTCGAGCGGCTGCATGCCGCTCCCCGCGATGGTCTCGAGCACGGCGGGCGACCAGGAGCCTCCGGGCGCGCGGAACAGCCGCGAGGTGACGCCGGTGGTGTTCCAGATCTCGCGGAGCGCGCCGGTGACCTCGGCGCTCATCCGCTCGGAGGACAGCCCGGCGAAGGGCTGCGGGTGGCTCATCGTGTGGTTGCAGATGGCGTGGCCGGCCGCCACGATGCGTTTCAAGAGCTCCGGGTGCTCGCGTACGGCGTCGCCGACCACGCAGAAGGTGGCGACGACGTGGTGTTGCGCGAGGAGGTCGAGGACCCGCGGCGTCCACTCGGGATCGGGCCCGTCGTCGATGGTCAGGGCGATCGAGTTCGGCGGGGCGGCCGGGTTGAGCTCGCTTATCTGGTGGATGGGCTTGCGGGACGGGACGGCGACCGGCTGGAACGTCGGAGTCGGTGACGGGCTCGGCGAAGGGCTGGGCCTGTTCGGTCTCCCGCCCGCCCCGGGCGTGCGGCCGCGCTTGTCGGCGACGTTCCGGGTTCCCGGGGCCTGCGTGTCCGAGCAGGCCGCCAGCGCTCCTTCGACGGCGACCAGAACCGCCAGGTAGATGGCCCGGCGTCTCCCTATTTCATCCATATTGTCGTCTTTTCCGGTGGGGGGTCAGCTCAGAACCAAGGCCGTCTCACTTCTCGGGTGCCTGACGAACTCCCTGGCGTGACGGGCGCGGAAATAAGATCATTCGTGCGTCGGGGAACGGGACGAAGCACCGCACGAGAGGGGCGGCACGGTGGTCACCGGAGAGGTTTCGTTCGAGGAACTGGCCGACGGTCTGATCCAGGCGCTGGAGGACGTCTCCGCGGCACTGAGCCGCATCCTGGAGACCGGCGGCTGGCCGCAGAAGGTGCTGGCCAACAGGAAGGTCGCCGACCAGGGCACCGTGTCGCGGTGGCTCAGCGGAGGCGAGCAGCTCGCCCAGGGGAACAAGCTCCCCGGCGCGGCCGTCGTGCACAAGATCATCGCCGCGCTGGACCTGTCGAGCGCGGACGCCGAGGAGCTCCTCGCCCTGGGACGCCGGGTGGACGCGCTGCGGGAGCGGATGCAGGCCGTGGAACGGGCCTGGCGGGCCCGCGCCGCCAAGCACTACGCGGAGCGGTCGGGAACGCCCTCTTTCATGCCGGGACTCTCACCGGGCCCGGCCGGCGGTACGGCGGCGCCCGGCGGCGCCGTGGAGGCGGGCGGGGACTGGCGGCGCAGGGCCCTGGTGTTCGGCGCCGGCGGGGTCGCCGCGCTCGCGGTGAGCTGGGCCATCTGGCAGTGGTGGCCCCTGACGGGCGGGTCCGGCGGGCCCGGGGCGGGACGCCCGATCTCCGTGACCGCCCTGCCGACGTCCGCGCCGCCCGACGTGGTCCCGGGGTACGGCATGCATCTGGTGACCAAGCGCATGGCCGTACGGCTGCCGTCTCGCTCCTGGAGTCAGGACGCCCGCGGCGACATCGAGATCTGGGCGAACAAGACCTGCCCGCCGGGTGTCGCGGCGTACTGGATCGCCCTGCGGCCGAACGGTGAGACGGTGCGGTTCGCCTGCGGCTCGTGGCAATACCACAAGTGGGCCGGGGTCACCGCCGGAACGCACTTCCTCGAGATGTGGAAGGCGGACGACGGGCTGGCGATCGCGGGCGAGAGCGTGGTGCGCTCCAGCGTGCCGATCGTCGAGCATCCCAAGACGCCCCTGCCGAGCCCCTGAGATAAACCCGGAAAGAGCGGGGGAACGACCCTCCGGAGACGATGGGGGGTCGGGCGATGAGACTTGCGGGCGCCCGCGTACTGATCACCGGCGCGTCCTCGGGCATCGGGGCCGCGACGGCGCGGGCCATGGCGGAGGCGGGCGCCGATCTCGTGCTCGCCGGCCGCGACCGGGAGCGGCTCGCCGCCGTCGCGGAGGAGACCGGCGGGCTGGCCGTCGCCGGGGACCTCACCGCCGGGGTCGCGGCCCTGGCCGGGCGGGCCGGGCCGGTGGACGTCATGGTCGGCAACGCGGGCCTGGGGTGGGCGGGGCCGTTCACCACCATGCCGGACGGCGTCGCCGAGGAACTGGTCGCGGCCAACCTGATTGCCCAGATCGCGCTGACCCGGTCGCTGCTGCCCGGGATGGCGGAGCGCGGCCGGGGCCACCTCGTCTTCGTGTCCTCGATCGCCGGAGCGGTCGGCGTCCGCGACGAGGCGGTGTACGCGGCGACCAAGGCGGGCCTGATCGCCTTCGCCGAGAGCCTGCGGTACGAGGTGCCCGGGATCGGCGTCTCGGTCGTCCTACCCGGCGTGGTGGACACGCCGTTCTTCGCGCGGCGGGGGGCGGCCTACGGCCGCCGCTGGCCCGCGCCGATCCCGCCCGAGCGGGTCGCCCGGGCCATCGTCGCCGCCGTCGAGCGCGGCCGCGCCGAGTCCTTCGCGCCGGGGTGGCTGCGGCTGCCCGCCCGGATCCGCGGCGCGGCCCCCGGCCCCTTCCGCGCGCTCGCGGGGGTGTTCGGCCGGCCGGTCAGCCGCCGCGCACGGCCCGGAGCGACTCCTTGAGCGAGGAGAGCGTGGCGAACACGGCGGTGGGCTCGTACCCGCAGTGGGCCATGCAGTTCGCGCAGCGGGGGTCGCGTCCCCGGCCGTAGGAGTCCCAGTCGGTGTCCTCGACCAGCTCCCGGTAGCTCGCCGCGTACCCGTCGGACATCAGGTAGCAGGGGCGCTGCCAGCCGAACAGCGAGTACGACGGGATGGCCCACGCCGTGCACGGGAAGTCGACCCTGCCCTCCAGGAAGTCGAGGAACAGAGGCGTGTGGTTGAACCGCCACCGCCGCCGGTTCCCCCCGGCGAACGCCTTGCGGAACAGCTCCCTCGTCTCGCGCACGCCGAGGAAGTGGTCCTGGTCCGGGGCCTTCTCGTACGCGTACCCGGGCGAGATCATCATCTCGTCCACCTGGAGGTCGTCGTTGAGGTAGTTGAGCACGTCGATGACGGTCTGCGGGCTGTCGGTGTTGAAGAACGTGGTGTTCGTGGTGACCCGGAACCCGCGCCGCCGGCACTCGCGCACGGCGGCGACCGCCTCGTCGAACACGCCCTCCTTGCACACCGACGCGTCGTGCCGCTCGCGCAGCCCGTCGAGGTGGACCGTCCACGCGAAGTACGGCGACGGCTCGAACTGGTCGATCTTCTTCGGGATCAGCACCGCGTTGGTGCAGAGGAACACGTACACCTTCCTGTCGACGAGCTCGCGCACCATCTCGGCGATCTGGGGATGCATGAGGGGCTCGCCGCCGGCGATCGACACCATCGGCGCCCCGCACTCCTCCACGGCGGCCACGGCCTGCTCGACCGGCATCCGCCGCTTGAGCACGTCGGCCGGGTGCTGGATCTTGCCGCATCCCGCGCATTTCAGGTTGCAGGCGAACAGCGGCTCCAGCTCCACCAGGAGCGGGAACTTCGTCCGCCCGCGCAGTTTCTGGCCGAGGATGTAGCCGCCGATGCGCAGGGCCTGCCGGACCGGCATCGTCATGGTGTCCGCACCTCCTTGGGCAGGGTGAACCGGATCGTCTCCTCGGCGACCCGGTGCTCCTCGACGGTGACCGGGCCGAGCCCGCGCAACGCGGCGACGACCGCGTCCACCAGGGCGGGCGGGGCCGAGGCGCCCGCGGTCAGCCCGATCGTGCGGGCTCCGGCGAGCCAGTCGAGGGCGATGTCGCCGGGGTCGTCGACCAGGTGCGCGGGCGCGGCGCGGCCCGCCACCTCGGCGAGCCGCCGGGAGTTGGACGAGTTGGCCGAGCCGACGACGAGCACCAGGTCGGACCCTTCGGCCACCTCGCGCACGGCGTGCTGCCGGTTCGTGGTGGCGTAGCAGATGTCGTCCTTCTGCGGGCCCTCGGCGTCGGGGAACCGCCGCCGGATCGCGGCGGCGATGTCGGCCGCCTCGTCCACGGCGAGCGTGGTCTGCGTCAGGTAGGAGACCCGGCGGCCGTCCGGCAGCTTCGCCACGTCGCCGACGTCCTCGACGAGCACGGCGGAGCCGGGGATCTCGCCCAGCGTCCCCTCGACCTCCTCGTGCCCGGCGTGCCCGATCAGCGCCACCAGGTCGCCGCGCGCGGCGAACCTGCGCGCCTCGGCGTGCACCTTCGTGACGAGAGGGCACGTCGCGTCGATCACCCGCAGCCCGCGCGCCGCCGCCTCCTCGCGTACGCCGGGGGCCACGCCGTGCGCGGAGAAGACCGTGACGGCCCCCTCAGGCACGTCGTCCAGCTCGTCCACGAAGACGGCCCCGCGCCCCTCCAGATCGCGTACGACGTGCAGGTTGTGCACGATCTGCTTGCGCACGTAGATCGGGGGGCCGTACTGGTCGAGGGCGCGCTCCACGATCTCGATCGCCCGCTCGACCCCGGCGCAGAAGGAGCGCGGCGCGGCGAGCAGCGCGCGGCGCGGTCCGCACGCCGCCGCCCAGCGGGCCAGCGCGGGGCCGGCCCGGCGCAGCGTGCGGCAGGCGAGGACGCCGCCCCGGATGGTGGCCGGGCGCAGCAGCGGCACCGCGGGGGTGTCCACGATGACGCGCACCGCCACGAAGGGGCGGCCCGCCGCGACGGCGGCCACCGGTCCCGACTCCATGTCGACGGCCAGCGCGCCCTCCTCCGCGAGCCGGCGCCGCTCCGCGCCCGTCACGATGTGGTCGGAGGTGGCCAGCGGCCCGGTGCGTACGGGCAGCCCGGCGCGGGCCAGCTCCCCGGCGAGGAGCGGCGCGGACGGGCAGGGCAGCGTCCGGCCGCCGAACCGGACCTCACTCGCCACCAGCACGTCGCCGGGCCGCAGATCGTCGCTGAGCGCGCCGCCGAAGCCGGCCACGGCCAGCGCCGCCGCGCCGCGCAGGCGGTCCTCGGCGCGTCCGGCCGGTCCCGGCCCCATGCCGGTCCTGATCACCTCCACCCCCCCGGCCGCGCGGGGCAGGCCCTCGCGTACGGCTCTCGCCTCGATGCCGAGGGCGGTGCAGATGACGGCGTTCACCACAGGGTCGGTCACGGCGAGGCCCCTTCTTCACCCGCCCGCACGTACCGCCCCAGCGCGCTGACGGGGAAGACGAGCCGGTAAAGGTGGTAGTTGATGTAGAAGTCGCCGGGGAACCCGGTGCCGGTGAAGTACGGCTCGTCCCAGGTGCCGTCCGGGCGCTGGGCGCCGACCAGCCACGCCACGCCGCGCTCCACGGCGGGCGAGCGGATCTCCCCGGCGGCGAGCAGGGCGAGGAGCGCCCACGCGGTCTGCGAGGGCGTGGATCTCCCCCGGCCGATCCACGCCGGGTCGCGGTAGGACCGCATGTCCTCGCCCCAGCCGCCGTCGTCGTTCTGGTGCGCCTCCAGCCAGGAGACCGCCCGCCGCACGCACGAGGCGCCGGGCCGCACCCCGGCCGCGACGAGCGCGGGCACCACGGCGCCGGTGCCGTACACGTGGTTGGCCCCCCAGCGGCCGAACCAGGACCCGTCGGCCTCCTGGTGGCGCAGCAGCCAGACGACCGCCCGCCGTACGACGTCGGAGGCGGGCTCCTCGACGGCGAGCGCCTCGACGACGTGCGCGGTGACGTCGGCGGACGGCGGGTCGATGACCGCTCCGAAGTCGCAGAACGGCAGCCGGGTGCACAGCTCGCGCGTGTTGTCCGCGTCGAAGGCGCCGAAGCCGCCGTCCCGCGACACCATGCCGTTGACCCAGCGCAGGGCGCGGTCGACGGCGGGGCGGGCGTCCGGATGCTTCACCCGGCGCAGGGCCAGGATCGCCTCGGCGGTGTCGTCGATGTCGGGGTAGGCGTCGTTGTCGAACTCGAACGCCCAGCCGCCCGGGGCGAGCGACGGCCGCCGCACGCTCCAGTCGCCCGGCCCCGTGATCTCCTCGCGGAGCACCCAGTCGGCGGCGTTGACGAGGGCGGGATGGTCGTCGGGCAGGCCGGCGTCGAGCAGCGCGTTGACCGCGAGGACGGTGTCCCACACCGGGGACTGGCACGCCTCCAGCCTGCGCCCCTGCTCGTCCCTGATCGTGAACCGCTCCAGGCCCTCCAGGCCCTTGCGCATGACGGGGTGGTCCAGGCGGTAGCCGTACAGGTCGAGGGCGATCAGCGAGTACACCCACGGGGGCTGGATGCCACCCCACGAGCCGTCCAGCTCCTGCCGGTTCACGATCCACTCGGCCGCCCGCCGCTCCGCCGCGCGGCGCAGCCCCCGGATCGGCAGCCGCTCGTACTGGTGCAGCATCCGGTCGAGCGTGTGGAAGAAGCCGTCCCAGCCGGTGCGCGGCCCGCGCGGCGCGGGCCGGCCGGTGCGCAGCTCGGCCAGCCCGAACGGCAGCGGCCGCACCGGGCGGCGGGCGCTCACGATGGTGAGCGGCACGATCGTCTGCCGGGCCCAGCACGCGAAGTCGTAGACGTTCAGCGGGAACCACGGCGGCAGGAAGATCATCTCGGGTGGGAGGACGGGCAGGTCGCGCCACCGCCACTGGCCGAACAGCGCCAGCCAGATGCGGGTGAACACCCGGGACGCCTCGATCCCGCCCGAGTCCCGCACGAACGCGGCCGCCGTGCGCATGTGCGCCGCGTCCACCGGGTCCCCGGCCAGCCGCAGCGCCGCGTACGCCTCGATCGTGGTGGACAGGTCGCCGGGGCCCGCGTGGAAGTTGGCCCAGGTGCCGTCGGAGCGCTGCTGCGAGCGGATCCAGCGGGCCGCCTCCGCCGTGTCCTCCTCGGTGCGTACGCCGAGGAACTGGCGCAGCAGCAGGTCCTCGGCGTCCATGGTCACGTTGGTCTGCAGCTCGGCCTTCCACCACCCCTCGGGCGCCTGGAGGCCGAGCAGGTGGTCGCAGGCGGCGTCGAGGGCGAGCGAGGCGGAGCTGGGAGCGGCGACTGTGGTCATCTCAGTGTCCCCGGGACGTCAGGAAATGGGCGATGTCGAGGAACTCGGCGCGGACCGCCGAGGGCATGTCGGCGTCGGCGAGGTGGCGTTCGGCGGCGTCGAGACGGTGCTTGGCCTCGGTCTCGCCCCAGGAGCGGCCGCCCGCCTCCTCCACCAGCGCGGCGGCGTCGCGCAGGTCGGACTCCGAGAGCGGCTCGGTGCCCGCCATCAGGACGGCGAGCCGCTCGCCCGCGCGGGTGCCGCTGGTGAGCGCGGCGACGATCGGCAGCGACTTCTTGCGGGCCCGCAGGTCCGACAGCACCGGTTTGCCGGTCGCGGCCGGGCTGCCCCAGATGCCGAGCAGGTCGTCGGCGAGCTGGAAGGCGAGCCCCGCCTCGGCCCCGAACGCGGCGAGGGAGGCGATGAGCGGCTCGGGGCCGTCCACCGCCATGGCACCGATCGAGCAGGCGCAGGCCAGCAGCGCGCCGGTCTTCTGCGTGGACATCTCGCGGCACTCGTCCAGCGTCACGTCGGAGCGCCGCTCGAACTCCAGGTCGAGCGCCTGCCCGGCGATCAGCCGCCGGGTGGCCGCGGCGAGGCAGCGGGTCGCCGGGACCCGCCCCGGGCAGCCGTCCTCCAGCAGCAGTTCCCCGGCGAGCGACAGCAGCGCGTCACCGGCGAGGATGGCCGCCGACTGGCCGAAGACGGCCCACGCGGCCGGCCGGTGCCGCCGCATCCGGTCGCCGTCCATGATGTCGTCGTGGAGCAGCGAGAACGCGTGCACGAGCTCGACCGCCGCGGCCGCGGCCGGCGCCTGCTCCGCGCCCGCCGCCCGCGCCGACAGCACGGCGAGGGCCGGCCGCAGGGCCTTCCCCCCGGGCGTGACGGGACGGCCCTCGGGGTCGGCCCAGCCGAGGTGGTAGGCGGCGACGCGCCGCGTGATCGGGTCGAGCCGGGCCACGGCGTCGCGCAGCACGGGCTCCACCAGCCCGCGGGCGGCCATGACGGCCGGCGGGATGACCGCCCTCACCGGGCCGCCCCCGTGGTGAGAGTCCCCGCGTCCAGATGACGCCTGGCCAATCTGGCCGCGTTGAGTCCGCTGCGCACGGCCGCCTCCATCGTGTCGGGCCAGCCCGTGTCGGTCCACGCGCCGGCGAGGAACAGCCCGGGCCACCGGGTGGCGGCCTCGGGGCGGAGCGCGCCGCTGCCAGGCCCCTGGCGGAAGGTGGCGCGACGCTCTCTGGTGACGAAGAAGTCCGTGACCCGGGCCCGTCGCGCGCCGGGGAAGAGCCGTTCGAGCGCCGGGACGAACACGGCCCGGGCCTGGGCGGTCGGCCGGTCGATCCAGCGGTCGGCGGCCGATACGGAGACCGCGAGGTACTGGCCGTCGCGCAGCCCGGCGACCCGCGTCTTGTCGAACACCCACTGCACGGGCGAGTCCACGACGGCGGCGAACGGCAGGCCGGTCACCCGCCGGTCGTAGACGACGTGGACGTTGACGATCGGGCTGGCCGACAGGCCGCTCCAGCGGTCCCGGTCCGGCGCCGCGTCCGGAGGGACGAGCCCGGCGGCCTGCTCGTGCGGGGTGGCGACGATGACGGCGGACGCGTTCACCCGCGCGCCGTCCACCACGACCACCGGCCCCGGCTCGATCGCCTTGACCTTCGACGACAGCAGCACGCTGCCGCCGAGCCGGGTGATCGCGGCCCGGGCGGCCGTGCCGTGCAGCTCGCCGAGCGGTACGGCCGGCACGCCGATGTCGGCGGCGTCCGCCCGGCCGAACAGCGCGGTGCGGAACACCATCGCCGCCGGCCCGAGCGCCGCGTCGCCCGCGCACACGTTCAGCGCGGCCACCGCGAACAGCTCCCACAGGGCGCGCCGCGCGGCGTCGCGCTGCCCGTGCGCGGTGAGCCAGGTCGCGAGGTCCACCCGGTCGAGCGCGGGGTCGGCCGGGTCGAGCCGCCGCAGGGCGAGCGAGCCGCGCATCGCGCGCAGCCGGTCGGCCGGCGCGAGCAGCGGGTACCGCGCCAGCGCCGGCATGAGGTGGAGCGGCCCCGGCAGGGCCGAACGGCGCAGCCGCGCCGACCGCCCGTCCGGGGTGAGCACCCGTACGTCGAACCGGTCCTGCAGGTCTACCCGGGACGCGCAGCCGAGCCGGTCGAGCAGCCCCCGGTAGGCCGTGCAGCAGCGCAGGAACACGTGCTGCCCGTTGTCCACCACGAGCCCGTTGCGGGTGAACGAGTGCGTCGCGCCGCCGAGCCTCGGCCGGGCCTCGTACAGCGTCACCGGGACGCCGGCCTCGCCGAGCGCGACGGCGGCGGCGATGCCCGCGAGGCCGCCGCCGACGATCGCGACCGGATCCCGCGTCATCGGCCCGCCCCCGCGAGAGCGCGCGCCGCCACCATGGCCTTCGCCCACGGCGGCAGCGATAACCGGGCGGTCAGCGCCACGGTCGGGTCCGCCGCGATGCGGTCGAGCAGGCAGCGGTAGATCCCCGCCATCGCCGCGGTGCAGGCGGCGCTGCGGGCGTCGAGCGCGGGGAGCAGGCGCATCCCGTCCGCGAACCACTCGCGGGCGCGTACGGCCTCGTAGCGGACGAGCGTGACGAGCCGGTGCGGCGGGTCGGTGAAGCGGCCCGCCCCGTCGAGCTCCAGGGTGCAGCCGAACCGTTCGAGATCCTCGATCGGCAGGTAGATCCGCCCGGCGAGGCGGTCCTCGCGCACGTCCCTGAGGATGTTGGTGATCTGGAGCGCGACGCCGAGCGCGTCGGCGAGCGGAGTCGCCGCCTCGGGGTCGTCGGAACCGAAGACGCCGAGCGAGAGCCGTCCGATCGACCCGGCGACGCACCGGCAGTAGGCCACCAGCTCGTCGAATCTCGCGTACGTCGTGCCGCGCACGTCGGCGGCGCATCCGTCGATCAGCTCGCCGAACGCGGCCAGCGGCAGCGGGTAGCGCCGGGCGGCGTCGTGCAGCGCGACCAGCACGAGGTCCGGGCCGCCGGGCGCGCCGGGGAGCGGCGGGGCGTCGAGCGCCTCCCGCGCCGCGTTGAGCCGGGCCAGCCGCGGCCCGGTCGGACCGGGTCCGTCGGCGATGTCGTCGATGCGGCGGGCGAACGCGTACACCGCGCTCAGCGCGCGCCGCTTGGGCGCCGGGAGCAGGCGCAGGCCGTAGGAGAAGTTGCGCGCCTTCTTTCGCATGATCTGCTCGCAGTGCTGGTACGCCTCAGGGACGCCCACGGCCCAACCCCCTTCTCGCCAGGATGCGCAACCACGCCGTCGCGAGGCGCGTGCCGCGCGGCCGTACGGCGCGCCCGAGAACGTCGTAGCCGGCCTGTCGCAGGGCGGCGATGGTGGCGTGGCCCCCGGCGAGGTAGCCCGCGATGGCGAAGCGGGCCAGCCCGCTCACCGAGGCGACGAGCGGGTCGCCCTCGTGGAGCAGCCCTTCGGCCCGTTCGGCCTGGAGCGCGACCACGTCGCGCAGCCGCCCCGGGGTGCTCGCCCCGACGAGGTCGGCCTCCGTGCAGCCGAACCGCTGGAGGTCCTCCTTCGGCAGGTAGATCCGGCCCCGGGCGTAGTCCTCGCCGACGTCCTGGCAGTGCTCGATGATCTGCAGCGCGGTGCACACGCGGTCGGAGAGGTCGAGGCGGTCGGGGGCGGCCAGACCGAACACGTGCAGCACGATGTGCCCGACCGGGTTGGCGGACAGCTCGCAGTAGTCGAGCAGCTCGTCGAACGTGGTGTACCGGGTGACGGTCTGGTCGCGCCGGTTCGCCTCGACCAGGCGGTGGAAGGGCGCCGCGGGGATGGAGCAGAGGGTGACGGTCTCCTCCAGCTCCCGTACGGCGGGCAGGTAGGGGTCCCGTCCGGTGTAGAGGCGGTGGAGGTCGGCCTCGACGGTGTCGAGCAGGCGCAGCGGGTCGCCGTTCCCCGGTTCGTCGCCGATGTCGTCGACGAACCGCGCGAAGCCGTACACCGCGAGGAGGTGACGGCGGTAGCCGCGTGGCAGCAGCCGGGAAGCGACCGGGAAGTTTTCCCGGCGCGCTTTGAGTGCGACGTCTCGTGCGTCGTCTCCCCCCGATGACATAAATTGAGGCTGTCCGTCGTGGGCGGCCATAAACGCGGAGTCCCGGGTCATTGGGATTTGCCGGGCGTGAGCTGGGCGAATATTTGTTGTCCGGACGTGCCGCCGCATTTCTGATAATTCACCGGCGATTTGTTTGCCGGGTGGTCCGTTTAAACCGGCGGGCGAGGAAAGAGTGGAAATTCGGAGGTAAATCAGCGGTGCGATCAGTGGAGGCCGTGGTCCCGCAGCGGCCCGACGCGCAGGCCCGCCGCGCGGCAGGCGGCGACCAGCCGGGGCAGGGCGCCGAGCGCCGACCGCCAGCAGCCGGGCGCGGAGGTGTGGTCGGTGTCGTGCAGCAGGAGGGTCGCGCCGCCGCGCAGGCCGGGGGCCAGGGCGGCCACCACGGAGTCCGGGCTGGCCGCGGGGGTCCAGTCCCGGCCCCACGCGGTCCACAACACCGGCCGCAGCCTCCGGAGCCGGGCCGCGGCCAAGGTCTCGGCGCTGAGCACGCCGTACGGCGGCCGGTACCAGCGGGGTGCCGTCCCCGTCACGGCGGCGACCAGGTCGGCGGCCCTGGCCAGCTCGGCCGCCATGCGTCCCGGCCGGGCGAGCAGCGCGTTGTCGTGCCGCCACCCGTGGACGGCGATCTCGTGGCCGTCCCCGGCGATGCGGCGGCCGAGCCCGGGGTGGCGGTCGAGCATCTCGCCGAGCACGAAGAACGTCGCCCGGCAGCCGAGCCGCTCCAGCTCGTCCAGGAAGCGGGGCGTGGAGCGCGGGTCGGGGCCGTCGTCGAAGGTCAGCGCCACGTGCCCGGCCGCGCCGACGCCCGCGAGGCGGGGCGTCAGACGGCGTACGGCGGGCAGCCAGGTGGCGGCGGGGCCGGCGTACAGCAGGGCCAGCCCGGCCAGGGCGGCCGCTCCGGGGCTTCCGATTCTCACATTTCCCGTGTTTCCCATGTTTTCCCAGGTCACGCCGTCGGACGCGCGGCAGGAGAGGCACGGCGATGCCGGCGCGGCGCGCGGTACTGATCCTCAGCGCGAGCATGGGCGCCGGGCACGACGCGGCGGCCGCCGAGCTGGCCAGGCGGCTCGGCGCGCGGGGCGTGACCGCCGAGGTGACGGATGTGCTCGACCTGCTGCCGCTCCGGCTCGGGGCGGCGCTGCGCGGCTGGTACGGCTGGATGGTGGGCAGCGCCCCCTGGTCGTACGAGCTGATCTACCGGGGTTTCTTCACGCCGCGCGGCGGGACCGCGCGTCTGTCGCCCATGACCGCCCTGGTCGCGGCCCGGCTGCGGAGGCTGCTGCTGAACCGGAGGCCGGACGAGGTCGTGTCGGCGTTCCACCTCGCCGCGCAGGCGGCCGGGTACCTGCGGGCGCGCGGCCTGCTGCCGGTTCCGAGCACGGTGCTGCTCACCGACTTCGCGGCGCACCGGCTCTGGCTGCACGCGGGGAACGACCGCTATCTGTGCCCCGACCCGGCGACCGCGCGGGCGGTGCGGGAGGCGACGGGGCGGCCCGCGTCCTGGCACGCCCCGCTCGTCCGGCCGGAGTTCCTCGGGGCCGGGTGGCCGGACGGAGCCGAGCGGCGGGTCCTGGTCTCCGCCGGGGCGTGGGGGGTGGGCGGTGTCGAGCGGACCGCCCTGGTGCTGGCGGGCTCCGGGCGCTATCGGCCCGTCGTCCTGTGCGGGCGCAACGACGCGTTGCGCCGCCGCCTCGGCCACCGCATCGGGGCCTCGGGTACGGTGCTCGGCTGGTGTGACGACATGCCCGCCCTGATGTCGGGGGCGTACGCGCTGGTCGACAACGCGGCTGGGCTGACCTGCAGGGAGGCGATGGCGGCGGGGGTTCCGGTGATCTCCTACCTGCCGATCCCGGGGCACGGGCGGGACGGCGCGCTGGCGATGGCGCGGGCGGGGCTCACCGTGTACGCGCGGGACGCGGCGGAGCTGCTCGCCGCACTCGACCGGGTCGGGACGCCGGCCGGCCGGGAGCGGCACGCCGCGCCCGGGGCCGCCCTGTTCGCCGCCGCGCCCGCCGAGTCGTTCTTCACTCCGAATGGCCCGCCGCCAGGTCCTGGCGGATCAGCGGCGACTGGGCCAGCCTGACGCTGCCGTAGAAGATGAGGCCGATGCCGATCAGCTCGGCCACGATCCAGGCGCCCAGCCGGATGCTCTCGCCGAAGAGCGCGACGCCGAGGCCGATGCTCGCCACGGGGTCGGTGACGTTGAGCGTCGGCTGGACGACGACGAGGTTGCCGCTCTGCAGGGCGTTCTGCAGCAGGAACACGCTGAACACGCCCGCGGCCACCATGGCGTACACCGGCCAGGTGGTCAGGACCTCGGCCTGCTCGGTGTCGAAGAGGCGGGTGCCCTCCTTCATCAGCGCGGCGGTGAACGCGAACCCGAGTCCGGAGGCGGTGCCGAGCAGCGCCGCCCGGTGCGAGCCGCTGCTGATCTTGGCCGCCACGATCAGATACGTCGCGATGGCGCCGCACACGATCGTGACGATGATCCAGTCGGCGGGATCCGGGGCCCGGGTCCCGTGCCCGGGGCTGGCGGCGGCGAGCAGGACCCCCAGCCCGACGGTGACGGCGATGATGGCCTGCCACAGGTTCCAGGTCAGCTTGATCCGGTACATCAGCCAGATGATCAGCATGGTGAAGGGCAGCTCGGTGATGAGCAGCGGCTGCACCAGCGCGAGCGTCCCGAAGTTCAGCGCGCTCGCCTGGAGGAGGAAGCCGCCGATCAGGGCGCCGATGCCGCCCAGCCACACGGGCTTGCGCATCATGTCCCAGAGCAACGTCAGCTTGAAGGCGTCGCTCTCGGGCGCGGTGCGCGCCGCACGGCGCTGCAACACCGAGGAGAGGGCGTTGCAGGCCGCCGCGAGCACGGCCAGGATCACCGCGATCACCGGCGCCCGGCCTTCCGGGGGGCGTGCCGCCCGTCAGTGGTGGTCATAGGGCCGAGCATCGGGGAACCGGCACCGCGCGCAAGCGCTCCACGCCGGTTCCGGCGGGGCCGCGACCGGGCCTTGCCTGCCGCTTGGCCGATCTTCCCTCGCGCCATCAGGTGAGGCTAGGTTAGCCTAAACAAAGTTAGGCGTGCCTAAGTTCAGGGAGTGCTCGATGTCCGTCGCCTACCGGCCGTTCCGTCTGCACGTCGCCCGCACCGAGCGGCTCAGCCCGACCTTCGTTCGGGTCACGCTCGCGGGCGACGATCTCGCCGGGTTCGGGCACGACGGGTTCGACCAGCGGGTCAAGGTCGTGGTGCCGCTGCCGGAGGTCGGGCTGGACGGTTTCCCCGGGGGCCCGGACTGGTACCCCGTCTGGCGTGAGCTGCCCGAGAGCAGGAAGAACCCGATCCGCACCTACACCGTGCGCGCCCTGCGCGGAGGCCGGGGCGAGCCCCGCGAGCTGGACATCGACTTCGCGCTGCACGGGCCCGTCGGCGTCGCGTCCCGGTGGGCCGCCGAGGCCCGGCCCGGCAGCCCCGCCCTCGTCGTCGGCCCCGACGCGACGTACTCCGGCCCGCCGGTCGGGCTCGAGTGGGCGCCCCCGGCCGGCGCGACCCGGCTGCTGCTGGCCGGCGACGAGACGGCCGTGCCCGCCGTGTGCGCGATCGCCGAGACGCTCGGCGACTCCGCCGCCCGGGTGCTCCTGGAGGTGCCCGAGCCCGGCGACGTGCTCGACCTGCGGGTCCCGCCGAACGTGGAGGTCACCTGGCTGCCCAGGGGTACGGCGCGGCACGGCGAGCTGCTGATCCCCGCCGTCCGCGAGGCCGTACGGGAGCTGGGGGTCGGGGCGGAGGAGAGCGCGCCCGCCGACGTGCCGGACGACGAGTCCGCCGAGCTCCTCTGGGACGTGCCCGAGCGGGCCTCCGGCGGCTTCTACGCCTGGCTGGCCGGCGAGATGGGCGTGGTCCGCGAACTGCGCCGCCACCTCGTACGGGAGCTGGGCGTGGACCGCTCGTGCGTCGCCTTCATGGGCTACTGGCGTCAGGGGGCACCCGAGCACGACTGAGCCGGGGGTCGCCTTGCTATGTTCCTGGTGATCGGATCCGCGCCTTTTGGCGTGGTTCTGGGAGGGGACGACGGGCGGACGGCGGGAGCGTGACGGGTGCGGGTGAGCAGGTGCGGGTGAGACTGCGGACCCGCCTGCGGTACTGGTTCGACGGCACGATGGATCGGGGCACCCCCGCCCTGATCGGCTGGCTGGGGCTGGCCTCGGTCGCCCTCATCGCGGTGGTCACGATCCTGGTCGTGATCCTCACGGACAAGGACGCCGAGGACAACAACGGCTGGATCGGCGTGGCCTGGATGAGCCTGCTGCGCACCCTCGACCCGGGCACGATGGGCGGCGACACCGGCCATCCGCTCTTCCTCGGCCTGATGCTCACCGTCACGATCGGCGGCATCTTCATCGTGAGCGCCCTCATCGGTGTGCTCACGACCGGCCTGGAGGCGCGGATCGCCGAGCTGCGCAAGGGCAGGTCGCAGCTCGTCGAACGCGGGCACACGATCATCCTGGGCTGGTCGGAGCAGGTCTTCACGGTGATCGGCGAGCTGGTGAAGGCCAACCAGAGCGCCCGGCGCTCGTGCGTGGTGATCCTCGCCGACCGCGACAAGGTCGGCATGGAGGACCAGATCCGGATGCGTGTGCCCGACACCGGCCACACCCGGGTCATCTGCCGCTCCGGCAACCCGCTCAAGGGCGCGGACCTCGAACTCGTCAGCCCAGACACGGCCAAGGCGATCATGGTGCTGCCGCCGCAGGGCGAGGACGCCGACATCGACGTCATCAAGGTGCTGCTGCTGCTCAACAACCGGTCGTGGCGCGGCGCCAGGCCGCACATCGTCGCCGCCGTACAGGACTCGGAGAACCTCGCGGCGGCCCGGCTCGCCGCCGGCGACTCGGCGCTGGTGATCGACGCCGACGACATCACCGTACGCATGGTCGTCCAGTCGCACCGCCAGGCCGGCCTGTCCACCGTCTGCACCGACCTGCTCGACTTCGCGGGCAACGAGATCTACTTCCGGCCCGAGCCCGCGCTCGTCGGCAGGAAGTACGGCGAGGTGCTCAACGCGTACGAGCTGGGCGTTCCGATCGGGGTGCACAAGGCCGACGGGCCGGTGCTGGTCAACCCGCCGCCCGACACCCCGATCGAGGCCGGCGACAGCATGATCGTGGTCGCAGAGGACGACCTGCTCATCCGCCTCGCCGACGCCCCCCACCCGGTCATCGAGGACGTCGTCACCACGGCCCCCGACCGGGAGCCGGTGCCGGACCGGACGCTGCTGATCGGCTGGAACGCCCGCGCCGCCAAGATCATCGACCTGCTCGACCGGCTCGCCCCGCCCGGCTCCGTCGTGGACGTGGCCGCGCCGCGCCGCCCCGCGTACGCGGTGGAGAGCGAGCGGCAGAGCCTGGTGGTCGGCTACAAGGTGTGCGAGCCGACCAGCAGGCGATCGCTCGAGGCCCTCGACCTCGGGACGTACCAGCACATCGTGGTGCTCTCGAACGACGGCGTCGCCCCGGACCGGGCCGACGACCGCACGCTGGTCACGCTGCTGCACCTGCGCGACATCGAGGTGCGGCTGGGCGACCCGTACTCGATCGTCACCGAGATGAACGACGACAACAACCGCGAGATCGCCCAGGTCACCAAGGCGGACGACTTCATCGTCAGCAGCAAGCTGATCTGCCTGCTGCTGACCCAGCTCGCCGAGAACCGCAACCTGTACGCGGTCTTCGCCGACCTGTTCGACCCGGCGGGCTCGGAGATCTATCTCAAGCCCGCCTCGGACTACGTGCGGCCGGGCGCGGAGGCCAACTTCGCGACCGTCATCGAGTCGGCGCGGCGCAGGGGCGAGGTCGCGATCGGCTACCGGCGGGGCCGGCACAGCGACGAGCCCCCGGCGTACGGCGTGACGCTCAACCCGCCCAAGGGCATCCCCCTGGTCCTCGGCGAGGGCGATCACGTCATCGTCGTCGCCGAGGACTGACGGGGGTCACATCGGGGTCAGAACTTCGCGCCCGTGACGGTCCAGGTGATCGACGTGCTCAGGGGGCCGTCCTGGTAGGCGGGGTCGCGCACGAAGTCGGTGGAGTCGGCGACCACGGCCGTGTAGACGCAGGTCCGCTCGCCCTTGACCTTGACCTTCAGGTCCTTGCGGCCGCACCACGGCTGCTCGGCCTGCCCGTGCGACATCTTGGGCTTGCGGTCGAAGACCTCGACGGAGGTGCGCCCGGCCCACTCGGCGATCTCGTGGCCGTTGACGAGCCAGCGGGTGGACACCGTCGGCACCGGGACCGGGGTGACCGACAGCGTGCCGCCCGCCCGCACCGGAGCGGAGCTCGGCGTGGCGTCGTCCACCAGCCCGGTCGTCTCGTAGAACTTGCGGGTCATCTCCTCACGGCCGACCAGGTTGAACGGCTTGACCAACGATCGCATCAGCGAGTTGTCACTGGGCCGGTAGATGCCGAGGTTGTAGTAGGCCGCGCCCTCGAACGTCCCGATCACGCCGCCGTCGGGGGTCTCGGCGCCCAGCCAGCGCCACCACTTGTTCCGCTGGGCGGTCTGCCGCGCCGCGTCGTACGTCGAGGTGTTGCGCTCCACCGGCTCGTCGCCCGTGTACGTGCTGCCGTCGTCGGGATAGGCCCAGTACGGGTACTCGTCGGCCAGGTCGCCGAGCGAGTGGCCCAGCTCGTGCGGCAGGATCTCGGGGCCGGAGGGGTGGCCGCCGGAGAAGGTGACCAGCTCCTCCTCGGTGTAGCCGGCGCCGCCGTACGTCGAGCTGTTGACCACCACGGCGATCTGGTCGAAGCCGGGGGCGAGCCCGGCGTAGGCGTAGGCGGCGTCCACGTCCACGCAGATCAGGCGGGCCAGGCCCTCGCAGTAGTACTCGCCGCCCAGCGCGGTGTCCTTCCGGACCCCCGGCTCCGGGTCGTTGTCGGAGCCGGACTCGTTCGAGACGACGTTGACCTGCCAGACGTTGAACAGCTTGCGGTAGCTCTTGAACGGCTCGCGCTGGGCCAGGATGTTCCAGCTGTTGGCCACCTGCGCGGTGTAGGCCGCCATCTCGCCCTCGGTGAAGCCGTCCCCGAGGTAGACGAGGTCGATGCGCTTGTCGCTCGGCCCGTTCACCTCGATCGGCGTCACCGTGGCGGACGGCGGGGCCAGGCTCCGCGATCTGGGGCCGTCGCTCACCGGCACGTCGACGTACCCCTTGGGGGCGTCCTGGTCGAACACCTCGACCTTCCGGGTGCCGTCGGGACCGGCGGCGTGTGCGGGCCAGGCCGGGAGGAGCGTCAGGGCCAGGAGCGCGCCGGCGAGCACGGGAAATCTGCGCACAAGGATCTCCTTGTCGGGGGAATTGCGCAGATTGTGGGGGCGGTGTGATCACAGCCCGATCACGCGCGGGGGTCGGATCCGGCCGGCCCCTTGACGTCCGCCGCGATCCCGCAGGTCGACGCCGCACATAACCGGCGGGTTATCCCGCTTTGGGATGCCGGGCCCCGGGATCGACCCCGGGCCGGGGGGCTCAGAGCAGGCCCATCGCGTCCTGTTCGCCCCGGCTCTCGATGACCTTGTTGATGGCGTCCACCATCTCCTGGCGGCTGTAGCTGCGGTCGGGCATCTCGTTCAGGTGCGCCAGCATGTCGGCCGGCAGGGCCACCCGGGCGGACGCCGAGGCGTAGACCTCGCGGCGGGTGGCCCGCTCACGATCGCGGAAGACCTCGTCCAGGACCTTCTGCATCTCCTCAAGCGCGGCACGGTCAGCCATGTCCACCCCTCCTTCGATCGCATGCAGCGCCCCTACCCGCACAGGTGCCGAGCACTCGCGGGGGCGGCTCAGTAGGACTTGAGGGAGATGGCGGTCGCCGCCTTGTGGATCTTCGCCGTGACGCGCTCGGCCATGCCGGAGGAGCCGGGAAGGTGGGGCAGCAGGCGCAGCATGAACATCTGGAACCGGATCTGGAGCCTCGACTTCATGACCATGCCCTTGAGGTTGCCCTCGGCCAGGGCCTGGTTGGCGGCGACGAAGGGCCGCAGCTCGCGCTCGTACGCGGCGAAGGCGGCGGCGTGGTCGCCGGACGCGGCGGCCAGCTCCCCGGCCAGCACGTACGCGCCGACGAGGGAGAGGCTGGTGCCCTGGCCCGAGGCGGGGGACGCGCAGTAGGCGGCGTCGCCGACCAGGACGACCCGGCCCTTCGACCAGGTGTCCATGTGGATCTGGCTCAGCGAGTCGAAGTAGAAGTCGGGTGCGTCGGCCATCGCGTCGAGCAGCCGGGGCACCTCCCAGCCGAAGCCGGCGAACCGCTCGGCGAGGGTCTTCTTCTGTCCTTCGACGTCGTGCCGGCCGGGGGCCGGGCCGTCCGAATCGAAGAGGAACATCGCCCGGGCGTCGGCGGCGCGGGAGGTGGCGTACATGAGCGCCGACCCGCCCGGCTCGGCCCGGCCCATCTCGACGCGGTCGAGGTTCAGGTGGTTGGGCACCGTGAAGATCGAGATGTGGTGTCCGAGGTCGCGGGTGAACCGGCCCTCGTCGCCGAAGGCGAGCCCGCGCACGTTGGAGTGCAGCCCGTCGGCGCCGACGACCAGGTCGAACACCCGCGAGGGGCCGCGCTCGAAGGTGACGAGCACGCCGTCCTCGGTCTCGGTCATCGAGGTGATCGAGTCGTCGAAGATGTACTCCGCCCGGTCGGCGGTCGCCTCGTGGAGGAGGCGGCCGAGGTCGCCACGCATGATCTCGACGTCGGTGTTCTCCCGGCCGCCGAACAGCTCGGCGTCCATGCTGGCGAGCCGCTCGCCCCGGGCGTCCACGAAGTGGGCGACCCGCATGTCCGTGCTGAGCGCCTCGATCCGGGGCAGCAGGCCCATCCGCTCGACGACGTCGAGGGCGGCACCCCGGATGTCGATCTTGTAGCCGCCGTCGCGCGGGGCGGGGGCGCGCTCGACCACCGTCGGAGCGAAGCCGTACTCGCTCAGCCAGTAGGCGAGCGTGGGGCCGGCGATGCTCGCACCGGAGATCAGGACCGTCTTCATGGGGGACTCCTCGGGGGTTCGTGGCGGCGTTCCCGCCGTCGGTGAATCCGACTGTACAGATGTCTCAGAAGTCTGTCTAGTACAAGCGTCTCAGACTTCCGTGTTAGGGTGACGGCATGGGAAATCGCGAAGATCTGCTCGCCGGCGCCAAGCGCTGCCTCTACGAGAAGGGGTATACGCGCACGACCGCGCGTGACATCGCGGCGGCGTCCGGCACCAGCCTGGCCTCCATCGGCTACCACTTCCGGTCCACCAAGGCCCTGCTCAACGAGGCCCTGTTCGACGCGATGCGGGAGTGGGGCGACGAGTTGGAACGGGCCCTCGGCCCCGACACGGGCATGCGGCCCGGCTCGCAGGAGCGGTTCGAGGCGATCTGGGAGCGGGTGGCCGGCTCGTTCACCACCCAGCGGCCGCTGTGGAGCACCCAGTTCGAGGTGATCACACAGCTCGACCACCTGCCCGAGATGCGGGCGGTGTTCGGCACCGGGCTGGAGGAGGCGCGCCGCGGGCTCGCCGAGATCTTCGACCCGGAGGCCGACCCCGAGACGCTCCGCGCGACCGGCCGGCTCTACCAGACCCTGCTCAGCGGCCTGCTGTCGCAGTGGCTGATCGACCCCGAGAACGCGCCCACCGGCGGCGACCTCGCGCGGGCGATCAGGGCCGTCGCCGCCGGCTTCGACCGCTGAGCCGCCCGTCCGAGCATCCGGTCCGGGCCGCTCCGGCGACGCCTGCCGGCCGCCGCCGGGGTCGGCGTGGCCGCCATGGTCGCCACCAACGTGCCGCTGACGTCGCCGCGCCTGACCGACCCGCGCGAGCTCGATAACGTATTTCGTAAATGGGATGTTCGAGGCGGTTGTTTCTCCGGCTCGGCGGTGCCGCCATGGCCGGAGCGCTGGTTTCGGGATGCGCCGAGGAGCGCGCCGGGCACGCGTGGGACGACGCCTTCGCCCTCGTACGCCGCCGGTGGCGCGACGTCACCGCCGGGTCGGGGTTCGACCCGCGGGCGGAGCCGTACCGGACCCGGCTGGCGGCGCTGGGAGCGGCGGTGGCCCGCAGTCACGCCGGCATGGCGCCGACCCGCCGGTCGCTCTGGCCCGACCTCCCGTTCCCCTCGTTCACCGCCACCCCGGCGCGGCTGCGGGCCATGGCCCGCGCGTACGCGCTGCCGGGCACCGGCGTGACCGGCGATCCGGGCTTCGGCGCGGCCGTCGCGGCCGGGATCGACCACTACCGGCGGCACGTGTACGCCGAGGACGCCGACGCGGACGGCAACTGGTGGACGTGGCGGATCGGCGTCCCGAAGGCGCTGCTCGACGCGGCCGTGCTGATCGGCCCGTGCCTGACGGAGCGGCAGGGCGCCGCGCTGCGCGACGCGGTGGACCGCTTCGTCCCCGAGTGCCTCTTGGACGACTACGACGGCACCAGCACCGGGGCCAACCGGGTGGACCTGTGCGTCGTGACGCTGCTGCGCGCGGTGCTCGGGGCCGACCCGGACAAGGCCACGCTCGCCGTCACGGCCCTCGCCCCGGTCTTCCCGTACGTCAGGGAGGGCGACGGGTTCCACCGGGACGGCTCGTTCGTCCAGCACACGTCCGTGCCGTACCAGGGCGGGTACGGAGCGGTGCTGCTGTCCGGCCTGGCGACGATGTCCGCGGTGCTGCGCGGCACGCCGTGGGAGATCGCCGACCCGCGCCGTCAGGTCGTGCTCGACGCCGTCGAGAGGTCGTTCGCGCCGTTCGTGTACGACGGCTTCTGCATGGACCTCGTCCGGGGCCGGGGCGTCGGCAGGAGGCCGTACGGCGACCACGAGAAGGGACGCGAGATCGCCGCGTCGATCCTGCTGCTGGGCGAGACGGCCTCCGCCGCCGAGCGCGCCCGCTGGCAGGCTGTGGTCAAGGGGTGGGCGGTGCGCGAGACCTCCGTCCCCATGCTCCGCGCGGCCGAGCGCGCCGATCTGGGGTTCCACGCCCGCCTGGCCGCGATCCTGGACGACGACACGATCCCGGCGGCGGGCGAGCCCTCCGGACACCGGCTGTTCCCGATGAGCGCCCGCGCCGTCCACCGCCGCCCCGGCTGGTGCGCGGCGCTGAGCATGGCGTCTCACCGGATCGGCCACTACGAGCACGGCAACGGCGAGAACCCGCGCGGCTGGCACACCGGCTCCGGGATGCTCTACTGGTGGGCCGAGGGCCACGGCGACCAGTACTCCGACTCCTTCTGGCCGACCGTGGACCCGTACCGGCTGCCCGGGACGACCGTCTCCACCCGGCGGCTGCCCGACGGGGCGGGGGAGGCGTGGGGCGACACCCGCCCGCCCGGCCGCTGGGTCGGCGGCGCCGCCGACGGCGTGTACGCGTCGGTCGGCCAGCATCTGAACGGCTTCGAGAGCACGCTCGACGCGTTCAAGTCGTGGTTCTTCCTCGACGACGCGGTCGTCTGCCTGGGCGCCGGCATCACCGCCGAGGACGGCGTGCCGGTCGAGACCGTCGTGGACAACCGCCGGACCGACGCCGTCCTCACCGTCGACCCCGAGGCGGGCTGGGCGCATCTGGAGGGGCACGCGGGCTACGTCCTGCCCGGCGGCGGGCGGCTGCGCACGCTCCGCGAGGAACGTGTCGCCGGCCCGACGGCCAGGAGATATGTGACGTTGTGGCTCGACCACGGCGTGGATCCCGTCTCGGCCGGATACGCCTACCTGCTCCTGCCCGGAGCGAGCCGGGAGCTGACCCGGGCCCGCGCCGCCGACCCCGGCTGGGTGCGGGTGCTCGCCAACACCACCCGGCAGCAGGCCGTACGGGTGCCGTCCCTGGGGATCACCGCAGCCAACTTCTGGAACGACGGAGCGGTCGCCGGTCTGGCCGCCTCCGCCCCGTGCGCGGTCCTCGTCAGGGAACGCGGCGACGGGACGGCGATGCTGACCGTGGCCGATCCCCGCTGCGACCTGGACGAGCTGACCCTGACCTGGGACCGGCCGACGGACGGGCTGCTCGGCGGCCATCCGCTCCTGGACGACGCCGTGGTCGGAGCGCGGCTCACGCTCGCCTTCGGGCGTCTCGCCGACCTGGACGGCGGATCCGTCACCGTGACCGTCCGTCTCGCGGACCGGTAGGCGGGGCCTCTCCGTAGATCGCTTCGTGATAGAAGAGCACGCACATCTCATGTCTCTTCTTGGGGTATTCGTGAAGAAACTCGCACGACGCGCCGCGGCACAGACGCTCGCCGCCGCCTTCCTCCTCACCGCCTTCGCCGGTCCCGCCCGCGCCGACGCGCAGGACGCCGACGCCGCGATCGCCCAGGAGTGGCAGACCACGTGGGACACCTACAACTTCTCCGACACCACGCCGCCCGCCGAGGGCTCCGGACGCAGCCGGGTCACGACCAGCATCTCGGTCGAGATCGACGCGCCCGCCGCGCGCGTCTTCCCGGCGTACTCGAACTTCAATAACCACATCGGCATGAACCCGTTCCTGCGTCGGGTCGTCACCCACAAGGACTGGTGGAACGCGGGCACCCGCTCCATCAACCTCACCGCCATCGAGGAGATCCCGTACGAGGGCACGGTGGTCGTCAGCAAGACCCACGCGCAGCAGCGCCTCCACCCGGACCAGCTCTACTACGAGACGGACAGCTGGTCCTTCCCCGGCGTCGTCACCCACCAGAAGATCGTTTTCACGCAGCTGAAGGGCGGCAAGACCCAGGTCACCGAGCGGCTCACCTTCGAGGCGGACAACGACATGATCGACTTCGCCGCCACGAACGGCGTCGCCGCCCACCAGCAGTTGCAGGGAGCTCTCAAGCAGGCGATCGAGAGCGGCGCGCTCTGATCCACGCCACCGCTGACGCCGGACCGGTCCGGCGTCAGCGGGGTCACCAGGCGAGGCCGCTCACCCGCGCCTCTCCCCACCACACGCGCTGCCGCGGCAGGCCCAGCGGCGGCGCGTCGGATGGATAGCCGGTCGCCGGCGTCGCCGTTCCCGGCGCGGGGCGCAGGTCCACGCGGAACAACTCGTACATGGCGCCGGCGCCGTACGGGCACGCCTGCTCGTTCACCGAGATCAGCAGGTAGCGCCCGGAGGGGTCCGCGGTGAAGGCGTCGATGTCGCGACAGGGAAGGTTGAAGGCGCTGCCGGCCGGCTTCCTCGCGGGCGGTTCGACGATGACGATGCGCTGCTCGCCGCCCCCGAATTCGGCCCCGGAGACCGCCATCCGCGTCTCACCGGCGAGGCTGAGCCCGGTGCCCTCCTCGAAGACGTTCATCACGAAGAGCGTCGCGGCCGCGTAGAGGTCCGATCCCGGGCGGCGGGTGTCGAGCGCGAGCAGCCGGGCCGAACGGGCGCGCGGCGGTCGTGCGCGGAACACCAGGGTGTCCGCGTCCCGCCAGTGCAGGCCGAGGCTCCTCGTCTGGAACGGGTCGCCGCCCTGTCCGCCGGGCGCGGACCACTCCCGCCGCTCCTCGGCGAGGCCGACCTTCGTCGCGGCGATCTCGGTCGGGTCCGCGGGGTCGCCCACGACCAGCGAGTAGGCGATCCGGCCGCCCGGCGAGACGGCCAGATCCCTGATCATCCCCTCGTGGTCGCCGCCGACACGGTCGCCGATCGACGCCTGGCCGTCCTCGTCCAGGACGACCCGGTAGATCCGCGACGACCGGCCGCCCATGGCACCGTCGCCCATAGTCGTGACGGCGGCGAGGTAGGACCCGGGCACGACGTCCCTGGCGACAGCCGTGAACTGGTAGAACTCCCGGTCGGGCGCGCCGACGAAGTCCGGTCTCCCGCGTCCGGCCAGGTCGAGCACCGCCAACCGGTCTTCCGTCAGGGCCAGGGCGTACCGCGGGGTGCCGTCCGCGGTGAGGACCCGTGCCGGCCCCGGCGCGAGTCGCAGGGCGGCCAGGGCCGCCAGGACCGCCCCCGCGCCGATGGCGATCGCCCCGGCGTGGATCGCGATGGCACGCCAGGGGACGGCGCGGCGCGGTCGCGCGGTCGCGGGCCTCGTCCCGGTCCAGGCATCGTCTCGACGAGGTCGAGGGAGGGGATGTACAGGGCCAGCCACATCAGGGCGTGGTCCCAGACGGTCAGCAGCGCGGCCAGCGACCACCAGAACAGGGGGTACGCCTCGCGGGAGGGCGGAAGGGAGGCGGAGGGGGGCAACCGGCGTTCCCATGGTCGGTTCGGACATCGGGCCGGATGATGGTGACGGTCCGCCTCCCCCGGGTCAAATCGGTCCTCTTCTCTCGGATCGGACCGGGCCCGCGACGACCGCCTTTCGTCAGCCGGCCGACCAGAGGGCCTTGCCGTCCTTGGAATAGATCACGATGTTGCCCTGGTTCTGCACCGCCAGGTAGGCGCCGGAGTTGCCCGCCGTCTTGGTGGTCCACACGCCCTGCTTGGACGCGTTGTAGATCACCAGGTTGCCCTCCTTCTGCATCGTGGCGCTCGCGCCCGGCTGGTTCGCCGTCGGCGTGGTCCACAGGGCCTTGTTCGCCCGCGCGTAGAGGACGAGGTTGCCCTCCTTCTGCATGAGCAGCTTGTACGCGCCGTTCGGCGACTGCACCCACTGCCCGGTCTTCAGCGTGTGCCCGGAGGGGAGCGACCCGACGTAGGCGTGCCTCGACCACAGGAACCGGTTGTCGGCGGAGTAGATGACCAGGTTCCCGTCATCCTGCACCGTGAGGTAGGCGCCGGGGTTGCCCGCGGTGTTGGTGCTCCACAGCGGCTGCTTCGCCGAGTTGTAGATCACCAGGTTGCCCTCGCGCTGCATGGTCGCGTACGCGGGAGCGCCCGAAGTGGGCGTCGCCCACATCGCCTTGTTGCCCGGGCCGTACAGGACGAGGTTGCCCTGCGACTGCTGGATCAGCTTGTACTGGCCGTTCCGGGACTTCACGGACTCGGCCGGCTTGAGGACCTCACCCGCGGTCAGCTTGTTGTCCGTCTTGTCGGGGGCGTCGGCGTGGGCCGCCGTCCCGAACGACAACGGCAGCGCCAGCGCGGCGGTGATGAGCGCGCTCGCCCCCAGGCCGCGCCCAGCCTTCCGCTTGAGTGAACGCTTGGAAACTCGCGTCACGACACAGACTCCGAATCTTCTCGTGCTTGCTCGGCCACCCGCGTCCCGGCACCGGCCTCGCGCCGGCGGGCCGATCGGCGGTGTGGGGGAGACACCGGACGGACGCGGAATGAAGGGCCCGCGGCCTGTGCCCCCTGGGAGCGCATGGGGCTCCCGTCGCCGCGGGACCACCACCTTAGGGAACGGAGATCGTCGTGGGTGACGGTCGTTCGACCCACAATGCGATCGGTGATCGAGCGATCACAGGTCGTCCACCTGGATGAGCCCGTCCTGAATGGCCCGCGCGACGAGCTTCGCCTTGGTCCTGGCCTCCCGGCCCACGCTCGCGTACTTGATCCGCACCCGGTCCAGATAGGTGTTGACCGTACGCGGTGTGATGCCCAGCCGCTCCGCGACGAGCTCCTTCGACTCGCACTGGAACCACTCGATCAGCACCTCCTCCTCGCGTACGGAGAGCCGCGGCCGCTCCGTGGCCGTGTTCGCGCCGAACGCGCCCGCCAGCGCCGGCGGCGTGTACGGCAGGTCGCGGGCGGCGGCGACCGTGGCCGCGACGAGGTGGTCCTCTCCCTCGGCCTTGGTGAGATAGGTGAACGCCCCGATGTCCAAGCAGGTCAACGCGGTCCGCTCGTCGTCGCGCATCGTGTAGACGATCACCTGCCGGCCGGCGTCCACCAGGCATCGCAGATCGTCGTACGCCAGGCGGGACCCCGACAGTTGCAGGTCGAGCACGACGACCGCCGCTGAGTCCCCGGGCCGCGTCCACGCAGTCTCCGCGGTCGCGCCGGAGGCGACGACCTCGATCGGCGGGTCCGCAGTGGAGTACCAGTGCTCCACGCCCGCAAGGACCACCGGGTGATCGTCGATCACCGCCACCGTGATGGCATCGTCCGCCGCCACACTGCCTCCACCCACAGCCGGTCTTCCGTCACCACATGTTCGACTTCGACGTGACCGGACTCGTACTCCGGACACGCCCGTCCCGGCGCGTCCCCGACCGCGCTGACCCGGACCCGCTCCGGCGTGCGGACCACGGTGACCCGTGCCGTCGAGACCGCCGCGGCCAGCACGGCCGACACCGGGTCGATCAGGTCGCGCCTCACCTCCTTCGGCACGTACCGCGGCTCGCCCCGGGCCGCGAACCTGACCGCGACCCCGTTGCGCTCGGCGACCTCGATGACCGCCCGCAGCTCGTGCGCCAGCCGGTCGGACACGTTGTCGCCCTCCGCGAAGAGGCGGCGCATCCTGGCGGCCTCCTGCGCGCACCGGCGCCGCGTCTCCGGATCGGACGGGTCGAGAGAGCCGTACCCCAGCCCGGCGAGCAACGGGATCGTCGTGCTCAGCAACGCGACGTAGCGCTGCCGGTGGTCGCCGTGCATGTGCTCGGCCACGGCCTCCTCGGTGCGGATCCCTTCCTCCTCGGCCGCCGCCGCGCTGGCCCGCGCGGCGATGCGCTGGACGCCCCGGACCAGCAGGCCGAGCGCGAGCTGGAAGCCGTAGACCGACACCGCCGACACCGCCATGGCCGCCCACGTCTCAGGCTCGGGCACATCGGGCACGACCGCCTTGGCGACCGCCGGCGCGAGGAGCACGGCGAGGAACGCGGTGAGGAACACCCACGGCAGGTCGAAGAGCAGCAGCACGCCGTACCAGCCGACCAGCCCGAAGTGCCAGTGGGCCGGATCCAGATGGTTGCCCGGCGGGGCGGCGAGGGACGCCGCGCCGGCCGCGAGCAGCACCAGCGTCGCGCCGGCCGACCGTGCCGCGATCGGGATGCGCCCGCCGCGGACCAGGAACGCGGCGGCGGCGGCCGCCACCCCCGCCAGCAGGACGAAACTCGCGACCTCCAGCCACAGCGGACGGTAGCGGTCGATGTTCCCGACGAGAGCCGTCAGGCAGAGGCCGAACTGCACGGTCACCGTGACCGCGAGGATCGAGACGCGGATGCCGCGAAGCAGCCGGTCCTCGATCCGGCCGGCGGATCTGTCGCGGGGCTCAGCCGTCGCGGTCATCCGGCCACGTCCAACGCACAGTGGTTCCCCGGCCCGGCCTCGACGTCACCAGCGCCCGGCCGCCCGCGGCCGCCATCCGCTCGATGATGGAGCCGGAGACGCCCCGCCGATGCGGGGACACTTCGTCCGGATCGAAGCCGCGGCCGCGGTCCCGCAGCTCGACCACGATCCTGCCGCGCTCGTCCACCTCCGCGCGCAACGCCGCCTCCGCCGCCTCCGCGTGCCGCTCGACGTTGGTCAGCGCCTCGCGTACGCCGTGGAAGACGGCGAGCGCCGGTCCGGCGGGCAGCGGCGGCAGGCGGCCGATCTCGGACCGGACGAGCACCGCCCGGCGACGGGTCGCGGTGGCCAGCAGCCGGCCCAGGTCCACACGGCTGACATCCGAGCCGGGCACCCTGGCGAGCTCCTCCAGGTCCTGGCGCGCCCGCTCGGCCACCCGCCGCGTCCCGTCGCCGGTGCCCGCCGCGACCATCAGCAAGGTCGCGCTCGCCGTGTCGTGCAGGGTCGCCAGGTACTCCCGTTCGCCCGCGCGCCTCGCCGCCGTCACCGCGGCCTCGCGCCGCCGGGCCGCCACCCGCCCGGTGAGCCGATCGGCCCGGCGCGCCTGGGAACGGACCAGCACGTACGACAACCGGGACAGGGTCAGTTCCGTCAGCACGCGTACGGCGGGCGGCAGCATCGGCCACCATTCACCGGAGTACGCGACCGAGCCGGCGACGTACGCGCCGAGCCCGAGGACGGCCAGGGCGCCGCCGACCAGCGGCTTCGTCGGCCACTCGTACGGGAACGTGACGGCGGTTATGGAGACCACCGCCAGCACCCAGCTCCCCGAGTCCGGGGTGCCGGCGACCGGCTGGCCGAGCCCGATCGAGACGAGGACCACGCCGTCCACGGCGGCGACGCTCCACGTGTCGCGGCGCGACCGGCTCCTGGGCCGGACGAGGTGGAGGGCGCACCATCCGATCGCGACGCCCGCCAGGGCCGCCGCCACCGGTTCGCGCCCGGAGGGCGCCGCGAAGAACCCGAAAACCGCGCAGGGCACGATCACCGCCGTGCGCAGCCAGACCGCGTAACGCTCGGCCGCCCGGTTCAGCTCGCGCTCGGCGGCTCCCGGTCCCGCCCTGGCGCCGCCTTCCCCGGCGACCGCCGCCCGGAGTCCCCCGACCATTCGCCGAAGACTATCGACCTCCCACAGGCCGTCAACTCCACAAGTCAGACGATCCGGTCGGCGATGAGACGTGCAGGCGTGGGGCGGGCGGGCCCGCCCCACGCCTTGGGATGGGTCACGTACGGGACGTACGGCGGCGGCGCAGCTCGCCCAGCGTCAGCGCCGCGGCGACGAGCCCGGCCCCGGCCGCGAGCCACCCCGCGGCCCCGTGCGAGGGCTCCGGAGCGGCGGGCGCGCCGGACGACGG
>NZ_BBYM01000042.1 GCF_001570405.1 Microtetraspora niveoalba | reverse complement strand
GAGCCCGCCCGGCGACGCCGCGCCGGCCGCGGCGGCGGTCGGGCCGGACGGCGCCGGGGTGGCGAGGGGGTCGCCTCCGAGGAGGTCCCGGCAGGCGTGGGCCTCCGCGCGGGTCAGCCGGAACCGCTCGCCGGACTGCTCGACCGCGACCTCGCGCAGCAGCGCCTCGATCCCGCGCCTGGAGGTGGCGGTGACCCGGACCAGATCGGCCCGCGTCCACCACCCGCCCTCGCACAGCAGGGTCAGGGCCAGGCGGTAGCGCCGCGCGTCCACTCCCGTCAGCAGCGCGCGCAGGGCGTCCCGCGTGCCACCATGCCCCGGACCGCGCCCGGCGTCGTGATCCCCGGCCGCGCCGTCGTCCCGGTCGCCTGCCGCGCGCCCGGCCCGGTCGCGGCCGATGCGCGGCCGATCCGATCCCCGGCGCGGGCGGATGTCCCCCCCGTGACCGGCCCGGCGACCGGCGTCGCCGCCGCGGTCGCGAGCTGCGTCGTGATCCCTGTCGCGAGCTGTGTCGCGAGCTGTGTCGCGAGCCGTGTCGTGATCCCTGGTGTGATCGTCTCGACCCGAGTCCCGGTATGTGCCCTGATCCACCTGGTCACCCTATCGACGGCGCCGAGCGCGGCCCGCCGGCGTCCATACCTCATGCGCGCGGTGGGATCAACCAGACAGACGATCTATCCTGGGTGCATGACGGACGTACTGGTCGGCCAGGGCCGCGCGTGGGCTTTCGAAGCGGGCGTCGCACGAATCCGGTACGAACGGTCACAGAAGGTTCCCCGGCCGTCGCGCGAGCGCGGCGGACTACTCCACTCGGCGGGGCTCATCGGCGGTGCCGAGTGCCAGGAGATCAAGGCGGAGCCGTCGGCGCGCCTGTGAGAACGCTTCCCGCTGTCTGGCCGCCAACCTGGGCGTCCAGGGGACGTATCGCCTGTTCTCGGGTGTCACGCCTTGTTATGGTGTCGGCGGCGCGCGGGGGAGGCTCGGCCGGCGGGCGACCGTGCCCGGCGACATTTCGGAGGCAGACAGTGACGTATGGGCCAGATCGCCGGTCGAGATCCAGGCGGGGAGCCGTCCGCTCCGCCCGACGCCCACTGCCGGAGGCCGCGTGACCCGAGCGCAGCCCCTGATGGCGACGCTGCCCTTCCTGATGATGGGCATCATCGCCACCGCCGACATCGTCGCCGGGTCCCAGTACGTGTTCCTGTCGCTGCTGGCCATCGGCCCGGCGTTCGCGAGCCTGGTCGGCGGCGTCCGCCGTACGGTGCTGATCGGCCTGGTCGCGCTGGTGCTCTCACTGCTCCTCGCCGCCTACAACGACCTGCTGCGCGCCCCCGAGAGCGACCTGAGCGTCATCTCGATCTGCGGCGTGACCGCCGCCAGCATCCTCGCCACGATCGGGCGGCAGCGGCGCGAGCGCGAGCTGGCCAACGTCCGGTCCGTCGCCGAGGTCGCCCAGCGCGTACTGCTGCGCCCGGTCCCCCGCCGGGCCGGCCATCTGCGCGCCGCGGTCTCCTACACGTCCGCGACGGCGGAGGCCCGCATAGGCGGTGACCTGTACGAGATCGTCACCGGTCCGAGCGGCGTCCGCGTCATCGTCGGCGACGTCCAGGGCAAAGGACTGGAGGCCGTGGAGACCGCGGCCCTCGTCCTCGGCGCGTTCCGGGAGGCCGCGCACGACGAGCCGGATCTGCAGGGCGTGAGCGCCCGCGTGGAGAAGGCGCTCAACCGGCGGCTGACGGGTGAGGACTTCGTCACCGCCATCCTCGCCGAGGCGCATCCGGACGGGACGATGACCCTGCTCAACTACGGGCATCCGGCCCCGCTGATCGTGCGGGCCGACGGCGAGGTCGCCTACGCCGAGCCGGACGTCTGCGCGCCCCCGCTCGGCCTCGCCATACTGGCCGTGGACGGGCCGGCCCCGATCGAGATCCCGTTCGGCGCGGGCGACCAGATCCTCCTCTACACCGACGGCGTGATCGAGGCCCGGGACCGGGCGGGCGGCTTCTACCCGCTCGGCGAGCGCGCCCACCTGCTGAAGGACGACGATCCCGAGGCGGCGCTGGAGGCGCTGCGGCTCGACCTGGTCGCGCACGTGGACGCCCCGCTGCACGACGACGCGGCCATGCTGCTGCTCCGCTGCCGCAGGCCCTGACCCGGCCGGCCGGCCGCCGCCCGCTTCGGAAACCCCGCTTCCGCCGGCGCCGGGCGGCTTGATAGGTTTCCGCCAGGTGAGCCGGGAAGTCTGGTCGGCACTGCCGTCGCCGACCCCGGAGTGCCCCCGATGCGAGCTCACGATCTCACCGTCGACTTCCCGACGGTCACCCTCGACACGCCCATGGTCGAGGCCGCGCGGTTACTCGCCGACCAGGATCTCCCCGGTCTGATCGTGGTCGACGACCGCGGCCTCCCACGCACGGTGCTGCCCGGCACCCAGGTGCTGCGGCTGGCGGTGCCCCGCTACTGCCAGGACGACCCGGCGCTCGCCCGCGTCGTGGACGAGGCGCACGCCGACGCCTTTCTCCGTTCGCTCGCCGGTCTCACCGTCCGGGAGTGCCTGCCGGAGGAGCCGCGCGAGCTGCCGGTGACCGATCCCGACGCCACGGTGCTGGAGATGGCCGCCCTCATGGCGCGTACGCGCAGCCCGCTGGTCGCCGTCGTCGCCGAGGGACGCCTGTGCGGGGCGGTCACGCTGCAGGTCCTCCTCGACCGGGTCCTCGCCCCATGACGGTGACCGCCTGGCTGTCGGTGGCGGCCTTCGTCTGCACGTACGCACTGATAGCGACGGAACGGATCCACCGCGTGGCGGCGGCGCTGGGCGGCGCGGGGATCATGCTGCTCATCCACGCCACCGCGGCTCCGGCGGCGTTCTTCTCCGAGCACACGGGGATCGACTGGAACGTCATCTTCCTGCTGCTCGGCATGATGATCATCGTCGGGGTGCTGAAGCAGACGGGCGTCTTCGAATACCTGGCGATCTGGGCGGCGAAGCGGGCGCGGGGCCGCCCGTTCCGGCTCATGGTGCTGCTGGTCGTGATCACCGCCTGCGCCTCCGCGCTGCTGGACAACGTCACGACCGTGCTGCTGATCGCCCCGGTCACGTTCCTCGTCTGCGAACGGCTCGCGCTGAACGTCGCGCCGTTCCTGATCGCCGAGGCGATGGCGTCCAACATCGGCGGCGCGTCCACGCTCGTCGGAGACCCGCCCAACATCATCATCGCCAGCCGCGGCGGGCTCACCTTCAACGACTTCCTCGTCCACCTGGCCCCGCTCATCGTCGTCCTGATGGTCGCGTTCATCGGTCTGTGCCGGATCATGTTCCGGGGCGCGTTCCGCTACGACCCCGACCGGGCGGCGGAGATCATGGCCTTGAACGAGCGGGAGGCGATCGCCGACCGCCGGCTGCTGTGGCAGAGCCTCGCGGTGCTCGCGGTGGTGATGGCCGCGTTCGTGCTGCATCCGGTGCTGCACTACGAGCCTTCCGTCGTGGCGCTCCTGGGCGCCGGGGTGCTGGTCGCCGCCACCCGGGTCACCACCGAGGAGGCGATCCGCGAGGTCGAGTGGCCCACCCTGGTGTTCTTCGCCGGGCTGTTCGTCATGGTCGGCGCGCTCGTCGAGACCGGCGTCATCGGCAAGATCTCCGAAGCGGCGGTCGGGGCCACCGAGGGCCGCCTCGGGTTCGCGACCATGCTGCTGCTCTGGGCCTCGGCGGCGCTGTCGGCCATCGTGGACAACATCCCGTACGTGGCGACGATGAGCCCCATCGTGGCCGACCTGGTGCAGGCCAACGGCGGCGACGGCCCGGCGCGGGCGTTGTGGTGGGCCCTGGCGCTCGGCGCGGACCTCGGCGGCAACGCCACCGCCGTCGGCGCCGCCGCCAACGTCGTCGTCCTCGGCATCGCGGCGCGCAACCGCACGCCGATCAGCTTCTGGCAGTTCACCAAGTACGGGTTGATCGTCACGCTCGTCACCGTCGCGATCTCCACGCCGTACCTGTGGTTCCGCTACCTGGCGTGACGGCCGTCCGCGGGGCCGGTGACCGACGTCCCGGCCCCCGCCGGAGGCGGCGCGACCACGGCGGAGATGCCCTACGGCGAACGCCGGGAGCGGATGAGGGACCGCCCGGTCCCCGTGGGACGATAACGGCTATATGGGTGCCATCACGCCGTTCCGACTCGCGCGCACCGCGGCCTTCGCCGCGGTGTGCGGTGGACTGGGCGTGCTGGCGCACCTGTTCGGCGGCGGTTCGCTCTCGGGGCCGAGGGTCGCCGCCGGTCTCGTGCTCGCGTTCGCCGTCGCGCTTCCCTGGACCGGTCGGGAGCGCGGCATGGCCGTGATCCTTCCGCTTCTCGGCGGCCTTCAGGTGGCCCTCCACCTGCTGTTCAGCCTGCGGTACGGGACGCCCGCCCTCGACGGCGTGCTCGCTGACGCCACGCCGTACGTCGAAGGGGGCGGCCACCTCCACTCGGGGCTGGTGCCGGGGCTCGGCATGGTGGTCACCCACGGGTGGGCGATCGGCCTGACCGCGCTGTGGCTCACCCGAGGCGAGGCCATGTTGTGGTCGATGCTGCGGCGGCTCGCCGCCCGGCTCTGCCTCCTGCTGGACATCCTTCTTCTTCCGGCCTCCGAGCCGTTCCACGCCTGCCGGTCCACCGAACCGGAGATCCTCCGTACCCGGGCCCTGCGGCACGCGGTGAGCAGGCGCGGGCCGCCCGTGCTCGCCGTCGCCGCGCGCTGACCCGCCGCGCGCTGACCCGCCGCGCGCTGACCCGCCGCGCGCTGACCCGCCGCGTCCCGTTCGCCGGACGCCGGTTCTCGTCGTGACGCCCGCGATCCCCGCGTGCCCCCGTTCGTGGAGGGCGACGGCGGCGGGACGAGGACGTCTCTTCGGCGTGCCAGGCGCTCCGAGGCGGATCCGCTCCACCGCGTCGTGACGCGGGTCGTGACATGGGTCGTGACATGGGCGCTCGAACCCGACGGCCGGGGCTCCCAGACCGATCCGCCTGACCGGCACGGCCGGCTCACGCCGTCCCGGGTCGCGTTCGCCTCCGGCTCGTCCGGCCGCTCACGCGCCACCGGTCGGCGGTGACCTGCCCGGGGAGCGCCGCGCCGGCCACGCCATGGCGGCTCGTGCTCACGCGGCGGTCGTGCTCACGCGGCGGATCCGCCCGATCTCCAGCCGCGATCCAGCCCTCAGGCGGCGGATCGCCCTTTGACAACCGACATCATCCGGTACGGCACGGCCGACGACCCGGCACGCCGTACGAAGAAAGGCAACGGCAATGTTCCTTCGTCGCATCGCACCCGCGGCCATCCTCATCACCATGGTCGCCGCCTGCGGCTCGCAGCCCGCCGCGCAGCCCGAGAATCGGGCCGCGGTCCAGCCCGCCGCCCAGGGCACCCCCGCGCCCTCCGGCCACGCCGCGATCTCCCTGACGGACCCGTGGGTGAAGGGCACCGAGTCGGGCATGACCGCGGCCTTCGGCACCCTGGTCAACAACGGCGACGCCGAGGTGACGGTCGTGTCCGCGTCCTCCCCGCTCTCGTCCGACGTCGAACTGCACGAGGTCGTGGAGTCGGGGGGCAAGACGGTCATGCGGCCCAAGAAGGAGGGTTTCGTGATCCCGGCCCACGGCACGCACCAGCTCGAGCCGGGCGGCGACCACATCATGCTGATGGGCGTCACCAAGGCCGTGAAGCCCGGTGACGAGATCCCCTTCACCCTCACCTTCAAGGACGGCGGGACGCTGGAGTTCACCGCGATCGGCAAGGAGTTCGCCGGAGGCAAGGAGAACTACCAGCCCGGCACGGACCACGGAGGCTCGCACGGCGGCGGCGCCGACGGCGATCACGCTGACGGCGGCGCGGGCCAGGAACACAACTGATCGTCATGAGTGAACCCCGACTGAGCCGGCGGGGACTGCTCGCGGGAGGCGCCGCCACCGCGGTCGGCGCCCTCGCCGCGTGCGCCCCTACCGGCACCTCCGCAACCCCCTCCTCCCGATCGGCCGCGTCCGCCGTACCGGCCGTCGCCCCCGCGTCCGCCGCCGCGGCGGTGGAGCCCTTCTTCGGCGAGCACCAGAGCGGGATCGCGACGATGCCGCAGACGTACGCGGTCTTCCTCGGCCTGGACCTGCGCGCGGACGTCGGCAGGGAGGCGATCGGCCGCCTCATGCGGCTGCTCACCGACGACGCCCGCCGCCTCACGCAGGGACGGCCCGCCCTGGCCGACGTCGAACCGGAGCTCGCGCTCGACCCGTCCCGGCTGACCGTCACGTTCGGGTTCGGGCCCGGACTGTTCACGGCGGCCGGGGTCGAGAGCCTCCGCCCGGAGACGGTCGCTCCGCTGCCCGCCTTCGGGATCGACCGGCTGGAGAAGCAGTGGAGCGGCGGCGACCTGCTGGTGCAGATCTGCGCCGACGACGGCGTCACCCTCTCCCACGCCCTCCGCATGATCGTGAAGGACGCGCGGGCGTTCGCGAAGGTGCGCTGGACCCAGCGCGGATTCCGCAGGAGCGCGCAGATCCAGGCCCCGGGAACGACCCAGCGCAACCTCATGGGCCAGCTCGACGGGACCGTCAACCCCGCGCCAGGGACGGCGGACTTCGACCGCGCGGTCTGGATCATCGACGGCCCGGAGTGGCTGCGCGGCGGCACCACCCTGGTGCTGCGCCGCATCCACATGGACCTGGAGACGTGGGACGCCGCCGACCGGGTGGCCAGGGAGTTCAGCGTGGGACGCCGTCTCGACAACGGCGCGCCCCTCACCGGCCGGGCCGAGCACGACGACCCGGACTTCGAGAAGCTCGGCGCCGCCGGGTTCCCGGTCATCTCGGAGTACGCCCACATCAGGCGGGCCCACGTCCAGGACCCGGGGCTGAGGATCTTCCGGAGGCCGTACAACTACGACGAGGGCGTCACCTCCGACGGGAAGTCCTCCACCGGGCTGCTGTTCGCGTCGTACCAGGCCGACATCTCACGGCAGTTCGTCCCCGTCCAGCGGAAACTGGCGGAGGCCGACCTCCTGAACGCGTGGACGGTACCGATCGGCTCGGCGGTCTTCGCGATCCCGCCGGGCTGCGCCCCGAACGGCTGGGTGGGCGACGGGCTCCTCGGCTGACGGCTGACGACGGCTGTACGGCCGCCGGCCGTGACCGTGCCCCGGCCGTGACCGTGCCCCGGCCGTGACCGTGCCCCGGGCGGGCCGCCGGCACCGCCGCGCGGTCCGTCCGCCTGACGACGGGACGTTTCGGGGGGCGCCGAAACGTCCCGGGCCTAGCGTCGAGGGCATGGCATCAGACATCCCGCCCCGGTTCGAGGGCGGTCAGTGGGTAGTCAGCCGGTACGCGGACGTGTGCGCCGTGCTCGCCGACGACCGGTTCACGGTCGCGGAGGCGCCTTCCGGCGAGACGGGCATGACATGGCTGCGGGGCGCGGTCAGCCGTTTCACCAACGGCCGCCGCCACGCCGACCGTCGCCGCGCCGCCGTCGAGGCGCTCGCGCCGCTGGATCCCGTACGGCTTCGCGCGGCGGCCCGGCGGCGGGCCCGGGCGGCGCTGCGGGACGGCTCCGACCTCGACGCGATCTCCAGAAGGGTCCCGGTCGCGGTGCTGGCGGCGGCGCTGCGCGCCGACTCGAACGCCCCGGCGGGCTCTATGGGCTCTGTGGGCTCCGCGGACGGGGCGGAACCGGAGGGCGGGGACGAGGTCGTCGCCGATCTCGTCGGCGTGATCGCCGACGCGTACTTCCCCGGGACCGGACCGGACGCCCCGGCGGACGAGGCCCTGGAGCGGCTCGCCCACCTGCTGGGGAACCCCGGCCCCCGGGCCCTGGCCACGACCGTCATGGTGCTGGTCCAGGGATGCGACTCCACCGCCGGCCTGATCCGCAACGCCGCTTCGCGGCTGACCGGCCCTCTCGATCCGGACGGGATCGACGACCTGCTGGCGGAGACCCTGCGCCTCGACCCGCCGATCAAGGTCATGCGCCGCGTGGCCGCGGAACGGGTGACGCTCGGCGGCGTGGTGATCGAGGCGGGCGCGGGAGTGGTGCTCGACCTGGTCGCCGCGAACGGAGACGTCGACGGGGAACGCCCCGGAGGCGTCGAGGGGGAGCGTCCCCCTCACCTCACCTTCGGTCACGGCGTCCGGCCCTGCCCCGGCGACCGGATCGCCCTGTCCCTGGCGGCCGGAGTCCTCGAAGCCCTCGCGCAGGCCCGCAGCGCCCCGGGTGCCGGCCGTACGGCCGGAACGGGGCGGAACCCGGCCTGCGAGGCGTTCCGGGCGATGCACCACGAGCCGCATCCCCTGGTGCTGCCGAACGCGTGGGACTACGGGTCGGCGGCGGTGCTGGCCCGGGCCGGGTTCGCGGCGCTGGGGACGACGAGCCTCGGTGTGGCGGGAGTGGCCGGGAAGCCGGACGCCGAAGGGGAGACCAGGGAGGAGACGATCGAGCTGGCCCGGCGGCTGGCGGGGCTGCCGTGCCTGCTCACCGTCGACATCGAGGGCGGGTTCGGGGGGACCCCGCGGCAGGTGGGGGACCTGGTCGCGGAACTGGCCGCGCTCGGCGTCGTGGGGGTGAACCTGGAGGACGGGCGGCCCGGCGGCCGGCTCGCCCCCGTGACCGCCGTACAGGAACGGGTGGCGGCGATCAAGGAACGGGTGCCGGACATGTTCGTCAACGCCCGGACGGACACGTTCTGGCTCGGCGTCACCTCGGCCGGGGACATCCCCGGGGCGGGCGATCCCGCGTCCGCGTCGGGGATGCTGGACGAGGCCCTGGCCAGAGCGAGGGCGTACGCGGAGGCGGGAGCCGACGGGATCTTCGTGCCCGCGGTGGCGGAGGAGGAGCACATCCGCGCACTCGTGGACGGGGTCGGCCTGCCGCTCAACGTCCTGTTCGTACCGGGCCGGCACACCGTGGCCCGGCTCGCGGAACTGGGCGTGCGCCGGATCAGTTGCGGCTCCCTGCTGTACCGGGCGGCGCTGGGCGCGACCCTGACCACCGCGCTGGCCGTCGCGAAGGGCGGGCCGGTGGCCGCCGACCTGCCCGGATACGCGGACATCGAGGCGCTCCTGAACGGGTGACAGGGCATCCCGGTCGGCCCCGGGGGAGCCGACCGGGCGTGGCGCGTTCCCGGACACCCGCGAGCGGGGCGGTCACTTCGACAGGTAGATCGTCTTCCAGGTCCCCGCGTAGAGGCAGGTGAGGGACGGCTTCGACGCCCTGCCCTCCGCGCAGACCTTGAGCTCGACCTGGTAGACGTCCCGCCGCGTGAACGAGAACGGCAGCGGCGTGCCGTACGAGCAGTCGCGGAAGCTGCGGTGGGTGAAGGGCAGGCCCCCGTCGGCGTCACGGTAGGTGATGCGGAAGACGGCCCAGCCGCAGGTCGAGGACGACCGGGTCTGGTCGTACACCTTGCCGGAGATCCGGACGACGTCGGCCGTGGGGATGTCGGCGTGGTCCTCGCCGTCCGCCTGCAGGGTGCCGACCGCCTTGGCCTTGCCGCCGGGGGCGCTGTACGGACCCCACGGGGCGGCCGGCGCGGCCTGGGCGGCGAGCGGCGCGGCGGCGAGGAAGGCGGTGGTCAGGGCCAGACCGGCGAGAGCACGGGTGATCATCATGGGAGGGGTCCTTTCGCGCTGCGGTTGCCCACAGTCTGGAACGGACCGCTTTCAACTCCCTTGACCGCGCACTGCAGACCGGTGTCCGGCCGCGGGCGCCTTAAGCCCCGAGATCGTGGACGACGTTGTCGAGGCGCTCCGCCAGCAGGTCGAGCTGCTGATCGGTGATCGTGTCCCCGTGGATGTGCGTGCTCAGGTCCCTGCGCCGGGCGATGACCAGGCCCCGGTGGGCGTCGTCGATCTCCGCCCCCGGAAGGACGACGCAGTCGCCGCGGACGAACACCAGGGCCGCGTCGGGATCCGGCGCCTCGAGCAGCCGCCGCACGCACTCTCGATCGATGAAGGCCATCACGATCCTCCCTGTCCGCCGCGCGCCGCCCGGTCCCGGTCGTACGGCTCCCGCCTGGGCGGGGCCGCCCGCCGCCCCGGGCTCACCGGCCGTTCCGGCGGTCCGCGCCGACCCGCGCTTCCCCGCGCCGAGACGTGTCCGCTACCCGAGGAGGCCGCGGGAAACTCGCCGGGGTGGAATGCCCCGAAGGGCCGTGGGTAGGCGGGGACGGAGGAGGAACCCCGGGAGAGCCGCCTGGGATGCCGCCTGGGAAACGAAGAGGTGACCAGGATGCGCGGACATGCCGGCACCGGCCGCGCGGAGCCACACGAGCCCTTCGACGAGCAGGACCTGCTCGGCCAGTACCTGAGCCAGATCGGCAAGACGCCGTTGCTCACCGCCCAGGAGGAGGTGGACCTCGCGAAACGCATCGAGGCGGGGCTGTACGCCGAGCATCTGATCGAGGAGTCGGACGCCGGTGGCGACACCGGGCGCGACGGCGGCGGAGATCGCGCGGAAGGCGCCCGGGCGGAGGCGACCCACGGCGCCGAACCGGCGGACGCCGCCCGGGTCCCCGCCCAGCGGGCGCCCGAGCGGGGCGGGCCCGGGGACCGGCTGCAGGAGCTGAGAGAGATCGTCAGGGACGGCGACGCCGCCAAGGACCACATGCTCCGCGCCAACCTCCGGCTGGTCGTCGCGGCCGCCAAGAAGTACGGCCATCGCGGGTGGCCCCTGCTGGACGTCATCCAGGAGGGCAACCTCGGCCTGATCAGGGCGGTGGAGAAGTTCGACTACGCCAAGGGCTTCAAGTTCTCGACGTACGCGATGTGGTGGATCCGCCAGTCCATCGAGCGCGGGCTGGCCGACAAGAGCCGCACGGTGCGGCTGCCGGTGCACATCCTGGAACAGCTCTCCAAGGTGACCAGGGCCGAGCGCCACCTCGAGGGCCACCTGGGCCACGAGCCCACCGAGGAGGAGGTCGCCGCGGCCGCCGGGCAGACCGTCGAGGCGCTCGCCGAGCTGCGCCGCCTCGCCCACGACACGGTGAGCCTCGACATGGTGGTCGGCGAGGACGGCGAGACCAGGATCGGCGACCTGATCGCGGACGCGGAGGTCGTCCCCGTCTCCGAGGTGCTGGAATGCCGGGTGCTCGCCGAGCAGCTCCGCTCCCTCGTCGACATGCTGCCGGACCGTGAGGCGTACATCGTCACGCTCCGGTACGGCCTCGGGGACGGAAGGACGCACACCTACCAGGAGATCGGCGACCGGCTGGGCCTCACCCGGGAGCGGATCCGCCAGCTCGAACGGCAGGCCCTGCGGTCGCTCCGCCAGCCGGAGCACATCGAGCCGCTGCTGGCCTGGACGGGCTGAGCGCGGATGCCGGGGCCGCCCTCGCGGCGCGTCACCGTGGTGGTCGCCACGCGCGACCGCCGCGACGATCTCGCCCGGTCGCTGCCCCGCCACGAGGCGCACGTGATCCTCGTGGACAACGGTTCGACCGACGGCTCCCCGGAGTTCGTACGGGAGCACTTCCCGCAGGTGGAGGTGATCGAGCTGGGGCGGAACATGGGCGCCCCGGCGAGGAACGTCGGCGTGCTGCGGGCGCGTACGCCCTACGTCGCCTTCGCCGACGACGACTCGTGGTGGGCTTCCGGCGCGCTCGACCGGGCGGCCGAGGTGCTGGACGCCTGCCCCCGCCTCGCCGTACTGGCCGGGCGGGTGCTGGTGGGGGAGGACGGGCGGCCCGACCCGATCTGCGAGGAGATGGCCGTCTCGCGTCTCGGCACGGAACCGGACCTTCCCGGACCGAGCGTCCTCGGGTTCCTGGCCTGCGGGGCGGTCGTCCGCCGCGACGCGTATCTCGCGGCGGGCGGCTTCGACGACGTCGTGTTCTTCTTCGGGGAGGAGGAGCGCCTGGCGGTGGACCTGGCCGCCGGGGGATGGGGGCTGGCCTACGTCGAGGAGGTCGTCGCCCACCATCACCCGTCCCCGTCCAGGGATCCACGCGGGCGGCAGGCCCTCGCCGTGCGGAACGCGCTGCTCACCGCGGTGCTCCGGCGGCCCTGGCCGGTGGTGGCCGCGGGCGCGCTGGCGGCCCTCCGGGGAGGGCCGGCCGGACGCCGGGGGGTGCGGGACGCCGTTCGACGGCTGCCGGCGGCGCTGGCCCGCCGCCGCCTCCTCCCGCCGCCCGTCGAGGCCGCGCGCAGTCTGCTCGACCCCTGACCGGGCCTTTCGGCAAGGGAGCCGCCACCTGATCTGGGGACATCCGCTGTGGGGGCATGGTCGACCGATCACGCCCCCCAGGCGCCATCCGACGCTACGCGGAGGACACGCTTGCGGGTGCTGCGTGCCACACGCCCGTGGCGTCCACGACTTCCCGGAAAGAGATCAGTTCTCGCGGGTCCAGGCGGGCGTGATCCGCACCTCGCGGAGGCGCCAGCCCGCCGGCGTCCGTACTGCGGTGGAGTACTGTCGCAGGCCGCCGGTGAAGTGGGGTGCCTGGCCGTCGCGGTAGTAGTACACGATCGAGTTCGCCGAGGTGGCCGCCTGGTCGCCGTCGACGTCCACCAGGAGGTCGGTGGTCGTGTGCTGGGTGTGCTGTCCCTCGACCTCCGCCTGTCGCATGAAGCCGACGACCTTGTCGATGCCGCGGAGTTCGCCCCCGCGCGGCGAGTGCACGGCCACATCGTCGGTGAAGACGGTGTCCGCATCCTCCCACCGCTCCTCGTCGAGCAGGCGCGCGAAGCGGGTGAACAGGTCGGCGATCTCGATACGGTCGGCGATCAGAGTGTCCGTGGACATGACATCCTTTCGTTGGCAATTCCAACATTGGTTGCGCCAGCATACGCGGATTCATTGGCTCCGCCAACTGTTTTCGGCATGTGCCGGGCGTGACGTCTGGTGGTGGCCCCTGCACGACAGGCCGACCGGTCCGGGGGCGGGGTCTTCCCCCGACTGGGCGTCCGTCCCATCGGCCGTCCGTGCCGTCAGAGGTGTCGATCAGCGGGTGTCGATCAGCGGGTGTCGCGGCGCAGTGGATGGTCGGCGGGGACCTCCACCAGCACGATCGGCAGGCCGTCCGGGTCCTCGATCCACATTTCGACGAGCCCCCAGGGCTCCGTCCGGGGCGGCCGGAGGACGGGGACGCCCGCGTCCCGGAGCCGTCGGTGCTCCGCGTGCACGTCGCGCACCTGGAGCCAGATCCGCGGGCCGGGCCGGAGCCCGCCCGACCCGTTGCCGCCTCCGCCGTGCCCTTCCGCACGCCTCTCGCCATGACCGGCCCCGCGGCCCTCGTCGCCGCTCTCGTCGTGGCTCCCCACACGGGTCTCGGCTCGGGGCTCGGCACGGGGCTCGGCATGGGTCTCGACGCGGCCTTCGTCGTGGCCGGACACCTCGAGGAGGCCCTGGCCGAGGAAGAAGACCACACCCGGAGCCTGGGGCGGGCCGAACTCGCGATAGACGGCCAGCCCCAGCGTCTCCCGGTAGAAGCGGCGGCTCGCCTCGGGGTCTCGGGGACGGATCAGCACCCTGCTGCTCAGCACTTCCATGTCCGGCATGGTTCCCGCACGGAGGACCCGCAGCCGCCCGCGACGGCCGGCGGCCGTTGTCCGCCCAGCGCGAAACCGCGCCGGCCCTCCGGCGGCCGTTGCCCGGCTGTCAGCGAGGAACGGCGGCGTGAGGGGCCGCGGTCGGGCGTCCCCCGTTTTCACCCCAGGCCGGAAGGCTGGTTTGCTTGGACCGTCACAGCCACCGATACCTGAGGATCCACCATGCGCAGCGTCGAACCCGAGGTCTTCCTCGTCGCCAGGCCCGAACTGGACTACGACGAGCTCGCCCGCTACCTGCGGGAGATCGGGGGCGAGACCTGGCTGGACCGGCTGGAGCGGGGCGAGTTCGACGCGCAGAACCTCGCCGAGTTCGCCGGACGCCTCTGCTACCGGTCCTTCGAGCCGGGCCTCAACCCCAACGTGACCCGGATCAGGAAGGACCAGGACACCTACCTGCGCAACATCCTCGCCAGCGCGCACGGGTCCGTTCTGGAGCACATCAGCTTCAGCTTCGTGCTGCACAACGTCAGCCGGGTGTTCACCCACGAGCTGGTACGGCACCGCCCCGGCGTCGCCATCTCGCAGGAGTCGTTGCGCTTCGTCCGCCTGGACGAGCTGCCGTTCTGGTTCCCCGAGTGGGCCAAGGAGGACCCCGAGCTGATGAAGCGGGCGAGTGCCGTGCTCGACCAGCTCGAAGAGTTCCAGACGTGGATGGCCGAGCACTTCGGGCTCGACGAGGAGGGCGTGCCGTTCGCGGAGAAGAAGCACCGCACGTCCTTCATGCGGCGGTTCGCCCCGGAAGGCGTCGCGACCGGTCTCGTCTGGACCGCGAACGTCCGCACCCTCCGTCACACGATCGAGGCGCGTACGGCCGCCGGGGCGGAGGAGGAGATCCGCCTCGTCTTCGGCCGCATCGGCGAGCTGATGAAGGAGGAGGCCCCGGCCCTCTTCGGTGACTACGTCGTCGAGGACGGCGCCTGGGTCCCCGGCTGGCGGAAGGTCTGACGCGCGCTTCCGTCGTACGGCACCGGCCGCCGACGAGCCTCGTACGGCCGGGCCGGGCTTCCGGGCCCCCGCCTCACCGGCGGGGGCCCGTTCACGTCCGACGGGACATGTCGCGACGGCTACCGCTGGGGGCGGGCGCAGACCGCGGACGGGCTGAAGATCCAGCACCCGGACCGGGTCGGCGCGGAGCCCAGCGAGGCGGGCACGACCGGGGCGGGAGCGATCCGGGCGGGCGGGGGAGCGAACGCCCACCGCGGCGCCGCCGACGGGAGCGAGCCCGCGCCCCCGCCGAACGAGGTCGACGGCTGGCCGCTCGTACGGCCCCGCCAGGGGGCGAGGCTCCAGCACGACGCATCGGTGACCGAGCGGCACGACTCGGCGAACGAGACCGCCAGCGGGGGCAGGGGCACCACGCGCGGCAGCGACTGGGGCACGTGCGTCTCGATGACCGGCAGCGCGATCGCGTCTCCGGCGGCGCCTCCCCCCGTGTCCCCGAGACGGCCGTCGGGCTGGGGGGACGGGTTCGGCGCCTCCCTCGCCGGGTTCTCCTTCGCCTCCGAGGTCGGCAGTGTGGGCCGGGGGAAGCTGGGGATGGTGACCGTCGGCCTCGGGGTGCCGCCGGACCCACCCGGCTTGCCGGCGCTCGGGGAGGGGGCGGGGCTCGGGCCGGTGCTCTTCGACGGAGACGGGCTGGGCGAGGAGCCGGGCGTCCCGGTCGCCGAGGGAGAGGGCGTGGGCGTGCCGCCGGGAGCGGGCGACGACGCGTCGGCCGTCGGGGTCGTGGCCGGGCTGGCGGCGACGGTCGCGGTCGGGCTCACCACCGGCTTCCCGGTGTCGTCCGCGGTCGGCGTGGCAGCGGGAGCGGGTGTCGTGACGGAGGTGCCAGTGGGAGTCACGGCGGGAGTGGCCGTGTCGCGGGCGGCGGAGCCCGACGTGTCGGCCGTGGACCGGGTGCCCTGATCGGCGGCCCTTTTCGCCGAGGTACGGCCCGCCCCGGAGTCGCCGGCGCCCGCCCTCGACGAGTCGCCGCTCGTGGAGGAATCCGTGCTCCTGGACGAGCCGGAACTCCTGCCGGAGTCCGCGCTCCCGGACGAGGTCGAGCTCGTGCCGGAGTCCGCGCTTCTGGACGAGGTCGAGCTCGTGCCGGAGTCCGTGCTCCTGGACCTGCTCGAGCTTCCGGTGGAGTCCGTGCCCGACGTGGACTTGGTCGTGGCGTCCGTCGAGGCGTCCCCGGAGGAGCCGCCGTCCGTCGAGGCCGCATCCCCCGTGGACGCGGCGGATCCTGCGGAGTCAGTGGAGTCGGTGGAGCCGGTGGAGTCGTCGGATCCCGAGGTCGTGGCGCCGGTCCCGGAAGCCGAGTCGCCGGAGGCCGCGGTGCCCGAGGTCGAGTCGCCCGAGGCCGAGTCGCGCGTGGCCGAGTCGCGCGTGGCCGAGTCGCGTGAGGTCGAGGAGGCGTCGCCCGAGCCGGCCGAGTCGGAGCCCCGAGAGTCCGGACCCGCCGGTTCGACGGAGCCGCCCCCGGCCGCGTCGGCACGCGACGAGTCCGTGCGTGACGAGTCCGTGCGCGACGAGTCGGCCCGGGACGTGTCCGCCGCGCCGGAATCCGTGCGCGACGAACCCGCCCCATCTGGCTCAGAAGCGGACGAATCGGATGGCAGAGTGGAGGGCGCCGAGGCGTCCAACGCGGGGTCGGCGCCCGCCGCGAAGGGCTGCGCGACGATCGCGCCCGTCGTCGCGGACACGCCCACAAGGAGGAGATTGGAGAGCAAACCGGCACGCCGGGGAGACTTGCGAGGGGACATGGGGGGCTCTTCCTCGTTCTAGGCGGTTTTGAGGGATTTCCAGCCGGCCGCGGTGAATTCCGGAGTACCCGGAAGGGCGGTCTGCGGCACGGGAGGTGGAGTGGGGTCGGGGATGTTGACCCAGTCGCCCCGGCCGTCGCCGCGCACGCCGGGATACCAGGCCATCAGCAGGGTCATCGCGTACGGGCTGGAGTACGTCGGGCCGTCGCCGCCCGTCGTCGCGGTCACCTGGACCAGCACGGACACCTGGACCTGGTCCTGGGCCCGGGCCCGCCACTGCACCCCGATCGTCTGCGTGCGCAGCGAGGCGCCCTCGGGCAGCTTGCCCTCCTTGGGCAGGCCGAGCGTCTCGCGCCACCCGCTCACGGCGGCCCGTGCGCCGTCACTCGCCGCCTTGCGTTGCTCGGGCGGCGCGTACAGCATCGCGGCCTGCTCGGCCTGCTCGCCGTCCAGGGTCCAGGCCGCCTCCAGGGCCGCCGCGGCCGCGGAGACCGCGCCCAGATCGGTGTGGGGGAACCCGACGGGATATCCCGCCTCCCCCTCGTACGCCAGGGGCTGCGCCAGTGTGACGGCCGTCGGCGCGGGGCTCGGGGACGGCGTCGACGAGGCCCCCACGACCCGCCACATCCCCGCGATCAGGACGACCGCGACCACGACGACGACCACCGCGACGACGATCAGGACCGTGGCGCGGATCCGGCGGGGAGACCGGAGATCCCAGTCGAGCGCGGGATCCTCGACGACCGGCGGCACTAGCGTCCCGTCCGATCCGGCCGCATGCCGAAGGACTGCCCGGCCGCGGCCGCGAGCCGCAGGTAGGCGCCCCGCGTCGTGGGCCGCAGGCGCAGCAGGTCCACCTCGGCGCCCTCCTTGAGGTGCGGGTCGTACGGCACGCGGATCACCGTCCGGCAGCGCGCCCGGAAGTGGCGCTCCAGCAGGTCGACGTCGACGTCGGACTTGCTCTCCACGGCGTTGAGCACGACGATCGCGTTCTTGACCAGGTCCGCGTACCCGTGGGCGGTGAGCCAGTCGAGCGTCGCGGCGGCCGAGTTCGCCCCGTCCACCGCGGGCAGGCTCACCAGCACGATCTGGTCGGCCAGTTCGAGGGTGGCCCGCATCGCCCCGTGGAGCAGCCCGGTCCCGCAGTCGGTGATGCAGATCGAGTAGTAGCGCTCGATCAGCCCGGCGACCGTCCGGTAGTCGTCCGCGTTGAACGCCTCGCTCACGGCGGGGTCGGTGTCGGAGGCCAGCACCTCCAGCCGGGCCGGGGACTGCGACGTGAACGCGCGCGCGTCCGCGTACCGGACGATGTGGTCCGCCTCGGCGAGCAGGGTGCGGATGGTCGCGGCGGTCTCGGACTTGACCTTGATCCCCAGCGTCCCCCGGTCCGGGTTCGCGTCGATCGCGATCACCCGGTCGCCTCGCAGGGAGGCCAGCGTGTTGCCGAGCGCGGCGGTCGTCGTGGTCTTGCCGACCCCGCCCTTGAGGCTCATGACGGCGATGCGGTGGTGTCCGCTCGCCACGGGCGTCTGCGCCTGCGCGATCAGCGTGCGCCGCTCACGCTCGGCCGTGGACTCCGAAGGGATGTACCTGCGGCCGGAAAGGCGCCAGACGAGCCGCCGCCATCCACCGGCCGGCTCGGGACGCCGGTTCGTGAGCAGGTGTTCCGCGGTGAGCGGGACCGTCTCGGGAACGGGCTCGGCCGGCGCGTCGGCCGACGTGTGGATCTCTGTCAAGGCACGGTCCTTTCGAACATGAGCTGTCAGCAGGTACGCCAGCGCACCGTCGTGGTGATCGACTCGGACGGGCCGTGGACGGTGAGCGGCGCGGTCACCGTCTCCGGAGCGCCGCACCAGTAACGGACCCTCAGCGCGCGCACGCTGACGACGCCGCGGCCACCCCGCTTCAGGGTGCCCTTGGCGGGCGTCACGACCAGGCCGGGGGCCGAGACACGCCAGTCGATCGTCCCCTCGGCTCCCTCCGAGACGGTGATCGTCATGGTTCCCCGGCCGAACTCGTCGAGGGTCACGGTCGCCGGGATCCGCAGCGGCCCGCTGCCCATGCTCTGGTCGTCCTCGGCTCCGGGGTCGTCGAAGATCCCGAGCGCCTCCGGGTCGCTGCGCGCCGTCTCGACCGCCACCGACTGCAGGGAGCGGCTGGGCGCCTCCCCGTCGAGCGCCGGGCCGAGGATCTTGATCCCGGTCACGGTGCCCGCCGCCCCGGCGAGGACGATCACGGCGATCTTCAGCGACGTGTTCCTGGCGAGCGGCCGTTCCCGGGGTATCACGCGCACCGGCCGGGTGGGCTCGTCGGACAGCGGCCGAGGCCGTACCCGGACCGGCCGCCTCGGCCGCGCCCGGTCCAGCCGCTCCTCCGGCGGCCCGGTCAGTACGGCGGGCAGCGGCCCGGTGAGTTCGGCGGGCAGAGGAGAGGGCAGCGGCGCGGCCAGAGGGGACGCTGCCGACCCTGCCGCCGCCGGAGACGGCTCCGGATACGGTGCCGGAGACGACGCGGACGGACCCCGGTGTCCCGGAGGCGCGCCCGCCGGGCCGGCGCCGGTTCGGCCCGGCTTCCCAGGAGTGTCCCCCGTTCCCGCCGCCCCGGGGGGCGCCGCGGGAGTGATGGGGATCGGCTGCGTCGCGGCCGCCGCCTCCGCCGCCCGCGCCAGGACCTCGCGGGCCCACGCCTGCGTCCGCAACGCGTTGTAGAGCGGCGTGTCGAACCCGGCCCCCGCCGGAGCGGCCCCGGCGTCGTCCGGCGGGGACGGCAGCGCCAGAGGCGACCGCCGCGCCGACTCCGGTACGGCGGGCAGCAGGCCCGGAGGACCGTGCCGCGACACGCCCGTGCCGTCTTCAGGCGCGTCTGCGCCGCCGTGGGGCGGTTCGCCGGGGATGTCGCCGGTCGAGCCCGTGTGGGGGCGGCGGGTTTTGCCGGTGTCGTCTTCCGGGGCGTCTGGCGTGGCGTGGGGTGGTTCGCCGGGGATGTCGCCGGTCGAGCCCGTGTAGGGGCGGCGGGTTTTGCCACTGTCCTCATGGGCGGTCGTTGTGCTGTCGCGGCGGTGCGGTTCGTCGCCGGTGTGCTTGGTCGTACCGGCGTAGGGATGGCGCGGAGAACGGCGGGGCGCCTGGAGGGCGTCGTCCGCGACCGGCTGCTCGCCTGTCCCCGCCGCGTCCGTCCCCGCGGGGACGACCCCTGCGGAGCGCGTCCCCACGGCGTCCGTCCCCGCGGGGACGACCCCTGCGGAGCGCGTCCCCACGGCGTCCGTCCCCGTGGGGACGGTCCCTGCGGGGTGCGTCCCTGCGGCGTCTGTTCCGGTGGTGCTCGTTCCAGCCCGCTGGTCGGCCGCCGGTCCCTGCTCGTCGGCGACGGTGACGGGAACGTCGTGATCCGCCGCGTCTTCGCTCCCCGTGGAGGCCGACCGATCGTCCGCCCCGGGGGTGCTCACGGCCTTCGCGCCGTCGGCCGAGGCGTCGACCACCCAGACCGTCACGTCGGAAGCGGTGCCGTCGGCGGCGGTGGGATCGGGAACGGCTCCCGCCGGAGCCGTAGGAGCCGGATCGGCCGGCGTGTCGGCCGTACCGGTGGCGATGTCCTCCGCCGGAGTGGACACGTCCTTCCCGTCGGCGTCCGCGTCGCCCATGGACATCCGGTCGGTTTCCGCGCCCGTCGCGGAAGTGCGGTCAGGACCGGTGTCGGCCGGGGAGGTGTCGCCTTTCGGGGCGGTGCCGCCCCTAGGAGGGGGGACGACGGGCGGCAGCGGGGCGCCGAGATCGCCCGGCGACGCGTGAAGCGACCAGGGAGGGTCCTCGCGTGACGGAGGTGTGAAGGGCGGCGTGGACGCGCCGGTCGCGCCCATACCGGGAAAGGCGGGCGGACGGCGGGGCCGGGGAATGCGGCCCGTGTGCCTGCCGGGCTCCTCGAAGAAGGATCCGGGGTCGAGCGACCCCGAGGACGCCCATGAACCGCCGGACGAGGACGTCGGACCGGAGAAGTCCCATGGATCGGCAGCCTCAGGAGAGGCGGGGAGGGGAGAGTCGGCGTCCCCCTCCAGACGTCTCCTCGACTCGTCCGTGAGGCGCTGGAGCGGCGGATGGGAGGTCATCTGCGGCACCGTGTAGCGGATGTTGATGGGCCGCTTGCACACGGCGCAGCCGACGATGTGCGCGGTCAGCGCCATCCGCCCGTCGGCGAACTCCTCCGGGGTGGGGGAGGCGGGCGGTTCGGGGAACAGCACGTCGAGCAGCGGCGGCAGCTCACGGCAGGCCGCCCGCCCGTGGACGAGCGCGTCCATCCCGCTCACCATGATCTCGATGAGGTCCTGGGTGCGGGTGGCGAGCCGCCCGGCGTCCTCCACGGACAGTTCCAGCACGTGGGCGACGTCCGCGAGCGCGAGCTCGTGCCGGTACATCAGCCGGAGGGCCTCGGCGCCCAACGGGTCGGCGAGCGTCCAGGCGCGCTCGACGGACCGCAGGTCGGGTACCCCAGGCCCCGGACCCGGCACGTAACCCGGCCGGTACTCGGGGTCGGTGCGGCAACGCCGGCGCACCGACCCGAGCAGCCACGCGGCGGGGGAGACGCCGTCGGGCGGCTCCCCTCGCGTACGGCACGCGGCCAGGACGGAGGCGACCACGAAGGGCGCCCTGGCGGGCCCGACGAGCCCGCCGGCGTAGTCCAGGAGGTGCGCGCCGTGGTCGTTCACCCAACCGGGCATGGTCATGAGCCGGCGTACCCGGCGGTGTCCGGCTCGATCCGGCCCGGTTCCCCGGCGGGTGCGGGCATGGTCGACGGGTTCATCACCACGAGCTCCAGGTTGCGTTCGGGCAGACCGGTGAACTTGGTCCAGTTGCTCACCTCACCGGGAGCCGGGTCGGCGTACAACCAGCGGACGAACGCCGGAAGCGCGCAGGAGTCGCGCGGGATGCCCCGGCGGGACAGCTCGCTCCGGGAGTAGTCGCGGCACTGGGGGGTGCCGGGAGGCGCGATGTTGAGGTCCCAGACCCCGTTCTCGTCGGTGTAGCTCATGCCCGCGTCCAGGCCCAGCGCCTCGGACGCCCGCTGGAGCAGCTCCGGGTCCTGCATGACGGGGAGGGCGTCCTGCATGCCGGGAACGGACACGTTGCCGCCCTCACCGCCGACTCCCGTGCCGGTGCCGGTGCCGGTGCCGTCGGCGGCTCCAGCTCCCGTACCGGTCCCCGCGCCGACGTCCGCTCCGCTCCCGGTGTCCGCGCCGGTCCCGTATCCGGCTCCGGTTCCCGCTCCGGTCCCGATGACCGTTCCGTCCGCCGTGCCGCCGTCCGGACCGCCGGAGGTCCCGGAGCCGGACGTCCCGGTGGCGCTTCCCGCCCCGCTGCCCGCGGCGGCTCCGCTCCAGGCGCCGTCCCTGCGGTTGTCGTCGGTGGAGCGGTACCGGTTGCCGTCCGTGCCGCCGTGCCTGTCCCTGTGACGGCCTCCGTGCCCGCTGCCGTCCCCGGCGCGGCCGTCGGCCGTGATCTCCGAGCCGCCGCCGGTCCCGGCGCCCGTGCCGCCCGTTCCGGTCGAGCCGCCGCCCGCGGCGCCGTTCGCCGCGTCACCCACGGATGAACCGCCCGTACCGGTGCCGGCCGTGCCTGTACCGCCCGCACCGCCGGCGCCGGCCGCACCGGTGCCTGTGCCCGTGCCGGCGGTGCCTGTGCCGGCCGCGCCGGTACCAGTCGTACCGGCTGCTCCCGTCCCGCCGGCAGTGCCTGTCCCGGCACCGGTGGCGGGCGGGGTCGGGGAGGCGGTGTTCGCCTGGGGAGCCAGCTCCAGCCCGGCCGGGCTCACGATCATGCGGTCGCCGTTGGGCCGGAGGAGAAGCCAGTTGCCGTCCGGCAGCACCTTCACGCCCGTCGCCCACGGACCCGGCATCACCCGGATCAGCTTGTTGTCCGGCCCGAGGATCGCGCGGCTGCCGTCGCTGCGCTCCACCAGCTTGGTGCCGTCCCGTGTGGCGCCGATGATCTTCCCCCACTGCCCGGCGGCGGGCGAGGGGACGGCGGACGGCAAGACGTCCGGGGCCTTTCCCTTGGCCGCCGCGGACGTCACGACGGGAGCGGGCGACGTCGTCGCGACCGGGGTGGCCGTGACGGTGACGAACCCCTGGGTCGGGGCCGGGCTCGCGGTGGCACCGATCGTCTTGGTGGTCACCGGGGGAGCGGTCGTGGGGGCCGGAGGCTTGACGGGCGCGGCGGTCACCACCGGTGGCTTCCCGGCCGCCTTCGCGGTGGGCCGGGGGGCGGCCGTGGCACCGGTCCCGCCGCCGCCCGCCTTGGGCGTGCTCTTCGGCGTGCTTTTCGGCTCGCTCTTCGGCGTGGTCTTCGGCTCCGCCGACCCTGTCGCGTTGGGATTGGCCGGTCGGCGCAGCGCGGCGAACTGACTGGCGGCGAGCACCGGCAGCGAGGCGCAGCCCTCCGCCGCCGCGTCCACGGCGTGGCCGTCCGTGGTCGTGGCGAGACAGACCCGCTGTTTCCCGGAACCGGCCGTGATCGTGCTGCCCGCGTCGGTTCCGGTGAGCGAGGACTGGCCCGTTCCGCCGGAGGCGAGCGTCGTCCAGGCGTCCGCGCCGTCGTCCAGGCGGTAGGTGCCCGCGATCAGGCGTGCCGTGCTGAGGTCGGCGGGCTGGGAGCCCGTGGCGATGACGGTTCCCACCGCTGTACCGGCCCCGAACACACCGAGCGCGACGCTCGCGGTGATCACCGTCGCGCGTGAGGGTGTCGACATGGATCCACCTCTTCCTCTGCTGGTGGTGACGTCAGGCGCCGTCGGTCTGCAACACTTCGCTCCACTCGCCGATCACCCGGACGAGATCGTTCGTCCCGGCGGGCGGTACGTAGGCGACATACATGCGGCCATACGTGGCGCTCACCCAGCGGCCGAACGCCTTGTGCGAGCTGCGCACGGCGGCCGAGCCCTTCAGGGAGACCTTCGCGCCCATGCGCCGGGCCGTCCGGGTCTCGGTGGAGCGGGCCGCGTACCAGATGAGCGCGCCGCCGTCGGTGGTCTGCAGCGCGCGCACGGCCCCCTCCGGCTCGTACGACAGGGTGAGCCCCCAGCCGGCCTGCACGAGTTGCGCGCGCTCCCGCTGCCAGAACAACGCGGCCTCGCTGGTCCACCGGCCCTGGGCGAAGCGTTGGTCGGGCTGGGCCTTCTCCAGGCTGGCCAGGTGCGCGCGCACGATCTGGCGCGGGGTCCCGACCAGGCCGGTAGCGTTCTCCGGCAGGCTGACGGCGTAGCCCGCGGAGTCGGTGGCGATCTCGGGAAGCTCCGCCGCGTTGACCCGCGCGTCGGCGGCGGAGGCGACCAGCCGCCACCCGCTGCCGGTCTTGGTCATCACGTCGCTGATCCGGGCCACCTCCGGCTCGTACGACACCGCGACGAACCAGTCGGCCAGGCCGTCGATGTGGCGGGGCACCCACACCCGGGTGTTGGGCCACATGCCCGACGCGACCTTGGCGCCCTCCAACCGCGCGGTCGAGATGCTGGCCTTGGTCATCTCCGCGGCGAGGCCCTGCTCCAGCTTCCCGATCGCGTCCTCGTCCATGCCCGCCTGCGCGCTCGACATCCCGTGCTGGAAGCGGTCGAAGATCTCGCTCGCCTTCTTGGCCGTGAGCTGGGGGGACGTGGATTTCGCGGCGGCCTTGGCCGTCGATCGTTTGGTCGCGGACGGGGACGGCGACGCGGAGGACGTCGCGGAGCCCCAGCCCGCCCCGGCACGCTGCGGAGGCGGAGACGGCGGGGAGCCGCCCCCGGGATCGCCGCCGCGGGTCAGGAGGACGGCGACTCCGAGCCCGGCGAGAGTCGCCAGCGCCGCGCCGATCGGGACGAGCTTTCGCCAGCGGGAATCGGAAAGGGTCTCGGGTTCCCACTCCATTGGGGGACCGATGGCTTCCCACTCGTGCTCGGCATGCGCATCATTGCGGCGTGGCCCCCTGTCTGGGAAATCTGATGCATACCGAGACATAGCCCAAGATATTAGACTGACACTGTTTCGTTGGGAAGGTAAATGAAGCTGGCAAATACCTTATGGGAATAAGTAGCCGAAAAGTCGGACTTTGGCCCATCCGAAACCCGCGAACCCCGTCCTACCGGTACAAGAGGTTCTCCAGAGATTAACTCGCCGTTCCGCCCGATGTCGCCCCCTCTGAACGGGTCCGTGCTCTGAGACCGCCGGCCGCGCGCGGGCTCCTTCTCCGGTCGCCGTCCATGGGCAGCACGTCACCGCGAGCCTCTCGGTGCGGCGTCCGCGCTAAGGGGGAGCGTGATGATTGCGGGTTCTTGATCGGCATCGGGTAGGGGAAAAGCGGCCGTTTCGGGGGACGGCGGACGCCGTTTAATCGCCGCCCAATTCCGCTGCAATTGCAAATGCGCGCGCATGTGCGGCGATTATCAAACGAGCGCCGGGAGTACGTACACCTCGGCCCCCGGCGGGAGGGCGCAGTCCAGCCCGCCGAGGCCGCTCGCGTTCGCGCCGCACACGTACAGCGCGATGTGCCGTCTGAGGTGCCCGTACTCGTCGCGCAGCCGCTCCTCCAGCGACGGGTGCGTACGGCGGAGCGTGTCGAGTGCCCTGCCCAGTGTCGGGGGGCCGTGGTCGGAGGCGGCCACGGCGAACACCCGTACCTCGTTCTGGTCGTTCACCCAGCGCCGCATCGCGGCCGGCAGGACGAACGTGACCAGCGTGACCGGCTTGGCCACTCAGAGCACCGCGACGCGGACGGTCAGCACGTCCGGCAGGTGCTTGGCGATCAGCGTCCAGGACTCGCCGTGGTCGCGGGAGCCGTACACCTCGCCGTCGCGGGTGCCGAAGAACACGCCCGCCTCGCCGGCGCACATCGCGTCGCGCAGCACGGCGGAGTGGACCGGCTCGTCGGGAAGGCCGTGTGTGAAGCCCTTCCACGTGGCTCCCGCGTCCTCGCTGCGGAACACCTGGTACCGGTGGTCCAGGGGCGTGCGGTCGATGTCCGCGCGCAGCGGGAACACGTACAGCGTGTCCGGCCGAGTCGGGTCGACGGCGATCGGGAAACCGAAGTCCGACGGCAGATCGGCGCCGATGTCCCGCCACGACCCGCCGAAGTCGTCCGACCGGTAGACGCCGAAATGGTGCTGCAGGAACAGCCGCTCGGGCCGCGCGGGATGCGCGGCGACCTTGTGCACGCACTGCCCGAACTCGGGGTACTGCGCCCCCTCCGGGAAGAACGGCGCGCGGATGTTCTTGTTGGCCGGCTCCCACGAGGCCCCGCCGTCCGAGCTGCGGAAGAACCCGACGGCCGAGGCGGCGATCGCGATCCGCTCCGGGTCCACCGGGTGCGGGATGATCGTGTGCAGGCACAGGCCCCCGCCTCCGGCCTGCCACTTCGGCCGGGTCGGATGGTTCCACAAGCCCTCGACCAGCGAGAACGTGGCGCCGCCGTCCTCGGACCTGAACAGCGCGGCGGGCTCGGCCCCGGCCCAGACCACGCCGGGCTCGGTCGGGGACGGCGTGAGCTGCCAGACCTTGGCCAGGGTCGCGCCCGTGTGCTCGGGGAACGCGACCGGCGGCCGGTCGGCCTCCTGCCAGGTCTCGCCGAGGTCGTCGGACCACATCACCGACGGGCCGAAGTGGCCGTACTCGATGCCGGCGAGCAGCCGGGGAACGGGCCCGCGCGTGTCGATCGCGACGGACGGGACGCCGACGGTGGTGAAGCGGACCGGCTCCACCTCGAACGGCCCGCCGTTCCTCGATCGGGCGAGGAAGAGTCCCTTGCGGGTCCCTACCGCGAGCAGCGCGTCCATGGTTGCCTCCTTGAGCGAACCTCGCGTGACGGCCCGGCCTGTCCCGGCCCGCCCGCTGACTGACGTGAACGGCGTGACGAGAAACCGGCGGACTCCGTCGACTCCGCCGAATCCACCGAATCCCCGCCTCGGTGAGTCGGAAGAACCCGATGAATCGTCCGGCCTCGCGTCACATGAACTGCTTTGTCTGTTTCGAGCGCTTTACCTGGCGCAGCCTTCCGACTCCGCCCCGTGCACGGTTATCGCCATCGTGCCAGGCGTCACCGACAGATTCGGGCGGACGGGCGATCCGGACGCCGGAGAAGTCGTTTCGGCGGCCCGACACCACAAGATCCACTCTGAACTGGGGTGACACCGCCGATGTAGCAGATAGGTGACAAAACCGAAATCAGGTGCGCCATTATGGGCGTGCCCGAATGCGAGATCCGTTGGAGAGACCATGCCCCGTCCGCTCATTGGCATCACCGCCTACCTTGAGGCCGCCCGGTGGGGGACTTGGGTGCGCGAGGCGGTGCTGTCCCCGCACGCGTACGCGCGCGCCGTGGAGAAGGCGGGCGGAGCTCCCGTCGTGCTTCCGCCGATGAGCCCGTACGCCGCCGGGGACTACGCCCGCGGTCTCGACGGCCTCGTCCTCGCGGGGGGCGCGCCGGTCGACCCCGCGCTGTACGGCGAGGCCCGCGACCCCCGCGCGGAGGAGCCGCAGGCGCACAGGGACCGCTTCGAGATGGCGCTCGCCGAGGTCGCGATCAAGACGGATCTGCCGTTCCTGGCCGTGTCGCGCGGGATGCACGTGCTCAACGTCGTCCAGGGAGGCACGCTCATCCCCTGGCTGCCCGAGGCGGTCGCGCACGACCGGCACGACACCGCCCGGCACGTCGTCAGCGTGAGCGTCTCCAGCAAACTCGGCAAGGCGATCGGCGACCGCGCCGAGGTGGCCGGGCCGCACCGGCAGGCCGTCAAGCGGCTGGGCACCGGCCTGCTCGCCGTCGCGTGGGGAGAGGACCAGATCGTCGAGGGCGTCGAGCTCCAGGGGCACAGGTTCGGCGTCGGCGTCCAGTGGCACCCCGAACGCGGCGCGGACAACCGGCTCGTCGAGGCGCTGGTCGACGCGGCCCGCCCCTGACCCGGGCGGAGCGGACGCGGCCGGCCCGGCGGGCGCTGTTAATGTGCGGCCATGGCGTTGCACCCTCAGGCTGAGGCGTACCTGAAGCTCTTCCCGTCCGACCTCAACGTCGATCTGGCCGCGCTGACGCTCCCGGAGATCGTCCGGATGCGCGGCCAGGACGGCATGGCCGAGCAGCGCGGGAGGCCGGCAGACCTGGCGGAGATCCGCGACCACGTCGTGGACGGCGTGCGGGTGCGCGTCTACCGGCCCGAGCCGGGCGACCACGCCCTGCCCGTGGTGGTCTACTTCCACGGCGGGGGCTGGGTCTTCGGCAGCGTGGACCGCAACGACGCGCTCGGCCGCGACCTGGCCCGCCGCTGCGGGGCCGTCGTCGTGTCGGTCGACTACCGGCTGGCGCCGGAGCATCCGTTCCCCGCGGCGGCCGACGACGCCTTCACCGCCGTACGGGACGTCCTCGCCCGCCCGGAGCGCTACAACGGCGACGCGAGCCGGGTGGCGGTGATCGGCGACAGCGCGGGAGGCAACCTCGCGGCGGTCGCGGCCTGGCGGGCCCGCGACGCCGGTCTCGCCCTCGCCCACCAGGTGCTGATCTACCCGATCACCGATGTGGCGATGGACACCCCGAGCTACCGGTCGTACGCCTCCGGATTCGGCCTGGACGCGGTCGAGATGGCCTGGTTCGCCGAGCAGTACGTCCGGGACGCCGACCCGCTCGACCCGCGCGTCGCACCGCTGCGGCTGGCCGACAAGTCGGGGCTCGCCCCGGCCACCGTGATCACCGCCGAGTACGACCCGCTCTGCGACGAGGGCGCGGCCTACGCCCGGGAGCTGTCCGGCGCCGGCGTGCCCGTCGAGTACCGCTGCTACCCCGGGATGCTGCACGGGTTCTTCGGCGTCCCCGGTTTCTTCGACGACGCCGAGGACGCGCGCGAGTACGTGGCCACGCGGCTCAAGGAGGCCTTCGCGTAGGCCTCACGGGGCGGCGTCCGAGGCCGCCCCGGACGGCGCGGTCAGTTCGCCCGGTCCTTCGCGGCGCCCACCCGGGCCCGCCGCGCGTGGAACACGAACGCGGGCGGGAGATTGCGCCACACGGTACGCCCGGGGACGACCTCCTCGAACGTCCGGGCCAGGGTCCGCCGGAACCGCACCGCCGGGCCGAGCATGCGGGCGTGCACGTACGAGAAGGTCGTGAACGCGCCGTGCGGGGCGAGCGAGTCGACGACGGCCCGCAGCAGCACCGCCTGCCGCGCCGGGGTGAAGGCCGCCCACGGCAGCCCGCTCACGATCACGTCCGCCGCCGCGAGGCCGCGCTCCGCGAGGAGCTGGGGAAGCCCCGCGGCGTCGGCGACCAGCACCTCCAGGCCCGGGTGCCGGACGCGCAGGTGGTCGGCCAGCCGGGGGTTGATCTCCAGCGCGATGTGCCGGCCCCGGCCGCCCAGCCGCCGCTGGATCTCCTCCGTGAAAGGGCCGGTGCCCGCGCCGAGCTCGACCACCACGGGGTCGCCGCGCTCGGGGATCGGTACCGCCACCGCGGACGAGAGCCGGCGCGAGCTGGGCGCGATCGCGCCCACAACCGCCGGGGACTTCAGGAACTCGCCCAGGAACAGCGCTGATTGGTTCGCCATGTCAACGGACACTAGAGCGGCCCAGGGGGCCTGATCATCCGTCCACCAGCCCATTCGGGTGGCCACTTGGAGGAGGGGAGTCGTCATCCCTGAGGAGGAAGGCCGCTCACGGCGGCCTCGATACCGTTCACTCATGCGATGGCGCGGCGGATACCTGGATCTCTCGCTCGCCGCCTCGGGAGTCGTGCTCAACGTGCTCATGGCCGCCTCCTCCTGGGGCGGCCCGTCCGCGCCTCCCTGGGCGGCGGCGGTCCTCGCGCTGCTAGGCGGGCTTCCCCTGGCCCTGCTGCGCCGGTGGCCGGGCCCCACGGCGCTCGTCCTCGCCGTCCTGCTGGCCGTCTACGACCAGCTCGGGGCCTCGACCGTCGACGCCGTGCAGATCCTGCTCCCGGTCGCGGTGGGTGTGCTGGCCCGGCTGCGCGGCTGGCGGTGGACCGCCCCCGCCGCCGTGCTCGCCTGCGTCGCCACGGCGCTGAACCTCGCCGACCCCGGCATCGCCTTCACGCGCGGCGCGTGGTTCTACACGGTCGGCATCGTCGCCGTCCCGGTGATCATCGGGCGCTACCTGCGCGGCGCGGCGCTGCGCCGCCCCAGCGAGGACGACGCCCCGCTGCTCGACCTCCTGATGGCCGGGGGCGGCCTCGCCCTCGCCGTGCTGGGGAGCTGGCCGAACTGGGACAGCGGCGTCCTCCCCGTCTGGGGGGTCGGCCTCATGGTGGTGCTGTCGGGGCTGGCGCTCGGCGTGGTCCGCCGCCTCCCCGGCGCCGTGCTGCTGCTGGAGAGCCTCCTGGTGGTCGTCGCCGACCAGTACTTCGGAGAGGTCGGCACCACCCTGCAGATCCTGCTGTTCGTCGCGCTCGGGGTGTTCGCGACCCGCGCGAGCTGGGGGTGGGTGGTCGCCGGATACCTGCTGACCTGCGCCGTGGCCGTGATCACCATCGTGGACGGCGACACGGAGGTCACCGCCTGGCGCGCGCTCGCCCTCACCGCGATGGTCGCCGCGCCCGTCGCCATCGGCGGCTACGTACGGGCCCGGCAGGACGCCGCCCGCCACGCCGCCGAGCTCGCCGCCGCGCGGAACCGGGCCGACCGGCTGGCCGAGCGGGAGCGCATCGCCCGGGACGTCCACGACATCGTGGCCCACCACGTCGGCGCGATGGTGCTGCGCGCGAGTGCCGCCCTGTACGCGGGGGCGGACGGCCCGGCGAAGGAGGCGCTCGACGACATCCGCGCCACCGGGCACGGGGTCCTCACGGACCTGCGCGGGCTCCTCGACGTGCTCAGGGACCCCGGCAGGGACGACATCCCCTCCGCCGATCCCGGCGACGTCGTACAGGACGCCGTGGCGCGGATGACCGCGGCCGGCCTGCGCGTCGAGCTCGACATCGCCCCGGAGACGGAGCGCGCGCCCCTCGTCGTACGGGCGTCCGCGGCGAGGATCGTCCAGGAGGGCCTGACCAACGTGCTCAAGCACGCGGGCCCGGGCACCGAGGCCCGGGTCAAGGTGGGGATCGCGGGAGGCGAACTGGCCGTGGAGATCAGGAACGGGCCGGGCGCCGCCGCGCCCGGGGAGCTGCCCTCGACCGGGCAGGGCATCAACGGCATGCGGGAGCGGGCCGGCGCGCTCGGCGGGCGCCTCACGGCGGGGCCGGCCGAGGACGGCGGCTGGCGGCTGGCCGCCGCCCTCCCCGTGAGGACGGAGACGACGGAGAGGTGCCGCCCGTGATCAGGGTGCTGGTGGCCGACGACCAGGCCCTGGTCAGGGCCGGGGTCCGGATGATGCTGGAGGCCGCGGGGGACACGGAGATCTGCGGCGAGGCCGCCGACGGCGCGCAGGCCGTGCACCTCGCCGAGCGGCTCCTGCCGGACGTGATCCTCATGGACCTGCGGATGCCCCGCGTGGACGGCCTGGAGGCGACCCGGCGCATCCTCGCCGCCCGCCCGTCCGCCCGGATCGTCGTCCTCACCACGTTCTCCGAGGACGAGAACGTGTACGGCGCGCTCCGGGCCGGGGCCCTCGGCTTCCTCGTGAAGGACGACCCGCCCGAGCGCATCGTCGACGCCGTACGGCGGGCCGCGCAGGGGGAGCCCCTGCTGGCCCCGTCCGTGCTGCGCCGCGTGGTGGAGCGGGCGCTGGCCGCCGAGCGGGAGGCCGTCCCCCTGCCGCGCGGGCTGACCGAGCGCGAGGTGCAGGTCCTCACCCTCGTCGGCATGGGCCTGTCGAACGCGGAGATCGGCGAGCGGCTGCGCGTCGGCGTGACCACGGTCAAGAGCCACGTCGCCGCCGTGATGGAGAAGCTGGATCTGCGCAACCGCACCCAGGCCGCCGTGGTGGCGCACCGGCTCGGGCTGGTGGACGCCGGGTTCCGGCCCGTCCCCCCGCCGGCGGCCGACGCCGTCAAGGACGCCTGACCCCGGCCGGACCGGGGGAACACGGCCGCGGACCGGCCGCCGGGCGGGATCGGCCCGCGATGTAGGGTCTGACCGTGGAGTCTGCCGAGGATCGGATCTTTACCCTGCCCAACCTGCTGAGCTTCCTGAGGTTGCTCGGCGTCCCCGTGTTCCTCTGGCTCGTGCTGGGCCCCCAGGCGGACGCGTGGGCCATCCTCCTGCTCATCGCGGCGGGGATCAGCGACTGGCTCGACGGGAAGCTCGCCCGGGCGTGGAACCAGACGAGCAAACTCGGCCGGCTCATCGACCCCCTCGCCGACCGCCTCTACATCCTCGCCACGCTCGCCGGGCTGGTCCTGCGCGAGGTGATCCCGTGGTGGCTGGCGGCGCTGGTCGTCGGACGAGACGTTTTCCTGCTCTTCACCGTGCCTATCCTGCGCCGTCACGGGTACGGCCCTGCCCTGCCCGTACATTTCCTCGGTAAGGCCGCGACCGCCGCTCTCATGTACGCGTTCCCCCTCCTGTTCCTCGCGTCCCACGAGGGGTGGTACGCCGAGATCACGGGCGTGTTCGGCTGGGCCTTCGCCATATGGGGGACTGGTCTGTACTGGTGGGCCGGGGTGTTGTATGTGGTACAGGTCCGCCAGCTGACAAGGGGGTGAGCCCGTGAAGGCCGTCGTCATGGCGGGCGGGGAGGGAACGCGGCTCCGGCCGATGACCGCCAACCAGCCCAAACCCCTGCTCCCCATCATCAACCGGCCCATCATGGAGCACGTACTCCGCCTGCTGAAGAAACACGGCTTCACCGACACCGTGGTGACCGTGCAGTTCCTGGCCGCGCTGATCCGCAACTACTTCGGCGACGGCGACGAGCTCGGCATGCGCCTGCACTACGCCACGGAGGAGATCCCGCTCGGCACCGCGGGAAGCGTCAAGAACGCCGCCGACCGGCTGCGCGACGAGCGGTTCCTCGTCATCTCCGGCGACGCGCTGACCGACATCGACCTGACCGACATGCTCAGGTTCCACGAGGAGAACGGCGCGCTCGTCACCATCGGCCTCAAGCGGGTGCCGAACCCGCTGGAGTTCGGCATCATCATCGTGGACGAGAACGGCCGGATCCAGCGGTTCCTGGAGAAGCCCACCTGGGGCCAGGTCTTCTCCGACACGGTCAACACCGGCATCTACGTCATGGAGCCGAGCGTCCTCGACGAGGTCTCGCCGGACCGGTCGGTCGACTGGTCCTCCGACGTGTTCCCCGCGCTGCTCGAACGCGGCCTCCCGCTCTTCGGATACGTCGCCGACGGCTACTGGGAGGACGTCGGCACGCACGAGAGCTATCTCAAGGCGCAGGCCGACGTCCTCGAGGGCAAGGTCAAGGTCGACTTCGACGCCTTCGAGCTCGCGCCCGGCGTCTGGACGGCCGAGGGCGCGTCGGTCGATCCCGACGCGGTGCTCAAGGGGCCGCTCTACATCGGCGACTACGCCAAGGTGGAGGCCGGCGCCGAGCTGCGGGAGTACACCGTCCTCGGCAGCAACGCCGTGGTCAAGGAGGGGGCCTTCCTCCACCGGGCGGTCGTCCACGACAACGTCTACGTCGGCCCCGCGGCCCACCTGCGCGGATGCGTGATCGGCAAGAACACCGACGTGATGACCGGAGCCCGGATCGAGGAGAACGCCGTCGTCGGCGACGAGTGCGTGATCGAGTCCGAGGCGTACGTCTCCTCCGGGGTGAAGATCTACCCCTTCAAGACCGTCGAGGCGGGCGCCGTCGTCAACACCAGCGTGATCTGGGAGTCGCGCGGCCAGCGCAGCCTGTTCGGGCCGCGCGGCGTCTCCGGCCTGGTCAACGTCGAGATCACCCCCGAGCTGTGCGTACGGCTGGCCAGCGCGTACGCGACCATGGTCAGCAAGGGCGACACGATCGTCACCTCGCGCGACGCCTCCCGCGCCGCCCGCGCCTTCAAGCGGGCGGTCATCAGCGCGCTGAACTCCAGCGCGATCAACGTGGTGGACCTGGAGGCGTCCGCGCTGCCCGTCGCCCGCTTCCACACGTCGCGCGGCAGCGCCCGGGGCGGCATCGCGCTGCGCACGAGCGCGGGCGACCCCCAGAGCGTCGACATCATCTTCATGGACGGCACCGGGGCCGACCTCTCCCAGGGCGCCCAGCGCAAGCTGGAGCGCATCTTCTCCCGGCAGGAGTACCGCAGGGCCTTCCCGGGCGAGATCGCCGAGCTGACCTTCCCCGCCCGCGCCGTGGACACGTACGCGCGCGAGCTGCTGCGCTGCGTCGACATGAGCGGCGTCAAGGAGGCGGAGATGAAGGTCGTCGTGGACTGCGCCGGCGGCACGTCGTCCCTGGTCCTGCCCAGCCTGCTCGGCCGGGTCGGGGTGGACGTGCTCACCGTGAACAACCGGCTCGACGACGCCTCGCCCACCGAGACCTTCGCCGAGCGCCGCCGCGACCTGCAGCGCCTGGCCGAGCTGGTCGGCTCCTCCCGCGCCGCCTTCGGCGTCCGCTTCGACCCCGTCGGGGAGCGGGTCTCCCTGGTGGACGAGATGGGCCAGCTCATCAGCGAGGAGCGGGCGCTGCTCGTGGTGCTCGACCTCGTCGCCGCCGAGCGCGGGGGCGGCCGGGTCGCGCTGCCGGTCACCACCACCCGGGTGGCGGAGATGGTCTGCCGTTTCCACGGCGTGCAGGTGGACTGGACCCCGACCAGCCTCGACGCGCTGACGACCGCCGCCACGAGCGGCGACATGATCTTCGCGGGGGACGGGCGCGGAGGGTTCATCGTCCCGGAGTTCGGCCCCACCCTGGACGGGCTCGCCGCGTTTTTGCGGCTGCTCGGGCTGGTCGCGCGCACCCGCCTGTCGCTCAGCCAGATCGACGCCCGGATCCCGGAGGCGAAGCTGCTGCGGCGGACCATCCCGACGCCGTGGGCGCACAAGGGCACGGTGATGCGCTCGGTCGTGGAGGCCGCCGAGGGCCTGCACGTCGACACCACCGACGGCGTACGGGTCGTGGGCGAGGACGGGAGCTGGGCCCTGGTCCTGCCCGACCCGACGCAGGCGGTCACCCACCTGTGGGCCGAGGGCGGCGACGTGGACACCGCGCAGGCCCTGCTGGAACGCTGGGCCCGCGTCGTGGAGCACGCCGCCGGAGCACAGTAACAATCTTCACGATCATGTACAAATCTTGGGGAGGTGACCTGCGGTGACGCGGGAAACGGTGTGGCGGGATGGACCTTCGGCCGTGCGGGGCTGTAGCGTTGGTCAGTCCGTGTCGAGCACGCTTTCTTGACCTTTGTGCGTGATCAGCGTAAGTTGCGGCATTCGCCGTCTGAGCAAGTCATAAGAGAGGCCGAGCCGTTCGATGCCCAGCGTCTACTGCACGCAGTGCGGTCATGCCAACCCCGAGGATGCCCGTTTCTGTTCCAGATGCGGTTCTCCGCTGAGCGCTCCCGCGCCGGCCGCTTTCGACACCACCTCCACGATCTCCCTGGAGGCCGTGGAGAGTGAGACGGGCCAGACCCTGCTGCCCGACCGGGCGGCCATCGAGCAGCTCCCGCCCGGCACCGCGCTCCTGGTCGTCATGCGCGGCCCCAACGCGGGAAGCCGCTTTCTGCTGGACAGCGATCTCACCACGGCGGGTCGCCACCCGGAAAGCGACATTTTCCTGGACGATGTGACGGTGTCCAGAAGGCACGCGGAGTTCTACCGGCGCGGCGGCCACTTCACCGTCCGCGACGTCGGCAGTCTCAACGGGACGTACGTCAACCGGGAGCGCATCGAGGAGTTCCCCCTCGCGGGGGGCGACGAGGTGCAGATCGGCAAGTTCCGGCTGGTGTTCTTCGCGCGTGGTCTTGGGGGCCAGTGATCGCTGAGGGAGGGGCGGGTAAGTCATGAGCGCGCAGGCGGTACGGGCGTTCATGAGCATCGGGGAGGTGCTCGCGCTGCTGCAGGGCGAGTTCCCCGACGTGACGATCTCCAAGATCCGTTTCCTGGAGGGCGAAGGGCTCATCGAGCCGCAGCGAAGTCCCTCGGGGTACCGCAAGTTCACCCACGCGGACGTCGAGCGGCTGCGCTACATCCTCACCGCCCAGCGTGACCACTACCTCCCACTCCGGGTGATCAAGGAGAACCTCGACGAGCAGGCCGCCCGTCCGAGGGCGCTGCCCCAGGAGACCCCGCCGGTGCGGCTCAGCCGCGAGGATCTGCTCCGGGCCGCCGACATCGACGAGGACACCCTCGCCGAGCTGGAGAGCTTCGGTCTGGTCGCCGCCGTGGCCCGCTGGTACGACGCGGACGCCCTGGAGGTCGCCCGCAGCGTCGGTTCGCTGGCCAGGTTCGGCCTGCACGCCCGCCACCTGCGCCTGGTCCGTGCCGCGGCCGAGCGCGAGGCGAGCCTGGTCGAGCAGGTGGTGGCCCCGCTGCTGCGGCGCCGGGCGCCCGGCGCGATCGGTCAGGCCGACGAGACGGCGCGGGAAATATCCGGACTTCTCCTCGAATTGCACAGTGCGTTGCTTCGTGGCAGTGTTCGCCGCGTTCTGGGGCAGTGACCGGGCCGACCCACTCCGGGTGTTACGTTGAAGGCCTGGTGATATGCCGCGCCACTTTGAGACGGAGTCGCCCGTGTTGCAGATGGAGGTCGTGGGGGTTCGCGTCGAGATGCCCACCAATCAGCCGATCGTCCTCCTGAAGGAGACGAACGGCGATCGGTACCTGCCGATCTGGATCGGTATGACCGAGGCGACGGCCATCGCGCTCGCCCAGGCGGAGGAACCGCCGCCGCGCCCGCTCACTCATGATCTGTTCCGTGACGTGCTGGAGGCGCTGGGGGTGCGCCTTCGCACGGTCAACATCGTCGCGCTGCGGGACCAGATCTTCTTCGCGGATCTGGTGTTCTCCAACGGGGTGGAGGTGAGCGCCCGGCCCTCGGACTCGATCGCGCTCGCGCTCCGCACCGGAGCGACGATCTACGCCAGCGAGGACGTCCTCAGGGAGGCCGGCGTGAGCATGCCGGACGACCAGGAGGACGAGGTGGAGAAGTTCCGCGAGTTCCTCGACAACATCACTCCCGAGGACTTCGGCCGTGCCGGGTAGGGGTTGATTTCGGGAAATTAACGCTTCACGACGCGCCGTGCGGGGTCGTTGACTGAGGATGCCCCCGGTCCTACGGTGCAAGGGAATCCACGGTTGTAATTCATGAACCCCCAGATCAGACCGTGGGATGAGAGAAAGCCGGAGGTCCGCAGTGGCGGTCAGCAGCGGCGAGGGAAAAGCGGCCGACCAGCATGATCCGGCCCGTCAGTCAGCGCGAGAGCGCGCCGGTGAGCAGGGCCTGCTGTTCGACGAGCGACCCATGAGACTGCCCGACGACATCGGGTACCGCGGTCCCACCGCCTGCGCGGCGGCCGGCATCACCTACCGCCAGCTCGACTACTGGGCCCGGACGGAGCTGGTCCTGCCGACCATAAGAGCCGCGCACGGATCCGGCTCCCAGCGCCTGTACAGCTTCCGCGACATCCTCGTGCTCAAGGTCGTGAAGCGCCTCCTGGACACCGGAGTCTCGCTCCAGCAGATCCGCACCGCCGTACAACATCTGCGTGACAGGGGAGTCAACGACCTCGCCCAGATCACTCTGATGAGCGACGGCGTCAGCGTCTACGAGTGCACGTCGGCCGACGAGGTCATCGACCTGCTCCAGGGCGGCCAGGGAGTGTTCGGCATCGCCCTCGGGCGCGTCTGGCGCGAGGTCGAGGGCTCGCTGGCCGAGCTGCCCGGAGAGCGCGCCGAGTCCGGCGCGGACGCGGAGGCCGACCATCCGGCCGACGAGCTGGCCCGCCGCAGGAAGTCACGCAAGACCGGCTGAGACGCCGTACGCCCCGCACGTGGCAGGACCCGGCGCGGGCAGGCCGGATGAGAGGCCCCCGGGGAGACCCGAAGACGCGGTGACCGGGTGAACATCCCGCCTCGGGGTAGGCGGTAGAGTGACGAAAGCCGACGACCCCGTGCGGGAGAGACCTCTTCACAGAGGCGCCGAAGGAGCAACCCTCCCCGGAATCTCTCAGGCATCCCGTACCGCGCGGGAGAGGCAACTCTGGAAAGCAGCACGTCCACCAGGCGTGCTCACCGACGGTGCAAGCCCTCAGGGGTGAAGCTCTCAGGTCGTAGTCCCGCCGCCGGTCGGCTGGTCGCGATGACAGAGGGGGAGACCGGGCGCACGCCTGCGCCCCCGAGGTCTCGACCGCCGCAGGAGGCTTGCCATGACCGACCGGTCACCACTTCGCGATCTTTCCGGTCCGCCCTTCTCGTCCCGCCACATCGGTCCCTCCGACGCCGAGCAGGCGCGGATGCTCGATGCCGTCGGGTACGCGTCCGTGGCCGACCTGGTGGCCGTCGCCGTACCCGAGGCGATCAGGACCCGGACCCCGCTCGCGCTGCCCGAGGCGGCGAGCGAGGCCGGCGCGCTGGCCGAGCTGCGGGCGATCGCCGGACGCAACCGCGTGCTCACCTCGATGATCGGCCTCGGCTACCACGACACGATCACCCCGGGCGTCGTCCTGCGCAATGTGCTGGAGAACCCGGGCTGGTACACCGCGTACACGCCCTACCAGCCGGAGATCTCCCAGGGACGGCTGGAGGCGCTGCTCAACTTCCAGACCGCGATCACCGACCTGACCGGTCTCGACGTCGCCGGAGCCTCGCTCCTGGACGAGGGCACCGCCGCCGCCGAGGCGATGACGCTCGCCCGCCGGGCGAGCAAGGTCAAGAGCGACGTCTTCGTGGTCGACGCCGACGCGCTGCCGCAGACCAAGGCCGTCCTCGCGACCCGCGCCGAGCCGCTCGGCATCACCCTCGTCGAGGTCGACCTCGCCGACGCGGCCGCCGAGCTGCCGGAGTGTTTCGGCGTGCTCGTGCAGTACCCCGGGGCGAGCGGGCGGGTCGCCGGCTTCCGCGCGCTGGCGGAGCGGGCCCACGCCGCGGGCGCCCAGGTGGTCGCCGCCGCCGACCTGCTCGCGCTGACGCTGCTGGCCTCGCCCGGCGAGCTGGGCGCGGACATCGCGGTCGGCTCCTCCCAGCGGTTCGGCGTCCCGCTCGGCTTCGGCGGCCCGCACGCCGCCTACATGGCCGTACGCGAGGGCCTCCAGCGGCAGATGCCCGGACGCCTGGTCGGGGTCTCGGTGGACGCGGACGGGCGGCAGGCGTACCGGCTGGCGCTGCAGACCCGCGAGCAGCACATCCGCAGGGAGAAGGCGACCAGCAACATCTGCACCGCGCAGGTCCTGCTCGCCGTCATGGCCTCCATGTACGCCGTCTACCACGGCCCGGACGGCCTGCGGCGGATCGCCCAGCGGACGCACCGCCACGCGGCCGTCCTCGCCGCCGGGCTGCGCCAGGGCGGCGTCGAGGTCGTGCACGAGGAGTTCTTCGACACCGTGCTGGCCCGCGTCCCGGGACGCGCCGCACGTGTCGTGGCCGCCGCCGAGGCGGCGGGCGTCAACCTCCGCCTCGTGGACGCCGACCACGTCGCGGTCGCCTGCGACGAGAAGACCGCCGCCGAGCACCTGCTGGTCGTGTGGGAGGCCTTCGGCGTAGCCGGCGCGGCGGACGGCGGGCCCGACGGCACCACCATCGAGGACCTGGACCGGGTGACCCCCGACGCGCTGCCCGCCGGCCTCGCCCGCACGAGCGACTTCCTGACCCACCCGGTGTTCCACGCCCACCGCTCCGAGACCGCGATGCTGCGCTACCTGCGCAGGCTCCAGGACAAGGACGTCGCGCTGGACCGCTCGATGATCCCGCTCGGCTCCTGCACGATGAAGCTCAACGCGACCACCGAGATGGAGCCGATCACCTGGCCGGAGTTCGCCGGGATCCACCCCTTCGTCCCGATCGAGCAGGCGGCGGGCTACGTCGAGCTGATCGAGACCCTCGAAGGCTGGCTGGCCGAGGTCACCGGCTACGACGCCGTGTCGATCCAGCCCAACGCGGGCTCCCAGGGCGAGTTCGCCGGTCTGCTCGCCATCCGCGCCTACCACCAGGCCCGGGGCGAGGCGGGCCGCGACGTCTGCCTGATCCCGTCGTCCGCGCACGGCACCAACGCCGCCAGCGCCGTCATGGCCGGGATGCGGGTCGTCGTGGTCGCCTGCGACGAGAACGGCAACGTCGACCTCGCCGACCTCGCCGCCAAGATCGACAAGCATCGTGACGCGCTCTCCGCCATCATGGTGACCTACCCGTCCACGCACGGCGTGTACGAGGAGACCATCGTCGAGATCTGCGACCGGGTCCACGAGGCCGGGGGACAGGTCTACGTCGACGGCGCCAACCTCAACGCCCTCGTCGGCCTGGCCAGGCTCGGCGAGTTCGGCGCCGACGTCAGCCACCTCAACCTCCACAAGACGTTCTGCATCCCGCACGGCGGCGGCGGGCCGGGCGTCGGGCCGGTCGCGCTCAAGGCCCACCTCGCGCCCTACCTCCCCGGCCGGGGCGCCGGCGCCGTCTCGGCCGCGCCGTACGGCTCCGCGGGCATCCTGCCGATCTCGTGGGCGTACATCCGGATGATGGGCGGCGAGGGGCTGCGCCAGGCGACCGAGCAGGCGATCCTGTCGGCCAACTACCTGGCCCGGCGGCTCGCCCCGCACTACCCCGTGCTCTACACCGGGCGGGACGGCCTCGTCGCGCACGAGTGCATCGTGGACCTGCGGCAGATCACCAAGGAGACCGGCGTCACCGTGGACGACGTGGCCAAGCGCCTGATCGACTACGGGTTCCACGCGCCGACGATGTCGTTCCCCGTCGCGGGCACGCTCATGATCGAGCCGACCGAGAGCGAGGACCTGGCCGAGCTGGACCGGTTCGCCGACGCCATGATCGCGATCCGCGGGGAGATCGCCCGGGTCGCCTCCGGGGAGTACGACCGGACCGACAACCCGCTCCGCAACGCGCCGCACACGGCCGCCTCCCTGGTGGCCGACGAGTGGCCGCACGCGTACTCGCGCACGGTCGCGGCCTACCCGGTGCCCGCGCTGCGGGAGAACAAGTACTGGTCGCCGGTCCGCCGGATCGACCAGGCGTACGGGGACCGCAACCTCGTCTGCTCCTGCCCTCCGCTCGAGGCGTACGAGGACTGAGCCGGGAGGGGAGAAGTCGGAGCGCTCGGGCCCGCCGATCGTTAGGATCTTGCCGATCCCCGATTTTGGAGGGCCCGGCATGACGGCCATCGACCCCGGACGGCAGATCGACCGCGCACGCGGGCTGGCCGAGGCGGGCGATCTCGACGCCGCCGCCGCGATCTTCGCGGAGGTCGCGGCCGACGACGAGGCGCCCGACCGGGAGGAGGGGGCGGCGGGGCTGTCCGCCGTGGCCGAGCGCATGGCCGAGAGGCTGCTGGAGGACGGCGAGCCGGGACAGGCCGCCGACCTCCTGCTGCGCGCCCTGTCCGTGCCGGGCGTCGCCGAGCCGGCCCGGCTGCGGGTGCTGCTCGGCCTCGCCCACCTCGACATGGCCTGCGGGGAGTTCGCCGGGGCGGTCGAGGAGGGCGACGCGGCCGACACGGGCACCGGCGCGCTCGCCATCGAGCTGCTCGCCCGCGTCCTGCCCCTGCGGGGCCGGGACGGCGACGCCGAGACGGTCTGGCGGTACGGTCTGGCCCACCCCGACGCGGCGCTGGCCGAGGAGGTGCGGCTCCGCCTCACGAGGGACGTGCGCCCCTCGATAACGTGACCGGATGGAACTTCAGACGCCGCACGGCCCGGGGGCGGCCGAGGTCGACGAGGCGGCCGACCCGTGGCTGCTGCTCGTGCTCACGCACGGTTCGTCCGGAGGAGTGGACGCGCCCGACCTGCTCGCCGTACGGGACGCGGTGCTGGCCGCCGGGGTGACGGTCGCCCGGGTGACCCAGCCGTTCCGGCTCAGGGGCGCGCGGGCGCCGGGGTCGGCGGTGAAGCAGGACGAGTCGTGGATCGCGATGATCGAGGAGCTGCGGGCCGGCCATCCGGGGCTGCCGCTCGTGCAGGGCGGGCGGAGCAATGGCGCCCGGGTCGCCTGCCGTACGGCCCGCGCGGTGGGCGCGGACGCGGTGGTGGCGCTGGCCTTCCCTCTGCACCCGCCGGGCAAGCCGGAACGTTCCAGGGCCGAGGAGCTGCGGCAGGCGGGTACGGACGTCCTGGTGATCAACGGGGATCGCGACCCGTTCGGCGTCCCGGCGGAGTCCGACGCGGCGCGGCTCGTGGTGGTGCCGGGGGAGGGACACGACCTGAAGAAGCATCCCGCCCGGGTGGGCGAGGAGGTGGCCCGCTGGCTGCTGGAGCGCGGACGACCCTGAAGGGGACCGGTTCGCGGGGTTCCGGATGGTGGGGAGGGCCCCGGCTGGGCGTGCCAGCCGGGTGACCCGGCCGCGAGACCGATCAGGCGGCGCTGGAGGCCAGGTCGGTGGGGCGGTGCGGGGCGATGGCCGCGCCGTCGGGCAGCAGCTCGCCGGTGTCCTCGAAGAGGACGACGCCGTTGCACAGCAGGCTCCACCCCTGCTCAGGGTGGGCCGCGATGGTGCGGGCGGCTTCTCGGTCCTTCGCTTCCGCGCTCGGACAGGACGGGCTATGAGGGCACATCGCCGGGGCTCCGTGTCTATCGTTCGCCCGTCGCGGGGCGGCGGGCGTCTGGGGTTGGTGTGACTAACAGCACAATGGACGACACCAGTGTGCCGCCCGCTCGCCACGTGGCGACATAGTCCGTTAGGACGGTTTCGGCCGGTCCTGGGGAGGGGCCGGGGGCGCCCGCACGGGTTCCGCTCACCACGTTGTGAGCTATCCCACAAGAGTGCCGCAGGGAAGATAACGGTCCAAGCTCGACACGCCGTCCGTCTGATAACCGGCGGATTACGGTTCTCCGGCCCGCCTCCGGTCCGCCCGTGAAGATCGATCTTCCCGTGAAGACCGGTTCACCCCCTGAAGGCCGGTTCACCCCCTGAAGATCGGGTCGGCCCCTGAAGATCGGTCCGGCCGCCGCCGGGCCGGGACGCTGGGCGGGACGACGGGGCGGGACGACGGGGCGGGACGCTGGGCCGGGGCGGCGGGGTGGGGTCCGAGTCCGCCGCCGGCCTTCCGCGGCCGGGATGCGGCCCGGGTGAGATTCCGCGTGAGACTCCGGTCAACAAAAACGTTGACCGTCCGGGTTGGATGTAAGTAACTTCCAGGCAACGCGGTGACTTTGCATGACATTTTCCTACACGCGAGGAGTCAGGAGACGCCGCGGCGCGGCACCTGTACGTCACCGGCGGAAAAAATTCGGGTATTGACGCCCGGCTCGCAGTGAAACTAATTTTCCTACACGTTCTCCTTTGAGGTGGAAAGCTTCGTGACGGACGACGAGTTCGAGGCGGTCAGGGTGGCGGCCCCCACCGAAGGCGCCAACCCGCGCACGCTCGACATCGACCTCCTTCCGACCCTCGAGGTGCTGAAGCTCGTCAACGACGAGGACCACCTGGTCGCCCCCGCGGTCCGCGCCGTGCTCCCCGAGCTGGCCAGGGCCGTCGACCTCGGGGTGAGCGCGCTGCGGGAGGGCCGGTCGATCCACTACTTCGGGGCGGGCAGTTCCGGCCGCGTCGCGGTGCTCGACGCGGCCGAGCTCGTGCCGACGTACACGATCGACCCCGAATGGGTCGTCGCGCACCACGCGGGCGGCGTCGCCGCCTTCGAGCAGGCCCTGGAGAACGTGGAGGACGACGAGGCGACGGGCGCCGCCGAGGCGCTCGGCCTCGGCGGGGGCGACCTGGCGATCGGACTGTCGGCCAGCGGGCGCACGCCGTACGTCGCGGGGGCGCTGCGCGCGGCGGGCGCGGCCGGGGCGGCGACCGTCCTGGTGTCGTCGAACCCGCGGGCCCCGCTCGGCGACGAGGTCGACGTCCACGTCGCGGTCGACACCGGCCCCGAGGTCATCGCGGGATCGACGCGGATGAAGGCCGGAACCGCGCAGAAGCTCGTGCTGAACGCGTTCTCCACCGCGGTCATGATCCGGCTCGGCCGGACGTACTCGAACCTCATGGTCGACGTGACCGCCACCAACGCCAAACTTCGCGGCCGCCTGGTCACGATCCTCGAAGAGGCGACCGGCCGGACCGAGGCGCAGTGCGCCGAAACGCTCACCGCGGCAGAGGGGGACCTGAAGGTCGCCCTGGTCTGCCTCCTCGCCGATGCCCCCGTGGGAGAGGCGCGAATCGCATTACAGGCGGCCGCCGGCAGGGTCCGCGCGGCGCTCGCCGAACTGGCTACCGGCCGAAGGGAAGTCTCATGAAGAGAAAGTGGATCGCGGGGGCGATCGGAGTGCTCGCGGTGGCGCTGGCGGCGTGCGCGCCCGGCGGCGGCGCGTCCGAGGGCACGTCCGGCGGGGGCGGCGAGGCGGACGCCGGCAAGGTCACGCTGAGTCTGTGGTCGTGGCGGGTGGAGGACGTCAAGGCGTACGAGAAGATCCTCGCCAAGTTCGAGGAGTCGCACCCGAAGATCCACGTCGAGTTCAAGCCGTTCCAGGCCACCGAGTACAACAACATCCTGGCGACCGGCCTGTCCGGCAGCGGAGGGCCGGACGTCGCCCAGCTCCGGGCGTACGGCGGGCTCCAGCCGCTGGTCGAGGCGGGCCAGCTCCTGCCGTTGGACGGCAAGGTGGACGCGCTGTCGGGCTTCGACGCCAAGCTGCTGGAGGGCGCCAAGGGCCACGAGGACGGCAAGATCTACGGCGTGCCGTTCGCGTACCAGACGCTCCAGGTTCTCTACAACAAGAAGCTGTTCGGCGACAACGGCATCCAGCCGCCCGCCACGTGGGACGACATGATCGCGGCGGCCAAGAAGCTGAAGGCGGCCGGCATCACCCCGTTCGCCGTCGCGGCCGGCCCCGACGCCACCTGGACGCTGCCGATCGTCCACGAGATCTTCGGCAACGCCCGTTACGGCGGCAACGCGTTCCGGGACGCCGTGCTCGGCGGACAGAAGAAGTTCACCGACCCCGACTTCACCGCCTCCGTCAAGCTGGTCAAGGACCTGGAGCCGTACTTCCCCAAGGACGTGGTCGCGGTCAAGATCCCCGACGTCCAGGCGCTGTTCGTCACCGGGAAGGCCGCGATGTACCCGACGGGCACGTTCGACCTGGCGCCCGTGCTCAAGGCCGACCCGAGCCTGGAGATCGGCGTCTTCCAGGTGCCGCCGCCGCCCGGCTCCCCGGCGACCACGCCCGTCACGCCGGGCTGGGCCGACGGCTCGTTCGGCGTCAACGCCAAGTCGGCCCACCAGGCCGAGGCGCTCGAACTGGTCAAGTGGATGGCGACGCCGGAGTTCGGGCAGCTCTACGCGTCCGAGCTGAAGCAACTCTCCGCGGTCCCCGGCGTCACGCCGTCGGACCCGCTGCTGGCCGAGATGGCCAAGAACTACGCCGGCAACGGCGCGCCGTACACGCTGCTCGTCGACTTCCGGTACGGCCAGCCGAACGGTGACGCGATCTTCCGGGACGAACTGCAGAAGATGCTCGCGGGCCAGACCGACCCCGAGGCGGTCGCCGCGAGCGTGCAGAAGGGCGTCGAGCAGTGGTTCAAGCCCGGGAACTGAGCGCTCCCCGGCGTCGCGCGGCACGTACCGGCGCCGGTCGCCGGTACGTGCCGCGGTGGCGGGTCCTGGCCGTCTTCCTGCTGCCCGCGTTCCTGCTGTACTCGGTGTTCATCGTCTATCCGCTGGTCAGCGCGCTCGACTACAGCTTCTTCGAGTGGCGCGGGATCCGGCAGGTGGGGTTCGCCGGGTTCGACAACTACCGGGACCTGCTCAGCGTCTACCCGTACGACCAGCAGTTGTGGCGGGCGTTCGCGCACAACGCGCTGTTCTTCGCCGGGACCATGCTGATCCAGAACACGGTGGGGCTGCTCTTCGCCCTCCTGCTGTTCCGGTACCGCCGCGGCAAGCGCTTCCTGCAGGCCGCGTTCACCACCCCGTACCTCGTGGACCCGCTGGTCGTCGGCTACCTGTGGAGCCTGCTGCTCAACCCGACGTTCGGCCCGGTGAACGCGCTGCTTGAGGCGGTCGGGCTGGACTCGTGGGCGTTGCCCTGGCTCGGCGACACCCGTACGGCGCTGCCGATCGTCGTCCTGGTGAACGCGTGGCAGTGGGTGGGCTTCCCCATGCTGATGTTCTCCGCCGCGCTCGCCGGGATCCCGGCCGAGTACCACGAGGCGGCCCGGGTCGACGGGGCCTCGGCCTGGCAGGCGTTCCGGCGGGTGACGCTGCCGCTGCTCACCCCGGCGATCGGCGTGGTGAGCGTGCTGACGTTCATCGGCAACTTCAACGCCTTCGGGCTGATCTACGCGATGTCCGGCTCGACCGGGTCCCCGGCGGGCTCGACCGACGTGCTCGGCCTGCTGTTCTACCGGGTCGCGTTCGTGGAGGGCGGCGTGGAGGCGATCGGGCGGTCGTCGGCGCTCGCCGTGCTGATGTTCGTGTTCATCTTCGGGGTGTCGCTGCTGGCCACCTCGTACTTCCGCCGCCGCGAGAGGAAGCTGCTGTGAGGGCCGGGCGCCGGGCGCCGGGGCGGGTCGCCGTCCACCTGCTGCTGTGGGGGTACGCGGTCGTCGCGCTGCTGCCGCTGGTCGTCATGCTGCTCAACTCGCTGCGGCCGACGAGCGAGATCTTCACCGCGCCGCTGCGGTTGCCGACGTCCCCCACGCTGGACAGCTACCTCCAGGTGTGGACGGACGCGTCCTTCAGCACGTACCTGCTGAACTCGCTGACGGTCACCTGCGGCGCGGTGCTGATCGGGACGGCGGTCTCCGCGCTGGCCGCCTACCCGCTGGCCCGCTACGACTTCTTCGGCAACCGGCTGCTCGGGGCGTACTTCCTGGCCGGGCTGATGCTGCCGATCCGGCTGGGCCTGGTGCCGATCTTCTACCTCATGGACTCCATGGGGCTGATCGACTCGCTGCTCGGGCTCACGCTGCTGTACGCGGCGTCCGGGGTGCCGTTCTGCGTCTTCGTGTTGTCGGCGTTCTACCGTTCCCTGCCCGGCGAACTGGACGAGGCGGCCCGGCTCGACGGCGCCGGCGAGTTCCGGATCTTCGGGCGGATCATGCTGCCGCTGGTGCGGCCCGCGCTGGCGTCGGTGACGCTGTTCCAGTTCGTGCCGCTGTGGCATGAGTTCCTCTACCCGCTGGTGCTGCTGCGCTCCGACGAGAAGTTCACCATCCCGCGCGGGTTGTCGCAGTTCTTCGGCGAGTACACGACCGACTGGTCGGCGCTGTTCGCCGGGCTGGTCCTCGCCACGGCGCCGCTCTTCGTGCTGTTCGTCCTGGCGACCAAGCAGATCATCGCCGGGCTGACCGCCGGCATGAGCAAGTAGTGAGGAGCCCCGCGTGATCCGCGCGGCGCGTATCGGAGACCCGCAAGGAGGCGGCGTGGACCCCGGCAACGACCACTCGGGCGGCATCCTGGTGCGGCTGCGGGGCGCGCTCCCGTCCCTGCGGCCGGCCGAGCAGCGGGTCGCGCGCGCGGTGCTGGCCGACCCCCAGGGCGTCGCCGACCGGTCGATCGGCATGCTGGCCCGCGAGTGCGGCACCTCCGAGACCACGGTGCTGCGGTTCTGCCGGGCCCTGGGACTGCGCGGCTATCCCGAGCTGCGGTTCGCGCTCGCCCGCGAGGCGACGCTGGAGGCGTCCCGGGCCGGCGGCGCCCGCCCGCTCGACGGCGACATCAACGCCGGCGACCCGCTGGAGGAGATCGTCGCCAAGATCGGCTACAGCGACTCCCGCGCGGCGGCGGAGACCGCCGAGCACCTCGACGTCGCCGCCCTGGAGCGCGCGGTCGAGGTGATCGCCCCGGCCCGCCGGGTGGATCTCTACGGCGCGGGGGCGAGCGGGTACGTCGCGGCCGACCTGCACCAGAAGCTGCACCGGATCGGCCTGGTGGCGTTCGCCTGGCCGGACTTCCACAGCGCGCTCACCTCGGCCGCGCTGCTGCGCGAGGGCGACGTCGCGATCGGCATCTCGCACACCGGCACCACGGTCGACGTCCTGGAGGCGCTGCGGCTCGCCGCCGACCACGGGGCGACCACGATCGCGATCACGAACTTCCACCCCTCGCCGATCACCGAGCTGGCCGACATCGTGCTGAAGACCGCGGTCCGGGAGGCCCCGTTCCGCCCCGGCGCGATGGGCAGCAGGATCGCCCAGCTCACCGTCGTCGACTGCCTCTTCGTCGGGGTGGCCGCCCAGCGCACGTACGACGAGACCCTCACCGCCCTGGAGGACACCTTCCGGGCGATCAGCGGCCGCCGCCGCAGGGGAGCGGGGCCGCGCTCCTGAGCCGGGGTGGCGGCTCAGGCGGTGTGACCGGTGGCCTGGAGGCCGGCGAGGAGCGCGTCGAGGCCGCGCTCGAACTCCCGCTCGCCCTCGGCGGTCCGCGCGTCCCGCACGGTCGCGTCGGGGTCGGCCCAGCCCGACTGCTGCACCTCCACCGCGACGCTCCCGAAGACGTACGCCCGCAGCGCCCGTACGGCGTCGGCCGCGCCGGCGAGCCCGGCCTCGGCGAGCTGCTCCGTCTGGTCCCTGATCGCCATCAGCGCGGTGCCCTTGGGGGGCTTGGTGAGGGCGAGCGACAACACGCCGGGGTGATCGAGCAGGGCGGCCCGGCCGGCCCGGGCCCAGGCGCGGGCGCGCTCCTGCCAGGTGCCCTCGGCCTCCACCCGCACCGTGGTCACGTGCTCGGCCAGGACGTCCATCAGCGCCTCCTTGCCCCGGGGGAGGTGGTGGTAGATCGCCATGGCCTCCACCTGGAGCGCGTCGCCGAGGCGGCGCATGGTCAGCCGGCGCAGGCCCTGCCCGTCGGCGATGTGCAGCGCGGCGTCGACGATGCGTTCGAGGGAGAGCGGGACCGGCGGTCGCTTGGCAGGCATGTCGATCATGCTGCCACAGGTGACCTTACTGTGTAAAGGAACTCGCCCGGCCCGGATGTGAGCGTGGCGGCGAAACGGCGTACGCTACGGCCAGCGATATGTGCCCGATCTGGAAGGACCGTCGATGGCGTTTTTCCGTCCGCGCGTGAGCCGGGAGGCGGAGGTCAGATACCACGCCGACCAGGAGGTCGGAAAGGGGTACCGCGACCTGCTGGAGAAGGCGAGGGAGGCCGAGAGCGTCCTCCGCGAGAAGCAGGCCGCCGGAGCGTCCGAGGAGGAGGTGCGCGAGGCTGGGCTGGCCCTCGACCTGGCGCTCACCGACGCCCTGCGGGCGGCGGAGGCCGCGCAGCGCGCCACCTTCGGTGTGAAGTCCTATGACGACCGCATCCGCCGCAGGAAGGGCAAGGCCACGCCCAAGGGCGCGATGTGGACCGCCGAGGTGAACCGCCTGCGCACGGTGCGGGAGGCGCACCGCCTCACCGGCATCGTCCGCCTGCCGCGCGCCGCCGCGGTGGCCCGCTGAGAGCCTCCGCCGCCGATCCCCGAACGCCGAGACGGCCCGCACCCCGTGAGGGGCGCGGGCCGTCTCGGCCGTTCAGCGGCGGTCGCCGGTCAGGGCGCTAGCTGGCCCAGTCGAGCAGCGGACGCGTGTTGCTCGGGTGGCGGAGCTTGGACAGCGACTCCTTCTCGAGCTGGCGGATCCGCTCCCGGGTGAGACCGAGGAACTTGCCGATCTCGTCCAGCGTGTGCGGCTTGCCGTCCGCCAGGCCGAACCGGAGCGCCATGATCTTGGCCTCGCGCGGCGACAGGTTCTCCAGCACGCCCTTGAGCTGCTCGGCCAGGAGCTGCCGGTCCACGACCTCGGACGCCTCGGGGGAGTCCACGTCCTCGATCAGGTCGCCGATGCGGGTCTCGCCGTCCTCGCCGATCGTGGAGTCGAGGCTGATCGGCTGCCTGCTCGTACGGAGCAGCTCCTCGATCTGGTCGGGCGTCTTGTCCAGCTCGACCGCCAGCTCCTCGGGGGAGGGCTCCCGGCCGAGACGCTGGTGCATGTCACGCTCGACGCGGGACAGCTTGGACAACATCTCCAGCACGTGGACGGGCAGCCGGATGGTCCGCGCCGAGTCGGCGAAGCCGCGCTGGATCGCCTGCCGGATCCACCACATGGCGTACGTGGAGAACTTGTAGCCCTTGGTGTAGTCGAACTTCTCGACCGCGCGGATCAGGCCCAGGTTGCCCTCCTGGACCACGTCGAGCAGGGCCATGCCTCGGTCGGTGTACTTCTTGGCCACCGACACGACGAGGCGCAGGTTGGCCTCCAGCATGTGGTCCTTGGCGCGCTTGCCGTCCTCGATGATCCATTCGAGGTCCTCGCGGACCTCGGGGCGCAGGATCTCGCCGTTCTCCAGCGCGGTCTCCAGCTTGTGCTCCGCGTACAGGCCGGCCTCGATGCGCTTGGCCAGCTCGACCTCCTGCGCGGCCGTCAGCAGGGTGCGCCGTCCGATCGACTTGAGGTACGTGTGGACGGAGTCGCCCATGACCGAGGAGTTGTCGTCGAGGTCGATCTGCGCGCCGTCGTCGGCCGACTCCTCCGCCTCGGACCGCTCGGCGGTCCACTCCTCGTCGTCGAGGGCCTCGTCGGGCTCGTCGTCGGCCGTCGCGTCACGCTTGGCGGACTTGCGGGGCTTGGCGGTCTTGGTGGCCTTCGGGGCCTTGGCGGTGGCCTTGGCCGAGGCGCGGGTCGCCTTCTTCGCCGGCTCGGCCTCCGTCAGCTCCACCCCGGCCTCGCTCAGCTCGCGCAGGATGGCGCGGCCCTCGGCGGGCGCGATGTCGGCCTGGCCGAACGCGTCGCGAAGCTCCGAGAGGGAAAGGTGACCTTGCGCGCGGCCCCGGGCCAGAAGCTGGTCCAGGGTCGTCGTCGGGGTCGCCGCGCGCTCGGGCGGGGTAGCCACGGCGGTCGGGGGCATGAGGACACCTCCTCCATGACGGAGTACGTCGTACTGGGTGGCAATGGCTGGGCGCGGCGGTTGCGGCGGCGCGGCGCACCTGTATCAATAACGCCGACGAGGCCAGTTTGTTCCCCCCAGTACGCGGGGAGGTCAGTCCGACGGGGCCACGACGCTGATGCTGACCTGGGGCATCGGCATGGGGTCCGCGCCCTGGAGCCGCTCGGTCGTCCAGTACTCGCCGGTCGCGCCCGGGTCGATGCTGAGGTGGTTCTCCACCACGTAGGGGGCGATCTCGTCCAGCTCCTCGGGCGTCAGGGTCGTCCCCTCGACGGCGGGGGCCACCCGCTCCCGGCTGGGGGCGGGCGAGGGCTTCTCCTTCGCGGTGCGCTCGGCGGCCTGCTCCTTCACCGCCTGCTCCAGCCGCCCGGCGGAGGCGGTGGTGGCCACGGAGACCCCGCCCACGACGATGGCGGTGACGACACCCGCGGAGATCAGCATTCTGCGATCCGGCTTCATATGCGACGTCCTCCCTCAGATCTGACGCGTGGAGGTCATTTTTGGTTTCGCAGGGCGACCATATCCGGTTTTCCGTTTGGCAACAGCGGAATCTCTTGCACCTTTTGCACCATTCGCGGGGCAGCGTAGGCGGGCAGCCGCTCCTTGGCGTACGCGCGGAGATCCTCCAGCGTGGCGGTGCCGACGACGACCGCGACGACGATCTCGCCCCACTCCGGGTCGGGCCGGCCGACTACGGCGACGTCGCGGACGCCCGGGTGCCCGGAGAGGACCCGCGCGACCGCCCCGGCCACCACCTTCTGGCCGCCGGTGTTGATGACGTCGTCGGCCCGGCCGAGGACGGTGAGCCGTCCGCCGTCGATCGTGCCGAGGTCGGAGGTGACGAACCAGCCGCCCTCGAACGCCGCCGCCGCGGACGCGTCGGGCGCGAGCCCCGTCCGCTCCTCGCGAAGGCGGTATCCGGAGAACACCACCGGACCCGCGATCATGACCCGTCCGTCGGCCCGGATTTTGAGATCTACATTGTCAAGGGGGGCGCCGTCGTAGACGCACCCGCCGCTGGTCTCGCTCATGCCGTACGTCGTGACCACTCGGGCGCCGCGGGCCCGCGCCTCCTCCAGCAGACCGGGCGGCGCGGCCGCCCCGCCGAGCAGGATGGTGCGGAACGCCGACACGTCCAGGCCCAGGTCGAGGAGGCGCCTGAGCTGGGTCGGCACCAGCGAGACGTGCGCGGCGCCGCTCGCGGCTACCGCCTCGGGGGAGAAGCTCGGGTGGATGATCGGCGCGGTCCCGCTCAGCAACGACCTGACCAGCACCTGCGCCCCCGAGATGTGCGACGGGGGGAGGCAGCACAACCACCGCTCGCCCGGCCCGGCCCCCACGCGCTCCAGCGACGCCCGAGCCGAGGACGTGAGCGCGCGCGCCGTCAGCTCGACCCCCTTCGGCGCACCGGTCGACCCCGAGGTCGCGATGATCAGCGCGGCGCGGGTCGGCGCTCCGCCCGGCTCGCGCCGTACACCCTCGGGGGTCACGACGTGGGTGGGGCGCAGCGAGGAGAGCGCGGCCGCGAGCGCGGGGCGCGGCAGGCCGGGGGAGAGCGGCAGCACCGCCGGGCCGTCGCCGGACAGGGCGCGCTCGATCGCGGAGAACAGCGCCGGTCCGGGCGGCAGGAGCAGGGCGTGCAGCTCCCTCTCGGAGGAACCGTCGTGCCGGGCCTTGTGTTCGCGACTGATGAGCACGGTCGTAAGGTTAGTCCCGGCAGACGGAACCGCCGGTGAACGGGCGGTTCGCGGGAGTGAGGAGCGAGTGTGACGAGCGGCGTCGACTGGAAGCGGTCAGGCGAGTACGAGGACATCATCTACGAGACCGCCGAGGGCATCGCGAAGATCACGATCAATCGGCCGGAGCGGCACAACGCGTTCCGCCCGACGACGCTCTTCGAGCTGCGGGACGCGTTCAACGTCGCCCAGGAGGACACCTCCGTCGGTGTGATCATTCTCACGGGCGCCGGCGAGCGGGCGTTCTGCTCGGGCGGCGACCAGAAGATCCGCGGCGACGACGGCTACGTCGACGACAAGACGCACGGCATGGGCCGTCTCAACGTCCTCGACCTTCAGGTGCAGATCCGGCGCTGCCCCAAGCCGGTCATCGCGATGGTCGCGGGCTACGCGATCGGCGGCGGCCACGTGCTGCACGTCTGCTGCGACCTCACGATCGCCGCGGACAACGCGAAGTTCGGGCAGACCGGGCCCAAGGTCGGCTCGTTCGACGGCGGGTACGGCTCGTGGCTGCTGGCCGAGACCGTGGGCCTCAAGCGGGCGCGCGAGATCTGGTACCTCTGCCGTCAGTACGACGCCGAGACCGCCCTGCAGTGGGGCCTGGTCAACGCGGTCGTGCCGCTGGAGCGCCTGGAGGAGGAGACCGTCCAGTGGGCGCGTGAGCTGCTGGAGAAGTCGCCGCTGGCGCTGCGCATGCTCAAGGGCGCGCTGAACGCGGTCACCGACGGCGCGGCCGGCATGCAGCAGTTCGCCGGCGACGCGACGCTCCTCTACTACATGAGCGAGGAGGCCCAGGAGGGCCGCGACGCGTTCAAGGAGAAGCGCACCCCGGACTTCGCGAAGTTCCCGCGCCGCCCGTAGTGCACGTCTTCCGCATCCCGATGACCCTGCGGTTCCGGGGGCAGACCGTCCGCGAGGGCGTGCTGATCCACGGACCCGCCGGGTGGGGGGAGTTCTCGCCCTTCCCCGAGTACGGCCCCGCCGAGTGCGCGCGGTGGCTGGCCTGCGCGCGCGAGGCCGCCTTCGAGGGCTGGCCCGCGCCGCTGCGCGACTCCATCCCTGTGAACGCCACCGTGCCCGCCGTCGGCCCGGAGAAGGCGGCCGAGATCGTACGGCTCTCGCACTGCGGCACCGCCAAGGTCAAGGTCGGCGAACGCGGCCAGGACTTCGCCGAGGACATGGCGCGGGTCGAGGCGGTCCGCGACGCGATCGGCCCCGGCGGCCGGGTCCGCGTGGACGTCAACGGCGCCTGGGACGTCGACTCCGCCGTCCGGCGGCTCAAGGAGCTCGACCGGTTCGACCTGGAGTACGCCGAGCAGCCGTGCGCCACGCTCGACGAGCTGGCCGCCGTCCGCCGCCGGGTGGACGTGCCGATCGCGGCCGACGAGTCGATCCGCCGCGCGGAGGACCCGCTGAAGGTCCGCGCCGCGGAGGCGGCCGACATCGCGGTCGTCAAGGTGCAGCCGCTCGGCGGCGTGCGCAACGCGCTGCGCGTCGCAGAGGCGTGCGGGCTGCCCGTCGTCGTGTCGAGCGCCGTCGAGACGTCGGTCGGCCTGGCCGCGGGTCTCGCCCTCGCTGCCGCGTTGCCCGAATTGCCGTACGCTTGCGGACTCGGGACGATGCCTTTGCTCAGCGGTGACGTCGTCACGGACTCCCTCGTCCCCGTCGGCGGGGCGATAGCCGTACGACGTCCGGAGGTGGATCAGCGCGCCCTCGCGGCGCTCGAGATCGAGTCGCCCGCCTGGACACGACGGATGGAGGAGGCCGCCGGAACGGCCGGAGAGGGGCGGCAGTGAATCCCGCGACCGCGCTTGCCACGGTGCTGGTCGACGAGCTGGTGCGCTGCGGGGTGACGGACGTCGTCCTCGCTCCCGGGTCCCGCTCGGCGCCGCTGGCCCTGGCGGTGCACGAGGAGCCGCGGGTCCGGCTGCACGTGCGGATCGACGAGCGGTCGGCCGCGTACCTGGCGCTCGGACTGGCCAAGCGGTCGGAGCGGCCGGTCGCGATCATCTGCACGTCCGGCACCGCCGCCGCGAACTTCCACCCCGCCGTCATCGAGGCGTCGGAGTCGGGGGTGCCGCTGCTGGTGCTCACCGCCGACCGGCCGCCGGAGCTGCGCGGCACCGGGGCCAACCAGACCATCGACCAGGTCAAGATGTACGGCTCGGCGGTCCGCTGGTTCGCCGAGGTCGGCGTGCCGGAGGACCGGCCGGGGCAGGCCGCGTACTGGCGCTCGCTGGCCTGCCGGGCCTACCAGCGGGCCGCCGGCCCGCCGGACCCGGGCCCGGTCCACCTCAACCTGGCCTTCCGCGAGCCGCTCATCCCCGACGGCGACGGCTCCTGGTGCGAGTCGCTCGACGGCGACGCGGGCGGCGCGTGGATCAGGGCGCGGGTGGCCCCGCCCGCGTCCGCGCTGCACATCCCGCCGACCAGGCGCGGCGTGCTCGTCGTCGGCGACGGCGCGGCCAACGTCCGCCGGTACGTCGCGGCCGCCGGGATGGCCGGCTGGCCGGTGCTGTCGGAGCCGAACGGCGGCGGCCGCTACGGCGACCACGCCATCTCGACCTACCACTTCCTGCTCGGCATCCCCGAGTTCGCCCAGGCGCACCGGCCCGACGTCGTCGTCACGCTCGGCCGTCCCGGGCTGTCGCGGCCGCTGCTGTCGTGGATCAGACGGGCCGAGGAGCACATCGTGGTCGCCTCGGACCTGACCCGCTGGCCCGACCCGACCCGGTCGGCGACGCAGGTCGCGCAGGCGGTGGAGATCCCGGTCACGTCCGGCGACGACTCCTGGCTGCGCTCCTGGCGGCACGCCGAGCACGTCGCCCGGCAGGCGATCGACGGCGTCCTGGACGCCTCCGGCCTCAGCGAGCCGAGGGTGGCCCGCGACCTGGTCGAGCTGCTGCCGAACGGGTCGCTGCTGTTCTGCGGCTCCTCGATGCCGATCAGGGACCTCGACCAGGCCATGCGGCCCCGGCGCGGGCTGCGGCTGATGGCGAGCCGCGGCGCGTCCGGCATCGACGGGCTGGTGTCCACCGCCGTCGGCGCCGCGCTGGCCCACAACGGCCCGTCGTACGCGCTGATCGGCGACCTGACGCTGCTGCACGACCAGAACGGGCTGATCCTCGGCCCGCAGGAGCCGCGGCCCGACCTGTGCCTGGTCGTGGTCAACAACGACGGCGGCGGGATCTTCTCGCTGCTGCCGCAGGCGACCCTGGGCGAGCCGTTCGAGCGGATCTTCGGGACGTCCCACGGCGTCGACCTGGAGTATCTCGCCGCGTCCACCGGCCTGCCGTACACGCGGGTCGAGGACCTCGACGACCTGCCGAGGGCGATCAAGGGGGACGGCATGCGGATGGTCGAGGTGCGCACCCGCCGGGACGGCAACGCCGCCGTACACGCCGCCATGGGCGAGGCCGTACGCTCCGCGATGACGGCGAGTGCTACCGGAGACTGACCCACGATGGTCCTCGCGATGGACGTGCCATTGCCGGGACGGCGGCAGAATGGAGCGTGCCGAACCGCCCCCTAGCTGAGGAGTGACATGCACGTCGAGGAGTGGCTGCAGACGATCCCGGCCGTCTGGGTCTATGTCCTCGTCGGCGCGGTCATCGGGCTGGAGAGCCTGGGGATCCCGCTTCCGGGGGAGATCGTCCTCGTCAGCGCGGCGCTGCTGTCGTCCAAGGGCGTGGTCAGCCCGGTCGTGGTGGGCGTCTGCGCCAGCGCCGGGGCCATCATCGGCGACTCGATCGGCTACTACATCGGGTGGAAGGGCGGCCGGCCGCTGTTCGACCGGCTCGGCCGCCGGTTCCCCAAGCACTTCGGGCCGCCCCACATCGCCAAGGCGGAGCGCCTCTTCGACCGGTGGGGGATGTGGGCGGTGTTCTTCGGCCGGTTCGTGGCCCTGCTGCGCATCCTCGCCGGCCCGCTCGCCGGAGCGCTGCGCATGCCGTACTGGCGGTTCCTGGTCGCGAACGTGCTCGGCGGCATCGTGTGGGCGGGCGGCACGACGACGGCCATCTACTACCTGGGCATCGTGGCCGACAAGTGGCTGAAGGGCTTCTCGTGGGTCGGCCTGGTGGCCGCCCTGCTCTTCGGCCTGGGCACCACGGTGTGGCTCAAGCGGAAGGTCCGGGCGGCCGAGGACGAGCCGGAGTCGGTCAGCGCTCGATGAGCGTGACCTCCAGGGAGTAGTGCGAGGCCCGGTAGAGGTGGGAGCCGTGCTCGACGGCCCGCCCCTGGTCGTCGTACGTCGTGCGGATCATGGTCAGCAGGGGCGCGCCGCGTCGCTCGTCCAGCAGCCGCGCCTCGGTGGGAGTGGCCGCGCGGGCGCCGATCCGCTGGTTCGCCACCCGCATCCGCACCCCGGCGGCGCGCAGCAGCTCGTACAGCCCGCGCTCCTGCAGGGACGTGGCGGACAGGTCGGCGAGGCCGATCGGCAGCCAGTTGTTGAGCAGGGCGAGCGGCTCTCCGGCGGCGTAGCGGAGCCGTTCGATCCGGAGCACCTCGGTGCCCTCGGGCACCGCGAGGACGGCCGCGACGTCCTCGTCGGCGGGTGCGGTCTCGATGGAGAGCACCTGGGTGGCCGGCTCCTGCCCGGCCCGCCGCAGGTCGTCGTACAGGCTGGTGAGCTCGACCGACCGCTTGACCTGGCCGTGGACGACCTGGGTGCCGACGCCGCGCTTGCGGACGAGCAGGCCCTTGTCCACGAGGTACTGGATCGCCTGGCGGATCGTCGGGCGGGAGAGCCCGAGCCGGTCGGCGAGCTGGATCTCGTTGTCGAGCCGAGACCCGGGGGCGAGGTCACCGCGGCGGATCGCCTCCGAGATCTGCTCGGCGACCTGAAAGTAGAGGGGGACGGGGCTCGACCGGTCCAGGTCGATGTCCAGACGCTCGGAAGTCACACGTCGAGATTAGCGGACGTCATAATGTCCTGACGAAGCGGTGTGTCTCGGTTCGTGGCCGCGTGTGCGGTGTGTGGCGCGGCGTCCTCGGCGACGGTGCTGCCGGTGCCGGTTCTGTCGGTGGCGCGGTGTAGAACTTCCCGGGTGACCGTACGACTGACATGGCCTCAGGTACTCGGATGGCGTCTGGAGCGCCAGCTCGTCGCGCCCGCCGCCGGATCCGATCCGGTGGCGATCGCCCGGAGACTGTGCGGAGTACAGGCCCAGGTGGCCTCCTCCGCCGAGCTGGCGCTGGCGGTCCGGTCCGCCGCTCCGCGACCCGGCGCGGTCGACGAGGCGCTGTGGGAGGACCGCACGCTCGTCAGGACCTGGCTGATGCGCGGCACCCTGCACCTGGTGCCGGCGGACGAGCTCCCGGTGTACTGCGCGACGCTCGGCTCGTTGCCGTTCTGGGAGAAGGGGTCGTGGCAGCGGGGGCACGGCGTCACCGCGGCCGACGTTGAGACGATCATCGGGGCGGTGCCCCAGGCGCTCAAGGGGCGTTCCCTCACCCGGGACGAGCTGGTCGAGGCGGTGATCGACCTGACCGGGGCCGCCCACCTGCGCGAGGCGCTGACCTCGGGCTGGGGCGCGCTGCTCAAGCCGGTGAGCTTCCTGGGGGAGTTGTGCCAGGGCCCGGCGCGGGACGGGCGGGTGACCTTCGCCCGGCCCGCCGACCGGGTGCCCGGCTGGCCGGGGGCGCTGCCGTCCGTGGAGGAGGGCGGCAGGAGCCTCGTGCGCGCGTTCCTGGGCGCGCACGGCCCGGCGACCCCCGCGATGTTCGACATCTGGCTGTTGCGGGGAGCCGCCCGCAAGGCGACGCTGCGCGGCTGGTTTCACGACCTCGGTCCCGAGCTCGCCGAGGTCGAGGTGGACGGTGTGCCGATGTTCGCGCTCGCCGAGCACCTGGACGCGCTGGCCGCCGCCCGGCCGTCGGAAGACGTGCACCTGCTGCCCGGGTTCGACCAGTACGTGCTGGGGGCGCCGCGCGACCTGACGGCGCTGCTGCCGGCGGCCGCCCGTGCCAAGGTCAGCCGCGCGGCGGGCTGGATCTCCCCGGTCGTGGTGTACCGGGGGAGGGTGGCCGGGGTGTGGGAGGCGCGCGACGGCCGCCTGACCGCCGACCTCGTCGAGCCGGTGCCGGGAGAGCCGCTGCGGGCGGCCGCCGAACGGATCGCCGCCCTGCTCGGCGGCCCCCTGGAGGTGGCGGTCGGATGACTGCGGTCGCCTGCCCACCGGAGGTCGCCGGAGAGTGGGCGATCAGCGAATCTACATTGTAAAGGCGCTGGGCGCGGGCACCGCCGGTCTCCGCACTAGGCTGGCGGAATGCCCTCCTATCTCACCGTCACCGGCCCCGTGGAGCATGAGACCGAGGTCCGCCGCTCGCGGTTCATCTGCGCGCTGGCCCCGGTCGGTACGGAGGAGGAGGCGCGGGCGTTCATCGCCGAGCGCAGGAGGTTGTACGGCGACGCCACCCACAACTGCACGGCGTACGTGCTGGGGGACCGGGTGCAGAAGGCCGACGACGACGGGGAGCCGGGCGGCACGGCCGGGACCCCGATGCTGGAGGTGCTGAACCGGCGCGGCTTCGCCGACGTCGTGGCCGTGGTCACGCGCTACTTCGGCGGGATCCTGCTGGGCGCGGGCGGCCTCGTCAGGGCGTACGGCGGGGCGGTGGGCGAGGCGCTCGACCGGGCGGTGAGCGTGCGCATGGTGCCCGCGACGATCATGTCGGTGGTGATCGACCACGCGCACGCCGGACGGCTGGAGAACGACCTGCGCGTCTCGCCGTACCCGGTGCGGGCCGTGGACTATGGCGCGGACGTCACCTTCGAGGTGGCGGTGGCCGACGGCGCACTGGACGGCTTCGCCGGCTGGCTCGCGGGCGTGACCGCGGGCCGCGCCATCGCCCTCCCGGGGGAGGGGGTCCACCTCAGGGAGGACGGCCCCCCGCTCGGGTCCGTGCAGCCGGCCCCGAAGTAACTCTCTGGGCGCCGCGGATCGCGGCGACGGCGCCGCGGGTCGCGACGATGCCGCTGGCGGTCTGGTCGTGGTGCCGGGTGGGGTTCTCAAGGTCGGATTCACCGCTGCGACCGACAGTCATGCCGATCGCGTCAGGGGCTCTCGATCGGATCGGAGACCTGCCCGCCGTTCTCGTCGTGCGAGGCCTTGTGTCGTGAGGCCCGCACCACGATCTGTTCGGTGTCCTTGTCGCGAGTCACCCAGAGGTAGACCAGCGCGCCGATGAACAACACGATCGAGGTCCACTGGTTGATCCGCAGCCCCAGGAGCGTCACCGCGTGGTCCACCCCGCCGACCGGGTCGATCCGCAGCCCCTCGATCCAGAACCGCCCGAACGTGTAGCCGGCGACGTAGAGGGCGAACAGGCGGCCGTGGCGCAGCGTGGACCGCCTGCCCGCCAGGATCAGTCCGAAACCGAGCGCCGCGTCCCACAGCGACTCGTACAGGAACGTCGGGTGGTAGAGCACGCCTGGCTCGCCGCCGTGCGCCTGGTCGATCTCCAGGCCCCACGGCAACGTGGTCGGACTGCCGTACAGCTCCTGGTTGAACCAGTTGCCCCAGCGGGCGATCGCCTGCCCGAACGCGATGCCGGGCGCGACCGTGTCGGCCACGGCGCTCAGGGACAGCCCCCGGCGTCGGCAGGCCAGCCACATGCCCAGGCCTCCCAGGGCGACCGCGCCCCAGATGCTGAGCCCGCCTTCCCAGACGAACAGCACCTGGTAGGGCTCCTTGATCGCGTGCGGGCCGAAATAGGTCTGCCAGTCGGTGATGACGTGGTAGAGGCGAGCCCCGATCAGGCCGAAGATCACCGCGGGGACGGAGATGTCGCCGATCGTGCCCTTCTCGCCGCCGCGGGCTCGCCAGCGGCGCTCGCTCAGCCAGATGCCGAAGCCGATCGCGATGATGAAGCACAGTGCGTAGGCCCGGATCGGGATGAATCCGAGATGCCAGACCCCTTCGGAAGGGCTGGGAATCGAAGCGAGAGGCATGCCGGTGAGGCTAGCCAACGCGAGGCCACGTGGCCGCCTTCCTGACCTCATCGCGAACCTTCCGCGACGTTACCTGGCGTAGCCGAGCCGGTGCGGCATCCGACGGCCGTTCGGTCGCCGCCCAACCCCGCCGCCGCCCGGTGAGCCGGGGCACGAGTGGCGCCGCGACTACGGAGGGTTGCTTCGGGGCCGGTGACACGGGCCCGAGTGGGCCCGGGACGCGCCGGTCAGCTCTCCAGGGCGTACCGCATGACGCGGAACTTCGCCTGCGCCTCGGCCAGCTCGGCGACCGGGTCGGAGTCGCCCATGATGCCGCACCCGGCGAACAGGCGGGCGCGGTTGCCGGTGATCTGCGCGCAGCGGAGCGCGATGCCCCACTCGCCGTCGCCTCCGGCGTCGATCCAGCCGACCGGCCCGGCGTAGCCGGCGCGGTCCATGCCCTCCAGCTCGCGGATGACGTCGAGTGCGACGCCGGTGGGGGTGCCGCCGACCGCGGCGGTCGGGTGCATCGCGGCCACCACGTCGAGCACGGAGGCGCCGTCCGACAGCCGCCCGGTCACCCGGCTGGCGAGGTGCTGCACGTTGGGGAGCACGAGCAGCTCGGGCTCGTCGGGCACGTCGAGCGCCGAGCACAGGGGGGCGAGCGCCTCCCTGACGGAGCTGACCGCGCAGACGTGCTCGTACCGGTCCTTGGAGGAGGCGTAGAGCGCGGCGCCGCGGGCCAGGTCGTCGGCCTCGTCCTCGCCGCGCGGGGTGGTGCCCGCGAGGACGAGCGACTCGATGGCGTTGCCCCGGTGGCGTACCAGCAGCTCCGGGGTGGCGCCGGTGAAGCCGTCGACCGAGAACGTGTAGCACTCGGGATAGCGGGCCGACAACCGGGACAGCAGGACGCGGACGTCGATGTCGTTCTCGGCGACGGCGGTCAGGTCCCGGGCCAGGACGACCTTGTCGAGCCTGCCGTCGTTGATCTGCCGCACCGCGCGCGCCACGGCGTGCTGCCACTCGGGCGCGGTGAGCGACCCGTCGCCGTACCGGATGCGGCCGGGAGGGGCGGGCGCGGCCGGCGAGGCCGGGAGGACGGGCGGCCGGTCGGCGCCGATCGTGGTGAGCCAGGCGCGGCCGCCCCTGCGGGCGAGCACCACGCGCGGGACGACCAGCGTCGAGCCGGGGGCGTCGGCCTCGAAGGTGAACGAGCCGAACGCGACGGGCCCGGACCCGGGCGCCTCCACGTCGTCGTCGATGCGCGCGTCCGCGAAGAGCGCCGACACCCAGTCGCGGGCCCAGCGGAACCGGTCGGGGCCCGGGGGGATCGCGGCCCGGGCGGCCTCGCCCCAGCCGACCAGCCCTTCGCCGTGCCGGATCCACGCGTACGGCGCCGCGTCAGGGAGGCAGGAGACGAGGTCTCCGGGATCGCTGACGGGGACCGTGCGCACCACGAGGGGGCGGATGAGAGCGACACTCACTTGAACCACTTTACGCAGAAACTGAACGCGTTCGACATGAGCCCCCCTGGCCGGGCCCCCTGTCAAGCCGTGATAGGAAGTCGGTCACATAAGGCACGGCTTCCCCAGAGGTGATGGAGCAAGCCCGGCCGGGCTCTCTACCTTTGGCCGCATGAAGATCGCGTCCATTCTCGCCGCCGCGGCCCTGCTGCCTCCGGGTTCGGCGCACGCCCCGACCGCCCCGATGGTGATGGCGGCGCTGGGCGACTCCATCAGTTCGGGGTTCAACGCCTGCGGCTGGTACGTCTCCTGCGCGTCCCGGTCCTGGTCCACCGGCGACGACGCCGGGGTGAACAGCCACTACCTGCGGCTGCGCGCGCTCGTCCCGGGGATCGGGGGGCACAACGTGAACCTCGCCGTCCCGGGCTCGACCAGCGCGGACCTGCCCGGCCAGGCCCGTGCCGCGGTCGAGAAGGGCGCCGGCTACGTCACGGTCCTGATCGGCGCGCAGGACGCGTGCGTGGGCTCGGAGTCGGAGATGACCCCTGTCGCGGTCTTCGAACGGCGGGTGCGCGAGGCCCTCGCCGTGCTCCGGCCCACCGGCGCGAGGGTGTTCGTCGGCAGCATCCCCGACCTGCGCCGGCTGTGGTCGGTGGGGAGGACGAGCACGCTGGCGCGGACCTTCTGGACGGTCGGGCACATCTGCCCGTCGATGCTCGCCGACCCCGATTCGTCGGCCAGGAAGGACCGGCTGCGGCGGGACCGGGTGCGCGCCCAGGTCATCGCGTACAACGACGCCCTGGAGAAGGCCTGCCTCGCGTACGGCCCGGCCTGCCGTTACGACGGCGGCGCGGTGTTCTCCTTCCCGTACACGCTGCGGCATGTGAGCGCGTGGGACTACTTCCACCCGAGCGGGGAGGGGCAGCGCGCACTGGCCGAGGTGACGTTCGAGGCGGCGTTCCCGGCGGGCGCCGCCGCCCTGGTGCCGTCCGGAGCCGGGGCGGCCTGATCGCCGTCCGGCCGTCGGCTCCGCCGCGCCGGGCCCGTCCCGGGTCCCCCTCCCGCGAGCCGCCCGGGAAGTCTCAGAGCCAGCCGTCGTGCCTGGCCTGCCGCGCCGCCTCGATCCGGTTGCGGGTGCTGTGCCGGGCCGTCCGAACCACGACGGGCATGACGACGCCGAAGACGATGTAGCCGCCGTCCCTGAGGGACCTGACGAGTTCGAGCCGGATGTAGCCGGGCATCAGGCGTCCTCCTTCACGGGAGCCCCGCCGGGACGGGTCCTGTCGGTGGTGAGGGCGACGAAGGCCTCCTCCAGGTAGTGCGTGGAGAACAGGATCGTCCTGCCGCGCTCGGCGAAGCCCCGCATGGGCGCCCACAGCTCCCGCCTGGCCTCGACGTCCAGGACGGCGGTCGGCTCGTCGAGGACGATCAGCTAGGGGTCGCCCGCGATCGCCATCGCGAACCGCACCCGCTGCGCCTGGCCGCCGGAGAGCCGGTCCACCCGCCGGTCGGCCAGCGCGGTGAGCCGGGCGAGGGCGAGGATCCGGTCGAGCGGGAGCGGCTCGCGATAGGTCCGGGAGACGAAGGTGAGCAGTTCGCGCACCGTGACCCTCGCGATGATCCCGCCCTCCTGCGGCATGGCGCCGACCCTGCCCTGCCGTACGGCGCGCTCGGGGTCGCCGCCGAACAGGGAGACCGTGCCGGAGTCGGGCGGGAACAACCCGAGGAGCACGCCGATGGTGGTGGACTTGCCCGCGCCGTTGGGGCCGAGGAGCGCCACGGTCCGGCCCCGGGGGAGGGAGAGCGTCAGGCCGTCCACGGCCCGGGTGGCCCCGAACGTCTTGGTGACGTTCTCCAGAGATGCCGTGCTTTCCGTGTTTTCCCTGGTCGGAACGCTACGAAGACACGGCCGGCGCACGTAGATCGAAGCATCCGGAATCGGACGGGACAAATGTCCCGGGCGTGGACCGGCCGCGCGCGAGGGGGGCTTCGGAGGTCAGCCCCCAGGCGTGATCTCGGCGAGAACCGCGGCCGTGTCCACCGGGCGGGAGAACATCGGCCAGTGGCCGGTCGGCACCTCGCGCAGCTCCCATTCGGGCCCGGCGAGCGCGGCGAAGAGCGGGTGCCCCTGGGCGATCAGCGCCCTGACCTGGTCGAGGGGGAACGACGAGCTGACCAGGGTTTTGGGCAGCCGGTCGAACGCCCCCGTGAGACGGATCGGCTCGTTGATCGTGCCGAGCGGGTGGGCGGTCGCCCGCGCGCGCATCAGCTCGCGCTCCGCCGGGCCGAGCCCCTCGAGGCTCGCTCCCGACGCCTCGAGGTCCTCCCAGGACGGGAAGGGGTAGCGCCAGCCGTCCGACCGGGCCTCGACGAACTCGCGACCGGACATCTCGATCGGCGCCACGCCGTCGGGGACGGGCCCGCCGTCCAGGTAGACCACCCGCCCGATGCGGTCGGGGACCCGGTCCGCCGCGGCGGTCACCGCCGCGCCGCCCAGGCTGTGCCCGACGAGCACCACATCACGCAGATCCTCGTACCGGATCAGGTTGACGATGTCGTCGGCGTGGGTGTCGAGCGTCAGCTCGGGCGAGGCCAGGTGGGACCGGTCGGCGAGACCGGTGAGCGTGAGGGGGTGGACGGTGTGGCCGCTCGCGCGCAGGGAGGACGCGACGCCCTGCCACGCCCACGCGCCGAGCCAGAGTCCGGGAACCAGCACATAAGTCGTCATGGCTCGAAGCTAACGGCATATCAGGGCAGAATCGGTCCTGATATGTCAACGAATCGTGTTCTGGCGTTCCTCGAACTGCTCCAGGCCCGTCCGGGCCTCACCGGGCGCGAGCTCGCCGCCCGGCTGGAGGTGGACGAGCGCACCATCCGCCGCTATGTCGTACGGCTCGGCGAGCTGGGCCTGCCGGTCGAGGCGGAGCGGGGCCGGTACGGCGGGTACCGGCTGCGCCCCGGATACAAGCTGCCGCCGCTGATGTTCGGGGACGACGAGGCGGCCGCCGTCGTGCTCGGCCTGCTCGCGGGCCGCCGTACCGGCCTGTCCGTGGGGGAGACCGCGACCGAGAGCGCCCTGGCCAAGATCCGGCGGGTGCTGCCGGAGGCGCTGCGCGAGCGGGTGCGCGCGATCGAGGAGACGGTGGAGGTGACGTCGCGGGCGGCCGAGGCTCCCCGCCCCGACGCGGCCGCGCTGCTCACGCTCGCCGACGCGGCGCGCCGTCGCCGCCGGGTGCGGATCGTGTACCGGTCGTACCGGGGGAGCGAGAGCGAGCGGGAGCTCGACCCCTACGGGCTGGTGTTCCACTCCGGCCGGTGGTACGTGACGGGCCACGACCAGCGGAGCGGGGAGGTGCGGACCTTCCGCGTGGACCGGGTGTCGCGCGCGGACGCCACCGGGGAGCGGTTCCCGGCCCCGGCCGCCGGGTTCGACCCGGCGACGCACGTGCTGGAGTCCCTGGCGGGCGTGCCGTACGCGCACGAGGTGGAGGTCGTGCTGGCGGCGAGCCTGGAGGAGGCGCGCCGCCGGCTCCCGCCGGCGGTGGCGACGCTCGCTCCGGTGGAGGAACCCGGCGCCGAGGGCGGGGCCGGCGGCGGAGTGCGGGTGATCGCGCGGGCCGAGCGGCTGGACGGCATGGCCCGGCTGCTCGCGGGGCTCGGCTGGCGCTTCACCGTCATCAGGCCGGACGAGCTGCGCGACGAGGTGCGCGCCCTCGCTCAGCTGCTGCTCGCCGATTCCTGACTCCCGGCCGGGCCCCGCGCCGCCAGGGTCACCAGCCGAGCTCGTCGCAGCCGAGATGATCCGCGGGCTCGACCTGGAGGGTCGCGTGCGCGATGCCGTGCCGGGCGCGCAGCAGGTGGCGCGCCTCGTCGAGCACGGCGTGGTTGCGGGACTGGTCGTCGGTGACCAGGTGGACGGTGGCTGCATCCCGGAGGTCAGCGTCCACAGGTGCAGGTCGTGGACGTCCCGGACGCCGTCGATGGCGGCGAGGTCGCCCGCGACGAGCGCCGGTTCGGGGCCCGCCGGGACGTGCTGCCCGAGCACCGCGAAGACCTGCCGCCCCAGCGAGACGGCCCGTACGGCGACGAAGGCGCCGATGGCCAGGGCGACCAGCGTGTCCCAGACGGGACTGCCGGTGGCGGCGACCAGCCACCCGGCGGCGATCACGCCGATGGAGCCGACGGTGTCGGCCAGGACCTCCAGGTAGGCGCCCTTGACGTTCAGGCTCTCCGACGCCCCCGCCCGGAGCAGCAGCAACGCGGCGAGGTTGACGGCCAGCCCCAGTGCCCCCACGACGAGCATCGGCCCGGAGGAGACCTCGGCGGCGGCGCCGATCCGGCCCACGGCCTCGGCGACGACGTACACCGAGACGGCGAGCATGAGCGCGACCGCGAGCAGCGAGGCGAAGACCTCCGCGCGATAGGAGCCGTAGGTGCGGCGTGCCCGTGTCCCGCGCCCATCAGGCGTCCGCGCCGGGCTCGGGGCGGACCGGCAACGTGTGCTCGGTGTGCGCCATGGCCAGGTCGAGGAGCATCCGCACGTGGGCGTCCTCCAGCCGGTAGTACGCCATCCGGCCCGCGCGGCGGCTCGTCACCACCCGGTGGGCGCGCAACAGCCGCAGCGCGTGCGACACCGCGGACTCGCTCTGCCCCGTCACCGCGGCCAGGTCGCACACGCACAGCTCGCCGTCGAGCAGGGCGAGCAGGAGGCGCAGCCGTCCGGGGTCCGACAGCAGCCCGAACACCTCGGCGGTGCCGGCCAGGTCGTCGGCGGCCGGCATCCGCTCGCGGACCGCCGCCACCCTGGGAGCGTCCACCACGCGCACGGTGCACCCGTCGATGACCGCCACTCGCTCATTTGAAGAAGTATTCATATGAGCAACGATATTGGACGCGCGCCTCGCCCTGTCAACCGCCCCCTGATCGACCGGCCGGGTTCACTCCGGCGTGCCACCGCCCGGGGCGCCGCCCGCGGCTCCCGCGTACCGGGAAAGACCGGCGTGGCGCCGCCGGACGCGCGTCCGGCGGCGCTCGTCCCGGTTCAACGGCCGACGTGTCCGTTCCGGGCCGTTCATGTGTATGCGTCGATCGAGTTCAGGACGGGTACGGCGGCTGGTTCTCGGGGGGAACGCCGCCTCCCTTGCCGCCGCCCTTCTTGCCCTTGTCCATGCCGTGCGGGCGGCCCTTGCGCACCTTTCCGACGCCGGACCGCGCCTTGGCCTCCGCCGCGTTCTGAGTGGTGCCGCCGCGCTCGGACCTGCGCGCCTCCGGCTGCTGTGGCTGGCCCATGCTCCCTCCCGAGCTGCCGTTTCCTCCACCCCGTGGAGTACGGATCCACCTGCCCTCCGGTGGGAGCGCCATGCGCTCTTCGGTCAGGCGTGGGCGGCGACCGGGCGGGCGGCCGCCTTCTTCTCCTCGGTGAACGTCTTCAGCCGCATCAGGTCCTGCCGGAGCTTGTGGACGGGGTCCACGCCCAGCAGCTTGGCCACGGTGTGGCCGATCGCCCCGACCGCCGGGTTGTAGGCCATCTGCACCTGCACGCGGGTGCGGCCCTCGGTGTCGGAGGTGAGTCGCAGCGCCCCGGTGTGCGCGAAGAGCTGCCCCTCCACGGTCTTCCAGGCGATCTCCCGGCCCTCCTCGCGCCGGGTCTCCACCGCGTCGAAGCGGATGCACGTCCCGGCGGGGCCCGCGACCACCCAGTGGGACCGGCCTTCGCCGAGGAGCCGGATCTCGCGGACATCAGGCATGATCTCCGCGAGGAGCCGGTAGTCGCTCACCAGCGCCCAGACGTCCTCAGGAGAGGCCGCGATGGAGATCGCGTCCTGGAGGTCGACGGCGCGCCGCCCGGAGCCGATCCCGGTGAGCCGCCGAAGCGGGAGGTTCGTGACCGCGCGTACGGCCAAAACCGCGCAGGCGGAGCGTGCCGCCCACGAGAGCGGCCGCGGGAGCCTGCCGCCCAGTCCCCACATCAGAGCGGCGCAGCAGCCGACGACCAACCGTGCGCTCGGCGACCAGCGCTGCTGCAGCAACTCCGGCACCGGCCTCCTCGGCCGGGACGAGCCCTGCAACCCCGGGGTGTCCCCGGCCTCGCGATGGGTCCTCCAGGGGGTGTCCACCCGCTTGACCCCCGCGACCCGGCGCACCGCCCGGCGGGCCCGCTGCTGCTCCGCGCTCAGGATGTCCCCGGCCAGCGTCACGACGCCGCCGTCGACGTGGACCTCCACCGCGTGCGGGTGCGAGACGTACCGGCCGAGCTGCGCCCGCACACGTTCATAGAGCACGCGGTCGTCCACGCCGGATCTCCCGGTCACGCGATGCCGCGCCCCGGCGAGAGCGCCGCGCCCCCGCTTGGGCAGGTCGCTGGCGAGGACGGCGACGCCGCCGTACATCTTGTGCGTCGCGTGGGCGGCCTTGTCGCGGACCCGCGCCCGGCGCGTGCGGCCCCGGTCGGGGTCGCAGAGGTACTGGATCGCCGCGCCCGCGCAGACGCCCGCGCCGGCGGCCCCGAGGGTCCGGCGCAGCGGTGACCGCTCCACGAACACGACTCCGGTGTAGCGGTCCCGCCGAGGATGAGCTGAAGTACGCATAATGATCATGCCTCCCTCGCTGCCCTCAGCCTCCTTCGTTCGCTCGTGGCCCTCTACCCGGCGGGTCGCGGACGATTCACCCGGGCGTGTCGGCGCGCCCGTCTCACCTGGGCCGTCTCACTGGGCCGTCTCGGCGCGGCCGTCTTACCGGGGGCGTCGTGTCGGGGCGGGCAGGTCACGCGCCGCGCTCTGATCCGGGCGATCGGGTGCGGCTCCGTCCCGGCGCAGGCCGTCCAGGAGATCCTCCCAGCGCGCGCCGACGACCTCCAGGTCGTAGCGGGCGGCCTTCTCCACCGCGTTGGCGCCGAATCTGCGGCGCAGGTCCTCGTCCTCGATGAGGGTGCAGATCGCGTCGGCCATCGCGTGGATCTTCTCCGGCTTGACGAGCAGGCCGTCGTGGCCGTGGGTGATCAGCTCGGCGGGGCCGGTGGGGCAGTCGTAGCTCACCACCGGCACGCCCTTGCTCATCGCCTCGAGGATGACCATCGGCATCCCCTCGCCCCGGGAGCTGAGCACGTAGATCGACGACCGAGCGAGTTCGCCGCCGACGTCGCCGACCGACCCCATGAGCAGCACCTTTCCGGTCAGCTCCCGCTTGTCGATCTGCGCCTGCAGCTTCTCGCGGCGCGGCCCGTCGCCGAAGACGCGCAGGGTCCAGTCGGGGTAGCGGGCCGCCACGTGCGCCCAGGCGCGGATCAGCAGGTCGTAGCCCTTGCCGTAGGTGAGCCGGCCGACGGCGACGACCGTCTTCTCGGTGAGCGCGGAGAGGCCCCCTTCCAGCCGTGTCACGGCGTTCGGCACCTGGGCGAGCAGGCGCGGCCGCGTCTTGAGCGCCCGTTCGTACGCCCGCAGGTCGGTCTCGGTCAGGGTGACCACCGCGTCGAGCCTGCCGTACCGGCGGGCGATCTGCTTGCGCACCTCCGGACCGTGGCCGCCGAGATTCCCGTGCTCCTGCGCGATCGTGATGATCTCCGGGGGAGCGACCAGCGACATGATCAGGTTCAGGCCGGGCCGGGTCCCGATGAGCACCCCGCGCCGCCGCCCCCGGATGTAGCGGATGAGTTTGAGATCGGTGCGCAATGTGAACCAGTGGTGGGCGGCCTCCTCCTTCGGCACCAGCCTGCTGGGGAAACGGGACAGCAGGCCCTTCCGCTTGGGGATCCGGTCGTCCAGGTATCGGATCCGCACACCTGGGGGAACGGGGAAGAAGGGCTCTTCGCGCTCGCGGACCACGCTCACGATTTCGACGTCGTGCTCCCTCGCCAGATATCCGGCGAGGTTGAACACCGTGCGGATCGTGCCGCCCATCCCGTTCGCGTGGAGCAGGAGGATGCGCACCTCATGGGTATTTCGCGGTTCGGCGCGCCGAAGGCGTCTTCTGTCACTCGTAGTCCGTATTTGAACCACGAAACGTCGCAATAACCCCTTAAGCGACAAAATATGTCCCCGTCCTATTTCGGTTTTTACCCCTATTTCCTAGGACGAGTTAGGAAGTGCCTACGTTGATGTGATCTGTATCACATCAATCGCCAGACGGTCGTGCGCTTGTACGGAACGTCCTCAAGCGCGGCGGGGACCAGGTGGACGCTCGCCGGCGCGAACAGGTGGCGCGGGAGATAGGAGCAGGCGCGCTCGGGATCCCCCACGAGCACCGTCCGCCCGGCGGCGCCCGTGCCGGCCGCCGGACGTGCTCGCAGGAGGAACGGCATCACCCGCTCGGTGAGCGGGGCGTCGTAGAAGGCGTCGCCGGCCAGCACCACGTCCTCGCGCGGCGTCGTGGCGAGGATGTCGCCCCGGCGCACGGTCACGGCGGCGCCGTTGGCGCGGGCGTTGAGCACGATCGCCGCCATGGCGTGCGGGTCGACGTCGTTGGCGACCACCCGGGCCGCGCCCGCCATCGCGGCGGCGACGGCGACCAGGCCCGAGCCCGAGGCGAGGTCCAGCACGGTGCGGCCCCTGACCAGCTCGGGATGGTCGAGCACGTGACGGGCCAGCGCCTGCCCGCCCGCCCACGCGTACGCCCAGTACGGCAGGCCGCCGGTGCGCTCCCAGAGCCCGAACACCGCGTCCTGCTCCTCGTCCGGCGCCAGGTGCAGCCGGATCTCCGGGACGTACGGCACGGCCACGAGCCGCGTGTGCTCCCGCACCAGATCCTCCATGCCCGCACCTCCCCGCCTATTGTCGGGCAGCGCGGACGCCCGGCCGCCGCCTCGCGGAGACGCCGTGGACGGCGCGGGCCGGAGCGGCCGGTGTCACAGCAGGGAGAGCTGCTCCGGGGCGGCGGGCGGCCGGGGCCGCTCCCGGGC